>NZ_JBAHZA010000001.1:0-477389 GCF_036697365.1 Psychromonas arctica
CGGTTTAAGGGCTTAGCCTTTGGCTTAATGTAAACTATTCCTTAACTTCTCTATATTATGAACGAGACAGTACATTTTCCATTGGGTATTCACTTTTTCTTGCCCGCGCAGTGTGAATTTATTCATTCCTTTACTCCTCTTACTTTAAAAAATAAGCACAGTAGCTCCTAACCGTCTACCTTATTAAAATGAATAAGCTGCAACATCGAAAAGTAGTTATTGAAGTGCATCGAGAATAATTTGCTGTGTGAAATCAATCAGAATGAATTTACTTTGACAAGATAAGTCAGGTTTACCTCTTTACTTTAAAAGAGTGCCACCATATTTATTTCTGAGCGAATAAGAACTATTAGATCACAGACGGTTAGCTCAATAAAGGTTGTTTTTTTGTACAATAAGAGATTGTGAACAAAGAACTTAAAAACGTTCTTTTCGCAGAAATTCTACAGCCTCAACGCTTAACATTAAACGACCAAGCAACGTTGGCTATAATCGCGAAGCGATGGTCAACTGTTGCGTGTCCGCTTTGAATTACCTTGTTAGCCAAATGACAGTCAACTGGACATCCATTAATTTCTATTTATATATTAGGTATAGAATCGCAATCTGTTAAAAGGAATGGGTGTTCTCGCTTATGTTTAAACACAACAAGGTAACAAACAAAGTATTTTCTTTTATTCATTACATCTTCAAGGGAGGCTAAAGCCACCGCCCCAAAGGCTTCACCGCTTTTGACTATTTACCAGTTTCTAAAACCAAAGCCCCAAGGAACTATTAACCGCTAACCAAGGGCGGTGACTTCAGTCTCCCTGCTTGGGTCAACCCAAAAACCAATACAAACATCCATCGAGAAAAATCCTAAAAGGTAACAAGCGAACTACTTTTTCATACCCACAAAAAAGCAGAGACATTTGTCTCTGCTTTCAAACATTTGATGATGAAGAGGAGCATTTCACTCCCCTAAATAAGCAATTAAGCTTGTGGTGTTACTAAATATTTCTCACCCGTTGCTACCTTAGCGTAAGCAGCGATTGAATCTAATTGTAACATCTCTGATAGCGACACTTCATGCGTGTAGTGGCTAGCAAATGTCGTCGTGATCTCATTCGCAATACGTTCACGCATTGCTGCGACAGTTTTAGTACCTAATTTACCTAGTATATTGAACAATAAGAAACCATTGATACCCCATGCAAAACCAAAGTTACGATTAATAGTAATAGGGCCGCGGTTTAGAGCACCATAGATATAAACTTGCTTGAAAGTATCTGAGCCATAAATTGTATGCTCTTCCATCTCTTTTGCTGCTGCGGCTTCCATACAGTTCAAAATATCACTGCTTAACTGACCCCCACCAATCGGATCAAACGCAATCGTTGCACCTGTTTCAGTAATCGCATCTGTTAAATCAGTCAGGAAAGATTCACTACTAGAGTTAACAACATATTTAGCACCCATATCACGCAATAGTTTCTCTTGTTCTGGTTTACGAACAATATTGATTAAATCAATACCATCAGCAATACAAATACGATTTAGCATTTGCCCAAGGTTAGATGCTGCCGCTGCATGAATAATCGCTTTATGACCTTCAGTACGCATCGTTTCTACCATCGCTAACGCAGTTAATGGATTAACAAAAGATGAAGCACCTTCTTTAGCCGTTGTACCTTCTTTTAAAACTAAACAGCTTTGCGCTTTAGCGCTAATAAATTGACGATAAGTACCGCCGCCGATCACAGCAACCATTTTTCCCATTAAAGCTTGCGCTTCAGGTGATGAACCAGCTGCAACCACTGTACCTGCACCTTCATTACCAACAGCGACTGCTTTACCAACACGTTTCTCAAGAGAAGGCATAAACTGAGCTGGAACATCTGCAGTGATCACTGGGCTTTCAGGAGTACCTGACTGTGTCGCATTCGCCATATCTGCAGCATTAAATAAAACACCTAAATCAGAAGGGTTTAAAGGCGCAGCTTCAAGGCGAACGACAACCTCATCGTCAGCTGGCTGTGGCATATCGATATCTTTTAAAGCCAGTGTTAGTTTGTTGTCTTCGCTGATTGTTGAAGTAAGTTGGATATTTGTCATTGATATATTCTCCTGAACATAATTTGATTGCTAACCAATTAATAGATTGTATTGATTAGCTTTTTATTTGTTAGCTTATTTTTAATGCCAATAAAGCATCTTTATTTAGCGTTAATTAGCGCTGTCACTTTTTCAATAAGTTCGGGCATATTTGCATCACGATCTGCTGCAATCTGTTGAGCAATTTCAGATTCCCCCATCGAAGCATTCCACACCTTCATTCCTGGTATATCAGCTAGGATATCCCAATCAAGTTGGCTTGCTCCAAACTTAATAACGATTTGATTTACGTAATACACGTAGATATCTGCCATAGTAAAGTCATTACCAGCTACCCAAGGTGTAAATTGACATAGATGATTTAAAGCAATGATACCGCGTGTTAATACTTCACGAACTTCAACTTTAAGCGACTCTGGAGCATCAGTACCGGAAAAAACATAAGGAATAAATCGTCTGCATGGCAGCTCAAAATAAAGCTCTGCTATTTTCATTATTTGACGCACAACAGCTCGCTCGCCATTGTCTTGCGGATAGAGTTGAATCTCTGGGTATGTTTCTTCTAAGAAATCACAAATCACGCTCGACTCAGAAAGGTTTAATCCTTCAGCCGTAGTTATAGCCGGTACTTTACCAACAGGACTAACAGCTAATAGCGCCTCACTGCCTGCATAAACCAGATTTTCTTGAAAGGGTAGTTGTTTATAGAGTAATACGTGCTTCACTAAATTGTAGTAGTTACTAGCGGAAAAACCGTGCAAAGTAATCATAATTCACTCTCTATTATTAAGATAAAGTATTAAGGCGATTTATTAATAAATGGTGCCTAAAACTTGTTTTTCAATGAGATTAAATCACTTTTATGAAAGAGTAGTGACACAATCAAAGTAACAACATCGAAACTAACAATGTTTACGTTGAATGCATTATTACCTGTTTTTATGTGGTGATATATGGGAATAAATACGGAACACTATTGCTTTTAAGACAATAATAAAGGGAATTGCCTTAACAGTGTACAGGACATATATGGTCACTCCTTAGTTCACTGAGCTTCATATCATTGATACAGGGAGGTCATATATCATTAAGAAAAAAATTAACTAGTTTAGTTTCAATAATTTATTAACACCTGCCCTTCTTAGCTTGTCCCGGTGGACAAAATTTACCTGAAGTATTTTTATCACCTTTTGTATTCACTTTTATTGCAACATCGTCTACTTCTCCTTCGACACGAGTTAACTGACAAGCACTGACCATAAATAAAGTAAATAACATTAAAACTATAACTTTCATTAAATTAACCTTTCATAAATAACTAATTTATTAACAATGCATTAAAGTTCAGAATAAATGCATCTTGAGCCTTTAAGGTATAAGCAAACATAACATAAAATTTGAATAGATTTTCCGCCAGTAGCTGGCCAGCTTGTTATGTGAAAATCATTAAAAGTTACATTAATACCTATGAGCGATATTGAGACTTGTAATTTTGATGAAGGTTCAACAAGGTTATAAACGCTAAACAATTAAATTTTCGATCTATGCTATTTATATTGGTACAGTGAAATTGCAATGAACAAAAGTGAAGAAATAAAAAACCTACAGGTCTATAAAAAGGTGTTGCGGATTTTCTCGTACCTCGACGGTATTTAATGTGACCAACTCTCGAATGTAACTTGCCAATATAAGTTCATTTAAAATCAAAACCTTACGTTTATATTATTTTTTCACTTTGTACCACCCCTTTGTACTGCTTTAATCAATAAAACCTCTCATAGCAATAAGTTAAAAAGTGCTGCCTAAAGACTAGACAATATTTTAAAAAATCCAGTAAAAAAACATCTAATCCATTGTTAAATAAGGTGTAAATATATATTCTAGCGCTTTTTTAAGCATATAGGTGTTTTCGAGCTCTCTATCTCGCAAAACCTATGAATAATTAACCAACTAGAGGTAAGTATGAAATTTTTGATAATCGCATTAATGAGTGTTTTTATGATTGGCTGCGCCGCTCCTGTTAGCCACTCTAACATTCCTTTATCAACCTATGACAAAGATACAGAATACGGCATAGAAAATAATGATGAGGGGTTTGGAATCACGGTATATTATTCTCGCTATCAATTTGTACCTGAAAGTGATGCAGTAGCAACAGCATGCAAAAGTCAATTGACATCTATCGCATGGGAGCATGCAGAAAGCAAAGGAAATACAATTTCCCCTATCAATGAGCAACGCATAAGAATTTCTATGGGAAGAAATGGGTTTACTGGAGTCACATCTTGCCAAGCAACAGCTATAGTTAAGTGGATTAAGGAATAAAAGAGTAAATACTTTTTTAAAAATATACCCATTAGATATACCTAAATGACTACAGTCAAAGTCGGATAAAACAGTACCCTTTAGGCTTTATTTTGCATAATGGGTACACTATGATTCGTAATCCCTCAAAACCAAACGTGTACACTAAGCAAGTCACCTTCATGTGCATATCATTGTGCCTTATAGACGATATAATGTTGCGAAGAAAAAGTGGTGTAAACGCGAAAATGAAACATCCAAACATATAATTAAAGAACTAATTTCTAATAAGCAATTAATACTATTAAATTTAAAGATTGGATGTCCCGTAATTAAATATAAATAAGCATTAAATAGGTAACATCTCCAATGTAAAAATAGTCCCTTTTATCCATTTATTTTTCTTATAATTTTATCTAAGTCTTTATGCCACTGCTTACTGTGTGCTGTTCTTGATTTTGCAAGGTGAACTTTATGCTTTTTAAGTTGAGATCTGATCGCTTCAATCCACTTTTCATCATTTGGCTTAGCTTCTAATATTTGTTCAAAAGCAAATAACATATTTGAGAAAAACCATGTGTATTTATCGTATTCTGGGTCTTTTTTTGATTTAGCAACATAATCACCACTAGCAAACTCAGGATGGGCTATGCATAGCGCTAAATACTGTTGATAAATTCCATGCGCTTGTGCTGCAGCCGAGGTATTTCTACCTACTTGAACTTGCCAATAAGCGATAGATAAAGCCCCTATAGCCACAAATAAGCTAATGATTGGAACCCAACTTTTCCAAGTCTCAATATTTAATAAAACGGCAAAACCTGTTTCAAAACATGTCATATTTAACTTCTACCTCGGTGGTAATATTTTACGTGAATTAGCAACAACAAACCCTTCAGGTACAGGCTTGAATAAATCGGTATCTACTGGCCAACGCTTAGCCCTATTTTGAAACTCTCTAAGGCTTTTAATATCTAGGCTGACGGTCACAAAAAAATCATTTTCACCACCTTTGATTCGAGCCAAATCTCTGCGAAAGCTTTGCTTTGCAGGAGCACGAACCCGACTATCTCCATATTGGCGATTATTTACAAAAATTGTATATGCATGTATGTCTAATACAGCTGCTTCTATTAGTGTGGAAAATGTATCCAAATCTTTGTTCCAAGATAAAACGGCTAAAGCATCTACTTTACCTTGAAAAGCTACTCGAGTTTTACTATTTTGTAACTCTGAGCAAACCATCACGCCAAAATGAAAACCATTGTGGTTATAAACTGGCTTCAACCATTTGGATTTTTTTGATGTTTTCCATGTCTTACCAAATATCCTTGTAAGTGTTTCGTCTTCTGAAGGTGCGGGCTCTATTTTTTGTTGCCAAATTTTAGTCCAGTGCGGGTATCCCAGGCGGTTATCTTTCAAAACTAAACAAGCTTCACTAATAAGCTTATTATGACTAGAATGTCTGTACTCTGTACCAGCAATCAAATTTATCCCGACACCTATTAAACGACTAGAAATACTATCAACCCATTTAAGGGGCAGTGATAATTCAGGTAAAAATAAATATTCTGGTTTAGGCTTTGATGAAATAACATTATTAATCAATTCACAAATTTGCTTATAACGCTCCAAATAGTGATCTGGTCGATCACAAGCTGATTTTTCCCAACTTGTTTCTTTAGTGGCTAAACTAGCAACTGCAACTAACACCTTATTAGCATTGCCATTACCTATTTTGATATTTTTTGAAGGTTTGGATGGGGTGACAGGTGGATCTAACAAATTTGGGGAAACCCAAGCCCCTCTAAGCACTGAAATATATTTTGCGAGCATTTTTATTGAGCTGGAGTTTTTCTTCGCATTCTTGCCTATGCATTCAGGTGCAAGTTCAACTATTTCTGACGAAGTATAGGGCCTAATAGGAAAAACAAAAGGGGTTATATTTTCATAAACAAGATTACCACCTCGATGCAACCGCTTATTTTGTGTCTTGGCCAAAAATTTTATTAAATGAGTTGCGTTTAAAAACCCATCTTTGCTCAATGCCGATAGAATTTCTTTTTGTTCTGATATTAACTGCGTATTATCTTCATTTTTTTCAATGAAAGCATGTAAATGTTGCATTACTTTATAGGGGATCTTTGCCAAATCACTTTTTTGTAACTTAGGCGCAACTTCATAAAAACCATTATCAATATATGAAGAGAAAAACTCATCATTTTCAAAGCTAAAACGCTCTGTTAGTGTTTTCATGAACACCCTTGCAAGCTTTTTAACCGAATTGCTCGCGGCTTCATTTTTAAACTCGGTAGGGTAAGACTTAGCCGCACTATCAATAAATGAATGCGCTAAAGATTTATATAATTCATTCCATAACTCATCATTGAAAACACATTTTTCAACGCCATTTATATTACCGCTGTTTTGATTATTTTTTAAATGAGTAATAAGGTCATCTAAAGCATCAAATGTGGCGGTTACAATTTTGTTAGCATCGTCCCAATCCTTAAGGGAAATAGCTAGGCTTAACAATCTTGGCAAATAAGTGTAATGATTTAGTATCTTTTCAGGGCATAAAATATGATCGTGTGCAAATTGGTAAAACTCTTTACGCTCTTTTACCCAGCCCGAGGGAGGAATATCGCGAGCAACAGTTTCAACTTGCCTTAACTGGATAGACCAACTCAATCGATGAAGGGTTAATCCATCTGCCCTTCTTAAAGTATCCGCACTTTCACTCGATGACTCAGCAGCAATCAGTACTTTCGCGGCTGTTGTTTGTTCAAACTGATCAATTGAGGGCATAAGCCTATGCTCACTCGAGAGCTTATACATTTCTTGTTCAATACTATCAACCAAATCTAAGCCAGCCTCTCCCTCTAAGATGAATAGTTTTTGTTTGGTTGATTGAAACTGGATTCTTGTCTCTTTTAGGTAGTATTTAGGTAAATCAATACTCCATAGTTCAGAGTTTTTATCATCAGGCTTTAAAACAGGTTTTTCACGATTTCGGTATTCAAATTTTAATCGTTCAGATAAAAAACTCATAAATGACTTAGTGTCATGAATTTTCCCACCATCATGAAGTACTATGAACATATCATCAACATACCGTCCATAATGAACCGGAGCCAACTCCTCGCGAATTAATTTATCCCACTTACAAAGTAATACGTTAGAAATCACACGAGAGACGGTTAAACCCATAACAAGCCCGCTAGGTATTGCTTTAGCTGAAGTTGTTAAACTTTTTGAAAAGTCATTAGCAGCCTTTCCCCACTCTTTAAGTAGTCTGACTATTTTTTTTGTAAACTCTTGTTCTGTTTTTGAAAGTACTTTATCTTCAACTAAACCTATTGTTTCTTGAAACTTCAACTCTGAGAGAAAGCTTGGATCAATAGTGTGGTAATAACTTTTTAAATCTAATGAAACGGCTATTACAGGACGCTTATGTTCAAGTTCACTTCTAATCGCCGACAAACCGTCATTGCGCCATTGCTTATAAGGTTGATAATAGGGTTTAAAAGAACCAATACCAGCAAGATTAAAAGGCTTCTCTTTATTAGCACCTTCACCTTTTAGCCTTTTTAATCTCGCGCCATAAACATCACTTTCACTTAAACATGAATCAAACTTATGACCCACCATATTGATCCAGAGCGCAGATAGAATGTGTGTTTTAACTGGGAAATTACCAACAATTCGAAATTCTGGCGTTATGGTATTAAACTTACAAAAATGTTCAAACGCTCTTTTTTTATTGGAAAAATGAGTATGCCCATTTTTCCAATCTTCTTTAGGTTTACTTGAAACCTTTTTGGGAACAACCCTAAATTTTCCAAAATAATTACTTAAGTCTTTTGGTCCATCATGTTCTTGCCATTCCTTTAACAAGTGCTTTAAATTACCTAGTAGGTTTTCTTCAAACTCAGCAAAATCTATAGCTGAGGGATACCCGTCCTCCATAAAACAGTCAACTTTAGCTTTTCGATAAGCAACCATTAAATCCGTTAGTATTAGTTCACCCCAGCCGGAAAACTCTGCTTGATAACTCATAAAAAGTCCTTTTAAATTAAAGTGCCTGTTCAATTATGCTTTTTTAAATAAAACTTACTAATAGTTTACAAATTGACTAAAAAGATTGACGTATAGATAAATAACTTTGATACATACTTAATTTAGCTTTATGTAAGGAACGACGTGTTGCAGAAAAAGTAATAAAAAAATATTATAAAATATTTAAACGAAATCTTCATTTAACTTCGATTAATTTTTACATTTAATGACATAGATAAATTTCAGATGAAAAAGCTTATTAAAAAAAAAGAAGTTAACTTAGAAATAAAAAACCCGCAAACCTTATTAAGGTTTGCGGGTTTCCTCGTACTTATTCGGTACTTAATGTGGCGGAGAACAAGAGATTCGAACTCTCGAAGGGTTGCCCCTTACACACTTTCCAGGCGTGCGCCTTCAGCCACTCGGCCAATTCTCCGTAAATTGCTTGTTTATTAGACTAAAGTAATAGTTTTAATAATAAAGCGATGCGCATGATAGTTAACTCGTTGCGGTAAATCAACCATTAACGCTAATAATTCAGGGATTTATGCTAATTCTTGTTGTAAATACACTGAAGCGCCCAATAACCCTGGGTTGGGGTGTGTAATTAGGAACGTCGGAATACCTTTTAAATAATGGCTAAGTCGCCCTTTTGCTTCAAAGTACGCTCTGAATTCACTAATTTTGAAAAAATCAACGAACCGAGGAATAATACCACCAGCAATATAGACTCCTCCTTTACAATCTAAGCTTAAAGCTAGATTTCCAGCAAAACTACCTAATGCTTCACAGAAGAGGTTCAATGTTTGTGTTGCGAGCTCACACTCATTATTCAAGGCTGCTTCTGATATTTGCGCTGCTTCGAAATATTCAGGTTGTTTGCCTGCTAATCGACATAAAGCATGGTAAATGTTAACTAGCCCTTGCCCTGACATTAATCGTTCATTAGAAACATGACCAAATTGGCTTTGAAGTAGCAATAACACGTCTGCTTGTTGTGAGGTGTTTGGTGCAAAGCTAGTATGGCCGCCCTCTCCATCCAAACTTAGCCATTTCTCTTTGTGTTTTAGTAAATGTGAAACACCTAACCCAGTACCAGGCCCAAACACGGCTTTTACACCATCTTCAACTTCTTTGCCGCTACCAATTTGAATTTTTTGGCTATCTTCGACAAAGGGAACGGCTAATGAAATAGCCGTATAGTCATTGATCACATGTAGTGTTTTAAGAGACAATTTATGTTGTAATGCTTGCTTAGAAAATTTCCAATTTAAGTTGGTCATTTGTACTAGGTCATGTTCAACTTGGCAGGCGATACCGATGCATAAATGGCTGACTGGGTCGGGTAAAGTGACAAAATATTGTGCTAAAGCGGCATCTAAAGTAATAAATTGCATACAAGGATATTCTCGTACTTTGCTTATTTCTCCGGTCACAACATCTAACACTGCTAAACGTATATTGGTGCCACCAACATCTACAACAACTGATAACATGATACGACTCCTGCCTTTTTTCATATTTTTATGAGATAAGAGACAGATCTGCCTCTCAATTTTTTAATTTAAATTTTAATTATTTGATCTGAAACATTATTCGAATGTAATAAAATGACATAAAATATTAGCTATTCTATAATGATTAGCAAATATTACGGGTTGTTTACGTAGTTTTATTTCATTTTTAGTTACAAATTTTCTATTACTAAACACCAACTTTTTGCTGAGTGAACATATTATGAATACGTTAGAGTTAATTAAAAAAAACCTTGATACTTTTAGTAAATCGGAGCGAAAAGTAGCTGAAGCTATTTTAGTATCCCCAGAAACAGCGATTCATTCTAGCATTGCCAACCTAGCCAAAATAGCAGAGGTTAGTGAACCGACTGTTAATCGTTTTTGTCGTCGTTTAGATACCAAGGGTTTTCCAGATTTTAAACTACATTTAGCACAAAGTTTAGCCAATGGCACGCCTTATGTGAACCGAAATGTAAATGAAGATGACGGTCCGGAGGCTTATACCTCGAAAATTTTTGAATCTACTATGGCTTGTTTGAACGCAGCTAAAAATGGGTTAGACACTAACCTCATTAATCGCGCTGTCGACGTGTTAACGCAAGCAAACAAAATATCCTTCTTCGGTTTAGGCGCATCTTCATCTGTTGCTCATGATGCGTTGAATAAGTTTTTCCGTTTTAATATTCCAGTGTCTTGTTTCGATGACATCGTAATGCAACGTATGAGCTGTATTAATGGTAGTGAAGGTGACGTGATTGTATTAATTTCACACACGGGTAGAACTAAGCCATTAGTGGAAATAGCAGAATTAGCACGTGAGAATGATGCCTTTGTTATCGCTTTAACAGCTGAAGATTCACCACTGGCAGAACAAAGTAATTTAGTGCTTTCTTTAGGTGTACCAGAAGATACAGATATTTATATGCCGATGTCTTCGCGTATCGCACAACTAGTTCTTATTGATGTACTCACTACTGGCTTTACATTACGCCGTGGTGCAAAGTTTAGAGATAATTTAAAAAGGGTAAAGGCGGGTATAAAAGACTCTCGTTTTGAAAAAACTAATGATGAAGCGTTTTAAAAGTATTACAGTATAACGGTGCATTTATTAACCCCCTTTTAGTCTTATATTTTTTATATGTAACAGGAGTTAACATGGCAAGACGTACGAAAATAGTTACTACTTTAGGCCCAGCGACGGACCGTGGTAATAATTTAGAGCAAATCATTGCAGCTGGTGCCAATATGGTACGTATGAACTTTTCCCACGGTGAAGCAGCTGACCACATTAAACGCGCACAACAAGTCAGAGAAATCGCAGCTAAGCTTGGTAAAGAAGTAGCAATTATGGGCGATCTTCAAGGCCCTAAGATTCGTGTATCTACTTTTGAAAACAATAAAATCCAATTAGCTGTTGGCGATAAATTTACATTAGATAGTGATGTAGAAAAAGGCCAAGGTAATCAACAACATGTTGGTTTAGATTACAAAACCCTTCCACAAGAAGTTGATACGGGCGATGTTTTATTATTAGACGATGGCCGTGTTCAACTTAAAGTTGAATCTGTTGAAGGTAACAAAGTACACACTGTTGTTACCATTGGCGGTCCCCTTTCAAATAATAAAGGCATCAATAAGCAAGGTGGCGGTTTATCTGCTGCTGCATTAACAGAAAAAGATAAGCGAGATATCTTTACAGCTGCTGAAATCGGTTGTGATTACCTTGCTGTTTCTTTTCCTCGCAATGGTGCTGACTTACATTATGCTCGTAAATTAGCACAAGAAGCGGGTAGTTTTGCGAAGATCGTTGCGAAAGTTGAACGTGCTGAAGCAGTTGAAACACAAGAAGCGCTAGAAGACATCATCCTTGCGTCAGACGTTGTGATGGTTGCGCGTGGTGATTTAGGTGTGGAAATTGGTGATGCTCGTTTAGTTGGTGTGCAAAAGAAAATGATCCGTACTGCACGTCGATTGAATCGTGTTGTTATTACGGCTACACAGATGATGGAGTCGATGATCAGCGCGCCAATGCCAACACGTGCAGAAGTAATGGACGTGGCGAATGCGGTATTAGACGGTACAGATGCAGTGATGTTATCTGGTGAAACAGCAGCTGGTGATTACCCAGTTGAAACTGTAAAAGCGATGAGTGAAGTTTGTGTTGGTGCTGAGAAACACCCTAGTATTAACGTTTCTAACCACCGTATCAATCACACTTTCGATGATCCAGGTGAATCACTAGCAATGACAACTATGTTCGCGGCAAACCATACTAATGGTGTTAAAGCGATTGTGGCATTAACGGCATCAGGTTCAACGCCATTGTTAATGTCTCGTTTAAGTTCTGGTCTACCGATTTACGCTCTTTCAAGTAATCAACAAACCTTGAACTACTGCGCTTTATACCGTGGTGTGACACCCGTTAAGTTTGAGTCTACAACGACTAACAGTATCGAATTTATCGAAAATGCATTAACAACATTAAAAGCATCTAACTTGATTGCTGAAGGTGATTTAATTCTGTTAACGCACGGTGATAATATCCAACAAGGTTTCACCAACACTTGTAAAATTATTAAAGTGTAAGCTATTAATACCTATCAAAGAAAAAGGCATGTTACTCAATGAGTAACATGCCTTTTTAATATAGTTTTTATCCCTAACAGCTAATATTTACTTAACTTTACGGCTAATGAGTTTTTCTTCTATTATTCTTTAGGCGCAGTCTGTGCAAAGTGTTCATCAGTTTGAGCAAGATCCAGTAACTGTTGCAATTCAGGAAAAGCATCTAAATTAATTTTATTCCTGAATAATGCCCATTCTAAGAAGATAGCCAAACGCATCTCAGCTTGTGATAAAGGCAAAGCTTGGCTAAGACTTTTATCATTCAGAGCAGCTAAACCTGATTCAATGCGTCCAACTTGACGTGTCAGATACACACTTTTATCTGCAGTGATACCATCAAATTTCTCTAGCATTACTAAGTTTACACAAGCATCTAATACTGTGTTGGTCATATTGTATAACTCAACTTCTTCTACATCTGTTAGAAACCCTTCTCCCACTAGTTCATACAAGTGTGTCAGGATAGAAGTTGAATCGGTCAGCTTTAATTCACAATCGACTAAAAGAGGTACTTTTTTAGTCGGAGATAATGTCGCACTTTGTGCAGCATCAATTTCAAGAAACTCACACTCTAATTCAGTTTGTAATAGTGCAATGCGACAGTGACGAACAAAAGGAGAAGTGTAGCTACCGTATAATTCCATGGAGAAGGCCTTTAAAGTAAGAGTAATAAAATCAATCAGATTTAATAAATGCTCTGTTGTATTTTACAGAACTAATATTCCGTAAAGTTCAGCTCACTTATTTAATATGATTGATATAAGGACGCGTGTTATCTCATTAACATAAACTTATTAATGGCATAACAAAGTAAAGGGTAAAGCTTAAGCAAAATGCCTATAACTTACTTTATGAAACTCCGTTATATTAGTCAATATAACTATTTCAAGAATATGTGAAAGCAATAATACCAATCACACTAATTAACTGATCTATTTTACTTGTTAAAATAACTTATTTCTTCGTTGTAATTTTCGGAAGTAGAGCAACTACTTAACTTAAATCACGCCTTGAACTCAGTCATTTTTCCTGCGTAAAATTTAGATCACTTATTTAATATAATTGGTATAACAAAGCAGTTAAATATTGTATTGTTGCATAAACTCAACATTAACCACTACGTGGCACCACTAAATAACATGGTAAAGTAACATTATGATTTAGATTATTATAATTTAACTATATTAAATAGGCAGAACACGGTTTCTTCCTAAGTTTTTAGCTTTATAGAGGTATTCGTCTGCACGCGCGATCACTTCTGTTATGCTCTCATTCGGCTGACTTTCCACCACACCAAATGAAGCGGTGATGTTGTTAATCATCTGTCCCGAACGCTTATCTTTTAAAGATAGTCTTTCTAATTTTTTACGTATAGACTCCGCAAAGTGCCGAGCAATTCGGATATTGGTTTTAGGTAACAGCATCACAAACTCTTCACCACCAAAACGATATGCACTACTTTGGTCACGCATACTTTCATTAATTTTACGGCCGACCGCTTTCAATACTTGGTCACCTAATAGATGCCCCCAGGTATCATTAAACTTTTTAAAATGGTCAATATCACAAAGGATAATTGAAAAACCACCACTGTTAGACTGCAGATAGCTTGTTAATTCTGTATCAAAGGCATGGCGGTTAAGAAGCCCAGTTAATGAGTCGTATAATGCAGCTTTACGTGATTCTTCTAGTTGACCTTTTAATGTACCAATTTCACTTTTAGCTGATGCAAGGCTATTACCAAAAAATTGAGTTGCATTACGCATCTGCTTTGCATCTTTTTCTAAGCTTTTTAATAACCCCACCACTTCCTCTATTGACCAGCCCTCTTCTTCGACCTTACCAATATTAGATACATTTTTATCAAAAGAGTGTTGAAATTCAGTCGTATCGGAATGGGTATCGCCAATGAGCTGATCCAGTTGAGTCATCATGTTTTCGAGCGTTGAACGAAACTCCCACGTTTCATTTTCTACAGTAGAGCTGACATGTTTACGATAAAGTGACTCTGCTTGTATTGGAGGACAAATATCACTTGCAGACAGTAACTTATCCATCGACTCTTTGAGCGCTGGATTTTTTTCAGCAACATAGTGATACCAAAGAGCATAATTATTCGGTGTGGTTGGCACTGAATATTTCATCATTAAAGGCAATGCTTTTTTCAGATTGTTAGCGGACTCTACAATTAGCTCTTTGCTCATAATATCTTTCTTATTAGGTTTATGAATTAATTAACTCAAATTATAAACCCTAAATAGGTATTTATGTATTAAAATATATTAGAACTAACTATCGATCCCATATTCTAACCTTATCGCTTTAATCACTGTGTAAGTATCTGTTATTTATTGCTTTGAGAAAGCGCTATTTCAGCTTAACTCCCTCTGAATAAGTAAATCAAAAACCTAAACATAACTTTTATTGATATTACGTAATATTTGCTGTTAATTGCCGATTTACAACACTATACAAAGCAAGTACTCTTGCGCCGCTGTGCAACATTGCACCCTATTTTAGTCGTTTTGACGGCTCTATTTTATGAAGGTAACAGAGTGACACAAAGAAAATCATTTACGCTAAGCACAATATTAACGTTCATTATCCCATCATTAATTGGGTTAATATTGTTTATGGCACCTATCCAGTACAATGATGCATTGACTATCCCGATTGCTATTATTTCTAAAGCCTTACAAGCATTATTAGGTGACACAATTACGCTTATTGTCACCATCGTTGTTTTGATCACAGCGATACTGAGCTTAATAAGCAAAATTGCCAATCCAGCGATTTTAAAGCGCTCGCCTTTTATTAATGACTTGCTGAATGTGAGCCCTATTTGGTTAATTATTCGAGTGTTAGGCGCAATATTTATTGTTGCTACGTATTGGGGAATTGGCCCTGAAATGATTAACTCAGGTAATACTGGTGCGTTAGTGCTTAATGATCTTATGCCGGTTTTACTGTGTGTATTTATTTTTGCAGGTTTATTATTACCTCTCTTACTTAACTTTGGTTTATTAGAGTTATTTGGCACGTTATTAACTAAGATTATGCGTCCGGTATTTAATTTACCTGGTCGAAGTGCTATTGATTGCATGGCGTCATGGTTAGGTGACGGTAGCGTAGGTATTTTAATGACCAGTAAGCAGTATGAATCGCGTTTCTATACTCAACGTGAAGCAGCTGTTATCGGTACGACTTTCTCAGCTGTATCAATTACTTTCTCATTGGTAGTTATTTCGCAGGTTAAATTAGAATATTTATTTTTACCTTTTTACTTATCTGTCTGTTTAGCGGGTATTGTGGCTGCGATCATCGTACCTAAACTACCACCGCTACGTAACAAGAAAGATCTCTATATCGATGGTACAGCGCGCCAAGAAGGTGATGAAAAAACACCAGAAGGGCATCATTTACTGTCTTGGGGATTTCACCAAGCTTTAACACGTGCAGAGCAAGCTAAAGGGATTAAGAGCACTATTCAGGATGGCATTAAAAATGTAATTGATATGGTATTTGGTGTTCTACCTGTAGTAATGGCGATAGGTACCATTGCGTTGATTATTGCAGAGTACACGCCTATTTTTGATTACTTAGGTATGCCATTTATCCCGTTACTTGAGCTATTACAAATTCCTCAAGCAGAACAAGCATCAACAACAATCGTGGTAGGTTTTGCGGATATGTTTATCCCATCTATTTTAGCTGCGTCAATTGAATCTGATATGACTCGTTTTATTATTGCGGCAATGTCAGTTACTCAGTTAATTTACATGAGTGAAGTAGGCGCACTATTATTAGGCAGTAAAATACCTGTTAATATCGCAGAATTGTTTATTATCTTTATTTTAAGAACATTAGTTACTTTACCTGTGATTGCAGGTGTTGCGCACTTTATATTCTAAAGGTAGCATCATAGCTAATTCATACCATGGCAGGCTAATACCCTGCCATTTTTCTATCCGACCTTTGAGGTCATCGCATCCAGCGATTATAAAAAAGAGAGTTTAAAATGGATTTTGCGTTATATCTTCATGCCATCACAGGTTTATTAGTGATTATTGACCCTATCGGATCTGCATTAATCTTTAATTCACTTACCGCAGGCAGTGATCAAAGACACCGTAATTTAATGGCGATTAAATCTATTATTATCAGCGGAGTAACATTAGTGTTATTTGGCAACTACGGTGAAACCCTATTTTCCCAGCTAGGGATCAATATTAATTCGTTACGCATATCTGGTGGCTTACTGCTGTTTTATACTGCTTTTATGATGATTACTCAGGAGCTTAAATTTTCTAGTAGCGGCAAAAATGCAGATATTTCGGTGTTTCCAATGTCTATTCCACTGTTGGCTGGGCCTGGCACATTAACTTTAGCTATTTTACTTTACTCGCAACCACCTGAAGCAGGTAGTACCATGTTATCTGTAACAGCAGCGATTGTTAGTGTATTGCTTATTACAATGGTTGGCATGGTTGGCTCAAAATACCTAAAGAAGATTATTGGTAAAACGGGTGATGAAATTTTACGCCGCTTCTTGGGCGTTATTTTAGCTGCACTTGCTATTCAGTTTATTTATGAAGGTGTGCGCAACATTTCTATGTAAAAGTAACGACCTAGCGATCAATCATCAATCATCAATCAAGCTTAATTGAATGGATTGCTCGCTAGACTTCTCGCTCAACCCTACGCTTACTCCTAATAATCGAATCGGCTTATCGGGATTAGCAATAATCAACTGGTGTAACAATTGTTCAAAAATACTCTGATTTAACTGTGAATACTTTCGCTCGCTACTCTTGATTGTAAAATCACTGAATTTCAATTTTACGCCTAATTTAGTGATCACTTTCTTTGATAAATGTTTTTCGACACGTTCGGTCAACTCTTGATAAAAATCAGCTAGTTTTAATAAACATTGTTCTTCGGTTAATAAATTATGTTCAAAAGTATGCTCCACAGCTACTGACTTGCGCTCTCTATTCGGCTGTACTTCGCGGTTATCAATACCTTTACTGTAAGCTAATAATGATTTCCCTAATTTCCCAAAGGTGAGTAATAATGCTTGTTCAGGATACTGTGCGACATCTGCACAAGTAACTAACCCTTTTTCAGCTAAATGCCCTTGCGCAACTTTACCCACACCCGGTATCTTCTTTAATGGTAGCGAGGCAATAAAGTTTGGTGCTTGCTCAGGGCTGATCACAAATTGCCCATTGGGTTTATTTTCATCAGAAGCTATTTTTGCAAGAAATTTACAATAAGAAACACCTGCAGAAGCAGTGAGATTGAGCTCTTGTTGAATAGCTCGTCTAATATCTTCTGCAATATAGGTAGCAGAGCCTTGGAATAAACTGCAATCAGTGACATCTAAAAAGGCTTCATCTAACGATAGAGGTTCAACAAGGTGCGTATAACGGTGAAAGATAGCCCGAATCTTTTGCGATATCTCAACATATACCGCCATTCTTCCTGGCACTACCAGTAAATCTGGGCACAATTGTTTCGCCTTAAATACTGGCATAGCGGAATGAATGCCAAACTCTCTAGCAAGGTAGTTACAGGTTGATAGCACTCCTCTACGTTGGCTTTTACCGCCGATCGCTAGTGGAATATCTTGATATGAAGGGTTATCTCGCATCTCTACTGCGGCATAAAAACAGTCCATATCAATATGAATTATTTTTCGCATAGCTTGCTGCTCTGCAACAGTTGAGATAACCGCTTTTAGCGCTTCTTTAGACATTTTCAAAAAACCTAACTATAAAATAATTCAAAAAACACCTTATTCAGTGAACTAAACGTGAGTAACTTAAAACCAACAAACAACTGTATTTATAAACAGTTTATTGTAAAGCGCAGATAAAGTAACTAATAATTTTCTGACTTATGTTGACGTTACCCTTAGGGTAAGGGTTAACCTTTCACTACGACTTCGACAACAATACGAATTAATACGATTAGTATAGGAGGGTAACAATGAATAACCCAAACACCATCACTTTTCCTGTCTATGGTATGCACTGTGGATCATGTGCAACTAACCTTAACAAAGCCTTTGATAGGATTGAAGGTATTGAATCTCAGGTTAATCTTGCAACGGAAAAGGCAACATTAACATTTGATGAGAACAATAATAAACGTCCTTTGGCTACTATGATAATGGAAGTACTATCTGAAAAAGGATATCAAACAGATCATCAAACGATTAAGTTTGAAGCAGAATGGTCATGCTCTAGCTGTGTAGAAAGCACTTTAAAAGCGATCAAATCTCACCATTTAGTGATCGATGCAACGGCTAACTTTGCAACTAAAACATTGCAGATAAATACCTTTGCAGGTATTTCAACTAAACAGTTTATTACAGAGTTGATAGCACTAAGTCCTTATCCTTTAACACATAAAGTCGCGATCACTACTCAACAGCAATTACAAAATAAACAAAAATCAGAACGAGAAAAACAACGCAAAGAAAATATGAGTCTGGTTATTGCCCTATTACTCAGCCTGCCGTTTTGGGCAGCAATGATTAATATGCTATTTAGTGATACCCCTTTATTATCACCTTGGGTAGAGTTTGCTTTTGCTACTCCGCTTCAGTTTATTATAGGCGCTCGCTTCTATAAAGGCGCTTGGAATAGTCTGAAAGGAGGCTCGGCTAATATGGACGTACTTGTTATTTTAGGTACTTCTGCGGCTTATTTTTTCAGCTTATTCCTCCTTTTAAGCAATACACCATCACACCTGTACTTTGAAACCAGCAGCTTAGTCATTGTATTAATTCGCTTAGGTAAATATTTAGAATTTCGAGCAAAGCAGGCGAGCAGTAAAGCCATTAATGCATTAAGTCAATTGCAGGTCTTAGATGCGCTAGTTAAAAAAGGTAAGACCTTCAAACGAACGCTGATAGAAGAGGTACAAGTTAATGACATAGTACAAGTAGCTGTAGGCGATAAAGTGCCTGTTGATGGTATCGTTATCGAAGGCAATAGCTACATAGATGAATCATTATTAACCGGTGAAAGCGCCGCTATTCAGAAACAACAAGATGCTCAAGTATTTGCGGGTACGTTAAATGGCGACGGCACGTTATTAATTAAAACCACTGCAGTCAATGAACAAACGAAATTGCATAATATTATTCAACTGGTTGAATCAGCACAAATGAGTAAAGCTCCGATTTTACAATTAGTAGATAAGGTCAGTGCTATTTTTGTTCCTATTGTTCTGCTCATTGCAGCTATGACCTTTACTGTTTGGATGTTTACGACTGGCGATTTAGAGCAGGCTTTAATGCACAGTGTTGCTGTATTAGTGATTGCTTGCCCTTGTGCACTTGGTTTAGCCACTCCAACGGCAATGGTAGTTGGAACAGGGTTGGCCGCGCAAAAAGGTATTTTAATTAAAGATATTAATACACTACAGCTTGCTCATAAGCTAAAGCATATTGCTTTTGATAAAACAGGTACGCTGACAAAAGGCCAGGTTGCGATAGATGATGTGACCGCTTTTGATTCACAGTTTTTACCCTTTTTATTAGCGATGCAGCAATCAAGTAAGCACCCTATTGCTAAAGCTGTTATTGCATACTGTAATGAAATGGATATTACTGCAGAGCAAATAAGTCAGCCACAAAACATACATGGCAAAGGCTTGCATGGGCGCTTTAAAGAACAAGATATATTAGTGGGAAATCGTAAGTTATTAAGCCACTTTGATATTAACGTTGAGCAACAATTAGCAAATCATAAAATCAACATAGCCGCTGATCAGAACGTTATTTACGTATGTTATGCTGACTCTTTATTAGGATTCTTTAGTATTGCGGACGAACTTCGTCCTGAAAGTCACACAGCTATCGGTGAACTTAAAGAGTTGGATATAACAACGACTTTAATCAGTGGTGACAAACACAGTGTTGTGCAAGCGATGAGTGAAGAATTAGGTATTAATAGCTTTTATGCTGAACAAACACCTGAGCAAAAGTTACAGCAACTATCACTCTTACAAAAAGACGGGTTAGTAGCCATGGTTGGTGATGGTGTTAATGATGCGCCAGCTCTTGCGCAAGCCGATGTTAGTATTGCAATGGGTGGAGGCAGTGATGTAGCGAAGCAAACTGCTTCGATGACATTGATGCATGACGATCCACAACTCATTGCAATGGCCATGAAAATATCTCGAGCAACTTGGACAACGATTCGTCAAAACTTATTCTGGGCATTTATTTTTAACGCATTAGCGATACCCGCAGCAGCATTAGGCTATTTAAGCCCTTCTATTGCCGCCATTGCAATGAGTGCATCGAGCTTAATTGTGTTGAGCAATTCATTGCTACTAAAGCGTACTCGTTTAAAATAACCTAAAAGGTTACGTTTATTAACCGTGTGTTATTAAAGCATACGGTTAAGAGCAATATAGGAAATGATTATGTTATCAATCAGCCAAGCAGCAAAAGAAACAGGTTTATCTGTTAAATCAATTCGACACTATGAAACCATTGGCCTCATTTCTGCTCCACCAAGAGAGGAAAATGACTACCGCTTCTACCCTGAGGAGATATTGCAACAATTGCATTTCATTTATAAAAGCAAACAAGCGGGTTTCAATCTTAAAGAATGTAAGGCGCTATTATTGTTATCTGAAGATGAACATAGAAACAGTGCAGACGTGAAGTCTATTGCACTACAAAAAATTCAGGAGATAGAGCTTCGCATTAAGCAACAGCAATCGATAGTCAATCAACTAAAAAAAATAACCCAACAATGTCCAGGTAATGAACAAGCAAATTGCAGTATCATTGATGCTTTTAGTTAACCCATAAAAAAAGCCCAGTTAACTAACTGGGCTTAAATTTAGTTAAAAATAGCGTCACTATTAACTATTTTTAGTTGAAACAAGTTCTTCAACTTCTTCCTTATTACCTGCATTAGGATCTTTGAATACATCAATATCCATCTCACCTTCAGACTTAGCAACAATACAAGTAACGACACTATCACCAGTAATATTAACTGCAGTTCGAATCATATCAACCAATCTATCAACGCCAAGTAACATTGCAATACCTTCAACAGGAAGGCCTACTTGGTTTAATACCATCGCTAACATAATAATCCCCACTCCAGGTACACCAGCAGTACCAATTGAAGCTAAGGTAGCCGTTAAGATAACAGCAATGTAATCAGATATTGTGAGATCAATATTAAATGCTTGAGCAATAAATACTGTCGCAACACCTTGCATAATAGCGGTACCATCCATGTTGATGGTCGCACCTAGTGGCACAGTGAATGACGCTACTTTATTGTTAACACCAAGGCGTTTAGTCGTAGTTTCTAATGTCGCAGGGATAGTCGCATTAGATGATGAAGTAGAAAACGCAAAGCTAATTGCAGTTTCCATTTTTTTGAAAAAGATAACCGGACTTAGACCCGTGAAAGCTTTAAAGAATGCGCTATAAGTAACCACAGCATGGATAACAAGTGCTGCCGTAATGACTAAAAAGTAGTTAATCAAGTTCCAGATCGCATCTAAACCAATTTCACTAAATAACTTCGCCATTAAGAAGAACACACCATATGGAGCAATCTTCATTAACATGACCACCAGCTTCATGATCACTTTATTCAGATCAAAGAAGATTGCTGCAATACGCTCACCAGCTGAGCCTGAAGCACTAATTGCAATACCGAACAGGATAGCAAATACAATGATCTGTAGTGTATTGCCTGCAGCCATTGCGTTAATTGGGTTAGTTGGGAACATGTTAATAATAACATCACCTAACGAAGGCGCATCTTTGGCAGCATAGGTTGTTGCTTGTGCTAAGTCGACACCAACACCTGGTTCAAAGATGTTTGCCATGAAGATAGCAAGTGTAATAGCAATCGCTGTAGTGGCCATGTAAAAAGCAAGTGTTTTACCACCTAGACGACCTAATGTAGACATATCCTTTAAACTACTTGTACCACAAACTAATGAGATAAAGATAAGTGGTACTACTAGCATTTTTAAGGTAGCGATAAAGATCTTACCACCAACATAAAATAATCCGTTAACAATGTAATCTTGCACAAATGCTACATCAGCCAATAAAGATCGAATTAAAAAACCAGTTAGGATACCAATTCCCATGCCGATTAAAACTTTCTTGGTTAATGACATTTTTTGCTTAGTTGCTGTCATAATAATTCCTTGTATTCCATAAATTTAATCTCTTAATCTTGATATGTTACTCAGATAATTAAGCCATCATGGCCATTCGACTGAGTCGATTAATCCTTTATTAACATCTGGGATACGCAACATATTTATCTTGATAAAAGAGCCGAAGCTAAAAAACGGCGCTATCTATACCATAACTAGATAGCAATAAGGAAATGTTAGTTATGTCGTATGAAGTGGATTTTATTAATTTCGATATCATTAATTAAGATAGCTAAACTGTTAGAGCCCCAGTAATACTGCCTTGTAGAGATGCTTTTGAAGCTAAATGACTTAATAATCATTTTATTATCTATTTTTATCAAAGACTCTGATAGCTGAAATGTGTTGTGCGCTTTTTGAGCATTCACTTTCATGAGGTCAATAACGTTTTCTATACGTAATTTATTCAATGCTAGTAATTTTCATACAGTACTCGATAATAAATTGGTAGGAGCAGCCCAAGTTTTACTTGCTGATCAGAGACCAAGTCAATAGAAGCTATTTTTTTTCAAGAGGTGAAGCCTTCGAGGTAGGTTTAGTTGTAAATATCTTTTAATAAGTTAGCCATTTACAAATTGCGATGATTATTCAATTAAACGGAAGATCAGTTTGAGGTAAATAATTAAGCATTAATATATGTACAAATTAATGCTTAATATTCAATGTGTTAACATTTACAATACCCGTTCACCAAAATGGAAAACACAAAACTCACCTTCTTGCATTTTTGTCCACGCTTCGTCTTTAGTTAAAGGACGTGTTGCAATCACTGTCACCACATCACTATCAGAAGTTTCTTCTTGGAAGTCGACTGTCATGTCTTCATCGATTAACTGTGCCTTACCAAAAGGAGCTCGGCGTGTGATCCAATGCAAATTATTAGTGCAATAACACATGACATACTCGCCATCTGTCAATAACATATTAAATACACCTAATGTTTTTAAATGGTCAGCGTAATCAGCTACCTTTTTAAACATACTTAACATATCTTCAGGTTGCTGTTGATATTCTTTGTGTAACTTATCAATAATCCAGCAAAAAGCACGTTCACTATCAGTTTGGCCAATTGGGTTAGCGTATCCCATTTCTAAGCTTTCATAACCACTAAGTTGACCGTTGTGCGCATAAGTCCAATTACGTCCCCATAACTCGCGAATAAACGGGTGTGTATTTTCTAAACTCACTCCGCCTCGATTAGCTTGCCTAATATGGCTGATCACCGATTTACTTTTTATAGGATATTGCTTCACCAACTCAGCAATTTTAGAATCACAACTCGGTTGAGGATCTTTAAAACTCCGGCAACCTTTACCTTCGTAAAAAGTAATACCCCAACCATCTTTATGAGGCCCGGTAGCCCCACCACGTCTTATTAAACCACTAAAGCTAAAACAGATATCCGTTGGGACATTGGCACTCATGCCTAATAATTCACACATTTTCTAGTAACCTAAGCCATCTTCTTTTCAATTAAGTAGATCAGGATATGAATGATCTTAATATGTACTTCTTGGATACGGTCAGCAAAGCCAAAATGTGGCACACGTACTTCAACATCAGCAAGACCAGCCATTTTTCCGCCGTCTTTGCCGGTTAACGCAATCACTTTAATGCCCTTTTCTTTGGCAACTTCAATTGCTTTTAGAATATTTTCTGAGTTGCCACTAGTAGATAAACAAAAAAGTACATCACCACGACGCCCTACACCTTGCAAATAACGCGCAAAAATTTGGTCATAACCGTAATCATTACCCACACATGAAATATGACTTGGATCTGAAATAGCAATCGCAGGGTAAGATGGTCGATGTTCTCTGTAACGACCTGTTAGTTCTTCAGCAAAGTGCATCGCATCACAATGAGAACCACCATTACCACAGGCTAATACTTTGCCTTCGTTTTTAAAGGAATCTGCTAGTAATGTCGCGGCATCTTCAATATGTTGTAAGTTGTTTTGATCTGATAGGAAGGCAGATAGCACGGTTTGTGCTTCTTCGAGCTCATCTTTAATTAATGATAAATTCATAATACTCACTTAATTCAATTAAAACTGACAAATCGTTGTTCAGTTTGAGTGTCGCTAGAAAAACTCATTAAACAACTAGCTTAAATACAGCTTAATGAGGAAATGATAAATATCGGCTCATGACAAAGTTAAGACCAATATTATTAATGAAAGCGGTGATGCATATTATCACTGCTTAACAATGGCAGTTTAAAGTACCTTTACATAAGTCTATTTTATCATAATAGACAGGGTATTTTATCATAATAGACAGGGTATTTTTCATAAGGTTTCGTTGCAAAAAACTGTCATTCTCAGTGGAGTTGCATGACTTTTTACAAGTTTAGTAAATGAAGATCATCATTCTCATCAGTTTGAGCAAACTGTTTCTTTAGCTCTTTTTTCGATTGCATATGGATCTCACCATTTTGCGCAATAGTAAAATGATCAGGGTCGATATTAAAGTGTTTTTGATAAGCCATCACTAACTGCAGTGAATGCGCTTTTTGTTCATCAGTCAAAGCGGCACCATCAAGCCACTTTCCGGTTTCCACCGCGGTACTAAGTTTTTGATAGAGTTCAGGAGTGATATTTTTTGCATACTCATTAATATTAGCCACACTTTTTACCTTGTACTACTTTAGATTCAATGCGATGAGTATATTTATTTGTTTAAAATTATCTAGTACTGTTTTAAGCGATATGAGCATTTTAGAAAGAACATCTTTCTAAAAGTGCGCTTACTCACTTTTTATCGTTATTTTGGGCTTCAAATAGTATTGTCGAATGTGCTTTAGCGTGGATTGAAGCTTCCTGCGAATTATCGTTTACCAGTGCACCATTTGCACAACTTGTATCTAATACTTTACGCCAAATCTTATTATTCGATAAATCAGGTAGTTCACAAGCAATTTGATAACTTGATGCATTTAAAATTAAGTACCAATGCTCGCCATCCGCTTTTCCTTCCTTTAAAGATAACGCAATCGCTTGTGAATTTGACGCATGCCAGTCTACCTCTTCCATTAAGTAACCATCAGGATGGTACCAAGTCACAATATCACTTTCAGGATCATTATCGTTTAAGTTTAAACCACCAAATAAGCGAGATTGAGCACGTAATGCAATCATATTAGTGGTGAAAGTAAGCAATAACTGATCGTCCTCGGATCTATCCCAGTTAATCCAACTAATTTGATTATCCTGACAATATGCGTTGTTATTACCCGATTGGTGATTGCCCATTTCATCACCAGATAAAAAATGCGGTGTTCCCTGTGATAAAAACAAAGTCGCAATCATATTACGTTTTTGTTGTTGTCTAAGGCGATTAATTCGTGGATCTTCTGTCGGCCCTTCACAACCATAATTTTCTGATAAATTATGGCCATGCCCATCACGGTTATTTTCACCATTTGCTTGATTATGACGTTCCTGAAATGACACCAAATCATCCAAGGTAAAACCATCGTGATAGCAGATATAATTGACACTAGTTGTATTGGTTCTGAACTTACTTGGGAAAAAGTCATGCGACCCTAAAAGGCGCGTTGCAACTTCTGAAACTTTACCTGTGTCTCCACGCCAAAACGAACGAATGGTATCACGATACCTGTCATTACATTCCTTCCATTGTTCAGGAAAAGCACCTAAACGGTAACCGCCTGGACCAATATCCCAAGGCTCAGCAATCAAAACGACTTGGCTTAAAATAGGATCTTGCATTAATGCTTTAAAAAATGCACTTCGCTCACTGAATCCAGATGGTTCACGGGCTAAAGTGACTGCCAAATCAAACCTAAAACCATCCACTTGCATCTCAGTTACCCAGTAACGAAGTGCATCTAGCGTCATTTTTAATGACCATGTGTAGTCGATATTCACCGTATTTCCGCAACCAGAATGATTACTATAACGTTGGAAGTCAATCCCCTGTTTATTGCTATCAAAACAATAATATTGACGATTATCAAAGCCTTTTAAGCTTAGTACTAGGCCATCTGCACCAGATTCTGCGGTATGGTTAAATACAACATCTAAAATAACCTCAATATTCGCCGCATGAAGCTCCTTAACCATGGTTTTAAATTCAGTAACAGCATTATATTGGCTGTAACGCGGTTCTGGGGAAAAGAAATTAATAGGGTTATAACCCCAATAGTTTGTTAAACCAAGATCACTTAAACGAGGTTCACTCATAAAACTAAACACTGGCATAATTTGTAAACTAGTTACGCCTAGTGATTGGTAATGCTTAATACTTTCTGGGTGCGATAAACCAAGATATTTACCACGCATGGCTAGGGGGATTTTTGAATTTGTTTGGGTAAAGCCTTTAGCATGCAGTTCATACAAAATACGATCTTCATCGGGTATATTTGGCTTCTCGGTATCCTGCCAATCAAAGTCGTTGTCCACCACCACAGACTTAGCAACATAATTATCATCGAGGTCACTTTGAGCCTGTACAAAGCTATGCTGTACTTTATTTAAAGCTTTTGCATAAGGGTCAATAAGCAGATTATTTTTATTAAAAAATAATCCATTAGCAGGCTTAAATTCACCGTCAACTCGGTAACCATATGCTTGACCAGCTTTAATACCTGCTAAATGAATGTGCCATAAATGAGAATGAGATGAAGTTAGTGAGTAACTATCAATTTGTTTTTCATGCTTATCAAACAAGCATAACTCAACAGATTGACCACCTTGACTATGCACTACAAAGTTACAGCCTTTTTCATCTAGGGTTGCGCCTAGAGGAAAACTATTACCTTTACTGGCAGTGAACAATGATTGCTGATGATGTTGACTGGCTATCTCAATTTCAATCTCATGTTTAGACATTTAAGCACCCTTTCGTTTTAAATACACCGTTGATAATGGTGGTAAATTAACTACTATCGAATGTTCTTTTCCTTGCCATGGATGTGCTTCACTAATAAACACCCCCATTTTTTCGCCCATTTGGTAATTACTACCCCAATAATATTCACTGTCGGTATTAATAACGACTTCATAATGGCCTATTTCATCCACTGCAATTCGGTACATTTGACGCGGCACAGGTGTGAAATTAGAAACACAAATCACATATTGGCTTTTGTCTAAATTATAGCGAACAAACGAAATAATGCTGTTGTGATCATCACTATGATCTAACCATTCAAAACCCTGAGGTTGATAATCTGATTCATACATAGCGGGATTAGTTTTATAAAAGTAATTGAGATCAGATATAAGCTGCTGCTGACCTTTATGTTTTTCAAACTCTAAAATACCCCAATCTAAACTCTGGTCGTGGTTCCATTCACGGCTTTGTGCAAACTCAGAGCCCATAAAATTTAACTTTTTACCTGGGTGACCATACATATACCCCATGTAAGCACGTAAATTAGCAGCTGTCTGCCATTCATCACCGGGCATTTTATCTAATAAGCTTTTTTTACCATGTACTACTTCATCATGTGATAACGGCAGAATAAAATGCTCGTTATAATGATATACCATGGCAAAGGTCATCTCATGATGATGATATTTGCGGTACATAGGATCTTGCGACATATAATTTAATGAATCATGCATCCACCCCATATTCCACTTAAAGCCAAATCCTAAGCCACCTTCAAAGGTGGGTTTAGATACACCAGTGAAAGAGGTTGATTCTTCGGCAATAGTCATGGCATTTGGAAATTGTCCATACACTTCTTCATTAAACCATTTCAGTAAGCTAATCGCTTCGTAGTTATGATTACCACCATCCACATTAGGTACCCATTCGCCTTCATCACGTGAATAGTCCCAATACAACATTGAAGCAACTGCATCTACACGCAAACCGTCGACGTGGAACTTATCTAGCCATATTAAGGCACTTGCTACTAAGAATTGACGAACATTATCACGCCCAAAGTCATATATGTAAGAGTTCCAATCTGGGTGCCAGCCACGACGTGGATCTTCATATTCATAAAGAGGAGTACCATCAAAACGTGATAAGCCATGTGGATCAGCAGGGAAATGAGCAGGTACCCAATCAATAATGATCCCTAACCCAACTTGATGACATTGGTCGATGAAGTATTTAAGGTCGTCAGCATCACCAAAACGACTGGTTGCAGCAAACAAGCCAACTGGCTGATAACCCCAAGAACCATCAAAAGGAAATTCAGAGATAGGCATGACTTCAAGGTGCGTGTAGCCCATCCCTAATAAATAAGGTAATAACTCTTCCGCTAACTCACGATAAGTGAGCATACGATCCTCACCGTTCTCTCTCTTACGTTTCCATGAACCAAGGTGAACTTCGTAAATACTCATCGGTGCGTAACGCTTATCACCGACTTGTGAATCACGCCATGCTTGGTCGTTCCATTGATAGCGCTGATGGTCAACGACAATCGATGCATGAGAAGGATATTGTTCAGCTTGAAAACCAACAGGGTCAGCTTTATGCGGTAAACGATGGCCTGCGGCATCTTTTAGTTCATATTTATAAGCACAACCCGCACTTAAACCAGGAATAAATAGTACCCAATGCCCACACCAACTTTTTTGCATAGGATGATGTTGCCCATTCCAAAAGTTATGCTCTGAAATAAGGCTTACACTACTTGCATTCGGTGCATAAACAATGAACCTCACACCACTAATAGAAACGCCATTAACGTTTATCGTTTTAAGTTGAGCACCTAAGGTGTGATATACATTTTGTGGTGCTTCATGTAGAGTCGACAAGCCTTCAAATGCGATATCATGAAACTGGTAGGGATCAATAACTTGGTGTTTGTCATGAGCATAAGTGGCGATCAGCTTGTAAACAAAAGGCTCAGTCGCGTCCGGTAAATTAATTTCAAATAATCCTGCGTCGTAGACATTAATTAACTGCCCTGCATTATTTGAATCATCCAGAGCGACAAACTCCACTGCCTTTGCATCAGGTAACCAAACTCTCAACAGATATCCTGACTTATCTATATTTTTAATTAAGCCTAAGGTTTCAAAAGGATTAGCTAGATTCGCTTTCTCTAATTTTGTTAATAATGTTGACTTTAATGGGGTTGCCACTAACTTATTCTGCGATTCAATATCTTTAACCAAGTTTGTTTTTGGCTGCTTTTTATTTTTATCTGCTACTGGTTTTTCCACATTTTTTTTAGTCATATCCATTACCTAATCAAAAATTATTTACTGTCTTACACTTAACAAGACCTAGCTTCCGTTACTTGCTTTAATAAAGAAATAATGTCTTTATCGGCAAAAATTGTCTCTATGTTATGTGAGAGTTTACGTTGCCAATTTCGATATTCATCACTCGTACCAGGTACATTAACAGGTTGATCCATTTCTAAGAAGTCTTCTAATTGTAGGCTCAATAATGACGCATTCCCTGCTGCAAGATGTTGTTGTAACTTGAAATTTAGCTGTTTATCCATACCTGTATTATTTGCATCATGGTAAAGGTCATCAGGAATAGAATGATGACCGTGTAAACTATTTAAAATTTGTTGCTTAGCAACAACTCGATCATTTAATAATCGCTCAAATACTGCTTGGTCAGGATAAAGGCCTAACTCGCGGCCTAAATAAAGGTCTTCACAATGCCAGTAGCCTTTAATGGTTGGCATATCATGTGTTGATAATGTTGCCATTGCTTGTTGTATATAGTGGTTAGGAGAAATAAATCCACCATCCGGTGCTTGTTCGAAAAAGAATACTTTATAGGAATATACACCTGCTTCTTGTAATAAAGTATCCATGCCTTCTGGAACGGTGCCTAAGTCTTCACCAATAACTAAGCATTGGTTACGTACGCTTTCTAAGGCTAAAATGTTAAGCATGTCATATACATTGTAATAAATGTAAGCACCGCTATCTGCAGTCTCACCTTCTGGCACCCACCACAAGCGGAGTAAAGCCATCACATGGTCAATACGTAATGCACCGCAATAGCTCATATTTGCTTGTAGCAAGTCAATAAACGGCTGGTAGCCAGATTGATAAAGCTGATCTGGAGCCCAGGGTGGTAGCCCCCAACTTTGTCCCAGAGGCCCCAATACATCTGGTGGAGCACCGATGCTAATATTTTCACAATATAAGTCATGATTAGCCCAGATATCACTTGCACTCTTTCCGACGCCAACCGCGAGATCACGATATAGACCAAGCGACATACCCAGAGATTGTGCTAGTTGATCAGCTTCGGCTAATTGTGCTTCGGTTACCCATTGGCAATAGCACCAGAATAAAATTTCTTGTTGATTATCAGCACACCATTGTTGTGTTGCTTCGTTTGAAAAAGATTGAAATGCTTCAGGCCACGCTGGCCAGCCCCACGCATTTTTATCTTCTGACAAAAATTTAAAACGTAATGCATCATAGGCTGCTTGTTGTTTTAAGGCTTCTCCTTTATCAACGACATATTGGCTGAAAGCATCAAATCGCTTTAACTGTTGTACATTATGACTGTCATCATCACTTTTCACTAAGCAATCAAATAATTCACGTAATGCGGACAATTTTATTTTTGTCACCGGTTCATAATCGACCCATTCGGTTTCACGTAAACTAGCGAGTGTTGATTGAAATGCATCGCTTGCAAATTGCTTTTGTAATGATTCGCAATATTGAAACTCTGGCACAGCGGTAATATCTGTGTAAATAATATTTAACCACTGACGAGAAGAAGGACTATAAGGACTTGCTTGCTCAGGCTGTGAAGGGTTTAATGCATGAATAGGATTTAATCCAATGAAGTCTCCGCCATTTTCAGCCGTTTTCTGTAATAACTCTTTTAAATCAGATAAATCACCAACACCCCAGTTTGTATCACTTTTCAAGCAATATAACTGAATACTGGTCCCCCAAAGTTTTTTACCTTGTTGGATAACTTCAGGTGTAAAGCAACTTGTAGGTGTAATAATTAATGACATCTCAGCAAGTGGTTCATCATTGCCCTCTTCTAATAAGGTCAAACGGTGATAACCGATATTCAAAGGCACAGCTATTACAACTTCGTATAACTGAAATTCAATGTCATTAATTTCTTTATTACCCATTAAAGGGAAATCTGTAGCAGTTAATGACGTATCAATTTCTAGGCCGTCTTCTGTAGTAATTCTGTAGATAAGCGGATCTGTCACAAAGTCGATAGGTAAATGTACTTCTAACGGGTAGCTTCCTGCTTCTTGCAAAACGGTAACAGGTGCTAAAATCGATAACCAGTGTTGCAGTTCTTGCTGTTGATAATAGTCCATCAATGCAGCTTCATCGTCAGCATCAATTCCCATGTGATTAATCAGCTTTTTGATTTTGTCTTCGGTAACTGTCGCTGGATTTCCCCATGCATCAACAAAATGCTGGTTTATTCCCTTGAGTTGCATAAACGACTCTAATGCAGGACTATTCATAAAACACCTATCTATATAAATTAACTTACTGTCATATTGACACGTTAAAATGAGTATTTAACTAATGACGAAGTTTTGCAATGACTTAATCACTCAAATATCCTCATTGCATAAAATATAACTGATAAAACAAGTTCGTTGGATAAATAAATATATAATTTAACTTATAGTAAAAACTGAGTTTTATTATTTTTAATCAATTTTGCTGGTGAGAAGTTAAATATAATAACTGTGCTGTATATTATTCATTACATAGGAAACAATATGATTTCACATTTAAAACTTAAGACAATCAGAACATTAAATGAACATATAAGTATTGAAATTGATCAAAATGGTTTTGAATTTATCATTTTAAAGCATAAAAAATTTGATGCTGCCTTTAGTTTATACGGTGCACACCTTGTTCATTTTCAAGCTAAAAATGCAGCGCCACTTATTTATTTGAGCAAAACTGCAATCTATGACTCTAAAAAAGCAATCCGAGGTGGAGTACCAATTTGTTGGCCTTGGTTTGGAAATACAGAAAAAAGTAAACAAAATGGATTAGCTTCACATGGTTTTGCGCGTACCAGTGAGTGGACGTTATCAACAATTAACATCACCGATCTAGGTATTGATATTGAGTTTTTGTTAGAAGCAAGCCAACAAACCAAAGCAATATGGCCACACGATTTCAACTTAACCTTAAAAGCATCTTTAACAGATCATATTGAATTAACATTAGTCACTGAAAACACTGGCGATACGCCTTTTAATTATAGTGGTGCATTACATACTTATTTACATATTGCGGATCATCGACAATGTACAGTGACAGGCCTGGCAGCAAACTACACCGACTCATTACAAAATAATCAAGCTAAAAAAAGCCAGCAAGTACTTAACATTGATCGCCCTATTGACTCTATCTATGAAAAAAGTGACGGTGCGATTGTAGTTAATGATGATGCTTATAAGCGAACCATCGCGGTCAGTAACGAAGGAAATGACTCCGTAGTTGTTTGGAATCCATGGATTGAAGGTGCTAAAGCCTTTGCTGATATGCCTGATGATGGCTATCAAACCATGCTTTGTATTGAGTCAGCTATTACTGCAGATCCTGGTTATTCTCTAAAACCTGGCGATTCACATGCATTAAAAACAATCATCAAATAGAGCAAGACTTTCAGAAATTAAATAAAAGTTACAGATAACAAACAAAAAATTCTATTTTATGAAATAAGGTTATTGAACTAGTTACAGTTAGCTATTGACTTAATTAAAAACCTAAAATAGTGCGAGAATTAGTAGTTTAATGATGGTTTTTCTTTATTTTATCGAGAATTGCCCTTAATATGCCCTAGTAATTTAATTACTGTGATATTAGTTCAAAAAAATACTATCAGCTGATTAACGAAATAGTGAGCAAGAAAAGTATTTTTTAGAGCTTATAACTTGACTAACATCAAATCTTAAGTGCCAAAGGTATTTATAATGATGACAAGTTAAAAAAATCAAACATCCATAAGGAAAAATAAAATGACAATTAAAGTAGGTATTAACGGCTTCGGTCGTATCGGCCGTTTCGTATTCCGTGCAGCATGTGAACGTGCTGATGTTGAAGTTGTTGCAATCAATGACTTAATCGACGTTGAATACATGGCTTACATGCTTAAATATGACTCAACTCACGGTCGTTTCAACGGTACTGTTGAAGTTAAAGACGGTAACCTAATCGTAAACGGTAACACAGTACGTGTAACTGCTGAGCGTAACCCTGAAGATCTAAAATGGGATGCAGTTGACGTAGACGTAGTTGCTGAAGCAACTGGTCTTTTCCTTACTGACGAAACAGCTCGTAAGCACATCACTGCTGGCGCTAAAAAAGTTGTTCTAACTGGTCCTTCTGGCGACGTTCCAATGTTCGTTAACGGCGTAAACTTCGCTGACTACGCTGGTCAAGATATCGTATCTAACGCTTCTTGTACTACTAACTGTCTTGCACCTATCGCTAAAGTACTTAACGATAAATGGGGTATTGAATCAGGTCTAATGACAACTGTTCATGCAACTACTGCAACTCAAAAAACTGTTGACGGTCCATCTGCTAAAGATTGGCGCGGTGGTCGTGGTGCTTCTCAAAACATCATCCCATCTTCAACTGGTGCTGCTAAAGCTGTAGGTAAAGTAATTCCTGAGCTAAACGGTCTTCTAACTGGTATGGCTTTCCGTGTACCAACTGCTGACGTTTCTGTTGTTGACTTAACTGTTAACCTAAAAACTGCTGCTACATACGAAGAAATCTGTGCAGAAATGAAACGTGCTTCTGAAAACGAAATGGCTGGTGTTCTAGGTTACACTGACGAAGCTGTTGTTTCTCAAGACTTCATCGGTGAAATCCAAACTTCAGTATTTGATGCTGCAGCTGGCCTATCTCTAACTGACAAATTCGCTAAAGTTGTATCTTGGTACGACAACGAAATCGGTTACTCAAACAAAGTTCTAGACTTAGTTGCTCTTATCTCTAAATAAGACGAACTACTAAATTTTGTTATCGAGCCTATACTTCGGTATGGGCTTTTTTGTATCTAGAGTTTGAGATGCTAGATTCGAAATGCGAGGTTTAATGTTTGAGCATATTACTTTTTCAAAGTAACAACGAAATCGAACTAGATAAAAACAAACAAAGTTCTAGCCTTAGTTGCTCTTATCTCTAAATAAGACGAACTACTAAATTTTGTTACCAAGCCTATACTCCGGTATGGGCTTTTTTGTATCTAGAATTTGAGATGCTAGATTCGAAATGCGAGGTTTAATGTTTGAGCATATTACTTTTTCAAAGTAACAACGAAATCGAACTAGATAAAAACAAACAAAGTGCTAGACCTAGTTGCTCTTATCTCTAAACAAGACAAACTACTAAATTTTGTTATCAAGCCTATACTTCGGTATGAGCTTTTTTGTATCTAGAGTTTGAGATGCTAGATTCGAAATGCGAGGTTCAAGGTTTAAGGTTTAAGGTTTAAGGTTTAAGGTTTAAGGTTTAAGGTTTAAGGTTTAAGGTTTAAGGTTTAAGGTTTAAGGTTTAAGGTTTAAGGTTTAAGGTTTAAGCATGTTACTTTTTCAAAGTAATAATCAAGTCAAACCAAATAAATAAAGACTAAGACACCCCACTTTAATCAATTAGCTTCAAAATAAACAAGTGTAAATCTAGCATCAATTGATATGTAAGAACGGTGTAATAATTTAAGTGAATTTTGTAACCATGCTGTAATCAATGCAACATTATTAAAACAAAATATTTTACAACAGGAAAATCTATAATATTCCTATGAACTTAATATTCACTCCAGAGAACTACTAAACATACGCTCATCGATATATTTCACCGATAAAAAATGAAAAGAAAGTCACCTTTCATTAGGTCATCAATTTGTTATTAAACAAAGCAAAACTGTAGTTTGTATTTTACAAAGCAACAAAATCGATTTATTTAAAAACTCGAACTATGCTTTACGGATTGTATTTTTTGCAGTTGCAAGTAGTGATAACATTTATAAATAAAGTAAAAATCGATAACGCTAAATAACAAAGATGGGATTAGTGATTAAATCGTCGCCGCTATTTTATTAGATAGCATCTAAAGCGTAAGTAAATTAACCAATTAAACTTACTTTTCAATAACATTCATCTCAATTGATTCGCTTTTTAATAGTAAATTAGACACAATATAACGACATTAATTACGGGTAAATATTATGAATCAAGTATCTCCGAGCCTATTATGGCATGACTATGAAACCTTCGGATTGAATCCAGGTACAGACCGCCCTTCGCAGTTTGCAGGTATTCGCACTGATCTTGATTTAAATATTATTTCAGAACCTTACCAGTGGTATTGCCGACCACCTAATGATTACTTGCCAGCGCCAGAAGCTTGTCTCGTCACTGGTATCACACCACAGTATGCGTTACAACATGGTGAGTTTGAAAATCAATTTATTTTTAATATTTTACAGCAGTTCCAACAAGCTAACACTTGTGTCGTTGGCTACAACAATATTCGTTTTGATGATGAAGTGACTCGTTTTACTTTGTATCGTAATTTTCATGACCCTTATCAAAGAGAGTGGCAAAATGGTTGTTCTCGCTGGGACATTATCGACATGGTCAGAGCATGTTATGCACTAAGACCAGAAGGGATCGAGTGGGTATTTGATGAAAATGATAGCCCCTCTTTTAAGCTGGAATTATTAACAAAAGCGAATGATATTGTGCATCAACAAGCTCATGATGCTATGTCCGATGTTTATGCCACCATCGCTATGGCTAAATTAATCAAGGATAAACACCCTAAATTATATGATTACTGCTACAACTTAAGACAAAAAAATAAAGTCTTAAATGAATTAAAGCTGGGTACTTTTGCTCCGCTAGTTCATATCTCTGGCATGTTTCCAGCGTTACAAGGTTGTTGCTCTTATATTTTGCCTATTGCACAGCACCCTACAAACAACAATGCAGTGATTGTGGTCGATTTAAATAAAGACTTATCGCAATTATTGTCACTTGATATCGAACAAATTCAATCATACTTGTATACCTCAACTGATAATTTACCGGAAGGGATAAATCGCCCACCGATTAAGCTCATTCATATTAATAAGTGCCCTATTGTTGCCAGTGCAAAAACCTTAACGGCGGAGCGAGCAAAAGAGTTAGGTATTGATGCAAAGCAATGCAGAGAATCGATGAATTTATTCCTTGCCAATAAACAACTAGTAGAAAAATTGACAGCTGTTTTTAACACAGAGGTCAACAATGTTGCGCATCAACAACCAGAGCAAAAACTTTATTCTGGCGGCTTTCCTTCGGCAAATGATAAAAAGCAGTCAAAAGAGATCACTCAGTTATCGCCACACCAAATTGAATCCTATCAAGTGAACTTTGACGATCCAAATCTCGAAGTATTATGGAATCGCTATAAAGCAAGAAACTACCCTCACACATTGAGCAGCGAAGAACTACAAAAATGGAATCGACATAGAGAAGCTTATTTCATTGAAAATATGGATAACTATATTTCCCGTTTAGAACTACTCGCCATCGAGCACCAACATAGCGAAGAGAAAATAGCAGTGCTACAAAAACTCAGTCACTATTTAGAATTTTTAAGCAATAACTGATATTTATAATCTGCATACAGGCCGTTTAGCATGGTATGCAGATTGCTTTATTTATAATGAACTAAACCTAAGATCAAAAATCACCTATTAGACAAAATAAAATGTAATTTCACTTAGTAAACAATTACTTTAAAAGAGTGTGATAATCCAACATATCTCAAAAATCTATATGGTATAACAAAATTTCACTTCCGCATTTTTAAACATTGGATATGCTATAAGATATCTATAAAAAAACCCAACCAATAGGAACAATATGATGAGTAAGATTTTTAGCGATAATTCACAAGCAATTGGTAACACTCCACTAGTACGTTTAAACAATGTAACTACAGGCAATGTATTTGCAAAAGTTGAAAGTCGTAACCCAAGCTTCAGCGTAAAATGTCGTATTGGTGCAAACATGATTTTAGCTGCTGAAAAAGACGGCACGTTAACTAAGGATGTTGAGCTAGTTGAAGCGACAAGTGGTAATACCGGTATCGCGCTTGCTTTTGTTGCTGCTGCTCGTGGTTACAAAATCACTCTAACAATGCCAAACACAATGAGTGTTGAGCGTCGTAAATTATTAAAAGCATTAGGTGCAAACCTTGTATTAACTGATGGTGCACTGGGTATGAAAGGTGCAATCAACAAAGCTGAAGAATTAGCTCAATCTGAAACTAAAAAATACTTAGTACTGCGTCAATTCGAAAATCCAGCAAACCCTGAAATTCACGTAGAAACAACTGGTCCAGAAATCTGGAATGATACAGATGGCGAGATTGATGTATTTGTAGCAGGTGTTGGTACTGGTGGTACAATTTCTGGTGTAAGCCGTTACATTAAAGAAATCCAAGGTAAAGCAATTACAAGTGTTGCAGTTGAACCAACAGATTCACCAGTTATTTCACAAACTTTAGCAGGTGAAGAAGTTAAACCAGGTCCTCACAAAATCCAAGGTATTGGTGCTGGCTTCATTCCTAAAAACTTAGATATGTCATTAATTGATCGTGCAGAGCAAGTAAGTAACGAAGATGCAATTGCAATGGCGCGTCGACTAATGGAAGAAGAAGGTATTTTAGCTGGTATTTCTTCAGGTGCCGCAGTTGTCGCAGCAGCACGTTTAGCTGCAGAACCTGAATACAAAGATAAGAACATCGTAGTTATTTTACCAAGCTCAGGTGAGCGTTACTTATCAACAGCTCTTTTTGCTGGTGTTTTTGAAGGCGAAAACTTCGCATAATCAACCCCATAAATAGCTTAAAAAAGGTGCTTTTTAGCACCTTTTTTTATATCTGAATTTTGTAAAAAGTTAGGCCTGCTCAAAAAACACTCAAAAACAGCAATAATACATAGTTTTCCCCTTCAAAGCGTAGAAAGTCGTTGACCTAGTACCCCATATTTAGGATCATTAAGCATGATATTGAACGTTTTAATAATGGTTACTTAAAGATGGGTAAGCCTAGAGAAAAACTGAATATTTAGTTAATAGCTATTATCAATTTTTCTTTTATTCCGACCTCTCATTTTTAAAGTTTATACGCTGCATTTTAACAATTTCAATGTCGTTCAATAGCAATTTTTTTTTACATCAATTAAAATTTGCTATCATTACAAATTTAATTTTATTAAGGTGTTACCATGTATCAAAAAACAGTAACTATCACAGCTCCAAACGGTCTTCATACTCGCCCTGCAGCACAATTTGTTAAAGAAGCAAAATCTTTTGCATCTGACATTTCTGTTGAAGTAGGTAGCAAATCTGCAAGTGCAAAAAGTCTTTTCAAACTACAAACTCTAGGTTTAACTCAAGGCACATCAGTGAACATTAAAGCTGAAGGCGCAGACGAACAAAAAGCTGTTGATACGCTTGTTGAGTTAATGGCAACATTAGTTTAATACATATATCTTTCAATAAGATAAAAATTTAGTAGTTTAAGGATAGGTTATGATATCTGGCATACTGGCATCACCTGGTATTACGTTTGCAAAAGCATTGTTATTACAAGAAGACGAAATTTCTCTCAACACTGAGAAAGTAAGTGATATTGAGAATGAAGTTTCTCGATTTCTTGATGGCCGAGCAAAAACTTCAGCTCAACTAGAAGTAGTTAAGCAAAAAGCTCTTGAGACATTTGGTGAAGAGAAAGAAGCTATTTTCGAAGGGCATATAATGCTACTAGAAGATGAAGAGCTTGAAGAAGATATCATCACCTATATCAAGAAAAACAAATGTGCAGCTGACTATGCAGTTAATGCTGTAGTTGAAGAAAATGCACAAATGTTACAAGAACTAGATGACCCATATTTACGTGAACGTGCAGCTGATTTCCGTGATATCGGTAATCGTTTATTAAAAAATGTATTAGGCATTGAGATTGTTAATCTTAGTGATATTTCAGAAGAGGTTGTGTTAATTGCAAATGACTTAACACCTTCTGAAACAGCACAAATCAACCTTGATAAAGTATTAGGTTTTATTACTGATATTGGCGGTCGTACGTCACATACTTCTATCATGGCTCGTTCATTAGAAATTCCAGCAATTGTTGGTACTAACGATATTACTCAAAAAGTGCAGAATGGCGATATGGTTGTTCTTGATGCTTTAAACAATAAAGTAATCATCAACCCAACAGATGCACAACTAGAAGAAGCAAAAACAGTTCGTGAAGAGTTTTTGCACGAAAAAGCTGAACTAGCTAAATTAAAAGATTTACCAGCAACAACTACTGATGGTCATCAAGTTGAAGTTGGTGCAAACGTCGGTTCTGTGAAAGACACTGATGGTGCTAAGCGCAATGGCGCAGAATGTGTAGGTCTATACCGTACTGAATTCCTATTCATGGATAGAGACCAATTACCTACAGAAGACGAACAGTTTCTTGCTTACAAAGATGTTGTAGAAGCAATGGAAGGTAAAGCTTGTATTATCCGTACTATGGATATCGGTGGTGATAAAGACCTTCCTTATCTGGATCTTCCAACTGAATTGAACCCGTTCCTAGGATGGCGTGCGATTCGTATCTGTTTCGATCGTCCAGAGATCATGAACCCACAATTACGTGCCCTACTTCGTGCATCTGCATTTGGTAAAATTCGTATCATGTTCCCAATGATCATTTCAGTCGAAGAAATCCGTAAGTTAAAAGAGATCTTGGAAACATTAAAAGCTGAATTACGAAATGAGAAGCTTGCTTTTGATGAAGAGATTGAAATCGGTGTAATGATTGAAACACCAGCAGCATCTGCTATTGCTCATCACTTAATTAAAGAAGTAGACTTCTTTAGTATCGGTACTAATGATTTAACACAGTACACGCTTGCTGTAGACCGTGGTAACGAGCTAATTTCTGATCTATACAATCCATTAACACCATCTGTTTTAACTATTATTAAAACCGTTATTGATGCATCTCATGCAGCTGGTAAATGGACAGGTATGTGTGGTGAGTTAGCTGGTGATGAACGCGCAACGCTATTACTACTTGGTATGGGCTTAGATGAGTTCTCAATGAGTGCTATTTCAATCCCTACTGTTAAGAAAGTTATCCGTAGCACTAGCTTTGAAGATGCAAAAGCGTTAGCCGATAAAGCATTATCAATGGCAACAGCTGCAGAAATAGAAGCCTTAGTTAACGACTTCAATAAAGCTAAAGGCATTAGTTAACTGATTGATAAGTAAGGTAAATTTAATTTCCTTACTTTTTATTTATTAAAATTGGAGTTTAGTTATATGGGTTTTTTTGATTCTTTAAAAAAAGCAGTGAGCGGCAATACACAAACAGCAAATACCATTGACATTATTGCACCATTATCTGGTGAAATAATCGCTATTGAAGATGTGCCTGATGTAGTTTTTGCTGAGAAAATTGTTGGTGATGGTATTGCTATTCGCCCTACTGGTAACAAAATGGTTGCTCCATGTGATGGAGAGATTGGTAAGATTTTCGAAACTAATCATGCCTTTTCGTTAGAATCTGCCGATGGTATCGAGTTATTCGTACATTTTGGTATCGACACTGTTGAGTTAAAAGGCGAAGGTTTTACACGAGTTGCACAGGAAGGACAAAAAGTTAAAGCTGGTGATACTATCATTGAATTTGATCTCGCTTTATTAACTGAAAAAGCAAAATCTATCTTAACGCCAGTTGTCATCTCTAACATGGATGAAATTAAAGAATTACAGAAAATGTCAGGCACTGTAGAAGTTGCTTCTGACCCTGTACTTAAAATAGTTAAATAAGAATAACTTTTCTTCAATACAAAAAGCCGCTGTTGCGGCTTTTTTCATTTTACCACCACCTTGTTCTTAACTTCTCTTTCTTGCTACAATCATTTATCTTTTTTTCATACTATAAGCATTCCCAATGACAACAACTATGTACGGTATCCCTAATTGCGATACTATAAAAAAAGCACAAAAATGGCTTAAAGAAAATAATATTGAATTCATTTTTCATGATTACCGAAAAGATGGGTTAGATGAAGCGCTGTTAACTCAATTTTATGCAGTTGCTTCATGGGACGAACTATTAAATAAGCGCAGTACCAGTTACCGCGCATTAACTGATCAGCAAAAAGATAACCTTAATGAAAGTACTGTAAGTAGCCTTTTCATTGAATCCCCAACTTTAATCAAACGCCCTCTTGTTATTCATAATGGCAATGCCATTGTTGGGTTTAATGTTAAAAATTATCAAACTTTTTTTGCTGTATAAGGAAATACAATGAGCAATTCACCTGTCGTATCATTATTAGAAGATTTAATCAGCCGTCGCTCTGTCACACCAGAAGATGCGGGATGCCAAGCTCTACTTATCTCTCGTTTAGAAAAAATCGGGTTCGTTTGTGAAGTCATGGAATTCGAAGACACTTTAAATCTATGGGCAAGAAGAGGCACAGAAGCACCTCTGTTTTGTTTTGCTGGACATACCGATGTAGTTCCACCGGGACCAGAAAAAAAATGGAGCACTCCTCCTTTTGAACCAACGATTATTGATGGCATGTTATATGGACGTGGTGCTGCTGATATGAAAAGTGGTATTGCTTGTTTCATGTTAGGTTTAGAAGCGTTTATTGAAGAGCATAAAGATCACAAAGGCTCTATCGCATTATTAATTACTAGTGATGAAGAAGGACCATTTATTAATGGTACAACACGTGTAGTAGACGTATTAGAAGCTCGCAATGAAAAGATTGATTACTGTATTGTTGGTGAGCCATCAAGTACCAACCATGTAGGTGATATTATCAAAAATGGCCGTCGTGGCTCATTGACTGCAGATATTACCGTTAAAGGTACGCAAGGACATGTAGCTTACCCTCACCTAGTTAATAATCCAATTCATTTAGCTGCGCCAGCATTAACAGAACTAGTACAAACAGAATGGGACAAAGGGAATCAATATTTCCCTGCAACGAGCTTTCAAATTACAAATTTCAACTCAGGTACCGGTGCAAGTAATGTTGTCCCTGGGGATGCAGTTATACAATGTAATTTCCGTTATTCAACGGAATTAACTGCTGATATGTTAACTGAAAAAGTTGAAGGTATTCTGAATAAGGCAGGGTTTGAATACGATATAAAATGGACCTATAACGGACAACCTTTTATCACAGAACCAGGCTCGTTAACTGATGCTGTTGCTCAAGCTATTTTAGCAACAAATGGCATTACTACAGAGCTTTCGACCAGTGGAGGCACCTCTGATGCTCGCTTTATTGCGCCAACAGGTGCACAAGTCGTTGAGTTAGGTCCAATTAATGCAACTATTCATAAAGTTAATGAATCAACTAATATTGCGCAGTTAGATGAGTTAGTTGATATCTTTAAGTTAACACTGAAAAACTTACTCGCATGAACCCACTTGAATTGACGGGGCAATCGCAAACTCACTTAGTTGAGTTTGCACCAAATAGACTGCTGCATAAGCAAGTAATCTCTGATTTTACTGCGTTGCAGGCTAGCGCAAAAAATGCTGGCTTTACCTTACATATTGCTAGTGCTTTTCGCAGTTTTGAACGTCAATTACAAATATGGAATAACAAGTTTTCTGGTGTCACGACAATTTTAGATAAACAAGAAAAGCCTATAGATACTAATTCTATCAGTGAATTAGATAAGCTTTATCATCTATTACATTGGTCAGCCCTGCCAAGTGCGAGTAGACACCATTGGGGAACAGATATCGATGTTTATGACCCAAGTTTATTACCATCGGGTCAATCATTGCAACTGCAGAAAAGTGAGTATTTAGCCGGTGGATATTTTAGCGAATTAACTTTTTGGTTAAATGAGAATATTCAGACATTTGGTTTTTACCGCCCTTATCAAAAAGATCAAGGTGGTGTTGCAGAAGAGCCATGGCATTTGAGTTATTTTCCGATTGCAGACTGTTGCTTAGAGTTATTAGATGTGGATTTAATCCGAGAAACAATTCTATCTAATGCGATTTTTGGAAAATCATTAATCGAACAAGAGCTACTAAATATTTATCAGCAGTATATCTGTAACATAACCCCGAGATAATTGCTTACTCTCCCTATAAAGTAAAAAACCAAGTTACAATATTAACTGTAACTTGGTTTTATCTAGCCGTTTAATATTGCTTAATCTTTAAAGTTATTAAACTGGAAACCCATTCCTAAATCACACTCTTTCACTAAACGCATGGTTTGTTGTAGGTCATCACGTTTTTTACCCGTCACACGTAGCTGATCGCCTTGAATAGATACTTGGACTTTCATTTTGCTATCTTTAATATGTTTCACTAATTTCTTAGCCGTTGGCTGATCAACGCCTACTTTAAATTTTACGTTTTGTGACCAAAACTTGCCTGATTGTTCGTATTTATCAGGGTCCATAGAACGAGTATCCACACCACGCTTTACTAAATTAGCACGTAGCATATCGCGTAATGCATTGATTTGCATTTCAGCTTCAGCTTCTAATTTAACGACTTCTTTATTTAATGTAATAGATGCTTTAACGCCGCGAAAATCATAACGTGTACCAAGTTCACGACTTGTGTTATCTACTGCATTTTTAACTTCTACTAAATCAATCTCTGAAACAATATCAAATGAAGGCATCTTTCTTCCTTTTTAAAACTATAAAATATATTAGGTAGTGAATTTACCAGAAAATACAGCAATCATCTATTAATACCCTTTACTAAGCATTACCGAGTATTGGTTTTCGTCCTTGTAAGTAAATCAGCAAATTAGCATAATAGATCCTAGTTTTAATCTAGTTAGTAATTTACAAGTGTAGGAATACTATGATACAAATAATTGGCGCTGGTGCGATTGGTTGCTTATGGGCAAGTAAGTTATTACAAGCAGGATATTCATGCCATATTGTATCTCGTTCGCCGCTAAGTAAAAATACCCTACAGTTTACAGATCTAATAGGTAAGCAACACTCATTTAAAGCCTCGCATGGTATTCATTTATTAGATGCCTCACAGCAAGCAGAGCAAAGTGGCTTACTAGTCTGCGTTAAAGCGCATCAAGTTTTATCAGCCCTATTGCAACAAAAAGAACTGATTAAACCACAGCAGCCTATTATCTTAATGCATAATGGCTATGGCTGTGCAGAACAAGTGGTTAAACACTTTCCAAATAATCCGATCATTTGTGCTACCACTGCAAACGCCAGTTTACTGACAGATCCTTTAACAATTACTCATACCGGCGCAGGCCCAAGTTACTTTGGATTTTATCCTCAATACTCACAAGTTACTCAACATTCGCAAGTAGAATCAGCATTGAACAGCTATTTATTTCCGCTGCTTCAAGTTATGCCTAATGCACACATCAGTAAAAACATTATCGAAAAATGTTGGTTAAAGCTAATTATCAATGCTGTGATCAACCCTCTCACTGCCATCCATCAAATAAAAAATGGTGAGTTACGTATGCCGCAATTTGCTCCATTAATTCAACCCTTGGTATTAGAAATATTTGCGGTTGCCGAAGCTGAGCAATTAAGCTTTGATTTAAATGAGTTACAAGAAACGGTAGAAAATGTTATTGCAGCAACTGCTGATAATTTCTCTTCAATGAACAGAGATATTCACTTTAATCGAGAAACTGAAATTGAATTTATTAATGGTTATTTAATTAAAAAGGCGCAACAACATAATATTGAAACGCCTATTTTAGATGATTTATACAAGCAAATTAAAGTGTTGGAGAATCACTAATTAATTGCTGTAAATATTCATTCATTCGCGTGCTTAGCTTATCCTGTAAACGTAATTTCAGTAGATCTTTTTGTTTCGCTGAGACTTTAATAGGCCAACGTTTACGGCTAATCACTTGCCCATTTTCACTAATGCTTAATTCATAACTTCCACGTAACCAATACCAAGCATCAATTAAGGTCGGGTTTGTTATATCCGCTTTACCAGAAACTTCTATACTTGCATTGTCTGCTACTTTTACGCCTAACGAAGACAATCCAGATTGGATAGCTTTCACTTGAGATTCAGTATCAGCTTGTGCGCTAATGGATAAAGCAGCTAATTTTTGTTTAATTAATTGCTCAATCTTATTACTTGAAATATCCGTGGGAACGCCACTACCATTAATGTAACGCAATTGATAATCCGACATTTTACGGGTAATTTGCACGTCTCGCGCTGCACGTAGAGCATTAATAGATGCAATTGCATTAGGGGATTGGTTAATACTGTAATCGATTAATTCTGCGGTTTTCTGATCTAACTCAACGATTGACTCGGTTAAGTTTTGCGATGCACTTAAACGATGAAGAACAGCTAGCGCATAGTATTCACCACTTGGACTTAACCAAGTTTGTTTAATCTCTACACCTTGAATTGCCTGCTCAGTCTCTGTTTGTATATCTCGCTGTAAAGTACTCGAACTCTCCATACTAACCCCTAAAGCACTTTCTTGCTTTACTGCTTCTGTTAACGTTCTGGTTTCTGCCCTTACATTTACAGAAAAGATTTCCAATAAATTTGCAACTGCATTTTTACCAGCTCGAGTACGGTTTGAGGCCTGACCAACGGCTGTTAAATATTGTGATTCAGGGTAATCAACCTGTGCATGGTCGATCCAAGTTGGTCGCTCATTATCGCCCTCTCCTGAGGGTTGGCTTGCACATGCATTAAGTAAAAATACAGTCGTTAGCAACGAGATAATTACGGTAATTTTTTTCATATTAATTCCTTAATAAAAGGCAATTATTGCTGATAATGCAATACTTTATCGGATAAATTGGTGACCAAAATAACATGTTGGTTTCCAACGTTTAAATCGACATCTATTTGAGCAGTCTTAGGAGTCGACAAAAGGATATCATCTGAATTAGTTTCTAAATATGCAAACTGTATGGTGGCAGGCAACATATTCCAACTTCGTAAATCGGCAACCTCACTGATCAAAGTAGCAAAATTAAGTAAGGTGCCTAACAGTTGGTCTTTCTTCTTTGTTTCTTGTGCCACTTGATATTTGGCGATAGCACGAGTGGTCGTTAATAATAGAATAGAAGGATACTCTTTATCTAAATCTTCTCGAGCAATAACATTAACATCTTCCGCCACTTCGCTTCTTACTAACTGCTCTACGTCACTTATTTGAGCATGTAAAGGACGTGGTAATCGTTCCGGATAGGTAGGCATCGCAATACGAATTAATTGTTGTCCATTAAAACTAGGAACAGTTAAACTCGCTTGTATTTTATTAGAAACAACACCATTAAAATATAATACGAATACTTGCTCCTTAGCTTTTATTTGCTTTACTAGATCCGGATAAGATTGACTATAGCGCTGATAAGCCTGATCATTTCCCATCTTCAAGCTCATTCTTAATAAGCCTAACTTCAACCCGGTTGGCAAAGGCATTTCACGTTGGTTAAGAATATTTTCAGCCAGTTGATAACTGATAAAAGCATTAGAGCGTTCGTCTAATAATTCATAAATAATTGCAGACAATAAATGTGTACTGGCTAGTTGCCCACTTAAAGAATCATTATCGGCTAACTTTTTCATCGCAACATCTGCTTGTAGCATTTCTACCCGCGAGCCTTCGATATCTTGATTGAACAGATAACTTAAAGCCAACATATTGTGCACCATGACTCTATCTAATGGGTACCCGCTGTAACTTCTTAAGGTTTCGTTAATAGTACCTGCACCAATATTCTCTGAAACAGAGGTAGCAGCCAAAATTTGCATCTGCTTTTTTGCGATTAATAAGGACTCTATTGATGCTGGAAATTGCCCTGATAATAACTGTAAGTACCCTAAATTAAGGTAGTACTGGGCAATATCTCTATCATTTGGCTTAGTTTCTTGTAATGCTGAAAGGATAGATTCTGGTGTTTCAAATTGTAAATCATCTGCAAGTCGATTGTTATTGTGTTGAGCACAGCCAGAAAGTAAGAAAACAAAGGCAAGTAACAATTTATGCATAGCTATTCCAGTTCATACAAAACAGGCTCATTGTTGAGCCTGTTGATTATATTTATAACGTTACGGACGGATTTTACTATTAGAGATAAGTTTTTTAATTTTCTTTTCACCAATCCAAACTTTACGATTATCCTTTAGGCTAATTAGCTCAAGGTTCACTTGGTAAAAGCGCACTTGAGTCGTGCCGTCTACATCAACAATAGTATTAATCTGACCTTGCATCATAAAGTCAGCACCATATTCTTGCCCTGCTTCTTTACGAGTTGCTTCTGAGGCATTTAAATCCTGATCGGCACGTTCATCACGTATTTCTTGGCGACTAGAAGCACTTGCTACAAATTGTACCTCGCCGGAGTTGATTAATTCACGTTCCATATTAGCTACAAATGTATTGGTATTAATATGTTCATGACTTAAATTTTTAATTGTTCCGACAATAACAGCAGGATCTTTGCCTTCACTACTTACAAATTTACTAATCCAAGCTCGAGATAGTGAGTCTTCAATCATCTCTTCAGCGACTAACTGAGAATCAGTGTCGTTCCAAGCACCACTTAAATCAATCTGCTCTCCAGCATCTAAACGCTCTACTGAGGTAGAACAAGCCGCTAACATTACACTGCTCATGACCACCAGTAATAAACTAGTATGTATTTTCATCGTAAAATCCACCTTGTAAAGAATAAATATTATCAGTAACTTACCATATTTAAAAAGTTAACTTACTAACTTTCCTAATTTTTTTCCACCTAATAGATGTAAATGTATATGGTAAACCTCTTGCCCACCATCACTATTACAATTCATTATTAATCGATAACCTGATTCAGCAATCCCTTCTTCTTTAGCTAATTGTTTAGCTACCGTATACAACTTACCAACTAATACTTCATCTTCAACTTGAATATCATTAGCTGTTGGAATCAATTTATTAGGAATGATAAGGATATGTACAGGTGCCTGCGGTGAGATATCTCGAAAGGCAGTAACATATTGATCTTGATACAATGTTTCCGATGGAATTTCTTTATCAATTATTTTTCTAAATATCGTTTCTTCAGCCATCTTAAATCCTCAATAATCATTTAAATTCTTTTAATAATATATGTTAAATATTATCTACTAAAATATTTTACAGCTCTACAATGGCACCTTTACCAATACCTTCATAGGCAAATACAGTGACTTTGTTATCACCTTCTTTGTCCTTAATGGTTTCACAAATAAAGCGAGCTAGTTCTTCTACTGTTGTATCATTGTTTAATACTTCACAACGACTTGCTGGCATTAATAACTCAAAATATCCTTGTGGTGCATGATAAGCAGAGCAGTGCACTTCTGTAGTAGGTTTTTCTGTTATAAATGATAAATCACTACGTTTAACCACATCACTATTGCTTGCTAAATAAATATCAGCCCAACGGACAGCCCATTGCTCAACCCAATTGCTGCTGTATTGATCGTTAATATAAATATCAATTTTAGAGCGATGCCCATGCGCAATACGTTGGCAATTACCATTATGTTTTTTTAAGCCATGCGTATAATGATAAAACGGAGTATCAATCTTCTCTGGGCGTAAACTAATGCTTAATCCAGTTACATTATCCGGTAATTTATTTAAGATAACTTGTTCTAAGTAATCGGCTAAAAATGCCTCTGTTAATGCTTCACATTGAAGTAAACAGTAAGCTTCATGGGGCGCTTTAACTTGAATAATATCATCTTTTGTCAGTCGATAATTAACTTGCGTACGGTCATCCTCTTGAATAACAGAGCAAGCTGGAGACAGGACTGGGACTAACAGTTTATGATCAACTTCAGCATCGATAATCGCTTTAATCTGTTTTTTTACTAAAGAAAAGTCTAAAATCATAGATTGTTCGTTTAGTTGACCATCCAACACCACGTCAACTTGATAACTTTCTCCTACAAAACCTCGAACATCGTCTAAGTAAGTTGAATCAATAACAGTTAAATCTCGTACAAATAATTTCATTCTTTTATCTCTTTTTTGTTTAAACGCTCCATCAACAGCGATTTAAACGGAATATTGTCTTAATGCTTAAAAAGGTGCTTTTCCATCATCCTTAACAGTGTCGGTGATAACCGTTTCACCAGCCTCAATCAATGCATCACGTTTTAATTGCTCACGTAAGTTTGGTGGGATACCTTGAATTGTTAATGTATCCGACGCTTCATCATAAAGAATAGATGAGCCCAAATGTTTTTGGTCGAAGCTAATGTTCATGCCGCCGCCGGTACCTACATATTTAGTTAACTTTCTTACTAAGGTTTTATCTGCAGGAAAGTTTTCCTCTAATTGATAATCTTCGCTAACAAAGTCATAGAAACTACCTTCTAGATTTGACGTTGACTGAAATTCCTCCGATAAACTAGACAGGTCGATATCCTGCCCTTCCTTTATTTGTTCTTTACAGTAGTTAAAAGTAACTTCTCGTACTTCTTGTTTTTGCTCCGTTGGCAATTCTTGCTTCTCACAGAACTCTTCTACCGCCTTAAGAAGGCCTTCGTTCTGTACTTTTGCATCAAAACCTTCTTTCGCGCCCATAAAATCTAAGAAAAAATCAGAAACTTTACGACCAACACGCCCCTTAATAAAGGAAATGTAACGGTTAGCTTCTGGATCGCGTTTTAATAAAGTAAGATCAATACGTGCGACTAATTGAATTTTGCTCGTTTCAATATGCTGGCTAACCTGTAATTCAAGATTTTCGTTAACACTAATCGATTGATTATTTTGTAATAAGGCAACGAGTAAATAATCACTGGTTGTCCAAGTATACTTGCTAATCAATAGCACACCTTCTTCAGCAAAATCGTGATCTTTTAATTCATCAACCAAACGACCAGCAGCTTGTTGAGAAAATCCAACAAAATCTAATTCACCATTCATCTCTTCAGTTAAAGCACGTTGAAAAACCTGTGACTTTTCACCTTCATCAGCAAAAAATGCAAAAGCTTTATTTGATTTGCTCTGGTAGCTGCGATGTAAGTCCATCACCAACTGTTCAATAGAGGGTGAAATAGGCAGTTCGCCTTCACGCATTTTGCACGATAAAACGCCTTCACTGTTGTAATTTAAAGAGTGTAAAATAATATTGGTAGCGGAAACGTTCATAGAAATATGACCTTGTGAGAAACGAATAAACTTAATTGGCAAATTATACACACCGCAATCAATCTTGAAACAGTAATTATTCGCTTAATTATCTGTGTAACTTTTCAAAATCGAGGAGTTAAGTCATTGGTATAATAATACGAGTGCGGTATCATAACGCAATTATTATTCCTTACATTAGAAGTTTATTATGCCAATTCAATCAAAGTACTCTAGCCAAAAAATCGAATCAATCCTGGATCAAGTAATGGATGTACTTCATGACAACGACGTTTCTGTCGATCTTAGCTTAATGATTTTAGGTAACAGTATTACTCATGTTATTAATAGCCAAGTACCAACAGCGCAACGTCAAGCAATCAGTGACAAATTCGTTAAAGCATTAAGTGCTTCTATCAACACAAAAGATAAATAACAAGATGGTTGAAACAGGTCATAAATTTCACGATAACGTAGCTAAAAATGTCACTTGGGCACATTGGTTTACGTTCTTTAATATTATTGCTATATCTTTAATCAGTTTACGCTATATTGCGTACTCAGGTTTAGCTGATACAGGGCTCGGCATCACCTATCAATTTATCAGCTTAATAGGACATTTTAGCTTCCTAGCCGCTGTGGTATTTGGAATTTTATTATTTCCGCTAGCCTTTTTAATATCAAATAATTTAATTTATCGCCTAGTTTCAATTTTGATCGCCACTACGGCGATCACATTTTTAATTGTTGATACACAAATATTTAGGTTATATGAGTTTCACCTCAATCCCTTGATTTGGCAATTTTTACAAAAGCCAGAGCAAGTAGAAGAAATCTACTCAATCAATCTTCATTATATTTCTATTCCGATTACCTTTGCTCTTGAAGCCTTTTTCTCTATCATTTTGTGGAAAAAAGTTAGACATATCCATGCAAAACAGATTGGTAAACCTATTGCTTTATTCCTATTCGCAAGCTTTGTTCTCAGCCATCTAGTATATATTTGGGCTGATGCGACGCAGTACCGACCAATTACTCATCAACGTTCACTATACCCACTATCTTATCCGATGACCGCACGAACGTTCTTGACTAAACAAGGATGGTTAAACGAAGATGCTATCCAAAAAAGTGAATTAAACGCCTTGGGCACCAACCCTAAAGTATTAAACTACCCTTTACAGGATCTAACTTACGCTGCAGAACCAACGGTTAGCGCAAACTATAATATTTTACTCGTTAACGTTGAGTCACTTCGTGCTGATATGCTTAACCCGCAGAATATGCCGCACCTGCAAACATTAAGTGATACTGCTATTAATTTTAAAAATCACTTTAGTGGCGCGAACAATAGCGCACAAGGTGTATTTAGCTTGCTTTACAGCCTGCCTAATAGTTATTGGGATGACATTACCGATAATCATATCGCACCAGTATTTATGACAAAAATTGTCGAAGAGCAACGCCCTATCGGCTTATTCTCGAGCATTGGCTTTGTACATCCTGAGTTTTTACAGAGTAGCTTTAGCCAATTAAAGCAAGCACCAAAGGTTTACTATTCTGATGCTGCGAATAACAACCAAGTAGTGCAACAATGGGAAGAGTGGATTAAAACTCAGCAACAAGACACCCCATGGTTTGCTTATGTTTATTTAGAACAACAAAACGATCATTTATTTGCACAGCCAACTAAAAAAACCATACCTGAGCAAACAGAGCAATTAACGCTTTATCAATCTCAAGTACATGCAATAGATGCAAAAATACAGCGTTTAATAGATAGTTTAAAAGCACAAAAATCTTACCAAGATACCATTATCGTGATTACTGGTACCAATGGGCAATCTTTTAAAGAACAAAATACCAACGATACATTAATCAGTGGTGCAAGTGTTCCAATGGTCATTGTATGGCCAGATAAACTACCTCGTACTATTTATGAGATGACGAGCCATGTCGATCTCATGCCAACCTTAATGCAAGATGTGTTTGGTGTTGAGAATCCAACTAATCAATTTAGCAGTGGGTACTCTTTATTTACTAAACAAGATCGAGACTTTGTATTGTCAGGGGATAGCAATAACTTCGTCATCTATGAGAATAGACGTATTACTCAATTTTCTGGCAATGGGGATATTGATAGTATTGACTGGCAAGGTAATTATATTGAGCAAAATGCTGACAATGATGCATCGAATATCACTTTACTAATTGATGTATTATCTAAGTTAAGACGTTTTAATCAAAAATAATAAGTTATAAGCTTATCTACTGATATCTCATTAAGTTTTAAACCAATATAAGTTATTTATATTGGTTTAAAACTAATCTCATAAATTAAAAACTACTCCTTAAATAACGGTTCTAATTGCTCATTCCCCACCCAACGGTAACAATGCTCTGCCACATCAGACCTATTTTTTTTTGTATCCTGCAGTTTTTTCGTTCCTAACATAATAAAAGCTACCGGCTCTTGTTTTGACGTCAAACCAAATAGCTCATGTACTTGCGTTAATTCAGCTGCGTCAGTGCTGTACCAAATTGCTGCGACATTTTCTTGTTCGGCAGCTAATAAAATATTTTGACACCCAGCAGCAACAGCTAAAACTTGATCTCGTCGAGATACAGCATGTGGCTCTACAATATTTGCAGAGACTAATACGACCATTGGAGATGCTTTTAAGTAATTTGTCAGTCGACGAATTCGGGCTGGTTCAATATGTTCAGCATGTTGTAGCCAGGCCTCACACATTAATTCACACATACTTGGTACTTCCTCAGCACCCACAACAACAATATGCCAAGGCTTAATATTTCCATGGTCTGGTGCACTCATAACGGATTGAAAAATACGTTTTAATTTCTTTGAGTCTGGAGCTGGAGCTTCCATTTCATGTACATGACATGAACTCCGTTGATAAATAAGATCTAATGCTGACACTCTTAATTCCTTTTATAACCTAACAAAATTAAACAAATAAAGTACAAACCACCAATAATCGACACCAAAATACCACTAGCAATTTCAAAAGGTGCAATTAAGGTTCTACCCAGTCCATCAGCCAGTAATAATAACCAAGCGCCGACTAAACCACTGCCAAGCAATAATACCCAATGACGAGTTTGCCCCATCAAGCGTAAAATATGTGGAGAAAGTAATCCAACAAACGCAATCGCACCGACTGCTGCAACTGCCGCTGCAGTTAACAAAACCACTAACAAAATGATTAATAAACGTAGTTTCATTAACGGTTGTCCGAGGTGTAATCCCCAATCTTCACCTAAAGTGAATAAATCTAATTGCCGAGCCAACGCTAATAATGCGAAACAACAAGGTAATGTCACCATCATCAGTAACCAACCAATCTGAGCATCGGCACCATAAGTTGTCCCAGTCAACCAAAGCACTGTCACAGAAGCAGCTCCAGAACCAAATGTTAATACCATCGATGCAATGGTTCCGCACCAAGCAGAGATAGCAATCCCTAATAGCGCGAGTTGAGAAACACGTAATTGATAACGCATTGCGATAAATAAAATACACACCACAATAGCGGCGCCAACTAATGCCCACAAAAAGAGATCAATACGGGAAGCGTCAGGCCAAACCTGTAAAGCTAATATAATACATAACACTGATGCCGACGTTGCTCCGGATATATCTGGACTTGCCATAGGGTTTCTAAACAGCGCTTGTAAAGTACAACCCGCCATTCCTAAACCAATACCCGCCATCACAGCAACACCCATACGTGATGCTGTAAATTCAAAACCAATCTCACTAGGCCAAAAATACAGCGCTGTGAGTATCAACAAAAAAGCAGGGATCGCAATGGCAAAGAATTTAGGTAACTTAATTAATGCAGCTAATCCAAACCCACTTTCTTGCATCGCCATGCCCATCGCACCTTTTTTGCGCGTGAGCAGGTACAAAAAAAATGGCATACCGATTAAGACGGTTAATACACCCGTCGGTAAACGGAAACCTGAAACAGGTAATGAACGCGAAAAGAGCTCAGCAACAATCACTAATAAAGCACCAAAAACACTGGCACAGATAACCTGCTGACGTGATTTGTTAAATCCTAGCATACGGGCAATGTGAGGTGCCATTAAACCAACAAAGCCTAATACACCCACCATCGCTGTCACTAATGATGCTTGTAATACCGCAATCAATAACAACACGGCGCGCCAACGTCTAACAGATAAGCCAACAACATTGGCTGTATCATCACCTAAACTCAACATATCTAATTGGCGGTGGCATAACAAAGGTAATGCCAATAGCAATAAAGAAGGGATAAAAATTAGGCTGACTAATTGACCATCGCTTTGACCAATATTGCCACTGCCCCACAGAAATAAACCATCCATACGTTGTTCTGCATAAATCATAATCGCAGATGACAAAGCGCCCACGGCAAGACTCATCGCCATGCCGATTAAGATAAGCTGTAATTTACCGCCACCAATAACCTGCGAAAGTAACAAAATCAACATTGAAATAACTAAAGCAAAAGAAAAAGCAGCGATCCACACTTCCCAAATACTCGGGTCATCAACAAAAAGATTAATAACCATTGCACCTAATAACGCACCAGCATTAATACCAATAGTTGAAGGTGAAGCAAATGAATTACCTAAAGCAGTTTGGACCACTGCCCCCGATTGAGCCAACAAAGCACCGCATAAAAGAGCCATTAATAAAGTAGGTAGTAACAATTGATAAAAGTAAGTTGTTTCATACTCGTTAATCAATACTGTTTGCTGGTAGTGTTGCCAGCTAAATATAGCAACAATGATAATAAATAATGAGATAAGTGACCAAGCAGTACTTCGTCCTTTTATTAATTCAGCGTATTTAGCGAGCATGATTTTTCTCCAACAAGGTGTGAGTGAATGCTCGCGCCATTCTTACAACAGAAACAGGGCCACCAAAACTCCACAGTGGAGACACCGTATAAATATCATCATTTTTAACGAACTGATGTTGTGCCCATAATGGTGATGTCATCATTCTTTCACCTTTACCGGCCGTTTCTTGCACCAGAATAAGAGCCGTATCTTGTAACATTTTAATTTGCTCTAGTTGTAAATGAGTAAAGTCCTTACCTGGCAATGTAATGTCCCATTGATAATCTAGCCCTAGTTGCATCGCAATAGATGCCGCTAAACTTTGTTTAGAAAAAACACGTAAGCCATAACCCATCCCCACAAATTTCCCATAAGCTATTTTCTTATTTTGCAAACCTTCACTGGCTAATATCAAACGTAAACGAGCTAACTCTGCATCCATTTCCAACAACTGTTGTTTCGCTACTGCCGTTTTACCAACACGCTCTGCAAGTTGTATATAGTTGTTTCGCATTTGATTCATATACCGATAATCAGTTTGCTCAAAACGTGAAAATTGTTGAAGTAATAACGTCGGAGCGATGGCATTTAACTCATCTAATAAACGGGCATGGCGGAATGGATAACCAATAATAAGATCAGGTTTTTGTTCTATAACGGCAGGTAGGCTAGGAAAAGCACGATTACCGACTTCAGCAACACCTTCAGGTAGAGCAGGATGATTAGATTGCCATTTTCGATAACCATTAATTGACGTCAGTGCAACGGGTTTAATGCCTAAAGACAATAACATTTCAGCAGCAGACCAATTTAAGGCCACCGCTCGAGGCGTATTAATCAGTGTAGTGGGTAGTGATAAAGGTAAAATAGCATCATCTGAAACGTCAATGGTTTCAAAATTTTTAACTTTAGTTGTCGCTTTAACGTTTGTTATTTCATCTGATTGTTCACTAACAGATTGATCAAACGTCTGCTTCACTTGTTCACTACAAGCACTATGAGGTAGTACAAAAAAACTGGACATTGCAGCAATAGGTATAAACCAACGTAACATCAGTCAACCCTCTTTGCATTTGATTCAGTCTTTTCATTTAACTTAGTCTTTACACTTGATTTGGTATTAGTAGAGGAATCGAGATTGGTAGAAAATTCGGTATTAGCGATGAACTTAGCATCATTCAATTTAACCGCATTAGTTCGTGGCCACAATAAAGTTTGCCCTTCCACTTCAACACGCGCGACCGACGTATTATAAACTTGAGAGACTTGTTCCGCCGTTAATACTAAATCGATATCACCTGCGGCGACCACTTTGCCTTTTTCTAACATAATCGCATGGTGGCTAAATTCTTGTGCATGGTTAAGGTCATGTAACACCCAAATGATGGTTTTACCATATTGTTCATTAAGACGTTTAACGATATGCAACAATTCAACTTGATGCCCAATATCTAACCAAGACGTCGGTTCATCTAACAAAACAATATCGGTATCTTGTGCTAATACCATTGCTAACCAACAACGCTGAGCTTCACCACCCGATAATGTTTCAATCGCTAAATCTGCAAATTCAAGCACACCGGCTTCTTGCATTGCCCAATGCATCTTTTCTTTATCTTGTTTAGTTAATGGTGCAAACCAACGTCGATGAGGATGACGACCAAACTCAACCAAATCAGCAACCGTCAAGCCAACTGGTGTACTATGACGTTGTGGCAACATGGCAAGTTTAAGTGCTAAGTCAGCGCGGGAATACTGCGTTATTCCTTTTCCTGATAATTTAATCTCTCCTGTATTAATTTTTTCCAAGCCAGCAATCAGTTTTAGTAATGTACTTTTACCAGAGCCGTTCGGGCCAATTAATGCCGTCACTTTTCCTTCTTGGAATTCACAGGTGATATTATCTAGAATTAACTTGCCACCTAAGCGACAAGTTAATTTTTTCACAGTCAGTAATTCAGTCAACGTTAAAATTTCACATTATAGTTAACTGAGTAAGTACGGCCTTGGCCTTCAAAATTGAATAAGTTCTCATTAACTGAACCACCATAGTAGTAAACAGCGCGTTGAGACCATAAAGTTTGATACTCGGTATTTAATAAGTTTGTAATACCAAATTGCAGTTTTCCTACAGGTAATTGGACACCTGCTAATAAATCAACCGTATTATAACCTTCTAAGTCATTATCATCGGCATCGGTGTAATCAAACATTTGAGATGTTTGAAGGCGTGTATTATATAGATCTTGTTGCCAGCTGATATAAGCAGTTAATTTTGAAGGGCTTGCACTTGTTGCATCTAAATTCCCCCACTTACCATCTTCTTTAGTTTCGCTCATAATATAATTAAAATTACCACCTGCATGTAATGCATCTGTTAAGTAATAATCTAATTGTGCTTCTAAACCATAAATGCGCACTTTGTCATCAACAACTTCAATTGAATAGTCATCTTGCGCTTCAATTTTCTTATCCGATAAAGAATAATAAGCCGTTAATTGAGTGTAAAGTGACTCATTGCTTAAACGCCAACCTAGCTCTATAGAATTGGTTTTAATACCTTCAAGCGGGTTATCAGAAACATTAGTACTACTCGCAACGCTACCATCATCATTGTAGTCACCTTGGCCATAGTATTTTGCACTATCAGGAATTTCAAATCCTTGAGAAAAGTTAACCCAAACTTGTTGCTGTTTATTTAGTTTATAAAGCGCACCAACATTAAACAAAGTATTACTATAACTATTACTACCGCCTTCAATAGCATCATAATCAGTCGTATCGCCTGCTAATGAAGCATATTGTTGTTCCACATCCACAAAGTCATCTACTGAAATATATGAGTATTGGTAACGCACACCAGCATGTACATTGAATGCATCACTAAGATCATAATCAGCTTGTAAAAATGCAGCAAGGGAAAGAGTATCAATACCTGGATAGCGATCCGTTTCTCCAACCGAATTTAATACTAAACCATTTGATATTGCCGCTGTTGTGGTATCGTAATAAGTTTGGGTTGCATCAAACTGTTCAAATTCGGCATCAGCACCATATACAAGACTAAGTTTATTAGTTGGTTTAGCTGTAAAAACAAACTTAGAACCAACAACGGTGGTATTTTGTTCAGATGCACTCAATGTACCAGCATAGAATGGATTAAAACGTAATGACTCATAACGGGTAAACAGTTGTATATTCATAGTTTGATTATAAAATTTACTGTCTATATAGTTTGCAGCTAACATATAACGTGTCGTTTTAGCTTGCTCATCAAGTTCATAGCCTTTAACCATGTCTATTTCATCGGTTGTAAAGTAATTAGAATATCCATATCCATAATCAATGCCATATTCACTATCCTGACCACTATTATATAATTGTGCAGTTAGTTCTAAGCGTTTTGTATCAGAAATATCGTATCCTATACTCCCCATTACATCGAACTGCGAAACATATTGAGAACTAGTTTGAGTCGAATCTTGTAAGATCATGTCACCATTCGAGTCATACATACCGCCAGTTTTTTCATACGAAATAGACAAACGAGCATCTAACTTTTCTTTATTAAATGAGTAAGCTTGAGCTACTTGATATTGTGAATCCTCACTACTGTTAAAACCCGATTGTGCACCAAGCCAAGCTTCATAATGGGCACCTTCTTCATCATCACTCCCTTTTTTAGTAATGATATTAATAATACCACCCAAACTGCCGCCACCGTACATAGCTGAAGCGCCAGAAACGACTTCGATACGTGCTATATTAAAAGGATTGATTGCGTCAAATTGACGACTAATAGCGCGAGAAGAGTTTAAAGAAATACCATCGATCATAACTAATGCTGAACGACCACGCATATTTTGTCCCGCATTTGAACGAGATTGGCTGCCCACATCTAAGCTAGGGATCAAGTTGGCTAATAAATCTTTAAATTCAACCCCAGATTTCGCTTGTTCTTCGATTTGTTCTTTTTCTATAACCAGAACAGTAGCAGCAATATCACTAATACTTTGCGCACTTCGATTCGCAGTTACTACCATAGCGTATTCATTGTGATCTGTTTGTGCCTGAACATGTAATGATAATCCTAGCATTCCTATTACGATCGGATTTAGCATAAACTTTATTTGATTTAATTGAGACAATTTCATAAGTAATTCCATTTATAAGTATAATTCTTTAGCGTTTATATAGATTAAGAAGCGATCCTCTATAAAGAATCTATTTACAGTGTTAGCGATAAAATGGTTAGTAGTTTAGTCAGCACCTCCTTCACTGGATTGTTGATACAACATGAACCAAGCAATAAGAATTAATACCATTATCAAGATAAAGCTTAGTAACAGGCTTAATTCACCAACGGTTAAAAGTACTCCTCCTAACAACCCACCCAAGGCATTACCTAATGTATGGCTTTGGGAAACGGCTGCAGAGATTCTTGCTTTATTATATAAATTTGAATGCATTGCGATTGCTGTATACCAAGCTGGTGCCATTGATAATGCTGAACTCAATAACACCACGCTAATAACAAAATGTTTTTGTAATACAAATAAGACACAGCCTATTAATAACGAAGACACAATCACCGACAAAAACAACTTGGGATAACGAGTTAATGGTCGATATAAAATGAATAAAGAAACTAAGGCACTCGCGCTTGCCGAGAATAACAAGGTTGCGGTCATTTCACTTGCTTGCTTAGCATCAGAGAAATACGTTAAAAATAGTGGACCTAAACTAAATTGGAGTTGTGAGCTAAATAAAGTAATTAGTACTGCCGTGGTGCATATAATCATTAATAATCGGTTATTAAATAAAGAAAATGCTGGAAGGTTTAGTCTTGTGCTTTTGATAGTTTTTGTTGGTGGATATGTATCGTGGTTAGATAAATTATATTGATTAAACCAAGTCAACATAAGCGCGATAGCAGTTACAATGGCAATAAACCATAAACTAAAATAGGAGATTTCAATAGGAACAAAAGTGAGTAATGGCGCTGTTAATCGGCCTATATTTATAGAGATAGTAGACCAAACTAACCTTTCACCTTTCTGATCTCCATCAAATAAAGTTAATTGAGCACTCGGGATAATAGCACTACAAAAAACACCATGAACAACACGAGTAAGACATAGAGCAATAACTAATATTAAACCTTGAAAATAAGTAAACTGTAGAAAGGTGATAAAACTCAATTGTGATATTAAAAAGCCAAATAACACACAACGTAGAATAAATATGGAAGGTTTATTTTCAGAGGCGCGTTTATCTAATAAATGTCCCCAACGTCCGGAGCAAAACATGAAGATAAAAGTGCCTAAAGAAAGAGGAATTGCTAGTTGAAATGCAGTTAATTCTCCCTTTAACATTATTTCAGGGATTAATATTAGGATCGCCCCTTGAAGTGCACCTAGCACCCAGCATGATAAAATAGCCATCCCTTGCATTGTTTTTCCTTTATGCACCAACCCATATAATAATGAGTATCATTAAGCTTAAATAGTATTTTAATTGATAATCATTGTCATTAACTTCTTTTGTATTATTATTAAAATATTACTAAAGGGGTGGTCTAATGGCTTAATAAATACATTTTTTCATATTTATAATATAAGGCATTGAAAGGAGAGGTAATTATATTGAACAAAATGCTGACAGTGATGCATCGAATATCACTTTACTAATTGATGTATTATCTAAATTAAGACGTTTTAATCAAAAATAATTAGGTAGAGGCCTCCAAGGCTCCTGCATAAAGCACGTTACGTATATGAAAAAGCCGATAAAAGTAGATGATAAAACATCGACCTTACCGGCTTTTTACTTTAGATACTTTAATTAAAGCTATTTAGAGACTTTCACGATACTCGGGTCAATCCCATATTGGCTTGCTAAATATTGTAAATAACCTAAATCTTCACACATACTTTTCCCCGGCTCATCAGATATTTTAGCCACAGGTTTGCCATTAACCGTGACCATTTTGATCACAATGCTTAAGGGACGATTACCAACATCATTCATTAAATTAGTGCCAATACCAAATGAGACTTTTATTCGGCCTCTAAAGCGTTTCCAAATTTCGATCATTCTTGGGAAATCTAATGAGTCGCTAAACACCAGAGTTTTGCTTAACGGGTCTATTTCCATGGTGTGATACAGACTAATCGCTTTCTCACCCCATTCAAATGGACAACCACTATCGTGTCGTAAACCATCGTAAAGTTTACCAAAGTATGGGTCATTAAAATCACGCATAAAGGAATCCATTGAGTAACAATCAGTTAATGCAATCCCTAAACGCCCTCGATATTCTCTTACCCAGCCTTCTAAAGCGGCTTTTTGCGCATCGGCTAGACGCGTAACAGCTTGCCAACTTTGGAACCACTCATGTGCCATGGTGCCCATCGCAGGTAAATCAAGTTTTCTCGCAAAGTGCACGCAACTTGTCCCCAAAAACTCGTTTGGAAATTCAGATTTTAGTGTCCCGAGTACTTCTTCTTGCCATGCTTTACTTGCACGGCGTCGCGTACCGAAATCAATAAAGGTTAATCCAGTTAAGTCTTTTTCTTCTTTTAATAATTTAATTTTGTCTGCGAGTCTTTCTCTAGCAACAAACAAATCAAACCCACCACAATTAATAAAGGTGTGTAGTTCACTAATTATGGACAGAGCATAAATCTCTAATAGGCTGACATGTAACAAAGGCCCATCAAAACGCAGATTGATATTTTCACCATCAGAATGCAAATGGATGAATTTCATATTAAGTTTGAAAATGCGTAAAAACTCAATAAAATCAGGCTTAATGAAATGCATCTTACTTAAATAATCTAACTCTTCATCGGTAAAAGACAAAGTACAAAGGTGTTCGAGTTGGCGCTGTATTTCAGGAATTAATACGGTTAAATCTAACCCCTCTTGATTCCGACATGCGAATTTCCATTGCACATTAACGAGACGAAATTCTGCGGCATGATAAAATGCTTGTAACATACTTATCTTATAAAAATCGATATCCATTAAACTATCAATCAACCATCGATCTATTTTTGTGTTTTGCATTACGATACTAACTCCTGACTACTGGCGATTAATGTTACGCCAATATCTTTCATTTCTTGATAAGCTAACTGAATCGAATCATCTGCAATTCCTCGACAAGCCGCCATATTTAAAATCACTTTAAAGCCGGCTTTTACTAGCTGTAAAACCGTCGTTTTCACACAATAATCTGTGGCTAATCCGCCAACAATAACTTGGCTAATATTGTTTTCTTTTAACCATTCAATGACACCAGTACTTATCTCTTCATTTAAATCATGATAACAAGCGCCATAGGGATGCATTTCTGGCTCGATGCCTTTTTCTACGACAAAGTCATATTCCGCTTCACTAGGTAAGGTAGGGATAAGTGAGTTACCTTTTGTTCCTACAATACAATGTGCTGGCCACTTTATATCTAAATTTGGATAATCACCTTCTACCGGTGTCATGACTTGATCAGCCGATGCTGCAATCCAAGGCGCTTCAGATGGATGACAATCTTTGCTGACTACCCGGCAATTCGTAAATTTTGCCTGTTCATTTAATTGTTCTGCAATAAGATGCCCTTCTGCAACAGGTAACTCATCTGGACAAAGTGGGGTGAAGCCACATTGTGGATCAACATCAAAACTTGCAGTAATAGATTTCTCAACTTTGACCATTTTTTTCTCCAATTTAAAATGATTATGAAAGAGGAATATAAAAACTTAATAAAACAACTGTAGATAACCCTATAGTAGCCACTACTGTCAACTGAGAGCAGTAAAGAACTTAGTAATTAATGCCCATACGTTCATAAAATGACCATAGTATGTCAAAAATCCTCTCATTTATGACTTAAATTAGTTTTTATGCCTGTTTCAGTAGCCTCTTTGACCAACTTTTATTATTCTTACGGCATTATTTACACAATAGGTATTTTTATGTCGTAAAAGGCATAAATATACCTATTTTTTACATTCAAGGATTTAAATGAGTACTGATACACAAGTGTCTAATCGATGGTCAAGTCGATACGCGTATGTTTTGGCTGCAACTGGTGCAGCTGTTGGTCTAGGTAATATCTGGAAATTCCCATACATAATGGGAGAGAATGGTGGTGGTGCATTTGTACTAGTTTACTTATTATGTATTTTGTTAATTGGTATTCCTGTCATGATGGCGGAAGTGATTATCGGTAAACGAGGCCGTTCTACGCCAGCAAATGCCATCGCTCACGTTGCAGCAGAATCAGGACGCTCTACTCACTGGTCTTTAATCGGTACCATTGGTGTTATTGCTGGTTTCCTTATTCTAAGCTTCTATGCTGTGATTGCAGGTTGGGCCGCGGCTTACGTGTTCTTTTCTGGTTCAGGCGAATTCAGTGCAGCAGCTGCAAATCCAGTAACCAATGCGGATGTGATTGGTGCGCTCTTTACTGAGTTAATCACTAGTGTATCTCAGTTAATGGTTTGGTCTACTTTAACACTTATTGCAGCTATTTACGTTATCTCTAAGGGTGTTAAAAAAGGTCTAGAAACAGCGATTACCTACCTAATGCCAGCACTGCTTGTATTGCTAGTTGGCATCATGCTCTATTCTGCCGTTGTAGGTGATTTTGCAGCCGCTTTTGATTTTATGTTCCATGTTGATTTCTCTCAATTAACCATTGAAGGTGCTTTAGTAGCACTAGGCCACGCCTTTTTCACGCTTAGCTTAGCAATGGGGATTATGATGACATACGGCGCATACCTGCCTAAAGGTGTGTCTATTGTTAAGACGTCAATCACTATCGCTATTGCAGATACGATTGTTGCTTTAATCGCAGGTCTAGCTATCTACCCGATTGTATTTGCAAATGGTTTAGAGCCAAGTGCCGGCCCTGGTTTATTATTTCAATCAATTCCTTTAGCATTCGGGTCAATGCCGTTTGGTGACTTTGTTGGTACATTATTCTTCATCATGATTGTATTTGCTGCATTTACATCGGTAATTGCACTGCTAGAGTCTCCAACAGCATACTTAGTTGAACGTCAAAAAATGAGCCGAACTAAAGCAGCTGTTGTTGCAGGTGTAGGTATTTGGTTATTAAGTTTATGTTCAATTTACTCATTCGCAGGTGCAGATTGGACTAAATTATCTTTTGGTATGGGTGGTGATATCTTTGAATTCTTAGACTATTTAACGGCTAACATTCTATTACCATTAGGCGGTATCTTTATCTCTATCTTTGCTGGTTGGGTAATGAAACCGAACATTTTACAAGAAGAGCTAAACCTTACCGGCACACCATTTGCAATAATCTTAATTCTTTTACGCTTTGTTGCACCGATTGGTATTTTATTGGTATTCGCTAATGCTGTAGGTTTATTATAAGCATGTAAAGAACGCTAAATATTGAATTATTTAATTCGGTTTACTTAACAAAAAAGCAACTATTTTAGTTGCTTTTTTTATATCTAAAATTCAAACATACCTGAATGTAATATATATGACACATTGAAAGCAGTTTGATTTACAATACCTTAATAAACGTATTTTTATAAGGATTTAAAGTAATGGGATTTCTATCAACACTAACATCACTCTTTTCGAGTGATAACAATAACGCACCAGAAGCAGCACCCGTTGAAGAAAGTACCGAGTACAAAGGTTTTATAATTACTCCCTCTCCTATGAGCGAAGGTGGTCAATACCGTTTATCAGCTGCAATTACTAAACAAACTAATGGACAGCAACAAACACATACTTTCATCCGTTCTGATGTTGTTGCTAGCCGCGACGATTGTATTGAGATGACCATTAGAAAAGCTAAAATTGCCATTGACCAAATGGGCGACAGTATCTTTAGTTAGAAGACCGACATCAGCTAATAGCAATGGATTGCAACTCTAATTTTAAACGATTCATTGCCGATCAATTTTTATTCCTTTGAGTGGTAAACTATGTTTTTTGAATCCTTACAATTTTCCTTTTCTATTGTCGGCCCTATTTGCTTATTACTTTTTCTAGGCTGGTTTTTAAATAAAACAGGTACCATTAATGATAGTTTTATTGAAGTAGGATCTAAGCTAGTCTTTAAAGTTACTTTACCAACATTATTATTTCTTAGTATTGTAAAAATGGACCATCAAGCAGAAATTGATTTTCACCTCATCACTTATGGTATTTGCGCTAACTTTATCTTTTATTTACTGTGTATTATCGCCACTAAGTTCTGGGTTGCTGACAAAACTCAACATGGCGTGATCATTCAAGGTGCATTTAGAAGTAATACTGCAATTATTGGTTTAGCTTATGTAAGTAATGTTTATGGGGAAGCGACATTGGGCTTAGCTGCTGTATATGTAGCTTCGCACACAATACTCTATAATATTTTATCGGTAATTATCTTATCTCCAAAAAAAGAAGGATTTAATCTAGCTATAATTACAAGCATGCTTAAATCAATTTTCAAAAACCCATTAATAATCAGCATTTTACTAGGTTTAGTATGTTTCCTATTAAATATTCCAGTCCCAGATCTCATTATCAATACTGGTCAGTATTTTTCAGATATGACACTTCCTGTTGCATTGCTATGCACGGGAGCAAGTTTAAGTATAGAGACATTAAAAAGTAATAGCTTTAATTGTCGATTTTCAACTATTTTGAAAATTGTAATCGGGCCAATTTTAATTACTGCTGGTGCTTATCATTTAGGATATCAAGGTGAATCACTGGGGCTAGTGTTCTTTATGTCCGCAGCACCCACGGCTGCAGCAAGTTATGTAATGGCACGTGCAATGGGGCATAGTGCAGAACTAGCTGCAAATATCATTGCAATGACCACGATAGGTTCATTAATCACCTGTAGTTTGGGAGTATCATTGTTGTATTGGTTACAATTAATGTAACCAATACATAATAAAAATTTAAGGCCTTACTTTAAACGCCCGAAAAAGGTCATACGAGCAGACTCGGATAAACTAACATTAGGCTGTGTATTATAAGCTAAAACTACTAACATCCTTGTTTGCTCGCCAATAGTTGGTGTTACTCTATGCATTGAGTTTCTGCCTCTAAACAACACCAATGTACCGGGCTCCATTGATAAGCTCTCTGTATCGATATCTCCGTCTAAAATATTTCCTGTCATCGCATAATTCATATCGCCATTGTCGGCATCTCGAGCATCTTTTACATATTCAAAGATACCGCCTTCCCTAGGACTTTGCACCATTAACGTAATGGCAAAGGATGAATTATCGTAATGCCACCCCAGTTCCTGCCCTTCATCCGCATAATGTAGGTTAATTGACGATAATGGGTCGGCATATTCATACAAAGCTTGCTCGCCTAATACATCACATAAAAAATCTCGAAACTCACTAGCATCATAAAGAGAATGTAACACCGAGTTGTTTGGTATTTGATCGGTAGTGATACAACCTTTAGAAGAAGTAACCGTGCGGTTCTTAGGATGTGAATCACTATGATTGTCATCGTTTTCGGTTAAATATACGTTATGCTTATTGGTCGTATAATAAGCAAGATGTTGGTTATCTTTGCCTTCTTGTTGCAGTAACGGAATCAACGCTGGTTTTAAAAATTCTTTTATAACCAATGCACCTGTCTCATCTAAAGTACGTTTACATGCTTTCCTAAAGGCACCATCATTCAAAGGGTTTTTATCTAAGTTAATGATATCTGCTAACGCTAATTCCATATTGAAAATATCTCCTTAAAATACATCTACTTATTTAACCTCAGTTCTGTTTAATAGAAGCGAAATATTATATAAAATCAGATAATTAAATCACTTAATAGGCAATACTGCTAGTTGTGCGTAGTTCAAGTCAAATTATTAAAGCAATAACGGATTATTGAGAAATAATTTAACGCAGAAATCCGTATAAATAGCGGTATTGACTCGCTTTTTTATCCATTAGTCAGGTTACTTATTCTTTTAAAGGGTCAGGCTGACCATCAGGAACACCTTCCGATCTTTTATCTTTCCCTTCAAAATGGCCGGTTTCTCCCATAAAGCAACCAAATATTTGGTTAGTTCCTGCTGCTGACGCATGATAATGATAACCACGTATAGGATCTGTTTCGCCACCACATGCATCTAATCCTTTTGATTCGATACTACTTTTATCTGTTTTAGCGTAAATCGCATAACCATCTAATGCGTAACCAATCATTGTTGAATGGCCATCTTCCTGAATACCAATCTCAGAACACCCGTTAGCTGAGTGATAATGATAACCTTCATGTGGATTAGCGTGTGCTCCACAATCATCTAATACGCCGAGAGTATAAGAACTTAAGATCATATCTAATGGTGCAGGAGGACCAAATAATACGCCATTCAAAGCAATACCAATGTTAGATCGGCCGTTAATAGCAGTAACTTTAGAAGCAGGAACAGGCACTATCGGTATTAAAACAGTTTTTTGAATTCCGCCATCTAAATCTTCTAAAGAGCAAGACAAACAGAAGTTATTAAAGCCTGATATAGGTCTAGGGTCACCAGCAACTTCACAGCCTCTAGCACCATCTATAACTGTAACTTCACCGGTTTTAATATCATACATTTGCCATTTTTTATCTTTATAAAGTGTCGATAAATTTTTAATAAATTCACCATCCACTTTATATACAGTGCCTTCACCATCAATCCATGTGCCTCCTTCTTCAGCATTAGACTCGATTGTAGGTGGACAATATGGACCTTCAGGAGAGGATTTTGGATCCGCTGGCGCTCCTGCAATGGTAATACGATAACAGCTAGTTTTAGTACCACCACTTAACGTGCATTGAACGGTTTCAACGTCGCCAACAATGGCGCCGTTAGCAAACAAGCTAGGATCGACAGAGGCATTGATAAGCTTTTCATCAGTGTAACTTGTTTGTTGACTTTTTTTGTCCTCATCAGTACAACCAAAAACTAAACTTAATAAAACAATACTAGATAAAAATGTTAGATTTCTTTGCATATATAGTACCTGAGCAGTGAATAAAAAAAGAAACCATAATATAAACGAGGTTTATATTCGGTTAAGCTTTATAGCGTTATTTCTCGATAATCTCCGCTAAACAAACTTGGTCTCTTCCCTGTTTTTTTGCTTGATACATAGCCTGATCCGCCCGCATTAACAAAGTTTCAACAGACTCTTTATTTTCATAAACAGCTAAACCAGCACTAAATGTCAACTTAACAGCATCTTCTTCATTTAATTTAATATTATTTTCTTGCAGTTTTTCTCGCAAACTGTTGGCAATGTGGATAGCACCAGTCTCGTCGGAGCCAGGCATTACAAAGATAAACTCCTCACCTCCTATTCGTCCACAAAAGTCGGTTTTTCTGCCCAGCGTGCTCATTATTCTGGAAAATTCAACTAATGCTTTATCGCCTGCTGCATGGCCCCACATATCATTTATTTGTTTAAAATGGTCGATATCAATAGAAATAATACACAAACTATAATTTACTCGCTTGGACATCAACATTTGCTCATCAAGCCTTTCTAAAGTCGCCCTTCTATTCAATAACCCAGTTAATTCATCGGTAGTTGCTAATAACAACAGCTCTTGCTCTGAGATTTTTTTGTAAATTATAAAGCTTAATGTATCAGCTAATATTCCCATTAAAGTATAATCATCTTTACAAAAAGGCTCTGTAGGAAAATGGCTAGAAAAATTGACCGTACCATATAACTTCCCATCTACTTTAATAGGCGTTCCAATATAAGACTCAAGCTTAAAATTCTGATAACAAGGATGGTTTTTAATTTCACTTTTACCGGTAAAGTGAAATCCTAATGTTTTATTGGCTTTTAGCGTATGGACGCAATAAGTACCCGAAATATCAAAACAAGTCGCAGGTTTTAATTCGCTGTTTATATCAACGCAACTTTCGACAACATAATCACTACCAGTGATATGGGAGATAATTGCGATTTCAAAACCAAAGTGATTTAAACCAACTTGCAGAAGATCTTGTACTCGTTGATCATAAGTTAAACCTACATTAGAGGTTATATTATGAATGTGTTGTAATGTATCTAGAGACTGCTCGGCAGACCTTGCAGAGCGAATAAATGCAATATACCCGACAACTTCCCCTGAAGCGTTGCGCATTGTCGTTCCAGAAGTAACCCCTAAGAACTGGGCTCCTCCCTTGCGCTGGTAACTTACTCTGTAAGAATCAGGCGTTGATTTTGCGTTTATGTTAAAGCGTTTGTTACCTTGCTCTGAAAAATCCACCTCATTAGCATAAAGTATCTTTGTTTGCTGACCATATAATTCTTGTTTTTGGTAACCAAACAACTCTGCAAAGGTGTCATTCATATAGATGATTTTTCTGTCTATATTTGCAACTACGACCGCTTCAGAAAAACTATCAAACATTTCAGTTAATAAAGTCAGCTGCAACACATTTGATTTGAAATCAAACCTATTAGATGAGCCTTTATACCCATCATTTTTTTTATCATCATCCATAAATATACCTTAATTACTAAGCTTACGATTAACTGTTCCATGTTATCGGTAGGACTAAAAATGCCATTAAATAGAAACTGTGTACAATAAATGAAACCTATTATTAGAGGTATCTCAACAAAGTATTAAAGGCCTTCCTGCGACATCATCGTCTTCACAGACTCTCGCTTTAACATTGTTTGATAATGCTTATTTAGGTTTGGCCAATTTTGGGCTGAGCTAGTATAACGTCGACTCCAATATGCGATCATAAACAAATGAAAATCTACACCACTTAATGTATCACCCAATATCCAAGGCCCATTGTCTGCTAATTCTTTATCGATAACCTCCCAACAGAAAGACAAATCAATTGCCGCTTTATCAACGATTGATTGGTGAGAGCTTATATCACTTGTATAATTTTCAGGGTGAGACCAGCGATTAGCTGCCTCTTGTAACGTATTAGACATCCAAGACATATATTGATAAAAAGCACCACGTAACGGAGAACTAAACTGAGGTGCTAGGTTTCCTTCTGGATGTTGATCCAATATGTACATTAAGATGGCCGCAGACTCATAAATAATTTGCCCATCATGTATTAAGGTAGGCACTTTACCATTAGGGTTAATGGCTAAATACTCCGCTGACTTTTGCATTTTTTTTGATAAGTCTATTTCGACCATTTTGTAGTCAATATTTAATTCTTCAAAAATGGCGTGACTAGCCATATTGGCTCCGCCTTTATCCCAATATAAAGTATAAATAATAGTACCCTTCCTGATTGTCTTTTAGAATCCTACTTAATTAACATTTTCTATATAAATAGTAGTATTAAATATTATATATGAAAGTAATTCCTATTATAAAAAACAATAAAAAATTTGTTACGTATCACCTATAAATGTTTAACTAGTATTCACATAAAAATCTCCATTAATCATATCCAACATGTAAACATAATGAATAATAAGATGTTTAATTACTATATTAAAAAGCATGATAAAATGCCAAATTACCGTAGCATTAACAATTACTAAGCGTATTTAGTCACAATGTAAGTTTTTCATAAGATTAACGAATAGGTAGCATAAAATAACCTACTCTACTGGCTATAACCGATAGGTATCTAACAAAATAACATCAAAAGTAATATTGTACTGGGGTTTAATGGCGCATCATATTGAAGATTTATTAACACAATGGAAACAGTTTCCTAATGATAATTGGGTACTTGCAGTGATCACAAATATCCAAGGCTCGTCCTACCGTAAGGAAGGTGCAATGATGCTGTTTCATGGGTTAGGCAAAAGTATTGGTCTCGTCAGTGGAGGCTGCCTAGAAGGTGATTTACTCCGCCATGCACAGCGTTCAATTCAACAAGATCAAGCCATTAATGTCACTTATGACGCAAGTGATGAAACCGATGCGAGTCATCAATTAGGCTGTGGTGGCATTGTTGATTTATTATTAATTCCAGTGACATCAGATAATAACTACTTACATTTAGAAACACTTCGACAGCAAATACAAAATAATCATTGTGAATATCGTATTCCTCTTGTTGAGACAGGCACACCTGCTACTACGATCAATACGCAAGTTTCAACTATTCACATGAAACAAAGCCAATCGAAACATTCTTTCAATAACGTCACAAAATCAACATGTAAGGAAATTCAAATAGTCTTTAGACCGCGTTTTCACTTAGCTATTTTTGGCGGTGGATTAGATGCTCAACCTCTCGCTAAATTAGCGTTGCAATTGGGGTGGAGGGTATCTGTATTTGACCAACGAAGTAGCTATGCACACCCGATTAATTTTGTTGGTACAACAATAAACAAAGACCTTATTTCATCATTGCAATCAACTCATCTTGATAAAGTCGATGCAGTTGTTGTGATGCAACATAACTTAGAGTTAGATGCATCAGCATTGAAATTAATCGCAAGTAATAATCCAGCCTACGTTGCTTTGCTTGGACCATGCCATCGAAGAGACCAAGTATTTACTAGAGCACAAGTTGATTTATCAAACTTTTCAGGTTTCTTTTCCGCTCCTGCTGGTTTTGATATCGGCGGTGAGTTACCCGAGTCCATTGCGTTAAGTATCTTAGCGGAGTCCCATGCGGTGTTACATGGAAAGCTAACTAAAAAAGATGAATGACCAAACGAATAAAAAAATCAGTCTAATATTGTTGGCAGCAGGTCAAAGTCGCCGCTTCAATGGTATCAAACTGATTCAGCCGATTACTGCAACAAATCCAAATGGAAAACAAGTTACTCAACCATTATTATTACATGGGCTAGATAAACTCAATGCCCTCTCTAAATACCTGTGCAATTTAAACGTTGAAAGCCAAGTTATTGTTGTTTTAGGCACTAATCAAACACAAATACAGAGGTTATTACCTAGCTCAACGGAGGTAATAATCAATGAAAACAGTAGTGAAGGCTTATCGTCATCGATTAAAGTTGCCGTTAAAGCAACTCATAAAATTGCTGCAACTGATATGTTACTGACCTTGGGTGATCATATAGGAGTAGATATTGATGATTACCAACAGTTGGTCGAACTTTGGTTACAAACTCAAGTTAATGTTTGCTCGTATTACCAAAATCAACTCGCTGCACCGGCTATTTTTAATCAGATACACTTTAATAAATTAAATAAATTACAAGGAGATCAAGGTGCTAAGCCTCTATTACTAGAGTTGGCTAAAACTAAACAATTAAAAACGTTAACGTTAGTGAATGGAGTTTATGACATTGATACAAAAGAAGATCTGATAGCATGGCAACAGGCATTTTCATCTATCAATGCAAAACTTAAAAATTGAGAAGTTTAAAATATACGTTATTAACTATATAGTGATAATAGTTAATAACGTATTAATCTTTGTTTTAAGCTTGAGTTAAAGCAGTTCTTAAATCTTTAGGCTTCATTGGTAGTTTGCGTAATCGCACCCCAACTGCATTATAAATAGCATTAGCAATTGCCGGAGCAACAGGCGTTACTGCTGGCTCACCTAAGCCTGAAGGCGGATATTGATTAACAATAAACTCAATCTTCACTTCTGGAGCTTGAGCTAAACGTAATGGAGTATAGGTATCAAAGTTAGCATCTTTATATTGTCCATTGAGTAGCTCAGTGCCTTCATATAAAGCCATTGAAAGGCCCCATAAAGCAGCGCCTTGACATTGTGCTTCAGCACCATTTGGATCAACAATAATACCTGCATCGATTGCAATAACTAACTTTTGTACATCGACTAAACCATTTGTTTTATCAACTTTAACTTGTACTCCGCAAGCCACCCAAGTAGGCATATCTCGCTCTTGCCCAAATGTAGAAGCAATACCTAAACCACTATTTTCAGGTTGTTTAGTTCCCCAGCCAATCATCTCACCAGCTTTTTTCAATACAGCTGCTTGTCGAGCTGCACCACCTTCTGCGACGGGTGTTGAGCCAGCATTTCGACCTTCTGCAATTAACATATCTAAACGAAATTGTAATGGATCTCTACCTGCATGATGTGCAGCTTCATCCATAAAGCTTTCAACTGCCCAGCCAGTCCAACCTGGACCTACTGAACGTAGCCAACCAGGTCGAAATGTTGACATGGCTAAGTCATTAGAAATAGCACGTACTTTTTGAGCCCCCACTTTATACCAATGGTCTGCCCCCGCAATCGAGAAAGGATCATAAGGTTCATCATTAACACCTTTAGGCATAAACCCTGGTGCTAAAGCCTGAGTTGGCCAACCTGCAGCAGCATGGTGCTCCATACCAATCACAGATTTACTATCATCGAAAGCCATTTTCAATTGCTGTACTGATGCTGAACGTGCACTATCAAATTGCGTATCTTGTGCACGAGTTAATACCATTTTAACTGGCGCTCCGCCCATTGCCTTTGAAGCTAATGCAGCAGGTACGGTATAGTCACCATTTAAGCGACGTCCAAAGCCACCGCCTAACATATAAGAACGAAGCACAATATTTGCTTCATCTTCAGCTAAAGCTTTAGCCAAAACGGGTAAAGTTAATGACTGCCATTGACAACCTGAATGTACTTCCCAAATACCATCTGGATTTTTAAAGACTAAAGCGTTGAGAGGTTCCATTTGCGCATGCAACACTGTATCAGTGATATATTCCTCTGAGATATCACTACTAGCATTAGCAAACGCGCTGTCGGTATCTACATTGCCAGTATCTAAAATACTGCCTTTGCTTTGATCTTCAATCAAAGCTTTACCATGGTTAATAATATCTGCTTCTGAAACCTTCGTTGAAGCACCTGCATCCCAAGTCACTTTAACAAGCTTTGATGCTTTTTGAGCAGCGACAAAGCTACTTGCAATAACCATCAACCAACCTGTAACACTGTCACTAGGATCATCTAAAGTAATAGTCTTTTGATAACCTTTAACTTGTTGTGCATCTGTATCATCTACATTTACGACTTTAGAGCCGTATCGCGTAGGTGGCAAAATAGGATTGGCATAAACCATTCCTTCAACTTTTGCGTCAATACCATAAATAGATTTACCATTGGTTTTGTTGGCAATATCTAATGAGGTAACTTGCTTACCAACCAATTTAAGATCTTGGTTAGGTTTAAGTGGCAAAGTTTTTAATTCATCTTCAGTGAATTGTCTTGTTAAACCTAGCTCGACTAATTTTCCGTAACTTATTTCACCTTTGTTAGAAACAATTTTACCGTCTATTGCTTTACATTGTGCTGCAGGAATTCCCCATTTTTTAGCTGCGGATTCGATCAAGGCAATACGCCCTGCCGCGCCCGCTTTACGATAGACAGGCCAACTTTGCGACACTGACCAACTTCCACCAGTCGCCATAAAGCCCCAGCGAGGATCACTATCAACATGAATAATTTCAATATCATCCCATGGCGCTTCAAGCTCATCAGCTAAAATACGCGCGATAGCAGTCCCGACATGCTGTCCCATTTCAGAACGGATAATGTTTACTTTGATTTTGCCTGCAGTATCAATGGAATACCATAAAGATGGCTCGTAAACATCACCTTCACTAGGCAATACTTTACCGTCAGGAGACGCAGGGTTCATCGCAGCTAATAAATGACGCGGAAAACCAAAACTCATTCCCACGGAAGTCATCGCAATTAAAAAACCACGACGAGTAATACCTCCAGATTTACCTCTAGATATTCTGCTCATCACTATGCTCCTTAATTGTATTTGCTGCTTCATGAATCGCATCGCGGATACGAATATAGGTCATACAGCGACATAAATTACCGCCCATCACCGCATCGATATCTTTATCCGATGGATTTGGAATATCCTTTAATAAAGCGGCTGCCTGCATGATTTGCCCAGATTGACAATAGCCACACTGTGGCACTTGAATTTTCTTCCAAGATATTTGTAATGGATGATCATCTTTTTCAGCTAACCCTTCGATAGTCGTGATTTCTGCACCTTCAACAGAAGAAACTGGTGTAATACAAGAGCGTGTTGCACGTCCGCCCACATGTACCGTACAGGCACCACAGGTACCAATACCACAACCGAACTTAGTGCCGGTCATCTCTAATTCGTCACGTATAACCCACAATAGAGGAGTATCGCTTTCAACATCGGCGCTTTTTACTTCGCCGTTTAATATAAATTTTGCCATGATGACTTCTCCAGTGAATTAATGCTCAAATCGAGGTTGATTACGAATGTCACCTACTTGCTCAAGCAATTTAGGCCAACTCTCTTCCCCTGCTGCTTGACGTAGATAAGCCGCTATTGATGCTATATCTTGATCACTTAACGCCTCTCTGAAACCGGGCATAACGACTCCATGGATACCTTGATCACTGCGTACGCCATCTAACATAATATTCACTAAATTATTAGGTTCATCGAGGTGAGTAGATGATCCCAATGTAATTAAAGGACGACCTTTAACAACGGTTTCACTACTGTAATGACAAGCCTGACAGGTTGTTGCGTATAGTCGAGCGCCTTCATTAATACGGAGATCTGCTTGTTCATGCTGTGCGGCAATGGCGGACTTTAATGCTTCACTAGTACTTGGGTCAATATTTTGATCGGTTCCATTTTTAGCAGCAAAATAGACACTTATTGCCTCAATATCACTCTCAGGTAAAGCAGATAATCCTTTATGCATCACAGGAGCCATTGGTCCTGCAGCGCTACCATGATAACGTGAATTACCCGTCGTGAGATATTCGTAAAAATCTTGTGCTCGCCAAGGGATCGGCGAAGTACTCGTGTCAGTTAAAGATGGTGCAATCCACCCATCAATAGCAGCGCCTTGATACATTTCATCATATTTTTCGCCGCCTAATGCGTTACGAGGCGTATGGCAAGCACCACAGTGTGCAACTCCTTCAGCAAGATAAGCGCCTCGATTCCATTGTTCAGACTGAGCACTGTCCTCAACAAATGGCTCAGTATCAGCAAATAGTAATTTCCAGCCAGCTTGTAATGCACGGATATTTAACGGAAATGGAATGCCATTCTCTTTTTTGACTTGTTCTACACCAGGTATTGAGGTCATGATATATGCATAAATAGCATTGATATCTTGATCACTCATTTTGTTGAAGTGTTCATAAGGGAAAGCAGGTAATAGATGATGCCCATCACGACTCACACCAGTACGCATCGCACGCATAAATGCCTCTTCGGACCAGCTACCAATACCAGTTTTAGCATCAGGTGTAATATTACTCGAATAAATGGTGCCAAATTCAGTATGCATTTCATAATTTCCTGCATACTCTTCTCCACCAGGAGGTGTATGACAAGTACTACAATACCCGGCTGAAGCAAGCATTTTACCTTGAGCGATTACTTCTGGGGAATAATCCTTAGTTAGGGAGGGATTAACCGGATCAATTGATGGATTCCAAGCGTATAAACTGAATAAGCCCAGACCCACGAGTGATACGCCGCATACACCTACTACGATGCGTTTCAACATAATGCACAGCCTTTTTTTGAATTTGATAGTGATAAGGAGTTAATTTTCAAGCGCACTCTCCCTGTTTGGCTTTGTAAGACAGCAATAATGTTATCGATATTTTGTCCAGAAATACCGCACATTAGCCATTAATGTTTTCAATGTTTGTTGTAAAAAGGAAGTGATCAAATAGAAAACTTAAACAAACATCGCACAGAAAAACAATAAATTACAAACATACAACTATGGTAGTGTTAATAAAATGTGAAATCAACCTCTGAGAATCATATAGAGACTAGCTGACGGCTTATTAACCAGGTTAGATCCAATCAACAAGTAAACATTCTACTATCGATTTAACTTACAAATATTGTAAATAAAATTACATACTAACTTAATTATTTTGGCTATTTACGTAACCCCAATAGCAGAATACATTTCAGTTCTGTAAGATATTCTAAAATTATATTTTTATTTATAATTCACTTGATATTGATAGGGATATTTTATCACTCAACTAATATCATTCATCACAGGATAAATTCATGAATGGTGTATTCTCACTTGGAGATTACGATGAAGTCAGTCAAACCCATTAATAGAAAACAAGTCAGACCTACAGATGCTTACGTTGAAGACAATATGGAGCCAAAATCAATCGCCTTCAGCAGCATCACGGTGGTGCAACAAATGATGGATGCCGATGCTAATATTGCAGGAAATGTTCATGGTGGGTCAATCATGAAATTGGTTGATAACACGGCTTGTATGGTGGGAATGCGTCATACAGGCGGTAACGCTGTAACAGCTTCTTTAGACCGTCTTGATTTCCACTCTCCTGTCTATGTAGGCGATATTTTACGTATCAAAGCAAGCGTCAATTATGTAGGCTCAACATCAATGGAAATTGGTGCTCGCGTTGAAGCTGAAGCCGTATTAACCGGTGAAGTTCGTCACACAGCTTCCGCTTATTTAACGTTTGTCTCTTTAGGCCCTGATGGGAAACCGCGTCACATCCCTAAAATCATTTGTGAATCTGATCGGGAGCAAGCTCGTTTTGCAGCTGCACTTGTTCGCAAAAAGAAACGTTCAGAAGCAATAAAAGAAGCACGTGAACAGCGAGATTTTCAACAGTAAAAACACAATAGCTAACTATCGTTTTAAAATAACTTACATATGGCTATTTAATAGAACTCACCCTATTAAGTAGCCGATATTAATCATTCAACTTAAATCATGAAATGAACATGAATATTGTTCATAAATTACCTGTTTACCTGAAATTTTTACCAAGTTTCCTTTATTAATGAAATTTATAAAATATTTTACGGTCTTTATTGGGTAGTGAGTATTTCTCTATTGTTTAGATACATATTTAAATCGACGCTCTGCACCTTAAAGTACAGGCTACATATTTAAAGTAATCAATTTAATCGCTCACTGCTTTTTTAAAACTTTCAACCTAATAGGTAATTATTTAATGATAAAACTTAAGTCCTTTATACTCAGCTTGGTCATTTCGACCAGTTTCATTTCTCCACTAGTGCATGCTTCGTCAACAGAGACGCACGAAAAAATTACACCTAAAGTTATTTTCTTTGATGTTAATGAAACACTATTAAATTTAGATAACGTTGGAAAATCTGTTTCTAAAGCCCTTGGTGGCAGAGATGAATTAGTACCATTCTGGTTCACAACTATGCTGCACTATTCTCTAGTAAGTAATGAAACAGGCGAATACCATAGTTTCGCTGAGATCGGAATTGCTTCATTAGAAATGATAGCAAAACAACAGAATATCGACTTAACACCTGAGCAAGCAAAAACCGCAGTATTAACTCCATTTAGAGATTTAGCACCGCACTCTGATGTAGTTGAAGGTTTAAAAAGGATCCGAGCATTAGGTTATAAGATGATTACATTAACTAATTCATCAGATGCAGGTATTGCAGCACAACTTAAAAACTCAAATTTAGCACAATATTTTGATGGTTCTTTAACGGTACAAAATCTACAAACGTTTAAACCTGATTTAAAGGTATATCAATGGGCGGAAAAAGAGATGAAAGTTGCACCTGAAGATGCAATGTTAATCGCTGCTCATGCTTGGGATATTGCTGGTGCAGATAAAGTTGGTTGGAAAACAGCTTATATTCTTCGTCCAGGAAAAGCGTTATACCCATTGGCGGATAAACCAGACTTAACAGGTAAAGATTTAATTGAAATTGCAAAACAGTTAGAAGCTGACGCAAAATAATCTAAATTATAATATACCTAAAAGCATCCGATACGGTATTTCCGTATTGGGTGTTTCAATAGATAAACATAACCATTACTAACAGACATTCCTCCTAAATTAGCTTAAAACTCGAATGTTTATTTAAACGCTCATTTTTTAACTATGATTAGCCTCTTTTATTAACGCATTTGTTTGACGATAAGTTTCTTGAATTACCCAAGCATCATTGGTTGCTCTATGTCGTTGAATGTTAGTTTGAAAAAGAATTTTATCTTTTGTTTCATGCCAAATTTTCATTTGTTGCTCAGATAAAATCAGTTCCAATGGGCTAACGTCAAACTTCATATCAATACCTGATGCATGAAACAAACGAATTAACCAAGGCTTATCAACTACCCATCCATCTGAATACAATGTCATTCCAGCTAAAATTTTATTAAGTTCATGAGCGACCTCAACAACAGGCTTACCGTGACGCTTTAATGTTTCCCTTGAAATATGATGAATTTGCTCTGCTTCATCATTCCAATAATCCCAGTCTTTTGAAGGTAAAATCAAGGTACAAAACTTAGTGTCATCACTTAACACTAAGCCAACCTCTATGGGGTAGCTTTCACCTCCAAAACCAGAGGCTTCTATATCAATAATATTAGGTTTTCCTTTCAATTGCATAGTGCTCCCTATTGCATTAACAATAACTAGATATTTATCCACCTGTAATTATTTTTCATTTTTTTGAAGCATTTCTTGTTGTCTCATTGGCATTCGGTCAATGCTTGAGAATAACAATTCTAATTCGAACTTTTGTGCCTTATTTTTAATGCCACCATCCTTGCCGATCAGTAAAACCGGGTATTCTTCAAGTGAGAAAGCTTTATTTATATTAGTAGTAAACTGCTCAGAGACTCCACCAGCATAATTACTGAAAACTTGTTTATCGTTGACAATAAACCACACAAGATCCCGATCAATAACCGCTTCATCAAATTCAGATAACAACGCTTTATTACGTTTATCATCTTCAGTTGATAGCAATAGAATCACTCGATTTTTCCATCTCAACTCATTAATATCATTTAACTTTTCTACTTCTGAAGCGTAACTAGTCGTTGTTAACATAACTACTAACAATATTAAAAATCGCATAATAATTTTCACTTTTTAAGTTCATATATACTTGTATAAAAATGGTTCACAAGCATCATTAAAAATATAGTTTCTATTCATCGACTTAACAATAAACCAATAATAATACACATTAACAATGCGCTAACGCCCTGCCAAAATACAACTGGCTTACGCTCTATTAAAGGAGCTCTTCCTTTAGCCAAAAATTGTTTACTGGGATGTCTTAAATCGTATATAAATTCAGAAAGTACCTTATAACGATTTTTGGGCTCAACTTGTAATGCCCGTTGTAGAGTGTCATCAACCCATAATGGTAATTCTGAGTCTGCATTGATAATACTTCGGTAAGTTAATTTTCTTTGAGCCGATATACTCCTAGCTTGAGCAATGTCTGTTTTGTAAGGAAATTCTCCTGACAACATCTGGTAGGTGATAACAGCAATAGAAAAAATATCAGAGGCAGACGTTCCCCACTCACCTAAAAAATATTCAGGAGCTGAATAACGCATCGTGCCGCGAAGTACTTGCTCATGCTCAACATAACTAACACCAGCAATATAAGTAGAGCCAAAATCAATAATTTTCACGGTATTGTTGCTATCAATCATAATATTTTGTGGGCGTAAATCTTGATGAATCATCTCCTGTCGGTGAAATGCCTGCACACCTTTAACGACTTGCTCAATAACAGTACGCACTTGCTCTAAACTTGGATTAGGGTTATCAAACATCCACTGATTGAGTGAAACTCCTTCTATATATTCACTCACTAAGTAGACAAAATTTTGTTTACGATTAGGAGTAATTGCTTTGGCTACATGCGGATTATTAATACGCTTTGCAACCCATTGCTCTAACATAAAATGTTCAAGATATTGCTCATCATTACGCATATCCATAGAAGGTGTTTTAATCACTACATTTGAATGACTAACGAGATCTTTTGCAAGAAAAACATGGCTTCGACTACTGACATATAATTCACGTAAAATTTCATATCCATCAAAGTGCATTCTTGGCGCTAAAAGTGGTGGCATTGGTAGCTGTGTTAATTGATGAACTTCATCTAATTGATAATCGGGTATACTATTAACACTAACAAGCTGAATACTTAAATTATCGTCACTTCCAGCAGCCATCGCTTCAACAACGATGTCTGCTGCAGCTTCATTTAACGTTTCCTTATTGCTAACAATAGTTGATATTCTGCGTCCATCAATGAATTCAAACACGCCATCTGTTGCAAGAATAAACAAATCTCCTTGTTCTACAGCGACGGTTGAATAATCAATCGGCAAGGTTTTATCAATACCTAAAGCACGAGTCAAATAGCTAACATCATCAGATACATGTAAACGATGATCCTCCGTTAACTGCTCTAGACTATCACCGACCAGACGATATATCCGGCTATCACCAGAATGGAATATATGCGCAGTATTAGACTTCAATATTAATGCACTAAAGGTGCATACATAACCCTTATTTTTATCAAAACGATTAGGGCTATCTAAAGTTTGTGCATGTAACCATGAGTTAATAGATTTAAGGACTGTTTGGCCTGCACTTTTCACTGACCAGGTATCTGCAGTGCAGTAGTAGTCAGTTAAAAAGTTGGTTACCGCAGTTTCACTGGCTATTTGACTTACTTGACTTGAGCTGATGCCATCAGCAATAGCAAGTACAATCCCTTTTGTACTTAATAATGGTTCTTTGGGTACGCAATAATCAATATAATCTTGATTGATTGGTTTAATACCTTTATTGGTTGTACTACCAATAGAAACACTTAATGGTAAACTCACAAGATCTCCCGAATTAGACGTCCCAAAGTACTCATTAATTAACGAAGTGTACGCGCAGCTGAAGTTTTAACATGTGTGTAATAAAGCGGTAAGCCCACTAGACATAATCCGCCAACTAAATTACCTAATACTGTCGGTAATTCGTTCCATAAAAGATAATCAGTGACTGTAAAATCCCCACCCATGATCATTGAAAAAGGGAATAGGAACATATTCACAATAGAATGCTCGAACCCCATGTAAAAGAACAACATGATAGGCATCCACATCGCAGCCATTTTACTGCCAGCTGAAGTAGAAATCATTGCCCCCACTACCCCCATTGATACCATCCAGTTACATAACATTCCACGAATGAAAATAGTGAACCAACCACCAGCACCATGTTCTTGGTAACCCAAAGTTCTTGATTCACCAATAGTTGCAACTTTTGCAGCAATGACGCCACCGTCTGTACCGTAACCAAGCGTTAAAATAAATGACATTAAAAAAGCAACGGTAATTGCCCCAAAAAAATTACCTATAAAGACTAGCCCCCAGTTACGCATGACGCCAGAAAAAGTAACCCCTGGACGTTTATCGAGTAATGACAAAGGTACTAAAGTAAATACCCCGGTTAATAGATCAAACTTCATGAGGTACAACATGATAAACCCAACCGGGAAAAGACAAGCACCTAATATTGCACTGCCTGTTTTGGTAGCGACAGTTATCGCAAAAACTGCAGCTAACGCTAAAATAGCTCCCGCCATAAAAGCCCTAATTAACGTATCCTTCGTTGACATATAAACTTTAGACTCACCAGCATCAACCATTTTAGTAACAAATTCACTTGGCTCTAAATACGACATAATTATCCTTCCTTAGATTAATTTAAAAACAAACACTTACATTAAGTGAAAGCACAAAGAATGCCAATGTATAAGTCATTGATTTATAATGGATTTGTTAAATTACAGGACAATTTAAAGTGTAAATTAGGCACTTTAATACCAATGAAATAGAAAATCGCACTAAAGTAGAGCAAAAAATTTATATAATTAATCAAAGTATAATTTTATATTTAGTTAGATGACAAACACCTTGTGTCGAATAAGTTTACACTAAATAACATTGTTCAATTTAATCAATAAATTAGATTAACAAAAACTGCATTTAACTCTGCCTATAGATATAACCATTCAGGGGTGTTTTTATAAAATTTAAAGCAAAAATAAATTACAAATTTTAATGTCGATTAAATTTACACACTGGTTTTATCCAAAAACAATACATTGAATAACAATGACTTATAAACTGGTATATTATTTGCTTTAGCAAAGCGCTATGAGTAATAGTAAATAAAATCAATATCGATTTAAAAAGGACTTTAAAATGAAAAAAATTCTTGGATTAGCCTCTTTATTATTTGCAGTTAACTGTAATGCTGCACTAATTACCTTTGAAACTACGAGTGCAAGTAATAGTGGCGCACTAATTTCTTATGATGATGTAGTCACACCGACGACAATTACTGGTGATGCTATTTTCACGTTAAATGTAAATGGAGACTTTAATTCAAGCTATGAGTATGCGGACTTACTGTTAGATGGTTTTAGTTTAGGTCGTATCCTGGATGGTAATAGCAGTAATGATCTATTTAATTTTACTGGTGATACAGGTAACCAATCACAGTCAACTTCAACAGGTATCGCTACAATCTCTGAATCTATTTTCTCATCGCTAATCAGTGATGGTTTTCTAGACTTCTCTTTTGATGCAAGTTCAAGCGTCAATTGTTGCGGTACTATTAACCAATTATCTGGCAGTATTTCTTTCACGGAAACGACTTCCGTACCAGAGCCGTTACAAATTGGCTTATTAGGGTTAGGTTTACTTGGGTTAGTTAAACTAAGAAAGAAAAATCAAGGTTAATAACCTGCATCAATCAACACCAATCACACAAATTAAATGTCCGATTGGTGTTTTGTTTACACCGTTACATTAAAACTAATTGGTTTTTTACATCGTCACCTGTACTAGCAATCGTTTGAACACCATCATCATTTAAATCGACCTTATTGCCTGTATGTTCAAAAATAGCTTGTTGGATCTTTTCATTAGTCACTTCACCTTCAATTTTAACTAAATTGTTTTTATCTAGCCCATTAGAAGCTGAGCCACCCGGAAGATAAATAGTGCCGTTATTAAAGTCAACAGCAAAGGCAATCACTCCAGGTACTAGAAAAAACAATAAACCAACAGCATTTAACGCAACTATACTGGCATCAAGCTGGCCGGCACTCTGCCCTTTTCTTTCTGGCTTTAGGATTGTCCCACACCCCGAAAGTTGGATACTTAAGCCCAATATTAATGGTAATGTAATACGCTTTTGTATTTTAATATTCATGATATTCCCTTTGAAATTGGCTAGTTAATTTGAGCTTTGTAATTCTGAATTTTTATCCCCCTTAACACATAAGTGTAAATGTGAAGTTCATTCGCACTTAAACCTTTAAGGTAAATACCGATTTAAATTAAACATTGATAGATTCAATCTGAGACACAAACGTTCACACATCACCTGGCAATACGAACAAATTACTTAAAAAGTTTATAGTGGCGAATTAATAGGCAACAATTAAAAATAAAAAGTATTTCGAATAAATAACAACCAGCCTGAAGAAATATCAACAACCTCTAATACATTCACGTGATCTACATCACATAATATTCAATAAAAACTCGTATGATGAAAAAGACGAAAATTTATAACATATAAATATGATCTACTTTATAGCAAGTTGATTTAAGTCAGTTTCACTTAGCACTTTTAATAATTTAGTTTTTTATACTGTTTTACGGTGATAAACAATATAATCCACTTAATAGCTAATTAAAAAACGTTAATTTTAGTTAATGAAACTAAACAAAAGCACATACACTATTTAGATGTATAAGGATTTGTTTTAAAACAATAAAACCACAAGGAAGTAAATATGAAAAAAACACGTAATCTTTTATCTACCTTTTTATTAGCATTTAGCACTACCGCTTTTGCTGAAGAAGTTAGTTCATTTGGACAATCCATTGCTAGCTTTAGCGAATCAGTTGATGGATTTTTTAATGATTATACAGGCTGGTTTGTCGGCTTAATTTTTAAAAGCGTTCCAGTTGGCGACGCAAACTTTCCTCTTATCGTAGGCTGGTTATTAATTGCAGCTATCATTTTTACTCTTTATTTTGGTTTTATACAGTTTAGAAAAGCTGGTATGGCCATCGATATTGTTAAAGGTAAATATACAGATCCTAATTCAAAAGAAGAAGGTGAAGTATCTCACTTCCAAGCATTAACAACGGCATTATCAGGTACTGTTGGTCTTGGTAACATTGCTGGTGTAGGTGCTGCACTTGCTATCGGTGGACCTGGTGCAACATTCTGGATGATTTTATGTGGCCTGCTAGGTATGGCTTCTAAATTCTGTGAATGTACATTAGGTGTAAAATACAGAACTATCTTACCATCAGGCGCAGTTTCAGGTGGTCCAATGTACTACTTGAGTCAAGGTTTAGGTGAGAAAGGATTAGGTGGTTTAGGAAAAGCATTAGCAATTGGTTTTGCATTAATGTGTATTTTAGGCTCACTTGGTGGCGGTAACATGTTCCAAGCTAACCAAGCACACGCAATGTTAACTTACGCATTTGATGTGCCAAGTGAATACGGCATTATTACAGGTGTAGTATTAGCAGCATTAGTATTCTCTGTAATCGTAGGTGGTATGCCTTCAATCGCTTCTGTTACTGAAAAAGTTGTTCCTTGGATGGCAGCGTTATACGTTGGTATGGCTTTAATCGTTATTGGTGTAAACATCGGTCAAGTTGGTCCAGCATTCGCCGCTATCTTTGAAGGTGCATTCACTGGCGCTGGTGTTGTTGGTGGTTTTGTTGGTGCGTTAATCCAAGGTTTAAAACGTGCGACCTTCTCTAATGAAGCAGGTGTAGGTTCTGCCGCAATTGCCCATTCAGCAGTAAAAACTAAAGAGCCTGTTACTGAGGGACTAGTATCATTATTAGAACCATTTGTTGACACTGTTGTTATTTGTACTATGACAGCATTAGTTATCACTATTGCAGGCCTAAACGTGGCACCATTTGACGGTAGTGGCTTAACAGGTGTAACACTAACAGCGGCTTCATTTACTGAAACAGCAGGTGTATTTAAATACCTACTAGCATTAGCTGTAGTTATGTTTGCTTTCTCTACTATGATCTCATGGTCATACTACGGTCTAAAAGCATGGACTTACTTATTCGGCGAAGGTAAAGGCACTGAATTAGTATTTAAAGTTATGTTCTGTGTATTTGTAGTAATTGGTGCGACGATTCAATTTGGTGCGGTAATCGATTTCTCAGATGCAGCTATTTTCGCAATGTCTATCTTTAATATCATCGGCTTATACTTCTTAATGCCAGTTGTTAAGAAAGAATTACAATCATTTATTGCACGAGTTAAGTCAGGTGAGATAAAAACTTACGATACAAAATAATTATTACATAAACTAAATGTGCGACAAACTCGTCGCGCTTAATAAAAAACTCACTTCGGTGAGTTTTTTTGTATATGATGGTTAATTCAAGGATTGAGAATGATACCAAATACATTAAATAAGAGATCTAAATTTTACGCAGGAAAAATGACTGAGTTCAAGGCGTAATTTAAGCCTTTCGTCGATTAACTTCGTTAATAGTCTATCGGAGAATTAACAATAAGATGTTAATTGTTTAATAGTTGTTCTATTTTCGAAAAATTGCAACGAAGAAATAAGTTATTTTAACAAGTAAAATAGATCAGTTAATTAGTGTGATCGGGATAAAGTAGATAAACTATTTATAGTAATTTGTAGAATATACAAGGATAGTATATGACCCCTAACGACACGTTCACCATCGATTTGACGCGTACTCTGCTCAAAGATGGACCAAAATTTTTATCTCATAAAATCATTGTAAATGGTGATATCGCTTATTTACGCCCCACTGTCACGGCAATGTTATTCTGTGTCGTTTACATCGTGGTAGGTATTTTCTTAATAGGATTAGCGACATACCAACTGATTATTTCAACTAAGTATGACCTTGCTATTTTTGTTGGTGGGTTTGGAGTGGCGATAGGAACCTTTGGTATTTCACTTATTCAACCCTTTTTAAGTCGTGCGACCTTCAATAGAGTCACAGGTGTTTTTAACAACCATAAAGACCGCAACGTAAAATTACATCATATTGTCTCTTTGCAAATCAATAACAAAATGATTCAACGAAAACATACCATTAGTTATGCTTGCTATGAATTAAACCTATTGACGGAACATGGGCGACGAATTAATATTTTAAATCATAACGACCTCATCCAATTAATGCATGATGGACATTTACTGGGATTATTTTTGGGTGTTGAAGTCCTTGATTGTCGTCGAGAAATTATTTTATAAAGCTCATCACACTTAACTTTCAGATTCTTGAAAGGCCTTACTAACGTGAATTAAGCTCAATAATTTAAGTAAAGGTTTAATGATTAATTGAGCGCTTCCCACAATAAATAACCAAGTGCCACTTTCCACTAACGCATCATTGAGAAAGAAGAAACTACCGATTAGAAACCAAATAGCAATAAACAGATCGTTAAGTGCGCCTAAGGCTTCATATCGACGTTGTATTACGATGTGGCGCTGCCCTATATCTAGGTCAAATTCATTTTTGTTATCCACCAGTACTCCTTAAATGATTAAAATATAGGAATTATACAAACCCCATTTCAAATATAACATGCCCAATAATAAAGTGATTCTTCGATATTGTTGAGGTTATACCAATTGCATTAAATAAGTGATCTAAATTTTGCGCAGGAAAAATGACTTAGTTTAAGGCGTAACTTAAGTTAAATAGTTGTTCTATTTACGAAAGTTACAACGAAGAAATAAGTTATTTTAACAAGTAAAATAGATCAGTTACTTAGTGTGATTGGTATTAAATAGCATACATAACAACAAAATTTTCTATAAATTAATTTATTCATTAATAGTGCTTCAAACATTAACATGATGATTAATAAACAATGCTTAACTCATTAATTCTTTCCTTTAAGAAGTTAATATTTCAAGATAAATTCATAACCAAATCAAAACTAACATAAACTTTATAACAACATTAAACTCCATTTAATTGATAAATTTGTTGCATTTAGTTGATAACAAGTAGTAAGTTAATCAAGCATTAACGACTAACTTACTATTTTTTATAAGGAAATAAAATGAAAAAAAACTTCTCCAGAATGTTTTTAGCGACCTCAATCGCACTCGCTTTAGTTGGGTGCAATGATGATAATGAAGAAACCACAGATCTAACAATCAACTGCGAGATTGATCAAGCTAATCCAGAATGTGCTTCAGGCTTTGAAGAAAAATCAGCTGTTGTAACCAGCGATTATATGGCAGTAACTAATAATCCGTTAGCGACTGACGCTGCATACAACGTTTTAAAAGCTGGCGGCAGTGCCATTGATGCAGCTATAGCTGCTCAGATGGTACTAACGCTTGTTGAGCCGCAATCATCAGGTATCGGTGGTGGCGCTTTCCTACTTTATTATGATGCAGAAACCAAAGAAGTTACGCACTTTGATGGTCGTGAAACCGCACCATCAGCTGCAACTGGAGATATGTTTTATGTAGATGGTGTAGCACCATCTGGTTATAACGGCTTTTTTCAAAGTGTTCTTGGTGGGAAATCGACAGGAGTTCCCGGCGTATTAAAAATGTTAAAAAAAGCACATGATGAATTCGGGACTGAAGAGTGGGGAGATTTATTTGAACCAGCAATATCACTAGCAGAAGAGGGATTTGAAGTATCTGACCGTTTATCTTCATCGATTTCAGGTGATTCAGTATTTTGTAAAAGTGATGATAATTCATCCGGTTTTTATGCAGATCCTGATGCTAATAGTTATTTTTGTTTAACTGATGATAACGGCGAATATACCATTCCTTTGCCTAGTGGTTACCTGCTAAAAAATCAAGCGTTAGCAGACACGTTAAAAGATGTAGCAAGTGACGTTGAGCTATTTTATACAGGAAAATATGCAGAAAATATTGTTGAAAAACTTTCTCAAAACCCGATTCCAGGTATTTTAACAACAGCTGATATTGCCGACTACCAAGCTTATATGAATGAACCAGTATGTAGCACATATCGCGATTATACTGTTTGTGGTACACCACCACCCTCTTCAGGTGGTATCACCGTTGCTCAAATGTTAGGGATTTTAGAAAATACTAATCTTAGCCAATGGGCTCCAACTGATATTGACCTTAATGGTGGACAGCTAACTTCCCAAGGTATTCATTGGTTTTCTGAAGCGGCTAGACTCGCCTATGCAGATCGCGGCCTGTACATTGCAGATACCAACTTTGTTGCTCTACCAGGCGGTAGCTGGGATAGCATGATCGATAAAACTTACTTAGCAGAAAGATTTAGTCTAATTGATCCACAAAGTAGTATGGGTATAGCAGAAGCAGGTACACCAGAAGGTGCTGAAACCTGGTCACCAGATCAATCGCCAAACTTACCATCAACGACACAGATAACCATTACTGATAAAGACGGTAATGTTGTATCTATGACAAGTTCAGTTGAAACAGGTTTTGGATCTCACCAAATGGTTGATGGTTACCTATTAAATAACCAATTGACTGATTTCTCAACTGAATACCAAAATGATGACGGAACGCTGATTGCGAACCGTGTACAAGGGGGTAAGAGGCCACGTAGTTCAATGGCACCAACAATTGTATTGGATGAAGATGGAAAATTCTTCATGGCAACTGGTTCGCCAGGTGGCTCTACTATTATTACCTATGTTGCTAAAACATTGGTAGGTGTGATTGATTGGGGACTTGATGCTCAACAAGCAACATCATTAACTAACTTTGGTTCAACTAACGGCTCTACATTCATAGAATCAGAAAGATTAACTGATGAAGCAACTATCGTTAGTGAACTTGAGGCAATGAACCATGTTGTTGACGTTTCTTCTAAAACAAGTGGGATTGCTACCATCGTGGTTGATGGTGAAAACTTAGTTGGTGGTGCAGATCCTCGTCGTGAGGGGGTAGCGAAAGGAGAATAGCTGCTTATTTCTCTCGGAAAAGCCACTTTAACAAGTGGCTTTTTATTAATATAAATCCTAAAAATTAATAAAAGCCAAAGCCATTTAAATCATTTACATTTTTATCAATGCAATATTAATATTGTGGATCTAATACAACACGATCACTGTATAACCCATTTTCAAAGTGGCTTATAACTTGAATTTGCTGCACGTATAATACAAAGCCCTCCAGCATCAGCTTAACGAGCTGAAATAATATCTCCCCCAGCATCACAATAATAAATTTTAAAACTACATTGTTTAATGTTTAGGCTTTTAAGTAACTGACTGAGCCCCGAACTACTTACCACTATAACGCCCTGGTTTATGGTTTATCACTAATATTAAATTACAAGCTGTTGCACCAATAATTGATAGCAGAATAGCTCGCCAATCTACAATAAAAATAGCCAATAACAATACAACAAAATCCACTGACATTTGAAACTTACCAATAGAAATATTGTATTTTTGGTTTAAAAATTGCGCTAGGATCATCAAGCCTCCTAGGCTTGCACCGTGTCTAAATAACATCAGTAAACCAAAGCCAATTAATAATCCTCCCACTACAGCTGAGTAGACAGGCTCTAAAAAGCTCACAGTGATAAAGCTAGGTGTAAATTCAACAAAGACGGATAACAACAGAACAGCCGCAAAAGTCTTTAATGTAAACTTCCAGCCTAATTGTTTATAAGAAAGAATATAAAATGGCAGATTAATAATAAAAAATATCTCACTAAAACTAAACTGAGTTGCGTATTGACCTAAAAAAGACAACCCAGCCGTACCACCAATTAATAGTCCAGTTGTTTTAAACAGCATGACACCTAATGAGGCTAATAAAGTGGCAATAATAATAGCTTGCACATCTTCAATAAAACTATGTTTGTTACTCGGCATTAGATTTTCTTCCCAACTTTATACAATACGTCCATATTTTAATGGATTAAATAATAGCTTAAACACAAATAAAACTCATAACTTCATAGAGCAGCAATAAGTAAGGCTAGAGAAAGAACACTGTTAACTCTAAGATCAAGACAATCTAAGCCTATTTGGTGTTTAAAAATAAAATAATAGCGAATAAATAATGGATCAAAACAGTGCAATTTAAGGAAAGAGTTTTATAGAAAAAGCATAAGATATTATTGGTTTACTTATCTTACAGCTTTATTAAAGTGCTGCGTAACAATAGGACAATTTATACCGGCACCTTATGAAAAGGTGTCGGTATAAACTAGATTTAACGTTTAACTTTCACTTCGGCGCTATTAAGCATCGCCAACAAAGGATTTGCAGTAAACACTTGCTTTTTAACCAACAAACCAATGACAATTCCCACAATAAAACCGCCAATATGAGCCCAATAAGCAACCCCTCCACCGCTTTCATTTGCTAAATATAAGCCCACAATATTAGTTATAATCCAAAAGCCAAAAAAGATCATTGGACTCACTTTTTTCTGATATACAATAATCATTAGTGTCAAACTAGCATGTCTAAACCACAACAAATACATTCCAAATAAGCCAGCAATTGCACCACTTGCTCCTACCATTGGGATGTATGAATTTGGATCAGCTATAATTTGTGCAGCTGCTGCACCAAGTCCACACAAAGTGTAATAAAGTAGAAACTTACCGCGACCTAGCGTGTCTTCTAAGTTATCGCCAATAATATACAAGAAATACATATTGCCGACTAAATGCATCAGTCCACCATGCATATACATATGTGTTAATAGTGTCCACAATTGTTGGCCATGGCTAACTTGGTCTGAGTGCAAAGCAAAGTTATTAAAAACAAATGACTCATCAACTATTCCCACACTATAACTCATAAAGAAAATGATATTTAAAAGTAGCAAAGAGTACATTGCCCAGGGTGTTCTTTTCGGCTTTAAATTGTATTCAACCGGCATTTGCGATAAAAATTGAAATAACCAAGTGCGTTTATGTGTAGGTTTATCTAACTCTAATAAAGCCTTAGCGATAGCTGGTGATTGCACGACTTTATCTAACTCATCGTGATCTAACCATACGCCGAAACAACTAGGGCAAGTATCCACTTCGACTTCAAAACCTGACATTAAATGATATCTAAGCAACTTCGTATCACAAACATGACAGTGACGATCAGATTTACCAAGGCACTCACCTAAAGTCTCTTCCATGTAAACTTGTGAATGACCGTTATCAGCAATGGATAATGCACCATCGAGCTCACCCAACTCCAGCCAGATGCCGTGGCAATCTTGGCACTTTTCGACTTCTTGTCGGTGAAACTCATGTTTAAGTATTGAATTACTATTACAACTTGGACAGTTTTGCATTTTACTTCCCTTGAATATTTAATAATGCACTAATCTCAATACCAGCCTCTATTAATTCATTATTTATTTGGCTATCGTTATGAATGAATAATTTTAATACGCCTTCCCTCGCTTTTTATTTAAATACAGTAATAGACCCACTCATGAATTAAAATCCAATAGAAGCGAATCACACTAATTCAAAAAATATTATCGATTATATAAGTACGTTGAAATACCCAATTTAAATTGCCGCAGCATTTATTACTGGTTCAAAAAACACATAACTAAATGTACAAGTTACAAAAAATTATGTGTTGCTTATGGGTATTATGACCTTGGAAGGTTCAGTGAAATTAAAAGCATCATTTATTGCGGAGTATAATATCAAATAATAATAATTACTTTATAATTTTTAATATTCAAAAAAATAATTAAGACCAATACTAAATTGTTAAGTATTTAGTTAGTCCATTTTTTCTAAGACTGAAACAAGCTCTTTTAATGAAGTTTCATATTCCTCTTGATTAGAATTCTTAAAGAGTAATAAATCATCAACGATATCTGGATTATCAATACTTACTGGAATAGAGAAATCCACATCTTTAATATATTCATCCCAATTTTCCAACTTCCAGGTATCTCTTGGCGAGTTTCTTTCGACCATACGCTCTTTAACGACATTGACGTCAGTCATTACCCAAACAACCGTTAAGCGGGCATCTTTTTCAATGAGTTGATTCTTTAGATTATCAATAAAAGCAGTATCTCTAATTTCACGGGTGAACGGTGCATTGATTAATACTATATCGTCGTATTCTAGGGCTTCCATTGCTAACGCTAGCACAGCGTCGTATTCATAGTTACGAATATGTTCTTCGAAGAATTCAGAACTTCGATTAACCTCCTCATTCATCACTTTAAAAATCTGATGTGATAAAACAATCAATGTATCTTTATCTAAATACACAACATGCTTAAGTGCTTTAGCTAGCTTTTTAGAAATATAGGTTTTGCCACTTGCTGGCGGAGAGGTCACTAAAATAAGTCTTTTCATTATCAATCCTTAAAAACATAAGTTATTTAAATACCTTATTATTTCATTAAATGATGTAATAAAATATATTTAGTTGATATTCATGAAAATAATAACAGCGCTAAGCTAGAAAATATGGCTCAGAGCTGTATTAATTTATTGAGAAGCCATCACACGATCAAGTTCTGTCATACTTTCCTTAAAATAAGGATTATAAGTTAGGCGCGCTAAAGTTTTACCTTCAACTCGCCAACCGTAAGAAGAAAACCAAATATCTTCACCAGCCTCACAAGCTTTTTCTTGTTCTTCAGACTGCCCATTGTTACAAATAGTGATATTGGCCTTTTCACCATACTCAGCATTATCGGGGGAATATAACAGCCCCATGTGAGAACCATTAACGATATGTAAATCAGGACGATCCATACTAAAGCGAGTACTTTTTGAAGAAGATAAATCCTCCTCCCCTAGCCACACTAAATGGTTACGTGAATTAACAAATTGCTGCTCGAAAACAGCGGTAGGAAAAGCTCTATCGATAACTCGATCACCTTCACTCATCATCATAAACACAGGTTTGTTATAAGTGATATCTTTCAGATCTTTTTGTACTGCTGCAGCTGTATCGTAATAAACAGCAGCGCCATGCATGGGTAATGAGTTATAACGAATATAGTTAACTTCAGGATCTTGATCTGCCCATGTCACAAAATAACTCGCTAAACCAGCCCACTTTACGACCGACTTTTCAGGCTTAAAGGCTGGTGAAAACAACAATAAACCAGCAATACTTTGATCATTTAATGCTTCCGATGTCACCAAATTTGCTCCGGTAGAATACCCTCCTAACCACAATTTATTAGACTTAACTTTTAATAACTCAATATGGTGATGCACCACACCTTGCCAATCTTCTAAACTAGGCAACATTAAATCGCCAGATTTACTACCGTGCCCAGGCAACAAAACCGTTCTCACCAAATAGCCTTGCGATGCCAAATGCTCAGCAATATCAATAAATGAATAAGGAGAATCTCCCAAACCATGTACTAAAAGTACTGCATCACCATTCGGATTTTTTGGTGTTAACTCAAAAGGTAGATTTGCTTGTAGCTCTTTTTCTATATCGTCAGTCTTAAAAACTCGATTGGCCAATAACCATTCTCTAGTTTCATCGATATATTGTTCAAAGTTATCTTGAGAATAACTAGGTAAAGACTCTGCAACTTGATAATTAGCGTCAAGGTTCGCTTGGCTACATGCCGTAAGTAACACAACTGAACTGAGAATAGCATGACGTAAGAAAGAAGAAATCAAATTAAAATCCTATTGAAAATGGGTAAGTAAAATATAAATTAATATTTCTACCTACGAAACAAACACTTTATGAGATCGAAATAATACCAATTACATTTAATAAGTAACCTAAATTTTTGAGTAGCTAAGTTAATAGGTACAAGACGTAATCTAAGCCTTTCACAATTAACTTCGTGATAACTTATCGGAAAATTAACAGAAAGAGGTTAATTAGCATGACTGCTCTAATCATATGCCCTATCGAATCCAATGTGTCAGCCTAAAAATATAGAGAGAGGCAACTAACAGCAGGTTTACTTTATAAACTGGCACGTTATGATGGTCAGATAATACTCCTATGTTAATTATTGACTCCCAGCTTTAATTACAATTTCATCAAAATACATTGAGGTTAACTGAGTTTGTCTAATCCATTAAATGCTAGCAATGATCAATCTTCAAAGAGTTTACCATCATTAAAGCCAAATAATTTATTGGTCTATGTCATGGCCATTGCTTGTGGCATGGCAGTAGCAAACCTTTATTATGCACAACCTTTACTGCATACCTTAGCCAATGTATTTGGCACTTCAATCGGCACCACAGGGTTAATTATTACCATGACCCAATTCGGATATGTATTGGGATTGGTTTTGATTGTCCCATTGGGTGATTTACTTGAACGCCGACGCTTAATTACCATTGTGACCGCTGGTACAGCGATTGGTCTAGCAGGTGCAGCAATGTCGAGTAGCATTGGGATATTTCTATTCTCCTGTTTAGCGATTGGCTTAACTGCTGTTGCTGCACAAATATTAGTCCCTTTTGCAGCTGTTTTAGCAGAAGAAGGACAACGAGGCGCAGTCATTGGACGCGTAATGTCAGGTTTATTACTAGGGATTTTATTAGCAAGAACAGTATCAGGGTTAATTGCAGATGCTTATGGTTGGCAGGCCGTCTTTTGGTTTGCAACATTTAGTATGCTGGTTCAAACAGCCGTACTATGGAAAATGCTCCCGCAAAGCCGTGGTGAAATGCGTTTATCTTATCCAGCATTAATTGGCTCAATACTGCACTTATTACGCGATGAACCTTTATTAAGACGTAGAATTGTTTATGGAACGCTCGGGTTTGCGTCCTTTAGTGTATTTTGGACCTCTTTAGCGTTTTTACTTGCTCGCCCACCCTATAATTATAGTGACTCAGTAATTGGACTATTTGGGTTGCTTGGCGCAGCAGGTGCGCTCAGTGCGAGTTTTGCAGGTAAACTTCATGATAAAGGACATACCCGTATTGGAACCGGCTTATTACTGTCGCTAATTATTATTTCATTCACAGTAATGGGCTTATTTAGTAATCACATATTTGCGGTCATGATTGGAGTCATACTATTAGATATCGGGCAACAAGGGTCGCATATATTAAATCAAAGTGTTATTTACACGTTGAATCCCGCGGCAAGAAGTCGCATTACAACAGCTTATATGACCAGTTTTTTCTTCGGTGGCGTAGTGGGCTCAGCGTCTGCTGGATATATGTTTGAAATAGCTGGATGGATAGGTGTTTCGCTGTTAGGCGGATCTTTTGGCGCAATTGCCTTTTTATATTGGTTAACTGAATTTAAAGAATAGGCAAAGTACCCGCCTTATATTACTAAGCATGAAGAAAATGACTAATTTAAAAACCAACTCACTATTTAATTTTTCCTACCCCCCAATACAACCAATAATAAAAATGGTGTTACTCACTTTTATAATCACTAAATCTATTTCCAAATAACTAAGTTTTAGCACCTGTAAATTTTTTCATTTTTCTCATTTACTAAATTAAGAGATATGCCTTCAAAGCGAGATGCTTGCGAAGCATTACCAAATGGAAAATGGGAAAACTTTAACCAACCCTTAAGAGGCAATTTTCGGGATAAGGTTATTCATTTTATTTAAAAATAAAAACTATGACCTATATGCACACTCTTTACGTTGTTCATATAGGTGTAATACCTGAAGATAATGGTTCGACATGATAGCGTAAGCGCAGATATCAATATTAAAAAAAGAAGCGAGCTATTGCATTCGTCTAATAATCTACTGATAACAGTATTTAAAGAATTTTTCATTGTATATGCCTTCGCTCCCATAGATAAGCTCTGGCGAAAACATCTCAAAAAACAATGATGATAAGAGATATCTAATATTGAAACTTGTGACTGGCAAGACTGTCAAATGACAATTAGCTGTTAGAATCAAAAAGCTACATGCCTAAAATTTAGAACTGAAAGTATTAGTCATCAAAGCTTATATCGACTCACTACTTTATATTTCAATTACGAATCTAAAACCAATCTTTCGTGATGGAAAATCTGCATGTTCATAACTGCGATATGACGAACGGCACCGGTAATCATCCAAATCATAAGAGCCACCTCGTATAACTTTTCTAATATTTCTATTTTTTGAGCTTGCTATCCCCCTAAAACTTTCATCTAACTTATGCTCATAAGAGTCAGCCCAATTACTCTCGCACCATTCCCATACATTACCAACCACATCATAAAGTCCCCAAGGGTTTGGAGACTTCATGCCAACAGGCTGACTTTTACCCATTGCATTTAGGTCATACCAAGCATAATTCCTAAGCTGTTTAGATGTATCCCCAAAAAAATACTCACTGTTCGTACCCGCTCTACAATAATATTCCCACTCAGTTTCTGTTGGCAAACGAACTAAAACTCCCAGGCTATCGCTTAACTTTTTACAAAACTCTTTAGCTTCATACCAGCTAATACTTTCCACAGGGTTATCTTCTAAAGTCTGGTTAAATGAAGGACTTGACCCAATTAATGTTTCCCATAGTTTTTGAGTCACCAAATATGATGAAATATACAAAGTTTTATCTATTACCGCATTATGTACAGGTAACTCAAGAGGTAAACCAAATTCAGAGCCCATCTCAAATTTTCCAGGGCATACTTTTATTAAATTAATATCTACATTATTGATTGATACTGAGAATTGACCATTACTTTCGTTAATCAAAATATACCTCCTATAATTCAGCCCTAAGTCGATCAAGAATTAGATTATAAAATTTGACTTTTTCTGACTCTGGAAATCCAAACACTTGAACAACCAAATTCTTTCTTGCCATAGTTTATTATTACCACAAGTCTAACCTTGAGCATTCAAAATCAATTAACATACCATCCTCGATACCTGCAGGAATTAATGAATCAAGTTCAATCAAAATTGAACCGACACGTACAGCTCCTTCCAAAAAATTTTCAACGATAGCAGTAAACTTATGTGCTAAGGTTTTATCAATCAAGGGCTTGATATTCATGCTTTCATTATAAGACAACATAATAATTTTCGACATAAAAGCAATGAAGTACTTCATAGGTGACTTCCTCTTCACTATAACTACAGGGTTAACTGAAAGCGATACATGTAAATTCACCATCATTAATAGTTAATTCTGCTTCTTGCCCTAATTTCGAGTTCCAAATTAATGTATCTATTTTCATATTTAATTGCATATTTAAAAATATAAGGAGCTTTCTAGGCTAATGTAAAAATACAGATCGATAGAAGGTAGTATAACTTTGGTAATCATTAAAATAGATGCCTGTCCGGATCTTTTACAAAATAGTTCCAATTAGCCTGCAGAAACAGAGGTAACAAACCAAAAGGGATATTTTACAATTATTGAAATAATTCCTGAGTTGTGAGACGTTATTTAGTAGGGCTCCCCCAATGTGCTTAGTTTTTGTAAATAAGCTTTCAATTTAATTAAACCTGACTCTAGTTCAAACTGTTGTACTTTCACACTGTCAAACTTAAGCGCATTATTGAAATGTGTATTGATCATATTCACCATACCTTCAAAGCCATCCGGAGCAGTATCAACTAGTTGGTTTAGTAAAGGTAACGCAATGTCCCACTGTGTTTCTATCTCAGTTGGATCTTCTTGAATTGAGTGCATCACTTCGAGCAGTTCTAAATTTTTATCTTGAGCCATTAACTCTTACCTTTTAATTCGTTTTTAAATACACATACCACAACTTAATTAAAATTTATGTAATCAAAACAGATTCATCATAATTCCAATCTTAAGATTTACTCCATTGAGCGCCATTAAATAAAATTAATAAAAACTAACTTTCGATTGAGATCGGGATGCCAACAAGCAGAAATTATCCTGTTTATTTTTATAATTATTACATTACCACCCATTTAATCAAAAAAAAATAAAAACAAAAATCACAACAACCGTTATAATCTCAATCGCTAAAATCACCATATAGCGTAATAAGTTATGAGAGTATTTAAAATACTTATTACGTTAAGGTTTTAGTTTTAGATGGTAGCATCATTTAAATATAATTTATTAATAGATGAAAATTACAAGGATAACTACTCCATGACCCCGATCGAAATTATTTTGCTCGTTAGCGCTGTGCTAGCGTTGTGTTATTTTGTTTCAACCTACAATGCATTCATCAGATTGCGCAACAAAGTAGAAGAATCGTTTTCGACAATGGATGTTTACCTCAAGAAGCGCTGGGACCTCATCCCAAATCTTGTTGAAATCGTTAAAGGTTATGCAACCCATGAACAAGAAACACTTGATAGAGTTATTCAAGCCCGCAATATGGCGATGAATTCTGGCGGAATATCAGAACTTAAAAATAATGAAAATGCCCTTACTTCTAGCTTAAAAAGCCTGTTTGCTTTGAGCGAAGCTTACCCAGACCTTAAAGCGAATAATAATTTCATCACTCTTCAAAAACAATTAGAAGCGGTAGAAAACGATATTCTTCAAGCACGTAAATACTTTAATGCCGTAGTGAAAACCTTCAATACTAAACGTGAGCTTTTCCCTTCGTCGATCATTGCTAACATGATGAAACTCAAGAAGAAAGATTATTTTGACATTGACGCATCAGAGCGAAAAAATATTAAGGTTAAACTCTAATGAAAAAATGTAGTTATATTTTAACGTTTTTATTATTAACAGTAAGTACTGCATTTAATGCATTCGCAGATGAAGCTTTTGTTATTGACCATTACCAAGTCAATATTGATGTGATGGATAATAATGTTTACCACATCAAAGAAGTCATCGACGTGGACTTCAGTAAGCCTCGCCATGGTATTTATCGAAAAATCCCCCTCAAATTTGATCAACAGTTAATTAAAATTAGTGATATTCAAATACCGGGAAGCAATGGTTCTTTGTTTACTAATCGTGATAGCGTCACAATACAAATCGGGGAAGAAGATAAGTTAGTTAATGGAAAAGTAAAATATAAAATAAATTATACATTTGACGTAGGGGCAGACCTCTTAGATAACATGGATGAATTTAACCATAATTTAATTGGTACTCAATGGGACACCGTTATTAAGCGTGTTGACTTTACAATCACCCTTCCAAAGCCATTTAAACCAGAAGACGTTAACTTCACGTCAGGCAATAGAGGCTCAACAGATAACAGCAATGTTGAATGGCAGGTTAATGGCACAACAATAACTGGTCATACATTATCTCCATTGGAAAACTACCAAGGTCTAACTGCCGCACTTCCTTTACCTGAAGGTTACTGGGTTAACCCACAACGCCATAGACAAGATGGCTGGTTATACTTTTTACTGTTTGGTTACCCTTTCTATCTATTAACTCTGATTATTGTAGCAAGTATTTGGTACTTTAAAGGCCGTGATAATAAACTATTTACTTCAGTTGAATTCAATCCACCTGAGGGTATGACACCGTCAGAACTAGGTTACATTATTGATGGGACTGTTGATAACTTAGATATCACGTCACTTATTATCTATTGGGCAGATCAAGGTGCATTGGCCATTGAAGAAGTAGAAGAAACGACTCTATTTTTCAAACATGAATACCTAATACTGGCCAAATTAAAAAATCTTGATGATAATGCTAAATCTTATGAAGTTAAATTATTCGATAAATTATTTTCTTATGGAGATGGCGATACTGTTTCAACCAAAGATCTACGCTATAAATTTCATGTAGATGTTGATTCAGCACAATCAGAACTGACAAAAAACTTTACAGACAATCCTGAACAAAGGATATATACCAAAGGCAACACCAAATACCAGCTATTAACAGGGTTGCTTGCTTATCTACCAATTGTTGCCGTTATTACAAACGTGCTCTTTGTGTTAGTTGATAAAACAATGATTATTCCATTATTTATAGCCTCATTATTTGGATTATTTATATTTTTACCTATTCATTACTTTGGTTCTTTAATAATCAAATATAAAAGCATATCAGGGAGTAAGTTGGATATTAAATCAATATTAGCTGCTCTTGTTGTTGGGGGCGTAAGTACAACTATGTTTGGTTTCATGGCTGTTCAAGCTGACATTTCAATTTTCCAGTATTCTATTGCACTTATGACTAGCTTAGTTGCTTGTATTTTTACTCATGTGATGTCGAAACGTACTGTCAATGGCGATAAAATGCTTAGTAAAGTACTTGGGTTTCGCGAGTTTATAATGACCGCAGAAAAAGACAAAATACAAATGATGTTGGATTCAAATCCAACTTATTATTACAAAATACTACCCTACGCAATGGTATTAGATCTAAGCTCTAAATGGTCAGCCCATTTCAATGACCTAGCCGTTAATCCACCTAATTGGTATGGTAATAACCACTCAAATACATTCAACTCAACAACCTTTAATGATTCGCTGAGCAATAGCTTTTCGACGATGCATTCATCTATGATATCCACCATAACAAGTTCATCGATTAGCTCAGGTGGATCAAGTGGCAGCTCTTCATCAGGTGGTTCTTCTGGCGGCGGCTCAGGAGGAGGCGGCGGCGGAAGCTGGTAGTCAAAAGTACCGAAAGAAAACGAATGAGGGTTATATTGATTTAATACAACCCTCATATTATGGAGTACTGAAAGTAATAGTTTACGTTTTAAAAATGGCTTCGTAACCAGCTCGTATTAAATTAATTCAAGAAAAAAACAAAAAGCTAAAAAACAAAAAGCGGACATCCACCGACTTAAATCATCAAACATAACCCTATTCCCATTATTAAAACGGTAATCTAAAAATTTTGATAGTAGAAAATCATAAATTAAGAGGGGTTTTACGCAAATAATGGCTTTTTCAGGTATGACTGATGTTAGCCGCTGCTAATAATGTGTTGATTTTGTATTAAATAATAAATATACGGCTTAATGCAGCCGTAATTGGTTTTTACTGGCTATCCAACGTTTGCCGGTATTACCTGCGTAAGCCGCTAATGCTTCTAAAGAGCCCACTGCACCGTGATAATCTTTTCCAAAACGACTCGCCAGTGATAACCAAATATCATTTTCTAAGCCTAATGTTGATAATAACCTAGGCCGCTGGCTTGAAATAGCCCCCCGTTTATCTTCTCGAATAATACGGCCACTCCAATCGACAAGCTCGATGTAATCTAATAGTGAAAATGGAATACCCTGCGTCTCATTTTGATTGTCATCACCAATAAAGCCAAACAATGGTTTCTTATGATATAAATCTGACGGTTTTTCTTGTGGTTGAGCAACACCAACATTTTTGCAAGGTAATAGGCGTTCATAAGCTGATGTGTATTCTGAGCTTTCAACGCTAGCTGCCATTTTAGCGCGGATTGGATTTAGGTCGACATAAGCCATGCAGGTTAATAGTGCATCTTCATCTAATAGCGCTTGCGATTTAAAGCGTCCTTCCCAGAACCTTCCTGAGCAGTTATCTTCTTTATTCGCTTTGCGCGCAATGAATTCATTTAAACAGCGCATAAACCATGAGATATCAGCTAATCGTCCTCTCCACCCATTAATAATAGTTAATGCGGCTTTATTTTCTGCTTCTGAGGTGGTTGGCTCGGATTGCCAACGCTCAACTAATACAGGTTTTGAATAAAGCAGACACCAACGCTCACAAACTTCTTCATGCGTTAAGCTTTCATTAGGTCGCTCGTCTATGTGCAGTACGAGGTGATAATGGTTGGACATGATAGCGTAAGCGCAGATATCAATATTAAAAAGAGAAGCGAGGTAATGCATTCGCTCAACAACCCACTGGCGGCGATGTTCAAAGGATTTTTCGGTGTATTTATCTTCACCACACAAGTAAGCTCTGCGAACACAACGCGAAATACAGTGGTAATAAGGTGTATCTGATAGCGAGACTTGTGATTGGCGAGATTGAGTCATAATAAACTACCTCCTAAATGCAAAAACACGCATTTATAAAAGATAGTTTAACGATGGCAATTATTCAAATTGTTGGGTGTCCAGATCTTTTTTTGTTCGCCGCACAAATAAGCTCGACGAACACAACGCGAAATACAGTGGTAATAAGGGGTATCAGATAATGATACTTGTGATTGGCGAGATTGCGCCATAACAATCACCTTTTAGTATGTAAAAAACTACATAATTAAAAGATAGAACTGAAAATATTAGTCGTCAAAGTTTATGGCTGTTCATTACTTTGCACATCAAAACATTAAAGATTTAATTTTTTCGCTATCAATTTCTTTTTTTCCTCTTTTTCTAACTCTTTCCATTTAAAATGAGTGATCAATGGTACTTCAACTTGCTTCACATATTCATTGTTACTTATTTCAAAATCTAAATCCTTCGATCCACAATTTAGACAGCTTTTAATATTCTTTGAGGCATCAATAACTTGATAATTAATATCATCACATGCAACACCAAAGGTTAAATTTAAATAATCTGCACTTTCTTTCAAAGATAATTTTTTACCTTTAACACAAAATATATCTTTAATAATTAATTCGACTTCATCATAAACTTCATCTTTAAACAAGTTTACATAAGCGTAATACTTACCATCAGACGTAAGTAGTAATCTTTCACCATAAGAGCTGTCATTTAAATAATAAACTTCTCTTATTGTACCACATACCCTGCACATTCCTTCAGCAGCTCTTACCTTTAAAGTTATTAAATTTTCCAATTGAACCTCATTATTTTATTGGAGTGACCATCATTGGCGTTAATATTTCATCAAATTTATCGAAAATAACCGTATTGGTACCTGAACCTCTATACGATGAAAAAGTAATCGCATCATATCCATTATCTCGTGCTAATTGACCAATTACTTGTGAAGCTTCTGTTGATGTACCTTTTGGAATAAATCCCCAATTGTTAGCTATATGAGGATCCGTTAAATCTAACACTTTACTTCCAGTAAAATCTACATCATATCTAATCGCATATTTTGCATCAAAACCATGTTCAGCCAATTCTTTAACCACTGTTGTTCCATCATTACCAATATAGAACCCGCCACCAAATCTGCTATCAGGGTTAAAATATTTAGGATTAATCCCCTCGAGAATACTATCTGCCTTCCATCCTTCATCCACTACATGAAACGCTTTGGTGGTCATTGATCTAGCTTTCATGGGAATTGAAGCAACACCACCAACCCCAGCTAAGACATAATCACTACCAACCTCTCCTGCTTCAACAAATTTCTGAACATCTGCAGTTTCCCATGCATTTGATAATAATTCATTATGTTGAGCCCAATCGCTACTTACTCCGTCTGCTATCCCATTAAGCCGAGCATTCATTTGATCTGCTGAGCCTACACTTATACCAAGTGGTTTTAGTATTAATGCATCTGGAAAGTAGTTAACAGCATCAACAACCACATCAAATGCACTTCCTATTGCACTGTCTACCGCATATAAAGCTTGTTGAGGGTTAGCAATTGAATATTCAACTGCTCCCGTAATAGTATCACCCGCTTTTTTAGTGACGCCTCCAATATATCCAAACGATGCGTATAACCTATCACCTGCAGTAACATCCTCTTTAGCACACAACCCAAAAGGATCAATCCAATTAACCGGATTAGGAGCATATTGATAGTGATTAATGCCACCATTTAACCCTATAGGATCTTGATGAATAAAACGACCTTGTTTTGGGCAGTAATATCTAAAACGGTTGTAATGTAAGCCTGATTCACCATCAAAATATTGACCTTGAAAGCGTAATGGGTTTTCTATGTTATTTTTCTTTTCTGGTTCAAGGCTATCTTGCTCTTTTTTATCTTCACAACCAAACAAATCGCCTTGGTTTTCCCAAACAATTTTCTGTTCAACGTCCGTTAAGCAAATCGGTGTGCCAAGTTGGTCAAGGTGGTAGTAATAAATTTGATTGTCTTTAATCAGTGCAATTGGTTCGAAACTATCAGGTAAATAGATATACCACGTATATTCACCGTGACTGACTTCACCGATGAGTTGATTACCATCCCAAATAAAATCAGTACGGCCTGTCTCTGTTATTTTAGCGCTGCGTCTGCCTAGTGCATCGTATTGGTACTGGTAGACCTTACCATTATTATTAATTTGACGTAGTTGGTTCAATCCATCAAAACTACGTTTTTGAATCAGCCCAGTAGCAATACTACTAATCTGATTGCCTGATTTATCATAGCGATAATCAACACCGCCAGAACATAATAGGCGATCATTTTCTATGCGCGTGTCACGATCGGCTTTTGCAACGCTGTAGTCTACTTCTGGGTTACCAAAAGCATCCCAGTTATAGTACTCTGTTTGGTGTTTTGAAGGCTGTGAGAATTCACACACACTACCGACTAGTTGACTTAATTTATTATAAGTAAACGTACGTTCGGTTTGCTGTGCATTTTTCTGCTCTGTATTAGCCAGCTGCTCAGCCTGGGTATGTTGTGCGCTTTCATCAGACTGCGTACTTTCATTACATTTAATGAGCTGATTTTGTTTATCGTATTGATAATCACAATGTTGATGATATCCTTTTTTACCAACCCAAGACTGTCGTGTTAATCGCGACTGTACATCATAATCTTGCTCAAGAGTAATGCCATTACCTAGCGCTTGTTCGGTTATTTGCCCCACTACACTATACTGTAATGCAAGTAACGTTGTTTCCTCAGACTCACTTTGTAAATTTAAACGGCTGAGTTGTCCTAACTCGTTATATTGATAATCAAGCTGCTTACCATCAGGTAAGGTTAATTGGCTACGTTGCCCTTTATTATTAAACTGATAATTAAGCGTCCAATCACCCTGCTTGCTTTGATTAATCTGCCCATTAAGGTGATATTGCTGCTGGACAACGCGGTCACTGTTATGTGCTAACGTAACACACCCGATGGCATCATATTGATAAAGGTTATGACTATTGAAGTTGAGTTGCTTGTTACTATGCGTGGTAAAGCTATGTTGGTCAACAATGTTGCCTAAGCTATCACGCTTAAGCTGAATCATGCGTTCGTCAGCATCATTCACTGCAATCAGTTTATCGTTATTATCATACTGATAAGTTTGCACGCGTCCATCAAAACCAATAAGTTTGGTCGGTTTCTCTGTTGGACTATATTCAATTTTGTAAGTCGCTTCATCGCTGCGTTCAATGCCGATTAAGTTACGCTCTTTATCGTATTGATAGTTTAACCAACTCCCATCAGCAAAGGTCTTTTTAGTCGGTTGAGCAAGGCCACCGTAACCATAGTGAGTACTGTCACCATTTGGGCTCACAATATTGGTTAAACGACCTGCCTTATCGTAAACATAACGGGTAATAACAGCACTCTCAGGAAAGGTTTTGTCTGCTGTTGCTTCTGCTTGTGGGTAAGACACTTGTTGCGTGACTTGCCCTTGCTCATTACGTTGGTATTCTGTAATTAAATTTTGTGCATCACAAATGGCATTGAGGTGCCCTAATTTATCATAGCTATAACGTGTTAAAGCTTCGCCTGTTTTCTCGGCTAATAACTCACCACTATCATTCCATTGGTATAAAGTACGTTGACCATCAGGCATTATTTTTTCAGTAAGCTGCCCTTTACTGTTGTATTTGTACTCAGTAACTTGCCCATCAGGCGTTGTTTCAGTGAGTAAACGCCCTGTTGCATTGAACTGACGTTTGAATTGACGTCCCAGTGCATCAATGGTCACAACACGCTTGCCAAAGGCATTATAAACATAACGGGTAGTACTATTGTCAGGTGCAGTTTCTTGTATTAATTGGCCCACTTCATTGTAGTTAAATGCCGTTGTCTGCCCCATGGCATCAGTAGTACTTACCTTTCTGCCAAAATCGTCATATTGGTGCGCTGTTTTATTGCCATTAGCATCAATGAACAACGTTAATAAATCTTGCTCATTATGAAAATACTGCTCAGTATTTCCTAGGCTATCGGTACTGGTACTTTTATTACCTTCAAATGTAAAACGATAATCATAAGTATCGTCATCCCCCCATTGACGAGAACATCTAGCCGTTTCACCCTCGCCAGACCATTCAAAATAATGATTAAAGCCTGAAGCACGTGTTCGTTGTTTAAGTAATGAACCTTTGTGATATTGGTATGCTTCAGTAGCCCCTTTGCTATCAGTGGCTGATATTAGCGATTGTTGTTCATTATATTGATAGCTCGCTAAAATCTGTGTTTGGACTGTTAATATCTCTTCCTCATTCATTAGGTAAGGGATAATTTTGCTTATATTATTATCGCTATTATACCTAATCATGACTCCTCTTTTAGAGGTGACCATGATACTAACTAAGCGGTTTTTATGATCGTAAATAAGGCTAAAACCGTGCCCCAACTCATTATTGATGCTCGTTAGCAGCCATACATCTTCTTCTTTGGTAAAACACCAATGAGTGCCATCAGGACGAATTAATATCTGCTTTGATTCACCATCATTTAACAGTGCAAGGCCAGCACTAGGTTGATAGCTAGTTTGCCCTCGTTGTACTTTATTAAAATGATGAGTAGTTCCCTCTTCATCAATCAATTCAAACCAATGAGTACCTTGTTGTTTCGGCCCTACTTTAGGGGGTGCTTGATAACAATCAATTAACTGCAAACTAAAGCTATGTCGCCAACCGTAACCAAGCCCTGTATTTAACGTTGTTTTTGATGAACGATAAATTCGGCGCCATACTAATGGTAATAAGCCAGGTAACTCAAAATCTTGTAAGGATAGTATTTCTTCGCCTGATAACATAGACACAGGGTCGCCACATTTGGCTTGCGCATCTGTCGGCACTGCTGACTTTTCTTCACTTACTGCACTACCCGTAACTTTTTTCTCTTCTGTTTCTTTACCTTCACTGGATGTACCTGCAGCTACCACCATAGCGGCTCCAACTATTTGGCTCCAAGTATCGGCTGATTCAGGGGTATTATCGTTTGCTATCTCTTTAAACACAGCAACGTTTTTTTGCTTAATGGCGCTTTGTAGTGCAACCGCTAACACTTTCATATCAACGGGATAGTTGATACCAACTAATGACTTAGCATAACCCAGTAAATTAGCTGATTTATAAAGCGGTGCTATCAGCATCTCAACAAACATTTTTATATCATTATCATTGCTTAATGATAAAACTACATATCCATTAGGAATTGCACTGCCTTTTAAATTTAAAAGGTAGTTACCCTTGCCTACGACATTAAAAATATGCATTTGAGCCATTAACGTTTAATCCTTACCTGTCCATGAATACAAGTGAACGCCTTGATACAATCTCTCAGAGATTGCAAGCTGCAATGTATTACCAGTGATATAACCATGCTGATAAGCATGATAGAGGTGCATAAAATGATAAAGCCCTGAAACACAACCAACCTCTCCAGAAAGTAATCCAATTTGCTTTAATTGTGTTGTCCGTGAAAGATGACCTGAAAGTCGACCGTAGGCTTCAATCCATGCGTCTGATGTATTATCTAAACCATTAGAAGGTGTATAAAATTGATCAATGTTGCTACTTTTCATATTAGATTTTAAGTAGCCAGCAACATCATAAAGTAATGCATCTACCGATTTATTTAGTTGCCATTCAGTGGCGCGGTCGGTTTTTGCATATTCAATATTAAGCCCTTCTCTAGATGAATTAACACAAGTCAACGCTACGCCCTCAGAAGGCATCATTCCTCTCCCCGTTTCAGGCGTAATACACGCATTATTTTCTAACAAGTTATCTAGGGCATGATAGTAACTGTCTACTGCTATTAGGCATACTTTAGTCATATCCGATGATGTCGTTAACGCTTGCACTGCAGAAAGCGCCATGACAATGGCACTACTGCCAAAGGGAAAAAACTGCGTTTTAGCATGACTAAACAGTTCAGGAAATTGAGTTTTCAATTGGCTAGCCCAATCAATTAATACTTGATTGTCTTCAATGGCAAGCTCAGGCAGTAACCAGAACACAGGTGTGGTATTAAAATCCACAGATCCTTCTGCTAACGTTTGTTTAATAACAGGTTTGAGAAGTTGAATGATACGGTCAATTTTACTATTACTTTGTAGCTCATTGAACGCAGCTGGAATTTGTAAACCATTATCGGTTGTATGAATGGGTAAATTAATAGGTAACAAATCAATAGCAAGCGCACTATCAAGGTCTGCTGTTATACCAAGCTTTAAAATTGAGTCAGATAGTATGAAACTCACAGCACTATCTCCGGTTGAGCGTAATATTCAACATCAACATGACTTAATGGAGATTGAGTTGTATTTTGCGATTGAAGTCGCGTTTTACAGTGCGTGAAGTGTAATGATGCAACTCGGCGATGACTTTGGCTACCAAATTGAAACACATGCACTAACTGACCTTTTATAATATTTTTTCCCATCAAAATACGAGGAGCCAGTGAATCAATGAGCGATGATTCATAAAGATGAAGTATTTTAGCACCATAATAAGTTAAATCTTCAATTCGCTCAGATTGGTCGCTATTAGATTGCACTTTGTCAGGAATAATCAAGGCTAATTGATCTCCTAATAAAATATTCAAACTATTATAAGCATCAACTGTATGATTTTTATCTTGTAAATAACGAGCCAACAACGGAATAAACTGACTATAACCACTCAATGCCATCACTTTAATGATCAATTTAGTATTTTGTTTATCAATGGATAATAACTCAATGACTTTATTAACCTGTTCAAAAGGCAAACGCACCACATATAATTCAAATAACTCGCTGTTTATGTAATCTAAGGTAATAAAGTCAGTCGTCAGTTCACTTTCACTTGGCAAACTTTCCTGCAACACTGCGATATAAAGCTGGGTAAGCGAAGATACATTATGATTAGACATTTGAACACGATGAAGTGTTGACCACTGTTGTCGGTAATAACAAGTCAGCAATTGATTATTAAATGTAGCCTGTGAATATTTAACACTTAAAGGCAGATCATCCACTTTCATTATCAATGCTAACTTAGAGGCTAATGGGTGTAATTCACTTTCTTTATCTTGATATAGCCGCTCAAGAATTATCCCTGCGTTATCATGAATAGTCGCATTCAACTGCAACAGTAAAAATTGTTGGTTAGGAGAAAACGATTTATCTTGTTGTAGTGCTAACAATACCGTTTTTGGTTGAGCCTCAGCAAAGAAAGGATGATTTTTTTTAGCAAGTAAACGCGCACAGGCTAATAACTGTAATCGGTTTTTATCAACGTTACTTTTATATGCATAATCAGCGTTAATGAATTGCTCGCGTTGCGCAAGCAAATCCGTTAATAAGCTCATTGAAAGCACACCCAAACAACAGGGCTCCAACAAATAGAGGTATGTTGGGAGGTATCAGTAGTCATCATTTAGCTTAACCTACCAATACGGTGGGATCACCTTCCATGATTTTACCACCATGTACAGTAGCATCACCTAAACGCGCAATGCCTTTACCATTAACAGTCACTGTTGCAGATCCTGAAGCAATCGCATCAGGCGGTCCTTCACATAAACATTTATCACCAATTAACGCCACCGGTAAACCGCCAATTAAAACATTAGCTGCACCAGCAACAATCGGCCCACCAACGTGAGGTTTTTTAGCCGTTTTGTCGGGGCACATGTGATAACTTGAAATTGTTGCTGCAGGCTTACCCATTGAACTTCCTTTATCAATATATAAAAGTAACACATATTACCTATAAATAGGGCATACTTCGTGTTGAGCATTTGGTAGCTTACTAAATATGTAGGCTTTAACTTCCTCAAAATTTTCTTCAGTACAAAATATCGGGGCTCCATTAGAACCATTACTACTAAGAATATGGATAATTCTGCGTTTAGAAACAATATTGATAATACAAATTATGTCTTCAGGAGCCCCATTTTCCTCCCAGAATACTGGTATATAATTAGCTTTCTCTCCTGGATCTGCAGGAAAACGTATGAAGGATAAAAATACAGCACCTGCGGCCCCTGCTAACAATAGAGGGTCAATGATGAGGGCCATTATTATTAGAGGAATCGACAAAAAACGAAGAAAATACATCAGTTTAACTGGATCTTGTTTGCGGTAACGAAACTTTGGATAACGTTTCAATTCATCCCTTAAAACACCAGACTCCGTTATTTTATATACAACATGGTAATATTGAGTGCGTGAAATATACCAAAAAAGGCTGTAAGCAAAAACAATAAAAACACCAAAAAAAACAAATATACCGTTATCTTCCCACGGGCTTCTATTATGATTGATAGAATTATAGATAGAATATAGAAAACAAAGTAAATAAGGCACACACATAATACTTAGAGCTTTTAAATGTAGTTTCCAAGGTCCTATTTCAGACTTAAAAGCATAAGGAACCTCCCATTGAAATACTGCAGGCTCTTTTTCCAGTTTTTCTCTATCTTCAACGGAGTACCACCCTTCATCTAAACCTACTTGGCTATATTGAATGTAATCTGGTCGCTGTATTAAATGGGACATTATTTTTACCTATATTAATTCTTTTATCTAATTATTGATTAACTATGATTGTCTGAGATTGGGATCAAATTCATACTAATAGGTCCCGCCCCTTCTGGAAAAGGTATCTTTGTTTCAGTCAATACTTTCCCAGTTAAATTCATCTTAACTTCATAAACTCGAGATTTATCACTACTCAATTGTTGTAATTTAATTAACAATTTACTGTTATTTTTTTCAAAGGGTAAACCAAATAAATACAACCCAGAATTCTCTGAACTACTTCCGCCAGGAATGGGCTCAGAAAACGATTGAGGAAGGCCATTCTCTTGAATTGACTCATATTGTGCTTTGGTTAGATAACGAGGGAAACTATTAATAATTTTTCTATTAAGGACAAATTTTTCATTATTAAATTCTGCTATATCAATTGACCAATCATCACCAGGGAGATATAAGACTAACCAAGTTCCCGTTGTATCCATCTTAAAATCTTCAGACTTTGTATTTTTGTCTATTTTCTCAGGGGCATCTAATACAACGAGAGATTTTGCATAGACACTGGGCACTAATAAAGCATCTTGTAATTTTTGTAACTCTAATAAAGGGGCGTTTACCCAGTTACTGTTAGGTTCATTACCAAACCGACAGTTATTAAGCCATAAGTCTATATCAGTACGAGAGTAATAAAATAAAGCGAGAGTCACCGCCAAATAAACAATCCCTGCAATCGCTAAAACAGGTCCTGCCCAAGCAAAACCAGCAAAAACTTTAAAATATAATAATCCCTGATACACGCCACCTAGCAGCATAACACCAACAGAAGCTGCTTTAATTGTGGTTAAACCATATTCAATATTATTTAAACGTTGTTTATTTGGGCCTGTTAATTGATGGTATAAAGGGACTACTTCAAGCGCAGTTGCGATAACAGTGAATACGCCTAACACCCCAATAAAGAAGCGAAAGTTCTTTATCAGTTTAAGAAGAGCAGTACCCGTTTTTTTTCCATACGCTAGCTCAGCTTCTGCTAATGTCAGTTTTAATAATATTTTTTCTTCCTTATCAAATTTAGCTGTAACATTATAAAAACTTTTACCTTTATTTATACTTTCAGTTTCAGTAACCATTTTAATAAGACTGTCTTCAGCGCTCGAAAAAAGGCCTGTAATAGATTGAGCTAAATAGGCCATATTTGATACATAAGCATACGTTTTTTTAGCAGTCTCTTCTCCATCTTCAAAACTAAAACTAAATTCATTTGGAACTTCAGTTTCAAGCACATTCCAAAGGTTTAGAGCAACGCCTCCCCACACAATACCGGTTTTCACTACCTCTCCGGTTTTATTTAACAAATGATTTATTTGCTCAACTTGTTTGATGCGATACGTTGACATTGTATCATCACTATTTAACAAAATAACCCAAGGTTTATTCGCTTTTAACGCTAATAACTCTGCATTTGCCTTCTTTGCTGCGGCAGGGTTTTTAACTTTGCTGTAATGTAATGCTTTTTCGTAATCTTTTATCCATTCTTCATAATCATTTAGGTAATTTGGATTCGTTTTTAACCCTGCAGAATGAAGTGGATCAACAAATGAATTAATCAAAGCACTGCCAATTAATAAACGGCTAGAAGCTGACTTGCCTGGCACTTTACTGTAAAGCGGTAATGCACATTTCAACAAATAAGCCCAAGAATCTGCCGCTCCACCAGAGATGGCGTCCTTCATTGCCTTTAAGCTAGATTGGGCTATTGCATCTATTTTCCCAACCCACTCGTTCTCAATAAGGTGGAGACTACCAAATAAAGCTAATATGTCTTGAATTCTTCCTTGTATACCACCTGCAAGCGCAACTGCATTAGCTCTTGATATGCTTCCATCTTCATTTAAATATTCACTTAATGGTTTATCTTCAGGTAATTGATTGATTAAACCTTGAAAGTCTGTTCGAAAATCTGGATTAAAAGCAAAGAAAGTCAAAGAGATTAGAGAATCACTTTTTGTTTTAACAAATAATGAGTCGCGTAGTTTTTCCCGTTGGCTGTCGTCAAGATAAGGCAGCATCACTTGCAAAGAGTTACCCATCCATCCCATTAAAGCTTCATGGCTACTTGGTTTGGTATTATCAGCTCCAACAAATGCAGGATCCGCTTCTATTTTATAATGGCAAGTTAAAAGTTCTTTAACTCTTGGCTCAATTAACTTAATAATTTCTTTATCATGACTTAAGTGAGATAGAACAAAATCTTCAGCTTTTTGTGCATCGGCTTGTTCGCGACGTCTGTTATATTGCCTAGACTGCCATTCTCTAAAACCTTCACCTCTTGGGTCTACGTTATAATCGCTAATGAATTCTTTAAGCATTTTATTGTATTTATCAATAAAACCACCTGTAAGGTAGCTAACATCAACGCTAAATTGGCCGTTACCTTTTATATATCTTTCGATATGTTGTTCATGAGCCTCGTAGAAATCAGTAAGTTTGTCTTTATACAAAGCTTTTGATATTGCATCTGCTCCTACATTATCAGGGTAACTTTCTTCTTTTATACCACTACACAACGAAACAACTGCTTGTGCGACACCGCGCTTAGCCATTTCTTCTTCGTCATGCTCATATAAAAGACCTGATAAATACCCAATTTGGGACACCATATCATTGATATCAGACCAAACATCACTTACCGCGACCACTCTTGCAGTCTCTTTAAATTTTAGTGGGTTTAAATAGTCCGAAACAGGTTTGAGTGGTTGTCCATCAATACTTTCGACTCCGTCTTCGGTCTGAATTTCTCGCTTTTGTATAGATGGCACAGCCAGCGGAAATATCGCATTAGCCTTAGATTTTTCATTATCCTTAGACTCAGCATCGTTTTCTTTAACAAAATCAGCATCTAACACAATATCAGCTACAGAGTGCAAAACTTCAGTCGCTAAACCAGTATGACGCTCGGTTAATGTTGAGCAAGTTACTTTTGTTGCCCACTTATCACGACGATTTTTAGCTGTAGGTGTTTTTCTTCTAAAGGCTTCTAATAATTGCCAGCTCCAACGAACTTTAGAGAACATAAGATAAAGTTTGTCACCTTTTTTATATTCAAGATGGTGCTTACCTGTTGACTCAAGAGTTCCACGTTCTTCTGCGGATTTCTTATTTTCATCCTTACCAAATTTATACTTTTTGAATTGACTACCTTCCACCAAATACTCATGCAATGAAGCATCAATGTCGTTATAGACATACAGCCACCCAGTGGTTAATTGCCTTAACGTGTATGAGTTTTGTGATAAAGCACCTTTTTCTTTAAAGAAACCGCCAGGGAAACTACCGAGTGTAGGTAACCCATGAGCATCTATACACCTTCCTTTATGTTTAACTAATTTGTGTTCATCCTCGTCATCGACTTTAGATATAATTTGTGACTCATCTAGTGCATAACGGACAGGTATTAACTCAACAATATCTTCAATATCGTCATCTGTTACCGAGCTTGCAATAACCAATGAAGATGCTTTAGCTTCATTTTTTTTCTGAGAGGTAGGATTTTTGGTCAATAAAATAGGAGAAATCAGTAAGTAGCCACTTTCTAGAAAAGTTGCAATTGTACTGATCATATCATTTAATGGAAGACAAACTGCCTCATTACTGACATATTCAAATAGTCTTATTATTGTTAATTCATCTAAACCTTCTACAAACTGATCACCAGTAGTGCTATTTGGTTTAAAGTCTTTTAGAGCAGGAGTTAAGAACGGGTCATCTGGTTTGTGAAAAGATTTATAGGCTAAATAATCCTGTCCGCTTTTGTATATTGTAACCCCTCTACAACTATTACCAGATTGATTAACTCCTTTGTATTTTAAAGCATCCATAATTAATTCAACGAAATTGCAGCTGCTTTTAGCGCTATTGCTGTACCGTTAACAGTGATATTAGTGCCTTTGATATCAATAGCACCACTACTGCTCATGGTGATAGACGCACCGCCTGCTGTTAACACAATTTCAGTGCCTGCTGTAATGTTAAGTGTTTTACCTACGTTAACCGTTTGATTGTTCGCTATGGTTGCAGAATCATCATTGTTGACTTGTGTAACGCGGTTGTTTCCGATCGTGTCTGTTTGGTCGTTTTTAACGTTAAGTTCATGATCTTTTTCAGCTTGGAAAAATAATAATTCTTTGCCTTTTTCATCTTCAAAACGTAATTCATTAAAGTTACTCGCAGTCCCCTCTTTGGTACTATGAGTTTTAATGCCACTTTGTGTTTTTTTGCCTGGCAATGAGTACGGAGGCATTAGATCTGCGTTGTACACTGCACCACTGATGATAGGCTGGTCAGGGTCACCATTGATGAATTCAACTAGGACTTCTTGACCGACTCTTGGAAAGAAAAATGCGCCCCACTTATTACCTGCCCAGTTTTGAGCCACACGTATCCAACAAGAGCTTTTAGAGTCATTCTGACCTTCTCTATCCCAGTGAAATTGGACTTTTACTCGACCGTATTTATCGACGAGGATTTCATCACCAGCATCACCTGTTACAACAGCTGTTTGAACACCATTAATCAATGGTTTACTTCTTAATGATGTTGGTCTGTATGGCGTATCACTTGGTACACATTCAAAACTGTTTCGGTAGACATCCCCACTAAACTGGCTTGCGCCTGTTTGATTTGGTTGTGTTGCCTCTGTTCGCATGCCCGTTATGACATAGCTTTTGCCACGATAACGAGAATCTTCATGTTTGGTAAACGTAAAGGTTTTGCCAACCCCAAAACTCCTACAGTCACTTTGCCCTGAAGACTTGTGCATGTCTTTTTGTAGTGCTTCTAAGCGGATATCTGCAGCGGGTTTTGCACGTTTATTGTATTCTGATTCGCCAACGTAATCGTAAACTTCATATTTTTCTTGTGATGGCATCGATGCGATGGCATTGTCACCCGTTGGGAATTTTTTAGGTTGTTTAAAGTCATAACCTTTTTGTAAAAAGGCGCCATTTACCATGCTTAACCCACCCTGCCAACTGGCAACATGTGGAACAGATAAAGATCCTGAATTGCATTGTACTAAGCTTTGCTCACATTTTTCATATGTTGTCGCAGAGTCGACTAACAATAAGGTATGAGAAGAGTCAGTATGTTCAAAATAATAAAAGATGCCTTCAAGTTGTAATAAGCGACTTACAAAATCTAGGTCTGACTCTTGGTATTGAACACAATAATCATATTTAGGGTATACGGAAGTTGTTAAGTCTTTAAACTCAACATTATGTTGACCAAATAGGTCAGTCACAATTTCGATAACAGATTTATTTTGAAAAATACGACAGTTTGTACGTTTTTTCATAAATGCAGCTGTAGGCTGAATCGTTAGATAATAATCAAGGTAATCTTCATCATCGCCAGCGGCCGCAGTGCGAGAACCACTACATTCAACATAACTTACTACACCGTGAAAATATCTGTCTGCTAATGGGATCAGCAAACTATCTCCACCACGTAGTTTTATAGATACGGGTTGTCCTATCAAGTCATCAAGTGATATTTGTGTACCAATGGTATACATAGACGCAGATATAGAAAATAGTTGAGAGATTGATTCTTGAGCAGAAAACCGTGTTAGATATAGAACATCTTCACCCAGTGGCGTTGAGATGCTAATTGTATTGTTTATTTGTGTCGCTTTTTGCATTCTTGGCCCTAACGATAAAAATTAGCAAGCCTCCGAGAGCAATAAAGTAATGCTCCCAGAGTCTTAAATCAACAAAATTACATTTGTTGACCTTTAACACCGCTGTAACCGTAAACTAACGGTGCAGTAATGTTATTTTGATCATCTGTAGGAGTAACAGTCATCATCATTTCAGTGTAGCTGATTGTGATGTGTTCAACTGGACGGTCGCCTTGTACAGATACGCTGTAGCTTGCTATCATTGCATCAGTTAGTTCAATTTTCATGATTTCTTCAATTTTATCACCTTGTTTAGTGATATGAAAAACAGCTGATTTACCTTTACCAATAGTCGCTTCTTTAAAAAGATCTGGTGACGCGCTATCTTGTAGTTTAGTGATTGTTACATCGCCTAAACGAGTAGAGCTTGCTTCACGATCTTGTGCAGTACCAGTGAACGAAGATAGTTCACGACTAACATTCCAATCTAAAGAAAGAAGAGTGATTAAGTCTTTGTATTCTTCAGCAGTTGTTTCGCCTTTAATTCCTTCGTAGTTTAAATAAGTATTTGCTTGCATTTAAATGTCCCTTATACATAGGTTTTATAAAATATTTTAAAGAAGTCGTTGAGCACATTTAAAGCGTGAATTTACTATAAATGTTTTAACAACAAATCTCCTCAAACAAAAATAAAATAACTTACAGTTTGAAGAGCAAACAGTATACAAAGACCGCCAAAAATGACAATGTAATTTTGAAAAAAAATTGATATTTAATAGAATTATATCAATACAAAAAAACAGCTAATACCTTTTAAGATCAATGTATCACGCTCAACTACTCTTATTTAGTTAGAAATATACCTACTATAGTTTAAATGTAAATTCGTCTTTAGTTACACCTACTTTAATTGCCGTTATTTTCTTGCCTTCTGATAACTTTTTAAGTGTTTTAACTGATAGTTGCGGCAACATGAACTTCTGCAATATGTTGTAAATATTCCTTGCGCCTGACCCAGTATCGTCACACATATCTGTTATTTTTTGTACGACTTGTTCAGTGTATTCAAATTTAGCTTGGTAGTTTTTATCAAATCGTTTACCAATTCTTTCGAGCTGTAGCCTTGCTATCTCTTTGATAACTTCTTGAGACAATGGTAAATAAGGAACTACATTAACACGGCCTAAAAATGCAGGTTTAAATATCTCTAAAAGATCATTTTTTAATGCTTTTTGTAAACCTAAAAAGGAAGGAGCGGTTTCTTCATCTTCGAACAATTCCATAGTGGTATCTGTTCCAACATTGGATGTCATGATGATAATAGTGTTTTTGAAGTCGATATCGCGCCCTTCACCATCTTTAATCATTCCTTTATCGAAGACTTGATAAAATACGTCTTGTACACCTGGATGTGCTTTTTCCATTTCATCTAACAGGATTACGCTGTAAGGTTTACGGCGAACTGCTTCAGTTAATACGCCTCCTTCTCCATAGCCAACATAACCAGGAGGAGCACCAACTAGCATTGACACTTTATGTTCTTCTTTAAACTCTGACATGTTGATGACAGTAACGTTCTCTTCACTACCATAAACTTGCTCGGCTAATGTCAATGCGGTTTCGGTTTTACCTACGCCACTAGGACCCGTTAATAAGAAGATTCCATTAGGCCTTGTTTCATCACTTAAGTGTGCACGCGATGTTTGTACCGTTTTTGCGATAATATCTAGTGCATCATTTTGACCAATAACACGATTAGCCATTGTTTTTTGTAATGATAAGATATTTTCAATTTCATCTGTTTTCATTTTACCCACTGGAATACCAGTCCAATCGGCAATAACTTCTGCGACCAATTGCTCATCAACTTCCCAATGCACCATTGGTGTTGAATTTTTTGCTAGCTCCGTCTTTATTTTTGTTAACTCATCAAGTTTCGCTTTTTGACCTTCAACTTTATCTTGTTGTAATGCTGCGACTAATTCTGATATTTGAGTCACTAGTTGCAATTCTTTTTGCCATTGTGCTGTTATTGGTACCAGTTCTTTTTGCGCTAGTTTTAAGGTTTTATTCAGCGCTAATAGTTGTTTTTTATGAACAACACCTGTTTTTTGTTCGTTTTCTAGCAGTTTAATCTGTGCTGTAAGCTGTTGCTCTTGTCGTTGTAAGGCTTCCACTGCTCCGGGAGTAGAGGCTTGGCTCATAGCAACTCGTGCACAAGCTGTATCTAACAAACTAACGGCTTTGTCCGGAAGTTGTCTACCATTAATGTAACGTTTTGATAATGAAACAGACGCTTTAAGTGCTTGATCAGAAATCAATACATTATGGTGGTTAGCCATGATAGGCAATAATCCACGCATCATAATCACGGCGTTTTCTTCACTTGGCTCTTCAACTTTGACTACCTGAAAACGACGCGCTAACGCTGCATCTTTTTCAAAGAATTTTTTATATTCAGCCCAAGTTGTTGCTGCAATCGTTCTCAATTCTCCACGCGCTAAAGCAGGTTTTAAGAGATTTGCAGCATCATTTTGACCTGCTTGGCCTCCACTGCCTATCATGGTGTGTGCTTCGTCAATAAATAAAATAATTGGATTAACGGAGTTTTTAACTTCGTTAATAAGGCCTTTTAGTCGATTCTCAAACTCGCCTTTCATGCCAGCACCGGCTTGCAGTAAAGCTAAGTCAAGGACATGAATTGACACATTAAGTAATGCAGCAGGTACTTCTTGTTGCGCAATGCGTAAAGCTAAACCTTCGACAACGGCTGTTTTACCGACCCCAGCTTCACCAGTTAAGATAGGGTTATTTTGACGGCGACGCGTTAAAATATCGATCATCTGGCGAATTTCGTTGTCTCGACCAAGAATAGGATCTAATTTATTACTTTTAGCTTGAGCTGTTAAATCTTGGGTAAATTGATCTAAACTCGGTGTCTTACTTAAAGTGCTATTCTGAGCATTATTAGAAGCTTGCTCATTAGGTTGCGTGCCATTTTCAGTTGATTTTGCAACGATTTGTGGCCATGCGTGTAATAGCTGAGCAGGATCTATTTCTAATAATGCTCCAGCAGAACGAGAGATTAATGAAGATAGTGAGTCGTCCTTCAGCAAGGTATAAATAATATAAGCCGAACGAACTTGCGTATCATTAAATTCAATGGTGGTATTTAACCATGTTTGACGCAACAAGCTAACAATATGAGGAGATAAACTAGGTGACGCACTATTACCCGTTTTTAATTTCTCTAAACCAATGCGTAACTCAGATAATAAAAGGTTACTATCTAAATCAAAGGTTGCAGCGATAAGCGTTAAGTCACCAATTTCATTTTCTAACATGGCTTGTAACCAATGTTCTATTTCAACGGTAAATTGGCTTCTTCCATTACAAATTGAGGCTGCTTTTTCTAATGTTTCTTTACATTCTAGATTTAGTTTTTCAACTAGCTTATTAAGAGTCATTGCTGACATATTATGTTCCTTTGATTTAATTAACTTACCTTAATTTATAAATAGATCTTTGTTTTCTGTTTCAGGTTTTTACTATGGATAGCTAAACTTCCGCCTTTACCTAGTGGAATTGCATTTTTAGATAATTGTGAAATAGCAACTTGCTTATTTAAGAGTTCAAGCTGTAATTTATGTTGAATGGAGGTACCAAGGTATTTATTAACAATGTCTTTAACCCCCGTGTTAACATTACCTCCATTTAGGAAATCATTAACGTTGGCTTTAGGGTTCACTTTAATGGTTATATTGATACTTGAATTAACATCCCAAACTTTACTACCGATACAAGCATCATGGCCTAAGCACGCAAATTGCCCTTCTCTTTCTGAACGTTTGCCTAAACGAGTCTGATCTGACTCAGATAGCTGTTGCCACTTACCTTGAAACTGTTCTATTTCTACGGCACAGCCGGTAAAGTCGCTCAGTATTTGTCTAAGCCCTTCTACATTACGAATTTTTCTATTAAAGAATCCTGCATAATATTTACCAGCACTTGATGTATTACCCGACAGTTGATTCAACACGTCAGAGAATTGATCAGGTTTATTTTCGCTATAGTTTTCAAACCCTATCGGAAAACGGTATTTTTCCCAGGCACGGTAATATAATGAAAGCAAGCGATGATTAAATAAGTCAAAAAAATCACGCATACCTGTATCTTTATATTTCAATCTCTCTAATACGAGTTCGGTGTAATGTTGAGGAAGGACGCCATTGGTGCCTGTCACTCCCATAAACGATACAAACATATCGTATGCCGCAGTATTTTTTAAAGTATTACGTAACTCTACTTTAGTTAATGACGAACCAGGAAACCCTAATGATTGCTCCGATTTAAAACGAATTAGTTCATTTTTGGGAATGCTGTCATAACCAACTTTTTTTTGTTTTTCTTTGCCTGCTGATAGTTGTCTTTCTATCGTGTAGACAGCTTGAAAAAAGTCATATTCTGTCGGGCTATCGATGAGATCTTTTATCTTCATAACAGTTTTATATTCCCTGCTCGGCTTGGCCATTGATGATAAATATTATCTTGCCCTTTAAACTTAATGCTTAAACGCGTGAAACTGTTGATTGCAGCAAATTGAGAAAAGAAGTGATCGAGTATTGCCGAGAAAAAGAATATTCCACTACCAGCAAAGTGGTCAGTTGCAAATGTTAATAATATTTCGGTACCACTACAAAAGCTGATACGCCCTTTTTGGTTAACTCTTGCCGTTGCACTACTAAGTTCAATCGCTTCAATGTTTTCAATTAACGTTTTATTTTCCGGTGTATTTTTAAAGTCGTATAACTTTAGTGTTTCTTTTAGGGTTGTTAGCGCATTTTCACCACTAAAATGATCCAATGATAAGTGGTTGATTAGTTGCCAACGTGTTGCATCTCCTAATTCAGCTCTTACTGGAGTTGTTGGTGTTAGTAAGCATTTGACTTGGGTAATTATGTCGGCATGCTCAGAAACAGTCATATTCACTTGGTCACTACCAAATGGTAAATAGGTAGGTAAATTTCGATTACTACATAGTGCAGTGATACGCAAAATCCAGCGATTGTACTCTTCTTCTAAATTGAAACCTTTAAACTCATGGTCAATTAACGATAAGAATAATTCGGTACCATTTTCAGCACTGCCTCCAGCCCAACTAGATGCTTCGCGTCGAGTATGCCAAAAGGCTCTATCTTGATCTTCATAAGAAGGATGTGTTTCACCGTAGAATGGGGTTACTTTAATCGCATTTTGTTTCTGGTCGTAAGCTTCTACTTTATCGATTTGTATGATTTCTGAAACATCTGAATCCATGTATTTTGCAGCAAGTTTATATTCATATTGCGATGGTTCGATACGAACAGGCTCTAATTCTTGCTCAAATAAATTGATTATCGGGGTACAACCTAATACAAATGTATCTGCTGTGACTTGTTTCTCTAAGTCATCTGATGTTTTATCAAGATAAATATAGAGATCAAATTTATCTTCTATATTTGGCCATTTACTATTGAGGTTCTGCACTTCAAAAAATAAGAATTTTTCAGGAAATACAAAGTTCTCAATTAATGTTTGATACGCTGAAAATGAGCGTTTACTGTATGGGACAACTTGTTGTTCAGGTTCAAACCCTAAAGGCTTAATACTTCTGGGTTCAAGGTATTGACTACTACTCAACTCACCGGCTTTACAAACACTCAACCCAATACAATGTGCAGATAACAATTCATATAATAAAAATGATTGTTGCGGCTGACCATGAATATAAAAACGCAGTGTATCAACGCCTAATGTAGGCATACTGACGTCTTTGTAATCTGTATGTAAGCTTAACTTAATGACGGAGCGTGCAGGTTTACTCCATATTGACTTTGGCGCACTAAATGGTGCATTTTGAAATTGTGCATCTTCAACATCTAAAGGCCATAGCTTGGTATCGTAACATGTTTGAAAATAACACGTTTTAAGCCCTTGAGCTTGACTCTCAACTTGAGATCCTCTTGGTAATAAAACACCCGTTGTAGAAACATTTTCTGTTTCCATTTTTATAACAGACATTGAAGGAATGGGTGCTTGATAATCTGGGTATAATTGCCCTAGTAAGGCATCAGTTAGCTCAGGAAAGCTATCATCTAGCTTTTGTCTAACTTGAGCAGTTAGCAAAGAGAATGCTTCAATTAACCTTGAAACATGCGGGTCTTCGATGTTTTCTTCACTTAATTTTAAACGTCCAGCGAGTTTAGGATAGTTTTTTGCAAACTCAGCTCCCATGTTACGAATAAAAGAAAGCTCTTTATTATAATATCTTAACAATTCATCATTCATTGCGAACTCTCCATTACTTTCATTCCTAAGTGCACTGGCTCTACTTCAGAGTCAAAAGCAATAAACTCAGAATCATTATGGAGAAGTGCATTAATTCTTAGGGTTAAGATTCTGTCTAAAGGCTGATCGTTATCAACGGTTTCGACATAAACCTCTACAAAGCGTGGTTCAAATCGCTTTATGGACTCAGTAACTTTGTCACACAATAACTGTCGACCTTCCATACTACCGACAGCCATGCTCGAAAAGTCAGACATACCATAATTAACTAAAGACTGTTCTAGCTCTTTATAATAATCAGGCCAAGTACTCCACTGCACTTTTGCATTGAGTAAGTTCTCAAGATCTCTTGCGACATAACGTCGCAATTTAGATAAGCTAATGCCTCGATAATTTTCTATTTCGTATCTATTTTCAGGGGCATCATCAATTAACTTATCGAGCAAAGAAGCATTATTTCTAGTCTGTTTATTAACTTTCATTACGACCTATCTGCAACTAACTTTATAATTCTATACGTGAGAAATCAGAAAATGGAATTGCAGTATCATCAACAAACCACATTTTTTGGCCTACGCCCATCATCAATTCAGGGGCAAACTCTTTCCAATCTGTTTCACGCCCTAGTTTTTCAGCATCTGTTTCACTTTGCGTATACACCAGTGGAATGTGCGCTTCGCCAGAAGGACCATCTTTAATACTTAATTCAACACGACGCCAAACTTGTTCGATAATTGATGCAGCAGGTTTAAAAGTAATAAAATCAATTTGTGATAGTTCTGCTAAGTAGAACTTTCCATCTGTACCAAAGATTTCAATAAAACCACCTAATGTATCATCAAGATCTCGCATTTCAGTGACAACATTGTCGTTAAGTTTAATTGTTAACTCAGGACGAATTTCTTCTAATTTTTCTGCTTTTTCTTTCATTGAATCAGCATCACCATTATGCAATTCAATACTTAATTGCAATAATGCTTCGCTATGTTGGTTAGTACCATTAAATAAGTCAGGCACTGATTTTCCATCAGCAAAATCTTTACGAGACTGTTCAGCGCGAATTAATTGACGTAAGTTAGTCGCTCCAATAAGAAAATCTGGGTGTTTTTGAACCATCAGATTTAACTGTTTATCAGCGCGTTCTAACTCACCTTTAATGCATAATAATTCGATTAATGAGCTACGGAAATCGACGTTCATTGGATCGTCTTTTAACTGAGTTTCTAGATATTGAATCGCATCAGTTAATTTACCACTTTGTAGCATTTCTTTAATTTTTTTCATCTCTGTTCCATTAATGTTGAGGTGTAAATTCTGTAACCAATCTGATACTTGAAATCATTTGATCCAATTGAAAATGTGGCTGTAGCTGAATAATCGAATAATAAGATCCAGGTTTACCTACCATCTCTTTTACTTTTACTTGGCCACTATATAGAGGGTATTTACAACGGACAGAGTCTGATGTTGAATCGCCACTTGCCGTGTATTGATGTAACCATTTTTGTAATTCTCGCTCACATAATTCAGCTGAGCTATATGTACCCAACTTTTCACGCCCAAGAATTTTTAAATAATGCGCAAAACGAGAAACACAAAAAATATATTGCAACATGGTTGATAACTTTGAGTTAACCGTTGCAGCTAATGAATTGTACTGTTTAGATTTTTGAACAGATGCATTGCTGAAAAAAACCAAATGTTCACACCCTTTCACAGGAACGATAGGAATGAAGCCATTATCAGATAATATTTTTTCTGATTTATCTCCAATTTGTAGATTTACGGAAGGTTTACTATTTTTTCGGTATTTATCATTATCAAATTGGGCAGCAGGCAAATCACAAACTAGCCCTTTTGTTCTAAACCCTGGGTCCATACCTCTGATTTGACCAAACCAACCAGACTCAGAAAAAGCACGTAATAAAACACTAGAGAAAGCATAGGCAGCGTTTCCCCACAAATGCTCTTTTTGTGGATCTTTAATAGACTCTTTAAATTTGAAACCTTGTTTTCTTGTTCCATCGTCTTTATAAGGTTTACGCATTAATATATTTGGAACTGTTATCCCAATGAAACGCGATTCATCCATTTCTCTTAATGCACGCCACTTGTTGTACTCAGGTTGCTCAAAGTTTTTAGACCAATTTATATAAGTCCCCAAATCAGAGTAATCATCAACAGCAAAAAGTGAAGAGTCTGCAGAAGTGATAAATGGAGAGAACGATGCTGCCGCGACACGTGCAATATCTTTTAATGTATCAATATCGTTGGTTCTTAAACCTTTTTGAGGCTTATGAGAAACTTGATAGTCACCAATAATGACACCAAAAGGTTCGCCGCCAGAAGTGTCGTACTCATTGCTGTGTACTAGCTTATAAAAAGCACTTTGATCAAATTCAATCGATTTATCAAAGTCTTTACTTAATGTTTGCCAACTACAATTGAGCACTTTAATTTTAGATTTATCTTCTTTATCTTGCGTTTCTTTTTGCTCAATTATATATGCTAAGCCACGCCAACTTGCTTCTAAAGCTTGGAATTGTTTATGGTGTAAGATGCTATTTATCTGTTCTTCAATCATCACATCTAACTCGCTAATTGTCTTTAGTAGTAAAGGCTCTAAGCTTTTTTTTGTGAGATTTTTATTTGGGATAGAAAAGTTCTCTAACCACAATAAAATAGATTTTACGTCATCAGATTCATATAAAAAACGTTCCATTTGTGCATGTTTAGTTAGCGACTTTTTTACAGCAATATCCGCAGGAATAGCAGTACTTTCCTGTTGAACAAATAATGTGTCCGTATCTAAAAATGATACTTCGCTTAACAATGACAAATTTAATACCCGTTTTATTTATTTTTAGCGATAAAAGATAATAATAAAAATTCCATTTCAATCTATAAGGACTGAAATGGAAGTTTTATTATTTCTTAATACAAAGAAATTTTAAGGTGCTTTTAAACTGAAGTGTTTAAAAGCACCTAAGAGAATTAGTTAGCCGATACTTGGTATTTTTGCAACCAAACGTAATGACGAGGTTAATTCTTCCATCTGTAACCAAGGTTTTAACCAAGCAATCGCATTATATGCGCCTGGTTGACCAGGTATTTCTTTTACTTGTACCTTAGCATCAGCTAATGGGTATTTAGCTCGAATTTCTTGACCGCCCCCCTCTGCTGCATTTACATAAGATAGGATCCAACGGTTTAACCATGATTCAACATCTTCTGCTTCCATAAATGCGCCAATTTTATCTCGAGCCATTACTTTTAAGTAATGGGCAAAACGAGAAGTCGCCATCATGTATGGTAAACGCGCTGAAATAGCTGCATTAGCAGTTGCATCAGGATTGTCATACATTTTTGGGCGTTGACAAGTTTGACCACCAAAGAACACTGCGTAATCAGTATTTTTGTAATGACATAAAGGTAAGAAACCTAATTTACTCAGTTCAGCTTCACGACGATCAGTAATGCCTATTTCTGTCGGACATTTAATATCCGGATCACCATCATCACTTGTAAATACATGTGTTGGTAAACCTTCTACTTTACCGCCGCCTTCAGCACCACGAATAGCAGTACAGAAACCGTAAGAAGCAAATGCTTTAGCCATGTTAGTTGCCATTGGGTATGCAGCATTCATCCAGCAATACTCATCTGAAGATGTTGTTGCAGAACGCATACCTTTATCGTCTAGCTCAAACTCTTCATAACTAAACTCTTCAACTGGCTTAGTTGCTTCACCATATGGTAAACGAGCTAATACACGTGGCATTGTTAGCGTTACGAAACGAGAATCATCACTTTCACGGAATGAATTCCATTTAGTGTATTCTAATGACTCAAATACTTTTTCAAGATCGCGAGGTTTAGTTAATTCATCCCAGTTCTCAAATCCAAACAATGATGGAGATGATGCAGAAATAAATGGGCAGAAACCTGCAGCTGCAACATTTGACATTAATGATAATGTTTCAATATCAGCAGGATGGTTAGTAAATTCATAATCACCTACTAATGCACCATAAGGCTCTCCACCTGGAGTACCAAACTCGGCTTCATAGATTTTTTTGAAGGTTTGACTTTGATCGAATTCAACTGCTTTACTTAGATCTTTATGAAGCTCTTTTTTACTTAAGCTCATCAGTCTAATTTTCAATGTTGAACTTGTTTCACAGTTGTTAACCATGTGGTGAATACCACGCCAACTACCTTCAAGCTTTTGTAACTCTTTATTGTGCATGATTAGAGAAAGCTGCTTAGAGATTGTCATATCTAATGCAGCAATCGCTTCTCTGAAAGTAACTGTTAAGTTTTTATTCCACCTAACCGTTCCTTTTAACGCTTCTTCTGTTAACGAGCGGATTAACTCTTCAGAACGAGAGCTTTCAGTTTGTTTAGTTGCACCAATAGCTTGCTCAAGGATAGATAAACTAATCGTTTCTTCAGCAGCTGCATTGTCTAAAACTTGCTCTTCTGTACTCATGACTGTTTTCCTTCGATGTTTAGTTCAGATGCTAATTTATCCAGACTTGTCGTATTGTTAAGTACTTCTTCAAGAATATTTTCAAGGTCTTCTGAACGGTCTACTTTAGTCATCAAATCACGTAACTTATTACGCGTTTCCATTAATTGTTTTAATGGTTCAACTTGATTAACAATAGCAGCAGGCTCAAAATCATCTAGAGATTTAAATGATAAACTAACAGCCATTTCTGAATTATCATCAGAAAGCGTGTTATCAACTTTAATGTCTAACTTAGGATTCATACGCTTTAAAATATCGTTGTAATTATCACGATCAATTTGAATAAAACGACGGTCTTTAAGTGGCTTTAAATCTTCAGTATTGTGACCAGAAAAATCACCTGTTACGCCGATAACAAAAGGAAGCTCTTTTTTAACTGCTGCTCCTTCTGTCTCAACATCATAAGTAATGTGAACTCGTGGTTTTCTTACTCTCTTTAATTTGCTATGTATACTCAAGTTAAACTCCTTAACGTTGAAAATTAGTACTTAAAATAATTTTATTTAGTGTCTGTGTCAGTTTTAATACCAGATAATTTAAAGAAACCATTACGAGCATCTCCGTCAGCTATCAACTCCTGAAGTAGCTCAGGTAGGCTCAACTCGCTCCATCTAACAACTTGTTCAATTGCATAGGACATTGGTGAATGAGGCTCTGTTTTTCTAAAAAACTTTGCTATTTCCTCTAGCTTATCTAAAGCTTGTTCGCGAGTTTCTATTAATTGATTAAGACTAGACTTAGGGATTGCTTGTTCTTCTGATATTTGTATATCTTCATCTAACACAGGTTCCTCAACACTTTCTTCGACAAGGATATCTTTAGTTAAATGTTTAATTGCTAGTGAACAGGATTCAAGGGCCTTACGAATATAGCTAGTTGGCTGAGGGTCCCCTTGCATCGCATTATCCATTGCATTGGATAATAAAGTGAAAGCTTGTATTGCTGATTCAATATCTGTACTTAGTTCAATAAAAAATAATTTATCTGTTTCTTTAATACTCTGCTCTACATCTGATAATGATATTGCGCCGTTAGCAATTTTCTTTTCTTTCTTATCAGAGTCAAGTCTGTCTATTTCGCATGCTTGTTCATATTGCCACGTCGAGTAAGCATCAATGCCATTAGTAATTAAAATAGACTTAATAGGCGTAATCAAAGAGCCCGGGCCGTCAACTCCATTAAGACCTGCTAAAGGCGCTATCCTTTCAGATAGGTCGCCATCATCTGGCGTTGGATAAATACCATCCCAATATGATTCAATTAAATTCTTTGCTAATTGAAAGCCAAATGTCAGTCCTTTAAAGCCATGTTTTCTGGTTAATGCTTCGATATACCAAGCAGTTAACTCTATATCTTTACAATTATTAATTAATGCATCTGGAACTTGTTCTAATATCGGGTTCCATTCAACAATAACCGAGGCTAAACTTTCTTCATCTATTAGGGCTTTGCGTTCATTTGCTCGAGCATTGTTACGAACATCTTTTAATGTGTAATAAGTAGAACTAGGAGAGATGTCCGATCGTGGATCTTCACCGCATACACTTTCCCCTGGGATTTCTTCACAAAGGTCATCAACGGTAAAATCTAAAAAACTCATATATTTTCCATAATAATTCGTAGCTTCATGCTGAATTAGTGTTGTTGATATAAAACTACGGCTAAAGTAAATCTAAAAACAAAGTAAAATATAATAGATGTCATGTTAACAAGTCAAACAAAACACTTTAAAATTAATAAAAAAAACAAAAGCATAAAAAAAATGTCTTTTTATTAATCATATATATTCAAATTCAGAGAATATGAATTATTTTGTGCCGCTAAAGAAGTATATTAATACTCTGTTAAATTCTGAAATACGGGATTGTTGTATCATCGTCTAACACTGGAATATGACTTATCTCTGCTTTGTGTTTAATTAAGATACAAGTCACATTATCTCGAGCATCTCTTACTAATGATGTATGCATTAATGCCATGCCTGAATCAATTATTGACCCCGATTGAAGTGCTTGTTCAATCTCTGTATCACTTAATTCTTTATTAAGACCATCACTACATAACAAAAATATATCTTTATCATGTAAAAATAATTCTTTTACTTCGACCTCAAGCTTTTTATCAACACCCACTGCCCGAGTAATAACATTAGCAAGAGGATGCGTTTCAGCCTCCTCTTGACTAATCAATCCTTCATCAACCATTTCATTTACTTGACTATGATCCCTAGTAAATTGAATCAGTTCGTTATCGCGTAATAAATAGCCTCTACTATCGCCTGCCCATAACATATAAAAACGGTTGTTTTTGATGAATAAAATAACAACAGTACTACCCGCTACTTTGCCATCTAGTTGGCTTTTACTTAAATTTAATAAAGATTCATTGGCAGATTTCAACGCTTGAATTAATATTTCACATGACATTTTGTCTGGACTAACCGTCTCAATAACACTTTCAATTGCGTCGATAACAAGTTGACTGGCAACATCTCCAGCACTGTGTCCTCCCATACCGTCAGCAACGACCCAGATGCCGTGTTGTGGCAAATCAAGAAAAGCATCTTCATTAATTGTTCTTACTGCACCTCTATGGGACTGTGCATGACTTGTTTGTTGTTGATTATAGTTATTAACTTGCTTCACAAATATTCCAATCTCTTTTTGCCCATTGGCCATCTAACATAGAAACAAATTGGCTTACCTGAGGTAAACCATCTGTAACAATTACGCAGGGTTCTATTAAGTCTGATCCTGCGGTCCACCAAATACTGTATTCATTAAACTGTTGTGTGTATTGTTGATGCATTAAATGCATTAAGTTGGGGCTATCTTCCCCTTTAATCACCCAACCTTTTTTTATTGAATCCGATGATTCTATGTTAGTAATGTGGATATTAGTAATATCATTAAACTCAACTTGTTTTGATAAGTTATTGAACCACTTATCAATATCAAATTCGTCTTCTAATACTTCTAATACACTATCTTCAAATAGCTGATCCCATCCATTTTGATGCCAAGCTTGTACTGCAGTGAGATTATGCTGACCAAATAAAGTAAATGGAAAATGACGATTTACATTATCAACACTCGGTATTAGCGTACCTAATATTGCAGAATCGCCACAGACACCTGCCGATAATGAAAAATGCCAAATTGGACTAGTGAGATAACAATCTAACCATTTATTTTCAAGCTGCTCTTTACTTACAGCAATCACTGCCTGCTGCCATTCACTCCACCTCGATAGAAAATCAAAATCGAAATCACTTTGCAGAAAATCCCCTTTAGAAGGGACTTTCCCGCAATATCCTAGTGTTAAGTCTATAGCGCACTCGGACATGAGAACCTCACTAAGTCATTTTTCCAAAACGGATTACTTGAATTGGTTGGTGTTAATAATACTTTAGCGCGATTACCATTAAGTGAAATATCTAATTGACCATCATTTTTAGTTTCAGGGCGCTGTTTAGCAAGTGAATCCAGTAATCTAAATAACGACCATTCACCGAGGTATTGAGTTGTGATTGAACGTTCGCCATTTGGTGGCGTAAAGATTACACGCGTCTCGCTATCACCACTTCCATTCCAAATAAATTGAGTTGAACGGATTGGATCATGTCGGTAATTTAACTCTTGGCCATTAATAATTAACTTGAAGTGACTAATATGTCGATCCAGATATAACGGTCTTAGAGAAAAGCTAACTTGTACATTTTTATCGTTATTTTCAAAGAAGTTTTTACGAATAACCTCCGCTCTTTGGAATACACGAAGAGAACGATTTGTTAGCCCAATATTTTTATTGAATGTCCAAGTTCGTTTATTCGTATCGACATATTCACGCAGGTTATCATTAAAGAACTTATCTAATGTACCGCCATAACCAAAGAACTGATTAAAGTCTTGAATACTCACTTCTTTTGTTGCAGATAGATTAAATGGGTATCGACCTGATATACCACGACGGCACACTTGCAATACTTCTTTTTTCCAAAGTGTGTTTAGATCTTTTTTCGCTATAGAACGTTTTTGATCTTTCACTTGAACCACTTTACGATCTAACCAAGTTAGAATGCTTGCATACCATTTATTCAATGGTGCAGGAAAGTCAGCGACTTGATCATTTAAGGCTTGCCCTACTTGGGCGTAATTAACCTCAAACTCGTCTTCACTGAAACCATAAAGTCTATTTGCATCTAGGTTTTTCTTACCAATAGCACGGTCTAGTTTTCTTAATATTCCTTCAGCTTCATCAAGTTTAGCGACATTAATACTGAGTATGTCTTTAAATGCACGCTCAACTTCCTTACCAGGAATATTGAAATCGACATCTAAGTCGTCTTTTGGTAATAAGCGACTAATTCTTGATTTTTTAGCACTTAAAGCGACATCTGACGCATTTTTAGCGACATCAAGTGCTGCTTTGGCATTTTTAGAATTAGGAATTTTTGTTAATTGCACATTTTTTTGGACAGCCAAAAGAATACTTTTAATAGGAGATTCAGCATTAGCTAACTGATGAATCGTATTATTAGAGTTGATCTCTGTGTTAAATGGCTCAAGTGCTAAATCATCCAACAAGCTTTCCCAGTAGTAAATGTAATCTTGGTAATATTTTTGCTCCAATTGCTTGGTAATCGTTGCTTCACTAGTCTGTGAAACTAGGTTGCTTGAGTCACCATAAACCCAGCGATCTTCTACTAAGTTTTTAACAATTTCATTTTTTTCAATATTAAAAATGCCATGGAAACCATTAAACGTGTATAGACCTGGAATCGATTGACTCATATCTTTACCGCTTTGATAAGTAAAAGCAGATAAGCTATTTAAGCTAATAATATTTCCTAATTTAAAGTCCGGAATCGTACTCGGAATATAGTCAGATTTCAGCCTTTGATATGCCCTTTCTACCAACGTTAAACGACTTAATTTATCACGAGCATCTGCGATAGCTTGGTTATCAATATTATTACCACGAAGACCTAAATCCAATAAAGTTGCAATATGTTCACCTAGCTCATTACGAATGTTTCTATTTACTTCACCGACTAATCTTCTATCGAAATAGACAGCGAACCAGGCTTTAACATCTTCTTCTTCGTAATATTCAGACTGATAAAGCATCAAGTAAGTTTTTAGCGTTAAATATAAGTAGTTTAAGCTATCTGTACTGTTATTCATTTCATCGATCAATAACGACTCGAGATGAGGTAATAAGTAACTATTGAGCGCACGCTTATAAGCACCAATACCAGACTGTCTTAGTTTATCACCTTGATAAAGCCCCCATGTACTCACTTCATCGCTAGCAAATTCATTACTAAAACCTAATGGTAAATCTCTTAATATGGTTAATCCTTTAGTGATTTTAATAATGTCATCACTGCCTTTAAGATCACCTGAAGTGGTCTCTTCATAAAGCTTTAGTGACTCTTCTGTAGAGTCAACTAAGTAAGTATTCCAATTAAAACTTTGCCACCAAGATACTGAAAAGAAGATAGTCAATAATGAAGCAACAACTAATACTGAATGTTTAAATATTTGATTTTGCTTATCATGATGTTTATTCGTAGTCGCTAAATCTTTTTCAGGGAAAATAACATCTTCTAATAGATGTTTAATAAAATAGCTTCTTGAAGGTTGACCTTGTGTGCTAGTTGATTGAACTGCATTTGCCGCAGGTAAACTAGAAGATAGTTTATCAATAGGATTACCTTCCTGTGTTGCACTGGTTAAATAAACACCGCGTAACATAGGAGGCACTTCATAGGCATTAGGAGAAAAAATTTCTTTTAAAAAGTCATCTGCAGCACTTTGTAAAAGGCGCAACTGTTTTGGAAATTCATAGATAACACGTCTACGTTCTTGATCTCTTTCATTTTTAAGGCGTTTATTTACCTTTTCATTTAGGTTCGTTAATAATGAGTGAAATTCTTTGTTAAAACCATCTACTAAACTATCGCTATTACTGGCATCGAGTGGGAAAGTTATTCCCCATATTTGTTCGCACTCTTCACTTTCAAGTGAGCTGAAAAATTCGTTAAATCCAGCGATTAAGTCACATTTAGAAAACAGCACATAAACCGGAAAAGTCATACCTAATTGGTTTTGTACTTCTTGCAATCGTTGCTTTATTGCTCGCGCATGAAGATTACGCTCTGTTTTAGTTTGATTTAATAATTCACTGATCCCCATACTAATGATTACACCATTGATAGGTCGAACAGGACGATGTTTTTTCAGTAAGCCAAGAAACCCCTGCCAAGCACGAGAATCCTGTTTTTTATTACTATCGTGAGTTGTGTAACGGCCAGCAGTATCGATTAACACTGCTTTATTAGTAAACCACCAATCACAATTTCGTGTTCCACCAACGCCTTGGATCATATCGATCCCCATTTTTTCTTTTAACGGGTATTCTAATCCAGAATGCTGAATAGCCGTTGTTTTGCCTGAGCCTGGAGGACCTACGATAATATACCAAGGCAATTCATAAACATTCTTGCCTTTACTTAATTTAGCCGTTTTCAATACGTCATGAGCTTGCGTCATTCTCTGTTGAAGAACATCAATTTCTTTCTTAACAGCATCATCATTGGCGTTACCTGCTTTATCATCACCATTTATCATGGTGTTGACCATCGCTTCATTATTCTTTTTCTCTTTCACTCTTTTAATAAAGTGAAAGCCACCCCATATCAGCGCAATAGCTAAAAGAGTAATCAAACGCGAGGTTGTTGATAGTAGAGGTTCATAACCCGCTACAGCAATCAATGGGCCACCGAACCAAATAATTAAGGCGAGGCAAATTAGCCCTATTGTAGTTAATACAGCTTTTGATTTAAGCTTATTTATTATTTTCTTTAGCGTGGATTTAAAAGACACGTAATATTCCTTTACTGTATTAATTAATATAATAAATCAATTTCAATTCTGCGATTAATAGCTCTATTTGCATCACTATTATTTTCAACAAGCGGCTCATCAGCCCCTCTACCCTCAGGCCATAAACGTCCATTTAATGAACCATTTTTGCCTAACACATCTGCAACGGATGTTGCTCTCGCTAATGATAAGTGCCAATTAGAAGGGAATTTTGTAGTAAATATTCTTTGATCATCTGCATGGCCAGTAATTAATATTTTGCCTTTAGTACCTTCTAACGTTCTCGCTATTTTACTCAACACAACTTCAAAATCTTCTCTCGGCTGCGCACTAGCGGAAGCAAAAAGGTAACTTGCGTTGATTGAGATTCTGATTCGATCATTTAGCTCTGTGACTGTAATTAACTCTTTTTGGATCTCAGTTTGCAATTGCTGCTGTAGAACCAAAAATTCAGCTCTATTATCTGTACCTTCAACTATGCGGCTGCTTTCTCTTGGTACTAATTCTGTTAATTCTTCGTATACTGGTGACAAATACTCATTAATCTTATAGCTAAAGCCCATGTAAACAAATAGCATCACAGCAGCAAAAAAAGTCACTGCAACCCAAATAGGAAACGACTGTTGCAATTCAGTTCCTTTAGCTATTTTATCTTTCCATCCAGGTGATAATTCACGACTACCTTTACTCTGTTTATTATTTAAAACAACTTGGAAAGCACTCTCTCTATAATCTTCTAATTTAGAGTCGCCATTTTCTTCAAAACGCATTTTTCCGATAAAACCTAAAGATAAACACAAATACATTAACTCTAGTAACTGCCACTTAGTTGTCGGACTTTGCAATGCATCGTCTAATAAAGTATAAAAATGTTCCCCACCAAACGTTTCATTATGGAAAGTAGAGAGTAAGCTTTCGGAAGACCAACGACTGGTTTCACCCCACTTCGTATTTAAAACGGCTTCATCTATAAAACAGCAAATTGAATAGCGTGCTGATTGAATCAATTCGGGATTAACTGATTCATTTCTTAAATCCTGCTCATAACTTTTAATCAACTCTATACATTTTTGGCGTAAACCAGATACATCGTTATGATTGTCTATACGCTTTAATTGGCAACATAAAGAAATTAAATATCCAGCTTTATCAACAATTAAATTGTCTGAAATTGTTAATACAGGGGCATTAGTAGGTCGATAATTAGCATTTTCAAAAACAACGGTTTCGTCGCCATTATCTTTTACATCTGCAGGTGCATTAGATGGTTCTGCTTTAGGAGTTGGGCTGCGTCTACCTGGAGTGGGCTTCACTATTGTTTTATCGTTCAAAATTTGGTCCTTGCTAACTAATACGCTGGTACAACGATTAATTAGCGGCCACTATATTAATATCGGTCCGCTAATAATGTTGTATACAGTTGTTAATTTTAAAAGCATTACTGCTAACTATTAATTGCCCATAATTCAAGCGCTAAACCCGGGTAATTACCTGAGAAATGTAAGGCAATACCAGCACTCGTTTTAATTTTTTCCCAATGAACACTAGTTTTCTCTAATTGAAAGTAATGGTAACCAGAATGGAAAGGCACTTGGCGAGGTGCAACCGGTAAGTTAATTAATTTAACGCCAGTTAACTGGTTATTAACCAAATCGCGAATCGTATCAACTGAACCGATTTTTATTTGAGAAGGAAGGTATAAACGTATCTCTTCATTAGCAACATCAGCTTTAACCGCTAAAATAAGATCGGCACGGTCAAGTAATTTCTTATCATTAATTGGCGCAACATGGACACCAAACTGTCTTTCTTTTAATGGTAGTTTGATAGCTGTTTGCTCTAGTACACTACTTAGTCCATGATTAATAACAGACATGCAATAACCAAAAATTACTGTTAATTCCTCATGTTTATAAATAGGCATAGGTTTTGAGCGTTTTTCGGGTGTAGAGAATGTCGCTAATTCACCAGCAAAACTAATCAAAGAGGTATACAAGGTCTCAGGGTGAAGTCCATTAATCGTTTGATAGTGCTCAAAGACAGGCTGATATTTATTCAATAACTGTAACATCAAGAAATCAGAAATTGCATTAGCACTTCCCTGAGATTGGTTTAATCGAGCCGCTAACACATCTGCACGTTGCTTAATCATACCCGCGATTTCAGAGGTTAGATTGAGCAACATAGGAAAATGCTGAACGCTATAGCAAGGTGGAATGTATTTTTTATCAAGCAATACAATCCCTTCTTCTGTCACTTCAACAATCTTTGCGATAGGAAATGAAATATATCCTGATCTATCTTCACTTTGCATTTTCAATTGGCAGTTCAACTGTCCAAGCTGTAATGTTTCTAATCCGTCACTACCAATTGTTGTATCCATCACATTTTGGTCATGAAATTTATAACGTGTAATAGTAGGGTCAGAGATATCTGAAACATTCAAACTTGTACTTTTATTGATAGGTACCGCAATATAAACAAGTTGATCAATAACACCTTCATTAACACTTATTGCTGTTGGTAACTTAGCATGGTCAGGTAACAAAGCGACTGTGCCATCTTGAAAAACACACTGTAATTGATTCAAACCAAACTGCCCTAGCCCAAGTAGGTTTTTATCGATTTCTAAATCAAATAATCCCCAACGGTATGGCTCAGCTGTTTTTAGAATATGCGTATTTTGAAATGTTAAGTAGCGCTCTTGTTGTTGAAAATGTTGTGGTCGTAAAAACATGCCTTCAGACCAAACAACTGAATTAATATCGCTCATAATTATCCTAATAGATCGTTAAAACTTAGTCTTTGATGTAAACAGCTAGTTTCTCGATATTGACATCAATATCGCCATAACCTGTTGGAGAAACTTCAACAACACCGCGCCATCTCGAATTATCAACATCACGATATGCAACTACAACACCTACATAAGCAGCATTTTTGTTTAATGTTAGCGTTTGTACTTTGGTTTCTTCAGGTTGTAACTCTAACTCTTGCTTAGTAAGCAAATCTGGCCCCAAAATTTCATCAGCATTTTCATACAGTGAGAAAAAATCTTGATTATCAAAGATAGTTCTAGAGGACAACTCATAAATAGTAACGACTACAGGAGACGGTCTTCCTTCTAAATCTGGATTTGTATCATCTGCAACATTAAAAATAAGATCAGTAGACGGTGAAACAATCAAATTAGCCGTTGCTGAAAATATATTGGAGCTAGAGCAAGCAGAAAGCAAAAAAAGACCACTTAAAACGATTAAGTGTCTGAAGGTCGATCTAAAAATTTTCATGTTATATTCCTTTATGTTCGGTTCACAAGTTTCTAATTTTTTTATCGTAGGCTTTAACAAAATCATCAGTTATAGCACCACTTCCGTGAGTTGAAATCTCAGCTTTTATATTGTCATGCAATTCAGCAAATAGTTCCCAATTCCTTGCTTCTTTTTTAGCAGGAATTAGCTTATCCAAATAATGTGGTTGTATATTATTTTGTTGAATTTTCTCTGGGTCAAGTTGGTTAAGAATACCGACTAAAGCGCCTAGGGTGCCAGCTGAGAAAGCTTTCTCATGTTTCTCTGTATCTTGAAAAGCATCTTGAATTGCTTTTTTAGGCGATAAGAAGCTACTACTCCCATGTAAATATAAATTATTAAAAACGTCATCAATGGTTGCAGAAAATTTAAGTGGGTTATTCTCTTGCTGTTTAAACGTCGTTTGGTTAATTTTGAATTCACTTTTTATTTCAGATCTATTTCTTAATAGTTTAATTAACCCCATGAACATTAAGTTCATCGATTGACCTAATTCGAAATAGACTTCACTTGACATACCTTCAGAGCTTATTTTGTCTGACAACCCTAGCCCTTTCAAAAACATAGCTAATTCATCACCCTGTTGACTTAAGGTAAGTGGTTGTCGCGTTGATTTCATTTGCGTAGGAACCTTTTGATGTAGTTCATTAGCAAAATCTTTCTGTTGAATAGCTAGAGGTGACGTTTCGGTGACAGCTTCTATTTCTATCTTTTCTTGAACAGGCGGTATAACAATATTCGGTATTATTTCTTCCTGCTGAGTTTTCGCTTCTGGTAATACAATGTCCTCAGTTTTATTAATATCAACGCTTTTATCTAGGTGTGCTTGACTCTTAATTACAGGGGCACTCTCTTCACTTTCAGGTTCCGCTAAACTTACTTGGTCAACTGATTTATCTGACAAACCAAAGTCCCAATCTTCAGGAATTGCAGATTCGTGCTTAACTTCAGGAGTTACAAAAGCATCCTTTAAATCATTATCGACAAGTGGCAATGATGATGGTTTTGGTTCACCAAGAATATCTTGTGCTAAAAACTCAACAGGTTCATCAATCACAGGTGTTTGTTGAAATGCATCAACTGAAGAAACATCTTGTTTAATCGAATCCAATTTCTGAGGATTTGTTACTTTTGCAGATACAACTTCAACAGTAATTTCATAATCACCAACAGCTAACAAATCGTTAGTGCAAAGTAAGTATTTATTACCTTTACCTACAGGCTCTACGCTTCTATTAATAAATACACCATTTGTAGAAGTATCTATAAGATAAAAATTGTCTTCTTCTTTTTCTATTCTTACGTGTGAACTTGAAATAACTTTCTCTGGATCAGGTAAGTGCCAATCACAGCTATTTGCACGTCCAAAAGTTGCCTTTTCTTCCACAGTAAATTCAGAAACTTGTTCCGGTGATAACCTGTGGTAACTTACGATTTTAAAATCAATGTGCATCAAACTTCTCACTCAAATAAACTATTTGTAAAAATTAATTCAAACGATTATAAGTATTTTTGCACAGGAGTAAATCATTAAATAGTCGAAATATTTAACACCCCAAAAACATCAACTTAAAGTATATAAAACGAGCAATTTTAGATAGCTAATATTTTATAAAAATATATCTAACGTGATAGTAACGACGGTTATTCAATCACTTGAAACGAAAAAATATAAAATTAAAAATTAAAATACTTATTTAGATTATATTTGAATAAGTTCTTTATAGTATTTTAATCAATTGAATGTAATTAATTTTACTTGTCAACCCAAGCCTCCTATGCGTAAAATCAAAAAAATAAATTGACTAAATTAAGATAATGGACTCGTAAAAAATAATGGAAAATACAATATCCCCAGATAATGATGATAAAACGGTTATTTCAAAAAAAGGTATAAACTTAGAAATAAATCAGAAAGCTTCAAACTTGATCGGAAAATGTTTCAGCCAACGTTATTTAATTGAAAGTCAGATTGGCGCAGGTGGTATGAGCGATGTTTACCGTGCAGTTGATTTAACTCTGAAAGATGCAGGCATCGAAGATGCCTTTGTCGCTATTAAAGTACTTCAAAAACAATTTTCAGAAATGAAAGATGCTCAAAAGATATTAATCAATGAAGCTCTTCAAACCCAAAAGCTATCTCACCCTAATATCATCAGAGTTTATGACATTAAATCTGACGGAAACTATCATTTTATGGTCATGGAATGGCTAGACGGTGAATCTTTAGATCAAGTAATTAACAGCTCTAAACCTGTTGGTACACCGTTTGTTAAAACTAAAAAAATCATTGATCAAATTGGCAGCGCATTAAACTATGCTCATCAAGAAGGCTTAATCCATACTGATTTAAAACCATCGAATATATTTTTGACTAGAAAAGGTAATATTAAAATATTTGATTTTGGGGTTTCAAAGTTACTCAATGAGGATGAGGATAATGAGTACGTATTGCAAAACAATGATCAAGATACAGCCTTAAATGGACATACCCCTGCGTACGCAAGTTTTGAACAATTAAATGGTGATAGTCCAACACAACAAGACGACGTATTTTCGTTCGCTTGTATAATTTACGAATTATTGAGTAGTAAACACCCCTATAAACGAACAGCTGCAAACAAAGTTAATAAAAGTAGTTTTACACTAGTTAAACCAAAGAATATTAGTTTATCACATTGGTCTGTATTGAAACGCGGGTTAGCAATTAATAAAGCAGAACGTTTAAATACAATCGATGAATTAGTTACTCCATTTTCAAGCAAGGTTTCAACTAAAATATTAGCTGGAGCATTACTACTCGCAGTTGTTGGTTATTCTGCAAATGCTTTTTACCAGCAATCTACAGAGATTGAAAAACTAACAAGTACAATTTCTGAATATGATCAGGAAACGAAAACATTTAATAGTTACGGCTCTTTACCTGCATCTGAATTTTTAGCAAAAGCTGATGAGATAAAGGAAAGCAACTTTTTAATTGCACAGGCACTATTTCGACAGCATCATGATGAATTAATTACACTATACGATGAAAAAATTCAAAATGCTCCCAAACTCAGCAACAATAAATTTAAAGACTATGCAAAAGTTAATACTATTTTAGCAGAGGCCTTTACCTATTATCCTGACTCATTTCGTTTAAAAGAAATACAAAAACAGCAAGAAACCAGCCGAGAGACAACGATTAATGCAATCGTTGAAAAACTTGATCAACTGTTAATTCAAGGTCGTTATTCTGAAGCTGGTGATAACAATATTAAAAACTTATTTTCAGACTTATCACTGCTTTTGTTGCCCGGTGAAGAATACGTAGCAACAGAAAAAGCATTTGCTTTGTTCCAGCGTAAATTCAACTTAGCAATTGATAAAAAAGATTTTAAAACACTTGATGAATTAATCCGAGTTGGTGATATTGCGTTTTATAACTATCCAGAAGCTGACAAAGTGATCGCATCTAGTAAGAAAATGGCATCTGCAGTTAATGCACTTGCTAAATATGCAGCTGATTATAAAAAATCCCCTGAAAATGCCGTTTATCCTCACGAAGAAGCAACTCTGTTCTATAAAAAAGAGATTAATGACATGTCAGAGGAGTTATCGAAAGCACGTAATTACAATGCTTATATTGCTGTAGGTAGAAAAATAAATCGTTTTGCTCAACAGTTTCCAAAAGACTTTCAACCTATTATTGATTTAAAAAGACAAGAAGCCAGTGATTTTTTTGCCTATTCAAATAGGTTAATGGAAATTCGTTCGTTCATTCGAGCTAAAAACTTAATTAATCGCGGTAATGCGATATTAAAAGAGTTAGACGGAGAGTAATACAAGATAAACCGCTCTTTCAATAAATTTGATATACCTTTATTGAAAGAGCCATATTCACAATATGTTATAAATATTCGCATTAAATGATAAGCCACTTCCTTTCGTTAATTCATTAAAACATCCGATTTAATCGAAGACAAAAACATATCTGTCTAACAGCACCTAAAAGTCGATGACAGTCTATAAGACTTTTAAAACTGTTTAACTCCTGAACGCTTTCTGGACAGCAGCTAAATCCTCCTCTATATCAAGCGCTTTACATGCGCGCTTTAATGCCAACTGCTTTTGATAACGAGCAGCTTTTTGAATATCATCATTGTTAAGTGATTCGAGTGAATTTAGCCCCTTTTGTAAGCGAACACAAACTTCTATATTCCCTGCACCATCACGAGCAATAGCTGTAAAAGCATCTTCAAACATATCCGAAACTAAGATCTCTGGAACAGCAACTCGGTTAAACTCAACTTGCTTTTGATTCTCCATTTTTGGAGGCGTGTTAAAAGTAGAAATTAAACGTACTAATGAGCCAATGACTTTTATCGCTGTCCCTGGATCATTAACTGCTGGAGATAAGGCGCGAGCCGCAATTTCAGATAATGTAACTAGACCAAATCGAGGATCATCTTCAAAGGTACGGTCTTTGCCAATGTGAAATGCCTTAATTAAACATGCACAGTCCAATTCAGACAATGCACCTGATGGAATGCTAATGTAAGCCAATGCTTGATCATTGGAAGCAAATGTACCAGGTAAAGCCGACAAAACTACCGACACGTCAAGATCATTTGCCCAGTCTTGAATTACTGCCATGTCAATATGCTGTACATAGCCTATTTGGGATGTATATACGGCTTGGCCTTTAGTTGGTGAACCTAAAACTGATATTCCGCCTAGTGTCGGTTTATCTCTTCTTCTTATTAAGGCTTTTTCTGCTGCCTTTTCTACTTTATCAATAGTTGAACCAACTCGTCCCAAACGTGCAATGCTATCTACCCACCTTACAAAGGTCAAAATCACCACAGCAAAGACAAATACAGTCAGAACAAAAAGCGCAAACAGCCCCGCTTTTTCATAAAAAGTATTTTTGACAGCAGTAATTGCGACGACACTAAAAATGAAAGCACCAACAAAAGTGGAAAGTGCATTCTGCGATACATCATCTGCAACCACCAGCGAGAAAGAACGTGGCGTAGCAGAATTACTTGCAGCAGCATATGCAGCAACCATCGATGAAACAGAAAGAGTCGCGATGACCAACATACTTGAAGCCATAATGGACAGTAAAGTTTCAACTGAATCCTTTTCAACCAACGGTGCAAAATCAGCTAACTGAGAACCATCTATAAATTTCGCTGCGAAAACAACAACAATTGACAATAAACAGATTGCTAATGGTCGAACCCATAGTCTTTCAGCAAAGCGATTAAACAAAAATCGAAGGCGATCTAACGAAATAAATGAACTCATAATGGCACCCTATATTCACCTAGCTAAGCTATTGAATTTCTTGTTATCAGCTTAAAAAATTGAAATAAAAACCACACTAATTCACATTTACTTGAGATTCAAATATATTATACCAATCACACTAATTAACTGATCTATTTTACTTGTTAAAATAACTTATTTCTTCGTTGTAATTTTCGCAAATAGAATAACTATTTAACTTAAATTACACCTTGAACTCAGTCATTTTTCCTACGTAAAATTTAGGTCACTTATTTAATATAATTGGTATTATTTTTGTTTTTACGAAATCATTGATTAAATACATTCTGTTTTTAAAATACAAGGCTGAAATTTGACGGGTTCAAAAACACATTTAAAATCGATAGCCAGTAAGAGGAGAAGCAAATAATGCAGCCAATTGCCTTATGAAAAAAGCGAGATAAAATCTATTTCAGAATTTTATGCACTCTATTTTGTAACACAGGTATCACATCAGCTTCAAACCATGGATTCTTTTTTAACCAAATATTATTGCGTGGACTTGGATGTGGGAGTGGCATGACCTGTTCGCCAAAAACAGACCAATTTTTAACTGTCTCAGTAAGGTTTTTACCTCTATTTTTTAAATGCCACGCCAAAGCATATTGTCCAATGACAAGTGTAAGCTGAATATGTGGCATCGTTTCAAGCAATTTATTACGCCACGTCTCTGCACAGATTGACGGAGGAGGTAAATCCCCTGACTTTCCCTTTCCTGGGTAACAAAATGCCATCGGTAATATTGCAATCTTTTGTGAATCATAAAAGGTTTCTTTATTAACCCCCATCCATTCTCTTAATCGCTCACCACTCGGATCATCAAATGGAATACCAGTAGCATGAACTTTTGAGCCAGGTGCTTGACCTGCAATAAGAATTTTAGCATGTGGATTAACTTGCAAAACAGGACGAACACCTGCTTTTAAGTTAGTTTCGCAAATAGTGCACGAATGTACCTCTGCTAATAATTGATTAAACTCTTTTATTTTCATCATAGTAAAAGCACCTATTCAGTTGCACCGCTTAACAATATATTCCTTTATGGAAAATCCAACTTTATCTTTAGCAGCTTATTTTGATGCTTATATTAATTAGATTAAATATGTCAGATAAATTTTACGCTGTAAAAGCAGAACAACTCAAGACGTAAATAATATTCAGTCTACGAAGCTTATAACGAATAAGTTGCCTGTTTAAAAAGTTAGATAAGTTATTTACTGTGTTAAGCATTATTTCGCACATACAGCCAAAAAATCTTCAGGTTCGATAATAATTTGCTGCAAATGTACTTCGGCTTGCTTATCAATATCAGATCGACTTAACCTCAATAGGCAATCGGCACTATTAGACACTTCTAGATATGATAGCCGACTATCAATCTTTGATGTTTCAAAAAGGCCTCTATCATACTGCCAAACGTTTACTTCACCTGCTGCTATAGGAATTTTAGAATCAGATCTTTCATTATTTTTTTCAAAGAAAGCTTTTACAATAATATCTTCATGAGTCGCATTTTTAATACTCGCCCAACGCACAGTTGAACATGAACTCAACATGAAAGTGCTCAAAAAAATGAAAGTTAAAACTTTTAATTTTTCCATAAAATACTCGAACTCCAAATTAGCCTTTTTAAATCTATCTCCATAGCAATAGAGTTTTTTAATCTTCTAAACAAGCTTTTAGGATCACTTTTATCATCATAATACTTCATAATATCTATCTTCCCATTTTTTGGATATTCGGGCATTGATGACTTAACACTTTGCAATAAAATGTGAGTAGAACCTTTATGTCCCCATGATAAACCGATTCCCCCTGCATACATCAAAATTGAATGACCAAACTCATGTGCAGAAGTTAATTTGAATTCGGCATCAATTATTTTACTTGAAATGCCTGCTTTCCTCTGACCTCTTTGATAAATAAAACTAGCATCTATACCTAAGATAGCGGGATTCATTGGCCTGTTATAATTTAAGCCCTCTTCTATTTTTAAATCAACAGGAATAGCGATGCTAGAGTCTTTATGTAAACAATTAACTATGACTTTAAATACAACACCATCTACAGTGATATTATTAGACCAATATTGCTTTATTCCCTCGATAGCTAATTCTTTGAGGCGATTATAATCAGATGAGTTCAAATCATTTTTTTTAAAATTAATAAAAACATCAATATATATTGTTCTTAACTTACGATTAATTATCGTTTTAGCCCAAGTTGCTTTATGAGCACCATTATAGATTTTTATTTCTCTAGTCGTATTTTTTCTTAGGCCGCGAACTGTTTGCATTCTAAAATCAAGAGTAGGCTTACCTATCGCTTTGTTTAAATGTTCTTCAAACACTTCAAGTGTTGATGCATTCTTTTCTGGGTTATTAGTTGTTAATTCCATTTGTATACTCTAAGTAAGTTTAAAACATTAATATCCATACTCACTGTAATTAAATCAGCTGTTCTAGATGTAGAATTTATTCAAATAATTCAATTCGATATATTTCACTTAATGTAACATTTAAACTATATTTTTATATATTAAAAATCATAAAAAAATTAAAAAAATTTTCAATTGATTTAACAAAACTAAAAATATTTAAAATAGCACCAAACCTAATGCTTTATGATTGCAGAAATTACTTCGGGCGTGCAGAACATAGATTTCTATCATCAGTATTAATATGATTATTTCAATAATTATAAGTATCACCTTATTAATAGTAGACTTTTACAAAATAACGTCTTTATTTACAGTCCAAGACAAAAAAGCCACTCATTTGAGTGGCTTTTTATCTGCTACTTAACTAGCTTATTGATTATCAATTTAATGATTAACCATTAATACGTTTGTGTAGCTCTTGTACTGAACTTACTGTTGCTTCTTCTGCTGTTGGATCAGCAGTATGAGCACGACAAGTTGCAAATGCACCGTTTAGCGTTGTTGTGTAGTTTACTTTGTAACGTAATGCTGCACGACGTAGCTGACGCGAATCTTCAATTGAGATGCGCCCTTCTGTTGTGTTTACAATGTATTTGTATTCACTGTTTTTAACACGGTCAAGAATGTGTGGGCGACCTTCGCTCACTTTATTCACAAGACGAGCATTAATACCAGCATCTTGTAACACAATCATAGTACCGTGCGTTGCATCAAGTTCGAAGCCTAAGTCCAACATCGTTTGCGCTAGTTGAGCAACACGCTTTTTATCACTGTTACGAACAGAGATTAAAGCACGACCAATTTCAGGGACTTCTTTCGTTGAACCTAGTTCAGCTTTTGCATAGGCTTCAGCAAAGGTGACACCTGCCCCCATAACTTCACCAGTTGAACGCATTTCAGGACCTAATATTGGGTCAGAGCCTGGGAATTTGTTAAACGGTAATACGACTTCTTTAACAGAGTAGTAAGGAGGAATAACTTCTTCAGTCACACCAAGTTCTTTCAGTGTTTTACCCGCCATTACACTTGCGCCGATTTTAGCAATTGGCACACTTGTCGCTTTAGATACAAACGGTACTGTACGAGCAGCACGTGGATTTACTTCAATCATGTAAATCTCGTTATCTTTAACAGCAAGCTGTGTATTCATCAGGCCAACCACACCTAGTTCCAATGCTAATGCTTTGATGTAACCACGCATTTCGTCTTGAATTTCAGCACTTAGCGTGTAAGCAGGTAATGAACATGCTGAGTCACCAGAGTGAACACCAGCTTGCTCGATGTGCTCCATGATGCCACCGATAACAACATCAGTACCGTCACAAATCGCATCGATATCTACTTCTACTGCGTCATCTAGGAAACGGTCAAGTAATACAGGTGATTCGTTAGAAACACTTACCGCTTCTTTAAAGTAACGACGTAAGTCTTGCTCGTCATATACGATTTCCATCGCACGACCACCTAGTACATAAGAAGGACGTACAACTAATGGGTAACCAATGCGCTTAGCAGATTCAACCGCTTGCTCAAGTGTTGTTACTGTATCGTTTTCAGGTTGTTTAAGACCTAAACGCTCAACCACTTGTTGGAAACGCTCACGGTCTTCTGCACGGTCAATCGCTTCAGGTGATGTACCGATAATTGGTACGCCAGCTGCTTCAAGTGCACGTGCTAATTTAAGTGGCGTTTGACCACCGTATTGCACGATAACACCTTTAGGGTTTTCAACACGTACGATTTCAAGTACATCTTCCAATGTAATTGATTCGAAGTATAAACGATCTGACGTATCGTAGTCAGTTGAAACCGTTTCAGGGTTACAGTTAACCATGATAGTTTCGTAACCGTCTGCACGCATTGCCATCGCCGCATGTACACAACAATAATCGAACTCAATACCTTGACCGATACGGTTAGGACCACCACCAATGATCATGATTTTCTCATTATCACTTGGGTTTGCTTCACACTCTTCATCGTAAGTTGAGTACATGTAAGCTGTATCAGATGAGAACTCTGCAGCACAAGTATCAACACGTTTGTAAACTGGGTGCAATGCAAATTTTTCACGTAATTTACGTACTTCTGTTTCCGATGAACCAATCACAGAAGCGATGCGGCTATCAGCAAAACCTTTACGTTTTAATTTACGTAGTGAATCAGCATCCAATGAACGTAGACCACCCTGTGCTAGTTTTTTCTCTTCTAAGATTAAATCTTCGATTTGAACGAGGAACCAGTTATCGATCATCGTAATGTCATGAATTTCTTCCATCGTCATACCTAGACGGAATGCATCACCGATGTACCAAATACGTTCAGCACCCGCTTCACGTAGTTCGTATAATACTTTTTCTTTTGCGCCTTCATCGTTTAGGTCAACCATTGGGCTGAAACCATCAGCGCCAACTTCTAGACCACGAAGTGCTTTTTGTAATGATTCTTGTTGGTTACGGCCAATCGCCATTACTTCACCAACTGATTTCATTTGCGTTGTTAAACGGTCATTTGAATTGGCAAATTTTTCAAAGTTAAAACGTGGAATCTTAGTTACAACGTAATCGATAGTTGGTTCAAATGACGCTGGTGTTTTACCGCCAGTGATATCATTTTGTAATTCGTCAAGCGTGTAACCAATCGCCAATTTAGCTGCAATTTTAGCAATCGGGAAGCCTGTAGCTTTTGATGCTAATGCAGATGAACGTGATACACGAGGGTTCATCTCGATTAAGACCATACGGCCATCTGCAGGGTTAATACCGAACTGTACGTTTGAACCACCCGTTTCAACACCAATCTCACGTAATACTGCTAAAGAAGCATTACGCATTAATTGGTATTCTTTATCTGTTAACGTTTGCGCTGGTGCAACTGTGATTGAGTCACCCGTATGAATACCCATTGGGTCGAAGTTTTCAATCGCACAAACAATGATACAGTTATCATTCTTGTCGCGAACCACTTCCATTTCATACTCTTTCCAACCGATTAATGATTCATCAATCAATAGCTCGTTTGTTGGAGAAAGGTCTAAACCGTTTGAACAAATTTCGTCAAACTCTTCTTGGTTGTATGCGATACCACCGCCCGTTCCACCCATGGTGAAAGATGGACGAATAATACAAGGGAAACCAACCATGTCTAATACACCGTAAGCTTCATCCATTGTATGTGCGATACCAGCACGTGGACATTCAAGTCCAATTTTCTTCATTGCAGCGTCAAAACGGCTACGGTCTTCTGCTTTATCAATTGCATCAGCCGTTGCACCAATCATCTCAACGTTGTATTTCGCTAGAACGCCTTTTTCTTCAAGTTCTAGTGCACAGTTAAGCGCCGTTTGGCCACCCATTGTTGGTAAAACTGCACATGGGCGTTCTTTAGCGATAATTTTCTCAACAACTTCCCAGTGAATTGGTTCGATGTAAGTAGCATCGGCCATTTCTGGGTCAGTCATAATGGTTGCAGGGTTAGAGTTTACAAGTACTACACGGTAGCCTTCTTCTCTTAGTGCTTTACATGCTTGTGCACCAGAGTAGTCAAATTCACAAGCTTGGCCGATAACAATCGGTCCCGCACCAATGATAAGGATGGTTTTTAAGTCATTACGTTTTGGCATCTGAAATTACCTTTTTATATCTGTTCAATGTGTTCGAAAGCCTTCGAACACAAGGTTATCCGGTTCAACTAAGCGTTTTTGTACTGTTCAATCAATTCAATGAAGTGATCAAATAGTGGTGCTGCATCATGTGGACCTGGGCTAGCTTCTGGGTGACCTTGGAAACTAAATGCCGCTTTATCAGTACGATGAATACCTTGTAAAGAACCATCAAACAATGAAACATGCGTTGCACGTAAGTTAGCAGGTAGTGTTGCTTCGTCTGCTGCAAAACCGTGGTTTTGGCTAGTGATCATCACTACATCACGCTCTAAGTCTTTAACAGGATGGTTTGCGCCGTGATGACCAAATTTCATTTTCACTGTTTTTGCACCACTTGCTAAGGCAAGTAATTGATGACCTAAACAGATACCGAATACTGGAATATCAGTTTTTAAAATGGCTTGAATCGCTTCAATGGCGTAAGTACATGGTTCTGGATCACCAGGGCCATTTGAAAGGAAGATACCATCAGGATTCATTGCTAGTACTTCAGCGGCTGGTGTTTGCGCTGGTACTACTGTTAACTTGCAGTCACGGTCTGCTAACATACGTAAGATGTTGCGTTTTACACCGTAGTCATAAGCAACTACGTGGTATTTGCAATCTGTCTTCGGCTTAGGTAAACCGCCAGTTAGCGTCCAGCTACCTTCAGACCATTCAAATGATTCTGCTGTCGTTACTTCTTTCGCTAAATCCATACCTTTCAAACCAGGAAATGCTTTAGCTTGAGCCAATGCAGCAGCTTCATCGATATTTTCACCAGCAATAATACAACCAGCTTGCGCACCTTTCTCACGTAAAATACGTGTTAGTTTACGTGTATCAATGTCAGCAATACCAACTACATTACGTGATGCTAAGTATTCGCTTAAAGACGCTTGATTTCTGAAGTTGCTTGCTAGGAGAGGTAAATCACGGATAACTAAACCACATGCATGAATTGCAGGAGATTCTTCATCTTCTTGGTTGGTGCCGGTGTTGCCGATGTGGGGATAAGTGAGTGTTACGATTTGTCTTGCGTAGGATGGATCAGTTAGGATTTCTTGGTAGCCGGTCATTGACGTATTAAAAACAACCTCACCAACAGAACTCCCATCAGCGCCAATTGATACGCCTTTAAAGACAGTCCCATCTTCCAACACCAGTATGGCAGAATGACTCAAGTTAACCTCCATAAATAAAACAAATAAATAAAAATTTATATAATCTGAGTGAGGCCATGCAAAGCATTTTTTCACCAGAAAATAGTAAAATTTGGCAAATTCCGTGCATTTTATAGATCTTCAGTCCAATTGACCAATCAAATTTTACATTTTTATAAAAATATCTCTTATTAATTTTTAATTAAGAAGGTATGACGGTGGTCACAAAAGTTGTCGAGATCAAATTTCTACAGTTTGTTGATTAAAATGATTGGAATTATTGATTAAACCGAGTAGCGTAACCTCATATAAAGCAACGTATTTACGCAACTAAAAACCTAATAAAGCATTGATTTTAAATAAGCTAACTTAATTTACATGATTATTTTTAATATTATTGGATGACACAAACCATGCAAACCGTGGTCAACGTTATTTATTCGCGAATAAGGTTTCTTTTTATATAAGATCATCAGTCTATTTTTTATAAAATTCACTTTTATAAAAACATTCTAGCTTGAACATAAAACTAAGCAAAACTGAGGTTATTTTCATTTTATTCGTCAAAAGGCCTGTTTATGCAACAATTACAATCACATCCAGCCGCTCCAATTTGGTCATTCTTCCAAAACATCTGTGCAATTCCTCGCCCTTCTAAACATGAAGAACAAATACGAAATTGGATTATTAATTGGGCACAAGAAAATAATATTGATTGTGTTAAGGATAAAATAGGTAACTTAATATTAACAAAACCAGCTTCCGCGGGTTATCAGGATAAAACACCTGTAATATTACAATGCCACCTAGATATGGTCCCACAAAAGAACAATGATAAAGTACATAACTTTTTAACTGATCCAATCATTCCTGTCATTGACGGTGAATGGCTGCGCGCTGACCACACAACACTTGGAGCAGATAACGGCATTGGAATGGCATCTTGCCTAGCTGTTTTAGCTGACTCGGATATTGAACATGGCCCATTAGAAGTGTTAATTACAACCGACGAAGAAACCGGCATGACCGGAGCTTTTGGTTTAGAAGCCGGACAATTACAGGGGAAAGTTTTTATTAATACTGACTCAGAGCAAGAAGGTGAGCTATATGTTGGCTGTGCAGGCGGTATTAATGTCAATGTCCTGCTACCTTTTGAGAAAATGGAAACAGATATCACTGAGAGTGCTTACCAAATTAGCATTTCAGGGTTAAAAGGCGGTCATTCTGGCGTTGATATCAACCTAGGCCGCGCCAATGCAATTAAAGAATTAGCAAATGTGTTAATGAACTTAGATGCTGCACCTTTCCTTATTTCATCACTGTCAGGTGGTAGTTTAAGAAATGCTATTCCACGTGAAGCCCATGCAGTTATTGTATGTGATGCGCAGTATCAAAACAGTTTAGAAACGGTTATCAATACTCTACAGGTTAGCTTGAGTGACAAATACCGAGAAAGTGAGAGTAAATTTACTGTCACACTTCAACCTTGTGATTTACCAAGCTCAGTATTAACGCACCAATCTCACGATAATCTAATCAATGCGCTCGCACATTGCGATAATGGTGTTTTTTCAATGGATGATAACTTTCCTAATGTAGTAGAAACCTCTAGTAACCTTGCTGTTGTGACACAACAAAGCGGATTGATGAACCAATTTGCAATACAAGTATTAATTCGCTCACAAATAGAAGAAGACAAACATAAATGTGCAGAGAAACTGACAATGCACTTTAAACAATACGGAGGAAGAGTCGCTACCGAAGGTAATTACCCTGGCTGGACACCTAATAAAGAATCAACGATTTATCAGGTGATGGAAACACAATATCAGTCCTTGTTTGGCAACAAGCCAAAAGCCATGGTTATTCATGCAGGATTAGAATGTGGATTATTCTGCGAAAAATATCCGCACTGGGATATGATCTCCTTTGGCCCAACCATCAAATTCCCACACAGCCCTGATGAAAAAGTTGAAATAGCATCAGTAGACAATTATTGGGCATTATTAAAAGCAACATTAAAAGCAATTGATTAATGGTTAGGTAATAAAAGTAGGATAGCGCTTCAGCCTAAAAACAGGCTGTAGCCAGTATGCCGGTAACCGCATATGACTATTCCCTTGAATGAGCGAAAATCTAATTCAAGAGATTCAATACTCAACCTCAACACAAAAAGAAAAAACACTGCAGGCTAAAAAAGGAATCGCAAAGCTATTCCGCTCGTGAAACTAGCCTGTCGGCTAACTCGCTCAGCGCCCCAAAGTCAAAAGATGTGTCGCTTAATTGGGTTTCTGTTAACTAAACGAGTTGATTAAATGCGCTATGGATGTTGAGAGTAAAGATAAATTAGTAGCGATAGCGATTAGACAAAGTCTAATATTCGGGGCGCTGGCTTTAGCCTGCCAGTATGGAAGTTATTGCATACAACTATCTCCTTAAATAAGCAAAAATTTACTTACAATATTAAGTATTAAACACAAAAATCAGCAAGCTAAAGCATGCGCCCCAAAGTCAAAAGATGTGTCTTAATTTACAACTTTAATAACTATTAGTCTTATTTGCCCCACAAACAAAAACGCCCCTGATGTCAGAGGCGTTATAAATAAAATGAGTTAGTAGCTAAAAACAGAAAGCGTTATCTCAACTCCATTGATGCGTTTGAGCTATTCAATAATGTGGCAACACCTTCACCAATCGATAGACCTAATTGCTCAGTAAAGCTTTCTAATGGTGATGGTTTAATTGAATAATCTACAATATCTTCCGCTTGAATAACTTCTCTTGCTACGTAGCCTGGACTACCTAAACCATCTATTAAGCCCATTTTTAAAGCCTGTTCACCATTCCAGATTAAACCTGAGTACAAATCTTTATTGTCCTTAACTAAACCCTCTCCACGCCCTTCCTCAACGACTTTGATAAATTGCTGGTGTGTACTGTCTAACACTCCTTGCCAAAACTCGCTCTCTTCAGCTTTTGCTGGAGAAAACGGGTCTAAAAAGGCTTTATGTTCACCAGAAGTATAGTGACGTCGTTCAACACCGACTTTCTCCATTAAGTCTACAAAACCAAAGCCTGACGCAGTTACACCAATCGACCCTACTAAACTCGCTTTATCGGCATAAATTTGATCAGCAGCCACCGCCATGTAATAACCGCCCGATGCACCTAATTCAGCTATCACAGCATATAATTTTTTCTCAGGGTATAAACCGCGTAAACGTTTAATTTCATCATTCACATAACCAGCTTGTACTGGACTACCACCCGGGCTGTTAATAACCATCATTACTGCTTTTGAATGTTCATCCTTGAAGGCAGCTCTCAATGAACTAACTATACTATTAGCATTAGCCTCTTCATCGGCGGCTATCACACCGTTTACCACTACCATTGCAGTGTGCTCTTCTTTAGTTGCCGTTTGTTTATTTAATAAACCAGTATTCATAAACAGAAATAAGCCAACAAACAGGTAGGTAAAAGTGAGTAACTTAAAAAATATTCCCCAGCGACGTGTTCTTTTTTGCTCTTTAAAGGTTTCTTTCATGAAACCAGATAACCACTTTTCTTGATGACTTTCAGGCTCTTGCATAATTATTACTCTTAAATTAAATAAGCTCACTATTCAACCTGTAATTAATTCTAATATCAAGCAAAAAGATTACCTTTATGGTTGTAATAATGTGCGCTTCGTTCATACTTTCACGCTAATTTTAGCGCGTCAAAGGACATCGGTTTATGCCAATTAAAGTTATACTATTTGCATTTTTCAGTATCATATCTTCTCTGTCATTAGCTTCAGAAGAAACAACAGAAGTTAACACAGCAGAGTCTGTTTCGGCCGTTGAGCATGTGCAAAAAATAGAAGCAGCAGTTCAATCTGCATTGGCAAAAAAAGAAGCCGAAGCAGACACTTCTATCTTCGCAGAAAAAGCGCTTGTTGAACGTTATGTGTTAGATGAATTAAAAGTTCTACGTCATGATCTACAAGATCTGGAACGAAGCCTTACAGTGCAGATTACTGATCGTGAATTGGACGTGGCTGATAAATCATTAAGTTATGCGGAACAAACCGTAAATTTCTTCTTTTATGTTATTGCAGGTGTTGCGTCTCTGGTTGCTCTATTTGGTTGGAAATCGTTACACGAAATTCGTGTTAACACCACTAAGAAAGCCAATGCCGAAATTAAAATGATTGCGCAATCTTATGAAGAAAAATTCAAAAACTTAGAAAAAGATTTACGCCGAAAAACCCTGCGTATTGCTGATAACCATATTGAAATTGAAAAAATTAACGAAATTCATAACCTCTGGTTACGAGCACAGAAAGGCCAAACACCTGAGCAAAAAATGGCTGCTTATGATGCCATTTTAAAAATTCGTCCAGGTGATTTAGAAGCGTTAACTTCAAAAGCCGATGCAGCCATGGAATTAAAAGAGTTCCATTGGGCGTTAAGTATTTGTAACCGTGTTTTAGATATGGATGATACCAATCAAGATGCTTTCTACCAGCGCGCCTGTGCTTATGCTTGTTTAGGTGTTGAAGATCAAGCGATCAGCGATTTAGAAAAAGCAATCGAAGGCCGTTCTGCATTACGAGAGTTAGCTGCGGAAGAGGATGACTTTGAAAACTTACAAGGTAATGAAGCATTTGATGCACTCTTAACCTCTTCTGAAAGTTAACCCAGTTGACATGAATGAGCCTAATTTAATTTAGGCTCACACTTCTCTAGATAAGTTAATTAGCGTGATTAGTATAATAAATATCACCTAACATATTACCCTCTATTTGCTATACTGCGCGCGATTTTTAACACAGGAAAAGATGATGATCATTGATAAGACATGGCGAATATTAACAGTTGGAGACGGCGATCTGTCTTTTTCTGCTTCATTATTAACCCACTACCAGCCAGCAAGTTTAACAGCAACCGTATTAGATACGAGTGACGTGTTATTAGGCAAATACGCACACAATGATTATCAAACATTATTAGACCAGCAATGCCCAGTCTTATGTGAATTCGACGTCACCGATCCTAATGCTTGGTCGACACTAGAAAAGCATAGTTTTGATTTAGTGATCTTTCAGTTTCCGTTGATCCCTGCCTTTAAATCACATCAAGAGTTTCAAGAAAAGTGTAAAGAAGTACATATCAACACCTTAAACCGCCAACTATTGCGTCATTTTTTAGTTAACTCATTTAAGCACTTTTTAGATCCAAATGGCGCACGCTTGTGCTACATCACTTCTAAAGATGTAAAACCTTATAAAGAGTGGAATATTGAAAATGCATTACACAGAAATACTGATATTGATTACCTAGGTTGGCACAATTTTAATATTGATGCTTTCCCAGGTTACAAAGTAAGAAATGTCGACCGCGACAAGCATGTTAAAGACACTAAAGGCATCACCTACGTATGGAGTGACAACTCTGCGCATGCTATCAAATCACAATTGAATGAATCACTATATAAAGGTGACGCCTACTGTGAGTTATGCGCCACCGGTCCTTATAACAACGATCAAGACAAACTCAAGCATCAAAGTACCAAAAAGCACCTCAACATGCTCAACTACGAAGCCATGTGGCAACTGATATTAGATAGAGAGTAATAGTTAGTAGCGACAGATATAAGCAAAGCTTAATATTCGGGGCGCATGCTTTAGCCTGCCAGTATGTGAATCATCGCATATGAATATTGGCCACAATGAGCAAAGCGAACTAAAAGTCTCATTCAAAAAATTAAACACAAAAAATAAAATTGTTCCGAAATGAGTAAAAAAAAAGAGTTAATTGCGACAGCTATTAAGCAAAGCTTAATATTCGGGGCGCATGCTTTAGCCTACTAGTATGCGAGTCATCGCATACTAGTATTTCTCACCAAAGTACTTCGCCATCTAATACCAATCACACTAATCAACTGATCTATTTCACTTGTTAAAACAACTTATTTCTTCGTTGTAATTTTCGCAAATAGAACAACTATTTAACTTAAATTACGCCTTGAACTTAGTCATTTTTCCGGCGTAAAATTTAGATCACTTATTTAATGTAATTGGTATAATTTAAACTATTTCTTCGCTTTTAACGCTTCAAACTTTGCCATCTGCTCCTGGGTTGCTGGCAATTGATGATTGGCTTTCCATTCACTATAAGGCATACCATAGACATGCTCTCGTGCTTGATCATCTGTCATCTCAATATTACGTTCTTGAGCCTCTGCTAACATCCATTTTGATAAACAGTTACGGCAAAAATCAGCGGTGTTCATTAACTCAATATTTTGCACATCTTTACGACTGTCTAGATGTTTTAATAAACGACGAAATGCTGCTGCTTCTAATTCTACTTGTTGTGCGTTATCCATTTTCATACCTACTTTAATTAATGACTAATACATATTTCACAATATAACCGTAAACCCCACCACAATAAAACAAAAAAGCGCCATTTAGTGACAAAACTAAATGGCGCTTTTAGAGAAAATAAATACTTAGCTCAATCAATACATTAAACTAAAAACTATTTTTCACTTTTTTGTTTTTCTAGTCTTTTTTCCCAGAACGATGCTTTACTAATACCTAATTTCACCGGATCAAAAGAGTAGCTATCAGGTTGTGTTTTACGCTGTTTTTCGTAATCTCTTAGTGCTTTAATCGCAGGTTTGCCCATGAAGAAAATAAGCAATAACCCGACAATATTTAACCAAGCCATCAAGCCAACACCAACATCGCCTAATCCCCATGCTAAGTTAGCTGTTTTTACTGTACCGTAAAAAGCAGCAGCAATAAGTACAACTTTTAATAAGAAAGTAAAATCAGGTAATTTAAGAGTACGGCGTAAATAAGCAACATTTGTTTCAGCAATATAGTAGTAGGCTAAAATAGTAGTAAACGAGAAAAAGAATAATGCTAATGCTATAAATGGTTTACCAATACCAGGAAGTACTTTATCAACCGCTAATTGCGTGAAAGCAGGACCATTAGCCGCAATTTCAGCACCTAAATTTTGCACTAAATATGCTTCACCAACACCGTGAACGTTATAAGCGCCAGTAATTAAAATAACGAAAGCAGTAGCAGAACATACTAATAATGTATCAATATACACAGAGAATGCCTGTACTAAGCCTTGTTGAGCAGGATGCTCTACTTCCGCAGCAGCGGCAGCATGAGGACCTGTACCTTGGCCTGCTTCATTTGAGTAAACACCACGTTTAACACCCCAGCCAATTGCAGCACCAATACCCGCCATTGGGCTGAATGCATCACCGACAATCATCATAAATATTGCTGGTAACTCAGAGATATGTAAACCAATGATAACCATGACGATGAGTACATAAGCGAAAGCCATAAATGGAACAATAATTTGTGTAAAGTTAGCGATACGCTTAACACCACCAAAAATGATGAAGCCCAACATCAAAACAATTAATACACCTGTCATGATTTTAGCTTGGCTAAACACGCCTATACCAGTTTCAATGAGTGGTCCCGTACCAAAAGCTAACTCAATTCCGTTACCAATACTGTTTGATTGAATACCTGGTAACAAAAGGCCACAAGCGGCAATAGTTGCAATCGCAAAAATCACAGCATACCAACGTTGTCCGGTAACTTTTTCTAAGTAATATGCAGGTCCACCACGATATTGACCGTTATCCACTTCTTTGTAAATTTGCGCTAATGTTGACTCGATGTAAGCAGTTGCAGCACCTAAAAATGCGACCACCCACATCCAAAATACAGCACCAGGACCACCAAAACCAATTGCAGCTGCAACACCGGCAATATTACCTGTACCAACACGACCTGATAATGAAACGGATAAAGCTTGAAACGATGAAATCCCTTGTTTAGAATTTTTACCAGATAATAACAAGGTGTACATTTCTTTAAATAAACGAACTTGAACGAACTTGGTTTGAAAAGAATAGAAAAGACCTGCCGCCAAACACAAATAAATAAGTGCTGGGCTCCAGATGAGACCATTTAGAAAATCCACTAACTCCTGCATATAACCTTCCTCACTGAAAATAAATATCCTTGAAACAGTCAATAATTGACCGAATCTTGCAGGCCGATAAACTAAACATTACTCGCACAAAAGTAAAATATTAAATAATGAACAACTAGCAGAAAGTACTGATACATATGGCATTAGTAGTATAAAAGATTGATAAACACACAAATACATAGCAATAAACAAACAAAAAATGAGCAGTTAACAAACAGCAGTACTGGCTAAGAATAACTAAAAGTGGAGTCCGAAGGAGATATCATTACTAATTGTAATGAAATAAAAACTGATAAATCAATGTTATAGAATAAAATGAGATAAAAAATGCGCTAATACATACCTTTTTTATACATATCACAAAGCATGTATTAGATCACATTTTAAGCTATTTTTTCATTTTTGAGAGAAGATCAGCAAAGGGATTGTATGTTGCAGTGGCAACGTTATCATCGCCCGCTTCAACATGACTGCCATATAAGTCTGCTTGAGTGTATTTATCATGCTCATGATCATGACAATAAATACATAATAACTCCCAATTACTGCCATCAGCAGGGTTATTACTGTGGTCGTGATCCATGTGATGAACCGTCAACTCTTTCAAGTTTGAATAAGGAAATTCACGGGCGCACTTCCCGCATACCCAAGGAAACAGCTTTAACGCTTTATCACGATAATCGCTTTCTAAACTTTTATAATTACTTGGAATGTAAGCCATCTCAACCTCTTAATATCAAAATCAACCACATGATATGTTTTCAATGAGAATAAGTGAACTAATTCAGTATAAAAAGTGTGATTATTGACATTTAATTAAGCATTAATTTTCACTTGCTGTAAGCTGACAGAGTAAATTATTCAGATTCAGAAAAGACAATTAAACATGCAAACAAATGACCCATTGCACGGCGTTAAGCTAGCTCAAATTCTTACCGATCTCCAAACCATATATTCATGGAAAGAGATGGGAGACAAACTAGGTATAAAATGCTTTTTAAATAATCCAACACAAAAATCATGTTTAAAGTTTTTACGCCAAACGCCTTGGGCCAGAAGTCGTGTTGAAATTATGTATTTAAAAACTTTTTGTAGTAAACACCCTGAGACGACTAAATTGATCCGTAGTATCCTAGCGACACAGGACAAAAATCCACAGTCACCTGCTCCCAAAACAGAGAAAAAGCCCTCTGTTATTAAAAGTAATGATGGATTTCAATGGGCTAAAATTAACAATAAATAAGCGGTGAAGATTATAACTAAACTGTGTTATTATCGCGCGCCTTAAATAAACAACGTCTAAACTAGGAATAGCTCATGACCCAACAAAAAAAGTTCGATTACCAAATCAAACAGGACGCTAATACCTGGAGTGCAGAAATCACCCGTCGTGTTAGTGCTCGTAGAAGCAATGTATCAAAGCAACAAGATGGTTTTGCCACTGAAGCGTTAGCCATTGAATGGGCTGAAAAAGAATTAGAAGGCTTTTTAACAAAACAAAAAGAAGCTAATGCACGAAAATCTGAACGCCGTGCAGAGCGTAACGCTCAAGCTGAAAAAGCAGCTGCAGCAAAAGAAGCAGCTAATGTTGCATTCTTAGCAAAAAGAGAAGAAGCACGTGCTCGCGCACTAGAAGCTGACGACGCAGAATTCGACTACGATTACGACGAAGAGTAATTAAACAGCTAACAGCCCTTCTTAGCGCTAAAAATCCAAAGGCCAATCTACCTGTAGATTGGCCTTTTTGTTTATGGGATGAAAATATTAAATTAATCGAAACATCTTTAAAGGGGCGCAGGGCGAGTTAGCCGACAGGCTAGTGTCACGAGCGGAAGAGCTCTGCGATTTCTTTTTTTAGCCTACATCTTTTGAACTTTTGTATTTAGTGTTTAGTGTTTAGTGTTTAGTGTTTAGTGTTTAGTGTTTAGTGTTTAGTGTTTAGTGTTTAGTGTTTAGTGTCGGATATCTTGAATTAAATTTTTACTTATTCAAGCGTAACGTCATATGCGGTTACCCGCATACTGGCAGACTAAAGTCAGCGCCCCAGAAATCAGACTTCGTCTAATCGCTATCGCTACTAACTTGTGTTTACTTTCAACATTCATGGCTCAGTTATTCAACCCGCCTAGTTAACTCAACTCAATTAAACGAAACATCTTTTGAACTTGGGGTGCTGGGCAAATTAGCCGACAGGCTAGTGTCACGAGCGGAAGAGCTCTGCGATTCCCTTTTTCAGCCTGCAGTGTTTAGTGTTAAATACCTTAAAATAGATTTTCACTCATTAAAGCAAACAGAATATGCGATAACCGCATACAGGCAGACTAAAGTCAGCGCCCCAGAAATCAGACTTCGTCTAATAGCTACCGCTACTAAAGGATCTTTACCTTAAACAACCACACTTTTCCCCAAAACCAAAAAGCCCATCATTAGATGGGCTTTTTAATGTTTTAACTATAACAACCTACATTGTTGTGTTTAGCTTTTTTGCGGTGCGACTTCTACACCATCATCATCAATTGCATTCCCTTGTTCATTCACAAACAGAGCACGTTTTGATTTAGTTAATACGTATACTGTGATTGCTACTGTCGAAAGAATACCGACAATTGTTGAGATTTGCATCGATAAACCAAAACCAAGGTTTGAGTTATTTAAGATAAAGGTAATAACGACAGCCGTCATAAACATTGCAGGTACTGTAGAAATCCAGTGGAATTTATTGTGGCGAACTAAATAAGCTGTTGCTGTCCATAACATCATTACCGCAGTTGTTTGATTAGCAAAGCCAAAGTAGCGCCAAATAATACCGAAATCAACTTGCGTTAATATGCCGCCTAGAATAAATAACGGTAGCGCCATTAATAAGCGGTTACGCATCGTTTTTTGATCCATATTGAAGTACTCAGAAAGAATCAAACGACTTGAACGGAATGCCGTATCACCAGAGGTAATAGGTAAAATGACCACACCTAAGAAGGCTAAAACACCACCAAATACACCTAATAAACCGAAAGATGCATCATACACTACTGCGCCTGGACCGCCTGTTGCAACAACATCAGATAATGCTTCAACTGAACCAAAGAAAGATAACGCTAACGCACACCAAATTAAAGCAATTACACCTTCACCAATCATCGCTCCATAAAATACAAAGCGACCATTCTCTTCATTTTCAATACAACGAGCCATTAAAGGCGATTGTGTTGCATGGAAACCAGAGATAGCACCACAAGCAATCGTAATGAATAGTGCAGGCCAAAGAGGAAGATCGTTAGGGTTCATGTTTGTAAGCATCTGGCTTACTTCATAATCACCCAACAAAGTATGGTCACTTGAAACAACAACGGCTACGATTAAACCAACTGACATAAAGATCAGTAACGCACCAAAGAATGGGTAAAAACGACCAATAATTTTATCGACAGGTACAATTGTCGCAATGACGTAATAAGCAAAAATAATCGCTACCATCGACATTAATGAAACTGTCATATCAGTTTGTTCGTTGACTAAATTAGTGATCATACCCGCCGGCGCTGATACAAAGACCACTCCCACTAATAATAATAATACTAGCGCAAACACGTTCATAAAATGTTTGGCATTGTTACCTAAGTATTTACCAGTGATCGCAGGAACAGAGGCGCCACCGTTACGTACTGATAACATACCTGAAAAATAATCGTGTACACCACCAGCAAAGATGCAACCTAATACAATCCATAACATTGCTGCAGGACCGTATAGCGCGCCCATAATTGGACCGAAAATCGGACCAACACCAGCAATATTAAGTAGCTGAACAAGATAAACCTTAGGAGTAGACATAGCAACATAGTCCACGCCATCTTGCTTTTCGTAAGCAGGTGTTTGGCGTTGATTCTTAATACCGAATACTTTCTCTACAAACGTACCGTAAATAAAATAGCCGCCAATTAATAATGCTAAACAAAAGAGGAACCAAATCATGGTGAAGTCCTTTTAAATGAGTTAATTTGATGCTCGCACTTTAATCGATTGCCTATAAATAGCATTAGTTGATTAATTGAGCGGTAAAATACACATTTAAACGGTTGTTATGAATGTTAAGCGGTTTTAACAATATTCTAATACTCGTCTAACAAATAGACTCCTTTTAAGTTTAACTTTCATTTTCACTTTCACTTTCACTTTGCCAAAAACTTTTATTTGACGTATAAACAACAAATATAATTAAAAAATCAAATTAAATAGAGAAATAACAATGGAATATATTGTGAAAAAGGAGATACCTTACGGGATATTTCTGCAAAATATTTAGGCTCCCCTTTAGAGTGGCCTAGACTATGGCGTTATAATAACCGTAAAGCAACGATTGCCATTACTAATAGAGAAATTATTAACCCAGATCTTATTTATCCTGGTCAAAAAATTCTTATTCCCCTGACTATTAAGTCTACTAAAAATATGGTTATTGATGGAAAAAAATTGGTAAAACCAACTACTTCCTTGAAAGAGCAATTACCTAGTATAAAGTCACCAATGTCTTTTAGTTACAAACTTGAAGATATTAAGTCTCCACCGATAAAGTTACCTAATGCTATTATTGAAATAAAAATGCAAGGTAACATCTCCCTTTCAAGTATTGAGTCATACCCAGTAAATTATGTGACCAATAACAAGCAGCTAGAGACTAAAGTAACTTCTGCCGCTAATAAGGCTTTTAGTTCTTTGATAACAGAAACAAAGTTAGCTTTTGATCAAAAAACTAAAAATCTAACCTTAGGAAGTAAAATTATCTCTCAAAGCACAACACCTAACACGCCTTCTACAGCCGCAGGTATAGAATTAAGTTCTAGCTCTCCATTACCAAAGCTAAAATATGAAATTCATTATCCAACATTAAAAGGGAAGATTAATGAATTTAGCTTCATAGCAAATAAAATAATATTTACTCTTGAAGTCACTTTTATTAGTGATCAAGAAATAGGTAAAGATATTAAAGGAGAGTCCTTTCAACCATCTAATTCCTATTCATGGGATAAAGTTTTTGCAATTGGTCTATACGCTGCAGCAGCAACAGTTATTGTTGGTACTGTCATTGAAGATTATATAACACTCGGAGCAGGAGTTGCAGATGATCCAGCTAGCTTTGCAATTGCCGCTGGTTTATCTACTAGAGGGGCTTTGTTATGGAATAGCACAAACGTAATTGTCCAAAGAACTATATTGCCAGCTGTTATAAGAGTTACCACAGCAGTTGTGCCCGTAACAACACTTCGTTATGCACATTAATATATTAAAGAAACAAACATGCACATTAAAATAGTAACTATCATATTAAGCACATATCTGCTTTTTGCTTGTTCAGATAATGAAAGTGAGCTTAAACAGGCCACAAGATTAGCTCAAACATACAAACTCGAAATTAAAGCAGGTAGCCCTGCATTATTTTTTCCAATTGGCTATGCCCCAAAAGATGCAGAACTCCCAACGTTAAAAATGGAAGCTACGACTTTAAATCAGGCATCAGAAGCACTTGATGGAATTGAATCTGCATTATCATTATATCCTCCCGGTTTTATCACTTCTTTTATTGATGCTATTTATATAGCTGGACACATGCAAATTGAAGGAGCTGATGCTGGCGGTACTTTTGGGCCTAAATGGATAATCTTATCGAATATAGAGGAATGGAACGGTACTCAAGCAAATTATAAAAATTTTTTACGAGGAGTTCACCATGAATTAAGTTCATTGGTGTTAAAGAAATCTATATTTACAGTAGTAGCATGGCCAAAACTTTTACCTAATAATTGGAAGCCATCGGAAAGTAATTATCAAGCATTAACATTGAGTGAAGAAAAATCACCTAATTATGAATCAGGCTTTCTGACAGCATACGGTGAAACATCCATGGGTAACGATTTTAATGTCTATGCTGAATTTGCGTTTGCTGAACCCGAACATTTAAAAGCTCTCGCACTGAAACACCCTATTGTTGCTCAAAAACTAGGTTTATTTATCTCGGCGTATACTAATGTAATACCTGAATACAGTAAGGATTTTACTGATTATTTTAATAAAACGGGATTAAGTGAAGTAGCCATCACAATACCAGAGAAAACAGAACTTACTTTTGACATACAAGCTGAAAATTTAAAGCCAACAATATCAAAGTAGTATGAGTTAAACATTAAGCTCATTTAATCGCTTTGGTTCACATCAAACCAAAGCGATCTTTAATCACTTTCAAATAACGACGACTCACTGGAGCATGATGGTTTGACTTAGTCACTATTTCTGCTGAACCATTATCTAATAGCTTGATTTCTCTAATACAGGTAGGGTTAATAAGGTGCTGACGATGGCAACGAATCAAATCAGTTTTTTCTTCAAGTACCTTTAAAGATAAACTCGCTGTGAACTTATCTTTGTCAGTTAATAAATGCACCCCAGTTTGTTCAGACATGGCTATTTCAATTTCATTTGGCGCTAATAATAAAATCCGATTAAAGCCAGAGCAAGGAATCAACTCTAACTTACTTGCTGTAATAGGCTCATAATTAGGTTGCTCTAATTTTTCGGCATTAATCCGCTTCAATGTTTTTAACAAACGTCCGCTTTCAACAGGCTTTAGCAAATAGTCAAAGGCATTATCCTCAAAGGCTTTTACTGCATATTCATCATACGCAGTCACAAACACTACTTTAGGCATGGTATCTGGATCTAGCATGCCTAATAGATCTAATCCTGTAATTTGCGGCATATGGATATCTAGAAATACAACATCTGGCTTTAAAGTATTGATCGCTTTTAAACCTTCAATAGCATTACTGCATTGCTCAATGACCTGCACTTGTTCGGTTTCTACCAATAACTCATTTAACTCTTCACGAGCATAGAGTTCATCATCAATTACAATGGCTTTTAACATCATACATCCTGTTGTTTTGGTAATGGAATAAGAATTGTCGCTTTGGTATAGACTTCAGGCTCACAAGTCATGGTGAGTCCATAATGTTGTCCATATTGATTTTTGATACGTTTATCAACAATTTGTAAGCCTAACCCTTTCGCGTTGCTTGGCTCTTTATAATGTCCTGCGTTATCAATTACTTCTAAGACAACTAAAGTATCTTTACCCTTTTCCAACAAATAGCCGTTAATTTCTAACTTGCCCTTACCGATTAAGGTTGATGTGCCGTGTTTGATGGCATTCTCGATCAAAGGTTGTAAGGTAAAAGTAGGCACTTTGAGTGATAATAACTCATCAGCAATATTCTCAGTAACACTTAATCGGTCAGCAAAGCGTGCTAACTCAATCTCCAAATACGCGTGAACATGCGCTAACTCTTCTTTAATCGTAACTTCCTCGATATCTTGTTTTAAATTACTTCTGAAAAACTGAGAAAGATGTTGAATCAAGTCTCGCGCTTTTTTCGGATCTTTTCTGGTAACAGCACTGATTGTGTTTAAAGTGTTAAATAGAAAATGTGGATTTACCTGCGCTTGTAATAAACGTATCTCAGATTGATTCAATAGATTCTTTTGTTGAATATAGCGGCCTAACAGAATTTGATTAGAGATTAGTTTAGCTAGGCCTTCACCTAAACTACGATTCAAAGTCGAAAATAGCTTCTGCTTTGGCTCATACAATTTCACAGTGCCAAACACTTGGCCATCAGCTTGTAACAAAGGCACAACCAATACTGAACCTAATTTACACCCTTCATGAATAGAACATTGATAGGCAGTAGCATAGCCATCAGCGTAAGTCATCTCTCCAGTTTGTATCGCTTTTAATGTGTAATCAGAAGAGATAACTCGTCCACATACATGATGATCGTCTCCAATACCGATAAAGGCTAATATTTTCTCTCGGTCTGTGATCGAAACTGCACCAACACCTGTTTCCTCGTGGATGATTCCCGCTATTTTTTGACAACTTTGAGCATCAAAACCATGTCGAAAAACGCCAACTGCACGCTGTGCAATACGTAAAGCTTTGTTAGAAAAAGCATTGTAGTTCTTTTCAAAAATCGCTTTTTTATCTTGAATGATACTCATGAATAAAGCTGCGCCCAATGAGTTAGCAATAATCATAGGTAAAGCGATCGATTGCACTAATAACCACGCTTGATCGAAAGGTTTAGCAATGATCAAGATAATAGCCATTTGAATCACTTCAGCGACCAAGGTAATCGCCAATGCTTTCATTGGTTTAAAAATCTTCTCTATCTGCCCCTTACGTAAATAATAGAGGTGTAATAAACCGCCAATCAACCCTTCTGAAGTCGTGGACACCATACAAGCAAAATCAGTAAATCCGCCCATGGAATAACGATGCAATCCGCCGGTCAATCCCACGGCTAAACCAACCACTGGACCGCCTAATAAGCCGCCCATCACCGCACCAATTGCCCGTGTATTAGCTAATGCATTTTCAATAGAGAGACTAAAATAGGTTCCTAGAATACAAAAGGAGCTAAATAATATATAACAAGCAATACGATGAGAGTTACGCCCGGAGATAAAGATAAGTGGCATAAAGAGTGGTGTTTTACTCAGTAGATAGATAATCACTAAGTAAACACTGAGCTGCTGTAACAACAATAACGTAATTTCCACAACAACTCCTAATGAGACAAATCCGACATTGATAGAAAAGCAATGTTATACAGTATTTGGAGGAAATTTTAAGTGGATCTGACGTCAAATTAATTAAAAAATAAAAAAACTGAACAAGTTATCTCAATCAGAGTTGTTTGTTTACTTTATTTAGCAGAGGATTCAATAGATCAGTACCAACTATAAAGTGAATCAATAAATTCAGCTCGCTTTATTAACACTATGTATTTCAGCCTCTGTCATTGTTCTATTTCGACCAGAATATTTGGCTTGATAAAGAGCAAGATCAGCTCTTTTTAATGTATCTTTTAAAGAGAGGTCTGATTTATCTCGTTTCGCTACACCAATACTCACGGTAATAAAAATCTCATTTCCTTGATGATTGTATGGTGTTTTTTCAACAAGTTTCCTGATGCTTTCGGAAAGAGTATTTGCGCCAGAAAGATCTGTATTAGGCAGCAGTATGGCAAACTCTTCACCACCTAACCTTGCTAATATATCGGAAATTCTAATTGCACTTTCTAATGCGCCAGCCACCATTTTTAACACATCATCACCCACATCATGGCCAAGTTGATCGTTTACTTTTTTAAAATGATCTAAGTCTATAAAGAGCACGGTACATTCAGTTTTATCTCTTATTGCCAGCTGAAATGCTTTTTCCCCCATATTAAAAAAATATCTTCTGTTTGGAATTTGTGTCAGATGATCTTTAGTGGCAACTTTGTTGAGTTTAATGGCCTGAAGAGTATTTTTAGTTAATGCTTTTTTTAAATTATTGTCATCATAATCGTGAATACCTATTAATATAGCGATAATTAATTGAACGATGATAGAAGTAGACTCACTGGTAAAAAATGCAGCATTAATAATAAGTAAAAAGATGACAGCAATATGAGTTACTTTAATTCTAATCAATAAATTAGATGCAAAATTCGAGAAATCTTTCTCGTAGTATTGCTTAATTTGCTTTTCAATAGGTATTTTCATCCTAGCCCTTTTATAGGTAAACATACTTTTAATTCGCTCAAGTTTATGTAAGACATCAAACAAGCAAAATAATTTAAACTATATTGCAAACACATGAATTTGGTTAGTATCGATATAGAAATGTCGTCATATTATGCTTTTACATAAAGCGATTAGTTTACTTGCCAATACTGTATTTGAAGCAAATATTATGCCTCGATGGTTCATATAAGTTGAATCTGGTCGGTTTAAATCTAACGCATCCCCGTTTATATCGCTACACCAGCGGTTTGTTGCTTTAGCTAAACAAGCGGTCGCACTGAAGTCCCATAAACTGCCACCTCCTAGCTGTGTTTTTGGTAATTTAATATAGCAAGATGCGCAGTTATTATGTGTTGTAATAACAGATACTGCATTAATGACCGCACCACCATCACTTTTTATTTCAAATTTCTCATAACCTAAAAATTTTGCTAATTTAACTAACTCCTTCATTAGCAATGGATACTGAAAATGTTCAACAAAGCTTCTGTCTGTGTAAAACGTAAAAGCCTGTACTGTTAACTCTTGTTTAGGCATCGCCATTGATCTGTTTTGAGCACTATTTTCAACAAGTAATAGTCCATTTTTATAACAATGGCTCACGCCAGTTTTATCGATCAGCGTATGATAACTTGTATTGTTTGTTGGGTGATGTATTGCAGCAACTTCTGATTGACCAAACTTATTGACTAAGGCTATAGAAACGGCATATCCGTCACCGCCTTCAATAAACGGCAAAGTACCATCTAATGGGTCAATACACCAAAAATAATCTTTATGTAAACGAGAGTGAAGATGTGCGCGCTCTTCGTTGCTATTCTCTTCACTGAGTACAGCTAGGTCATATTTTTCAACGCTAACTTGTAAAATATCAAGAATAATTTCCTGACAAGTAAAATCGACTTCCGTAACAACTTGTGCGCTTTGGCTACTACCAGCGGCTTTAAAGTGAGTCTCAAGTAATGTTCGATCAACACTTTGGATATATTTCCCTGCTTGTTGCGCTGCTAGCAAAGCTAACTCACTCAGTTTATTGAGTGTTTCTGTTGTTAATTGCATGGTTAATCTGCCTTAACCGGGGATTGTGATAAGGATTGAAGCGCTTGCTCTGTGAGTTGTTCTGTATAGTCGTTGATTTTCCAGTTTGCTGGTGACCAACCTTTTACAAAACGCTGAAAATCAGCCCAAGCGATGGCATACAAAGGTCGCCATGCTTGCTCTAGTTGAATCGGGTCAATTTGTTTCTCTGTTGCGATTACGGCTTCACTTAAACAGATAAAGTAATAATCGATTAAGGTATCTTGCAGCGTTGCACACTCTTCCGGTGGAATGGCACTGCTGATAAATAAGATCAGATCTTTCATGCCACAACCTTTACCAACATATTGAAAATCAACTGCGGCTACGTTTTTGGCATCTTCTGAGAAACAAAAGTTAGCCAGTTTGGCATCACCGTGTACTAATGTTTGAAACGGTGAGTCAGTAAGGAGTTGATCGATTCGTTTTGCTGCCGTTTTAAGTGGCTGGTCTTGTAATGCAGCTAACTCATCTGGGCGCGTGGCTAGATGCCAATAAGTACCGGTTTCCCAAAGATCTTGATATTTCTGGTTTCTATTTACTTGTAAATGTAAGGCATGAAAATTCGCTAACCATTTAATACAGGTTTGCGCTTCTTCTAATGTAGCTGTTGCTTTCACAACTGGAAAACCGACTTGTGCAAGATCTTCTAAAATTAATAGATTGAGTTTCTGGTCACGTTGAGATGCAATACAACGCGGTACATAACAAGCTACATCATGAAGGTGAGCATATTTTTTGTACCAATTTGCCTCTACTTGATAAGAGTGTAATTTTCGCTGATGAGAAAGTGTTGTATTCCAGCCTTTGGGGTGTGAGCTAGGTTGAGGAGTATTAACCAGTTTTACAATCACAGAGCTTGTTTTTCCACCTTGCAAACTTACTCTAAATAGTTCGCCATAACCGCCCCACACACCTTGAATTAAGGTTATATTTATAATGGATTCGGCTTCAGTTAAAGATAATAAAGTGTTTTTTAATGATTGAGAGATTGGCATATTAATGTCTATTTGCGCTGAATTAGTCGAGTTGGCTAATAGTATCGAACTCCTAGATAGATTGATAACCCTAGCGACTTTAAGCTGATTCTATTTTAGTTAACTTACCTGATAGATAAGTGAGCGTATAAAGCTTACCTTTAATTTTGTAGACTGCCTGTTGAATTTTAGTACCGTCATTTCGTTTTACTTTATAGACTTGTATTGGTTTACCACAAATTGAATCCACGTTACTTCGGATATCGCCCAAGCTCGCTAAACCATCTAAACATCTCACAAACTCACCTTGACGAGCTTGCACTGAAAATGACAAAGATGCGATAAGTAATATTAAGCTGGCTTTTAGCATTGTAAGGCTCCTTTCATTTGTTGAATTAACGATTTCATAGAATAAGTTACCTAAATTACGTGACATTTAAAAGGCTGTTGTTGGATAAAGCTGAGGTTTGAGACAGATGTTTTGTGAATGGGTAAGGTCAACGATAGTTGGAGGAGTGGCTTTAAAGGTTAAAGGTTCAAGGTTCAAGCAAGTATGAGGTTCACTAAATACCATTGTCACCCACAATCAGTAAGACAACTAAAAACGACTCAAAAGATTAAACACAAAAACAAAAAATGCAGGCTGAAGCCAGTATTCGGGATATCGCATACTATGTGTCAGCCACAATAAACTTAAAAACTATCCAAAAGATTAAACACAAAAAACAAAAACCTGCAGGCTAAAGCCAGCGCCCCGTAAGAGATGTTTCGTAAATAACGATATAATGGATAAAGAGATGTGTCGTTTAATTGCATTGAGTTAACTGAACGGGCTGAAAAAACGATCGCAGAGCTATTCGTATTGAGCAAAGGTTCATGTTGGTCAGTAGCGGCAGCTATTAGACGGAGTCTGATTTTAGGGGCGCTGACTTTAGTCTGCCAGTATGCGAGTCATCGCATACTATGTGTCAGTCACAATCAGTAAGGCAATTAAAACTATCCAAAAGATTCAACACATAAGGTCAAAAGATGTAGGCTGAAAAAAGGAATCGCAGAGTTCTTCAGTTCGTGATACTAGCCTGTCGGCTAACTCGCCCAGCGTCCCGTAAAAGATGTTTCGTAAATCAACGATATGATCGATGAAGAGGTGTGTCGTATAAGTGAAGTGAGATAACTAAGCTGGCTGAAAAAGAACCGTGAGTTCTTTTGCTTCTAAAAGCAAAAAAGCTTGGTGATTTGTTTTTTACAAATCCAACCAAGCTTTTTGATAGGTACTTTTTGAGGGGCACTAGGTGGTTAAACCTAGAATGGCATTTTGAAGCCTAGTACCTAAAGAATATTAAAAAACAACAATTACTATATATAACATATACTTAAGTATATATTTAAAATTTAAAATACATTAAATACTATGTTTTTATATAGAGTTTTGACCCCTATTTGACCCCAAGTAACTTTCTTACTATTCTCAAAACTAATATTAAGCAAAATCTATTTTTGTTAATTTACCACCAACATAAGTCAAGTTGTAAAGTTTTCCATTTATTTTGTAAAGAGCTCGTTCAATCTTAATATCATCACTTCCATTAACATCGTAAACCTGAAGAGGAGCACCACATTTTTGATTTACTTCATAAAGGTAATCATCAAGCATAGCTAAACCATTGCCACATCTTACGGATTTACCTTGTCGTGCATACAATGAAGTCGATAATGTTGCGATAACAACCATTAGGATGACTTTTCTCATTCTTTTAGTTCCTTTAATTTTTATAATATAAAGAACTATATTTTATATCCTAAAAAACCTCAACATTATAATATGGCAAAAGAGGTAACTTATTTAAGATGGTATTATCTTCAACAAGAACAAAATCTCCAATCGTTAGAGAGGAAATAGCTGTTACCCAGATATTATGATCTCCCCATTTAACTTTTACTCGATTAAGATTTTGATCAATCATTACCACTTCGGCTCTGAATTTAACTGTTTCTGTTAATAAAGATTTAAACTGTTTAGTAATATTAACTGTAGCCATTATTAACCTCTAATTTCACGGACTGAGATATATCAGTTAACGTTTGAATTGCAATATTATTGCTTAAACATAAACCAGTAACGGCTTTATCTTCATAAATAATACGGACAATTTCACCTGGTAGAAATAGGCCACAGTCTGAATCAGTTGATAATAAAGGAATGTTAATCCCTAAAATTTCTTGTTTACCACTATCACTCATAATATTTCTAGCTAGCTCAGTGTTAACCGTATTACTTTGAGATAATACGCTAATAACATCTGTTGCTCTTACGTCACCTGCTGTTCCTGTCTTGATAGCATTTGTAATAACACCATGAGCTTCGCCACTGATCAGTACATTATTTATTTGTGTCGTCGTATTATCGCTACTAGATTCAGTAATTACGTAATCAGCACTAACTACATGATCACACTCTGAATTCGTTAAATAAGGCCAATTCCAAGGACTAACTTTATAACGGGGTTGAGCATGTATAATGTTTTTTGTTTTATCTGGTTGAATGATGGATCCACAAGCATCAGCAATTTGCATAATCAACTCTATTGCCGGCTTATTTAAATAACTAAATGAATCTGGTGCTAAGACCCATTCAGGAGTTAATTCAGAACGGCTTAATGTGAAGCTTTCTTTGTTTAAAATCTCATCAACTATTTGCCAAGCTCCTACTTCTGTGTCAACCGTTTTGCTATAAAGGTTTACATAAGGAGAAAATAACCATTGAGAGCTTGTCACACTTGTAAATGTATAACTTTCACTTTGAAAAGATGTGGATCGCGCATATTCGCGTAGTGTGAATAAGAATTCATGACCATTTATATGGATTTCGTATTGAGAACGGTAACCTAAATAGGTAAGGCTATCTGCCCCTATCAGCTGGCCTTTAAAACTCCATACCTGCGAGTCAATATCAAAGTTTAAACTGGCGTTGATTGGACTAATACTCACTTTATTACCATCATTGGCTATGTAGTAGACAGTTATTTGATTCATAATTATTAGTGCATCCATTTCAATTGTTAAGAAATCTAACTTACCACTGTTGTTCCAAAGTGATTTAAATTCTAAAGGTTCAATAGGTAAATCAGGGATTGGGGTTGGCGGAACGATCACATCAAGACGTTCACCAACAGGGTAAATACCGTCTTCAAAATAACTATTCCATTCTTTTTTGATAGCAATGCCATTGCCAAAGTTAGAATGCGCAGAGTGACGTAATTTCTCTGTTTCTTGCCAATAATTTGATATTTCACAATCAGCGCGAGCAGGGTATAAATAACGGCTATCAATCTCGTTGGATAAGTATGCGGCTTCTGCAAAGTCAGATAAAAAAACATTATCTAAACTATCTAACTTATAGTTGATTTGATTTACATGAGATTGAATATGCAAAGCGTTTCGTATTAAAACAATGTTGTTAACCGCTAGTTTATCTATTGGCGTCTGTAATGTAATGGTTTCTTTATGTAGGTTAATGGCATCTTGAACATGTGAAACAAAGCCACGCTTCATACTTGGGCTTTGTTTAAAGAAATTCGCATTATCTCTTCTTACTTTTAATGGTTTTTGGTAGTCACTTTTAACCTCGGATTTAATGCCTCTATCAACATTAATATCAAACCCTATTTCATGATTGGAAACGACAGGTTTATTGGTGCTGTAGGCTATCACATCTGCAATTGAATCGAGCGTTCCTGTACTAACCATTTTATTGTTAGTAACAGCAGATAAGTCACAAACCAGATCTAAATTCGCTGATGATATTGGCGCTATAGCGTAACTATTACCTATCACATCGACTAATAAAGGAGCGGTTGAACCATCACTTTCAATCACAAAATCAAGCTGTCCATTATTAGCCCATGGCGTTGAGAAGGATAGTTCCCCTTTACTATTCCATCTATCAACAGGGGTGAAAACGCCGTTTGAAAGTGGGCGTGTTGATTGGCTTTTAGCCGTAATATCAAATACAGCAGCATCATTGGTAAAATCCAATTCACCTGTATTCGTCCACAGCTTTTTAAATTCCATTCGCAACACTCACTTTTACAATTCGGTTATTGTCCAACCAACTAAGCGCAACAAGCTTCCTGCATAGAGATTAAGGCTAGGTAACTTCAAGTCAGCATTGCTGTTTTCATCGTCATTGATTTCAGCCATTGAGGCGTTAGCAAGAGTTTCGTCAGTGTTAGATATTATTTTTGCGTTGGTTGCCAAGTCGCTAATTAATATCATTGACTCTTCTAGTGTTTGAAATGTTAGAACGCCACCTACTATGCTTAGTTTAGATGGCACCTTAAAATCTAAAGTACACATGACTTCTTGAGGGGCGTTATATATAACTAGCTTAGCGCCATTCTCATCTATTTTGTCGCACAACACCTGGGCACGGGCATTCTTTACCGCTATAGAAAAATCCATAATTATTCCTTGTAAGGTATTGGTGTTTGCCAATCCGCAGCAACGGCAGCGTAATCTGGTGGGGTATTTGTTGTTAATTGATTGTCAAGTGCAACAAACAAATACTTTGTATCTAACAGAAGATAATCAAAACGATATGTTCCATCATCACTAGAATAGACTTCATCAAGTAATTGCCCGTATTGAGTAAGACACATCACCTTTCTATTCGCAGCAGGTGAACCTTGAATAAGAACCTTGCTCTCATAGTAACCCATTGCCCTTGGGTTACCTTCTTGATCTATCGAGCTTGAATAATTACCTTGCTTTGTGGCTAACTTTGGTAATTGTGATTGTTTTAGATACTGTAAAACATCGGGTTGCGGGTTTGCTTGTGATCTTGTTTCTTTGTTTGAGAAAATAAAGTTATTAGCTTTGATGTTATTAATTGACACATCACCAACTAAGAAAGATGACAGTAATGATATTTCAGCAATTGTTAAGCGATCATTAAACAAACAAACATCACTAGCATCTGTGGCTACTTGGCTTTGGTTATCCATGTACGTATGACACGCAGGGACAAACCAACGTGTGGGATGGTTTTGTAGTGTTGCAAATCCATTTCCAGTGTTGCGAGAAAATATAAGTATATCGTTAATATAAACCTCAATGCCCGACGAATTTGAGGTTTCTTGTATGGTAAACAAAAATATCTTGTCGAAATATTCAGAGAGATTTACACCAGTGTCTTTCAATTCAACACTATTATTTAACAATCCATCTGTTATATATAAATCACCAGATGATGTTACTTGAGAAAAAAACCTATAATCAATGTTTTCTTCTCCAGTGGCTCCATTGAACGTGAAAAGACCTGCAAAATCATCATAGTCAGATGTGTCACGTAGCCTTGCAAACATAGTTAGACATTTTGTATTGGTGGGCTGTACAGTGTATAGATAACCCGCTATCAAATAGCCGAAATCAAAATTTTCTTTTTGATCTATAGCATAACTAAAAGTTAAGTCCTTTGTTAATGGTAGGCTGTTAAAAAAATGCTCTCTATCGCCATATTTCAAAAGGTCATTATAGTTCCCACTTTCCTCTTTTCCTGTTCCGTTTAATGGGTAGTATGCAATTAGTTTACTCATTGATAATATTGTGTTTTTCAGAGTGTTCATATCACTGTTCCACCGTACTAACATCAAACCCAATCAATACATCACTGAAATCAGAACGATTACCATAGGTCGCTTTTAAAAATCGAAATATCTTCCCTTCATGCTCTGGCAAGTTCTGCAAGTTTTTACGATACAAAGCAGAATGATTTGTGAGCGGTTCAATTAATATCGGCAACGTGCCTCGATAACAATTACCAGTCTCCTGAATCATTTGTGGTTGTGTATTAATATAAAAACCATTGTCAGCAGGGTTTGGTAACAACATCACATCAGAGCCATAACCACCCATGCCACGTTTTTTCCATGTGTCAGTACCTTCCAACTGGTGGTATTTACGCGCTAAACGATTTTGTGTAGTTACATCGTTACTAGCGAAATAAGTATAGTAATCATAAGAGCTTGAATTGAATAGGTCCCACCTTCCAGATGTTTCGCTACCTGCGTTGGTGTCTTTTAAATGATTCATAATAAAGTGGTATCTATCACCAGCACGGATCGTGTCAATGTACCCAGCCACAAAGCCACCAAAGTTATTTTTTGCTCCGTACTGCATCATTAAATAAAATATTCTATTGTCACCGACTAAATCCCAACCTTTTGAAGAGTATCTCCCAGTTGCAGCCCAGTATGAGCTGTATATTTCATCGTAAGTATTTATATCTGTGATATTTTCAACCATTGAAATTTTGCATAATCTTGCATAGTTTCCTGACCATCCATCATAAGCACTATTGTCAACTCTCAAGCTGACATTTCCCAAGTCACCTGCTGCGGTAAAAATAATAATTTCATTATTTGCATCAGCAAAACTAATAGACCAACCAAGCGGAGCTACTTTAACTGTTCCGCGCACCGTTGCATTAATAGGTGATACGTCGTTATCAAGTTCAAAATAAACCTCTGTTGAGGTAACACTGATAACTCGATGCTCACCGTTGTAATCAGAAGGAGTGACACCTTCAAACAACAAAATAGAGTCATTAACGTAGGAATGCCCGCTTGAAAAACTTGCTTTAGCCAATGAAGTCTGAGCATCAAAAACAATAGAGTCAGGTGCTAGCGAACCAAAACCATCGACTAAAACTGCTTTTAAAAGAGCAGAAACCTGACCTGGCGAACTATCCTCTGAAACTTGTGGGGCACCTTGCATATTGCTACCAAAAAATTTATTTGGATATATTTTCATTATTATTCACCTTAAAATTTAATATTAAATTATGTTTCTTTGTTCGTGTTACCACGGGTTTGGATAGCAAATTGGTCGTTATCTAATGAGGCTTTAGGATCGCTCTGTAAAACCGTTCTTATCAAGTTCAGCTGATAAACCGCACCAACGAAATTAACACGAACAACATTGCCTGCTGACCAACCAGAACCCCACCCTAAATGGTTCATTGTGAAGTACGGTTTTCCTGATACGGGGTTGATGGGTGCGAACGTTGTATTGACATCACCAACGGCAATTTGACCAACATTTTCACCGACCAACTTGAATGCGGTTGATGTAGTAAACACGATGGCAAATCGTTCTGTAATACAACCATCATTGGTGACTTGAACAGGGTATAACGTGTCGTTATAAGCAACAGACGCTTCTGTTCCAATTCGATCATCACTAAACACACCCGTCCAAGTATTTTGGTCAAATAAGTTGGTGTAACGTGCAAACATATCATCAGCCACTAATACACTGGCGACCTTGGCTTTTTCTGCATCGTAAGCATGAGATAATGGGCGAGCCGCTTTAATTACCCCTGAAATATCAACGCTTGCAACCAAAAACATATCTTCAAAACGATAGTTAATAATGGCATTACCCGCTTCAGTAAAAGTGACCACACCTGCATCCAGGTCAACTGAATAATTAACGCCTACCACCGATAATTGAGCAATACGAACATGAGGCAATTGGTACTGTTGATTTGCAGTTACTTCAATTTCAATTTCTTCGTCCTGGTGAACAACACACACATCACCTTCACGGTAGATAGGAACACGGCCATCACTCGGTAATTTAATCGTATCTAGCCCTAAAATATCGGATGACAACGGCAGGTAGCTATAAGAAACACAGTTGTAATAAATACTTGAGGTGTCTAATAGCGCATCACTAATGACGGTCACGATGCCTAAATCAATATCAATGTGGCCATCAAAGTTTTCACCTGAAATTACACCATTTTCATCAGTAATCGCATTAATCGTTTCATTGGCGTAATTCTTAGCATTAACGCTCAGTGATTGAGATACAACTGGGTTGCCTGCGGTCAAAAATGTGATTGATTGGGTAAGAGGTGCTACGCCGTTATAAACAAAGCCACTATTTAGTGATAACAAACCATCACCTTTAGGCCAAGTGTTAAGTACTATCTCACCTGAATCATTATCTAAGGTGCCGACCTCTGAACCGCCATCAAACAACAAGCCACCACTTTCTTTAATGAGTCGCGCATTGTAATAAAATGAAACGCTGCCACTAATCAGTTCTTGTTGATAGGTTTCAATAGAGGCTTTGAAGGAAGGAATAGCCTTTTCTAATTGGCCTGCAAAGATAGACGACACGGTATCTTCAGAATTGTCTGTATATTCAACATAAATAATCGGATTGCTTTCATTTAAAGAGTTCACAGGCACTCTTGCTGTGGTTGTACCTGATTGACGATAAATCGTTCTTGAACCGCCGTGTGCGTCACTACCATAGGAATACAAATAAGACGTCATGACACGTTTAACAAAATCAACATCAAATACTTCGTCTATTAGCACTTTACCGCTCACGTAATCAATGGTGCCGACCACAGGGTTAAGGGCGTTACTGCCTGCCGCTAATTTAATCAGTCCCAACCCATCATCGTACAACTTAATTTCACGTGGGATATAAAGCTCAGTACCGCTAATAATCTCAGAGACTGATGGAACAACATTAAATGAAATACTAACGTTCTTTTCACTTATATTAGCGCGTAACTGTATTGAGGCACGGCCTGACACATCAGCACTAAATCGAACATATTCCTGTGTAAGGTTTCTAATGTAATATGGCGTAGTATCTAAATAATCATCCCATTCAAATAGAAAAACCGTATCTGAAGCAGGCGTTTCATTTGGTATTAATGTGCAGTAGGTTGATGAATCCATTACCCCAGTTGCATCGCCTGAAATAACCCCATCAATAATAGTGGCCGTTTTGTTACCATCTTCCCAACTAATCACACAAGAATGGAAGTTTACATGGCTAGAAAAAACCAATTCAATCTCACGTGTAAAATCAATATCATCAACCTTTTTAAGGTAGCTACTTGCCTGTGCATATTGCATTAAAATGATGCTGCCCACATCAGGTAATGCGCCTAATGTCATTGATAAATTGCCTAATTCATCATATTGAGCCGTGCCATAGCTCGAACTTGCACCTGACAATGTACGATCGCCATTATCGACTAAATCATACCAGTCACCTTGCACCATATAAGAAATAGTAAGCGTACCAGGATCGGGAACAGGCACTAACGTTTGTGTATAAACATATCCCTGATTGGCTAACGTAATATTTATTTGTTGCGTTTCAATTGTCATAGGAACGTCAACTAATTCACCATTACCTGCATCCAGTGTGACATCCACATTTTTAACAACTGATTGATTAACATGTGCCGTTTGTACGGTGGTTGATGGGACTAGTTGCGTATAAATAGAGTCCACTTGCAACGCACTTGCACCAAATTCAGCATCAAACTTTAATTTCTTAGTGCTGTAATAATTAGCTGCATCAGCAACTGTTGTGCCATAGATTGCAGAGGTGCTGCTAGTCGGGTCATAAGGATTGGCATCAACACCTAAAAACTCAAATTTTAATGGGGCCGTTATTTCACATGTAACGATTAAACGTTCAAAATCAATATTCACGGGATAAGTAAAATATTGTATTTCCGTCTCAACTGATTTGATTTTAATGTATTGTTCTTCCCCATTAGATGGATTTAAAAGAACAAACACATCACCAATTGACGGTGGTGTAATGGTTTTTCTTTGAATAATTCGAATAGAACGTTGCCCAATTAATTGAGCACCATAGACTTCGCCTGAATATTTAGCTGATTTAGCAAGATAACTTTCAATGATTTCCTGCGATTCTTTACGTGTTGCGTAAGGGTCATTCACGCTCATTAACGTAACGGCAACGTCATCATCAACCGGTGTTTCAGATAGCCCAATAGTTGCACCGTAATAAGTTTCATCAGTATCAGCATCCGCTTTTAAATGCACACTTCGAATATTGACAGAACCATAAGCTCTATCTAAGTCTGAAATATCTGGAAAGATAGAATTATGCTGACCAGATACAATTTCAACATTCGTCATCGCACCGCCGCCATCATCTTCATCTGTCATATTTTTTGAGGCAAACAGCTTTATATCGCTTTTATAGATTGTCATTTATTCGAGTACCTCGATTAATTTAATGGTATCCAACGTGTATTCATCATCGTCACTTTCAGCATCGCTATTATCGAAAAGAGGTGTAGCGACAAAATGAGATTCATCGCCGTAATCCCAACGAACTTTATAAGTAGTACCGTGATAATTAAGTTCCATTAAAGTAGGTGTTAAGCGTAATTCGCTGATTTCTTTTACTTTTGCAAGTGTTAACCAGGCATTACTATTTCCTACCAACACAATTGGGCGCCCGTCTAACATTTTTCCTCGATTTAAAATTAGTCGCCCTGTTATTGAGGTTCTAGATTCTTGTTTAATTGGGCAGTAGCTCAAGTTAGCTAACCAACGTAAACCGGACGGTAGTTCAATGGCATTCAATGAAATCATGCAATGAAATCCTATTTATTATGTAAGTGAGTTTTTAAAGGGGGTGTAAAAGAGGTATTGATTCGAATTGATGAAACGATTTAAACAGTCACCAGTTGATTATTTAAGAGTAATGAAAGTAAATCATCTTTGCCTTCTGTTGTTGTAGGGATTGATACTTGTTCCCCTCCTAAATTTAACTCTACAACAACCGTCTCGGTCACTCTTGAGATCGTTTCGCTTTCATTACCGGTACTGTTATTAACAAGCTCAGCACTTTCTGCAGCTAAAGCAGCTTCTGACTCAGCCTGAATTGCTTCAACTTTTTGATTATGCAGTTTTTCTGTTAATGCTATAGCTTCGTTTAAGTCTCTAATTGATTGAGAATCTTGATAATCAGTTGCGGTTGCTAACTGCTCTCTTAATGCGGAAATACTAGCTTCATAAGCTCTGTTTTCGATGCTTTCTGAGTTACCATTCAGATAATCCAATTCATCTTGAACACTACTTAATGCAGACTCTGCATTTTCTTGTAAAGATTGTAATTTGCTCCTCGCGGAATCAAGCTGTGCATTAAGTGATGTTAGGGTTGTGTCATCAAGCTTATCGAGCTTATCAATGGCGCCTTGTGTATTATTAATCATTGCAAGTGTGGGAGTTTCAGTAGCATCAAAAGCTTGTTCTAATGTCCTTAACGATAATGTTTGCTTTGCAATAGCCAATGTTTGTTGGTCGAACACTATTTGATTTTCCGCAATCGTTTTCCACCAAGCACTTTGAACTTGTCTATTGGCATATATTCGATTACTTTGCTCTTCAATCTCATCATTAAGTTCACTAATCGATAGTGTCGTTAAATCAGTTGCATCACGAGTTGCTAAGATTGCAGAATAGCTTTTACCTGCACTATCTTGTGCAGTCTTTTCAGCTGCTTTTTGCTTCTGATATGCTTGTGAAATAGTTTCTGAAGACTCTGCAATAACATTTGATCTATTTATCCATTGGTCTGTGTTATTTTGTAATGCTTTATCTTGTAATATCAACTCATTTTTAACACCAAGAATAGAGGCCTGCACTTTTAGTTCTGATGTAATTACTCCACTATTAGCTTCAATGGTCGCTTTGGCATAAGCTAAAAACGCTAGCTTTTTATCTTCAATGGGAGCAGTACTATTTTTAATTAAATCATAGGATTCACGAAGAGATTCATTCGCTTTATTTAACGCGGACTGTGATTCAAACCCTAATTGCTTATAAGCTTCACTAAGTGAATTAATGCCTGGTGTTACTTCAGCAGTTTTAATATTTATTTTATCTAATGCTTCCTCCAGTTGTTCGATAGAAATCACTCCATCTTTACCTAACTCTTCAATTTTTTCACGTAGCGTATCCAATTCTGACACTGTTTTTACCTTTGTGATCACGCCATCAAAAGCAGCAACAATATCGTCAGATGAGGCTGTAGCCGTTTCAGTAATACTATTAAAGGTACTTAAAGCTGTTTTACCCGTTTCAGTAAAGCCACCTCTAATTTCATTTAAATCTAAGTCAAGCAAAGTAAAAAGAGTCCGTAATGGATCAACTTCATTGGCAACGGATTTAATGCTCACACCCAACAAATCAAATGTTTCAGGTACGCTCTTTTTTAAAATGGCGAGTTCTTTATCATTTAGGTTTTTAAGTTGAAGACGCAGACCCGTTTCAATATCTGTAGCAGTTACTTGCCCCTGGTCTTTGAGTATTTTCAAGGTATCAATAACTGACTGTAAGCTTTCTGGATTATCAACATCAATCGCTTCTGCAATATCACCTATAGCATCAACAGTGCTTTTTCCCTCTCGTTGCAGATCTTCAAATTTTAACTTTAAACGCTCTATACTCGGTATCGTTGCTGCCTCTAATACTTCCGCATTTTTTTGCTGCAGTTCAGTTTGTTTAGCAAGTTCATCATTGGATTTAATGTAACTATTTGTGGCTTCATTAAATACAATCACTCCTTTTTCTTCTAGCTCTAAAAACTGTTCCATTGAAGAAATATTAATACCAAGTTGATTCGATATTTCTTTTAACTGTTTTGTTTTTTGAACGGCTATTTCTTTTGCTGTTTTTGCCGATTCAGTTGCAGCGTCTTCTGCAGCTTTCATTTCTCGCCATGCATCTACAACCCGATAGATTTGAGTGGTAGTAAAAACAAGCGCACCAACTAGCGTTGCTTTTAAAACATTGGAAAGAACTTTTGAAGACGATGTTGTTGCCTCTACAGCACCTTTAACTGTAAATAAGGACGCCACTGCTTTCGATGCTGAAAGACCAAATCCCAAAAACATCTGTGCAAGTTTTATTTTTAATGCAGTTTCACCAACAGCAATGATTGCATCTTTAAATTTATACAACCATTGAGCGGATGATTTCACACCTTCAACAAAATTAACGAAAGTATCAGATATATTTTTAGCCCATTTATTTAATGAGCCATCGTCCGACATTGCTTTAATAGTTTGAGTTAATAATGTTAATTGGTCCTTTGCATAGTCTAACGCCCCACTTTCAGCTACTTGATTTAAAAATAGCTGGTACTGATCTTTTAAGTTAGAAACCAAACCAGTTAAACGGCCCATATTTGCAGCAGCAGCACCTTCAGCACTTTTACCAATTTCAGCTGTTAGCTGTTTAATAACATCACGACCCAATTTACCTTGTGAACTTAATTTTTGTAGTTCAAGGGTATTACGACCAGTTGCTTTCTCAAGTAAATCCCAAACAGGAACCCCACGCTCCACAAGTTGTAAGATTTCCTCTCCTTGCAGTTTTTGTTTAGCCCAAGCTTGTCCGAGAGCAAGGGAGATACCTTCTACCCGCTCCATCCCCCCACCTAACTTTTCAGACGCATCGATAATGGCCTGCATAGAACCATCCATTGGGTCTAACCCAAAAGATTTTAAGCGTGCGAAAGTTTCTGTAACTTGTTCAAGTTGCAAAGGTGTATTTTGTGTAAACGTTTTAATCCACTCAGTTGCCCGCTCTCCCTCAGCAATAGAGCCCATCAAAGCATCCATTTGAATACGCAAGCCTTCAAATTTATCGCCAGTGGTTAACACATCAACAGATAGAGATTTAATTCTATTTAATAAACTGGTAACGCCAATAACACCTGCTGCCCAATAAGCGGCTTTTACAAATGAAAAGCCCTTAGACTTTTCCTCAACAACTTTTGTTTCTTCGCCTAAGTTACGCATTTGGCCTGAAAACTTAGCCAATACAGACTTACTTTTGTCTATTTGAGTATTAAGTTTTGCTTCACTTTTCGTTAAGTCTTTTGTATCGACATTAGCTTTATCTAAACTATTTCGAACTTTGTTCAAGGCCGTGTTTTTTGTTAGTAAAGCACTCGCAGATTTTTTAACAGCAGATTCTGTTTTTTCTAATTGAACATTAAATTGCCCTGTTGGATCACCTGTTTCTTCAATTTTTTTACGTAATGTAACTGCACGTTCACTTAATAAATTAAATGCAGCTTCATTTTTTTCAACTGCAGCAGTTTGCGATTGAAATTGTTTAATCAGCGTTTTTTGATTTTCAAGTAGTTTTAAATTGGTTCTTAACTCCTTACTTTTACCCTGCAACACTCCTAATGAATCAGCGGCTTCATTAGCATCTTTTGAGAGTAAGTTTTCCGCTTTAATTTTTAATGAAATAAGCGTGTCTTTAATACTCATGATGCACCTTTTCTTAATGTTGTAAATTTTTCTACAGGCATAAAAAAACCCCAACAACGAATTAACATTGTTGGGGTTTTCTTTATATGTGGCTATCTAATGATATGCGTTTTAAATTACGTCACTGGTTCCACATTTGCAAGAAATTGTTAAAAATATTAAAAGACTTACTTAAATACTGGCAGCTTCTCGAACGAAGAATTTAGACTTACCTGTTGCCGTGATACTGTCATCTGCCAATACATCACCGGCTAACTGAAATTCACCGTAGTCATCACCAATCAAACTAAGCCCTGCAGCTGGCGCAGGTTTCCAACGATAAACTTTAACAACTGATGGACTACCATTGTCATCATTAATGCCATCAAAAATCATTTTAACTTCTTTACCTGATTCAACTAAAGCTTGTAATGCAGATGCCGCGCGAGTGGTATAAGTAACGTTCAACAGCATATCTTCTGTGATATCACCTTTGACTAATGGTTTTATGCCTGCTGCAGTAACTTCAAAATCAACTCCTTTTTCAAAAGTTTTAAGATCTTCGGTACTTCCCTCAGTAATAACGTTCGTTACTGTTATCGTTTTTGCAATATCAAGCATTTCAGATGTTTCTACTAAGCCAGGTACAATTGCAATAAGTTTTTCATTAGTGATTTGTTTAGACTCTTTAGTATCAACAACACCACGTAATGCTAACGATAGATTAGAGTTATTAAATGAATCAAGTGTTGCAGATAATGAAACACTTCGAACACGTGAAGATGAAGCAATATTACCACCGCCAGGTCGATATGATGGGCGAGTTTTTGTTTCCACTTCAAGCGTAAAATCTAATGCACTTACGTTACCTACATCTCGGCCATCTACATAAACGATACCCGAACCAATGTATTGTTCATTAATTGTTTCTACAGTCATAATGACTCCTATTTATTAAAGATTTTGTGTATAAACCACGTTAACTGGAATAGTTACAGTGATAAAATTGCCTGTTTTAGCAGGTTCAAATACCGAATCACCTGATGTTTTAAATGAAACAACTAAACCATTTAAATTTTTTTGTCGTTCGGCGAATAAAAGTGACCGAGTATCAAAAAGCAATTGCTCTAACTCATCAAAAGCACCGATTCTCATAGGTACTGATAAAACGATATACAAAGAACGAGAGGCTTTGTAGCTTTGCTGGTTTCTCAACTCAATACCTTCAGCATCAAATTGAATTACGGCCAATCTCCCCTTTACTTCGGTAAACATTGCGTAATAACCATCGCGTACTTCAACGTTTTCAAGCAAATTTAAACGGCCTTTAATTTCATCTCTTATTTCCAATATTTTTAAATTTTCATTCATGAAATCAACTCCAATTCATTTAGCAGTTCAGTAATGAGTAATTCACGTGCCATGGGAGAAATATCTTTACGAACGGTTTGAAATGTTTGCCCTACACTCGGTCCATATAAAACTTTGTAATCATTTTTATCGCGCCCAGTACGAACGGCAATTCCCATGTTATTAACACCAGTATTATTTTTTAAAGGAATATAAAACCCTTTCAAAAACTTAGTCGCTCCTTTCGCTTTAACTTTTACCGTAACTCCTTTAGATTTGTACCCAGCAGAAATACCTCGAAAACGATCGCCTTTTGAACGTTTAATATTTTTAGATCGGGTTACAACTTGCTGCCCATCAAACCTATCTAATAAAACGCCCCGGGACTCCGCACTCAAAATACCTTCAGGTTTTTTGATTGTTGCTTTTTGAGATATTTTTAATTTAGAACGAATGTAAGCAGATTTAAGGTTTACTTGAGATTTGATGTCATTTACAGCAAGCGTTAATGCTTTACGTGTAGCAGCATTGATAGCTTTCGTTTGAGCCTTATCAACATGACTAGGAAGCCCCCTTAACGTTGTTTGGGCTATTTTTAAATCATCCTCGAACATATTAAACCTCTACACCACTGTAGGTAATTAGACTTCCTTCTACACGTAGCTTTCTAGTTAAACGATAAGTCACCCCTCCTCGAGTGACTTCATCGTTGTTAGCTATATTTAAATGAGTTTCACGTGATAAAGTTATTTCTGTCAGAGTGTCTGTTCCATATTCACCAGGATGTTCAACATCAAGATCAATAATGGCAAACGTTTCTACAGGTGGCTTATCATATTCATGATAAACCACTGAATCACCGAGCCGTTTTAATGCCATTGCTTCTTTTTTAGCAAATCGCTCACTGAATCCCATTTGTATTAACCAATATTTACGTTAACGGTTGTGTCTGATGCGCCAGCTGCTTCAAACGCGTAACCCACAGCAGTGTTATCTGTTGCAGTTGTGGTGATATCACCATCAGAAGTAATGAATACTTCATCGCCTTGTCCAATAGCCCCTGTCGTCTTTGGCAAGCTCCATACACCGCATGTATTAACTGTTATTGTTTCACCCGTTTTTCCATCAACAGCAGCAACAACAACTTGTTTACCGACCACGACAGGATCTCCAGAAGCAACATCTTTGCTTAATTGCAGATCCATTGTCATACCATTTGCAACATAATTTTTAGCCATGATTATTCTCACTTATTAAATTTCAGGTAATAAAAAGCCCCTGTAAAAACAGAGGCTGAAATGTTTATTAATGCAGATTAAGCTCCTGTTGAACGAACAAAACCACGATAGTCTAATGGCGCAACACCAGCATCAATTCGAACTTTCGTTGATACGCCATCAACAGTAAATCCTTCTTGCTGCTCTATGTACGGTGTATCAATTCCATCAAGGTAAGCAACCTCAATGGTATCTTGTCCTTGTGCAGCTGCCATGTAGAATTTTACAGCGCTATCATCATCTAAACGCGGCTCAGCAATATAAGTCGCAAAGTTTTGTAATGGGTTAACAATACCGCTATTTGCATCAGAGCCTTTAACAGAAGCTGAACGAATCGTTTGATTTGCTTGAGCTTCTAATGCGGTTGGACCTAAGATATATTCTGGGCGAATGTTCAGGTTACGTTTACCTGATTTTTGTTTACGCATTAACTGACGCAATTTATCTAATGCATTAATATCACTAATTGAACCAGTACCAGTGTTACCGTGTTCAGAATGAAATAAAGTTTTATTATCACTCATTGTTGGGTTACTGGTTAGAATGGCATAAACCAAATCACCAATAGTGGCTTTTGCAGCGCGTCCCATCATAGTAGGAATACGTGTTAATGCAGATAAATCATCATTAATAATGGCTTGTCGAGTAATAGCAAAAATTTCGCCGTAAGTCGCCAATGCAATCTGTTCTGCTCGGTCTGATGTTGTAATGTACTTATATTCAGCTCCTTCCTTCACTTTGCGCAGTGAACCTAATTCATCTAAACCAACTCGATTAGACGTTTTAAAGTCGCTTAGTGAACCTTTATTAGTCCACATTTCGAAGGTTTCTGCTGAATCTTCCCAACCTTTTAATAATGACTTATGAGCAACATCAATCAATATTTGACCAAAATCAGAACTAGTGTGTGTAAATGCCATACCAATCATGGCAAGTGGTGCCTGCGTAGAACATGCAATACCACGATCTGCTAACGATGCACGTGCTAATTCACGTAAGTTATAGTTATTATAAATATTATCAGCATCACGGGCTTGATGACCGGCACGCGATAAAATAGCAGAAGCAACGCTGTCACCAACGATATTGCCATTACCAGCATGAAAATGTGATTGGTCTTGAGGTATTGCTGGTACTGTACCTTTGCCTAAATGAGCTAATACTTTGTCTTTTGCTGCATCAACAGAACAAGACATATCCAATAAGCATTCATTTTCAATATCTTTATGTTTACCACCAAAATTAGCAAAGATATTACTAATACCTGCGCGACGAGTCACTTCTGCTTCTTGAACTCTAGCAAGAATATCAGCTTCAGTTGCAACAGCATTAGGCACTGTAGGTTGTTGTGTTGTCGAAGCTTTTGGTTTCATCAACGCTTTTAATTTATCTGGCATATTGTAATTCTCCATTCTTTTTGAATTTGCATAGTGGGTTGTTTGTGATTGATTACTTAATTCATCAGCAAAACCCGCTTCAACGGCTTCAGCTCCACTGAACCAAGTTTCTTCTTTTAATAAAGCAGCAATTTCTTCAGCACCTAATCCTGTTTTTTTCATATAGGTTTCTGATAATGTTGTTTCTACTTTATCTAATAAGTCTGCATAAGCTCTTAGATCATCGGCATCACCAACTTGCCCTCCCCATGGCTTATGAATCATCATAAAAGCAGTGGATGGCATAATGATTTTGTCACCTGCCATTGCAATAACACTGCCCATTGATGCAGCAAGCCCGTCGATATAAACAGTCACGTAGGCATCAAGACCTTTTAAAAGGTTATAAATAGTAATACCTTCAAAAACATCCCCACCTGGACTATCAATTCGTAACTCAATATTTTTAATATCACCTAAATTAGCTAACTCCTGGGCAAAATTTCTAGCCGTTACACCCCATCCACCAATTTCGTCATATAGTTTAATAACAGCGTTGTTATTACTTTGTGCTTTTATAGAAAACCAAGAATTAGCATTTTCATCATTTGCTTTTGCTTTGGGCATGAACATGCCAGTTTTATTCTTCTTCAATGTTTTTTTCCTTCTTCGTTTTTTCAACTGGCTTAGGGGTTTCTGCTTGCTCTGCTGCAACTTGACGCTTCACTTCACGCGGAGATTTACCACGACTCCTAATCCATTCAGCATCACTGGCAACATGGTTTTCTTTTAAGGTTTCCCATGCATCAGCTTCTTTCTTTGGATCAATCCATGGCATTGTTGGGGCTAAATAAAGCGCATCAAATAAAGTATCTCGATCTAAATCAGGAGGTAATTGCAGATCATTTAATAATTCCATTTCTAACCAATTTCGGTAAATGGGACGTGACCATTGAGAGACAAATTCATCTTGAATAACTTCATAACCAATAGTGGATTCGACTAACTCTTGACGTTGTGAAGAGTATGAACCACCATAATCACGCGCAACTGAGCTGTAGCTACCACGAACACCAGCCACAACAGCTTTTATTTGACCACTTCGCCATGGAACGACTTGTGCACTTGGCCTATTTGATTCAACCATTCCAACTTCTTCACCAGGTAATAATTCGTCAAAAGTGGAACCTGGTGCTAAATCAAAATGACGAGAAGTTTCTTTAGCATTTTCAACATCGTATAAATCTGGGGAGCCCTTTTTTATATACATCCCAAGGGCAGCTGCAATACGTGCCGCAACACGTTCTGATTCTTCGTACTCTTTCAAGTCACTTAGTCGAGTAATGATCCCATGAAAAATAGTGACGCCACGAATTTGATGAATACGTTTAATTAATGCTAGATGTAACATTTTATCTGCAGGTACTATTTTGCTTTTTGTACTGAATGCTTCGGCTGGGTGGTCATATAAAATATGATAACCAATGGCTCTACCCCAATTATTTAATTGAATACCTTGATTAATACGCTTACTTACATCGCTGAAAATAGGAACAAAGTCAGCTTCTAGTAATTCAATGGCATATTGGGTGTCAGTCAAATATCGATAACCAGCAACATTACCTTTGATCTGTTGAGCAAACATTTCGCCATCTCGTAACCAAGAACGTAAAACTAGGCGTTCCATTTGGGAACGAGTAAAGCGTCCTGTCACTTCAGGTTTTAAGCTCCAATTTTTAAACTTTTCACTTATTTTTTCAGCTAATTCAATATCAATATCACCACTTAACTTACGTGGCTGCGGTTCAATCATGATACCTGTGGGCCCTATAACCCTTTCTTCAAACTTATCTAAAATACCAATCGAAATATCATGGTTCTCATCTAACCAACGCGCTTGTTCTCTAAGTGATTTCCCTGCTGCAAACACAGCTTGGTTTGCACTGCGCCTTTCTTTGTTTGCTTTATGTGTTCGACTTGGATGAGCAGCTTCATATGCATTTACTTTATGTCTATTTTCAGCACGTGACGATGCCCACCCAGGCGCTATAGCCAAGATGCTCTTTTCAAATAAATTCATAGGTACCTTAAATGAAACGGATTGTTTTTGGAGAGTTGCTACGACGATTGAAACGCAATAAACGACGTTCCCATTCTTGGCGGCCTTTGATAATTTCACCTAAACTTTCAGACTGAAACATACGGTTTCCTATCATCACATTTTTACCTTCAAGCACTTCTATTTCTGCTTGCTCATATTTAGCAATCATTGCGAGACATTTATCTTTAGTGATCATAACCAGCTGCTTCCTTTATTAGTGTTTGATAGAAAATTATTATTTGTCGCCGGTGATTTAGGTTTTTGGGGTGTTATCTGTTTTTTTAGAGGCTCTCGAAGAGGTTTAATTGATTCATGGCCATTAATAAGATTAGGGTTTTCATCCCAAGCTTTAGCCCATACTGGTGGACTATCCCATTTTATTTTGTCGTAACCTTTAAGCAGTAAAATAGCATTGGCATAACAAAACAAATCGATAGCCTCATTTCGGGCCCTAACAGATATTTTGGTCCACTTCCCGTTATTCCGTACTTCTGCGGTTAACTCCTCATAAAACCATTCACCTAACCAATCTGGGAAATGAATATAATTTGGCCCAGCTTGATCACGTTCGAGTGATGCACTTAAACGATCTTTTAACTCATTTGTTTGCAATAAATACAAAGGCACATCACCGTATGCTTTAGCTTTACGGGCTGAATTGTTTGTATTATCAGGGAAGGTTTGGTTGATTATTTTACTATTTAAACTACTAGCTCCTTTAACGAGAAAGAAACGACGATGCAAGCCAGTTGTTTTCAGTCTACGATAAAACTTATAAGCATTATCTGAAACACCATCTTCACCACCATGATCACAAGCTGTAAATTGAATCGGCATTCTTCTACCTGAATCATCATCTAACTTATATGCTTTATGGATAACATCAGAAATAATTAAATCCCAATCTTCTGCATAACCTGCAGGGTTAATACGTTCAGCAACACCATCGTCATCGCAACGAGTTGAATATTTAATGTTATACCGATCAATTAGCCATCTTTCTCCACTTTGACCATAGCCAACAATTTGAACTACAAATCGAGAATTTCTACCACCTTGAACATCGATTGTTGCAACTAAAAAACGAACACCTTGAGGTACGGTTCTTTTAAGTCCTGGTTCAGCTCTCGCCATTAACTCTTCAACGGTACAATTATCAACACCGCTTCTAGGAATATATGGTTTACCTAAATCGGTATTAGTGACTGCTTTTAATTTAGTTTGGGATCCAGTTAATTCATATTCTTCTTCAGCACTTAAAAACTTATAAACTATCTGCTGCCAAGTTTGGAAAGCCGCTGCAGGCCCTTCCATCCAAAAAGACGCAATTCGGCTCTTTCTTGCGTGACCTGTCACAACACCATGCTTATCTATTTTTTGACCTTCTTTTAACCATTCTCCTTTTTTATTTAAACCACGTTTTTGATGGCTATCAATTCGTTTTTTGCAATGAGGACAAACCATATAGACACCGTCTGAAGCCGTTTTAGCATCTGGTGCATTTTCATAGCCGGCAAAAGTTTCGTAAACTGGTTGAAAATATTCATTGCACTCTGCATGTGGACATTGCCAATATAGCTTTCGTCTGTCGCCCTGATTATATAATGAAATAATACCTTCACATGGTGGTGCTTCATGAGGTGTTTTAGGTCTCCAACGAGGGTCATCAACATCAAAGCCAGGTGAACTTTCAGCCATTGTCATACCAGAGCTCATAAAAGTTGTAGTACGTTTACTGGCTAATGAAAAACCATCTCCCTCTCCATCAATATCGGTATCCCAACGGTCATAATCCGTTAGTGCAACATATCGATAATCAGACGAACTCAATACATTGATTGAAGGCCATCCAATTTTTAAATAGGTACCATCCCTAAATATCTTATCGTGCACATTGTTGTCATTACGGAAGGGACTTAAACGTTTGTTGAGTTCAGGGCTAACACGCAAACAGCGATCAACTCTTTTTTTACTAAACTCACGTGCTTTTTCTTCCGTTAATTGAACAATCAACATATCTGAAGGGTCACAAACTAATACATGTGTTAACCAACCTTCAATCAATCCATTGGTTTTACCCGTTCGAGCAGGACCTACAAATATAACCGCATCATATTCACGTAATGCTAAACAATTCATAGGTTCAATAACATAAGGCGCTAGACTTGCATCCCAAGGAATCGAATTAGAACCACCTTTAGGTACCCTCATAAACTTTTCAGCAGCATCAGCGACAGGCATGCGCAATGGAGCAGCAATACTGGACGCGATATCTAAACGTATCTTGGTAACATCTGCATAATTCATAGCTGCATTATCTTTTGTGAAATTGAATTACGTAAATCATCAACTTTCTCTTGGACCATCACTACCGCGTCAGGAGATAATCCACAATCTCGCTCAAGAATATCAGGAAGAATTTCTAACTCTGCGATCATCGGCTTAGCAAGGTTTGCCATTTCATTTCTTACCTCTTCAGCTAAGCATAATTGTCCAGTTTCTAGCTCAAATTTAAGACGCTCTGTTTCAGACCGATACCATGACAATCTATCACCAGGTTTAAGTAAATTAGGATCAATTAAAGATCCACTTGATCCAGCTGTCCCCATACTTTCAAAAACAGCAGGCCCAGCTTCAGAAAGTAAATATAAATCAGCATTACCTTCTCGCCCAGATGGCACAACATTTCCTTGCTTAAGCCTTTTACGAACTGTGTTTCGTCCAAATCCAAACATCTCACCAATCTGAGAAATATTGTATTGATGCTGGTTCTTAGTCATGGAATTCTCGAAGTGATTTTAGAGTGTTTTATAAGCCTGCTGCTGATGCCCTTAGAAACCGAGAAGTAGCCAATCGTCGGGAGTTCAGCGCCCCCGTGTGTATCAGCGCCCCAGAAGTACCTTTTTCTTTATGCAAGCGGATAACATATCAACATTATTTCTGCTTACTTTTTGCCATCAAAGAAGCTGTTTTAACTTGTAAGTTGTAAGTTTTATGCTTGTAAAACCAAGTGACAATGAAGGTCATTACACCTAAGAAAATACCAATCAACAAAGCAATATCATTAAGGCTGGTTAAAGAGATAAACGACAAAAAAGCAGAGAATGAATAGCTTATCTTGGTTAGTAGTTCATTCATTTAAAAACTCCCTTAGCAACTGCTTATCACTGTTGCATTGCTTGATAACTAATTCTTGTTCAATTATGTATTTAACAAGATCTTGATTGGTTCTCCCTTCCCACTTAGGCTCCGGCACATCTTGTATTAGAGATAGAGGCGGTAAGACCCTTATATATTTGGTTTTAATCAGCACTTTTGGTGTTGATGAGCAAGCGATTAATATCAACGGGAATAGACTCATTAGCCCAACTTTTAATACTTTCATTCGATTCACTTAGCTTAGATAGCTCTCTTTGCTTATGTTTTAATGCGGTATGAAGTGATTGATTAGATTGTTGCTGCTTAACCAATAACTTATCTTGCTTTATGAAAGAAGCTTTCAGAGCTAATATAGTTACCTCATTAGCCTCTATCGTTTTTTTATACTGGCTCGCATTATCTTTTAATGCCAGGTTAGCTGAGTTCAAATGATCTATTCTCCACCATAGACTAAGACAAACAACAACCAACACAGTAACGACAATCAATAAACTTTTAATCACCTCAGCCTCTTTAAATACTGGTTAATACGGTTCACATATGTTCTGGTTTCTCTTGCATGTCTACCTGTAATCAAAGGTAAGCACTTCATAATGGCATTAAATAACAAAGCATTATTACAATGCTTCTGAGCTTTATGTAAGTTACCAGCACCCGCGTTATAACTAGCAAACATTAAATTATAACGGTCTTGCATTGGCCTTCGACTAGACCAAAAGTTAAACATCTTACTGTCATACCATGCTGCAGCATTGATGTTGTGCTTTGAACTAAAGGCTGATTCGCTAAAGTTAAGCGCGGCCTGCGCTTCTTTCCAAGTGAACGGCATGAATTGACATAAGCCTTTAGCGCCAACAGGTGAAACCGCTCTATTATCAAAACGGCTTTCTTGGAAACATTGTGCTTTTAATAATCGATAATCATGCCCTGGCATGTATCGACTGAAAGCAGTTTTAAATTGAATATCATATTTAAGCGAATGCAAAGATGAAGCAAACAACCAAGGCGTAAGCAACAAGCCTACAAGCAATGTAAATACCTTTATTATTTTCATTAGTTTTACTCCACCACATTTTAAAAGTAATGCCTGATTGCAAATCCATTATTCTCAATACTGCCCATAAATTAAGACAAGCTATTACAGCAACAAACGATTTATAACTAACTGATTGAATAATCCCTGGTGGAAACTTCAGTCCGAAACCAACCAGAGTAAGAATAATAAACGGTAGAAACACCGCAATTTTGTCTGCGATGGTTAACTCTTTCATATTAAGCTTCATTTCACTTCCTTAAAAATAGGCATAAAAAAACCCCATACCGCCGAAGCAATATAGGGTTAAGATAATTTTATATCAGATACAAAAACGCCCCGAACTATGTCGAGGCGTGAATATCTAAGGATATGTGGTTTAAACTACTTCGTTGGTGCCAACTTTGCAACTATTAATTTGATTAAATATATAGTTAGCCCTTTTTAAGCTTTTATCTATTTATATTATTTTATTAAGAAACTTATTATGATCTATAAATCGATCTTATTCTGACGTGTATATACTAAAGAGCCCGTTTCATTTTGTATATTGTAAAACTGGTAACTTACAAAACCTTTTAATTGTAACAACGCATAGTTAGGACCTTCATGGGTTAAAACATAAGAATCTTTATCAGATTTATTCTCTTCAAATATTTCCAATGTTAAGTTCTTAGGGCCATGTCTAACCTGCTTAGTAAATACAATTATTTGCTTGGTTTCTGGTTTATATAGATATGTTATAAAAATAGTACCTTGATCTGCATGATTTATTGAAACTTCAATAAAACCTTTCTCCGTATCATCTTCATACTTTGAACCGCTTAAGTCGTTTAAACCAAACCATTTAGAATTCCAACCACCATCAAATGCAAAACTAGACGTATTATAAATTTTGGTTTTTATTGAGTTATTTTTATCAACTAAACCTAATTGCGATACGATTGATTTTAATAATGTTTTTTGTGGTTCACCAAGCGAGTCATAAACTCCAAGAGCAAAAGAGTTAAAGCTAAACAAACACATAATAGTTGCGGCAAATACTTTCATTTTTTTCCTTATTCGTCAAAATGTCCCTTAAGTGCACTTAAAGGGATGACTATTAATAAATAGATATATTTTAAGTTCTCAATGAATTTAAAAAATATCGTGTCCATCTTTTAATATTATGATTAAAATTTAAAAAAATCAAAAAAATAATAACCATATATAGATAATAAAAAGATAACCTATGACTTTTTAAGTACAATTCAAGAAAGTTGTATAAAAAGTATAATTATTCTAAAGATATGTTCACCTATCATAAATATTTAAAAACATGGTAGCCCTTACTATTATTGGTTTAACCACATATTGCCCAAAAATCCTATCTCGGATATATCTCTGTTTAAACAAAGTATTTATTGATGCTCTAACAATTCTATAGACATAAAAAAACCTCACTTAGGAAACTCCAGAGTGAGGCAAAATGTTTGTATATAAGACAAAGCTAAGGGTATGCCGATATACAATAAAAATTATAAGCTCAATTATTAAAAACATCCAAAAATTATTACAAATAAAGCCATAAAACATCAAGAGCAGTGATTTTTCATTTTGAAGAGCAAAACGATGACAACCGTAATACGTCCAGTTGATTGCTTGTTATATGCAATTTTTAATGGCATCAAATTCTTTGGCTGCCATGGTTGGGATAAACTCTGTTACTTGGTAATTTGCTACATTAGCAATATGAAATGGATCTTCTTTTATTATTGAACCCACTTCTTCTTTATTTGACGCATTAACTAAAATTACTCCACCTATTCGTGGAACTTTACGACCAGATGCAATAAATTTACCTAGAGCATAATATTTTTCAAGGAAAACTATGTGGTCGCTGATAAGTTTATCAACTTCTGACAATTCCACTTTATAAGTTAGTGATACGATAAACACAGAAAACTCCATTGTATATAACGCCCACATAAGCTACGGAGCATGTTGGACGCTTTTGCGCCTTTTCTTTTAAGCAAAAAATAGGACAATGTGTGACGTCAGATTTGATGCGCTTGTTATACGTTTGTACACCGCATTAAATTTATGTCGCCAACATCAGTGGTAAAGCCATGCTCTTTATAAAATAATTGAAGTTCAGGCAAGCAATAAAGCTCAAATGACTTAACCGTTGAAAGTTGTGGGTGATCTTTAATTAAGTTGATTAATTTATCTCCCAAGCCACATTTCCTACTATTTTCAGAAACAATAACGTCAAAAATTAACGCTTTAAATGTAAAGTCAGTTAAGACTCTTGCAAAACCTTCCAATGAATCATCCTCATTAACTAAGCCAATACAAATTTGAGAACCAGTAACGCATTGCTGAGTTTCTTCTAATGTACGCGTATTGGTCCACCATTCTCTTTTGTATAACTTACACAGTTCAACGATATGATGAGGTTTTAAATTGTAGATTACATTCATAATTACCTTAAACGTATAACGTTAAATTAACAGGCAAGCATATAATATCTATAAATTTTAGTTAGATACACTGCTGCTTGTCCTGTTAAATTTTCTTATAGTCCGACCAAGCCATTTAATTAAAATAGATTATCTAATAGATCCTTCTAAAGGTCAGGAAGATGATCACGAACAAATACAACTTCGTAAAGGTTTAGAACAGAAACTCACTGAAGCCATGTTAGCTGTAAAACGTCTAAAGTTCTTGGAGGAAAGTAACCTCTGTAATCGAGAACTTGATGTACTACGAAGTTGGATCGGAGAACCCCTTACTTACTGATAATTTACTTTTATATAACAGGTATAAGTCCCAAACAGATGTGTCAAGTTCACTCTTAATGTTTTCAAAATGACTTGATATATTATCTACCCACTCCTGTTTACATTTAGGTGTGCCATCATAGTCTCTATGGTGATTTATATGCCAGTTATTTATTAGTACTTCTAAATCTTTATTGTCTTTTAAGTTTTTATTAAACAGTGGAGCTTCTATAAGGTAAGTTTTCAACATCTCATTAAGCTCGTTCAATTCCATTGCAACGGGATCGTTCATAACGTAAACCTCTTTTGGTAGTGTTAAAATTAATTTTCGTCAGATACACAAACAGGATCTAATAAAAAGGATAAATAATGTTAAAAAACTTATGGATTAAGCTCAAAAATAAGCACGAAACTCTTTTGCGAGAGCACCATAACCTAACTACTGTAGTCTCAGTTATATTAGTGCTTATAGTCTTATGGAGTGTCCTAGGATTCATCCAGTTTATTAGCTAAAGAACCACAAAAGATATGTACAAAAAGTAAAAACATGACAAACGGGATCGCATTGCGAATTAAGGGTTCTGTACCTAAAACATAAAAATCCCATAGAAACAAACCAACAAGGACTATTACTGATACCAACCAACCGTAAAAGAAATTTTGTAATTTCTTAATATAAATTTGCGGGTGTGTTATAGCACAAGTTAATTGGGCAATTGAGTAGAAAGTGCTTATTGCTATTAGGAAATTTAAACTATCTATCATATAAGTACTCAGTATTTATTGGAGATTGTTTTAAGGGGCATAATTAACCTCCGTGGTTAGTTGTGGTTGTATAGCGAGGCTGTAGAATTTCTCTTTTTTCAAGAAAACACAGCTATTTTTTAAAATTTATTAATCAAATAAAACAACAAGTTAAAAATCCAGATTTATCGTGAATTTACAAAAAAGGAGTTATTCTACAGCCCCAACGCCTAAATAACAGGCTAAAAATTGTGGGCTAAAATGGAGCAGAGCAAACAGCCCGCTGTTTTTAGTCCTTGTTGATTGCCTTGTTATAAAATCATTCGGTCAGTGACTCATCAACTAACCCATCTAATTTTATAATTATTTCTCGGGCTTTACTTTGTAGCTTGTCTTTTTGTTTCTTTCTTATTGCAACTTTACTACTTTCTCCAGATAGACTGATACCATTAGCCCTTTTTTCTAGTGAACTTAAAGAAGCTGTAAGAGTGTTTATCATCGCTGTTTTAGCCATAGCCTCCGCTTGCATTCTTAAAGCTATTTCAGATTTTTCTTGTGCATTAGCCGATTTTTTCAACTCCCCACGAGTAAGAGTTAGCTCTTCTCTTTGAAGAGATAACTCTGTTCTTTGTAATAGAATTGCGTATATAACCCCCAGAAAAGCAAAGCCAGAAAACAAGGCATTAACCACCCCAAACATATCACCAATAGTCCCTCTATTTTCTGGTTCAAGAAGCATTAATAACCAAGTTAAAGACCACAGTAAAAAAATTGTGATTGCGACTATTTTCATTAATTTATGGCCACTCTCTTTTTGTGTCACGCTTACCACCCCTAGTTTTATAACAGTATATTAGCTTACAAAATGTCATATTTCATGAGGAAATACGATATCAATTAATATATTAAAAAGAGATTTATATTACGCCAACTCAACAGTAAAACAAGCAATTACAATCTTAAAGTGAAGTTTATACCATGTAAAAAGCGACAATTTACAATAATTACGGTGAAAATACGGCAACATCAAAAAAAATGTATGTAAATATAAAAGACCAGTTTCCTTGTACCCTTTATCGCTTGTAAATTTTCTATTAACTAATTCGATATTTACCCTTAAATATGTTCCTCTATGATAAATATTTAAAATCGCTATAAGCCACGTCATCATTGTTCAAACTCAACATTAATAAAAAATATTATCTCAGTAATATCACGGTATATATGTTGTTTTTCAAGCAATAAAAAACCCGCTCAATGGCGGGTTTTCATTTAGTTAAATTTAATGATTAAACTTCAGTTAAACCTAACTCATGCATTGTAGCTAACTGCAAAAAGCTACTTCTATTTTTATATTTTGGATTAGTTTTCACAACATCATCTATTTTTTTTGATAATAAATTTGGCATAGTTACATTAATTTTTGAAGACTTACCTAAGTAAGGTTCCATATCAATGTCGATGACTGTTAATTTCCAGTCTTGATATTCTTCAAATTTTGCAGCTTCTTCTAAAGTAATTGCTGATGGAGGTATGATCCCATCTTCAGCCATCACTTCAAAAAATAACTCAATTGCCTCTTTTGCATTATAAATTGCTTCATCAAGCGTGTCTCCTGCGGAGTAGCATCCATCTATAGACGGAAAAGCAACGCTATATGCATAGTTTTCGTTACCTGTCTCAATTGCTATAGGAAAAAACATTGTTGTTCCCCTTGTTTTTTTACATCATGTTTATTTTCTACACTTGTAGATTTAAATAAACGATTCCTTTTAAAGTAAAATTAATAATTACATCAATTATGTTTTAATAAACTTTATCTCTTATTGTGAAATTAAAGTTTAAATCTATATAAAATAAAATTGCTATATGCATTATTGTTCCTTAAATAAAGAACCAGGCACAATAATAGCCAGTCGTTTAAATTAATTTAAAAATTTCGAGCCATTGAGTTATCTATAATTTTAACTCTAAGTAGAAAAAGTGGGGACTATAGTCCCGCATCTTTTTTAATTCTATTTACTATTCCAACCTGTAATTCTTTTTTAGGATGAGGTACGCAAATTGTTTTTCTACTTTCATGCTTAAAGATGTGGTGGCTGCCCTTTACACGAACAAGTTTATAACCAGCACTTTCAAGCAGCTTTATTAGCTCGCTGCTTTTCACTAATTTAACCTCCTTAATATTATAATTTTAAGATATTAAATATAGTAACCCCAATAACCCTACCCGTCAACAAAAATAACCCCAATAACTCCATGTGGATTTAATATTTTAAACATATGTGTTTTATTACATATTAAAAAAGGGCTAAACAGCCCTTTACCTTTAAATATTTAAGCATTTATATTAACGAATAAGCCGTTTAAATAGTAATAAAGAGGCCAACGACAACACACCGGCTAACTTCATCACCCCTCACACTCCATAAACAAGCAAGCATCTACCCAAGCGGTGCCAGATTTAACCAATACATCAACGCGTTTACGATTTACCACTTCCTCAGAACGGTCAGACAAAACTCTCGCTACGTGCGAAGCATTACCACCACTAAAATAATAAATGATGATGGCCATTGCCATTTCTCGATCACGTATTTTCAGCTGTGCCACTATTTTATCTATTAACAGACCTTCATCATCAGTAATTAAAATCGCTTTAGATTTAGTTAAGCGTGCAACATCATTAAACATAACACCTTCGCCGTACCCTTTTGGTTTAGAGCTGCCCGTTCTAGACCATAATGCCCATTGAGATAACAACCAATCTGTATTTTTAGATGAAAGTTGAACCATCAAAGCCCCCTAAAGCATTAAATTACGGGCATTAACAGTATGAAAACACTGAGCATCCCCTTTAAACAAGCCATCACAACCGCTAGGTAAGTCAGCACTACACTTTCCACAAGGCATTAATTGTGACAAGTCACGCTTAAGCTTTTCATTATCATTGCGAATCAATGTAGCAATATACTCATCACGAGAATAAGCCCCGCTAATACCTCCGCGTAATTCACAACCTTCATCTAACAAAATGCGTTCATTAGCGGAAAGCTTAACCTCTACGACACTAATATCTAGAGCTTTTAACTTAGCACGTTGCTTCTGTTTGCGTTCTTTCACCGATTTAGCAACTGTCATCTAATCTGCCTCGTTTTTCTATCTATAAATATCATTTTCAAATGTGTTTTAACCATAGCTTGATACGCTTCAGGGATATCTAAAATTGCTTGTCTGCGTTCTGCTAATGTAGGTAGTTTAGCAATGCGATAAGCATGCTCTCTTGGTCGAGTCGGATACATTAAACCCACCCTGCTGTTTTCTGATTTAGTAGTCTACTCAGCCCCTGCTCACTTAACCAATCATGGTAAGTAACCAACGCCTGGCGCATTAAATTATTTGCATGAGTGTGAATATAAGTTTTATCCATTTTATTCAACACATGGTTTAACAACATTTCACCAACTAAATAATCAACACCTAAATCCATCCATGAAGTGCGAGCAAACTTTCTCAAATCATGTGCTCGCCACTCTCGCAAACTAACTCGCTGCACGACATCATTAGCAGCAACTTCAGATAACCCTGTTAATCCATTACTTTTAAAAATAAAGCCTTGATGCTTATCACTAAACCCCGTTAATAGAGACAATGCGACATCAGTAAGTGGCAGCACTAAATCGACCTTAGTTTTTGTGTTCTCTTTAGGAATAAACCATGTCTTATTATCAACATCGATATGATCCCATTTTGCTAACCGCGTTTCACCAATACGGGTACCGTGCAACAACATCATCAGTATAAATACACGCTCACTTTCAATAACCTTTTCTAATTGTCTAACTACACGAGGTAAAGCACTTGCTTGAATAGCACAGCTTTTAGGCATAATTTGAGCATCAGTAAAATCAGAAAACTTAACTTCAGCAATAGGATTAAATGGGATCAACTTTAACGTTCGAGCTTGTTTAAAAGCCTTCTTTAAAACGGATAAAATCAAACGCACAGTAGATAATTCATAATCACACTGCAAAGGCCAAACCAGTTCTCTGTCTAATAATGCATGGTCCAAATCCTCGATGAGAAACTCACCTAACTTGGGTAGTAAATGGACCTTTACGACAGAACGGATTGAAGCCTTACGCTTTGAAGATAGAAAACCATTAAGCTCCACCCTTTCGACATACCACCCCAACAAATCGCCAACTAACTCCCATTCAGATAATTGCACCGTAGTGTGAGGAATAAGCGAATATTGTGTTAACAGCTCAGGTAAATGTTTCAAAACACTGCTTGTTCCAACAGCAGGGAAATTGCCAATCTTTTTCCACTCTGTTTTTGCATTGCGATGCAAAACCAAATACCAAGAACCACGACCTCTAACCCCAAAGCGAAAACGTAAAGTAGAATGGCGAGTATCCCGTAACTGGCTTACTGAATCATCATTCATAAACTGCTTAATTTTAGAGTCAGAAATACGTACAACACGTGTTTTACTCATAACAAACCTACCATTTTTTTCATATTAGAAAGGTAGTTAAGCTCAACCTCACGGGGAACAGGTGAATAATCAGGCTTTTCGGCAATTGCCTTAGGCACATCAAACTGTAAACTCTCACCAGACATCACTCGCTTAACTAATACCGAATAATTACGATAAAACTCGGCACGAGATACATGCTCTGATTTGTTCTTTAAAACATATGTAGTGGTATTTCTAACCGCTTCTTGAACAGCAGCATGAGACCAATTAGCAGTGATATAGCAACCCAAATTTGCAATAGCTTCTGCATAAGCATCTTCACGGCATGGCAAACCAAAATCTTCAGCCGTTGGTTTACACCATTCAATAAATGCACCCAATGCAGGCCAATAAGGAGATACAGATAACCTGGCATGTTTAACCCCGAATCTAATTTGTTCTAAGGTGCGAATATCCGCATCTAAAAAACCTTTCACCCAAGAACGCTTTGCATGATTTAACGCTTCCTCCGTTGGAAACGTATTTCGCCAAGCAGGAAAAATAGCCTGTAACTCAGAAAACAAACGATTAACCAACATCGATGTTTCATGAGAAAGTTTTGGAGTAGACTGAAATCCATCCATATTAACCTGTGCAGAACGCACAACCTGATTTACAGAAGTATCTCTAAGCATCGAATTTATATTGCGCATTACAAATCCCCTAAATTTTCAGCCCAGCCAACATCACCTGAATGAAAATTTGCAGGTTGATTTATATTTGGCTGAACTTGAGCAACCGGTACAGGAGTTAACCAACGACGTTCACGAATGAATTTAGTAAGCCCTACAACAAATTGACCATTTGCATGAATACCCCATTGTTGAGGGTCAGATTTAGCAGCTGAAACAACCCAATTCAAAAATAAAGCAGCATCCTGATCATTTAACTTTTCTTGTTTCCAAACTTTCCAGAATTGAGCATCCGTTCCACCACGTCGATGTGCAGGGTAAGCTTCGAATAAATAGCGAATATAATCAGGTTTCTTAATTTGATTTTTACATAATGGTTCTAATGGTGGTTCAACTGATGGTTCTATGATGGTTCTGGGTGATCCTGTGACACTAGGTAGTGTCGTTTCTGTCACTAGGTCGGGTGATCCTGTGACACTAGAGGGGTGATCTTCTGCCACCACTCTACCTGATGACAAATTGTCACTAGGTGTTTTATTTTTACCCTGTTTTTTAGCAATTAAAGCCGCTGCTTTCTTTGTTTCTAAATTATTAATATCACCTTCATCAATCAACAGTTGAAACATGTTCGACTTATTAAAATGGAGACCCCCTTTACGAGTCGTCTTCTTCATAAAGCCACACAAAATCAAATCATCGACATGACGTATAACTGTTCGACGACTCATTTCACATTGAGCAGCAAGATGGTTATAACTAGGCCAACAAACACCATCATCATCAGCATTATCAGCTAACTTCATTAACACAAGCTTACGAGCTGCATTTTTGACACTCGCCTGCCATGCTTTAGCCATTAATAAAACACTCACTATGACTTACCTCTATTCTCAGCTACCACCAACCCAAACTTCAACTGAGTTAAACGTTCAATTAAATCATTTACTTGTTCAGCACTAACCAAGTGGCAATCACTCCGGCCAGCTCGACCATTAATCGCAATGCGTATACTGTTCCCATGCCTATCACACCGAGTAACCCGTAAACTTGCATGCCTAGGTTCACGATTAATAAACTGAAAACAATTAATTGCAACGTCCTTAAATGCTTGATAGTCTCCTTGTACTTCCTTCCTTTGTGCTTTGGTTGGTATTTTGGTTGAAAGTGTATGGCCCTGTTCGTGCAGGGCTTTTTCATTTTCATCATTCACTAATAACATTGCTCTATTATTCATATTTTTTCCCCGACTTTAGCGACGATAGATTGCTCAAGTACATCCAATGCATGACGAGCTTCATTAATTTCACCACGAACTTTTGCACATTCACGTTCACTTAAATGATTATCTTGAAATGCTAATTGAATGCTCAATGAAACATCTCCCTGCTCTTTATTAAAACTTAATAAGGCATCTAGTACTGTTGTGGAATCAGCTGCCTGCCCCACTAACTGCATCCCCAAATCCATAGCCATAACACGAAGCGATTGCACATCTTGCGTAATCAACATCATCGAACGCCATTCTTGTACAGACAATTTCGCAACATCATTGGTTAAGCAGACTTTATTGCGCAAGCTCTGTTCATTCAGTCCCATCGCTTTAGCGAGTGCCGGTAAATCGACATGCGAAGTTTGATAAATTGCTAAATCTAAGCCATCCATTGTTTACATCCCTTTTATTCAAATAGTTATTTTTATTGCCAGCGTTTTATACTGACACTCATAGATCAATCAGCTTTTAACTTACCCTTTGTTAAACGCTCAATCTCAAATGCACGGAGACGAGGAATGACTTCAGGCCATTGGTATACTGCCGACGAGTTAATTTTTAATGCTTTAGCCAAATTAGCTCCACTTCCAAAAAATTTTATTGCTACTGCTTTCTTCATAAGCCCACCCAAAAATCTAAGTATTCTTATCTTACAATATAAAGATAACTTAGATCAACAAGATGTAAGATTACTTACATGAAAACATTAGGTAATAGAATTAAAGAGCGAAGAAAAGAACTGAAGTTAACCCAAGCTGCAATTGGTAAGTCTGTTGGTGTATCTTCTGTATCCGTAACTCTGTGGGAGAAAGATGAAACCGCCCCCAAAGGAGGAAATTTATTTTTATTAGCTAAAACGCTAAGGTGTGACCCTGACTGGTTATTGCATGGAAAAGGTAATCCAGAAAAAAATACTGTTACTCCATTAAACAAGCTACAAGGGCAGTATCCAGTACTGGATTGGGTACAAGCAGGTAATTGGTCTGCAATTAATGAATTACCCTACCATGAGGCAGATCATTACCCCTGCCCAGTAAAATGCAGTGACAAAACATTCCTTCTAAAAGTACGAGGCCAAAGCATGGCACCTATATTTAATGAAGGCGAATTAATATTTATCGACCCAGAAGTCGATGCTATTAATGGAAAGTATGTCGTTGCCAGGTTAGATGACGAGAACGAAGCCACTTTAAAGCAGCTAATCATAGAAGATGGCCATAAGTTCTTAAAAGCGGCAAATCCACAATGGCCAACCCCAATACAACCTGTTAACGGCAACTGCACAATAGTCGGCGTAGTGATATTTGCAGGCAGATTGTTTTAGCTTATACTATATTAAGGAAAATTAGGTGTTAAACAAACAGATCTCAATTAGTAAAATTCAATTAGACATTCTAAATCCGCGTCACGATGCAAGCCTTGATACACAAGAAAAAATAATCAAACACCTTATTGATAAAGAAAACATAAAAAACCTTGCTAAAGATATTGCAGTGAATGGACTTAGCCCTATTGATACTCTTGCAGTTATCGAAGATGAAAGTAATACAGGCAAATATATTGTGGTCGAAGGTAATCGACGTATTTGTGCATTAACACTATTAAATCGCCCGCAAAAACATAAACCAACTAAAGATTTTTTTGCCAAATTGCAAGAAAATGGCACACTTATCCCACAAAAAGTTCGATGCACTGTTTTTGAGAATAGAGAAGCAGCTGATATATGGATCGAACGTCGTCATTCAGGGGAACAGGAGGGTAAAGGGACTACACAATGGGATGCGGAGCAGAAAAGTAGATTCAATATACGTAGAGGAAAAGCAGATAAAAATGCATTAGCAACCTCCCTGCTAGTTTATGGGCAGCAACAAGGTTATTTACCAGAGAATTTAGAGAATAAAATTTTAACAACCGTTACACGGTATGTGAGTAACCCATACTTCAGAAACACGATTGGCTTAAGATCTAAAAGTTCAAGCCCAGAAATCTTAATTGATGTTGAAGTTACCGAATTTGATCGCGTTATTAAAATATTTTTACAAGATGCTTTAGAGAACCAAAAAGTAACTTCAAGGCATGACGTCAAGAAAATAGGTTCATATGCCCGCAGCTTAATCGAAAATGAGGAAGCTCCAAAGAAAAGGCTTAAAAATGCTATTGCACTTATGGAGCAGGCTACAAATGATGAAATGACACAAAGCACCTCATCTAGCTCAAAGAGTCAGAAACCAAACCGTGCACCTAGAGATTCTGCTCATCCAAATAAAAGGACAAAATTAATCCCTCAATCCTTTACAGCACAAATCCCCAATGCCACATTACGCAGGGCTTATGGTGAGCTAAAATCAATTTCAGTGGATGAACAAACATTAGGCTCAACACTTGTTTTTCGAGTGTTCTTAGAGCTTTTATATGAGCGTTACCACTTTAAAATGCAAGGCAACCATACTGAAATGGATACCAATAGACGAATTGGTAAAATATCAGCAATTATTGAACAAGATGAAAAACTTACAAAACTAGAGAAAAATGCTTTAGCTGCACTAAAGCGAATACAATCTCAAGGACATCTTTTATCGCCTAAAACATTAGGTGCGAATGCTCATGGTGGTTATTACCCAACTGCAAATGATTTAAAAATTGAATGGGATAATATCGCAGAAATCATTCGTTATATGTTAAATAAAATTGCTGAAGAATAAAAGATGGCCATGTTTTAAAAGCAGTGTTAAAATAGATTTGATAATATTATATTGAAGGCAAAATTATGGCTATAACACCATCACCACTCCGCTACCCAGGAGGGAAAACGTCTATTTTACCCATGGTATCAAAAATTATTGAAGATAATAATCTCGGTGATGGCGACTATGCAGAGCCTTATGCTGGCGGCGGAGGTTTAGCATTATCTTTATTATTTAATGATTTAGTGAACGAGATTCATTTAAACGATATAGATCGCTCTATATGGTCTTTCTGGCATACAGTATTAAATGATACTGAATCTTTAATTGATAAAATTAAAAATACAGACATCACCATTGATGAATGGCATATACAACGAAATATTCAACAAAATAAAAATGATTTTAATGATTTTGAATTAGCTTATTCATCATTCTTTCTTAACCGTACTAACCGTTCAGGTATTATCCTAAAAGCCGGTGTAATTGGAGGCTTAAAGCAAGCAGGCGATTACAAATTAGACTGTCGTTTTAATAAGTCTGGATTAATTGAGCGCATTAAACGTATCTATCAATATCGTCATCGTATTCACCTGTATAACTTAGATGCGGTTGACTTTATACAAAAAACAAATGAAGCCTTACCGGAAAATAGTATGTACTGTATTGATCCCCCTTACTTTGCAAAGGGCTCATCGCTCTACACAAATTTTTATAATCCAGATGATCATAAGCAAGTATCAGAAGCTATTTTAAAGTTAGATCGTCCTTGGATATTAACCTATGACAATGCACCTGAAATAGAAAAACTATATTCAAATCAGTCTAAATACCGATTTAATTTAAACTATAGCGCTGCAAAAAAACGTAAAGGAACAGAATTACTTATTACCAGTAATAATATAGAAGTCTGTCCCTCTTTAGAATTAATGAATGTAGCATAGTCCATACATAAAAATTAAAATAAGGGTTTAACCGCCCTTTCTCACTCCAAACATCATTCATATTATCCCCCACCAAAGCAACCTAACTCACTTACTTAACTTTACCTAATACCATTAAAGTATGATTACTCTTACAAAAAAGTAAGTTTACTTATAAATAAAACTTGCAAACAAAAGTAAGTTTACTTATATTTTATCCCATAACATAAATAGCGCTTGGAATATGAGGGAGAAATTATGAGACAAATATCGCTAGTAACATTACTTAAAAAGCATCAAACAACATCAATCGAACAACAAACTAATACGTCACCTATTGTAAGTATTGATAACACCGAAGCTTATTTCATCCGTCTAATGGCACACCAAAGAAACCAAATAACTGGTTTACAAAATAATAATCGAGTGGCTATTACCAAAGTCTAGAAAATACAACAAAACACCAACCAAAGCACAAAGGTACAGAGCATGTTTAACGACTATATAAAAATTAACAAAGCAGACACGAGTGGTTTTTTAACTAACTTCATAAATGCATACAATGCTGATTTAATCGTAGCAGAGCAAAACGAAGATAAAATAGAGTTACTTGAAGCCAAACTAGCACAAAGCTATACCGAGTTTGATGAACAAAAAACAATAAATGCCGATTTAACAAGCACTTTAGCGGAAACAAAATCAAAGCTCGTAGATTATGAACAGAATGCCTTAGAAGCGCAGAAAAAAGCACATCAACATCATGCAACACAACGAGAACTGCTATTAAGTAAACAGCAAATATCCAGCCTACAAAAAGAACTTTCCACTTTAAAAAGTGGGGAAAACCCTAAACGCTTACGTGAACAAATTAAACGTATTAAAGAAAAAAGTACCAGTGATAAAAAACGCCTTTCAGTACAAGAAGGTGCATTAAAAGAAGCCCGTAGAGCCATTGCACAAGCAACTAACCTATTGCACACAAAAGATGAAATGATTCGTCTATTAAATAAACAACTCGCTCACAATACTGGTTCAGGCCTATATCACAATGGAGAACATCATTTAATTATTTGGCCTGAGAAAACCATTGTAGAGCGCCCAGATGGTGAACAATTTGAAGCCCGATCTTTACTTTACATGCATCAAAGTGGGCGAGCAGCACTTATTCATTTTGATCCTTACGATGGGGAAGCATACCTATCTAAATCACCTAGAGCTGGATTAAGACCGAGCCCAGAAACAAAGGAGTTTGCTAAAAATTGGTTATATACGGTTAATAGCCTTCAAGGTGGAGTAGTGAAAGACAAAGATATGATGGCGGTGAATTATAACGACGATGTAAAAACCAAAGACAGTTGCTTAATTTTAGAGGGTTAACTAATGAAACTTAGCTTTGAATTACTCATTTCCTTGCTTGCTTATTGCAGTATCGAAAAAAGCATAAAAAGCATTGAGCAGCACTTTCAATGGGAGCATAACGCCAAACAAACCAAATCAGTACTCACATATGCAATAAAACAGGAGTTGCTTATTCAAACACCAAATCAAGTTAAGAATGGTAATAAATGTCCTTCTATGTGGGTGACTAACCCTAAACTAACCAAAGCAACCTTCAAAAGAATTAATTATGTCTAATAAAGAAATTTTTAGCCAATGGCAACCAGCACGAACAGCACCGAAAGATGAGGTATTTATTGCTATTTTTGAGTGCTCCTCACTCCCGGTTCTATGCACCTGGAATGAACCAGAATCTCAATGGATATTCTCGGTTGTTCAAGTGAACTTATATCAAGGTAAATGGAATGACACATTTTTCGATACCGAATACGAAACAGCAGGTGCATTAATCGCCTGGATGCCATTACCTACAGTTAATGAGAGAAAAAAATGAAGCTGTTTACTGTGGTTTGGATACCGGACAGCCAACCAACACCAACAACGACAAAAGAAGTATTAAATATTGGCGGTAGAATCATTGACCAAAACCTAACTAAACAAAGCGCAGTCGAAATAGAGCGATGTTTAAAAGTAAATGGTGAAGGTTTAGATGGCGATTACATAACAATAGCCATCTAACTTTATTAAGAAGAATCAATAATATGAGCATAGAGTGTCATTGTGACGGCGAAGTTAAATATGACGCAGATGGCTGTGGCCATGAATGGTTAGACTGCTTAAAGTGCACCCGTCACTTAGAGACATACCAAAGCAGCGATATATTTAATGATTGGCGACAACTTATAGCTACCGAGAAAGAGGAAGTGAAGAACATGAAAAAAAGTATTGAAACAATCGATTTTGGAAACTCAAAAATACCTGTTTGGATTATAAGCAATGGTCAAAAAATGATGTTCGATAGACCCGCTTACATTGATGAGGATGGTGGTTCACCATTAAGTCAAATGCGTGATGATGAATGTATTGTTTCACCAGGAGCAATTTATAGAGTAACTAACGAGTAGGTGCTAACGATGATGAATTGGCATATTAGAAAGTTTTATAGATATCAACATTTCATGGCAAAAAGATACAACAGGCCATTAGCCCAGCTTGTTTGGTCTACAGCTTACAACCAAGAATTTAAAACTGAAGGAGTTAATCATGCAAGCACAACAAACTAACCTATCCCCCATTACTATGCCTGACATTAATATGTTACTTGAAGTAATGCAGGACCTTCATAAAAAAGTCGAAAAGCTTGAAAGAAATGGTGGATATCAAGGATGGATGACCATTAAACAAGCGGCTTCTTTAGTTGGAATAAGCCGTGATGCATTAGCACAACGTATTGTTAATGAACATTATCCTGAGCATGTTGTATGGCGACAAAAAAGCAAAGGCTGCGCCATTATGATCAACCTGAAAGAACTCAATAAGATTTTTTAAAGCTTAATGCGACTGATTTTCTAAACAGATATTAACAACGAAAACTGACTTCATGAATAAACGACTAGAAACAAAAATAAAAAACACTAAAGGTGTATCAGTTCACAATGGTTCGCTTCGGTTACAGTTTAGGCTACCGGGTGCACAAACATCTATTAGAAAAACATTAGGTTTAGTACCTACCGATCATAATCTGAATGTGGCGAATAATCGCCTTGGTGCAATTAAAACAGATATTGCATCAGGCCTTTATGACATTAACCCTAAACAGTTTTGGCGAAAACATTTTCCAACAGATACAAGCAACCTTTCTCATTATACAACAGTTGGTGATTACATTGATTACTATAAACAACTGCGTGAGGGAGAATTATCTTTCAGTATTCAGTCTAAAATGAAATCACTTAAAACATGGTTAACAAAACATAAGCTGATTAATAAAGAAGTGATTAGTTTAAGCCATTTAGAAATAGAGTCTGCTATCAAAAATAGTTTAAAAACGTTAAAGCAATCTACAGTGGATGATTACACAATATTATTTAAGCGCATTATTCAAGAAGCAGTGAATGACGGTTCGATAACAATCAGTCCTTTTTCACGTGTTCGACGTATTAAATCAGATGAAATGTACAACGTAAAAGAACAAACAATACCGTTTACACAAGGCGAGCTGAAACGCTTACTTGCAGTTGTTCACGTAGAACAAACAAAAGAGATGATTCAGTTTTTAGCATGGACAGGCATGAGACCAGGTGAAATGAAAGCGCTTGCCTGGGAAGACATTGATTTGAAAGAAGGGATTGCTCATGTTAAATACAACATCAACCGTCAGGGGCAATTAAAGCCTCCAAAAACCAAATCAGGTATAAGAAAAATAGAGTTATTACCGCTGGCCTTAGATGTTTTAAAACGTCAACGTAGTCAAACTTATTTAATACCGCCTCTAATTGAAACAGTGCATTATAAGCTAGGTAAAACTCAACAAGTAATTAGAAGGCGTGTATTTTTAAGTAGAGAAAACAAACCATTCAAACGCCCTGAATTATCTACAGTCCCTAAACAATGGGCAGATTGGCTTCGACAAGCAAAACTGATTCATAGAGAGCCATATCAACTAAGGCATACATTTGCTAGTCAAATGTTAATGATAGGAGCAGATCCGATTTGGCTGGCAAAACAATTAGGGCATACTGATTGGGGGATGATTAGAAAGATATATGGAAAGTGGATCCCAAATGAACGACCAGAATATAGAAATGAATTGGCAGAAAAATTAGGTCAGCTTAAAGAAGCAGAAAAAAAGCAATCAACTCAAAACTCCAATAAATAAAAGAGATGATGTTCAGATACTAATAATAAATAAAGGGCCTAAATGGCCCTTTATTTATTTGAAGAGAGATAAGAGTAAAAAACACATAGTATTGACCCCTACCTGACCCCATTCAACTAAACAAAACATAACGTGCTGTTTTGAAAAGGCAAAAGGCCTAGAATGGCATTTTGAAGCCTGGTGGTAGATCCATACCGCCGGTTAGACCACTCATTTTACTTTTGTTAACTTCTTCTACACGACGAACAGCATCATTCATTGCAGCAGCGACAAGATCTTCAAGCATCTCTTTGTCATCTTCCAATAGGCTTGGATCGATTTCTACTTTGCGTACGTTGTGGTTACCTAATAGGGTAATTTTAACTAGGCCAGCACCCGACTCACCTACCACTTCTGTGTTTGCGATTTCAGCTTGTGCTTTTTGCATGTTTTCTTGCATCTCTTGGGCTTTCTTCATTAAGTCGCCCATTCCGCCTTTATTAAACATATTTTCTCTCTTTATAATTAGTGAAGGTTTACCATGCCGATTATAACGGCACGACACTATTTTCATAGACCTTTGCAGAATAATCTCCTACCAAAGTCTGTATTATTGGATCGTTTTTAATCGATGATTTTGCGTTGTCGAGATATTGAGCAAATACTATTTTCTCTAATTGAACAGGAGTATGTTGTCCTTCGACTTCTCCCTGCTCGATACTCACAGTATATTGTGCTCCATAGTATTCTCGTATCTTTGCTTTCAAGTCTTCACATAAACTCTGATTATTAAGTAAATGTGCTTGTGCACTTTCTAATAACAAGAGGATATGTTGTTGTTGCGTTTGCATCACACAACTTTTCGCTAATAATTTTTCAAAACCAACCAGTTGCATCGCTTTAATATCTAAAAACCAAGGGTCTGTCATTTTATCTTCAACGTAACCAGCTACATCAATCTCTTCTACGGCCATATTAGGCTCGTTGATTAATGTAACCTCAGTCGCCATACTTTTGCTTGTACCCAATGCAGAAATATCATCAGCACCGATAGGTTTGGTTACTGGTGTTTTTGGTGCTACCTGTTTCGCGATTTCTGCTGGTGCTGACACTTGCTGATCACGGGCCATTGCAGCCTGCGTTGCAGGAGAAGTATCAGTTACTGAATGTGCATTCGGCAGCTCTGCTTCTTGCGGCTGATAATTATCAGTTTGGTATTCAGTAAAGTAGTCTTGTCCGCTAGGCTGATATTGTTCGTAAGCTTGACTGCTTGATTGCTCGTTATAAGAATCTAAAGGAGGTAATTCCTGTTGATTTGATTCACTTTGCTCAGTTCGATTTGGCTTTTGTGCAACTATTTCCGGTTCAATCGCTGTTTCAACTGGAGCAGGTGTTGGTTTCGCTTTTGGAGTAGCTACTGAACTTTGTGATGCGACATACTGGTCCTGTGATCGAGCTTTAGGTTGTTCAGCTGTCGCTTCAGTCTTTTTTAGCGCTTCTCGCTTCATTCTATGGCTACGTAACATGTTACGAGAGTTATTGGTTGCCGCTAAATCAAAGCTAGATGTTTCAGGCTGAGGCTCTGGCGCAGTTGGTTGTACCTCAACCGCAGGCTGCGCCATGCGAGCCATTTCCGCAACTTGTTCATGAGTAGGCTCTGCTTGAGCAACTTGCTCAGTCACAGTCTCTGGTTGCACTGCTTGTGCTGGAATTTGTACTGGTGAAGATTCAGTTGAAGCTTCTGCTCTATGCTGTTGATTCACATTAGGTGTTGCTTGTGGCTCAGGCTGTGGGACTGACTGTTGCGGTTCAGCAGACACTTCAGGCTGCACAGATACATGATTAGCAGGTGCGACACTTTCAGGTGTATTTACTGTTGGTTCTTTTGCTTGAACACTTGGAGTCGGTAATACAGGTTGCTGTGCAACTATTGGATCTGCAGTAATCGGCTCTACTTGCTCTGCTTTGGTCATCATTGACTCGTCAACATCCACGTAATTAGCAGGTTTAAAGGCTAATAAACGCATCACCGTCATTTCTAAAGCTATTTTACCATTTGGCGCATAGGCATAATCTTTAAAGCCTTGTACTGCAATTTGATAAAATAGTTGAACTTCTTCAGGTGTTAATCGCTCCGCTAACAATTGAACAGTCGTTTTTTCAGTGACATTGGCATTGAGCTGTAACTGCATTAACGCTATTTGATGGCACAGACTAGCTAACTCTTGATGCAACGCAGAAAAGTCAGCACCTAATCGTACAAACTCTTGAATTTTTTCAAACACTTTTGGGCTGTTACCCGATGCAATATAGTGCAACAAGTAATGTAAATGTGATTGGTCAATAGTGCCTAACATTTTAAGCACTGCAGCATATTCTAAATGCCCTGCACCAAACGCGAGGGCTTGATCCGTAAGGCTTAATGCATCACGCATACTGCCATCAGCGGCTTTGGCGATAACACGTAAAGCAGGCTGTTCAAAAGTTGCTTTTTCGTGAGTTAAAATAGCCGATAATTGCTGTTCTATCTGCTCTGGTAAAATCGCTTTTAAATGAAATTGTAAACAACGCGATAAAACAGTGATGGGTAGTTTCTGAGGATCTGTGGTCGCTAGTAGAAACTTCACATACTCTGGTGGCTCTTCTAAGGTTTTTAACAGAGCGTTAAAACTGTGCTTAGACAGCATGTGTACTTCATCGATTAAATAAACCTTATAGCGCCCTTGCGCTGGTTTATATTGCACGTTGTCTAGTAGCTCACGTGTATCGTCTACTTTGGTACGTGACGCCGCATCAATTTCTAACAAGTCTACAAACCGACCTTGATCGATATCTTGACAGTTCGCACATACGCCACAAGGTGTTGCAGTTACACCCGTTTCGCAATTAAGACTTTTAGCCAAAATACGAGCGATGGTGGTTTTACCCACACCACGTGTGCCACTGAACAAATATGCGTGATGTACACGATCTTGTGTTAACCCATTTTCTAATGCGGTTAACACGTGTGGTTGACCGATCACTTCTTTAAAGGTTTGTGGTCGCCATTTTCTTGCTAGAACTTGATAGCTCACTGATTATTCACCTGCGTATTCAATCAAAGAAAAAACAGGTACAGATAAAGCAGTTAATTTATCGCTACCTTTTAAGTCAGGTAGCTCAATAACGAAAGCAGCTTCCACTACTTCACCACCAAGACGTTTAATTAACTTAACAGATGCTTCAGCTGTACCGCCCGTTGCTAATAGGTCATCCATTAACAATACTTTTTCACCCGGCTTGATGGCATCTTTATGAAGTTGTAACGTGTCATCACCGTATTCTAATTCATAGCTTTCTTGTATTGTTTCACGCGGTAACTTGTTAGGTTTACGTACAGGGACAAAGCCAGCACCTAACACTGCAGCCAAAGGAGCACCGAATATGAAACCTCGAGCTTCAGTACCAACAATTTTATCAATTTTTTGGCCTTCATAACGAGCCTTAAATAGCTCGATGGTTGCAGCAAAAGCTTCACCGTTTTCGATTAAACTAGTTACATCACGAAAGATAATACCTGGGATTGGATAATCTTCGATACTTTTAATGCTATTTTTAATTAATGCTATTGGTTGCATGAGCTTCTTTACTTTCCTGTCTATATTAATTGTATAAGGTTAAATAGTTGCTTGCAGGAGTGCAAGGTGTCTTGTCATAAACTGGCAAAGTATTTTGATATTTGACTAAAAAGTCTACGAAAGTGCCAAAAGGTGTAAATAAGTAACATAAAATAACCTCTTTTATTATGATTTTTACTATTCATATTCTCACTCTTTTTTATCTTCATTTTACGAAATGAAGCGCATGGTGTTTATTTTGCTTATATTAAGCGAGTAGGTATAATCCGCGCTCTTTATTTAGCTGAATTAACCGAGAACTTAAATGCATATAACGCTTGCTCCAATGGAAGGTGTAATGGACTTTCACATGCGCCAATTCTTAACAGACATTGGTGGCATAGATCGATGTGTAACTGAGTTTGTTCGGGTGGTTGAGTTACCTTTACCTTCTCGTGTTTTTTATCGCTTATGTCCGGAATTAAGAAATGCGAGTCGCACAGAGTTTGGCACACCAGTACGAGTACAATTATTAGGTCAGCATCCTGAGTGTTTAGCTGAAAATGCATTACGCGCCATAAAGCTTGGTTCTGAAGGTATTGATTTAAATTTTGGCTGTCCCGCTAAAACTGTAAATAAAAGTCGTGGTGGTGCAGTTTTGTTAAAAGACCCTGAAGCATTACACCGAATTGTAAAGGCAGTAAGAGATAATGTACCAAGTGAACATGTGGTAAGCGCCAAAATTCGATTAGGTTATGATGATAAAAGTTTAGCTATTGAAAATGCTCAGGCGATTGCCGAAGCTGGCGCCACTGAATTAGCCGTTCATGCCCGTACTAAAGAGGAAGGTTATAAACCACCAGCGCATTGGCACTGGATTAAGAAAATCAAGCAAGCAATTGATATCCCGGTTATTGCTAATGGTGACATATTCAATGTCGAAGATGCCCAAAAATGCATGGAAATGAGTGGTTGTGATCATTTAATGATTGGACGAGGTTCACTCGCTGTTCCCAATTTAGCTAATGCGTTAAAAGGTATTGAAGCACCTTATTCATGGCAGCAAAATCTTGCTGTCATGGAACAATATTTTCAATGGTTACGCCAAATTGAAGATAAAGAGAAGTTTATGCCAAGCCGCATTAAACAATGGCTAATGTTTATGAAGCTACAGCATGTCGAAGCAGACACTTTTTTACAATCAGTGAGAGCTATCCGCAACCCAGATGATATGTTGTTAGCACTTCAAAAAGCACAAAAATAAAAACTTAAAAGCAAAAATCCATCAGTAATACAAAATAAACATGTTTTTTATAATGAGTTGTATAATTTGAGCATAAGTTTGCAACATTTAAGTATAAAAACACTACTCCTCTTTGTAATTTTGACTTTTCTGTCTTATGATATAAACACCTAAAAAGTATTAGAAATCAGTTGTATTTTACTTTGTGCTGCTCCCCCTTATTTTGTCTTTTAGACTGATTTTATGTTACTTAGACTGTTGATATATATGGAAATACAATGGGAATACTATGTCTACACCTGTTTTAATATGTGACGATTCGGCCTTAGCCCGAAAACAAATAGCACTGTCATTACCCAAAGATTGGGATATATCAATACACTTCGCCAACAATGGCCTAGAAGGTGTTGAAAGTATTAGACAGCATAAAGGTGACGTCGTTTTTCTTGACCTTAATATGCCAGTAATGAGCGGTTATGAAGTATTAGAAACCATTAAACGTGAAGATTTACCTGCCATTGTCATTGTCATTTCTGGTGATGTTCAGTCTGAAGCCTATAAACGTGTACGTGAATTAGGCGCGATTGATTTCATTGAAAAACCAATTAATAACGAAAAGTTAACAAGTCTGTTAGAGCAATATGGAATTTACAAACCAGGCGGTTATAACTCACGTTCAGCACCAGAAATTACAGAGCGAATTGAACTGCGTGATGCATTACAAGAAGTCTCTAATATCGCAATGGGGCATGCCGGTGATTTGTTAGGTCGTTTATTAGATGTGTTTATTTTATTACCCGTTCCCAATGTGAATACGCTCGAAGGCAGTGAGCTACACATGACGCTGAGCCACATTGCGCAGTATGAAAAGGTTTCTGCGGTAAGCCAAGGCTTTATTGGTTCTGGGATTAATGGTGAAGCTATTATCATATTTCATGATGCGAGCTTTAGTGACATGGCTAAATTATTGCAATACGAAGATTTAGAAAGTAACCATTTAGAAATTGAAGTAATGAATGACATTGCTAATATTTTGATTGGTGCATTTTTAAATGGTTTAGCGGAACAATTGAGTATTCCTTTCAGTCAAGGCCAACCTAATGTATTAGGTCAACATGCAAAAATTGAAGATATCATCAAAAACCAGCAAGAATGCTGGCAAAAAATGCTCACAATTGAAGTGAATTATCGTATTCAAGATCACGATATCAAATGTGATTTGTTACTTTTATTCACAGAAGATTCCATTCCAGTTATTCAAACTCAACTAGGATACTTACTAGACTAATGACTACCAATATAGATTTGAAAGACATTCATTGGCTGATTGATATGGTCCATAATATCGATGTAGGTCTGGTGATTATTGAGAAAGATTATACCGTTAAAGTCTGGAATGGGTTTATGGAAAATCATTCGGGTTTACTAGCGGCACACATGATCGATAAAAAAATTACCGATGTGTTTACCAGCATTCCAAAAACTTGGTTGCAGCAAAAAATTAATAGTGTTTGTTTGTTAAAAAACAAAGCATTTACTACTTGGGAACAACGTCCTTACCTTTTTAAATTTAAAAGCTATCGCCCTATTACCACTAATGCTGAGTTCATGTATCAAAACGTGACCTTTTTACCTTTGGCTGACTTCCAAGGGCAAATTACACAAATTTGTATGATTGTTTATGATGTAACCGATATCGCCTTAACCAAACAGGCATTTCAAGAAGCAAACTCCCAGTTAAAATACTTGAGCCATACTGATAGCTTAACTCAACTCAATAATCAGGGCCACTGGCGTAATTTGTGTGAAAATGAGTTTATCAATAGTAAGAACTCAGCTAATCCGACATCGATGATTATTTTTGATATCGATCATTTCAAAAAAGTGAATGATACCTATGGCCATCCTTTCGGTGATGAAGTACTGAAAGGGATAGCTGAAGCAGTCCGTCAAAAAAGTAAGAAACAAGATGTTATTGGTCGAGTAGGCGGTGAAGAGTTCGCTCTACTGTTACTCGATACCAATTTAAAACAAGCTAAATTAGTAGCGGAACGTTTACGAGAAGCCATAGAAGCTATCCATTTTGAATATCAAAATCAACAAGTAAAAGTTACTGCTAGCTTTGGCGTTGCACAGATTACGGATAACATTCCTAACTTTGAGTCTTGGATAGAAAGAGCTGATCTAGGCTTATATATAGCTAAAAATAATGGCCGAAATCAAGTTGGTGTCAGTGATCATTAATCCAGTTATTAATACCTCCTCTTCACCCCAGTTTTAACCTAAGGCGTCATTTAATATGAGATGATGCGTTAGGTTAAAATTAAATGCCCTTTATAGCCTCAAAAGTCAATTTTCCTCACACACAACTAAAAAATACGTATTTCATTTAGGTTGCACTGTCAACATATAAAAGTATTAAATGAGAACTTAATTTGCCTTTTAAATAACTTTGTTTAGAATACGAAACTAAATTTATACCTAATTCGTATTAAAAACTGGTAATTACATTAAAATACCAATAATTATTATTAGAGTGAGCAATGACACAAGTATCACCAAGGATAGTCTTATCCGATCGACCCACTTCAATTCAATATGCTTTGCTAGCAAAACGCTTAATGCATTGGAAAAACGCAGAATATGCATTGCGTCGTTGCCAATTATTTAAATTATTAAGCTTTAGCATTATCACACTTTCTCTAACTGCTATTACTTTTAATGCTCTAACACCTCAAACTTTACCTGGGTTGATGTTTATCACTTTATTTGTTTTATTAATCATCTCTGTTGTTACTTTGATGTGGGTGACACCTCTAACAAACTTGAGCTTAACTCACCGAAATGAGCTATCTAAAAAGTTCTATGAAGAAGATTTTAATGTTGAGTTTTCTGATTCAAAAATTTTATTAATTAATCGATGTAATTCGCGAATTTATTGCCAAATGGAACGATAATAGAATGGCAACTAAGAAGAGCACTTCACCTCTATTGCAACGTTTAAAATCAACAATGCCTAAGTTGACATTAAAATTATTAACTTTGGTGACTTTATTTCTTCTGATTGCACTTGCCAGTATTCCGTTACATGCAGCTAGTCAACTCGCCCTGTCCATGGGTGTTATCGTATTTGTATACACCGCATCTTCTGAAGCAATCCAACACAGTAAAAAAAGAGAGTTATTTCGCCTATTTGCAATTATTATTGGTTGCTTATTATCGCTTCGTTATTTAATTTGGCGTGGTGTGAATACATTAGAATCCGACGATATCTTCTCATTTATTGCTATGCTCATGTTATTTATGGCTGAAATATATTCAGGCATTATTCACCTGTTAGGCTGCTTCGTTAATATTTTTCCTTTAAATCGCCCAAGACAAAGCATCAAACAATTTAAAACTGAACAAATACCAACGGTTGATTTAGTTATCCCAAGCTATAATGAGTCAGAAGATCTATTAGAGGTAACAATCCGAGCAGCAATGATGCTCGACTATCCAACAGAAAAACTAAAAATCCATCTGTTAGATGATGGAGGAACCGACCAAAAAGTCTTTCAAGAAAATGCTGTTGCTGGCCAGCAAGCTTTAACCCGACGTAAAACACTACAGGCTCTATGCCAATCCTTGGGCGCTGAATACCATACCCGAGAGAAAAATGAACATGCTAAAGCCGGTAATATCAACAGCGCCTTATTAAATATGAATGGTGAATTAGTCGTTATTTTAGATGCTGATCACGTACCGACGACTGACTTTTTAGATCGCACCGCACCTTGGATGATTAAGGATGAAAAGGTATTTTTAGTACAATCTCCGCACTTTATGGATAACCCAGATCCTATTGAACGCAACTATTTTTCTGCTTTTACAAGAATGCCATCTGAAAATGATATGTTTTATAACACCATTCAAAAAGGATTAGATTTTTGGTCTGCCTCTTTCTTTTGTGGTTCAGCGGCGGTGCTCAGAAGGCGCCACCTTGATCTGGTAGGTGGTATTGCCGGTGACTCTATTACAGAAGATGCTGAAACAGCGTTAGAACTTCATGCTTTAGGTTATAAATCCGTTTATGTAGAAAAACCGATGATCAGTGGTTTAGCAACAGAAAGTTTTTCATCATTTATTCAACAACGAGAACGTTGGGCACAAGGAATGGCGCAAATTCTGATCCTGAAAAAACCATTCTTAAATTCAGGATTAAGTTGGTATCAAAAATGTGGTTACATGAGCTCTATCCTGTTTTGGTTTTTCCCCTTTGCGCGTTTAGTCTTTTTACTTTCTCCATTAGGTTATTTATTGTTTGGACTAGAACTGATCCATGCCACATTTACGGAAATTCTCATCTATACCGTCCCTCATATCATCGTTAGTTTTCGGCTCTCTCATGTTTTATTTGGTAAAAACCGTTGGCCTTTAGTCTCTGAATTATATGAAATTTTACAATGTACCTTTTTATTCAGAGCATTAATAACGGTGATTAAAAATCCTAATGATCCAAGTTTTTTAGTCACACCAAAAGGAGAAGATCAAAGTAAGACCTATATTTCATCGCTAGCTAACTCTTTTTATTGGTTATTAGCAATGTTATTTATCGGTAATTTAGGGGCTATTTATCACTTTTATAATACGCCAGAATCTTGGGAGCTCACCTTCGTTGTATTCGCTTGGAATGCTTTTAACTTTATTTTATGTGTCAGTTTATTAGATGTATTGATTGAAAAAAAACAAGTACGTAAAGCATCCAGACTACCAGCTTACGACGAGGTACAAATAGTTATTTCAGAACAGCAGACTTGGCAAGGTAACTTGCGCAATTTATCGCGAACGGGAGCTAACTTAACCTTGAAGTTTGAACAGGCACTACCTGAAGAAATCTGTTTAATTGGCTACTCAAATGCGCTCAATAAACGAGTAAAAATAGCTTGTCAGGTGATGTATCAAAATAAAGAAAGCAATGAAGTCAGATTGCAGTTTTTAACTCGAAATGATCAAGAAAAAAATAATGTTATTGCTTATACACTTTGCGATAGCGAGCGTTGGGATAGTTTTCAAAAACGTAGAACAAGACCTATATCATACTTTTACGGGCTCAAGCATGTGGTCAGCGTCAGTATGAAACCTTTATTTTTGCATATTTATATGAAATTAAAACAGAGAAGCTAATGTTAATTTTAAAATCGATTCAACCTCAAATTAAATTATTAACGCTATTGTTTATTGCGTTTTTTAGTCTGCAAACACATGCTAAAACATCGAACGAGTTTCGTTTGAGTGAATTTTATGGAGGCAATTCATTGCTTAGGCTCAATGGTGAAAGACCTGTTCAAGATTTAGGTATTACTTTGTCTCCTTTATTAGCGGTGAGCTCGGCAACACTACACTTAAAAGCCACCTCTTCGATTACGATGTTACAAGAACGCTCCACCTTAAATGTGCGCTTCAATAATGTGACTATCGGGCAAATAGCCCTTAACCCTAATAAGCCTAACTTAAAGGCTGATATAACAATCCCTAGTGAATTATGGCGTCCACAATTCAATACATTAACCTTTGCCGCTAGCCAATATGTTGATCGTTGCCAAGATACTAATGCGCCAGACTTATGGAGTGAAATCAATTTATATGATTCGTATATTACCTTCGATACAACTAAAGTTATTGATCAATTAAATTTACAAAAATTATCTGACTTTTTTAACCCAGGTATTGGCGGGCAACATCAAACTCAGATTTTCACATTAGATGATAATCAAGCAAACTCTGTTATCAAAAAATTTGCTATCTCAACCGTTACTCAAGCACTTGCATTAAGAACACAATACCAATCCCTAAATATTGATTACCAAAACATTAATAGTAATGACGTAGCTTTGAATCAACTGGGCTCACAGATATCTGAATCAGAATACCGAAGAAGTAGCTGGTATATTACTGGGAAACAAAATAATGATATTCATGTACTCGTGGGGAATAAAACAGCATTACAACAGGCTTTATCAGAAAAGACCCTAAAGGAAATTAATGGGCCTTATCTAAAAATAGAAAGAACTCCTGCAATTACCGTTGGTAATGGTGAATTAGTAGCACCACAAATTCGTTTAATTGTATCAGGACTTTCTGAACAAGATGTTGTTCGAGCGGCTACTACGTTAGCTTATATGGATGACCGACTAAACCCAGATCAAGCCATTAATGTGGACTCCACCGTTAACAATGCGTTTAATCCACAACAACAAGTGACATTACTTCCAGGCAAAAAATACATACTTTCTGAATTAGGGGTGAATGGCATTAGCTTTAATGGTCCAGGTTTGTTCACCAAAAAAGTCGATATTAGACTACCCGCTGATTTTTATGCAGGAGAAACAGACACTGTAAAATTAGCTTTGGATTTTAGTTACGGTGCTGGCTATGAAGATGGCTCGACGTTCAATATCACCGTGAATAATAAAGTCATTCATGGTCTAAAACTAGATAGCAAAGATGGTGATTTTTACCATAATTACGAACTTTCTATTCCAGCTAGGTTATTTGAAGGCGGAAAGAATGAGCTCGCGTTCACTGTTAATCAAAATTCAATACAGTTGATTGGTGAATGTCGAAGTGTAAACGGCGATTATTTACATTTCCAATTGGATACTGATTCTGTAATTGAGATTCCCACAGTTGCCCACCTAGCGAGACAGCCTGATCTTAAATTAATGGCACAAACGGGCTACCCTTTTGCTCAATATCAGACACAAAATGATACAGGTATTTATATTACACAAGAGTCAATGCGATCAGCTGCATTAACCATGGCTGGTAAAATTGCTCAATCATCGGGTAATTTAATTCCTAATCTATACGTTGAAATGGGGATTTCTGAAACGCTAACTGATACAGCGATGGTGCTAGCGACTCCAGATGATTTGACCGCTGAGTTGTATGGTGATTTAACGACAGCAATCACCGATAGTAAAAGGTGGCCATATCGTTTACAAAATAAACTATATAATCGTATAACCGCTAAGAATAACTCTAATCTACAACCAAACACTGCTGCGGGCTTTACTACTCAGCAAAGTACTCTAGGTGATTTTTCATTATTGCTTGCAGCTAAAAACCCAATTTCTACTAGCACAGGTACCTTATTTATTGTTGCAGCCGAGACACCTGAACTGCTGAACGAGCGTGTAGAAGAGCTTGTTCAAGGTTCATTGTGGAGTCAATTAGGTGGAGACTTCTTTGCTTGGAGTGACGCGAATTCTCCTTTAATTGTAATGCAAGTATCTAGCGCTTACATGCTAGGTAAAGCTGACTCATGGACTGCTTTAGGTGCATGGGGAACTCAACACCCTTGGTATTTATTATTGATTATAGTTTCGGTTGTATTTATGTTTATGGTGTTAACTTGGTTACTGTTGAAATTACGTCATCAAAAAATTAAGGAAGATTGGAAAGAATGAAAAACATCAAGTATGTCGTAATATTAATTGTCATTACTATATTAGCTTGGAATCAATGGAATGAAGTTGAGTTGACGCCATTTCAAAAAAACTGGGCCACTTATAAAACACAGTTTATCGATGCTGGTCGTGTCATCGACACTGGTAATCAAGATATATCGCATAGTGAAGGACAAGGTTATGGCTTATTGTTTGCTGTTTTTGCTGATGATAAAAAACAATTTAAAAAAATATGGAAATGGACTCAGCAAACTTTACAACGAGATGATCAACTATTTAGTTGGCAATACACGCCTTCAAAAAACGGAAAATGCGATAAAGCATGTATTACTGATCCTAATAATGCAACCGATGGTGATATCCTAATTGCTTGGGCGTTACTAGAGGCACATAAAAAATGGGGGACTCAAGCTTATCTAAAGCAAGCTAATGCCATATTAACCCCCATTAAAACTAAATTGGTTATAAATAGTTTTGGATATCAACTTATTTTACCTGGTGAAATTGGCTTTAAGCAGCCTAATGGCAGTATTCAAGTTAATTTATCCTATTGGGTATTTCCTGCACTTAACTTATTTTCTGAAGTTACCAATGATCCAATTTGGGATGAGCTCTATCAATCAGGCCTTACTTTAATGGAAATCGCACGTTTTACTGATTGGCAGCTACCTTCTGATTGGGCGATTATTTCTGAGAATGGAATCACCTTGGATGGTGCATTATCTAGCGATTATGGATATAACGCATGTAGATTACCCATTTATTTAATGTTGGCCGAAGATAAAAATAAAACACTAATTGATCCTTTTATCGCATTCTGGTCACAAGAAATGGTTCCCGCCACGATCAATCTGGAGACTGGGGAGTTTGCTGAGTATGGTTATAATAGCGGCATGCAGGCAATTGCAAAAGCAACTCAATCGATTGTTAACCGACAAGCTACGGCTTTACCTGAGATAGACGATACAACAGATTATTATTCAGCAAGCCTTATTTTGTTATCGCAACTTGCCCTGTTAAAAAGTGATTTGATATTATGAAGTTAAAAAATGTAATGGTAGTCACTACTCTATGTGTTGGTGGTCAGCTTACTTATGCAGAACAAATTGCAGTCCAGTACAGCGCTCAAAGCATTAACGTACAGAGTACTAACGATGCCCAAAAACCGTTAAATGATACTCAAACCGATGTCGATACCACTCCTATCTGGTATTACATCAATAATCAATTTACTGAGCAAGCACAACAAGAATATGCGAACCTTAAGCGAGTATTTCCTAATTGGGAACCTGAAACAGCACTCATCAATGCGATAGACAACCTTTCTAAACCGATTAAGTTGAATAATCAAATAGCCAGTCAACCCTCAACTAATCAAGTTACAGAAGAACAAGCTAAAGACCCGAAAGCAATCATCATCAATTTTGTAAATATTGCTAAAAAAGGGCCAAATTATTGGCAAAAAATGCCCCAAACACATTATCAACTTGCATCAACCCTTGCTTTCAAAGACAAAACATTGAGCAACAATACGCTAATGGCTTGGGTTTCTGTTTACAGGGGGAATTACAAAACAGCACTTGACCATATAAAAATGGTAGAAAAGACGAATTTAAATAACCCTAGTGCTAATAACGTAAAATCCAAAGCGATTACAGCTTTAGTTTCCGAAGCAGTAAAACAGCAAGATAAAGCCAGTCTTTTTGCGCTGATAAAGCAATATCCTGACCAACCAATTAACGACATGATTGATTCTCATGCCTGGCAAGCAGTTGATCAAAAGATATATGCAACAGCATTAGATTGGTTTGAATTTACTGAAAATTATGATGCGCAATTAGTTGTTTTAGAGAAACAAGGTCGTCAAACAGAAGCAACTCGCTTAGCCTGTAATAATCCAACTCAAACGTCATTAATTGACTACTGCGTTAATGCATTATCGGTGATCCAACTTGACCAATACAATCAACAACAATATCAATCTAGTTTAGTTGCTGCAGCGAAAATACAAGAATATAAAGCATTGAATGATGATCAACTTGCTTTATACGCATGGTCTCAATATAACTTAAATAATCAACCTGAAAGCCTTTCAGCATTTTCAACTTTAATTTCAAATCAGCCTGATAATAGTGATTATGCCAAAATATTAATGACCCTATTAGCTGATGACCAGAAACAACTGGATCAACTGGCAATACAATCACCTGCAATGGCTGCTGAATTAAAAAAACGTGAGATGCAAATCGCGTGGTCACGCAAGCAATTTGATCACTTCAATAACCTTGAAGATCAACAAAAAACTGAAGAGCAACTGACTTTAGAAGCTGGCCTTGATTGGCGCAAACAAAGTAGTGAAGATGAAGTAGCCAACTTACAAAGCCTCAATTACTATTTAGGTTTTATAAAGTTTTGGAATAATTACCGCTATGGTATGCGTGTTAATTATGAGATGGTAAATAGCGATACATCTAATGTCGGCGATGATTTTTGGCAGGAAACATTGACCTCTTCTTTATCTGGGGATAATGAGGCAGTTGAAACTGGTATTAGTGGATTTATAAAACGTCAAAGCAGACGCTTGAATACTTTTGCTGAAGTTGAATATACACAAGCAGACGGTGATTTAGCCTCTAGTTTATCGGCCAAATTATCCGCCGTATGGTTTAACTCTCCCTCTCTAATAACCGCAGCAACTTTATACCGAGAAAGAGTTGATGACAGTTTTCTTAGCTTGATGGGGCTTTATGGGTCTGAAACTGAAAGGTGGGGAGCGGTGAACGAAACAGGATTACGCGCTCTAGCTTCCTATACCTTTTTACCAAAGTGGTCGGTGACACCAGAACTAAATATAGCTCAGCTAACCGGTGAAAGTGTTCAAGATAATACTAAGTTAGCATTGAATTTAGGTTTTACTAGAGATCTAACAGCACTATATTCAGATAAGCTTGATTACCTAAGAGTTGGCCCTACCCTTAATTGGATGAGTTACGATAAAAATTTAAATTATTACACAGAAGGAAATGGCGGTTATTTCAGTCCTGAAAATTATATTAGTTTAGGTGGAAGAGCTGAATTACTAACACTAGAAGATATTGATTGGCAAATTCGTAGTCAGTTAAGCTTGGGATATTACTGGGTAACACCAGGTAGTATTGAACAATTCCCTTATGCGTCAACTTCTAGCACAATCAGCCAAGATAATGACAGCGGTATCGGCAGTCAATTTCTTATTGAAGGACAATGGCTACTCTCACCACATTGGGAAATTGCAGGTTTAATTAGCTCGAATTATGCAGCTGATTATAATGAAACAAATATAAACCTGAATATAAGATGGAATTTTGTTGAAAAAACAGGGTTAACTAGTGATGGACTGATCTCGTCTTCTCCTTACATCGAAAATTATGCTTGGCATTAGTAATTTATCTAGATCCGACTGACACATTGCTAGTCATATTAATGAATAAGAGTGCGTTGAATCTTTTAAATAGTTTTTAGTTGCCAGGTTGATTTTTGGGGCAGCGAATGATTTTCGTTTTCCTTTTGATTACTTTCCTCTACACAGACAAAAACAGCGCTAAGAAGCGCTGTTTTTAATTGTTAATTTATTAAGCTAGGTGAATTATAAACCTAATTTAGCCAACTCTTTTTCTACTACAGATACTGGTAGTGGAATATAACCATCTTTATCTACGATGTTTTGACCTTCTTGAGATAACATTAATTTAATGAACTCAGCTTGCAGTGGAGATAATGGCTTGTTTGGGTGCTTGTTTACATAAACGTATAAGAAACGAGATAGCGGGTATTTACCACTAATCGCATTTTCAGTTGTTGCTGCTATGTAATCAGTGCCTTTCTTAGAAAGTGGTACTGCTTTAACACCGGCAACTTTGTAACCAATACCTGAATAACCAATAGAGTTTAGTGAAGATGCAACTGACTGAACTACAGATGCAGAACCTGGTTGCTCATTTACAGAACTCTTGAAGTCACCTTTACAAAGTGCTTTAGATTTAAAGTAACCGTAAGTACCAGATACTGAGTTACGACCAAATAATTGGATATCTTTCTCTGCCCAATTTCCACCTAAACCAACATCAGACCAACGTGTAGCATTTTTGTCTGCGCCACATTTTTGAGTTGAAGAGAAGATTGCATCAACGTCGCTGATTTTTAGACCTTCAATTGGGTTATCTTTGTTTACGAATACAGCTAGTGCATCGATTGCAACACGAACAGCTGTTGGCTTGTAACCGTAATGTTTTTCAAATGCTTCAATTTCTTTAGACTTCATTTGACGACTCATTGGGCCGAATTGTGAAGTACCTTCAGTTAGTGCAGGTGGCGCTGTTGAAGAACCAGCTGCTTGAACTTGAATGTTGATGTTTGGGTATTGACGCTTAAATTCTTCTGCCCAGAAAGTCATCATGTTTGCTAATGTATCGGAACCAACAGATGAAAGATTACCTGAAATACCGCTTACTTTTGTGTAAGAGTGTAATTCGTGATCTGCTGCAATAGCAGTTGTTGACATTAATGACGCAGTACCTAAAGTAACCGCTGCGGCTAACATTTTAAGTTTCATTCAAAACTCCATTTTCTACTAAGTTAATTTATACGATTTGTATTTTATTATCTATTTAACAAAATATTCATTACGCTTCGTAGCGATGCTGCTTAATATGAAGGTTTAATATGACACTTTCATTACATGTGAATTATTTTATTCACAAAAAACAAAAAGGTTTATCACTATTCAGCAATAAACCTTTTTTATCAATCATTTATATGATTATTTAATTTTACACTTTCTTATTATAAACACGACGAACAAGTGCTAACGGTAAAACAAGTAGCCATAACCATAAGCTTGCCGCACCACTTCGAGATGAATCAGAGTCTGAATCTGATAATGTTTCAGAATCCCAACAGTTCGGACTATCATCGGGTTCCATTGTCGTACTAGGTGTTAATTTCACCATGATCGCTGTTGCGTTAATACTGCTGTTATAGTCGCTATCACTGTCATATTGGAAACCTTCAGCTAATACCACACCGTCATCATTGATCGCAGTTGCACTTTCTAAACGAATTAATGGGTGAGTAACTACACCATCATCATCTTCAGTACACAGTAAGTCATCAATAAACCAGCTATCACCTGACGTGTTGTCGTATAGAAATGCACTTTGTGTACGAGGACTACCGCCAACTACAGGATCAGTTTGATCGTACGCATCTGCGCTACCCACAATTAAACCATTTTCATTCATATCATAACCGTAGCTATTTGCACCACGATACGAAGCGCTATCACCTGCTAGGCGTTGTTTAGTTGATAATACTTTAGTGTCTTCTAAAGGAATGCTAATGCTGTCATCGTCGATATCATAAATGAACATCTCAATTGGGTAGTTCACGTTTTTAGTTGAGCCATACTGGCGATTCCCCATCACTACGTTGTCATCGGTAATACTTTCAGCCCATGAATTGTAATAGGTAGTATCGTCATTTTTATCATAGTCACCATTTGAATCAGATTCATCCGTCGCATCAACAATAACAGTTGGTGTATCGTAAGTTCCTTCGTCATCAGGTGTCATGATGATTGCACGTTGGCGGCCACCTTCATCACTATCTGATAGTTCATAAGTTGACACACCTACTGCAATACCAGAGCTATTGATATCAAATGCCGCAGCACTGTATGTAGCATCACTACCATCACGAGTAGTATTATCATCTAACCATTCAGTTGCTAATGCAAAACCTTCAATTTCAGTTGCACTACTGTCATATTCCCAAGCCCATGCTTGTGTATCAAAACCTGGACAGTTCACTAAATAGTTCAAATCATCTAAATCGTCTTCATCACCTTCGTTGTAACAAAGATCAAAATAATCACTATCGCCACCTGCTAATGATTTACTTGCATTACCAACGATCAGCGTTTTTGTATCACCATTGTCATACGTCACATCACGCATACGATAAGCACTACTAAAACCACCTTCATCATCATCAAATGCAGTTGGTATCAATGAAATTGTTGCGTAGCTAGTACTTGGGTCGACCACAAATGCACGACGTACATAGTCACGCTCACCGTCTGTATATGGGCCTGAGCCATATCCAACAGCAAAGCTGCCTTCATCAGAATCAACAACGTCTGTGATTTTGACATCAGTATCGTCATCAAAACCTTCAATTTTGACATTATTGGTTGCCGCAATAAAGTAACTGACCGGATCGGTTTCGTTATTGTCTATTTCAGCACTTGTTGTACGCCAAGCTTGATAACCATTTTCATAGCTAGCGTCGGTAGAATCTTCACTACCGTAGTAGATTAATTCACAGACCTCATCATCATAGAAACATTCTTGGTTAAAAGTAAAAGGCAGACCAATATCGACATTTTGATCAAGATCCGCCTTTAAAGCATATACACCCACTGTATCGCCTGCTTCAGTAATCGCAGATGGAAAAGGCCCATAATTACTGCCCGTTGTGTCTGGAGACAAAATCTCATATTCATAATAAGAAGAAGTCGCAGCCCAAGCACTACTAGTAGATAGTAATGCAATAACCGAAATAGCTTTGCTGTAATTCATGTTAAAATTATTCTCCGTTTTGTAATTCGTCCAACTCTTCCCAACGGCTAAAAGCATTTTCTAATTTTTCTTCTGTTTCTGCTAATAGTGCTAGGAATTGGTCAGCTTCTTTTTTATCTTTAGTAAAGAATTCAGGGGTGTTAATGGTTTCTTGTAACTCCTCTACTTTCTCTTCCAATTGTTCGACTAATGCAGGCAAGCCATCTAATTCAAGTTGTACTTTGTAAGATAGCTTTTTCTTTTTAGGCGATTTAACCGCTGTTTTTTCAACTTTTGCAGGTGCTGGTTTAGCTTCTTTCGTGGTTTGTTCTGGTGCTTCACTTTGTGCTTTATGACGCACCGCATCACTATAACCACCAACAAATTGTTGAATATTACCATTACCATCAAAGAACCAAGTATGCGTTACTGTGTTGTCAACAAAACTACGGTCATGGCTCACCAATAGCAATGTGCCTTGATAATTTGCTAATAACTCTTCCAATAACTCCAGCGTTTCGACATCAAGATCATTGGTCGGTTCATCGAGAATGAGGAAATTACTTGGTTTTAAGAAAATTTTGGCTAATAACAGACGATTCTTTTCTCCACCAGAGAGCGCTTTAACCGGGGTACGTGCACGATCAGGGTGAAATAAAAAGTCTTGAAGATAACCGAGAACATGGCGTTTGTTACCATTTATTTCAACTTCTTGCTTACCTTCTGCAAGGTTGTCGACTACGGTTTTTTCTGGGTCTAAAGCATCACGATATTGGTCAAAGTAAGCGACTTCTAATTTAGTCCCACACTTAACTGAACCTTGATCGGGTTCAATATCACCCAGTAGTAATTTAAGTAATGTACTTTTACCACAACCATTACGCCCTACTAGCGCAATTTTATCACCACGCATAATGGTCGTATCAAAGTCACGCACAATACGTAGGTCTTCATAGCTGTAAGATAACCCCTCAGTTTCAAAGATTATTTTCCCTGAGCGAGCTGCTTCATCAACCACAATTTTTGCTTTACCCTGTACATTAACACGTTCAGAACGTTCCTGACGTAACGATTTCAATGCACGAACACGTCCCTCATTACGAGTACGTCGAGCTTTAATACCTTGACGTATCCATTTTTCTTCAATGGCTAACTTTCGGTCGAATTCAGCGTTTTGTTCATCTTCTACACGCAAAGCTTCTTCTTTAGCTAACAAGTAAGCTTCATAACCGCCTGGCCATGAACTTAATTTCCCACGGTCGATATCTACAATTCTAGTGGCTAAACGGCGAATAAACTCACGGTCATGACTGATAAAGACAATTGAACCTTGGAAAGACATTAAAAATTGCTCAAGCCACTCGATGGTACCAACATCCAAGTGATTGGTTGGCTCATCTAATAACAATAAATCCGGGTCATTAACTAACGCTTTAGCCAACGCAACTTTACGCAACCAACCACCAGATAATTGATCTAAGGTGATTTCTGGATTAATTGCTAAACGATCCAGTATTTGATTGATTTTAGAATCTAGTTGCCAAGCGTCAAGTTGGTCTATTTGCTCTTGAAAACGTTGCAATTTATTAAGTTGTTTTTCACTACAATCTTCAGCAACAACACTTAATTGTTCATGGTATTGACTTAGTACTTTACCAGCAGTTTCCATACCTGAAGCGACGTAGTCGTAAGCACTCATCACACTAGCAGTTGGTGGATCTTGCTCTAATCGAGCGACCTTGACATCATTGTTGATTAATAATGTTCCGTCATCTAATTGAATACGGCCATCTAGTACTTTTAGTAATGTTGATTTACCTGCACCATTTCGACCAACTAAACAAACTCGCTCGTTTGCTTCAATCACCAAGTTTGATTTATCTAATAATGCTCCGCCACCAAAGGCGAGTTCTGCGTTATGTAATGTTAATAATGCCACGTTAATTCACTCTCTTTAATGTGTCTTTATCTTATACTTACTAGGTTAAATTTTGGTTAACCCTTACTAAGATACAAATTGTTGTATTTATTGAACGTCAAAAGGCCAATCAATGTTGGCCTTTGTATTTAGTCATGTTTCCACTGCATATTTTGCAGGTTATGTAATGCCATGTTCTTAATCGCGTTTAGTTAATAACCAACACTGATGGATTTTATCATTGCCTTTAAAATCTTCAGGAATAGAGGCTTTGCTGATATCTTTCACATAAAAACCTAGGGCTTTAATTGCCTCGATATCTAATTTAAATCCACGTTTATTGTTTGAAAAAATGATCTCGCCTTTTGAATTTACACGCTCACTTGCCGCAGTCAATAAAGCAACATGATCATCCTGCACATCAAACACGTCACTCATACGTTTTGAATTTGAGAAAGTTGGTGGATCAATGAAGATCAGATCGTACATTTCATGGGCATGTTGTAGCCATTTAATACAATCTTGTTGGATAAACTCATGTTTACCTTTAATACCATTTTCCTGGAAGTTTTCTTGTCCCCAGTTCAGATAAGTATTAGACATATCCACACTAGTTGTTGATTTAGCACCGCCTAATGCAGCATGTACAGAGGCAGTTGCTGTGTAACAAAATAGGTTTAAGAAGTCTTTGCCTGCAGCCATTTTACCTAAACGTAAACGCGTAGGGCGATGGTCAAGGAATAAGCCTGTGTCTAAATAATCTTGCAAATTAACAATGATTTTAGCCGGCCCTTCTTGCACCACTAAACGTTGCTTTTTACTGTCTAACTTTTCGTACTGTTGACGCCCTTTTTGACGTTCACGTACTTTGATAATCAATTGATCATCAGTTAAGTCCAATAGATAACGCGTTGTTGAAACGATATCTAAGAAACGACGGCGTACTTTTTGTGCATCAATCTCTTTTGGTGCGCGGTATTCTTGAATAATTAAATATTCGTTATAACGATCGATAGCCACATTATACTCAGGTAAATCCGCATCGTATAAACGGTAACATTGAATATCTTCACGTTTAGCCCATTTATCTAAACGCTTCATATTTTTCAGTAAACGGTTAGCAAAGTCTTCCGCGTAAATAGCAGGTTTAATCTGTTTAACTTCTTTAAACACTAATTCAGATTCAGACTCTTCAGCCATTGGGAATTCTTGCGTCGGTGCAATGGTGCCCCATGGATTATCTTCCGTTGATTCTTTATAAACTACGTCTGCTTTTTTAGGTGCTTTAGTCGACTTAGTAGTTACTGCAACTTGTTCAGTCACTTCCACGTTACGCTTTGGAGAAATTCGGTAATTTTTAAGCACACATTCAATAGGGCCATTGAAGAATTTATAACTACGCCCAGCACGCATACCTAGACAACTTAATAATTCGGTATCCATTGCGAACATGCTTAAGTTCCAACCTGCAAAGGCATCTTTAAAGTGATGTCCGAGCTCGGTGTACAAGGTAATGGTGTCACTGAAACCACCTAAACGCTCACCGTATGGCGGATTTGAAATCAGCATACCCGTTGTTAACTCTTCCGGAGGCATGACTTTTTTCGCATCTTGTACGCTAAATTCAATTAACTCAGCTACGCCTGCACGTTGCGCATTTTGACGTGCAATACTGACCATATCTTTGCTTAAATCTGATGCATAAAATCGTGCATCACAATCCTTAACAGCACGTTTACTGTAAACTTGTGCGCTTGTTTTAAGCGTTCTCCAGGTTTCAGCATCATGTTGTTTCCATTGCTCGAAACCAAATTTATCACGCAATGTACCAGGTGCAATGTTCAATGACATCATAGCAGCTTCAATCACTAACGTACCTGAACCACACATAGGATCTAGTAGCGCTTCTCCTTTCCAACCACTGCGTTTAATAATACCAGCCGCTAATGTTTCACGTAATGGAGCCTCACCAGCAATAGTGCGGTAACCACGTAGATGTAATGGTGAACCAGATAAATCAAGATAGATTGAGGCTTTATCTTTGAATAAACGACCATTAAAACGAATATCGGCATCGCGTTTTTCAACGTTTGGACGTTCATCAAATTTCTTACGGAAGCGATCCACAATGGCATCTTTAATTTTTAATGCGCCAAACTGAGTATTACGGATCTCATCATTACTTCCTGAGAAATCAATAGAGAAGGTTTTATCCACATCAAAGTGGCTTTCCCATGGAATGTTGCTACAACCTAAGTACAAATCCATTGGATCAATGACTTTGAATTCACTTAACTTAAGTAAAACACGAGACGCAAAACGCGACCATAAACACACTTGGTAACCCTGCTCTAATGAACCGTCAAAGCTAACACCACCAGCAATTTGCTTAGTATTTTCAATACCAAGATCTTTAAGTTCTACTTCTAATAAAGGCGCAAGCCCTTTCGCTGTTGGGATAAAATAACTGAACATAGACGCTCTCATGCAATTGTTGAATAAAAAATAGCGCGTATTATACCTTGCAAAAAGGATTATCCCTATGGAATTTTCAGCTGTTTATTTACTATGATTAATCGATGACGTTTAGCTGAGTTGTTGCGGTGGAAAGAGGTATAACATTATCCAATTTATAAGGTTCATTGCCACGTTAGTAGAAAAGTAATTCAAAGAATTAAAATTAAAACAAGCAGCCGGAAGCTAGCGCCTCTAAAAAATGTATTGCTTAATCGTATTGAGTTAATTCAAGAATAATACAGAGGGCTTTCGAAGACAGCATTAATATTAAGGCTAATTTATCTATTACTTTAATTCAAAAGTATCTCGTAAATTATAAAAAATAAGAAGCAGAAGAGAAGTTTGCAGTACCCTTAAAATAAAAAACGCTTCATTGAGAAGCGTTTAAAAATAAGTAATAACTCGTAAAAGTTATTTATTTAATAAGTATTTAATACGTGTTTTCAGGATATCTGTAGCGATTCGGTTTTTACCACCGCGTGGGACAATGATGTCAGCGTGTTGTTTAGATGGCTCAATAAACTGAAGAAACATAGGTCTTACTGTTTTTTGGTACTGTGCCATTACAGAATCTAATGTTCTACCGCGTTCCATAATATCGCGCGTTAAACGTCGCATTAAACAGATATCTAATGGCGTATCAATAAAGATACTTGCATCAATTTGAGAGCGTAATTTTGAATCAGTCAGCAATAAAATACCTTCAATAATAATGATTTTTTTAGGTGATAAATTAATCACTTCATCAGTACGAGTATGTTCTGTGTAACTATAGATTGGAATTTCAACGGATTGATTGTCTTGTAAAGATTCAATGTGTTGGCTTAACAATTCATGGTCAAAAGCTTTTGGGTGATCGTAATTAGTTTGTACACGCTCTTCCATTGGCATGTGGGATTGATCTTTATAATAAGCATCTTCGGAGATAATGCCTATTTGATCTGTCCCTAACTCCTGACGAAGTTCATTACAGATGGTGTGTGCAATCAGACTTTTCCCTGAGGCAGAAGCCCCTGCAATTGCAATAACGACACAGTGATTTTTATTCAAAATTGACCTTTATAAAATGTATTTAATTTAATCCGGATAACTCATTTAACATAGCAAGTTATTATGCTGATATTAAAATAGTAAAACTATTAATAAGGTAGAGTTAACCTTCTGTATAGAGTGATAAATTTATTGTGCTGGGCAAGCACGGTTAACCAAATAAGCAAATACACTACCGCATGTTAGGCCGCCAATATTAGCAAAAAGATCCATCCACTCACCGTAACGGTTTTGGTATGGTTGAATCAATTCAATGGTGCCACTGAGCAATGTAAATAGTAAAACGACGACTATCCAATAATTAGGCTTTTTCAACATCAATGGAAAGACTAGCGCACTATAAGCAATAAAATGGTGAGTTTTATCACTACCAGGAACAGAAGGTAACTGCTCCATCGGTGTAAGTGATAAAAAAGTAATTAATGAGGCTAGTATCACTGATAAAAGTACCCAATAATTTCTAATTAACTGCAAGAGTAAATTCATAAATAATATCCAGCCAGTTTAAGCCATCGATTCAGCTAATTCAGCTAATAACTTTTGTTGCTGCTCTGTTAGTTTCGTCGGCGTCGGAATAACAACGGTATAAATTAAATCACCAATTACATCGCTGTTCATGGCTTTAATACCACGTCCCTTAATTCTAAATTTACGGCCTGCTTGTGTACCGGCGGGTATTTTTAAATTGATGTAACCAGTAAATGTTGAAGCTTTAGCCGTTCCGCCAATGGCTGCTGTTGGAAAGTTAGTTTTCAAATCACAGTAAAGATCATTGCCTTTACGAACAAAAAATTCATGTTCTAATAATTCAACTTCAACAAATAGGTCTCCACGCGGAGCGCCTAAAGTACCAGGGTTACCTTGTCCTGCAACGCGTACTCGTTGTCCCTGGTTAATACCAGCAGGAATGACTACACCAAGAGGATTCGCTGTATTTGGTAAACGTACTTCTTTTGTGCAACCTTCTACGCACTCTTCTAGTGTTAACTCTACTTTTAAAATAATATCAGAGCCATTTCGAGGTTGAGGGCGACGCGGTTCTTGTCTTTGTTGGTGACGCTGCCCAAACATATCGCCGAACATATCGTTAAAATCGCCACCTTGCCCAAAACCGCCTTGACCAAAGCCACCACGTCCACGTGCTTGACCGTTTTCAAAAGCACTATGTCCAAAGTCGTCATATTGTTCACGCTTCTCTGGGTCGCTCAAAATTTCATAAGCGTCTTTTACTTCACGGAATTTTTCTTGTGCGACAGGATTATCAGGGTTTCTATCTGGGTGATACTTCATTGCCAGTTTTTTGTAAGCTTTTTTTATCTCTTTATCTGATGTTGTTTTACTAACACCTAATACTTCATAACAATCACGTTTTGACATTCTTTTCTCGATAATTCTACGGTAACAACATAATGCACATCAAATTGGGCGAATTATAGCGCAACTAATATAAAATCACATAAAAATTGCGACTTAGATCAGATAAAGTCTTATCAAGTTGCTACCACATTAAAGTAACAGCAAAAAAAATTATTTTTATTTCAGTAGCAATTAACTAATTTAAATGATTTCAATAACCACTATGAAAGGCAAGATATCGCATAAAACCTGACTTAACTTTGATCTTAAATGCCAATACCTCACAGCTATCGATCAGTTAAAGTTATCGACAACGCAAACTTATTCGCCAAAACCTATCAATTGTATTCGCACAAACGTTTATATTTTTAATCCAAATCTCCTTATTATCCAAACACTTGTTACAAAGATGTTTAAAGGAAATAAATATGAAACATAAACTTAACTTATTAGTGCCTATTCTTGGGTTAGCTACCATTTTTAATATCAACGCAGAAACAATGACAAAAGATAATGGTGCTGCAATTGGAGATAATCAAAACTCATTAACCGCAGGTCCTAATGGCAGTGTTTTGTTAGAGGATGTTCATCTAATTCAAAAATTACAACGCTTTGCACGTGAGCGTATACCTGAGCGTGTAGTTCACGCTCGTGGTACAGGTGCACACGGTGTATTTGTTGCGTCAACAGATTACACTGATGTGACAACAGCTGCCCCATTTGAATCTAAAGGCAAAGAAACACCAGTATTTGTACGTTTTTCTTCAGTAATTCATCCATTAGGTAGCCCTGAAACACTTCGTGATCCAAGAGGCTTCGCAACTAAATTTTATAGTGATGAAGGTAACTGGGATTTAGTCGGTATTAATATACCAGTGTTCTTTATCCGTGATGCAATTAAGTTCCCTGATATGGTGCATTCACTTAAACCTTCTCCTGTTACTAACATTCAAGATCCAAACCGCTTCTTTGACTTCTTTTCTCATGAGCCAGGGTCAACGAATATGCTAACACGTGTATTTAGTGATAATGGTACGCCAGCAAGTTACCGTGAAATGGATGGTTTTGGTGTTCATGCTTATAAAATGATCAATGATGATGGTGATGTTAAATATGTAAAATTTCACTGGAAGAGTCATCAAGGCATTAACAACTTAGATGCAGATCAAGTAAAAGCAGTACAGTCGACAGATACACAGCATATGACACGTGATCTATATGCAAATATCGCTGAAGGTAACTTCCCTAAGTGGGATTTATACATTAAAACATTAAATCCAAATGATCTTAATAAATTTGATTATAACCCACTAGATGCGACTAAAACTTGGGAAAATATAAAAGAAACTAAAGTGGGTACGATGACTTTAAATCGTATTCCTGACAACTTTTTCCAAGAAACAGAGCAAGTTGCAATGGCACCTGCGAACTTAATTCCTGGTATTGAGCCCTCAGAAGATCGTTTATTACAAGGACGTATTTTCTCATATGCTGATACACAGTTATATCGTTTAGGTGCAAATCACCAACAACTTCCAATTAATCGTCCAGTTGTACCTGTTGTAAATTACAACCAAGGCGGTGTAGGTAACGTGGGTAATACTCAGTCAGATATAAATTACCAACCTAATTATGAAGGTGTCTCTGAAGATGTAAAAGCGCGTCATAGCACACCAGAACTAGTAGGTAATGTACAACAAAAAGCGATTTATAAAACATTAAACTTTGCACAAGCCGGTGATCTTTACCGTTCATTTACCGATCAAGAGCGTAAAAACTTGATACGTAACTTATCAGGTGACTTAGGTGCTGTTAAAAACAAGCAGATCCAACACAAAATGTTAAGTCACTTTTATAAAGCGGATACTGAATATGGAACACGTTTAACTGAAGCAGTTAATGGTGATCTTGAGAAAGTAAAAGCAATCGCAGCAACTTTATAAATCAATAAAAGAATGGGTAGATTAAGGTGAATATAAACACTTCTACCCTTCATAACCAAGCTAAAAGAGGAAAGATATGTTTACTATTAAGTCAGTAATTTCGAATCATAGAAGATCGAAAACAAATTGGGTATTTGCTACTATCTTTTCTCTTTTTTTATTCACTGTTATTTCACCAATTACTTTTGTTCAAGCCAACGAAATAAATGAGAGTTCGGCTTATAAAGAGTTGACGCCTTATTATTATGCCGCAGCACGTACCGGCGATAATGACGTTATTACAGAATTTTTAAATGCTGGTCTACCTGTTGATATTAAAAACCACAAGGGTTATACCGCTTTAATGATTGCTACTTACAATGGCCAAAAAAATATAGTAAATAATTTAATTGAAAATGGTGCAAACGTTTGCGAGCAAGATAACAGAGGTAATACTGCATTAATGGCAGCAGTGTTTAGAGGCGAACTTAGTATTGCTAAAACCTTAATGTCTGAAGAGTGTGATGAAAACCAACAAAACAAAGCAGGCCAAACCGCTGTGATGTTTGCAACATTATTTGGTCGAGAAGAGCTGCGTACTCTATTAATAGAACGAGGAGCAGATATTAGTTTAGAAGATAAAAGTGGTAATTCTGCAGTAAGTATTGAACAGGCGAATCAATAAACTGGCTAGGATAAATCTACTTTCTTAGAAGCTTGCTTATTGTAAAAACTATCTGGGTCAGAGATAAAACGACTAATACATACATTACAGATATAATGTTTATTTTTAGCTTGTTCATCTATCAAATCCAGTAGTGCTTGTGGAACAGTCACTTTATTACACCAACATCCCTGCTTTGCCACCACATCACAATGATTTTCCTGTAAGCAAAGCGGGCAATTCTTTTCACTCATTATTAAGTTCACTTAACAGTTTGAGAAGCAGCAATACTTCGTACAAATAAATATTGCCGCTTAATATCGACTAGATTGCACACTGACCATCTACATAATCTTCATTATGATCATGATCTTCATCAAAATGAGCACTTGAATAACAAATAAGTACTTCACTACTTGGGCTATATTGATCTTCATTACCTGCTAAATAACGAAGATGTTCCCATGCCAGCATATAAGCGAAAAATAAACGATGTTGACGTTTTACTTTAATATTTTTAGCATCAAATAATTGGCTGCCAGCGTAAGCCTGTAACGACTCAATAATATTAACAAAACGTAACCATGGTTGAGCGTTATGCTTAGTAGGCTTAAAATTCATTTGATTAAAAGCCAATAAAGCATTCCAAAAATGTTTATTAGTCTCTTTATCCTTCATTTTTTTTGCTTGTTCAACTAATGAAAAAAAGCTGCGCTCTGTAGTTTGCTCTATCTGCAAATAATCTTTTAATTGTTTGATTAAATGTAATTCCGCTTGATAGAAAAAAACGGCTAATGATACGGGCTGCTGTGCTTTAAACTGCTCAACGAAACTTTCAAAACTATTTTCCACAGGTTTCTCCAAATAATGAATAAGACACAATCAATGATTAATGTATGAATTAAACACGATGCTCTAAATAACCGAAAGCGGTTAGCATTGCTTGCTCTTGAAATTTTTTAAGCCCTAATTCAACAGCTGTTGGAGAGTTTTGTGCTTTCTTTAGCCCTTCTTTAATATAATCAGGCGTGATCACTTGCACATCTAAACCATCAATTAGTTGCAAAGCACCTTCAATCTTAAAACTTAAAGTGTGGCCAGCAAATTTTCCTTTTAACGCACGTTGACGAATGATTACTTTATCAACTTGGTAATCTTTCATTAATTGTGCAAAATCAAACTGAAACTTTTTAAGTGGTTCAGTATTAATAGGGTCTGTTAATGTTAGTTTCGTTGTACGCACAGGCGGCACATCATATAAACCATTTTTATATTGCATGATTGCAATAACGGCTTCGTTACCTGTTAATTCAACACCACATACTCTCATTGTTTTTCCTTTTTCTTTATTGTACCAATCACGACGTAATAATGACTGATATTATTTGTGACATATTATAGGCGATAGTATATTCGCCAAAACACAAAAGCCCTAATCAAAGATTAAGGCTTTTAAAAAATTTAAAATGTTGTTTTTTACTTATCTTGTAAACGTAAATTAATCATTCTTAATGTTGCACCTATGCCAGCAATAACTTGGTTAGTATTAACACCACGAGTTGTAAACTGCTCACCTGCATCTTCCCAAGTAACAGAACACTCGGTTAATGCACTAGTTTGACCACCCGGTGGAATACGTAACTCAAAATCCACTAATTCAGGGAAACTAAAGTCATGTTCATTAAGAATTTTTTTCATAGCTTTAATGAAGGCATCGAAACCACCATTACCGCTACCGCTCGCTTTATGAATTTTATCATTTACACGAACTCTAATACTTACTGTCGACTCTAAATCTAAGCCAGAATTGATAGAGCAATTTAATAATTCAACATTGTTAAAGTCATTACGCTCTAATAAATCTGCAATAATGAATGGTAAATCATCAGCTGTAATTGTCGCTTTTTGGTCACCTAACTGTACGATACGTTTCAATAATTTCTTTTGCTGATCTTCATCTAGTTCGATATCCATCTCTTCTAGATTTTTAGCTAATGATGCTTTGCCACTCATTTTACCTAAGGCATAGCTACGTGAACGTGCAAAACGTTCAGGTGTTAAAGCGGAAATATACAAGCCGCCTTTCTTATCACCATCGGCATGAATACCACTTGTCTGTGTGAACACGTCAGCACCTACAATGGGTGTATTATCGGCAATACGTTTTCCTGAGAAGTTTTCTACTAGTTTACTTAAGTTATGGATTTCTGATTCATCGATATTAACTTTTTTACCCAGTTTATCCTGCAATACAATTGCAACTTCAGTCAAAGAGGCATTACCCGCTCGCTCACCTAAACAGTTCATAGTACAGTGAATTGAAGACACGCCAGCTTTAACTGCATACATTGCATTGGCAGTCGCTAAACCATAATCATTGTGTGGATGAAAATCGAATTTTAAGTGAGGGAAACGAGCTGTCATATCACTTAGGCTAGCAAAGACGTCATCAGGAGACATAACACCTAATGTATCTGGCAACATAAAGTGCGAGATACCAGCATCAGAGAGTTTTTCAACCATCTCATACACATATTCAGGGCTATCTTTGTATCCATTTGACCAATCTTCTAAGTAAATATTCACTTTTAGATTTTTTGATAGCGCATAATTAATAGTTTGTTTCACATCGATTACATGTTCATTCAATGATTTTTTTAACTGTTCTGAACAATGTTTTAAACTACCTTTTGCGAGTAAATTAAGTACTTTACCGCCAGTATCAGTGATCCAATCGACACTCAATGTATGATCAACAAAGCCTAGGACTTCAATGCGATCCACTAAACCTTCTTTTGTCGCCCATTTATTTAATTGTGCAACTGCAACTTTCTCACCTTCAGAAACGCGTGCCGAAGCCACTTCAATACGATCAATTTTGAGTCTTTGTAATAGCGCTTTAGCTAGGCTAACTTTTTCTGCCGGAGAAAATGAAACAGCTTGCGTTTGTTCCCCATCGCGTAATGTTGTATCCATCAACTGTACAGTGACGTTATCTTGAGCCATTGTTTACTCCACTATGATTACTCGGTAAAAACTTATTGCAATAAGACTTAATATTCGTAAAACGAAAATTTCGATCGTATTTAAAACCCACTTAAAACAATACAAATTAGAGACTTAACGCAATAAGTTTTCGATAAAAAAGGCGCAACAGGTGCGCCTTTTTTTGATTGTAACGAACTAAAACAGATTACGCGCTAGGCCATAACCATGGAAGACGTTTTTTGTGCTCTACTTCATAAGCAGAGATTTCTTTTTCGTGTTTTAGTGTCCAAGCGATGTCATCTAAGCCTTCAAGTAATGATTCTTTACGGAATGCATCAACTTCAAAAGAGATAGATAAACCACCCGGCGTTGTTACTTTTTGAGCTTCTAAATCAACAGTAAATTCAACACCTTCGTTAGCTGCGATTTCTGCCATTAGTGCTGCAAGTTGTTCATCAGTGACTACGATTGGTAAAATGCTATTTTTGAAACAGTTACTGAAGAAGATATCAGCGAAACTTGTTGAAATAATAGTATTAAAGCCGTAGTCAGCGATTGCCCAAGGAGCATGCTCACGAGATGAACCACAACCAAAGTTTTCACCAGCAACTAAAATTTTAGCGCCTTGGAAAGCAGGTTTGTTTAATTCAAAATCAGGGTTTGGTGTTACGTTATCCGCAAGAAAACGCCAGTTATGGAATAAGTTAATACCGAAACCAGTACGCTCAACTTTTTTCATGAAGTTTTTTGGGATGATTTGGTCTGTATCAACGTTACTACGATCCATTAACGCTGCGATACTTGTATGTTTAATATATGGTTGCATTATTTTCGCCCCTATTTCCAATCTCGGATGTCTACAAAGTGACCTGCAACTGATGCTGCAGCAGCCATTGCTGGTGATACAAGGTGAGTACGACCACCTTTACCTTGACGACCTTCGAAATTACGGTTTGAAGTAGATGCACTACGTTGACCATCTTTTAATTCATCGCCGTTCATTGCTAGACACATTGAACAACCTGGATCACGCCATTCCCAACCAGCATCAACAAAGATCTTATCTAGACCTTCTTTTTCTGCTTGAACTTTAACAGGGAAAGAACCTGGTACAGCAAACGCTTGAACGCCATCAGCCACTTTTTTACCTTTCAGTAATTCTGCTGCAGCACGGAAATCTTCAATACGACCATTTGTACAAGAACCAATAAACACAACATCAATATGGATGTCTGTGATTTTTTGACCTGCATCTAATGCCATGTATTTAAGTGCGCTTGCACATGCTTGAGATTTAACTTCATTAGTGAAGTCAGATGGAGCAGGAACAACACCAGTTACTGAAATAACTTGCTCTGGAGATGTACCCCAAGAAACTTGCGGTGCAATATCTTCCGCTTTTAATTCGATAACAGCGTCAAACTCTGCGCCTTCATCAGAACGTAGTGATTTCCAATATTCAACAGCTGCTGGCCAATGATCGCCTTTAGGAGCAAACTCTTTACCCTCTAGGTAATCGAAAGTCACTTGGTCAGGGGCAACAAGACCTGCACGTGCACCAGCTTCAATCGCCATGTTACACAGTGTCATACGACCTTCCATTGTTAGGTCTGTAATCGTATTACCAGCAAACTCCATTACGTAACCTGTACCACCAGCAGTACCTGTTTTAGCAATGATTGCTAATGCAATATCTTTTGCAGTAGAAAAAGCAGGTAATTTACCTTCTACTTTTACTAGCATTGTTTTTGCTTTTTTCTGTTGTAATGTTTGTGTTGCCATTACATGTTCAACTTCACTGGTACCGATACCAAACGCAAGTGCGCCGAATGCACCATGTGTTGCTGTATGGCTATCACCACAACATACAACCATACCTGGATGAACGAAGCCATGCTCAGGTACAACGATGTGAATAACACCATTTTGATTGCTGTCCATGCCGTAAAGATTGATTTCGTTCTCTTCACAGTTAGCAGTCATCGTTTCAACTTGTTTTTTAGCGATTGCATCAACAATGTTAAAACGATCCTTAGTTGGAACACAGTGGTCAATTGTACCTAGAATACTATGCACGTTACGTACTTTACGGTTTTGTAGACGAAGACCCTCGAAAGCTTGTGGGCTTGTTACTTCATGCATTAGATGTCTGTCAACAAACAAAAGCGGAGAGCCTGCTTCTGGTTCGTGAACTAGGTTCGCATCCCAGATTTTTTCATACATTGTTCTAGTCATTGTTTCCCTTACCACACTATTAACCAAACCAAACAGACTGGGTTCATTTATATTGAAGCAAACAGATACTCGTAAATTGTGGTCAACATAATTATTACTAATCACATTGAGCACTACTTACGTCACCCATTTTTTACTGAATCTAAACTGACCAAATATTGAATGGAATTGGTATTACTTAAAAATCTAGTTACCGGTTTGCACATATTGCTAATACGAATGATTATCAATAAGCAGATCGCGGTGAATTTGTAAAGTCTTATTCTAATGGATCAGTCACAAACGTACAATATACCGACTCAAATTTGTGGCTTATCTCCATATATGTTTATGCAATAATTAATACTTTTTATGCATTTATGGCATTTCTGAAGCTCAAAAGTTTCTCTATTTTCTGATAGAAAAAATCCAACATTTTCCGTAAGATAAAGCCATATTAGAACTTAAATTAGGCTAAACGTTGATGCAATTCGATATCATCACCACACAAACACAATTATCTGAATACGTAAAAACTTTAGATAATTCCCCTATCTCTTTAGATACAGAATTTGTACGCACACGTACTTTTTATGCCAATTTAGGCTTATTACAAGTTTCGCAAAATAAAAAAATCACCCTCATTGACCCTATCGCGATTGGAGATATCACAGCATTTTGGGAAGCAATAGATAATAAAAATTGTATTTTACATGCTAGCAGTGAAGATCTTGAAATTATCAAGCAACAAAAAGGAGACCTCAATATAAGCCTGTTTGACACGCAAGTTGCTTGTGCTTTTCTAAACCAAGGTGCTTCTTTAGGCTACGCGAAGATGGTTGAGTCGATTGAAGGCGTTTTATTAGATAAAGGTGAATCCAGGACTGACTGGTGTGCCCGCCCGCTTACTGCTAAACAACAAGTATATGCAGCTGCTGATGTATTGTACTTAGAGCCTTGTTTAACGGTATTACAAACCCAATTGCAAGAAAAAGGAATGGCAAAGTACTTTGAACAAGAATGCCAAATGATTCTTGATCAAAAGATGACACCTGTAAATCCAGAGAAAGCTTACAAGTCATTAGATAATCTGTTTCAATTAGATAGAAAAGGTTTAGCGGTTATTAAAGCGTTAGCTAAATGGCGATTGGAAACAGCACAAATTCGTAACCTAGCGCTAAATTTTGTCGTGAAAGCTGAACATCTTTGGTTATTAGCGCATTATCAACCTACCAGCTTTAATGATTTAAAGCGCCTTAAACTTGCGCCTAGTGAAATTCGAATTCATGGTGACCAAATACTAAAAATTATTGCTAACGTCGCTGAGCAAGATCCAGAGACTTTCCCACCGCTTATTTCACGTTTAATCGACTTCCCTGATTATAAGAAATCGTTAAAAACAATTCGCGACAAAATTAAGGCTTGTGCCGAACGTCATGAACTACCTGTTGAGTTAATCGCGTCAAAACGCATTATTAATGAGTACCTAAGTTGGTGTTGGAAGCTAAATGATCAACAACGCTTAACTGCAAATAAGCCTAAATTATTGACGGGGTGGCGATTTGAGATGATCGGGCATCAATTGGATTTTATAGCTAATCCATAATTTAGTTTAGAGCTAAAAACGACTTCGACATAAGTTAAATAGACACCTTAATTGGAAAATGCGATGCGCACTGATATTGCCGAACAAACTGAAAACGAAAGCTGGCTAGCAAGCTGTAAAATCTATCTACAAAAACGTGTCGCGATTTTATTTTTTCTTGGATTCTCCGCTGGCTTACCAATTTTATTAGTTTTTTCTACCTTATCATTTTGGTTAAGAGAAGCAGAGGTAAGTAGAGCCAGTATCGGCTTCTTTAGTTGGATCGCCCTAGCCTATGCGTTTAAGTGGATCTGGTCTCCTTTCGTCGATCGTTTATCGATCCCTTTACTAACCCACTGGTTAGGACGACGACGTTCATGGTTATTAATATCACAAGTATCAATTACTTTAGCGCTTATTGGCATGGCGATGAGCGATCCACAGCAAAATCTAATATGGTTTGTAGTATGTGCTTTAGTGGTTGCTTATAGTTCCGCCACACAAGATATTGTGATTGATGCCTTTCGTATTGAATCCGCACCTGAGAAATACCAAGCGGCTATGGCTGCGGCTTATATGACCGGTTATCGCTTAGCCATGATCATGGCCGGTGCAGGATCATTAGCTATCGCAGCTTGGGCAAGTGAATCTGAAGCTTATCAACTCTCCGCTTGGTCACTTTCCTATTTTGTGATGGCTGGCTGTATGGCGGTGGGTATTATCACGACCTTTGTTGCAAATGAACCTGAACAGAATGCTGAAAAGCAGCTAGCTTTACAGCAGCGACAAGATGCCATTGAAGCTAAGTTAACAGATACAAAACTACCAAGATTTCTCGCGCACTTCATTGCATGGTTAAATATTGCAGTTATTGCCCCTTTCACAGATTTTTTCAATCGCTATGGGAAACATGCTTTACTAATATTGGTGTTAATCGGCAGTTACCGCATCTCAGATATTGTGATGGGCATTATGGCAAATCCTTTCTATGTGGACATGGGTTACACCAAAGGAGAGGTAGCGGCGATATCTAAAGTCTTTGGCGTTATAATGACATTAGTAGGTGCAGGTTTAGGTGGTATTTTATTAAATCGATATAGCACTTACAGCATTTTATTTTTAGGGGCTTTGTTAGTTGTCATCACTAATCTTATTTTCGCAGTCTTGGCCTTTGTAGGGAAGGATTTAACGCTATTAAGCTTAATTATATCCATGGATAATATCAGTGCAGGTATTGCAACAACGGCATTTATTACTTACATATCTAAACTCACTAATATTGAGTTTTCAGCAACACAATCAGCCTTATTTAGCTCTATGATGTTGTTATTTCCAAAATTTATGGCGGGTTTTTCTGGTGTTTATGTAGATAGCTTTGGGTATGTTAACTTCTTTATTGCTTCTGCATTAATTGGATTGCCAGTGTTAGCTTTAATCATGCTACTAAAGAAAATAATTGAAGCTTAGATTATTTGTTTAAGAGTGTAGTGGTTAAACTTTAAAGGGAAGCAGTGTTGAAGTTGAATAAGTTAAAGTTTAGTAAATAGATGAGAGCATATATTAGAACTTCTCATCTATTTATTGATAACAGATTCAATATTACTCTACTGAAATCTCGTCTGACTCACTAGCTTCGCCTTGCATGATCATAATTTCAACACGGCGATTTCTATTTTGTGCCTCAGTACTATTGCCTTCTGCTAGCGGTTTACTATTAGCGTAGCCTACTACCAACATTTTCTTAGCGCGAATACCGTCTACTTTTAACATTTCCTGCGCTACAGAAACAGCTCGCTGAGCAGAGAGGTCTAAATTAGAACGATATAACTCCGATTGAACCGGTTCATTATCCGTATGCCCAGCAACTGTTACAACCCCTGGAATGTCGACTAAAATGTTCGCAATTTTAGTAATAACCGGTCTAAAGCGCGGTTGTAAAAAAGCAGAGCCCGCAGGGAAAGCCCCCTTCTCTCTAACACGAATAATCAACTGTTGCCCTAATGCCTCTATTTCAATAGCGCCATCTTCAATCTCTTCACGTAAATCTTCAGCAACTTGCTTCGCTAATGCTTGTTGTTGTGCAGAACTTGGTGTTGAGGCTTCTTCGGTGAGCTCTAACTGTTGTTCAGAAGGATCCGCATTTGATTCAGCCGCTTCAGCAGATAACACTTCTTTAGTTTTTTCATTGACCTCAATTGCAGTTTCACGAATGGGTACATTTTGCTGTGCACCAGAACGTTCACTATCACCATCTTCAAAGTCTAAAGAGGTACTGGTAACCTCAGTTGTTCTTTGCATAATCACTTCAATCGGTGTTGGATCAGGTCTACCTGGTCTAAACTCTTGCGCAATTACGGAGGTGCCTTTGGGGATATCTTTAACTTCTAATTGGTTTTGTACACCGAATGCAAAGGACATTGAGCCTGCAATTTGTTTAAACTTTAAAACATCCATTTCTGAAAATGAAAGTAATAATACAAAGAAACACATTAAAAGTGACATTAAGTCAGCAAAGGTCCCCATCCATGCGGGTAACCCTTCGGGTGGACATTTACATTCTTCTTCCATTACTCACCCCCAGCATCTGCATCACCGTTACTGCGTTTAGATTCAGGTAAATAGTTACGTAATACACCTTCGATTACACGTGGATTTTGACCATCTTGAATACCTAATACGCCATCTAAAATAAGGCTGCGATTTAATTTTTCTTCTGCCGCTCTTAATTTAAGTTTATCGGCAATTGGCAAAGCCACCATATTCGCTACAACGGCACCATATAATGTAGTTAATAGTGCAACCGCCATTGCCGGACCAATTGATTTAGGATCATCCATGTTAGACAACATGGCAACCAAACCAATCAAGGTACCGATCATCCCCATCGCAGGAGCAACATCTCCAAAGTTTTTAAAGATATCAGCGCCGACTTCATGGCGTTCAGAAGTTAAACGAATATCGTTTTGTAAAGTTTGACGTACCACATCTGCATCATGACCATCCACCAGCATATCGACACCCTTTTGCATAAAGGGGTTAGTTATTTCAGCTTCTTCCAATGCTAAAAAACCGCCTTTACGCGCAGCATCAGCCATTTCAACAGTTTTAATGATCAACTCTTCAGGTGAATCAGTTTTAAACATGAAAGCTTTCATGGCTATTTTCACCGCACCAAAAAATTGCCCAATGTTATATTTCATCATGACAACAAATGCAGTACCACCGAATACAATTAGAATAGAGGTAACATCAATGAACATATCAATTGTGCCACCTAACAGCATTGCCATGACAACAAAGCCAAAGGCACCTATAATCCCAACAAGTGTTGCTAAATCCACAGATTAATCCTTTTAAATTATTAGTTATCCATCATTTAATAGATAGTATAGCTATTTATAGTTAGTTTGTAGTCCAAATATTGTTATTTAGGTAAGATTCTAATCAATACGTTAAAGAGCCTACAACTTCACTTTTTAGCAATTATTTGTATGCCTTAGTTTGACTTCCTTAACAGTCACGGTAACCTTGCAGAAAATATAGAAAAGAGATCCCTCAATGGCCTTAAAAAAACCTGAAAATATGCAGTATGAAGAAGCAATTACAGAACTTGAACAAATTGTTTTACATCTAGAAGCTGGTGATTTGCCGCTAGAAGATGCATTAAAGCAATTTGAACGTGGTATTGCATTATCTCGTAGCAATAATCAAAAACTTCAGCATGCACAACAACAAGTTAGCATCTTAATGCAAAATGATGCACAAGCACCTTTACAATCATTTGAAGAATAACTTTTTGCTTTACTTTTCTTATACTAAGTAGCCTACATGACACAACTAACTTCTACCATGAAGCAATATCAAGATCGTGTAAATGCACAGCTTGAATTACATATTAATCATGCACACATTACTTCTCCTGAATTAAATGAAGCGATGACCTATGGCGCATTATTGGGCGGTAAACGTGTTCGACCTTTCTTAGTTTATGCCGTCGGGAGTATGCTCGGCAGTAAGCTTGATACGCTAGATCCGATCGCCTCTTCCATTGAATGTGTTCATGCTTATTCATTGATACATGATGATTTACCAGCTATGGATGATGACGCCTTACGACGTGGTAACCCAACTTGTCATATCAAATATGATGAGGCAATGGCTATTCTTGCTGGTGATGCACTACAAACAATTGCCTTTGATATTTTATCAACAGAAATCGAAGGTGTAACTGCACAAGCTCAATTAAAAATTATCAACACGCTTGCACGTGCATCTGGTGAAAAAGGGATGTGCGCGGGACAGGTGTTAGATATTGCAGCAGAAAATAGTGCAATTTCATTATCGCAATTAGAAGCCATTCATAATGCAAAAACTGGCGCATTAATTTTAGCAGCAGTACAAATGGGTGCGCTAACTAAGGTGGATATTGAACCCGCTGAATTTGATTTATTAACACGTTTTGCTCGTGCTATTGGCTTAGCTTTTCAAGTGCAAGACGATATTTTAGATATTACCAGCGATACTGCAACTTTAGGCAAACCTCAGGGGTCTGACCAAGGATTAAATAAGTCAACTTATCCAGCCTTACTTGGATTAGAAGGTGCACAACAAAAAGCACAGGACTTATATCAAGAAGCACTTCATGCTTTATCGCAATTGCCCTATAATACTCAGTTACTTGAGTTATTTTCTCATTACATAATTAAACGTGACAAATAAATATGCCATTGGATTTAAGAAATTACCCGTTACTTGCAAAGATTAACTATCCAGAAGATCTGCGTTTATTAAAAAAAAGGCAGCTCCCAGCCTTGTGCGAAGAGTTACGTCAATTTTTATTAACTAGCGTAAGTCAAAGTAGTGGCCATCTTGCGTCAGGTTTAGGTGTAGTCGAATTAACAGTTGCTTTACATTATGTCTACCACACTCCTTTTGATCATCTGATTTGGGATGTTGGGCATCAAGCTTATCCGCATAAAATTCTAACTGGTCGTCGTGATCAAATGGAAAGTATTAGGCAGTTTAAAGGCTTACACCCTTTCCCTTGGCGCGAAGAAAGTGAGTACGATGTTCTGAGTGTAGGTCACTCTTCTACCTCAATAGGCGCAGCGCTAGGTTTAGCTATTGCTGCTGAAAAAGAGCAAAAAGGTCGTAAAGTCGTTGCAGTAATCGGTGATGGCGCAATCACAGCTGGTATGGCGTTTGAAGCGCTTAATCACGCTGGAGCCTTAAACAATGACATGTTGGTGGTCCTTAATGACAATGAAATGTCTATTTCTGAAAACGTTGGCGCGCTAAACAATCATTTGGCTAAAATACTTTCTGGCGATTTATACACTCAATTCCGAGAAGGCAGTAAAAAAGTACTTTCTAACATCCCGCCAATCAAAGAATTAGCCAAGAAAACCGAAGAACATTTAAAAGGGATGGTATCGCCAGGTACTATCTTTGAAGAGTTTGGTTTCAACTATATTGGACCAATGGATGGCCATAATGTAATAGACTTGGTAGATACGTTACGCAATATGCGTAATCACCCAGGTCCGCAATTCCTTCATATTATGAGTAAAAAAGGTAAAGGTTATAAACAAGCCGAATTAGATCCTATTACTTATCATGCAGTTCCTAAATTCACTCCAGATCAAGCTTTACCTACGCCTAAACCATGTGCACCAACCTTCTCAAAAATATTTGGGCAATGGTTAAACGATATGGCTGACAGTGATCCTAAATTAACTGCGATCACGCCTGCAATGCGTGAAGGCTCAGGTATGGTCGAATTTTCTAAACGTCATCCTGATAAATATTATGATGTTGCGATTGCTGAACAACATGCAGTGACTCTTGCTGCAGGTATGGCGATTGCGGATTTAAACCCTATAGTTGCTATCTATTCAAGCTTTTTGCAACGTGGTTATGACCAACTTATTCATGATGTCGCGATTCAAAACCTAGGTGTTTTATTTGCAATTGACAGAGCAGGTATTGTCGGAGCTGATGGTCCTACACACCAAGGAGCTTACGATTTAAGCTTCTTACGTTGTGTGCCTAACATGACGGTGATGACTCCTTCAGATGAGCAAGAGTGTCGTAATATGCTTTACACGGGCCATTTACTTAATACCCCAGCAGCGGTTCGTTATCCACGTGGAAGTGGTACAGGTATTAAAGTTGAGCAGGAAATGACTGCATTGGAGATTGGTAAAGCTAATGTGGTTAAGGAAAGAAAGTCACTCGCTATTTTATGTTTTGGAACTTTCCTACAAGCTGCAACTCCTGTAGCTGATAAATTAAATGCTACTTTAGTAGATATGCGTTTTGTAAAACCATTAGACAAAGCCTTGTTAACCGAGTTAACGCAAAGCCACACACAGATAGTGACCATCGAAGAGAACAGTATCGCAGGCGGAGCAGGATCTGCTGTGAACGAGTTTTTACTCACTCAAAAGTTTACAGGTAATGTATTAAACTTAGGTTTGCCGGATACTTTTGTAGAGCAAGGTACACAACCTGAGATTTATGAAATGCTGCAATTAGATAGTAAAGGTATCGAGGCGCAAATTAAGGCGTTTTTTAATATCTAGTTCGCTTGCCATACTCTAGATAAAAGCAGGTTTCTCCTGCTTTTTTTATACCTAAAATATCTATAATTTTAAGATTGGTAGAACACTGATTATACCAATTGCATTAAATAAGTGATCTAAATTTTGCACAGGAAAAATGACTTAGTTTAAGGCGTAACTTAAGCCTTTCGACTATTAACGAAAGTTACAACGAAGAAATAAATTATTTTAACAAGTAAAATAGATCAGTTACCTTAGTGTGATTGGTATTACATTCAATATTCAGTCTCAATGTCCACTGTAGATGTAAACCATTAGAGATAATGGTTAATGTATGCTCTAGACCAAAAAAGCCTCTAGGCTATTTAAAGTACTAAAATAACCTAGAGGCTTTAATTATTATTCTGATAATAACTACTGCTCTTGCTTGGGCGTTATCTCTATCTGTTTTTTAACTTTAAACAGTGACCAATACGGAATACCATTACTCGAGAATATCTCTTTTAAATTAAATTTATTATTCTGAGCCCAAATTTTATCTTGATAAAACAGTGGAATAATCCAATTATTTTGTTGTAATGATTTAAAGTAATCTGATTGTGATTTGAAATTATCATTTAAGCCCTGTTGCTTAAATTTATCTTGTAAATAGTCGCTTAAATCACTGTCTAAAAATAGATTTTCAAACATATTATCTCGGCTCATTAAACGTGTGTCCCACGTTGAAACGGTGAAATCGTAATATAAGTTTGTATTTTTCCATATATCTTTAGAATCAATCTCTTGTGTCACTACGGTAATACCAATGCGTTTTAACATTTTAGTTAATGCTTCAGCGACTTTCTTGGTATTTCCCACTTCATCTAACATAACTAACAAGGACATTTGTTTAGGTACATTCATTGTTTTTATTAATGATTTAGCTTTATCCAAGTCATATTCAGGCATGATCTCTTTGCTTGGATTACTTTTACCATCCACTAAAGTATTTTCGGCCAATGACAAAATAGAAGGATGTACCTGTCCATTATCTTTCAATATATACTTAAGCATTCCCTGGTGATTGATTGCTAAATGGATTGCTTTTCGTGCATCTTCGTTTTCTAAAATGGGCGATAATTTATCGTTAATTGTTAAAAAAATAACATTTGAAGACGGAACTCTCACTAGATTTTTAATGGTATTTTCTTCTAAATCTTCAGCAGTTTTATTGGGTACTCCAAAGCTTACTTGTACGTCATCGGCCAACAAAGCAAATAGACGAGATTGCGGTTTATTAATTCGCATAAAGCGGAAATATTTAGTCTCAGGCTCCCCATCCCAATAATGTGGATTAGCGACCACCACAATGCCAAGCATAGGATTATATTGCTGAATTAAATAAGGTCCTGTCCCTGACATAGGCGGTGTCTTAACTGGAGGTAATATTATCGAAGGCGATGTGTCTAATAGATTTGCATTACTTTGATAAAAAGTCGAATCAAGCACAAATAAGTTGGTGAGATGATCCAACAATTCAATATCGGTTAAGCTGGAACGAATATCAAAACTAAACTGTTGCGTGGCTTTTACCCATTCTAATTTACTTAAAAAACTGATGCTTGATTGCTTTTTAGCTTGTTCAAAAGACCAAATAACGTCTTTGGAAGTCAATAAATTACCGGTATGAAAGTGGATATTCTCACGTAGGAAAAAACGTACTGTGGTTTTATCAAGTCGCTCCCAATGCTCTACTAAACGTCCTTGCAAGTGTTGTTGATCATCCCATCTAAATAAAGGGTCAAAAAGCAAATGTTTAAACTGTTGAGTCATTAATGAGTCATCAGTAAATGGATTAAATGAGACTGGGGTTTTATCAATAGCAACTGTAATCGCTTGTGGATTAAAGACATTTTGGCTTTGTGCCAAGCTACCTACTGAATAGAGCATTGATACCATCAACATCCAACGTAAAAACATATTTACCCCCAATAATGCATGATCAAAAATAACCCTACTGCAGCAAAAACACCGGCGACAATATCATCAATCATGATGCCAAAACCACCCGCTACTTTTTTATCTAGCCAACTAATTGGAAATGGCTTTAATACATCAAAAAAACGAAATAAGGCAAACCCTACAGCAACCCAAATAAATGGAATATCTAATGTACTTTCGACATTAGGGTAGATCAACAACACTGGGAACATAGTGATCCAATAACCGACAAACTCATCCCAAACAATTGCTTTATGGTCATGCACCCCCATCGCTTGGCTAGTAACTTCACAAACCCAAAAACCGAGCAAGCTAGTAACAACCAGCATAATAAGATAAGACTCTATATTAAGCATTGCTAGTACATAAAATAAAGGGACAGCTGCTAATGTGCCAAATGTACCAGGTGCTTTCGGTGCTAGACCACTACCAAACCCGATCGCAGCTAAGTGCATTGGATTAACTAACTTTAAGCCGTTTAAATCATCACGATTTAACATGTTCTTTTTTACCTTATTTGAAATGATCCCAACCCGCTTTATCTAAATTAATGGGTTGTTTTAAATGAGTGAATGTAATTGCTCGATGACTACTAGCACTATGTTCAATCGTTTCTTTTTGTTGGTTAGATGCTAATGAGGCAGTGATCTTGCCGATCTGATAACACACCGCCTCTTTACTGACTACCTGAGTGTTAAGTAACTGCTTAAATGCAGCTATTTTATCTGCTGGCACGGTAAATAAAAGCTCATAATCATCACCTCCACTTACTGCAAATTGCCAAGCCTGTAGTTGACTAATATGGCCTTTTTGTATTTGTTTTTTCATTGCTTCAGACAAAGGAACATTTTCTAATTCAACCTGTGCAGAGCACTGTGACTTTTCTAAAATATGAATCAAGTCTTGGCTTAACCCATCAGAAATATCAATACATGATGAAGCAAAATTAACTAACTGTTTAGCAAGCAGTAAACGTGGCTCAGTTAACTCTAAAGCATCAATAAAAGCTTGTTGATTATCTACTTTATCGCAGTTACCAATCAATAGTTTGACCGCCAAACCTAACCCGCCATCACCTAGTGGACCACTTACGCATAATAGATCTCCAGGTTGAGCCCCATTGCGCCTTAACGCTTGACCTTTTTTAACAATACCTTTAGCTGAAACAGTTATCGATAAAGGCCCTTTTGTTGTATCACCGCCAATTAATTGCACTTGATATTTATCTGCCAAAGCAAAAAAGCCTCGACAAAATTCACTGATCCAGTGTTCATCAATTGAAGGTAAAGTAATTGCTAAAGAAACCCATTTAGCTTCAGCGCCCATTGCCGCTATATCACTTAAATTAACCGCTAAGGACTTATACCCAAGACGATAAGGATCCACATCATCGAAGAAGTGAACCCCGGAAACTAAACTATCAGTAGTGACAACTAACTGATAACCATCAGGGATATCTAAGATGGCACAATCATCACCAATTCCGAGAGTAACACCCTGCTCAACATCTATAGGACGATCAAAGTATTGATGAATAATGTCAAATTCGCCTTGGCTCATTTTCTTTTTAACGACAATGTAGGTTTATTTTTTGATGTATTTAAAGCAGATGTCTTTATAGTATTATTAACAAATACTTTCTTAGTTTTAGGTGCAGACTTTTCAAACCTTTTAGGACGATTATCTACCGATGGTTTATTACGAGCTAATTTAGCGCTATTACTTTGATCGGTAGATTGTTGTTTTGGTTGTGCAGTATTAACAGCTGTTTTAGATGAGCCAGCAACCGCTGTATTAATTTCAACCATCTCTTGTTCTGACAAATTACGCCATTGTCCCGCTTTTAAGTTCTTTAATGTGACATTCATGATACGTGTACGTTGTAAACGCGTCACTTCATAACCTAAATATTCACACATACGGCGAATTTGACGATTTAAACCTTGCGTTAAAATGATAGTAAACACAAAACGACTTTCAACTTTTACAATACAGGGCTTAGTAATGGTATCTAGAATTGGCACACCGCGCTGCATTCGGTCAACAAAGCGTTCACTCAAAGGTTGATCTACAGTCACACGGTATTCTTTATCATGTGCATTTTCTGCACGTAGAATTTTATTAACGATATCACCATCACTGGTTAAAAAGATTAACCCTTCAGATGGTTTATCTAATCGTCCGATCGGGAAGATGCGCTCTTTATGTTTAATGGCATCAATGATATTACCGTAAACATTTCGCTCAGTGGTGCAAGTAATTCCAACGGGTTTGTTATAAGCGATATAAACACGGTCAGCTTTGTTGTCAGCAATTTTACTAATGCGTTTACCATCAACAACCACTGTATCACCAGGTTGTACTTTTGTACCTAATTCAGGCACAACCCCATTAATTTTAACCCTATTTTGTTCAATCAATTTGTCGGCTTCACGTCGAGAACAATACCCCGAATCACTGATAAATTTATTAAGACGTTTTTCGATATCTTGACTCACGGTAAACCCCAATACTATTAATTAATCACGCTTTAAGCGCAGTATTAAAGCATAATCAGGAAGTTAACGGAAATGAAATGCATTGATATAGAAGACACAAAGCCTATTATTAATAGGCTTTGTGTGTATTTAATAAATAACTGTATAAATTCTGTTACACAACGAGGTAGTTAAGTAGCCAACGGGTAAATAACAGACATAAAATTATCTTCTAGCTTTACTAGTTAGATTAATGTCGTTTATCCATGGATACTTTGGACCAGGCAGGATCAGGCTTCCAAGTTTTAGTCCAAGGTAGCATATCCTCCGCAGGCATTGGTCTCGCTATGCCATAGCCTTGAGCATAACAACAACCTAAACGTAATAATGCAACGCCGTGTGCTAATGTCTCAACACCTTCCGCTATCACATCTCGTTGAAATGCTTTAGAAAGCCCCAGAACGCCTTCTACAATGGATAAGTCATCGGGATCATCAAGCATCCCTAAAATAAAGCTTTGATCTATTTTAATTAAATTAACCGGTAAACGCTTTAAATAGGTTAATGAACAGTAACCTGTTCCGAAATCGTCTAATGCAAATCCAACCCCTAGCTCTGTGCAAGATTGCATAATGTTAGCTACGTTTTCAATATCTTGTAACTCGCTTGTCTCCAGGACTTCTAATTGCAGTAAATGTGGTGGAACATCACTGTGCATTTGTAATAGTTCACCTAATCTTTTAGCAAAGGTTTTTTGTTGCAGTTGTTGCACATCTATATTTACACTAACTTCAATATCTACACCTTGCTGACGCCACATAGCAATTTGAGATAGCGCGCTTTCTATAACCCATTCTCCTAAGTCAATATTCAGTTGATGTCGATCGATAATCGGTAAAAATGTGATAGGTGGTAATAAGCCTCGTTCAGGGTGTTGCCAGCGAATTAAAGCTTCAGCTCCTAATAATTCACCTGTTTTCATATTAACCTTAGGTTGGTAGTGCATGACAAATTCATTGTTTTGTAATGCATCACTGATACGTATTAACTGTTCATGTTGGCTTTTAAGTGCAATATCTTGTTCCATATCAAAGAGGTAATAACGATTTTTACCTTCTTGTTTTGCACTATACATAGCTTGATCAGCATGCCGTAATAACTGATCTGCACTCACTCCATCATGAGGATATATAGTCACCCCCATACTAGCAGACACTTTGAGTAACGTATTATCAATTGCTACGGGTTGATCGAGTGCAGCTAACATTCCCTCTAATAAAGGCTCACAGTCCTCTGCTTTTTCTAAATTCGCAAATACAGCAACAAATTCATCTCCACCAAAACGCGCTAACGTATCACCGCTGCGCATGCTTCCTTGGATTAACGAGGCAGCTTCAACAAGTAGTTGGTCACCAGTGCTATGACCGTAGGAATCATTAACCACTTTAAAACCATCTAAATCTAGAAAAACAACCGCTAAAGACTTACCGTTCATGTCACAATGAATCATTGCTTGTCTTAAGCGATCCGCTAACAAACTACGATTAGGTAAGCCAGTTAATACATCATAATGGGCAATATGCTCTAGCTGCTTTTGTTGATTTTTAAGGTCAGTAATATCAGTATATAAAGCGATATAATTTTTAACGTTACTATTACGATCATAAACTGTGCTGATAGTTAATAATTGTGGAATGACTGAACCATTTTTATGCTTATTCCAAATTTCGCCTGACCAATAGCCTTTACTAGTAATACTGTCGCGCATAGCTTGGTAAAATTCACGGTCATGCATACCAGATTTAAGGATGTTATTACGCTTACCAATTGCTTCTGCTTCACTGTAGCCACTTAGGTTTGTAAAAGCTTCATTAATATCGATGATATTATTTTTATCGTCTGAAATAACAATCGCTTCTTTTGCATGTGTAAATACACCAGCAGCTAATTTCAACTTATCTTCATCAACCCTTCTATCGGTAATATCAATACCGATAGCATAAATGAGTTGATCATCCATAGAAGCTGTTGATGACCATGCAATTACTCGTTTTTCACCATTTTTTGTACAATAACGATTCTCGAAACTATAAACCTCACCGCCATTACCGATACGTTGAATCTCTGACATAGTTTTTACCCGGTCGTCAGGGTGAATTTTATCGAGAATGCAAGTACCTGTTAGCTCTTCTGCTGAAAAGCCTAAAAGCTCAGCCCAACCATTATTTACCTTAATAACATAGCCTTCAAAGTCTAATATGACATGTAAATTCATTGGTAACTTAAAAAATCTATCTAACGTATCTTGGTTACGTTTATCTTCCGTAATATCTTTAATTAAGGTGGCTACTCCAGTGATATTATTTTGGTTATCCAAAATTAAAGTATTATGCCAATTACAATAGATCACATCTCCATTTTTAGTGATATTGGCACCTCTAAAAAATGTCCCTCCTAGGTGCTTAAATAACAAACTATAGTGGCTAGTAAATTCATCTTTAAGTTCAGGAGCAACGATTAAATCCATAATATTACGGCCTAAAGCTTCATCACCCGAGTAACCAAATATTACCTCTGCAGCCCTATTCCACTCAGTACAAATAAAATCTGTATTCCAACCAATGGCAGCGAGGGGTGTATTTTGCAGATGACGAGATAATTTATCTTCGCTTTGCTGTAAGAAGTGTTGGCTATGTTTTAACGCTTGTTCAGTATCTAAACGTGTTTTAGCCATTCTGCTAAAATGTTTTTGTAAGTCGACTAACTCCATTGCACCACCTAAGGAGCTAACATCTTTATTGTGACCAAGTGCTAATTGCTGTGTTGAAGTTTTCAGAGCTTTAAGTGGTTTTAAGATACTTTTATTAATGGCTACAATTGCTAATACAACACAAAGTACAATGAAAAATAAAATAGTAGAGATGACTTTTAATAACCGAGTATCAATATCATGTAATGCTTCTTCAAATGGAATGCCGATAACCATATTAACCGGCAACTCATCTTCAGTATTTATTAACTCTTTACTAACAAATATCCTCAAATCTCCATCATTATCTTCAATCATTTTAGTGTGAGTATTAAATGTAGATTGCCAAAAATGTTGAACGTCACTAATGTGCAGCCCTAATTGTGCTTTGTTCTCCGGATAGATTGCAATAATATTACTTTGATGATCGGTAATATAAGCTACTGCATTTTTTGGTAGATTTGCATGTTCTAATTGTAAGCTCCACCATTCTAAAGATACTGCAGCAACAGCAACTCCAGTAATATTGTTTTCTTGATTTACGATAGGATAGGCAAAATTAATACTGGTTGTATTGGCAACACGATCCACTTGAAACTTACCAACTGTAAACTTTCTATTCATTATTGCTTGTTGAATATAACGACGATCGGCAACATTAACTGTACTGGCTAAGGGCAAAGCAGTGCACGTTAGATCTCCATTAATATCAGGCGCGCCAAGATTTACATAATAATCGGTTAAATGATGTAAATTAGCTAAAAAGCTACTACATTGGGGAGAGTTAGGCATTTGCAATACGGAATACTTTGATAGGCGTTTCAAAAAGCTTTCGGTTTTATCTAATATTTTTATTTGCTCAGCAGTAATATTATCTGCAACGGCTACAGCACTCAATCTTGCAGTTTCGATGGCAGTGTTACGTTCAGAAGCCGCTTGAAAAAAAATGGCAATAACACCAGGCACCGTCACTAGAAAAACTAAAAATAATAATCGAGACTTCAATGTCTGGAAATATTCCATACTTTATCTAAACCCTTTATTTTAATACTAATTAATACCAATCACACCTTATGCTAAGCAATTTTTCCTACGTAAGATTTAGATCACTTACTCAATATAGTTGATATAACTTGCTATAAAAGACACGTAAAATCCTAATGAAACTAAATGTCAGGAAATAGCTATATTTAAATTGTTGATGTTTTAAGAAAAATGGCTGACGTATCAGTAGTCGACTATTTCACTCTAATTAGGTAAGTATGATGTAATTTTAATAAAAAACACCATTAATTATATATTTAAATCATTTTTATTTAACAATATCGAACAAGGGTCAAATTAAGTGATTGGAATCAATAGTGCTGTTAAGGAATAAACTGAATAAAAATATCTGAGTATTAAAAAGTAGTTAAATTAACGAGCAGTAAACCAAAACTTTTTTAATGGCGGGCTAATATTTTGATTAATTAATCGATTATTTAATCAAAACTTCATTTAAATTTACTCGCCTTCCGTACTAAGTAGTATGAATAGTGTTCTTGTCATAATTATTAAAATATTCAGGTAATCAGAATAGGTTTTTTAAATAATGGTATTGATAAATTAAAGGCAAAAAAAAAGCTTCGCAAATGCGAAGCTTTTTCTTAAAATTGGTGCCCGGAGCCAGACTTGAACTGGCACGCCTATTAAGCGACGGATTTTAAATCCGTTGTGTCTACCGATTTCACCACCCGGGCGATTGCTTTAAAGTGTTCTTAAGCAAGTGAGGCGTATTATAGAGAAGTTAAGGCTAAGCACAACCCCTAAACTACAATAAAAATAAAATAATTAACTGACTGCTTAGATTTTCAACGTATTGATATTAAAAGAACAATTATTGTTTTAAATTTACACTGCCAGTCTACTCATATCAACTTGAAAGCAAGTTGTTAGTTTGAAATTATTAATTTAATTTTAAATAAGTAATAAAACTGTCATGTTTTTTCTTCATATTATCGCCCTCATAACTGTAATGTAATGGAAAACAACATGAAATATAATATTATTAGTTCTATTATCCTTTGCTCTACCATCATGACTCCAGCCCTTGTTGTAGCTAAACAAAATACACCTTCTATAAAACTCGTAGAAGCAGGACGTTACCAATCAAACATCTTTGACCAAAGCGCAGCTGAAATAGTCACCTTTGATAAAAACACCCAGCAAACATTTGTTGTTAATGCACAATCAGGCCAAATTGATGTTATCAATAGTAAAAATATTGATAACCCTACCCTAACCAAGCATTTAAATATAAAAGCAGATATTAAACAACACCTTGGAGCTGATGCTGGAGCTGCGAATAGTGTAGATGTACACAATGGACTTTTGGCAGTGGCTATCGAAGCAAAAAATAAAACAGATATTGGTTGGGTGGCTTTTTACAATACTCATGATTTAAGTTTTATTTCTGCCAATGCATTAGGTTCACTACCTGATATGGTCACTTTTACGCCCAATGGTAAACAAGTTGTAGTAGCACTTGAAGGTGAGCCTAGTAATAACAACTACGCAGTTGATCCTGAGGGCGAAGTTGCAATTATAGATATCGATTGGAATAATAAAATCTTAACTACGGACAGCAAAATTCTTAATTTTAAAGCATTTAACAAAGATGGCTCTCGTCATTCATCTGTTCCTCAAGGTCTATTACTTAACGGTTACCATGCCAGTATTTCAAAAGATGTTGAACCTGAATACATTGCAGTTAATGAAGATAGTACAAAAGCTTATGTGGCATTACAGGAAAACAATGCTATTGCTATTATTGACCTCACAACCAAACGTATTGATCAAATCATTGCTTTAGGACTAAAAGATCATTTACTTGATGGTAATGAGCTAGATGGAAATGATAAAGATAAAAAAGCATTATTAAGCAAACAACCATTATTGGGTATGTATCAACCTGACTCTATCGCAACGACTCGGATCAATGGAGTAGACTACCTTATTACAGCAAATGAAGGCGACGATCGCAGTGATTGGATAAGTGGTTTATCTCAAGCTGAATGTGAACAAGGCAATTTTTATTATCACTTAGAAGATCAACAATGTGCCGATGATATTAAGTTAAAAGACGCTTTTTCTAGTAAAATTTATGATCCAAACCTATCCACTGCACAATTAAATTTAGCTCATTTTGCAAAAGGTGGTTCACTCTCAGGTACTGTTAATCGTATTAAATTCTCGCATTCTATGACTGCAAAGTATGGCGATTTAGATGGAGATAAAAAAATAGATCGACTGTTAACCTTTGGTGGCAGATCTTTCTCTATCTGGGATATGAATACTAAAACAATGGTCTTTGATTCTGGTAGTGATTTTGAGCGTATTACCGCAGAAAAATACGGCAAAAACTTTAATCAAAGTCACAGTAAATTAAAAGCTGAAGATCGTAGTGCTAAGAAAGGTCCTGAGCCTGAAGCATTAACCGTTGCGACTATTAATAACAAAACCTATGCGTTCATAGGTTTAGAAAGAATGGGTGGCATTATGGTATATGATATCAGTCAGCCTAAAGACGCTAAATTCATACAGTACTTAAATACAAGAAATATGTCAGTAGACCCTAAAGCAAATAAAAAACATAAAAATGCACAGGGAGTTGCAACTTATCAAATAGACGCGGGTGACTTAGGACCAGAGGGATTTAAATTCGTTGCAGCAAAAGCAAGCCCAACTGGAAGCCCTATCTTAATTGTCGGTAACGAGGTAAGCGGCACAACGCGCTTTTATCGTATTGAAACTGAGTAGTCTGAGTTTAACGGGTAATTAATATTATCACATACAAAAATGGCTTATACCGATTACGTTAATAAGCCATTTTATGATAATACTTCGTTCTAAAAATATATTTAAATATGATGTAGTCTATTGATTTAGTGAGGCTTATCTCAACAAAAGTATTGTGCTACTGGTTTAATTTAACGTATGATAATGACTAGAGGCAGAACCATTTATTCCTCTTGTTTAGTCATATAGTGGGGCTATAGCTCAGCTGGGAGAGCGCGACGCTGGCAGCGTTGAGGTCTGCGGTTCGATCCCGCATAGCTCCACCACTTTTATGGCTCTTTTGCTGAAGCCATTTCTACCGGCACTTTTATCACAGGTTTACCTTTACGATGTTGTCGTATTAACCCCTCTTGCACACTAGAAGCGACTAACTTACCTTGTCGTGTAAAGAACTGCCCTTTCACTAAACCACGTCCATCAGAAGCAACTGAACTTTCCACGGAATATAATAACCATTCATCTAAACGGAAGTCATGGTGAAACCACATAGAATGATCAATGGTAACCACTTGCATTGTTTCATCCAAAAATGATACACCGTGTGGCTGTAAAGCAGTAGGCAAGAAGTTAAAGTCTGACGCATAAGCAAGCAAATAACGATGCACACGTAAATCATCAGGCATACGCCCGTTAGCCTTAAACCATACTAAACGTTTAGGAGGTTCAACATCAGGTTCAACAGGGTTCACTAAGGTAACAGGCCGCATCTCTATCGGCTTTTCAGCGACTAATTTATCGCGAATAAAAGCAGGCAGCATATCCGAATGCAGTAGTGCCATCTCCTGCTCTGAAATAAGATCTTCAGGTGCCGGAGCTTCGGGCATTTCATCTTGATGTTCAAAACCTTTTTCAGTGGCTTTAAAGGAAGCTGTCATGTAAAAAATAGGCTTACCATTTTGTACCGCTTTAATACGTCTTGCTGATAATGACTTACCATCTCGAATTCTTTCTACGTCATAGACAATGGCTTGGTCGGTTTTACCAGGACGTAAAAAATAAGAGTGAAAAGAATGTACCTGTTGATCAGTTTTTACCGTTTCTTTTGCAGCAGAAATAGCCTGCCCCATGACTTGACCGCCAAATACAGCCCCATACCCTAAGTCTTGGCTTTGCCCACGATATAAGTTTTCTTCTAGTTTTTCTAAACTTAACTGACCTAATAGATCGTTTAATACCTTACCCATATTTTACTCCCAAAAAAGGGCGTGTAATACGCCCTAATTTAATACTAAAAAGGTTAGTTCATCCTACAAAGACATTAACAATTCACGAACTTTGGCAAAATCAACTGGGAACTCTTTTGATAACAACGGTAGATCTGCACGTGATGCCAACTCTTCAGGAATAAAGATATCACGGCCTAAAATTTCTTCTACGCTCTCTTTAAATTTAGCAGGATGAGCAGTACATAAGAATAAACCAGTTTCACCTTCTTGAAGCTGCGCAGTTAATTCATGGAATGCAATCGCACCATGTGGCTCACACTCATAACCAAGTTTATCCATTTCAATCAATGTTTTCTTAGTCTCATCATCAGAAAGCTTGCCGTAACCAAGCTCAGCTAAAGACCAACCTTTCACTTTGAATAACTCTTCAATACGTGGCCAGTTATTTGGCGCACTTACGTCCATTGCATTAGACAATGTTGCAACCGTCTTCTTCGGTGCCCATGTGCCCTCTTTCAAGTAACGTGGCACGGTATCGTTTTCATTTGTCGCAGCAATAAAACGTTTAATTGGTAAACCTAACGCTTTCGCTAGTAAACCAGCAGTTAAGTCACCAAAGTTACCACTTGGTACAGACACCACTAAGTTTTCGCGTTGTTTTGCATCTAATTGAGCAAAAGCTTCAAAGTAATAACAAATTTGCGCTAATAAACGGCTAATATTAATTGAGTTAGCAGAGTTTAAGCCAACGGCTTGTTTTAACTCTTGATCATCAAACGCTTGTTTAACCATCGCCTGACAATCATCAAAATCACCTTCAATAGCAACCGTAGAAATGTTACCGCCTAATGTGCAAAACAGTTTTTCCTGTAATGGACTGATTTTTCCTTTTGGATAAAGGATAACTACATTGATATTTTCCATGCCATAGAATGCATGTGCAACAGCAGCACCTGTATCACCAGAAGTTGCCGTTAAAATGGTGATTTTTCCGTCGTCTTTGAATGACGCTAAACACTGCGCCATAAAACGACCACCAAAGTCTTTAAACGCAAGCGTTGGACCATGGAATAATTCTAGTGCATTAATATTATCAGTTACTTTTTTTACTGGTGCAGGAAAAGTAAATGCGTTTGCAACAATACTGTGTACAGTTTCTTTGCTTAGCTCATCACCAATTAAGTGTGATAACACTTCAGTTGAACGATCCACCAGATTCATTTTTAATAATGCATCGATATTTTCTAGTGGAGCAATAGTATCAGGAAAGAATAAGCCTTGGCCGCGTCCTAATCCTTGTTTAACAGCTTGTTGAAAGCTGACTTGTTCACTATTGTCTTTGATGTTGTATAAATTCATAACTCTTTTCCTAAGACGCGCGCACCTTGTTCATCAAGATGGCAAATATGACAAAAACCATCTTCATTTTGAAGGAAGTTTTCTGTTAACCAATTCTTTAATAATTCAGCCTGTGGTAGATCAGTCATCACTGCAAATACCGTTGGGCCTGAACCTGAAATACCCATTGCTAGTGCACCGCTTTGTTTAGCAAATACACGCGCATCTTCAAAGCCTGGAATCAATTGTGAACGATAAGGTTCAGCAATAACATCATTAAGCATCGTTGCTGCTAGCGCAGGCTGATTACTATGACAAGCATGAACAAATGCACCTAAACGGCGACCGTAAGTGAGCGCATCCGACAAGCGATATTGTGATGGTAAAATATCACGAGCAGCAGATGTTGAAATAGTAATACCAGGGTAAGCGACAACCCAATACCATTCTTTAAATGAAGGAATTGTTTGGCTGATTTCGCCACCTTCATTAATCATTAACTGCATGCCACCTAAATAACATGGTGCAACATTATCATAATGTACACTACCGCTAATTTTACCTTCCATATCGCCCATTAAACCAAGCATAGTATGCTCATCTAACAGATAATCATGCCATGCATTTAAGGCTTCTAATGCCGCAACAATAGAACTTGAGCTAGATCCTAAACCACTGCCAACAGGCAAGTTTTTTTCTAGCGTTAGCGACACAGGTAAAATCTCTTTATTTATTTTTGTTAATGCTGTTTGATAAGCCAAATAACAATCATAAACAATATTACTTTTGTAGTCTTCTGGTAACTTGTGTGAATATGGTCCTACGCATTGTAGCGAGAAACCATAATCACCTTTAGTAATTTTAACACGATCACCTAATGGCGAACCGTCAATAGGAGTCAATGCCCCACCTAATACGTCAAATCCTACACTCACATTCGCTGTTGAAGCGGGAGCGTAAACAACAATAGACATTTTAAAACCCCTGTTCCTGTTAAGAGTTGATATTAAAACTCTTGTTTCCAGTTTAATGTTCTTAGTACATCAGCAAACACACCAGCAGCAGTTACTTCAGTTCCTGCACCATAACCACGTAATACCAACGGAATTGGCTGGTAGTATTGGCTATAAAAGGCCAATGCATTTTCACCATCTTTTACTTTATTCAATGGATCATTTTCATCAACGGCCATAATACTACATTTACATTTGCCATCTTCAATACTACCTATGTAACGCAGTACTTTACCCTCTTCATTGGCTTTGTCTTGTAACTCTTTAAAGTAAGCATCAGCCTCAGGTAAACGCGCCATGAACTCATCAGTTGTACCAGTATCGTCAAAGCCTGGTGGTAATGCTTGTTCAACTTCAACGTCATCTAAGCTTAATTCCATACCTGCTTCACGTGCTAATATAAGCAGTTTACGTGCTACATCCGTGCCGCTTAAGTCATCACGAGGATCAGGTTCAGTGAACCCAATATTACGTGCTTCGGTCGTTACATCAGAGAATGATTGTCCTTCATCTAACTTGCCAAAGATGAAAGATAAAGAGCCAGAGAGAATACCATTAAATTTAACTAAGCTGTCACCTGCATTAAACAAGTTTTGCATGTTTTCAATAACCGGAAGACCTGCCCCTACGTTAGTATCGTATAAGAATTTACGACGCTTCATTAAAGCAGTTAAACGTAACTGATTATAATAATCCATGCTGCTTGTATTCGCTTTTTTGTTGGCTGTTACCACGTGGAAACCTGCGCCTAAAAAGTCAACATAACGTGCTGCAATCGCATCATTACTTGTACAATCAACAATCACTGGATTAATAATATGTGAACCATCTACCAATGCTTTCATTGATACTAATGATAATTCTGAAGTTGCATCTTTTAACTGATCACGCCAATTTGTTAAATCAACACCTTTAACATCTAATAGCATGGCACGACTGTTAGCTACACCACAAACACGAATCGCAATATTACGCTCAGCCAAGTAACTTTGTTGGCGGTGAATTTGATCGACTAACGCGCCGCCTACTCCACCACAACCGATAACAAATAAATCAATAAATTGCGCTTTACTAAAGAAACTATGGTGACAAGCGGTTACTGCTTCGTTAGTTTTCTTCTCAGAAACTACCGCTGAGATTGAACGTTCAGAAGAGCCTTGAGCTATCGCAGTAACGTTAATAGAAGCATCTGTTAATGCCATTAGGAAGCGTGCTGCCACCCCTTTTTCTTTTTTCATGCCATCGCCAACTAACGAGATAATCGCCTGTTTATCGATAACGTCTATTTCTTCTAATAAGTTATTTTCAAATTCTAATTTGAATTCTTCCGTTAATGCATCAATCGCTTGTTGTGTATCATTTGAGTAAATACAAAAGCTTAAACTGTATTCTGAAGATGACTGTGTAATCAAAATGATTGACACACCGGCACGCGAAACTGTCGTAAAGATACGACCAGCCATACCGACGATGCCTTTCATTCCAGGTCCAGAGATGCTCAGCATGCTCAAACCTTTTAAATCTGAAATACCTTTAACACGTAAGTTTTGCTCACTTTTTTGTGAGCTAATCAAAGTACCTTCAGCCTGTGGGTTGTGCGTATTTTTAATTAAACAAGGGATACTATGTTGTGCGATTGGCGCAATGGTTTTTGGATGCAAGACTTTTGCACCAAAGTAAGATAATTCCATCGCTTCAGCGTAACTTAATGAACTTAATAAACGAGCATCCTTCACTAAACGTGGATCACAACTGTAAACACCATCAACATCGGTCCAAATTTCACAACACTCTGCACGTAAACAAGCCGCTAAAACTGCTGCAGAGTAATCAGAACCGTTACGCCCAAGGACTAACGTTTCACCTTCAGCGTTACCCGCAGTGAAACCTGGCATTAAATAAATGGCATTAGCAACAATTGGCTCTTTGGCAAATAAAGCTTGTGATGCTTTGATATCAATCTGCGCTTCTAAATAACCACCTTTAAAAGAGATGAGTTTTTGTTGCGGAATAATTGTTTCTACATCTTGACCTTTTGCAATAAGCAATTGCTTCATACAAGCAATACTTAATACTTCGCCTTTACTCAGAATACGCGCTTCAATACTCGCAGGACACTGGCCTAATAAGCGCACACCTTCTAATAATGTTGTTAATTCAGCGATTTCTGTTTCGAAGGTATTACGTAATAATTCATCAGCTAATTCTGCGTAAGTTGACTTCAAGCCTTGAATAAGATCTGAGAATATTTTTTGAATCGCAACTAAATGCTCATCAGCAGATAATCCTTGGCTGGTTTTTTCTACTACTGCAACTAAGTTATTGGTCACGCCTGATGGCGCTGATAAAACTAATGCAATCTGAGATTGTTGATGATTATTAATGACAATATCAGCAACCTGATTGAAACGTTGTGCATTTGCTAATGAAGTCCCGCCAAATTTAAGTACGCGCATCGTACCCCCCTGCTTTAATACGAAAAAACCCGCCATCAATAGCGGGTTTTATAAAGATTGAATTTACTGTTTTACAAATAACCAAAAGCACTGCAATCGAAATGCAGCGCTACTTTGTTTAAACTGAAAAATTGAAGCTAAATCCATGTGTTTTTGTTATTTTCGTTAAGTCTGTTATCCCTCGATTATATCAAAGCTTATTGCTGACTGAAACAAACAACGGAAATAGGTTGCAATTAATTCGCATAACAAATAACAAAATGTTAGCTAAACGCACAAATCTGTTGATAAATATCAATTAGATAAGCTAAAAACCTAGTTTAGCGACATAATAAGTTGTTATCTATATGTTAAGTAATTACACTTTAGGTACTAGAAACACTGTTTTTTAAAACCGCATTCGTATTCAAGCCTTACATCGTTTAAAAAACATTTCGTCACATACACGACATTAACGGTTTCACTCCACTTAACTTAACGTTAGGTAGAGAAAGTATTATTAATTTTATAGGAGTCAATTCATGTCTAGCGCTAAAATTTTAGTTGTTGAAGATGAGTTAGTAACACGAAGTACATTAAAAAGTGTTTTTGAAGCTGAAGGTTACCAGGTCTTTGAAGCCAATGATGGTGAAGAGATGCATCAGGTATTAGACAATAACGATATTCACCTTATTATCATGGATATTAACTTACCAGGCAAAAATGGTCTGTTGTTAGCACGAGAAATTCGTGAGCATAAAAATATCGCATTAATATTTTTAACGGGTCGTGATAATGAAGTCGATAAAATATTAGGCTTAGAAATTGGTGCTGATGATTATATTACTAAACCGTTTAATCCACGTGAATTAACTATTCGTGCTCGTAATTTATTAACACGTACCATGCAAGATAAACTGTATTTTGAGCAGGTTAGACAGAAAGTAGAATCATATAAATTCAGTGGTTGGACATTAGAAATAGACAGTCGCTCATTGATTAGCCCAAATGGACAAGTGTTTAAATTACCACGCAGTGAATTCAGAGCAATTCTACATTTCATTGAAAATCCAGGAAAAATTCAAACTCGTGCAGATTTATTAATGAAAATGACAGGTCGCGAACTGAAAACACATGACCGTACAGTTGATGTAACAATTCGTCGTATTCGTAAACACTTTGAAAGTGTGCCAGAGTCAGCAGAGATCATCTCAACAATCCATGGTGAAGGTTATCGTTTTTGTGGTGAACTAGAAAACTAACCGACGTTTGACACTTCACTTTATACTAAAAAGGCTAACAAATTTGTTAGCCTTTTTAGTATCTGCCCTATGTACTTATACCGATCACATTAATAATTTAACCATTTGCTACGATCCATTTTTTCAAATCAGCAATATCTTTCAAATATAAGTTTTTAATCATATCGTGCCAATCATCAATATTATCCCACCATGCAGGTAAATCAGGTGATTGCATTTTTTGCGCTAAATTTTGTATGCGTAGCAAACCTATTGACGCTGCAGCTCCTTTAATCTTATGGGACTTATCGACGATTCCCTGCTGGTTTTTGGCCACCATATGACTTTCCAATACAGCAAGATATTCAGGCATTAACCCCTCAAACAAGCTAACATTATCTAACATCACCGATGTAGGTAAGAACTCCATGAGTTCTTTCAGCATGATTTCATTGAATAGGGTAACCTGTACTTTACCTACCTCAGTTTCTTGATGCGTACTTTGAGTCAAAGAAATAGCTCTACCATCGCTAAAGTGACGCTCTAACATGGCATTTAATAAAGATAAGCTTAATGGTTTACCAATTGCATCATCTAAGCCTTTTTCAACAAATTGCTGAGTATTGGAAAATACATTAGCAGTTAAAGCGACTATAGGCGGTAAATTTTGTTTAGTATCACGTAAGCGGCGTGTTACCTCATAACCATCCATATCAGGTAGCTGAATATCCATAAGTATTAATTGATAATCATATTGAATAGCTTTATCAATCGCCTCCTGGCCATTCATTGCTACATCAACTTGATGCCCTTGTTTCTCTAATAATGCGCGTGCCACTAAGATATTTAATTCAATATCCTCAACCAATAAAATAGATAATGTTGGTGCACTGAAATGAGACTTAACTTGTTTAGGTGAACATGCACTCGGTAGTGCAAGAGTAAATGTACTTCCTTTACCAAGCTCGCTGGTTACTGTTAAACGACCACGCATGGCCTCTACAATTTGACTAGATACGGCTAAACCAATGCCTGTTCCTGTAGCATGACGCTCACCTTTTACTTGATAATACATAGCAAATATTTTATCTAGCTTATCTTCAGGAATACCCACACCTGTATCTTCAACTTCAAAGCATAGCCATTTTTTATTGCCGTCTATCTTATGACTACAACGAATAGTCACTTCACCATGGTCGGTAAACTTCACCGCATTAGTAATCAAATTCCATAACACTTGGCGTAAACGAGTGCCATCTGAATATAAACAGTTAGGTAGATCTGGAGATTGCTCAAATACTAATTTAAGTTTTTTCTGCTCTGTTTGAATGTAGGCCAAGCTTTGCAAATCATTCATAAAATCATCAACGATAATGCAATCATTCGCTAAATTTAAACGCCTTCTATCCAGTTTATCCAGATCAACAATATCGTTAAAAATATTACCCAAGGTAATGGCACTCATATGAATAGTTTTAAGATATTGTATTTGTTCTTGATTAAAGTTTTCATCTAACAACATACGACTCAAACCAACTATGCCGTTAAGCGGTGTGCGTAACTCATGACTGATAGTCGAAATAAAAGTAGTTTTATCTCGGCTTGCTTTTTCAAGAAACTCTTGATGTTTCTTACGATCAGTGATGTCTCGGCCAAAACCGATTAATCCGATACACTCATGGCGACTATTGAACAAAGGTAGCGCGCGAATTTCAAAATATGATAAATGGCCATTAGGACATTGTAACCAAGTCGCGTGAATTTCCTCTTGATGAGTTTCAATAACTCTATGATGACGTTCAGTAACCGCTTCGGCATACTCTGGAGGGAAGATATCACTTGGCGATAGCCCTACTAATTGATCTTCGGTTTTCCCGAGTAACTTGCCCATCGCTTTATTACAACTTACAAAACGTTCGTCTACATCGCAATGGAAAATAAGGTCTGGAGAAGTATCAAATAATGAGCGTAAAAGACTCGTGCCCTCTATGAGTTGTAATTGAGTTTTTTGATGCTCTAGAATTTCATTTTCTAGTAACGTCGTTTTAGCTTTGTCATCCCTAGAAATATTTTCTAGTTTTTGCACTGTGGATGCTAAACGATGCCTGGCATTATCCAAATCCCCTACTACAACACTTAAAAAATAAACTGCCCAAGGCGTAATAATTAAACCAAGCACAAAGGAACGAAATATATCAGCAAGATCTAACTCTTCAGAGAAAACATGAGTAATGATCACTTGTAAACAAGCATCTGCTGAAATAATGGCAAAAGCTAATAATAAGCTAAATTTGATTGGGCCGAGTCGTTTTAATAACGCCACGTAATAATGCACCCAGGTTTTAAGATTAAGTAGACTCACGCATCCTCACTCTGTTTATCAACAAAATAGTTATTTGGTTATTGTACCGACTTTATTTGCCGTTAACCTTCTTCAAATCAAAACTGTTGTTAAATTCAGTAAAATCAATCACTTTTTTGTTAAGCATTATCTATTGATTTACAAGTATTGGTATAAATTATCAATCAGTTTGAAAAAACCTTTGTATTTCATGGTTTTTAATTGTTGAGAACCCGTTTATAATGCGCGCTCAATTTTATAATCATTTATCCATGTAAAGCATGTTGAAGGGAGCCTTATTGAATGGCAATGCCAGATATCGCAAATAGCGCACAAGCTCAAACTGAAGGAACGCTTGACCGCGTTGGTATGAGTAATATTGAGTTACCGTTAATGGTACAAACAGATGATTGCCCTGCTCAACAAGTTAGCGCAAAGGCTGAAGTATTCGTAAACCTTGGTGACCCGCAAGCAAAAGGCATTCATATGTCTCGTTTGTACTTGCAGTTAGATCAACTTTCTACCGAGTCTGAATTAACGCTGGAAACATTAACAACTCTTTTAAATGGTTTCATTGAAAGCCATCATGATTTGAGTTCTGAAGCTTTTGTTAAAATCGCTTTTGATTATAACTTACGCCGTAAATCATTAATTAGTGAAAAACGTGGCTGGAAAGCTTACCCAGTAGTTATTGTGGGTCGTTTAATTGATGGAAAATTTGATTTCGAATTAAAAGTAGATGTTCCTTACTCTTCAACTTGTCCATGCTCTGCTGCGTTAGCGCGTCAATTAATTCAAGATGCATTTAACAAACAATATGAGCAGCAAGAAAATGTAGCCAAAGAAGATGTATTAGCTTGGTTAGGTTCAACTAAAGGTATTGTTGCAACACCACATAGCCAACGTAGTGTCGCTGAAATCAAAGTTAAATTAAGCGAAAAAGCAGATAATTTCCCAATTATTGCATTAATAGATTTAATTGAAGCTACATTAAAAACGCCAGTTCAAGCAGCAGTTAAACGTGAAGATGAGCAAGAGTTTGCTCGTTTAAACGGTCAAAACCTGATGTTTTGTGAAGATGCAGCTCGCCAATTGAAATTTGCATTAAACGAGCAAGTGTTATTTGATGACTTCTGGTTACGTGTAAACCATTACGAAAGCTTACATGCTCACGATGCGGTTTCAGTAACAACTAAAGGCATTAAAGGCGGCTACCAAGCTTAAGCATTAATTAGCCTATAAACAAAAACCTCTGTTCAGTGATGACCAGAGGTTTTTTTATGCTTACTTTTTGTATCTAATCAATATCAACCAGCCTTTAGTTAATAAAGTTGGCTGTTAAACTAAAATTAGTGTTAAAAGCTTAAAACGATTTAACCAATCACTGACAAACCAAATCACCGCTGACACCAACAAAAGTAGCCAGTGGCTTTTTATTCATCCAAACCTGAGAGAACCTTACTGACCATTAACTGGTTCAGTAAACGGTACTTCAGTACTAAAGTTAACCATTTTTTTACTGTAAGGGTGTTGAATAGTGATCTCACTCGCATGCAATAATAAACGTGGCGATAAATCTAATGCAACAGGATCTGCATAAAAGTCATCTCCCAGTATTGGATGCCCTATTGCCATCATATGTAAACGAAGTTGATGCGTACGCCCAGTAACCGGCATCAGTTTAACTAAGGTACTTTGTTCGCCATAACTAACCACCTCATAAAAAGTTTTACATTGTTTTCCAGCTTTATTATCCACTCGATGTCGCGGCGGATTATCAATATCTTTACCAAGCGGCACATCAATACAGCCCTGCTTCTCTTTAATATGGCCAAACACGCGCGCATAATAAACCTTCTTGGTCTCTCGCTCTTGAAACTGCATTTTCAAGGCTCGCTCAGCATCTTTTCTCAAGGCAAAAATAATCACACCTGAAGTGGCAAGATCTAACCTATGTACCGTATGGCTATTCGGGTGTTTCTCTAATAAACGGCTATACATACTGTCATGACGTTCAATATCACGCCCCGGTACTGATAAAATTCCCGCTGGTTTGTTAAACACAATCATATCTTTGTCTTTATAAATTGTATCTAACCAAGGCTCTGTGGGCGGGTTATATATAAAGTCTTGCATAGCAACGTTCTCTACTTCTAATAGATTTGATTATTAGGCAGCACCTTATTAAAAAGGATTAGATACAAAAAAGGCTGAAATCCGTTAGGAAATCAGCCTTTTTCAGTAGGTGGTGGAGATGGGGGGAGTCGAACCCCCGTCCGAAAAGCCTACGTCCTCGGTACTACATGCTTAGTCTATCTTTAGGTTAACTCTCGACACTCCGACAGACAGGATTGCAAAGAGCGAGTTCGATACTATTTCGCGGTTCACCCTCGAACAAGGTTCCCTCGCTATCCAAATGTAAATGACCTTCCGAATCCCTGCCCATAGGAGAAACGTGGGTGGAAGGCTAGCTAGCCTAAGCTGCTAGAGCGTAGTTATCGTCGTTTGCAACTATAACTTTGACGGCTTTTTACGAGGCCAGCCGTCACCTCGGCATGCACCTTGGGTTTCATGAATCTCGTCGAGTCCTAAATCATCCCCAGATGGTTAGTAATAAATTACCAACATGTTGAGTCTAACAAAGCTATTTGAATCAAGATAGTCTTATCTAACAAATAGCATGCCAGTTGCTCATTTATCGAGCATCATGTTTCATCATGCGCTCTTTTTGTACTTTCCACTCACGATCTTTAACATCGTTACGTTTATCGTGGTCCTGTTTACCTTTAGCTAAAGCAAAGGATATTTTGACCCAAGCTTTTTTCCAGTATAGCGATACAGGGATAATTGAATAACCTTGGCGCTCTACTTTACCCACTAAGTTATCTAGCTCTCGGCGCTTCAGTAGCAGTTTACGGTAACGTAAAGGATCACAAACAACATGAGATGATGCTGCAATCAATGGTGGAAATGTTGCATTAAGTAGCCATGCTTCTCCATTTTTTAAGAAAATGTAGCTATCTGCAATATTTGCTTTACCTGCACGTAATGTTTTAACTTCCCACCCTTGTAACTCAAGTCCCGCTTCAAAACGTTCCTCTAAGTGATACTCATGAGAAGCACGTTTATTGCGTGCAATCGTATTATCGTTGTTTTTTGATTTTGAATTTTTTTTAGCCATAGACTGCATTATAAAGTTTGTTTTTTTAAATGGCTATTTGATTTGTCGAAAAGTCACTCATTCGCAAGCATTTTTCTTATTTTATTCGCTAATTTTATCGGTTTTTTTTCAGTTCGACGAATGCATCGTGTAATATGCTATTTTTTAAATGGGGTGAAACATGGCTGAAGTATCACGAAGCGCATTGTTGATGTATAGCGCACAAGAAATGTATCAATTAGTAAACGATGTGAATGCTTATCCTGAGTTTTTACCTGGTTGTAGCGCGACGGAAGTATTAGTCGATGAAGCGAATACCATGAAAGCATCAATTAAAGTTTCTAAAGCAGGTATTGGTCAAACATTCATTACAGAAAACACGCTAATCCCAGCTAAATCCATCAGTATGAATTTGGTGGAAGGCCCTTTCAAACATTTAACTGGCGGTTGGACCTTTACTGCATTAGATGATCAAGCTTGTAAAGTTAGTTTAGATTTACAGTTTGAGTTCAGTAGCTCTATTGTAGAATTAGCTTTTGGTCGTATTTTCCATGAACTAATCGGGTCAATGGTGAAGTCGTTTTCAAATAGAGCAAAAACGGTTTACGGCAATCGTTAAGGTATTAAGTTAAAGTATTAAGTTAAGGTATTGAATTAATGAATGAATTAATCGACATAGAAGTAGTTTATGGTTTACCACATAAGCAAGTATTACTCTCGTTAAAAGTACCTACTGGCACAACCATTGAACATGCCATCAAGCTATCAGGTATTGTTAAACACTTCCCTGAAATCATTCCCAGTGAAGCTACGGTTGGTATTTTTAGCAAGCCAGAAAAATTAGAAAGCACGGTTAAGCAAGGTGACCGTATAGAAATATACCGTCCGTTAATTGCAGACCCTAAAGAGATGCGAAAATTACGTGCAGAAAGAGCGCAGCAGGCAAATAAAAGCTAACTAAAATAAATATTAAATACAAAAAAACGCTGAGCGAAACCAAAACTTATTTGGGTTCGCTCAGCGTTTTTTATTCAGCCGTTAAAAATTAAAATTGGTGGCTGTATTGAAGGGCAACAAGAATTGCATTAGCTTGGGTGGTACCTGTAATTGAAGATACACCGGCTGTATCTTCATTAACTTCAACGGTTTCACCTAATAAATATGTCCCGCCAAGATCTACATTAGCATTCTTTGAAAAGTGGTAAGTCACCCCAGCAGAAAACCATTGCCTATCTGAATCAGGCACTGAAATAGAGGTTACCTCGTCCTGAGCACTTTGGTCATATAAATAACCAGTGCGTAATGTCCACGTTTCGTTTAAGTAGTATGTGCCACCAATTGCAAAGTGCATCGCATCTTTCCATTGGTAATTGCTAATTGTACCGTAAGTATCTGACTCTAAAGTATCGAATGAAGACCAGCCTATCCATTGCACACTGTAATGTACCGCATATTGTGTATCCTTAATGCGATGGTAACCTGAGAATTCAGCCATATCAGGCAAGCCTAAGGTTAATGTATCGTCATCGGTAGTTGAACCATTAAAACTGACTTCCCCTTTTACTTTTAAATCAGGGCTGTAACGATAAGATAAACCAAAACGATTATTATCATTCAGCTCATACACAACACCAACATTAAACCCTAATCCAAAGCCATTCACATCTGCATCCAGTGCTTCACTCGTCCCTAACACAGAACCATCGGCAGGCGAATAAAAGTAGACGTCTCTTTCTAGTTTGCCTATTCCATAAATAACATCTAAACCACCACCAATGCTCCATTGGTTGTCAAGGCGGTATGAAATAGCAAAACCTAAATTAAGGCTTTCAACATCGGTATAGCCTCCGTATTCACTGCCTGTAAAAGAATCATCAAAGTCAGTTCTGGTTCCAAAGTTGGTATATAAATTAACACCTACTGCAACTTTTTCATTCAAAGGAAATATAGCGTGGATATTAGGGATAACGGATAATCCACCAGCATCGTCGTAGTTAGACTCTCCACTGTATCCTGTAACATTACTCGAATAAGTTCCATCTTCGACACTGATATCTGTTTCTAATAAAATAAGCCCCAATGAAAGTGATTTTTTTTCAAATAAAGCCATAGCCGCGGCATTTCTAGCCATTACAGAGGCGTTATCTGCAATAACTGCATCACCAGCAAAAGCACGTCCCAGCCCAGTTGCTGATTGTGCATTTAATTGAAAACCAGCCGCATTAACTTGTAGTGTAGTAGCCGCTAAAAAGCCCATTAGTATGGTTTGTTTAAAAATTTTATTGCAGTTTGCCCTTCTGCTCATATTATCTTCCTTGCTTGTAAACTTGAAATAACTAACTAATTCAGCGAGTAAGCTTAGTTGAAATTACTCTTCTTCATGTAGATGCCACTGAAAACCGTGATCAGATGCAAACGCTAGTAATAATAATTGTCAAAAAAATTGAGTTAAGTTGGGGTTTTAACATCACTTCCCCAAAGCTTATCTCGTTAAATCGTATTGTTAGCCTTAGTAAAATGACTAGCTGGTGCGAATTAGTACACCAAATGCACTAATTTATTATTCGATAAATAAGTATCATCAGTTAATCCAAGTTTGTTATAACTAATTAAATGACGTAAACCATCAATATAAGCTTGTCCACGTTCAGAATATTTAATTAATGTACCTGCCAATAACGTACCAGAATAGTTTTTTCCAGCAGCCACTTCTTTCGCTCTTAAATCGCGCAATGATTGGTAAGCAGATGTTGAGTTAATGTTTAACATGTACCCTTCCACTGAAGCTAACGGACTATCAAAACGTTTAATTCCGTAGTTACCTAACTCAGTGCGTTGTTGCTTTGGTTTTATACCGTTACCGCTAAAATCCCACTGCCCGAAGAAAGCATTACCTTCAAGTGCAAAGCGAGAAGTCCCCCAAGCACTTTCTTCTGCTGCTTGTGCAAGCGCTAATGATGGAGGAATAGTATTAACGCGCGTTAGCAGATCCTGTTGTTGCTGCTTAGTTAAGCTGCCAGCACCTTTATCTACTACCTTATATTTCACACCTATCGCGATAAGCTCTGCAGAAGTTAATTTTGCAGACTTAACAATTTCACGCTCTTGAAGAATACGCTCATTAGAAACAAGCACTAAGGGCAGCATCAGACGTAAAAAAATCGTTTTCTTATTTTCTACAGGCATATTCTTTGAAACTTCTTGCCATTTAGGGTTCACTTTTTCAAACGTTAACCTTGGCACTTCTTTATCGCCCTTTTCCCAATCTTCCTGAGTGTAGTGCAGTTCAGTAAACACCGAGTCTAAATCTTCTAGTGAAGAAATTTTAACTTCTTTAGGATCTGACATTAGTTTATCTGCAGGTGAAATACTCTCAGAACAAGCTGAAATAAAGAATAAAGTCATTAAAGTAATAATTAGCAATTTTTTCATAATGTAAGTTTCCAATTTTGTATATTTATTTTAATACGAAATTCAACAAAGAAACGATCAAGTCGTTATTCTACGTAGTTTTCAAACGATAAAATGAGATGAGTAGACTTAATAATGAGATGAATTAATGCAGTACTTATTAAATAAGGGCAGGAGATTACTCGAAAAGGAACAAGGTAACAAATAAATTTATCATGTCACCTGCTCAAATTTTTATAAAATAACTAATTTAAATACCCGTTTGAATAACGCCAACAAGCGTTAATAGGTGGATAACAGGTAGCATTAACATACAAACCAGCGCTAACCACATTAACCAACCAATAAAACCATTATTTCTCATGGTTTTTAAAATGCCATCACCATGGATTTTACCGACATAAAATAACAGCATGTATTGAATAAGCATGATACCCAAAACCATTGGTAAAGCTGGTAAACCTAATGATTGCACCACAGGAGGAATGGTTAAAATTGACATGTAAGCTACTGCAATAATAATAATAAATGCCCTTGGCATAAATCCGGTTAAATCACGAAGAACTGAATCGCCTGGTTTAGAACCATTGCTGTCCATATTGACCTCTACATAAATAAGATGAGTGAATAAGCTGGTAATCAAATAGACGACTATCAATTAACAACTATTATATGTATTACTATAATACGCTATAACGCTACAAAAGTGCTTCGCTTAATATAATAGTGTGATGACAATACTTTGAAGGTTAATAACTAATCAAAACATAAACCGGATCGTGTATTTATTGAGCTGAACGGCAACTTTTTCAAGTAAACACCTTTCCTACTATCTACACAATTTAATAAAACGATACTTACATCAACTGTAGTACATTGTACTTTGATAATAACTGGTTAAATATGCATCTAATAGGTTTTAAAAATAACAATTAGCCCATTCTTTAAGCAACTGGCACTTGATTTGCTTATTTTCTCTAAATAACACTTGCATTATAATGTGATCTCTATATCATTCGCCGCACTTAAACGGACGCGAGATGGAGCAGCTTGGTAGCTCGTCGGGCTCATAACCCGAAGGTCGTAGGTTCAAATCCTGCTCTCGCAACCAATTTTTGTTTAAAGGAAGAAAAGCTCATCGGGCTCAACTCTCTATAAACAATGGCGAAGGACATAGGTTAAAATCCTGCTTTCCCAACCCACTTCTTTTTAAGAAGATTAAGTAAAATATTTAAAATATCGGACGCGAGATGGAGCAGCTTGGTAGCTCGTCGGGCTCATAACCCGAAGGTCGTAGGTTCAAATCCTGCTCTCGCAACCACTTCTTACTGATACTATTCTAACCCCTATTTCATTATATATAACTCACCTAGAATTATATAACCCCTTTATTAAAATCAATCCAAAGTAACTTGGTAGCTCGCCGGGCTCAACTCTCAGTAAAAAATGGCGAAGGTCATAGCTTCAAATCCTGCTCTCGCAACAACTTCTTACTTAACCCCTTTCTAAACCCTCTATTACCAAAACCAACTCTAAACTATATATTTCGTTAAAACTTTCAATAGTAATTAATTAGATCTAATGTTTATTAGAAACGAATTTAAAGCAGCTTGGTAGCTCGTCGGGCTCAACTCTCAGTAAACAATGGCGAAGGTCATAGCTTCAAATCCTGCTCTCGCAACCACTTCTTATTTATCCTCTTTCTAAACTCTTTATGACCAAAATCAACTCAGCTCCAAACTATATAACTCTTTTATTAAAACTTTCAAAAGCAATTTAATTAATTAGAGCTAATGTTTATTAGAAACTAATTCAAAGTAACTTGCTAGCTCGTCGGGCTCAACTCTCAGTAAACAATTGCGAAGGCCGTAGGTTCAAATCCTGCTCTCGCAACCACTTCTTATTTACCCTATTTCTAAACTCTTTATTACCAAAATCAACTCAGCTCCAAACTATATAAATATTTCACTGAAACTTTCAAAAGCAATTTAATTAATTAGAGCTAATGTTTATTAGAAACTAATTCAAAGTAACTTGCTAGCTCGTCGGGCTAAACTCTTTATTACCAAAATCAACTCAACTCCAAACTATATATGTTTCATTAAATCTTTTAAAAGCAATTTAATTAATTAGAGCTAATGCTTATTGGAAACTAATGCAAAGTAACTTAGTAGCTCATCGGGCTCAGCTCTCTATAAACAATGGCGAAGGTCGTAGGTTCAAATCCTGCTCTCGCGACCACTTCTTATTCAATACCCTTCTAAACGCTCTCTTATTAAAAATCAGCATCTTATAGATATTTATTTTTAAAATAAAAAGTAATTATTTTAGAAAAGGTACGTTAATTTTTCTTAATAGAATTAATAGGTGATTGCCCAAAATGCTTTTTAAACGCGTTAGTAAAGTTTGAAGGATGACGATAACCTGCATTATAAGCTGCTTCAGTAATTGATACCGCACCTCTTGCTAGCTGCTGTTTTGCTATCTCTAAACGGCGACGACGAATATAACTGTTAACACTACATCCCAATGTGCTTTTGAATTTACGTTGCAGACTGGAAGCACTCATAGCCGATATTTCTGATAAGGTTTGTATTGAAATAGACTCATCAATATGTGATTCGATATACACCATCAAATGGTCTAACCTTTGATCGAAATGGTTATCTACGCTTTTTACATTATAAACATCTGCTTCTAGGCTATTTTTAATATTGCTTTCTTTTACCTGTTCAAAAATAGCCATAAATAAGCTCAATGTTAAGGTTTCAACCTGCATTCTTTGCATAAAGTTCTGGGGAGAACTTAACCTGATTAAATCTTTACTTAATGATAAAACGCGCTTGTTCAAACGTAATTTAAAATAAGCGAGATGCTGCGTTAAAAAGGCACGAAAAGCTTCTCCTTGCTCACATCTACTTTCCACCCACTCGATCGGTAAACTAATATTGAGTTTAGTAACATGGTTGTCTGCATATAATTGACGATGGAAGCTTGCAGGCTTACTGAGATTGACTAAAACAGCATTACAATGAGAGTCAGCATCTAGTTCAAAATTAAGTGAATCATAACCAAAGGCTAATTTTCCTTCTAATAAAATCACAATCACCAAGGATTTTTGCACTGTCGATAATACTTCAAAATCTATCAATTCATGGGTTTTGCCACCCTGTAAGGTAAAGCCATTATTCACTTGATAGGAGATCAGTTTCCCTTCAGAAAGCGCTATAGGTGGTGCTTTTTGTGATGATGAAATATGACGAGAATAGTTTTCAGAAATAACAGTTTGCTGATCATGTTGCTCTAAACAACGTGTTCCACACCCTTTCAGGGTATTTTTATTAGCCTCTTCCATGTGCGCCTTCCTCATAACATAATGGTTATTTTGCATAATTGATTAAGCTGTTCTGTCTCCATCAACTCCCCTATTATAAACGCGAATAAATATCATTACTAATTATAATTTAAGGGAAGTAAATGGAATTCAAAGCAGTTAGAAATAAAGTATGTGTCGCTGTTTTATTGGGGCTTAGCACTCAAGTTATTGCAGATGATTCACAAGTTATGGATGAAATAGTGGTATGGGGAACTAGCGTATCAAGTAGTTCAGAAAACTTAGGCGACCAAGATATTTCATTAAAGCAAGCAGACCATATGTCGGATCTACTTCGTGATATTCCAGGTGTTGATGTGGGTGGAACACACTCATTAACACAACGAATTAATGTACGTAGTTTAGGCGAAAGTGACTTGGATATTCGCTTAGATGGTGCTTCGCAGCATGCAAATATGTTCCACCATATCGGTAACCTAACATTAAACCCAGATATCCTTAAATCTGTCGATATTGAGGTAGGTAATAATTCTGTAACTCAATCAGGTTTAGGCGGCACAGTGCTGTTCGAAACCAAAGATGGTAAAGATTTACTTCGTAATGGAGAGCGAGTTGGTGCGCGTATTTATGGTGGTTACGCAACAAATGATAACCAACAAGGATCTTTAACCGTCTACGGCATGTTAAGCGATAAAGTAGACGCAATGATTTACGGGAATATCGTCGACCGTGATAATTTTGAAGATGGTGATGGTACTGAAACCTATGGGTCAGCAGGTAAAGTATCAAACATCTTATTTAAAGTCGGTTTTGAACCTTCAGCTAAGCATCGTTTTGAATTAAGTTACGATATGTACCGTGACAGTGGCGACTACAACCCTCGCCCAGATATGTCTGGTGATGCCAATGTAGGATTAAGTGGCGATTTATTAATCCCTACCGATTACGACCGCGACACATTCACCGCTTCTTACCAGCTAAAAGGCAACAAACACAGCGGTAAAGCCAATGTTTACATCAGCACAACTGAAATTACCCGTGATGAAACAGTCATGGAAGGCGTATGGCCAACTAATCGTGTATCAGTTAATACTGCTAAAAACCAAAACGTCGGTGCTAACGCTCTGTTTGAATCTAACCTAGTAATTGCTAATTTCGATAACCAATTCAGCTATGGTATCGATTTTGTTCATCAAAACAGTAGCAGTACTTATGGTGATACTGATTACATGGATGAAAATGCGATTTCTAGCGCTATTTTCATTGAAGATCGCTTTTACTTCACCGATGACTTCTCTGTGACAGCCGGCCTTCGTTACGATAATTTCCGTCGTGATGCTGAAACCAGTGACAAAATATTTGATGATGTCACCTGGGGCTTAGGTGTTGATTGGGATGTGACCGATTCTGTTAGTTTATTTGCGAGTGCGCGTAGCTTGTTTAAAGGCCCTGAGCTACTTGAAACCTTTATTCAGTATCAAGATGTTGCTTATTTAGATGATGATATTAAAGCAGAAACAGGTTTAAACAGTGAAGTGGGCATACGTTACTCGGAGTTCTTTGGTGAGCATTCAGTAAGCGCTAGTGCAACTGTGTTCCAAACTAATATTGATGATTACATTACAGAAACTTATCAAGATGATGGTTCGTACCTAATCGAGAATATTGGTGACGCTGAAATCAAAGGCTTTGAGTTAAGTACAAGTTATGGCTATGACGCGTTCTTCACTAAATTATCTTACTCTCGCTCAGATTCAGACAATACAACCACTGGAGGTCCTCTACTGGATGCAAATGGTCGTAGTATGGATATAGGCGACAGCATCTCACTTTCACTAGATTATGAGCTAACCTCTTTTGATCTGTTAGTAGGCTGGACATCAAACTTTGTATTAGAAGAAGACAATGTGGAAGATGATAGCGCTGTTAAAGAAGCTTACAACACACATGATCTTTATGCTCAATGGATGCCATCAAGCATTGAAGGCCTTCAACTAACATTTGGTATTGATAATGTGACAGATGAGTTATACACCTCTCATGCCTCAAGAACTGGTTCAGCTCGTGGTTACACACTAGATGATTATGAACCAGGTCGTAACTTTAAGTTGTCAGCTGCTTATCAATTTTAACTTTATTTAGATATCAATACAAAAGAGAGCCTCTAACTCTCTTTTGTATGCCAATGATATTTAATAAGCCCCCTAATTTTAACTTATTTAATAAGCAAGCCAGGCCCTTAATGGCTGTGATTGGTATTAATATGGACAAAGTGACATGCACAACAGTAAAACATTAATTAAGTCAGAAAATGCAGGGCGTTATTTACAGACGCTATGCAAACATTTTTCGCGTAAAGTTCCTGCAGAGTGGGATGAGCAAACGGGTAAAGTTAACTTCGCTATGGGTGATTGTGAGTTTACCTATTCAAAGAAAGACAATGAATTAACTGTACATTGCAACGCAGATTCACAAGATAAACTGTCGACAATACAAAAAATTTTAGAACAACATGTCACCATGCTTTCTAGAAGAGAAACCATCAGTATTGTTTGGTCAAACCTATAGCCACTATTACAAATAAAACGGTTTCTTCCTGCTGCAGGAAGAAACATTACTTTATTATCTTATACAGTCATTAATTCAACATACTCTGCGCTATCTCCCCTTTCAGTGCTAAAGTCATCTCAGTAAATTCCTCAACAATCGCACTTTGAGTATCTTTTCTACGTTGTAGTTGCAAAGGGATTTCAGTGTTTACTTCTTTTAAGTCAATAAAGTGGCAACCATCGTTATATAGCTTTCGAACACAATAGGGAGCAATTGCGACACCTAACCCAGCGGCTACTTCTGTGACTAGAGTCTGCATGTGCCTAGGCTGGCTCACAATATTAGGAGAGAATCCGGATTGTTTACATTGCATAATAGTTTCATCAAATAACCCAAGTGCTTCGTCTCGATTAAATATAATAAAAGATTCGTTTTTTAGCTGATTTAATTCCACTTGTTGTTGGTTGGCTAATGCATGATCTTGATTCACGATCGCAGTTAATTTATCGATGTAAATATTATGACTTATAAAATCTGATGCAATACTGCTTGGTAAAGGACGTGAAAAAGCAATATCGATTCGCCCTGATTGTAATGCATCAATTTGCTCTGTTGCAGTCATCTCTAGTAAGACCACATGCACTTCAGGGTATTGCCGCTTATAACGTCGTACTAATTTGGCCATAAAGGTGAAACAAGCTGAGCTGAGGTGAGCAATATGCAGCGTCCCAATTTGTCCATTATTAGCACGTTTAACCTGTGTTTTAGCTTGCTCAGTCAGCGCTAAAATAGCGGTTGCATCTATTAATAACTGTTTCCCTGCTTCGGTAATATTTACCTCTCTGGAAGTTCGTTTAAATAAATTGACGCTTAACTCATCCTCTAAAGCGGCTATCTGGCGGCTTATCGCTGGTTGGACTGTATTTAACTCGCGTGCAGCTTCAGAAAAACTTCTATGCTTAGCCACCACCACAAAACTTTTTAAGGATTTAATATCCATCGTAAAGCTCCTTATTCTAAATAATCCAATTAATACCATTATCGTATAGATTCAATAAAATATTAACATTTTTGTTATTGCGAATGTTCTTTTATGCTTCACCTATATTTATTATTTTGAGAGTCGAAAATGCCAACAAACACCACTAGCCCATCTTTAAGTCGCTTTATTTTATTACTGATGACCACTGCGATTGCCGCCACAGCGGCGAACCTGTATTACAACCAACCTATTTTACCTTTAATAGCACAAGAGTTTGGACTAACTAATGGCCAATTAGGCAGTATTCCAGCGTTAACTCAATTCGGTTATGCTTTTGCATTATTGTTTATTTCACCATTAGGGGATGCTATCGCAAGGCGTCGTTTAATCGCTTGTTTATCTAGCTTATTAGTTGCTTCCTGTTTACTCGCAGTCTTTTCACCCAATCTATTTTTATTATTAATTGCAGTTTTTTTAATTGGGGTCAGCGCGAATATCACGCAACAATTAATCCCTTTTGCCGCTTCCATGGTGTCAGCAGAGAATAAAGGTGCAACCTTAAGCACCTTAATGATGGGATTAACCTTAGGCATTTTATTATCACGAACTTTGAGTGGTTTTGTAGGGGAACAATTTGGCTGGCGAGCTGTATTTATTATGTCAGCAGGCATATCTTCAATTTTTGGCGTGTTATTATTTATTTTTTTACCATCAAATAAACCACACAGTCAATTGGGTTATTGGGCATTAATTAAAAGTACCTTAAGCTTATTTATAAAACACAAATCACTGCAGAAATATACTTTCTCTGGAGCCTGTTGGTTTGCGTCTTTTAACGTGCTGTGGGCTACATTAGCTATCCATGTCAGCGATGCCCCTTTTAACTATAATGCCCAACAAGCAGGATTATTCGGTGTGATCGCCTTAGCTGGTGTGATTGGCGCTAAATTAGCAGGAAGATGGGTAAATAAACTAGGATCTAAAAATGTAGTGATGGTTGCTTTAGTATTGATTGCATTAGGCTTTGTTATTACAGGTTTATTCGCAGGTAATCTTATCGCCTTAATTGTAGGGATTATACTGATAGATTTCGGTATTTTTAGTGCGCAAGTAGCAAACCAAGTACGTGTATTCAGTATCGACCCAAGCGCACAAAGCCGTATCAATGGAATTTATATGCTTGGTTATTACATTGGTGGGGCAATAGGCTCTATGGTCGGATTAAAAGCCTTTGCTTTATATCAATGGCCGGGAGTGATTGCAGTTAGTTTACTTTTTTTAGTCGGTAGTGCATGTTTTAACGCATTTGCTAAAAGAACTTAATCACCATTAACTTAACTAACTTTAATTAATTGTTGTTTATTTACACTGCTTAAAAATCAATGCTCAAAGTATTTTGAGCATTGATTTTTCTTATTTGGGTGAACTACCCCTGTCTTGCTTTAAAGCGAGGGTTAGTTTTACAAATAACGTAAGACTTGCCCTTTCTTCTCACAATTTGACAGTCAGGATGACGTGTTTTAGCACTTTTTAACGAACTTAATACTTTCACATTACCCCCTAAGACTTTAATTTACCAAAGCGATTATTAAACTTAGCAACTCGACCATCCTGTGCAACAACAGTCTGTTTACCAGTGTAATAAGGATGAGATTCGCTTGAAACCTCAATCGCGTAATAAGGGTAAGTTTGCCCATCAATATCTACTGTTTTTGTAGGCTGTAAAGTTGAACCAACGATAAAATACTTATCAACCGACGTGTCATGAAAAGCTACTTTTTGATATTTAGGGTGGATACTCTCTTTCATAATAAACCTCTAATTAAATCGATACGTTATAACATAACAATTTAATTGAAAATGAAATTTTATGCAAGATATATTTGATAATAGTTATCATTAGCTTGTTTGTAATTGCATTAAGAGATGATCTTAGAAGAGATAAAAATTTAGAAGAAAAGGAAGATATAGCCACAATCACGTGGCTATTCATTTAATAAACGTTAATGTATTTAAATGCTAGATTGAGTTTCCATATACGCTTTCCAACCACCAAACTCGGTAATGTCTTTCGCTGTTTGAATAGCATAACCTTCACAGATAAAACTCGTCACCCAGCTACCATCATCAAGCTCTACTTTACCTAGTCCTAGTGGTTGAGGAATCCCCGTTAAAAAACTACCCACACAGCTTTCTGGTAAACGCCATACTTCAACATCAATAGCTGCGCCTTGCCCTGAAACTCTGACCAAACCAGGACGAAATGGAGGAGCACCCGCTAACGCATAAAAACGGTAATCTGCAGAGGTTGTGGTACTTTTCACTAAATAACCGCCACGCTCAGTCAATTGATGATTAAGCGGAAAACCCGTTAGGTGTGCCCCACAAACCGCTATGTCCACTTGCCCTGCTTTTGCTTCTGAACTTAACGATAGTTCAATATCAGATAGCTTATGCTCTGTCGCGCCTAGAGTAAAATCAATTATTTTTTGCCACTGAGCACCGACACTTAATAACATACGGTCACTAAATGCTGGACCAAACAACGTAATACCGAATGGTAAACCTGAAGGTAATAAACCTGCAGGTAACGCAACCGCAGCGTAATCTAATAGATTCATGAAGTTGGTGTAATAGCCTAGATTTGAATTAAGTTGAATTGGATCAGCTTCAACATCTTTGATGCGGTATGCAGTGCCTGCAGTAGGCGTTAATACGCAATCTAATTCCGCTAAAATCGCATCACACTGTACTTTAAATGCTTGTAAACGATACATTGCTATAAAGGTATCTACAGCTGAATGTGTGGTTGCACCACCTACGATAGTTTGTATTACAGGTAAACACTGTGTTGGATCTGCTTTGAAAAATGCTTCAATTGCAGCGTAACGTTCAGCGACCCAAGGGCCTTCATATAATAATTTCGCAGCATCTAAGAATGGTTGAAAGTTGATGGTGATGATTTCTGCACCTGCCGCTTTTAAACGCTCAACACTACTTTCAAATAACGCTTGTGCACCATGGTCACCAAAAAAGCTCAGCTGTGATGCTTCCGGTAAACCAACTTTTAAACCAGCTAATGTTTTGTTTACATCATAATGTGCGGCACTGTTGGTCTGTAGGTTGTCGCGAGAGTAACAATCATCGGTATCTAGCTCTGCTGCAATATCTAAGACTAGATTCACTTCACTAGTACTATTAGCAAAAATAGTGACACAATCTAAGCTTTTACAAGCTGGTACTACGCCAGTACAACTAATTAATCCCTTGGTTGCTTTCATACCAACAATGTTATTTAAAGCCGCAGGTACACGCCCAGATCCAGCTGTGTCTGTGCCTAAAGAGAAACTAACCTGACCGGTTGCAACAGCCACTGCACTGCCAGAACTTGAACCACCAGATACATACTCAGGATCAAAGCTATTGTTCACCGCCCCCCAAGGGCTTCGGACTCCCACTAAACCCGTTGCAAATTGATCAAGGTTAGTTTTACCTAATGGAATTGCCCCAGCTTCAATCAAAAGTTTTACAACACTTGATGACTCAGTTGGCTGAAATGAGTAAGCCTCACAACCAGCTGTAGTCGGTAACATAGCAAAATCGATATTATCTTTAGCTGCAAATGGCACGCCGTATAACGGTAATTCATCAATAGATTTAGACTCAAGTAATGTTAGCATCTGTTCAAGTTGTTGTTCAGAAATGGTGCTGATCCAAACATTACTAGTATCACTTTTGGCTTGTGCTAACTTGGTTTTTAAAAAAGTATTAACGTCTAACTCACCACTACGGTAAGCCGCTTTTAACTCTTCTATATTCATATTTTGTTGTTGCATTGACTTATCCATTATAGTTTCTCCAAAATCATTAAGCGTTGCCCTGCATGTACTTGTGAGCCCTCTTTTTGCACAATACTCACCACCTTGCCATCGGCAGGTGCAACCACTTCTATTTCCATTTTCATTGCTTCTAAAATTAACAGCGTTTGTCCCGCTTTGACGGTTTCACCAGGCTTCACTAACACTTGCCAAATATTGCCTGCCACATGACTGTCTACCCCACGTTGTTGTTCAGTTAATGTGGCAATATCCGTTTCAATTTGTGTCATCTCTTTTGCTACGAAATCAGCTTGTCCGGTCTCTTGCCAGCGTTGGCGTTCCGCTTCAAAGGCTTGTTGTTGCTTCTCTTTGAAGGTCACTATCGATTCTTGATCTGCACTTAATTGCGATTGATATTCTGCAAGACTAAAGGTTGTCTCTTCGATTTTTAATGGGTAATCACCGCGTGGAAAATCTTTACGGATTTGCGTTAATTCTTCGCTAGTCACAGGGTAAAAACGGATCTGATCAAAAAAGCGTAATAACCACGGTTTTTTGAATTCTTCTGTTTGGCGATAACGATTCCACATCTGCAATGTACGCCCTACAAATTGGTAACCGCCAGGGCCTTCCATGCCGTAAACACATAGATAGGCGCCACCGATTCCTACTGCATTTTCTGGCGTCCAGGTTCTTGCAGGGTTGTATTTCGTGGTCACTAAACGATGACGAGGATCTAACGGTGTTGCTACTGGTGCACCTAAGTACACATCACCTAAGCCCATCACAAGATAGCTAGCGTTAAACACAATTTCTTTCACTTGTTCTACAGAATCAAGACCATTGATACGGCGAATAAACTCAATATTATCAGGACACCAAGGTGCATCTTTACGGACTAATTCATCGTATTTTTTAATCGCCAAACGTGTTGCGTAATCGTCCCAAGAAAGTGGGATATTAACGATGCGTGATGGCACTGACAGTTGGCTATCATCACCTAAACTCTGTTCCGCATCGACCACGATATCAAGTAACTGATTAAGTGGTAATTGCAAGTTATCGTAATGAATTTGTAACGAACGAATACCCGGCGTTAACTCTTGCATACCTTGCAGGTTCAGGCTTTGCAGTTTCAGCATTAAAGCATGAACACGGAATCGCAATGCTACATCTAACACCTGCTGACCATATTCAACTAATAGGTAATCTTCACCGCTGGCACGGAATACCACTTGCTCATTTGAAGCTGTTTTATCAAGTTGTTTAATAATTGCACTTTCTGGCAGCACACTTGGTAGCGCTTGAGGTAGATACTGACCTTGTTCAATTGCAGCTAACTGTGCCAATTCAAACTGTTGGGCATCTTCAATAGACACCGCTTGGAAGCGAATAGTGGCGCCGGCTTTAAGCTGACCTACTTTCCATAAATCTGCTTTAATGATGGTGACCGGACAAACAAAACCACCTAGACTTGGACCATCTGGACCTAGAATAACCGGCATATCACCCGTAAAATCTATGGTACCCACGGCATAGGCATTATCGTGAATGTTCGAAGGGTGTAATCCTGCTTCTCCACCATCGTTACGTGCCCATTTTGGTTTTGGTCCCATTAAACGAACACCGGTACGGCTTGAGTTAAAGTGTACTTTCCAAGTTGCATCAAAAAATGCGTCGATATCTTCTGGTTGGAAAAAGTCCGGCGCACCATGTGGACCGTAAATAACACGGATTGTCCAATCATCACTGATTTCAGGTAATTGAGCTGTAAGTGCATTGTCGATAGTGGTAATTTCAGTTATATCTTCAATATGTAATACATCACCAGTACGGATAGCTCGCCCTGCATGACCGCCAAATTGCCCTAAGGTAAATGTCGACTTACTGCCTAAATAATCTGGACATTGAATACCGCCTTGCACGGCTAAATAACTGCGAGCACCGGCACCTTGAATATTACCTAAAGTCAGCGTTTGACCTGCTTTTACTGTAATAATTTCTCCGACTTCAATGCTTTCTTGATCTAGCTCTGCTTGAATCGTTGCACCCGTCAGGATAAATCGTGTTGCACTATTAAAACGTAAAGTAGGACCACTCACGGTGATTTCTAACCCTGCATCACTTTTTGCATTACCCAACAAGGTATTACCTAAGCAGAAACTCATACTATCCATTGGGCCTGATGGTGGTACACCTACATCCCAGTAACCTTTACGTCCAGGATAATCTTGAATCGTAGTCTGTGTACCGCCAGCTAAGACATCAATAGACGTTGGTGAGTAAGTAAACTGGTTTAAGGTTTGCGTTAACAACTCGCCCGCTTCAACAATATCGTTGTTTAATAGTTGTAATAGATAGTCTTTGTTACTTTCAATACCGTACACTTGGCTATCGGACAATGCTTGTTTCAAACCACTTAATGCTAATGAACGGTTTTCACTATGACAAATCACTTTCGCTAACATAGGGTCAAAGAATGGTGAGACCTCGACGCCACTTTCCAACCAATGGTCGATGCGTAACTGACCTTGCTCAACGTCTGTTGCCCATTTAACATGGCTAATTAAACCTGCACTTGGTTGGAAGTCTTTATTAGCATCTTCCGCATAAAGACGTACTTGAATAGCATGACCATTCACCACTAATTTACTGCCTAACTCCGCCACTGTCGGTAAGGTATTAGCTGCTAAGCTAACCATCCAATTTACTAGGTCAACACCGTACACCATTTCCGTGACACCATGCTCGACTTGTAAACGAGTGTTTACTTCTAGGAAGTAAAATTGTTGTGCTTGTTGGTCAAATACAAACTCTACAGTCCCCGCGCTACGATAGTTCACCATCGACGCTAAACGTGTCGCTGTTTTATGTAATTTACTACGTAACTCTTCGCTTAGGTTTGGTGCAGGACTTTCTTCAATCACTTTTTGGTTACGACGTTGCGCTGAACAATCACGTTCACCTAGTGCGATTGCACCACCTTCACCATCACCAAATATTTGCACTTCAATATGACGCGCCTGTACGATAAATTTTTCTAAAAATAACGCACTATTGCTGAAGTTATTTTCACTTAATCGTTTAACTGAGTCGTAAGCCTGGCTTAGCTCTTCAGCACTATTACAGCGTTGCATACCAATACCACCACCACCAGCAGTACTTTTTAACATCACTGGATAACCGATTTTTTCAGCTCGTTGCAATGCTTCTTCTACACTGTTTAATAAATCACTACCTGGCAATAATGGAACATTTGCTTGCTCTGCTAATTCACGTGCTCGGTGTTTTAAACCAAACTGCAACATCTGTTCAGCAGTTGGTCCTAAAAACACCAAACCATTAGCTTCACAAGCAGCAACAAAATCTACATTTTCACTTAAAAAACCATACCCTGGATGGATAGCTTGTGCACCACATTGCTTAGCAATGTTGATCACTTTATCCATATCAAGATAGGTTTGCTTAGCATTACCTTCTCCTAGAGAGAAAGCATGGTCAGCTTGTGAAACATGAAGGCTATCAGCATCTGCTTGGCTGTAGATTGATACACTTTCGATGCCCATGGCAGACAGTGTTCTAATAATACGGCAAGCAATAGCACCACGATTGGCAATTAATACTTTAGTAAACATAATAGTGACCTTTTACAGGTCGGGTCGTCCCGAATTAATACTGAGAAATTAGTAACAAGGTCGTCCTTGTATTCTCATTGATTGTATTGAATCAATCTCTGTGTCGTTTTAATCCCACACTAACATTTCAACAGGCGTTGGATTATAAGCATTACATGGGTTATTTAATTGAGGACAGTTAGATAACAAGACGATCACATCCATTGCTGCTTTCATTTCAACATACTTACCTGCACCACTGATCCCATCTTCAAAGGTTAATCCACCCTCTTTAGTAACAGGTACATTCATGAAGAAGTTAATGTTATGAGTAATATCACGCTTGCTAAGGCCATATTGTGGATTTTCAGCAACCGCTAATAACCAGCTATCACGACAAGCATGCATACATTTTTTCTCTAACGAGTAACGAACTGTATTACTTTCTGTTGCACATGCACCGCCTAATGTATCGTGGCGACCACAGGTATCAGCGGTAATTTCTAATAACGTATTACCATCATTAGATAGCAGTTTAGTACCCGCTGTCAGATATACATTGCGTTGTTCACGGATCGTATCCATTGCACTGTAACGCTCACTTGGATCATTCGCATTGTAAAATAAGGTATCAGCCGCTTGATTACCTTCTAAATCTAAAATACGTAAGGTTTGACCTGCTTTCACTACTTTCATGTAGTAATCACCAGCAGGCACAATATCACGACGAACGGCGTGTTCAGCTTGTAGTGGACTTTCAGTGATCATAATTATACTCCTACGGTATGTGTGTGGCCGTGTTGGCACTGGTAACGACGATTATTTTCAAACCCACGGGTATTTTCACCACATAAGTTTGCACAAAGATCATCATCAGCAACAGGTGCAGCTTTACTGACAGATAATAAAACCGGTAGGTTTGGATATTCACTGCTAGGGTTCATTGGGTGTGGACAAGTTGAAATAATCACTAGCGTGTCCATTTCAAAACGTAGACCAACGCTATCGCCTGCTTTACTATGTTGCTCAACAAAGTTTAAATCACCTTGATCATCGCTAGCTACTTTACTAAAAATATTGATATTGGCTGCAAGGTCACGTTTGCCTAATCCATATTTAGCAACTTCTACTAACAAACTATCATAGCCATTTTGTAACCAGTTATTGTGGTCACCTTGATAGTCACGTGCGCCCCATTTATCTAATACTTTTTGCTTGTTAGCTACACCACCAACACTATCAACCCAACCTGTATCATCACTAACAATAGAGCAGAAGATACGCCCCATATCCGAATATAAGCAGTGTCCTTGTGTTAGTTTGAAAGTGTGTTGACCTTTTAATGTATCAGGCGCGTTATAACGTTCTAATAAATTATTTGGGTTATAAAACAGCATGGATGCATTCGCACCGCCTTCTAGGTCAGTAACGGTCAATAAGTGCCCAGCTGGCACCACTAATGACCAATGACTTGCACCTGGAATGTGTTCCTCATAAATCGCATCTTTAATGCGACTATGCTTTTGATTTTGTTGCATTTTGCTCTCCTAAACCACCTTTAATAGGCAGCAGTTATTTCCACCATCAAAAATGAATAACTCTAAATACTGGTTATTCAACATCATCACCTACATTCGTCATTCGAATGAGTTGAAATCCCTCATCGTCTTCCTCACCTTCAGGGTGAATTAACTCTTCTAAACGCTTTTTAGTTGCTAAAAACTCAGGGGATAAAAATTGTTCAGGGCTTCTTGGTCTTGGAACAGATACTTCTATCAGCTCTTCCACTTCACCGGGGTTAGCTTTAAGCACTAAAATTCTATCGGCAAGGAAAATTGCTTCATCTAGATCATGTGTGATAAACAACACCGTGATATCAATGTTTCGCCATATTTCTAATAAGTTAGTTTGCATCTTTAAGCGTGTTTGTGGGTCAAGCGCACCAAAAGGTTCATCCATCAATAAAATACGTGGTTGATTTGCTAACGCGCGAGCAATTGCAACACGTTGCTTCATACCACCGGATAGTTGGTGAGGATAAGACTCCGCAAACTTACTTAATCCAACTAAGTCAACCCATTGCATTGCTTCACTTTCTGCATCGACATTGGTCATGCCTTTCATTTGTAAACCAAACATCACATTTTTTTTAATGGTTAACCAAGGAAACAAGGTATAGCCTTGAAATACCATTCCTCTATCAGGGCCGGGTTCTGATTTAGGCTTACCATCAAGCAATACTTGACCTTGTGTTGGACTTTCTAACCCTGCAAGGATCCGAATTAAGGTGGATTTACCACAACCCGAAGGACCAATAACACACACAAATTCACGGCGATGCGTTTTAAAATTAATCTCTTTGAGTGCAGTTATTTCACCTTTTGGTGTTGGAAATTTTTTATATAAATCTTTTACCTCAAGAATGACTTCTCGCTCTTTTAACTTCTTAAAGCGTTCAGCAACACGATCTTCTTGCTCAAGGTAGCTTGGTAATTCTGAATTAATCATATTGGTTATGCCTTATTTTGTGAGCGTTCCCATGGGAATAAGTGCTTCCCAAGTTTGGCCAGAATTATGTCAGAGAGGAGACCGATAATCCCAATAATCATTATCGCCGCAAAAACGTTATCAAAGTTTTTATAACGTGCTTGCTGAGTAATAAACCAAGTAATACCAGAGCTAGTACCAATTAGTTCAGCCACAATTAAATACGTCCAAGCCCAACCAAGTAAGACACGTAAATCACGATATAAATCGGGTATCACACCCGGGATCACTACTCTAAAAATAATCTGCAATTTATTCGCACCTAGTGTTAAAGCAGCTTCAAGTAAAGACACATCAATTTTACGGGTGGTATTTGCAATGATTAATACTTGCTGAAAAAACGTACCGATGACAATAATTGCTATTTTAGGACCGTCATGAATACCTAAAATGGCAACTGCTAATGCACCAAATGCTGGGGCAGGCAAGTATCTAAAAAATTGTACAAACGGTTCTTGAACTTTAGATACGGCAGCAAAGGTCCCACATAAAATACCTAATGGCACACCTACAATGGATGAGATTAAAAATGCCCAAAATATCACTGTAATACTGTGCCACAAGCTTTCATGTAACCATTGTTCACTCTTGCGTTTTGGTTCAGTGGTAAAAGCGGTATAAAAAGCCACAGCGACTTCATGTGGTGCAGGTAAATAAACCGGGTTTGCTCTATCTCCCTGAGGTAGCGCAATATTATCTAATGTCGCCTGTTCAACTTGAGAAGAGAATACATCACGGTCAATTAACATCCCTTTTTGAAACCATGAGATCCCGCCTGGTTCAGTGACTTCAATCTTCGGGTGCCAAATAAAAGGGGTATAACTGACCGCTGACCAAATCATCAAAGGCAATAGAAAAGAAAACAATGTCAACCAGCGCACGCGCGCTGGTGATAGACCTTTCCCGACAGCAAACCATGGTTCTTTTTCTTTCACTTTATCTTCCATAATAATCGCCTCGGACAACATTTGATTAAAGTCCTAACGTAATCGAAGGATCAATGTATTTATCAACAGATTGACTCTCTGTATAAACACCATATTTCAAGTTAAATTCATTCGCAACTTCTGATGAACCATAAATAGATGTCAACTCAGCTGTTTTCTTAAATGCTTCTTTAGATTCCGCTAAGCTTAGAATTTTAGCGCCCATTAACATTGGCTCATAAGCCTCCGGGCTTAGCCCTGCACGTGCAGACATAATGCTTAATGCTTCAGGTCTTGTTTTGGGATCGTTAACAAAATCAACAACGCGATACCAAACTTTAACCACTTTTTCCCATTCCGCTTTACGTGTAGCGTAAGAGCTTGGAGAAACAACGTAAGTATCGTAAATTAATCCCGGTGCATCTTTAGAGGTTGCTACTGCTTTTGAACCTGGCACAGCGGTTAAAGCCTGACCAGAACTTGGTTGCCATGCAACAATCGCATCCACATCACCCGAGGCTAATACTTGTGGCGTTTCATTCGTTGGAACATTAATCAATTCAACATCAGATTCTGACATGCCGGCTTTTTCAAGCGCATCTAACAGCATAAGGTGACTCACATAACCTACTTCTACCCCGATTTTTTTACCTTTTAATTCTTTAACTGAACTGATACCAGGCTTAGCAATAATCATGTCATTACCAAAACTGTAATCCGTTGCTAAAATGATAATGCCTTTTGCACCAGATGAGCCTATCACCAATGCATCGCCATTTGTCATACCTACTGCATCTAATTTACCTGCAGCAAAAGCATCCATTGATGCTACGTAATCAAACCATTCAAACTCAACATCCACCCCCTCTTCTTTGAACCAATCTTTTTCTATTGCCACTTCCCAAGCGACCCACCCCGGCCAATCGGAATAACCGATTTTTAATGGTTCCGCAGCGTTAGCAACGAAACTCATGACACTCATCGACACAATAAGCGTACATTTTTTAATTAGACTTTTAATGTTTTTCATGGATGACCCCTTTAGTTTTAAGTTTATACAAAATAATCAATTGAATAATAAATCTTCGCTTTTTATCTTTCGCAGTTCCCATACTTTCTTTTTAAATTAATAACTTACATCCTCAATGTGTAAACGTATAAAACACGCTCTCATTAAGTTAACTTTTGTAAATAACGCCCGATTGTTTCTTTCTCTGCATCAAACCATTTTTTCGATTTTTCATGCCATTTCGTTTTACCTGAATAAGCAAATTCAGCTTCTATCGTGTCGATAGAGAAACGACGTTTTATTTGTTGTTCTCCCTCTTTAAAAAACTGAAACACTTCATTGGTTTCTGCATCAAACTCAAAACCATCAAGTTCAAAAAGAGACTCACCAACGCGCGTTGGCATAGTAGAAAAGTTGATGTTAAAACCCTCTGTCAAATTGCCTTTAGCAACAGAAGTTTCAAAATTGAAGACTTGTTTTAAAAAAGAAATATCAGCAGAAGCCTGCTTAACGTGATCTCTTAACTGTATATTTTCATCTAAATCAAGATCACTTGAACGTCCCAACACTAAGCCAGCCCAATTACCATTAATGATTAATGCACCACCTTGATGACGTAACTCACCTGTTGTTAGATTTTCTTCGCTGATCAGCTCAAGGCTCAGTAAAGCACCGGGTTCACGTGATGTAATGCGCCAATCTTCTACATAAGATTCAAAAGGCGACGCTTCGATCATACAATCACCTACTCGTGAAAGTATTGCAGGCTCAGGCCAGCGGTTATGGATCTGAAACGCAGTACCGCCAGACCAACTCAGCTGATTATTTTCCCAAATACTATCAGCAGACCAACCTTCATAATTTGCTAATTGATAAAGTGCTTCAGCAGAACATTGATCCCACGATTGATTCATCACCAGTTCCGCTTCAATCGGTAAACGTAAATCGATGGTTAAATTTCGACCTTGTAACCAAAACACGTGTGTATCCATATCCGTTTCACCATTCGCAAATGAGATACTTCTACGTTTAAAACAACCAATCATCCAATCAGGGATAGAGTTAGTCGCCTGTTTGCTATGTTGTTCAATAAGCGTTTTAATGTTCATATCAATCTTCCTTGATTTCTGGTTTTCCAAAAGATAAAAGTGTTCTCGCATTTTCCGGTAAATCGATTTCACCACGCGCTGATTTTTCTTTTAAATAACTGAAGGTTTGTATTGTTTGGGCAAGAAGGTGATCACCACAAATAATGGTTTCATAAGAGGAGGTATCATCGTTTTTTATTAGCGATTCAATTGGAGCAACGACAGTGTCGTAATCTAAACTTGAAAAGAATGGGAAAGAATAGCGCTCTTCTTTAACTTGTCTTACGCGGTGAGAGGTTGCAACGTACAAACCATTTGAAACTTGTTCCATCATGTCGCCAATATTAATAACAAAACAGTCATCAACTAATGGCACATTTATCCATTCATTTGATCCATTTAACACCTGTAAACCAGGAGCCGTAGGCAATAAAATAGTAAAGAATTCATAATCAGTATGAGCACCAATACCGGAATCAGTTTCTTTCGCATCAGGGTTATCAAAATAATGAATTAAACGAAGTTGACTTGGCGGAACAGTAAGTTGTTGTGTAAACGTATCTTCAGGTAATCCTAATGCTAAAGCAAACCCCTGAAACAACACACGACTTAACGATAACATTGCATCATAATAGGCTTTAACATGTTTTTTAAAACCCTCATGTCTAGGCCATTGGGTGTTGGCGTCTTTTTCAAATCGCGCCATTAAACTCGGTGAATCAGGGCCGATATCGTACGCTTCTTTTAAGTCAGGTTTTTTAGCTTCTGTACTATAAAAACCTTCTTCCCCGATAGGCACATAACCTGAATGATTTTTGGATAAACCGATGTAATTAGCCATTTTACTATCTACATCTTGTTCAAAATATTCCTTAACCACCTGTTTTAGATTAATCATTAATTCAGGTGTTATTTGATGCCCTTTTAAATATAAAAAACCAGCATCTCTAGCGGCTTTATCTAATTCCTTTGCAGCCTTAACGCGGTCCTCCAATTGTTCAGAGAATAATAATGAAATATCGACAACAGGTAGCTCTGTAAAAGCTTTATGTGTTCCATGTTCAGATGTTGGCATTTTGCTAAGCTCCTCTAAAAGCATAGTTTGATGCTGGTCGTCCAGAATCTATCAGTAATATTTCATTACTGTTCGGGTCGTCCCGAAATTATTAAATAAACTTAATAACTGATGTTGATAATTTAGAGGGAACCAATTAAAGAAGAAATGAGCAATCAGATGTGATTATTCATGGTTACGCTTCAAAGGGTATTCTAAATTAAAAGCATGAGAGACATTGGTTTGTCATCTCCCGGGCTTTTATCCCTCCGTGTAACCTTAGAAAAAAGGTCGACAACTCTCGGACCAGTCACTGCGAACAGTCGGAACCCTAGATGTCTATTTTTATATTGTAATTGGCAACACTTCGACTGCAGCCAATATCTCTCATACGAGTATTTTAACAATCTAATAACAGCAATCACTGTGCCAAAAATTAAATTAATTTATTTTCAACAACTTAAATATTTTTTAAAATAAAATTAAAATAAGAGTGCACCAATAGTAATCATTTAGTGCACCAGCAATAAACAAAATTGAGTGATTAGGTATTTATAAAAATAAAAAGTAGAATAGAGAAACTAATGATAATGATTATATTCATCAATTATAAATAAAATATTATAAACATATGCGATTAATGGGTTTATCTATTAGATGCGAGTATAAATAATAGCAACTATTAGTTAATATATACCTCTAAAGATATCAATTCATTCATATCGATACTGAGATGGAAGCGCATTTTGAATAAACAAAGACATGTGGTTATTGTTGATGACCAATCAACAGGCAGAATGATTTTACAAAAGGTTATTTTACAAATCGCAAATGACATTAAGGTCATTGATTTTGCTGACCCTCATGATGCCTTACAATGGTTGAGCAAAAATCCAGCCGATCTCATTGTGACTGATTATAGAATGCCTGGTTTAAATGGTATTGAGTTTATTCAAGAAGTACGAAAATTAAATCATGGTGAACATGTTCCAATCATGATGATTACCGTAGTCAGTGAAAAAGCCATTCGCTATGAAGCATTAGATGCCGGTGTTACGGCATTTTTAACTCGCCCTATTGATCAAATAGAATGCCGTACTACTTGTAGAAATCTACTTAAACTTCATCAACAGCACGTCATTATACAAAACAGAGCAGATTGGTTAGCAGAACAAGTTGAGCTCGCAACAAAACAAATTTTACAACGAGAAAAAGAAACCATTTTAAAGCTAGCTAAAGCCGGTGAATATAGAGATGAAGAGACTGGTAACCATGTAATCAGAATGGCTAAATACTCAAAAGAAATAGCCTGTGAAATGGGCTTAACAGAAACAGAGTGCAGTGACTTAGAGCATGCCGCGCAGATGCACGATATTGGTAAAATAGGTATTCCAGACAAAATTTTACTCAAACCGGGGAAATTTGAAGCTGATGAATGGGTCATAATGCAAACCCATGCGACTATTGGCTTCGAGATTTTATCAGGTAGTGAGTCGAAATATATGCAAATGGGCGCTATTGTTGCGCTTAATCATCATGAACGATTCGATGGTACAGGCTACCCTAACAAACTAGCTGGCAAAGATATCCCACTTATTGCACGTATTGTTTCTGTCGCGGATGTATTTGATGCACTCATATCAGTAAGACCATATAAGAAGGCATGGCCTATCCAAGATGCTATTGATTTTATCAATAGTGGATCTGGTACACATTTTGATCCTCAATGTATAGAAGCCTTTAACACACGGTTGCCTGTTATATTACAAATCCAAAAACAGTATCCAGACTCCTAGTAAAACATGATTAAAATAGGCCATAAATATTAATGAATTTTTTTTGTAAAAGAGTCAAGGCAGTAAGAAGATACTTACGTAAAAATAATGATCCAGAAATAGAACAAGCGCTAGTAAGAGTATTTATAGGCATTGGTTTGTTTATTACTTTTTGCTTACCATGGGAAACAAAAAGTCAACAAAAACTTATTTTAACTTCTCAGTTTAATATAGTCATTATTATCGCTACATTATTGGCCGTATTAATTGTTACGGCTATAATACGTAATCCTAAGAAAAGTGTACTAAGGCGTGTAACCGGAATTTTTCTTGATTTAATCTCGCTTTCTCTTTTAATGGAAACAGCCGAAGATCATGCAGTCTATTTATTTGTATTTTATTTATGGGTTATTTTAGGTAACGGATTCAGATTTGGTTTGAACTATCTGTACCTCTCTATGTTTGTTGGTACTGCAGGATTTTCATTCTCCATATTATTTGGGGAATATTGGCAAGAAAATATACATATAGCGATTAGTTTACTAATAGTTATTACACTCATTCCTCTCTATTCAATCTTCTTAATCAACAAGCTTTATAATGCAATTGATATGGCCGAAAAAGCAAATCAAGCAAAAAGTCGGTTTTTAGCGAATATGTCACATGAATTAAGAACGCCTTTAAATGGAGTATTAGGCATCGGTGATTTATTAAGAGAAACTAAACTAGAAAATGAGCAACGCAACTTAGTTAACACCATGCAAAGCTCAGCAAAGATATTACTCGGTTTGATAGAGAAAGTTCTCGATATATCTAAAATTGAGGCAGGTAAAATAACCATTACTAAAAGTGATTTTGACCTGCATTCTGTCATTCACTCTGTGATGGCCACACAAAAGTTAATTGCAAAAGCAAAATCACTAGAGCTCAACACTTCCATCGCAAGCAATATCCCCTACCTATTAAAAGGAGACCAGCAATATCTCCGTCAAGTGCTGGTAAATTTAATAGGAAATGCCATTAAGTTTACCGATCAAGGCTCTATCTCGTTAAAAATTGATACAGTTGCTAGATCTGAACAATCAACGACACTGAGGTTTGAGGTCATCGATACCGGGATAGGAATAGAAAAAAATGCATTAGAGAGTGTCTTTAATGACTTTACACAAGTCGGGGAAACAAATGACCGTCATATTGGTGGTTCTGGTTTGGGAACCACTATTTCAAAAGAGCTAGTTGAATTAATGGGAGGTGAAATTGGTGTAAGCAGTGAACTAGGTCAAGGCTCGACCTTCTGGTTTGAACTTCCTTTTAATTTCATAGCGAACCCTTTAAAGAAAATAAATAGTAATAATTTATTAATTTTAGCAAAACCTGAAACGCAACAGGCGATACAACCATTCTTCGATACCTGGAATATTAAAGCGACCTCTGCTCAGTCGGCCGATCAAACTCTGATACGATTGTCACAAGGAGTGGCTCGAAAAAGACCTTATAAAAATATTATTATTGATAGTTTGAGTTTGCCTGCCTCCATATCATTAGAGCAATTTTTAGATAGCATAAAAGCTGAAACAGATACGACTAACGCTTCTATTCTTCTATTGAATCCTCCTGCGCAACTCTTAGCATCAGGTGCAATTAAAAACAGAGTGACAAGAACCATAGTAAATTTACATGATCACAGAAAACTGTTTAATGCTTTACATTTTTGCATGCAAAAGAAAGCGTATCAACATACTAATATTGTCTCTTTTAATGAATTTTATGCCGCTCAAGAAGATGCTAAGCCATTAACTATTTTGGTTGCAGAAGATAATAAAGTTAACCAACAAGTCATTGCGGGTATATTAAAGCGAGCAGGACATACCGTTATTCTGGTTGATGATGGAGAGCAAGCCTTAGAGGTTATTACTAATAGGCTTAATGAAATAGATCTATTCATTGTTGATAAAAACATGCCTAACTGCTCTGGTGATGAAGCTATCAAAGCATTGCAATTTATAGACACTACTAATCAATTACCTGTGATCATGTTAACTGCAGATGCAACAACAGAGGCAAGAAGATTAGCGCATAGTTTAGGGGTGAAAGAGTTTTTAACAAAACCAGTCGATTCCCATGATCTGTTAGAGAAAATAGCCGTTTTATCTCAATCTATACAACCGAAAATACCAATAACATCTTCAGTGGTTGAACTTAAAACAGGCAAAGTAAAAAGTGTTTCCACTTCCATTAATACTCTCCCTAAAAAACAGGTTGAAAGCCAATGGTACAATGTTGATACACTCAATGAATTATTTGCTTTAGATGATGATCATCAATTTATGAAACATCTCATAAATGCTTTTTCCGAAGACGGCAATAAACATATACAACACCTTAAAACAGCTAGTGTCAGTGATTACCTACAATTACGCGAATCCTTACATGCACTTAAAGGAGCATCTGCTGAATTAGGCGCCAACAGATTATCTGAAATGTGTGCAAAAGGAGAATCCTATAAACCTAATGATATTAATAGCGAAAAATTGACTCTATTAGTTAAGGAAATAGAATTCACCTATCATAAAACTATAGAGACGTTAAATGATATTGTCAGTCGAGCTTCTACAGAAAACTCTTAATATAAAATCACTGAATTAAGCTTGATTTGCAGTTTGACGGATTACTAATTTCTCCATCATACGTAAGTCTTTTTCAGACAATTTTAATGCGGCATCAACCCATACTTTAGTGATATCATATAACTCCTGATATGATATAGGGTTGCATATATCTTTAACTTTACGAATAGCTTCGTAGCTATTCGCTTTCCTACTAGCTGATTTAATATAGCGATAGACTTCCATTTCCCCTTCACCTTTTTCAGCTAAGATATCAATAACTCCCATCTCATATAACTCTTCTGCAGAGTATAATTGACCACTTAAAATTATTTCTTCAGCTTTAGTCGCTCCTACTTTTCTGCTTAATAATGAATAAGCTCCCATGCCAGGGAATAAGTTAAACAACACTTCTGGTAAACCAAGTTTGGTCCCTTTTTCTGCAATTAAAACATTGCTGGCAAGAGCCCCTTCAAACCCGCCTCCTAAAGCATCACCTTGGACTAATCCTATTGTAGTTAATTCTGAATCAAGGTGAGTTATATTATGGTAAAGAACATTGATACATTTCACCGCATAATTTAATAATTCCTTATCATTACGAGCCTTAATTAACTCAAGAAAAACAGCAAGATCACCTCCTAAATTAAAAGTATTCTCAACACTTGATGCTAATATTAAATAATCATATTTACTTTGATTACTCAGTCTCATTTCTTCTTTAATATTATCTGCAAATTCATTTAGCTCATCTAATAGCTGACTACTAAAACATGGTCGGGGAGTTGCATGCATATAATACCAGGCAGCCTTATACTTCTCATCATAATGTAGTGTGAATTGTGAATACTTATGCTTTATTGAAGTTGTTTCGTTTGTTGCTTCTAGGTTTGTAATACGTGCTAAGTTATTCATTATGTATATTTCCTTTAAGTAATTTAAATCGACTTAAGAGATCGCTTAAGTCGCACATTTATCTGAATTGATAAACGTACTTAAAGTGTACCAATTTAAAATCCACTTAAACTGATATTATTTATTATATATCAACAACTTATAAATAAAAAAATAAAAAAATGACAGTGAATAATAATCTTAACCATTCCTTAACTTTAAAATGAGTATCATATTAGTAAGCCCTTTAATTTTTATTCTAAAGTGGTGTTAACTGTTTATTTTATAAACGATAAAAAATATATTAAATCGTTTTAATTATGAGCTTTATCGCGTACTAGGTTCATAGCGTCAAATTACACGCTTTTTAAAGTCTTTTTATAGATACTTTTCATATATTATGGATATCTTTAACCCATGAAAAAAATGTTACTCATTATCGTTATTGCAGTTATTTTATTAAGCGCAGGTGCATTTTATTTTCTTCATAATGAAGAGCCTGTTCAAGGCTATGCAACCCAAACTGTACAACGGGGAAATATTGAAAGCAGTGTGCTCGCGATTGGCATGCTACAAGCTTCTAAATTAGTTAGTGTGGGTTCTCAGGTCTCGGGGCAAGTTATCAGTTTACCCGCCTCACTTGGAGAGCATGTTAATAAGGGTGATTTAATCGCAGAGATTGATAATTTGACGCAAAAAAATGATTTAGAAACAGCTAAGGCATCACTTGCCATTACTAACGCAGAATATAAGGCGAAACAAGCACAAATCAATCAAGCGCAAAAGGCTTTTAATCGTCAAAAGGCTATGTTTAAAGATCATGCCAGCTCGAAAGAAGATTATGAAACAGCGGAAGCTGATCTAGCCGTCTATAAAGCAGAACTTGATCAATTAAAAGCAGAACAAGTACAAGATAAACTCAGCATTGCAAGCGCCGAGTTAGACCTAGGCTACACGGTAATCAAAGCCCCGATGGAAGGTGTGGTTGTCTATCATTCAGTTGAAGTGGGTCAAACAGTAAACGCCAGCCAAACAACGCCAACATTAGTCGAATTAGCAGACTTGAGTCGAATGACAGTACAAGCACAAATCTCAGAAGCCGATGTGATCAATACACGCCCTGGTCAAGCCGTCTATTTCACTATTTTAGGGCAGCCTAACAAACGTTATGAAGCGACATTACGAGCTATTGAACCAGGCCCGACATCAATGGATGGTGATGATAGTGATATGGAATCCAGCGATTCAGATGCTATTTATTATAATGGTTTGTTTGAAGTAGCCAATCCAGATGGTGTTTTACGTATTGGCATGACAGCACAGGTATCAATTGTATTAAATAAAGCGGACAATGTGCTTTTAGTACCTTCTCAAGTATTGCAAAAACGACCAGGTCGTCCAGTACGTTACCAAGTACCTGTACTTGAGAATGACCAAGTGACTTATAAAGATGTGCAAGTAGGTATCAGCAATAAAATTTATACAGAAGTGACCGATGGTTTAGCAGAAGGCGAGCAAATAGTGGTCGGCTCTGCGGCAGCTAACTCCCCTTCACGTACTCGTAAACCGCGTTCACCAATGGGGTTTTAAATAATGGGTAATCCTCTATTAGCGATCTCAGGCGTGTTCCGCTCATTCGCCGCGGGAGATCAAAAACTAACTGTATTAAATGATGTTAATTTGTCCATTGAACGTGGTGAAATGGTCGCGATTGTTGGTGCATCAGGTTCAGGTAAATCAACCTTAATGAATATATTAGGTTGTTTAGATAAACCTAGCCAAGGTAGTTACTTTATCAATGGACAAGATACCTCAGAAATGAATGCAGACCAGTTAGCTCAACTGCGTCGAGAGCATTTTGGTTTTATCTTTCAGCGTTACCACTTATTAGGTGACCTAAACGCCATTGAAAACGCAGAAATTCCAGCTATTTATGCAGGAAAAGACAAAAGTGAACGAGACAGTCGTGCACGTGCGCTTTTAACTCGTTTAGGATTAGCAGATAGACTTGACCATAAACCCGGTGAATTAAGTGGTGGTCAGCAACAACGTGTTAGTGTTGCCCGTGCTTTGATGAATGGTGGTGATGTTATTCTTGCCGATGAGCCAACTGGTGCTTTAGATAGCCAAAGTGGCGATGAGATGATGAAGTTATTACAAGAACTGCATCATGATGGACATACCATTATCTTAGTTACACATGATATGGATGTCGCTAACTTTGCTGATCGCATTATCGAGATCAAAGATGGTGTGATCATCAAAGATGCACAAAAAGAGCAAATAAAAACAACCAATACCCTGCCTCAACTTGATGCTGACAGTAAAAAAAATAATAGCATTGGTCGTTATGTTGAAGCCTTTAAAATGGCTTTATTAGCCATGTCATCACATCGTTTACGTACCTTTTTAACCATGCTTGGCATCATTATTGGTATCGCCTCAGTTGTGTCTGTGGTGGCATTAGGTGAAGGCTCACAGCAGGCAGTATTAAAAAATATCAGTGAGATGGGCACCAATACCATTGACGTTCGTCCTGGTTCTGGATTTGGTGACCGACGCTCAGATTTAGTACGTACTCTAACTTCGTTAGATAGTAACGCGCTCAAAAACTTAACCTACGTAGACAGCGTTACTCCCTCGATCAGTAGTTCAGGTACGATCCGCTATGCAAACCAGGGTGTATCGGCCAGTTTTAATGGAGTGGGATCTGATTATTTCCGTGTTAAAGGTTATGAGATTGCTGAAGGACAGTTCTGGGATGAAACTAATGTAGCAAGTTTATCGCAAGATGCGGTTATTGATGATAATACTCGTAAAGCACTGTTCTTAGATAAGTCAGCGATTGGAGAGGTGATTTTCCTTGGTGAGTTACCGGTACGTATTATTGGTGTCACTAAACCTAAAACCAGTACCTTCCGAAACAGTGATGCCTTAAATGTATGGATTCCATATAGCACAGTGGCCAGTCGTATGATCAATCAAAATTACCTTGATAGCATCACGGTTAGGGTTAATGAATCTGCATCAAGTAGTGCTGCTGAACAAGGAATAACTTCTCTGTTAAAAATGCGTCACGGTAGCCAAGACTTCTTTACTGTTAACACCGATTCGATTCGTCAGAGTATCGAAAAAACCACACAAACCATGACCCTATTAATTTCAGCTATTGCCGTTATTTCATTAATTGTCGGTGGTATTGGTGTAATGAATATCATGTTAGTTTCTGTCACAGAGCGCACTCGAGAAATTGGTGTAAGAATGGCCGTAGGAGCAAGGCAAAGTGATATTTTAAGGCAATTCCTTATTGAAGCAGTACTGGTATGCTTTTTGGGTGGTGCTATTGGTATTGGGCTTGCCTACTTAATTGGCTTTATATTCGCATCAGCTGGTAGTAGCTTCCAAATGATTTATTCAATGGGTTCGATCATCACAGCCTTTATTTGTTCCACCTTAATCGGTGTCCTTTTCGGGTTTTTACCAGCACGAAATGCCGCACAACTTGATCCTGTTGATGCATTAGCGAGAGAATAATTATGATTAAAGCACCTTTCCTGTTACGTTTTATTTACACGCTATGTACAATATTACTAGTAAGTAGCTGTAGTTCAACACAAAAAACTGAAGATTATCAACCTGAAATTAATATTCCCAAAAACTGGCAAAGCTTAACTATCGATGAACAAGTACAACTTGATCCATGGTGGCAGCGCTTCAATGATCTAGAACTTAATTCGTTAATTGAGCAAGTATTAGCAAGCAACAATGACTTAGCTTTAGCCACTTTAACCTTACGCAGCGCACGCTTAAAAGCAGGTTTAACTGAAGCGGAAAGCTCATTCCAAATAAGTTCAAGCACTGATGTAAGCACACAAACTTCTTCAAACAATGACGAAGATACTAGCAATTCATTTAGCACAGATTTATCAATCAGCTATGAATTAGATTTATGGGGACGCGTCAAGTCTGAGGTTGATGCGGCTAAATGGATTAGCTCTGCCAGTGAAGAAGATAGAGAAAGCACTGCACAAAGTTTAGCTGCGACAACCGCTTCTTTATATTGGCAAATTGGTTACCTTAAACAAAGTATTGCATTAAGCCAAGAGAATATAAAGTCTGCAAAGAAAAGTTTAGCAGTCATTGAAAGTCAATACAGAGCAGGTGCAGTCACTCAACTAGATATTTTTGAGTCGCAACGAAGTCTGGCTGAGCAGCAAGTTTCATACAGCGAGTTACAACAAACTCTTGTGGAGACTCAAAATGCATTAGCCATTTTATTTAATCAACCACCGATGAAAATACCAATCACTATTGATAAATTACCTGAAGGCACTATTCCCATGATTGCTGCTGGTGTGCCAGCGGACCTATTAATTCGCCGCCCTGATGTAAAATCAGCGCTATATAATTTAAAGTCAGCCTATGCGACTAAAGATGCCACTTTTGCAGGTTATCTGCCGAGTTTAACCTTATCCGGCTCATTAGGCTCTTCATCTGAGGAACTTAAAAACCTACTATCAAATCCAATTGGCACCTTAGGTGCTAATTTAATGCTGCCTTTCTTGCAATGGAATGAGATGGAACTAAACAAGAAGTTATCACAAATCGATGTGGAATCGGCGATTGTTACCTATAGAGATACTTTATATAGTGCATTCAGCGAAGTCGATAATGCCATTTCGGCAAGGCAACAATATCAATACCAAGGCGCAAGATTACAAGAGCAATATAACGCAGCGGCAGCTGCTGAGCGTATTTATGCCAGTCAATATCGCTATGGGGCCATTGATATTCAAGACTGGTTAGACGCGCAAGATACTTTACGTGATACTGAGCAAGATATTTTAGAAAACCGTTACAATCAATTCAATATACAAGCGACCTTATATCAAGCATTAGGTGGTTCAGATATTGCCCCTGAGGTGATCATTCCGGAAGAGTAATTGGTATTAAACGGCAGTAAAAAAGCCTCCATCATGAGTTTCATGATGGAGGCTTTTTAGCATAGAGGATTAAGAAATTAAGCTTTTTCTAGCGGCTTAGCTTCCTCTTCAGACACTTCCTCTGCAGGTTGGTCACTTAATATATCTGATAAAGTACTTCTCGAAATATGCCCTTCCACTTCACCATCATTATTAACTACAGCTAATGGATGTTCATTATCCAACATGTCGGGAATAACAGACTCTAGTAACGCATCACTTTGCACTGAAGGTACATCTTCTAAGAGTGAATCTGTGATTTCATTATCGTAATCACTCTGTTGAACACCTTCTAAGGTTTTCTGAGTGATAACTCCTTGATAACCGTCATCACTAACAACATAACCATAGTCATGTTTTGATTTACGCATCTGCATAACCGCTTCACCGATATTTTCACTAGAAATACGACAGATCTGAGGTTGCATTACTGTTTCAACAGTTAATGCTCGAGCACGATTTACATCTTTAACAAAAGCTTCAACATAATCATCAGCAGGGTTTAATAAGATATCCACAGGAGCACCCTGCTGTATTAATAAACCATCTCGTAGAATCGCTATTTTATCACCGATACGTAAAGCCTCATCTAAATCATGAGTAATAAATACAATGGTTTTATGTAGCTTTTCTTGTAGCTCTATTAATTGATCCTGCATTTCACTTCGAATCAGCGGATCTAACGCAGAAAATGCCTCATCCATTAGTAAAATTTCAGCATCTGTACACAATGCACGCGCTAAACCAACGCGTTGTTGTTGTCCACCAGAAAGTTGACCAGGATATTGATTAGCATAACCATCTAAACCTACTGTTTTTAACCATTCATTACCGCGTGCTTCACGATCTTTTTTAGGTACCCCCTGAACTTGTAAGCCATAGGCAATATTTTGGATAACAGTACGATGTGGCATTAAACCAAAACGCTGAAATACCATAGACATTTTGTTGCGGCGGAAATTTTGTAGCTCTTTATCATTGAGTTTCATCACATCTTCACCAGCAACAATAATCTCTCCTGCTGTTGGGTCGATAAGACGATTAAAATGACGAATCAATGTCGATTTACCTGAGCCAGAAAGTCCCATGATCACAAATATTTCACCAGGATAAATATCTAAATTAATATCAGCTAAACCAACTGTATGGCCAGTTTCTGCCAAAATAGTCTCTTTAGACTTTCCTGCTTTAACTTCCTGTAAAACCTTCTTATCATTCTTACCAAAAATCTTATATAAATTCTTAATGCTAATTAGCGGTTTTTTTTGATCTGCTGTACTCATCTTATTGGTCTCCAAAATTCTGTAGTGTTCGTTTAGCATAACTTTGAGAGATTCGATCAAAGATGATGGCTAACGCAACAATGGCTAGACCATTTAATAAACCTTGAGTGAAATATTGATTACTAATTGCTTGTAATACAGGTTGCCCTAATCCTTTAACACCAATCATAGAAGCAATTACAACCATGGCTAATGCCATCATAATTGTCTGATTGATTCCCGCCATGATATTAGGCATGGCTAATGGTATTTGCACACCAAATAATCGCTGCATTGGGCTTGCTCCGTAAGCTGTAGCAGCTTCTAATACCTCTTTATCAACCAAACGTATCCCCAAGTTTGTTAGGCGAATAACAGGAGGAATAGCATAGATAATAACAGCGATAACACCAGGCACTTTACCGATGCCAAGCAGCATTACAACCGGAATCAAGTAAACGAATGCCGGCATGGTTTGCATCACATCTAATACAGGTGTCACAATTGACTGAATACGATTAGAGCGAGCCATTGCAATACCTATTGGCATGCCTATTACAATTGCTAACAAGGTCGACACAATAATCATACTCATGGTACGCATCGTATCTTCCCACATTCCAAAGTAACCAATCACCAAAAAGGCAATGACGACTGAAACAGTTAATTTAAACGAACGACTCGCGGCATATGCAAAAGCAGCGACAGCAGCAATAACAAGCCACCAAGGAGTCGATAATAATAATTTTTCAAACCAAATGAGGGTTGCTAATAATGGGTCGAAGAAAGATTGAATTGCATCACCGTATTCTCGTGAAAAGTCTCGAAATGAACCATCGAGTAGTTTTTTGAAGTCTCTTAATTCTTTACGATCAAGTTGTGGGATTTCTGAAATCCATGACTTGTCTGACATGTTATTTTTCTCTCCTGAAAAATGTTAACCAACCTAGGTAAATATCTAGCCAACCATAGAGGTTATCTAACATCTTAAGAAAATAAAGGTTATTTACTTACCTAGAATGATAAAAGCCTAGAATCCCTAGGCTTAATAATGATGGGTTATAGCTCAGCTAATGCTTTTTTAATTTTTGCAGCTGTTGGTGCATCAACCCAAGTTGTCCAAGTTGATTCATAATCAGTTAAGAAGTGCTCAACGATGTAATCGCCATCTGCTTGCTCATCTTCTATCCAAGCTAATAAACCATTCATTTGTTCATTAGTGTATTCACGACCTTCTAAGTATTTAACAATTTCAGGTGCTCTTTGTGCAAACTCTTCAGTTACCACTGATTCAACTGCAGATGGTGGATACATAGTAACTTTAGGTGTTAAACAATCGATTTGTGTTGTGCAGGTAATGAACTCTTCTTTATCGATACCACTTCCAAAGTCAACTTTAACCATTTTATATTTACCTAAAACAGCTGTTGGTGCCCAGTAGTAACCAAACCAAGCTTCTTCACGCTCGTAAGCTTTAGCAATCGCACCAGACAAGCCAGCGCCTGAACCTGGATCTAATAATTCAAACCCGACTGATTCTAAATCAAGAGCAGTAAATAATTGGCTAGTAGAAATTTGGCAATTCCAGCCAGAAGGACATCCCATAAATCCTGATTTGTCAGGATCTTCAGGGTGTTTAAATAGTTTAGCATTAGCTTTAATGCCTTCAATAGTCGCTAAAGATGGATCTTTCTCAACCATATAAGCAGGTACCCAAAAACCTTCTTCACCGCCATCAGTTAACGTTGTACCCGCATAACGGATACGACCTTCCGCAACACCTTTATCTAGTGCGTCACGCATTGAGTTACTCCAAAATTCAGGAGCAATATCAGGTTGACCTTTTTCAATCATAGCTGCGCCGGTTGGCATAGTATCGCCAGGTACCAGCTCAGCATCACAATCGAAACCATGTTCAAGAATGAAACGGTCAACGTTAGCAACCACAGTCGCAGAAGCCCAATTCATATCCGCAATAGTGACTTTGCCACATTCACTTGCAGCGGCCGGCAGTGTGAACGAAGCACAAGCAAGTAAGATAGAAGAGGAGATGATTTTACGCATATTAATATCCTTATTAACGAATGAATTTAAAACGATTTGTTTACAAAAATCACTTGTATCATACACTAAAATGGTGTTGATATGAAGGCTAGCTTCCGGAAGTGTGGCGATATCCCTCCAAACGAATGAAAAATAAAGCATTATTTTTCAATAACTTTTATTTAATCGTGCCTAAATGTGGCTAGAAAAGCGACCTTCATCTCTTACTCATGAGCGCTGTTTGTGGCACAATAATTTTTACCTTTCCAACACACTTATTCGGCATTATTTATGTTAAACATTAAAAATTTGGTTCATGCAAAGTTAAATATTAAACAGTGGCAAATAGCCCCTAATCAAAACTGGTGTGTATTAGGTAGAAATGGATCGGGTAAACAATATCTTAATCAACTACTTCAAGGCACTTTAGAAGCAGAAAAAGTAGATACATTAGCCATGCCAGAAGCTAATAAAATTGGCATCATCTCCTTTGAAGAACAACAAGCGACTTATGAAAAGGCATTAGACATTGAAGCACCTGATTTTGTGGACTCTGAACAAGCCCCAACCAAAGCACGTGATTTTTTGCCTGAAGGAAGATGGCATGATCCGTTGATTGTTGAATTTGGCTTAGCACATCGAATGGATACCGGTTATTTAAAATTAAGTACAGGTGAAAGTAGAAAATTATTAATGTTACAAGCAATTTTCAGCGGTATTGAATTATTAGTTTGTGACAATCCTTTTGATAGCTTAGATACAGCATCCTGTGAAGCACTATCACAAGCATTACACAAACTTAGTCAAAGTGGGGTAAATGTCCTACTGATGCTCAATAACCGTCAGGATATCCCTGCGTGGTGTAACCATATCGCCTTTATAGAGCGAGGATATTTAACTGAAATAGGCGAACTTCATGACCAACAGACTCAACAACAACTTGATGCCTTATTAGCACCAACACCAGACCATACTGAATGGCCTGAAAATCAATGTCAGTTAGCTGATTTCAAACATCCATACTTAGTTAAATTGAATAAAGGCAAAGTACATTATAATGGGGTAAATGTTTTTGAAGATCTTGATGTGGCAATTAAACCACTTCAACACACTTTAATTACAGGACCCAACGGTAGTGGTAAGTCTACTTTGATGCAATTGATTACCGGTGATTGTGCTCAATGCTATAGCAATGATATTCATGTATTAGGTTATCAACGCGGTTCAGGAGAAACCATTTGGCAAGTGAAGGAAAATATGGGTATTGTCAGTTCGGAACTGCATAGACAATATCGTATTAACAGCGATCTACTCAGTGTTATTTTATCGGGTTTTTATGACTCTATTGGTGTATATCAACAGCCAAGTGCAGCACATATCAAACTCGCTGAACAATGGTTAGCTAAAATCGGGATGCAAGATAAACAAAAAACCCAATTTCAAAGTTTAAGTTATGGAGAACAACGATTAGCACTGATTGCAAGAGCGTTAGTCAAATCCCCTTACTTACTCATTTTAGATGAGCCAACACAAGGTTTAGATGAATTAAATCGTCATCGCGTACTCAATTTTTTAGAGCACTTAGCAACACAAAAACACAGTACGATGCTTTTAGTTAGCCATCGTAAAGATGAATTTTTATCCATTTTTGAACAACATATTACATTATAAAAAGCATTTTTAAAGTGTGACTCATAATGCATGATAAGGCTAATCAAATTGACTTGTTTAAGCCTGCCAATTCTTACGCATTTTACGAATCACTGATAACGGTACATCGTGAATATTAGCAAATTGGCCTTTACAATTAATTACTTTCAAATTTACATTAAAGCGCTTCGCTAAATTCTCATAAAAACTCATTTCCCAATGCTTAACAAAAGTATTTGCAACAATGACATTTTGCTTCGCTTTTAACGCTTTATAACATTGTTGTTGGCACCAATCATGTGCCTCTGATAATTTTTCAGGTTGAAATAAATACACTCCATGCTGATCAATAAAGTACATATCAGCTTCTATATGAAGAGTATTATTTTGTGATTGCTGCATAAGTTGCTTAGCTAACGTGCTTTTGCCGCTTCCAGGTAAACCTCTAATTAAAGTAAGTGTAAGTTGTGACATTAAGGCGCTTATTAGTAGGAGTATGAGTAATAAAACATGTGCTGATTATGTGCTACGGTTGACACAGCCAGTGCATCTTAATAAGAGCGGTGGGAATAAACAAGTGACCTAATCTGTTACTTTTCTATTAGATCACTGAATAGACGGTGATAATTTAATCAATTTATATTTTAAACTGACCGACTAGCTTTTCTAATTTCCCACCTTCCGACAATACATCACTAGCAATTTTTTCGGCTTCAACACTGCTTGACGTTAAACTATTAACAATATTTTGGATTTCATAAACATTACGATTAATCTCTTCCGTCACCGAGCTTTGCTCAGTGGTAGCTGTTGCAATTTGTGTACTCATATCGTTGATAGAAGTAATAGAGTTAGTCACTGATACTAGACTTTCAGAAATAGTACGAGATGAATCGACAGTACGAGTGCTGCGCTCTTGACTTAAAGACATAGCATTAACTGATACTTTCACTAATCGATGTAACTCATCAAGCATTTCATTGATCTCTAATGTGCTTTGCTGAGTACGACTTGCCAAACTGCGAACTTCATCTGCAACAACCGCAAAGCCTCGCCCTTGCTCACCTGCACGAGCCGCTTCAATGGCTGCGTTCAATGCTAATAAGTTGGTTTGTTCTGCAATTGCTCCAATTACACTTAATACTTGATTGATCTTCTGTGACTGATCACTTAACGCACTAACACTGGTTGCTGCACCATTTATTTCTTCTACTAATGCCGTCACCTCTGATAATGACGTTTCAACGCATTCTTGCGCATTCATCACGTCTAATGTTACTGCTTGCGTCGCTTCTGCAACTTGATTGGTATTACTCGCCACCTCATTTGCCGTTGAAGACATCTCTGTAATCGCCGAAACAACTTGATCGGTTTCATTGTTATGGTGCTGTAGCTGAGATGCAATTTCAGTACTCTGCGAATTCATATCACGACCAGCTTGGTTAATACCTATTGTAGCTGTATTGATATCACTAATCGTATTACGTAATTTATCTACAAATAAGTTGAAAGACCGTCCTAATTGAGCAATTTCATCTTGCCCATTAATTTCAAGACGTAAAGTTAAGTCGCCTTCACCCTGTGCAATATCATTTAGATTATCAGCCATCCCTTTGATTGGTTTAACCATTCTAGATGCAACAAAGACAACGATGACAATCGTCAGTATGATTAATGCAATAGAAATGTATAAGGTAAGCCATAACTTATCTTTTAATGTAGCCGTAGCAGTTGCGCTGTATGCATCAATAACTGTTTCAATATCATCAATATAAGCACCTGTACCTATCATCCAATTAGTGTTGGGTACCATCGCAGCAAAGCCTAATTTTTCAAATTGCTTCGGTGAACCTGGTTTTTGAAAATAGAATGAATAAACTCCATTACCTTTTTGCGCCGCATTCAATAAACCAACAATCAACTTATTACCTTTAGTGTCAGTTAAATCAATGAGGTTTTTACCTTCTAACTCTGGTTTAATTGCATGAAAGATATTGGTCCCTTTAGTATCGTAAATATAAAAGTAACCAGCAGTACCAAAACGAACGTCCCGTAAAGCCGCTTTGACATCTCCTTGATTAGGCAACGATAGCTGATATGACACTACATTTGATGCCACTTCCGTAATTTCTCTAAGCTGTTGCTCTCTCTCTTTGATTAACGCACTGCGAAATTCAGCAATATTATCCTCTAACCCTTCCTTTTCTAAAGAAAAAGAAATGAACGATAATAAAGCTAGTATACCAATTAACGGAATTAAGGTTAATGATAGTAATTTTTGAAGCATAGTCAGTTTATTCATATAGATTCCATTCCCTTTTATGAAGGGCCAATAAATACCTAAAGATAGTTAGTTTTAGTGAGTATATTGGCAAATTCCATATACGTCTCATTTTAGTGAAGAACTTTTTATAAAAAGTCAGAAAACTGTGATCTATCAATGTGACTAATTAGTCTCTTGGGTTAAAAAAGTGCAATGAGCGATAAATACCGGCAATAAAGCGTCATTAATCTTTCGTTGATAAGGAACAAGCAATAAAAAAGCCAACTCTTAAAGTTGGCTTTAAATAGAGATGATAATCTGGATCTATTTAGTTAATTAAACCAAAGAATCTCGGTAGGAATAAACTAATTTCTGGAATAAAGGTAATTAATAATAAGGTGACAATCAACACCGCACAAAATGGCATGATGCTTCTTATTACATTTTCTATTTTAGTGCCGCTGACACTACAACCAACAAACAATGCAGTGCCAACTGGCGGCGTTGCAATACCAATACACAAATTAAAGATAATCATCATTGCAAAATGAATTGGATCCATACCCAATGTAGTCGCAATCGGCATAAAGATAGGCGTGAAGATTAATACCGCAGGCGTTAAATCCATAAACATACCAATAATCAGTAAGATAATATTCATCAAGATAAAGATGATGATCGGGTTATCAGAAATCGATAACATCCAATCACTGATCATAGTTGGCAAGCCTGTGAAGGCCATTGCCCATGACATAATGGTTGAAGCGCCAATCAGAAATAACATAATGCCAGTAATTTGTGTTGTCTCATTACAAATCTTAGAAAAGTGAGACCATTTCAATGTCCGATAACAAAGTGACAAGCCAAATGAATAAAGCACCGCTATACATGCCCCTTCCGTGGCCGTAAAAACACCACCAATAATGCCACCAATAACAACAAAGATAAGCCCTAAACTGGGAATCGCTTGCCAAATAATGCGCAGCACATCTTTTACAGTGAAACCATCATTCGCACTGGTTTTATAGCCTTTTTTCTTGGCAATAAAATAAGCAACAACCATACAGCTTAATCCCATCAAAATACCTGGGACATAACCTGCAATAAATAATGCAGCAACTGAGGTTCCACCAGATACTACTGAAAATACAATTAAAGAATTACTTGGTGGAATCAATAACCCAGCAGGACAAGAGGCTACATTTACTGCTGTTGCTAAATTTTTATCGTAGCCTTCTTTCTCTAATTCAGGACCTAATGTTTTACCCACAGCTGCCGCTGCTGCTACAGCAGATCCAGAAACCGCCCCAAACATCATATTCGCAAAAATATTTACATGTAATAAAGAACCTGGGATCCAACCAACCATAAGCTTGGCTAAGTTAATTAATCGTCCGGCGATACCTCCGACATTCATTATGTTGCCGGCTAAAATAAAGAATGGAATAGCTAACAAGCTAAAGCTATCAATTCCTGTAATAATTTTTTGACCTGCAGTAATACTCGCCACATCAAAGGGTAAAATAAAATACATGATGGTTAAAGATGACATTGCAATAGCCACTGCAATCGGCACGCTTATAGCAATCATGAATAAAAATAGGCATAACAACCAAACACCAATGGACAAGTCCATAATATAAATCCTTTTAAATTTTATACTGCTCTGTTTTTAAATAAATCCAGGGTATTTAAAGCTAAATAAATGAGAATAATGACTGCTGAAATGGGCAATATTGAATAAACAGTAGACATAGGAAGTTGTAACGCAGGTGATAATTGTTGTGTTGTTCTTTCCATTAAAGCTAAACCACCTTTTAACATAGCTAAAGATACGAATGAAAAACAAATTGCATTGATCAATAGTTGTAATGCTATATGTGATTTGCCTTTGAGGTAATTATCAAGCAATGTAATAGCCAAGTGCCCTTTTGCTCCAAATAAATAACTCCCTCCTAATAAACCAAGCCACACCATAATGTAACGAGATAATTCATCAGTCCAATTACTTGGGTCGTTTAAAACATAACGACTGAATACCTGCCAAGTTACCGTGACCACCAGCAGCATTAATGCGAGGGAAGAAATACCAAGAATGAGTCTATCAAGCAGGTTTCTTAACGTTGTTAACATGTCCATATACCTCAAAAATTTTGCTCTAGCAAAGCCAGAGCAAAATGATAGTGTTACTGTTACTTATTTAAAGAGCTTCGATTTTTTCAATAAATCCAGCTAGTTTAGGATCTTTCTTAGCTTCATCAATCATAGGCTTAACTGCTGCGCGGAATGGGGCTTTGTCTACTTCAACAAATGTGACTCCCGCTTTAATTCCTTTTTCTTTATTCATTTCATCAGTTGCATCCCAAATTTTGATTTGCTCTTCAAGTGACTCTGCAGCTGCTTCTTTTAAGATTTTTTGCTCTTCTGGCGTTAAAGAATTAAAAGCGTTCTCAGAAATAATGATCACATCAGGTGTCATCAAATGTTGATCCATTGAGTAAAATTTAGCAACTTCACTATGTTTCATTTCTACTAAACTAGAAATATTGTTTTCTGCACCGTCGATTACACCTTGTTGTAGCGCAGTGTAAACTTCAGTAAATGGAACAGGTGTTGCTTTACCACCTAATAAGTTAACCATCTCAATCATAGTTGGGGAACCTGGTACACGAACTTTCATACCCGCAAGATCAGCTGGAGAGTTAATTGCTTTTTTGGCATAAAAACTACGTGTGCCTGAATCATAAAAAGTCAAACCGATAAAACCTTTGCCTTTACTTGACACAAGCATTTCCTCAGCAACATCACTTTTCATGAATTTTCTCATGTGTGGTACATCGCGGAATAAGAAAGGTAATGCATTCACTTTAAACGTTGGTTCAAAAGACTCTGCTAAACCACCATTAATTTTAGCCATATCAATTGCACCAGTTACTACTTGCTCAGCCTGGTCACGCTCTGAACCTAGTTGCGCATTGGGAAATATACGAATAGTTAACTCACCATCGGATTTCTCTTTTACTTTCTCAGCCATAATCTCCATGCCTTTATGCGCAGCACTTTCTAATGACATCGCATGACCCAAGTTTAATGTTTTTGCATAAACACTCGGGCAAAGAAGTAAGGTAGTCAGTAAAGGTAGCAGTATCTTTTTCATTGTCTTCATTTCCTTATTTAAAGTAGCAATATTTTGTGAACATCATTAATGTATCAATGACAAACGATGCAGATATTACAAACAACATTAAGTATTACAATAAGAAAATATATTCCTATGACGCTGCTCACTTTTTCTTATATAAAAATCAGACCTTTGTCACCACAAACCACATAAGAATATAAATAAAATCAAAAATGATACCTAACACGCTGAAATTTAATTAAAACTATATATTCAATAGCTTAAAATAGTGGTGTAGATGTAAATTAAACAAATAGTCGAGTATTTTTAAAAAATATCTATTTAGAGAGGTAAGTAACGAAACTATACCTATATGTATGACAATATAGGTGTGGTTAGAAGGTTATTAGTCAATAATATTAAATTGAAGGAGAATATCTGCAACGCATTCCTCCTATCAACAGGAGCGAGCGTATTATTAAGGCTTCTAACACTGGAATCCAATCAATTATTAAAATAGGCATTCACATGTTAACTAAAAAAACTTCAAATACTGTTACAAAAAATAGCTGTAAAGTAGCCGCAATAGCTTGTTCGTTTGCATTACTTGGTTGTGCCAGTACAGTTGAAAGCGATACAACATTACTCGCTAAAGCAGGCTCTCCTGCAAGCCAATTTGACTTATTAGGCTGGACAATTAGCGTACCCGTTGATTCCGATGGCAATGGAAAATCAGACCAAATCAAAGAGAAAGCTTTAGCTGCAGGTTATTCAAACCCAGAATATTTTTATTTAGCAGATGATGGCGGCATGGTCTTTAAGTCACCGATTAAAGGCCCTAAAACCTCTAAAAATACTAAATATACCCGCTCAGAATTACGTGAAATGATACGCCGAGGTAATACTTCATATAGCACTAAAGGCGTGGGTGGTAATAACTGGGTATTTTCTACAGCACCACCAGCGGATCTAAAAAATGCTGGTGGCGTGAATGGTACATTAGAAGCAACACTAGCGGTTAACCATGTAACAACAACGGGTGTTAACTGGCAACAAGGACGAGTGATTATCGGGCAAATTCATGCTAATGATGATGAGCCAATTCGTCTTTACTACCGCAAACTACCACAACACGAAAAAGGTTCAATCTACTTTGCACATGAACCAAATAGCGAAGCAGATGAGCAATGGGTAGATATTATCGGAAACTCGTTACCAAATTACTGGAATCAAGATGTAACACCAACTGAACCGGTAGATGGTATCAAGTTAGGAGAAAAGTTCAGTTATCGTATTAATGTGACTGGACATGATTTAGCTGTCACAGTAATGCGCCCAGGTAAAGCTGATATAACTAAACATGTAGATATGTCTGAAAGTCGCTATAATGTGGGGGGGCAATACATGTACTTTAAGGCTGGTGTTTATAATCAAAATAAGACCGGCGATGCTAAAGACTATGTACAAGCAACCTTCTATGATCTACAAGTAACGCACTAATGGCGAACTTTGTTCACTAATTGGCAGGGCTAACCTTAGAGCTTTGCCATATCACAATATTCACTATTCTATTCCTTCCGTTATCCATTTAAATGTTGAATACGATTAACTCCTTGAGATTAAAAATTAAAGGTTCCCAACTTAGTGTGAGAGCCTTTAATTATTGCGACTTTTACAGATTAGAAATAAATGCGTGCATAAGCATAGGCATCTTGTGCTGCTTCACCAACATTTAGCTCTATTGCTAAAATAATTGGTCGACTAGGTTTAAAGTTAATACCAAAGGTTCCCCAGATACGTTCTTTACCCCAAGAATAATCAACTCCATCACCGTAAGCACTGCTGCTATCCCAAGCTTCATATTCTTCATAGTTAATTGAACTTGTCAGTTCAATTTTATCTGTTGCATTAAAGCGTGCAGATACTAAACCACCTTTATTTTTTAACGTGTGATAATCGTTGTAAACTGTATCGCCATCAGCGTCTGTTGTATTATTTTGTGAGATATCTTCATTCTCAATAAAACCATTTACACCAATCGCTAAGTCTTCTAATACATACGCTCGTAAACCGAAAGTAAACAAATTTTGCTCGCCGTATTTTGACAGGCCATCAGAACCACGACGAGTCTCAGCGCCTACTACCACATCGACCACATGACTGAAGTAACCAACATAACCATTTACGATATCACCTTGCTCCGAACCTGATGAGCTCTCGCCCTGATAGGTATAAGAGATACCCATTCTAACCGCATCAGCCACACCTTCGTATTTAATCGTATTGTCTTGGTCACCCGCTTCACCAGTTTCTACTGTCGTATCAAATGTAAAGTCACCATATTTATCGTAATCATCTAATGCAGTATCGGTTAAACCAACCTCAATAGCATGCTGTTTGTAAAACTTATAACCTAAGAATAATTTATCTACATCCAGCTCCATATCACCCGAACCGTATTCCCAGTTTTCACGTTGGTAATCAAGCTCTAAACGGTAATAAATCCCTTCGGTTTCACCTTTTAATCCTAATGTGGCAAAACTATCATCAATGTATGATTGTTCGTCCGTATAAAATTCCCCATATTCATAATCAGCCCCGAAATGACCACCGACACCAACTTCACCATATACCTTTAAGTAATCGCCATTTTCTTTCTCGTAAATAGTGGCAGCTTGCGCAACAGAATGAGTTAATACGGTTGCTATCGACATACAAAGAATCGATTTTTTGAACATTGAAAAGTTCCTTAATTTAATGTTTTAAATACCACGTGTATCTCTTTTTATAATAATTGATACCAAGCACAACAAGCAGCTGAACTAAATTTGGGTTAAACGAAGAACTTAACTTACACCGTAAATGAATGCCTATGAAGGTTAATGGTAAGGCATAACTGTCAGAGGAAATAATAAAAGGTTGTCCCATTGTGGTTATTCCCTTAACGACAACACATGAAAATAAGTCGTTTAATCAGAAAAATAGCTCCCTTATTGATGTGATTGATACTACACGCTTGAGGTCACTTAATAGACTTAAAAGAGTCCATTAAGTAACAATAAATGCATACAAAATAGATATAAATTGCATACTTTTCGCATAATAAATTGATATTTAAAGCTTTCCAAATAAATGACTTAATAATGACTAATATTCATGAAACCTTAACTTTTAAGATTAATAATCAATCACTTGATTAAATTTCAAGCGTGATAAAATAAGTTATTCTATTGAGATAGGCTGATATGTGTAAATAGGTTAAATGGCACAGCTCCTAAAAACTGCAGAGGTTACTTAATGGATCTATGGAGATGAGTGCAGTAAAAGGTGAATAAAAAGGCCTGTACAAATTACAGGCCTTTAGAAAGTTAAAGAGAAGTACATTAACTTGCAATTATGTTATTTTTTAATTAATCAGCCCAAATTTCACTAACGTACTCAGGGTGGTCAATAAATGGGTTTCTGTTACCTTGAAACTCATAAGCAGCTTCATTTCTATCAAGCTCTTTTTGGCTCACAGGATCACTTTCATTCCACTGTTTAAGCAGCGTAATTACCCATTCTTCATACACATAGTCAGAACTACTATCTAACACTGCAGCAGCATTATCTGAATTAACCTCCCAAGTAGAAATGATATCTTCATAACGTGTTGCCATGTAAAAATAAGCACGTGCAAAGTCGCCTTTAAACTCATCAATAGGTTCGAATACTGTGCCTGAATATCCTAAATCACTGCTTGCTGAACCCACTTTACTACCGTTGTCAGAAACATAAGAAGTAGTTCCAACAATACCGAATGGGTAACTACTACGTTGACCGTTTACGTAACCGTCGGTGGCAAAAATATGATGGATATCAGTGTACATTGGGTAATCTTCATCAAACCAGCTTTTTGGAAAAGAGTGTTCACGGTTATAACAGCTTCCTTCACCAATATAATTCCCACACTGATCTGTAATAGGCGTATAGTTATAGCTATCTGATGTCGATACATTTTCAGAATACATATCTAAGATAGTGCCATCATTTTCATAATAGCTATCTAATGAGTTAGTCCCCATAAAGTCCCAAATATTACTGTATGTTTTAGTCGTATGGTCTTTAATGATGTTATATAACGCGGTTTTTAGCTCAAGGCCTGACAAACCTTCTGTACTCGCATAATAAACGCTAGTATCAGTGCTTGAATCAGTCGTTACAGACAGGCCATCAATATAAACGATTTCAGAATCGGTAAACCCAGTTTGGTCGTAAAAACGCATTCCTACTTCTATACTTGTAGTCTCTGAAGCTTCATAAGTAGCAGTCACCTCTTGCCATTCATTTAAAATTGCGTTATCAGAATAAGTGGCATAATCACCAAGGAACAACCTTGCTTTTACAAAACCATCGGTATGGTAAATCCAAGTAGTAAAGGTATAAGTAGAGCCCGCCACTACATCAATACTTTGACGAAAATCAGTACTGCCTTGAGTTCCCGTATTAACAGATACTTGTGCCGAAGAAGTCCCTTCGTAGTAAGTACTTGTATTCTGAGAAACCACGATACCTGTATCAATAGTTGTCCAATTATCAGGTGTTGCATCAGTCCAACTTTCAAAATCACCGTTAAGTAGTAAAGTGCTCTCGCTATCGTCACTTATGTACTCTTCTGTCGTGGTTTCTTCCGTAGTTTCTTCTACGACTTCCTCAGTTGATGTTTCGTCAGTAACTTCTTCTGTTGTCTCGTCTGCACTTTCAGTGATAAACGAGAAACTATCTACATAAACAATCTCTTCTTCATCAAAACCAGTTTGATCATAAAAACGCAAGCCTACTTCGATGTTCTTATCTTCATCAGCAGTGTAGCTATAAGTCATTTCTTGCCATTGATAAACTAAATCTGCGTCAGAATAGTTTTGATAGCCATCCACATACAAACGTGCACTGACCATGCCTTCAGTATGATAAATCCAAGTGGTTACTGTGTAAGTAACGCCAGCTTCAACATCAAAAGATTGTCGAAAATCTGTATCGCCTTGCGTTGCAGTTGTCACTGTCACTTCCGCTGAGTTTTCACCGGTATTAAATACGTCGGCACTTTGTACAACAGTAATACCCTCTTCAATCGTTGTCCAATAATCAGGTACGCCATCTGTCCAGCTTTCAAAGTCACCATTTAACAGCAAGCTAGTCGCAGTGCTATCTTCATTTACACTATCATCTGTACCACTTTCATCAGTGTCTGTAGCAGTTTCTTCTTCGACCGACTCGCTCTCTTGAACTGCTGTAATGTAATCATTACTAGTAATTGTTGAATTGTCATCACTACTTTCACAAGCAGCTAACCCTGCCATCATTGATAACAGCAATACTGTTTTTAATTTATTATCCATTTTAACTCTCTTAAAATACCATTTAAAAGTAAACGCAATTACGGTACCAACACAGTTTTAAACTGTATTAGCACCGAGATCATCCCTGCTATTTTTTTGATTTTTGACGGCGTAAAAATGCTAAGCCGAAAAGTGACAGTAAACTGTACAACCCAAACGAACCACCACCAGAGCCATCGTATTCTTCAGCCGGTGCAATTGTTGCAGAAGTTGAATCTTCAGAAGCAGCCTCAAAAGTCATAGATTGAGTGTATTCAGAAAGTACTTCTGCATCACGTGTCAGAGTCATTTTGGCAGTATAAGTACCTGCTTCAAGGCCATAAACTTCAATGTCTACTAATGATTGATCATCTTCTGTAATAGTAATGTTTGGCAATACGACATTACTCATATCTTCAGAAGAAGATAAAGCGATTTGCACAACGTCACCAACCAATGCACCTTCCGCGAGAACATAAGGCACAGTGACAGAACTACTACTTATTGTTAGATAAACTGGCTCACCTTCACCTACTTCACCATACTCATAGCTTAATGAGATAATTGCAGAGTCATGATCCGATGAACGATATTCATCATCTACATAGAAGTTATCAGCTACATCGCCTTTATATTCACTGTTGTAATCATACAAAGCAGATTCTGCCGCATTGATATGCCAATCAACAGCATCAATAAGGCGAGTTTCTAATGAAGGACTTACTAATATATGATCCAATGATCCAATTTCATCATCGTATGAATAACTCCAACTTTGCTGATCTTTATCAGCATCTTTTAGCGCAACAGCATTGAGGTAACCATAGGTTTTAGTAATTGTTTCAGCCGAACCGTCTACATTAAACTGTGGTTTATCGCCAATAAATGTATCGCGTGCAGATGTAATCTCTTTACCCGTTGTATTTTCTGTTAATACAAGCAATGGATCTTCTTTACCGTAAGAGTTTAAATCGCCAACAATGACAAGGTCACCACCAATGTCTTCCAGCTCTTCACCTAATTGAACAGCTGCTGCAACACGTAGGTTTTCACAAGAACCTTGTAAATCTGCATCTGGTGCATCATCAGTCCAGGTACTTTCATCACCAAACTCAACACCATCCCAGTCTTCCCAACATGTTGAACCTTTTGATTTAAAATGATTCACGGCAACGGTTAAGGTTTTGCCAGTATTAGGTATTTTGAAAGTCGCAGCGATTGTTTCTCGTTGATAGTTATCACCACTTTCCAACACTTCGCCACTACTATCTTTTACAACAACGTTACTATCATTAACAATCACAGGAGCATGCTGTTCAGGCATAGAAATAACTTGCATACTTTCAATGCTAACTTTTGTTGGGCGATATAGTAGACCCGTGCTTATTGCATCAGAACCTAAGGCATCTAAATCATCTAACACTAGATCGTTATTTGAATCATAACCAACAAATACATAACGGTTACTAATTGATACATCACTATCTACATCTTTTGGATCTTCATCGTAGTATTCGTCATTAATGGCATCTACCAGTGCTTGAATAGCGCTATCACTACCGAAGCCGTTATTTTCAATTTCCATTAAGCCAACAATATCGGCATCTAACCCTTTAATAGCAGATACTAATTTAGCAAGCTGTTTGGTGTACTCATCTTCATCATCAGCACCACGGTTATCACCAAAGCTATTGGTATCTCCGCCGTATGGCGAGTTAAATAAATTAAGTAAATTCTGTGTACCTACTTTGATCACAAAGCTATCATCATCTGTTGTTGTACTTAAATCAGGTGATGAAGTTCTATCTGTATTGTGAGTAAAGTTGCTACTGACTAATTCATTAGTCACGACCATATTAAAGTTACCGTAACTGTACGTAATCACCCCTTCCATTCCGACCACACTGTCATCAATACGAATGTAGTTATCTTCAGGGTTAGCATTAAAGTTCAGGTAATATGGAATCTCTCCATCATCGGCACTTTCACTACTTTCAATAATTAAACGATAATCATCATTCTCATCCACTGCAGCAAACGCTTCATCACTACCAGCGACATTGTCTTGCGTAGGGTTCATATTTGGACGGAGGTAAGAAAGAATCAAATCGTTGCGGTAGCTGTCGTAATTAAAGCCGAAAGTTTTAGTGACACGCATATCTTGATTGCCACTAGTATTCATATCGATATCTTCGGGTAAGTTAACTAGCATACCTTCATAACGTTCTAACGTAGCATTAAAAGAGCTATTATCATCAGCAATCATTTCGATATCAGTTGCAGCAGGTACTGAAGTGCTCGTATCAATAATATCCCATTCATCTGTTTCTAATTGAGTCAAAGAGTAAGACTCTGTTACCGTACTAGTGACACAAACAGTATTACCGATCATATCTTCTGTTGCATTTGCAGTACTGACGAAGATACCGTCCGAAGTCATTTCATCACCGTCAGGTGTAACATCTTGTAGGTAAAAACCTTTTTCAGGATAAGTAGTAACGGCTGTGACAATACCAGTTACGTTATAACTTTCAGTTGACTCGAAGCCACTGCTTATAAGAGGCGAAGCTGAATCAGAACCTTGAATTTCAGCAATAGTCGTTTGTGTATCCAATGAACAAGTTGAAGCGACAACTTCTACATAATCAGAATAAGTGGCAGTCCCTAGATCATCAAATACATCTTCCCCAAAGTCTTCCCAATCAGCAGAAGAATAAGATGAAGATTGAACAGGAGTTGAACTCCCCTCTCCAGCTCGACGTCGTAAAGTTTGACCACTCCCCCAATAAGTTCCATCAGTACCAATCGTGTCATAAGTAGTATTAGTATCGGTATCAATAATGGCCACATGGTCATCACCATTAAAGCTTAAACTGTAATAAGATTGCTCATCATAACTTGCAGCAATCACAGTCGAAGCCGAACTAGCAATTGCATCAGCTAAACCTGAGTCTGCAGCACTATTATAAATTACTAATGTTGCCCCGCCTGCAATCGTAACACCTTCAAGTACATTATCACCTTCAGGTGTGCGAACTTGATTATCATAAGAGCTATATTGTAATTCAATATTACTAGTGAACGTATAACTGCTTGTACCGGTATTGGTTAATTCTATTGCCTTATTATCACCAGAACCCTCAACATACTCACTAATAATAATATCGGTTATTGCTGCATGTGCATTGGCTGCAAAAATACCACTTACAGCAAGTGCTAGTGTGGTCCTTTTAAAATTGTTATTCATCACTTTATCCTTAAATTATTCTTTGATATTTAACTGCTTTTTTGCGAGTTAGAAATAAACGCGAGCATATGCATAAGCATCTTGCGCCGCTTCGCCAAAGTTAGCTTCCAATGCAAAAACGACTGATTTAGTTGGTTTGAAATTAAAGCCTAAAGTCCCCCAAATACGCTCTTTCCCCCATGAGTACTCATCATCAGGTGCAACACCATACGGGCTATAAATATCCCACTCTTCGTAAGCTTCATAGTTAAACGATCCAGTTAACTCCACTTTTTCACTGGCAATGTAACGTGCTGAAATTAAAGCACCTTTATTCTCAAGAGTTTGATAATCGTTATAGCTATATATTTCCTCTAGGTCATCACTAATCGATTGCAATGTTGATTCTTGTGCAATATCTTCATACTCAATAAAACCATTAAGGCCAATCGATAAATCATCAGTTAAATAAGCTCGCATCCCTAAGGTATACAACATCTGCTCACCGTATTTAGAAAGACCTTCAGAGCCTGTTCTGGTTTCTGCACCAAGCACAATATCCGCATAATCGCTGAAATAACCCACATAACCATTAATCACATCGCCTTGTTCAGAGCCTGAAGAGCTTTCTCCATCGTAGGAATAAGATAACCCCATTTTGAAATTAGAAATTGCCCCTTCATATTTAACAGTATTTTCTTGGTCGCCACCCTCGCCTGTTTCAACAGTCGTATCAAAAGTAAAGTCACCAAATTTGTCGTAATCATCCAACGCGGTATCGGTTAGCCCCACTTCTATTGCATGCTGTTTATAAAACTTGTAACCGATAAATAATTTGTCGATATTGAGTACCATATCACCAGAGCCGTATTGCCAATTCTCGCGCTCATAATCAAGCTCTAACCGGTAATAAACATCGTCATAGTCACCTTTGATACCCAGTGTTGCAAAGCTATCGTCGATATATGATTCATCGTCAGTATAAAACTCACCATACTCATAATCTGCACCGATATGACCACCTACTCCCACTTCACCATAAACTTGTAAATTATCACCATTATCTTTTTCATAGATGGTGGCACCATGCGTGATTGGGCTCGCCAATACCGTTGCGACGGCAATACTGAGCATTGTTTTGTTTAACATTTCATCATCCTTATATAATGTTTTAATGTATGACGACCCCATATAAAAAATAGATGCGTCAAAGGTCACAAAGCGCATGAAAGTAACAGGGCTATATGACAGTTTTGTTTAACTGAGAAATTATTTAGTTTTTATTCCATCATTTCTTATGGAATTTCGTGCAATTATTGATCTATGGTAGTAAACGCAGCCGTCTTAATTGGAGAGCGAGATTGAATATAATCCTTCAATACTTCCGCATCTACATATCCAGTATTTACATAGGACTTATGCTGGGTAATATCAGGGTAGCCATCGCCACCAGCAGCATTAAATGAAGGAACACTAAAACGATATTGTTGTTTTTCTTGTAGAGGTTTACCTGAAATAGAAACTTGAGATACCTGCATGTTATTGATTTGCATTGTGATGCCCGCAAACTGAGGGTAGGCTCCAGAGTCTTTTTGTTTGGTCGCCACTTGATTCAAATATTGCAAGACCTCTTGCCCACTCATATCAACATAAGTGATGGTATTGGCAAAAGGTTGTACCGTTAAAATATCTTTATAAGAGATATCACCAGCTTCAATAGATGACCTTATACCACCTGAATTCATGATTGAAAAATCTGCTTGAACGCGATGCTTATGCGAGCTTGCAATTAAATATCCAAGGTTAGTTTGGTTATTACGAACAACCTTTCTTTCTCCTTGTAAAAGCCCATCACTACTGCCTATAATGAGATTTAAAGCTTCTTGCCCTTGCTCTTGGAATGGCTTTAAAGTGTTAAGTACTTTTTCATCTTGTACAATCTCTTGATCTACAAAAACACGTGTTTTTTTGCCATCTTCACCTGTTACTTTTTGCTTCAAATTCACAGGGATCAATTTATAAGATTGCAAGGTTAGCTTGCCGTTTTTAAAGGTATAATCGGCACGACCTACGTACTTTCCCCATTCGTGTGCTTGTACGATATAAGTACCATTTTGTCGATCTGGAGTGCAGTCATTACCTGCTTTAAATTTTGCATATTGATTATGCCCTTCCATACAAACAGGCTCTTGGGAGTGCCCTCCAACGACCATATCAAGGTCACCAGGCTCAAGATAACGAGCTAATTGCACATCCCCTGGTGCATTGCTGCCACTGTCACCGTTAAGATAATGCCCCATATGAGTTGTAGCGATGATGACATCAGGGTTTTCCTTTGCTTTTAACTCAGCAATCACTTGCTTAGCTTCTACTTTAGGATCAGTAAATTTAACTTGTTGAATAAATTCTGGATTACCGATTTTGGCGGTATCTTCGGTGGTTAAACCAATCACCGCAATCTTGAGACCGTCTTTATCAAAAATTTTGTAAGCGTCAAACATACGCTGACCATCTTTGTAAATATTAGCGGCTAAAAAAGGAAAGTTTGCCCAACTTGCTTGCTGAGCTAAAACATCTAAAGGATTATCAAACTCATGGTTTCCGACAGCCATTGCATCATAGCCAATCATATTCATACCAATAAAATCAGGCTTTGCATCAAGTAAATCTGATTCAGGTACGCCAGTGTTAACATCTCCTCCGGAAAGTAATAAAACTGAACCACCATCGGCTTCAACTTCGGCACGAATATAATTGATTAATGTTGCCCTAGCAGGCATGCCATATTCGCCGTACTTATTTTGCCAAAAGTGCCCATGATTATCATTGGTATGTAATATGGTCAGTTTATATTCTTGATCTGCAACCCAGTCATGTTTGATAGAATTTTCTGCTTGTAGTCCATGGCTACTAGCAAGCATGAACAACGCTAAACTTGAGTATTTAATTTGTTTCTTATGCATCAATTTAATCCTTTAAATTAGACAAACTATTAACACCTTCAGTGCTTTAATAAATGGGTTATTACCGCTCCATGAACCCAATCAATAGTTAAACCATCTAACAAAAACTGATTAAAATCAATACAACCTATGCTTAATTGATATGCAAAAATAGTGCAACTTTGGTGCTTTAACGCCCCAAATTGGTGAAAAATAGAATTAACAATAAGAATGAAAGTTTAAACATTCTGTTATATGAATAGTTAAAGGAAAAGCCATTGCTGACCAAAAGGTCAACTCATGCTCTTTATTGGTGCTTGGAAATCTAAACTACAAACAAACATTTACCTATAAATGATATTTATTTTACATTTAGCAGTCTAAATAGAAAGAAATTAAATGCTTTTTGAGAATATTATCTGTGATTAAGAAAGTATATCTATTAGGGGTTTGAAAATTAAACGGTCGTAAATGAGGTAATTTATTTCAATGATAACGATATAAAAGGACGCCTTAAATTCATCCAATAAGTCATGTAATAAGTCATACAATATAAAAAATAAAAAGGGAGATTATTAACAATTAATAACTTCCCTTTTACGCATATTAAATAACCTTAGACACTGAAATATTCTGTATCTTTCTTTAAGCTCTTAGACAATGTCTCTAATAATTCTGCTTGATTTAAATTGTTCTGTAATGTGTCACTCGTCTCTTTGGACATAACAGATATCGCTTCAACTCCTTTAGAGACCTCATATATAGTAGCAACCTGTTGGTTAGTTGCACTGACCACTTCAAGCACTTTAACTAAAGAATCATCTGCTTGGCGCTGAATATCATTTAGTAACTCATTGGCTTGATGAGTTAACGTTAATCCTTTTTCAACTTGTGGTACGGTTGTTTCCATTGCAGCTACAGATGCTTCTGTATCTCCCTGAACTTGGTTAATCATAGCTTCAATTTCACCAGTCGCATCGCCTGTTCTTATCGCTAATTGACGTACCTCATCAGCAACAACAGCAAACCCTCTGCCAGATTCACCAGCACGAGCAGCTTCTATTGCTGCATTTAATGCTAATAAATTTGTTTGATCAGAGATACTTCGAATTACATTAATAATTTCACCAATCTCTCGCGTTCTATCTTGTAATACACTGATTTGTTTAACTGTAGAATTAACCGTGGTGGATATGTTTTCAATTTCAGTCGCGACATTCTGAACTGCTGATTTACCGTGTTGTGTTAACTCTGCAGTAACCTTTGAGTTGTCCTCAGTTTGTCTCACTGTATCAACAACATTATCTATGCTCTGACTCATCGACTCTAGGCTTAGTTGTGCACTATGAGTCTGTTCGACTTGTTTATCAGCGGCCGTTAATGCTTGTAAAGAACCTGCAGCAACTGAAGTAGCTCGCTCCGATAATTCAGAAGAAGAAGCCATAATATTATTCACTGTTGATTTTAGTTGCTGCTGCATGACTCCGATAGAAGCCATCATACTGTTAGGACAACATGACTTTACCTCACCAGCTAAATTGCCCTGAGAAATCTTAGAGACTACTTTTGCCGCTTCTTGTGGATCTCCACCAACAGACATCTTGACTTGGTAACTAATACGGTATGCAATGAATCCCCCTAAGATAATCGCAATACTTGTTAGACTAAGCATCCATCCTTGAAATGTACTAGCAACAAGCCTTACTTCCTTTGTTGCATTTTGATTCGCCAATTCTTGATAATCAATAAACTGATTAATGGTAGATAGCCAAGATACAAAAGCAGGCTTTGCCTGATTGAGCAGTATATTATTAGCTTCAGTCATATCACCTGCTCGCTTAGCTTCAATGATTAGAGACACCAATGGCATTGCTTGAGATTCAACTTTTTTAATTTTTTCGTAAATGTTTTTCTCTTTGTTAGTCGCTTTATCAGACGAGATAATCTTATCCATCTCTACCGCAGAGCGCTGATAACTTTTACCTAGTCGTTGTAGATCATCAATAGCTGTATTTAGCTCCACTTCTGTCCTAGCTAACGTAATATCACGAAGCGCAATAGCGCGATCATGGACACTACCTCGGAAATCGATAGCATGACGTTGTTTAACAGAGTTTACATCGGTTATCTGTGTGATCGTTGAATCAATAAAGTTAACTCGGTGAATACTAATAAAGTTCAAAACAAGCATCATTAAAATAACAACACCAAAGCCAATGACTAACCGTAAATTAATGGTCATATAGTTTCTCAAAATAAGGGGTTAAATAGGATTATTCAATTAATGAGCCTAGTGTGTAACTCTCAATTAATCCACTTAAAGATAAAAAAATTACTTATATTGAGATAAAATATAAAAAAGAGAAAAAGTTCTATTAGATTTAATAGGTTAGATTAGTTAGTTTATTGAAAATCAAGGTGTCATAGGAAGATAGTTTTATTTAAAAACGGTTGAATAGTCGCCTCTTTATTGAGATCTATCTAGGAAAACAAAAAGAGCGTACAGGAAGCCCGCTCTTCATTATAAATATTGCTAACGTTACTTATTTTTCATTAGGTAAAAAGTCTTTAATAATTTCATATAAACGTGGACGCTGCACTGCAATATCTTCAGGCGATAAGCCCTCTAAAGAATGAGGGTATTTTAACCAAGCATCTGTTTCATGCAGGTAGTAATCCGGAACTCTATTGGTTTGATTACGTGAAGGTTTAAAATAAGGTACAGCTACGCGCACATCTTCTGGCATATTTAAACGAGTTTTACGCTGTAACTCTTGAATAATAGCCTCAATTGAACGCCCCGTATCATAAACATCATCCACTAATAATAAACGATCATCATGTTCCAGGTTTTTAACCAAATAATTTAAACCATGTACCTTTACTTCTTTTTGCTGTTGGTCAATGGCTGCCGCATAAGAAGAAGTGCGAATGGCTATATGATCAGAATCAATACCATGCACAGCTAAAAACTCTTGAACAGCAATCCCTATAGGTGCCCCTCCACGCCATATAGCAACAATAAAGGTAGGTTTAAAGTCACTATCCAATATTTGGCGAGCTAAAGCATAAGAGTCTTCTAATAAATTCTGTGCGGTTAAATATTGTTTTTCTGCCATATGACTTCCAAATCTAGTTAAAGATAACGCCACTAATGATTGAATATAAAGTGACTTTATGTTCTAATTTTTTGATTAAATTTCTTTAAACATACCATAATAAATAGGTAATTTCTTGGCTAAATACGACGAAAAAATATTTTTAGATGAAGACACCTTAATCGAGGAATCTTTCCAATTAGCCACGCAAATTATTGCTAGCGACTTCAAACCTACCTTTATTGTTGGATTATGGCGAGGTGGCAGTTCTGTAGGGATTTACGTTCAAGAATGTCTACAAACATTGGGTGTGCATACTGATCATATTTCAATTCGTACATCTTATGGTGGTTTCGACAGCTATCATCAACAAGCAAAGGGAGACCAGCCAATTCATGTGCATGGTCTAACCTATTTAGTTAAAAAATTGAATGCTGGAGATAAATTATTAATCGTTGATGATATGTATCGTTCTGGTAAGAATGCAGATGCCGTTATCAATGAATTAAAGGCAAGATTAAAGCGTAATATGCCTGAAGATGTACGTATTGCGACCGTGTGGAAAAAGAAAACATTGGCTGAGGGCGTTACTGGGCCTGATTATTATATAAACGCCACTGATGATTGGGTCGTATTTCCCTATGAGCTGCAAGGCTTATCGTTAGATGAGATAAAGCAACATAAATCATTTGCTTATACCTCTATTGTACCGAACCTTTTCACTCAAAAATCAATTGACTAAACAATTGACTAAACAATTGATATTGCAGCTTAATTCATAAATAAGTTAATGTGGTTGAATCTTTTAACCACTTAATTTTTTATACTTATTCGTTGTGCTTACATTTATACATTGCTCTATCTGCGTCAGATAATAAAATTTGGATATTAGGATGCTTTCCTGCTTCGTACTCAGTAATACCAAATGAAAAGGATACCTCTAAACTAACTTCACTATTCTCTAGTTCATCCTTCAAAGAGGTTGCCAACGTTGACATTAACTGCTCAATATTACCCGTATCAGTATTACTAAATAACACGACAAATTCATCTCCACCTAAACGGCCAATCACATCCGAAGCACGAAATGTATCAGTGAGGAGCTTTGCAAAAATAATTAATACTCTATCGCCAACTTCATGGCCAAAATTATCATTAATTGCTTTAAATTGGTCTAAATCTAAATAAGCTAAAGATACTGGGAATTCATTTCTATTACATAAGTTAAGCGAGTTTTGTGCTAAAGAGAGGAAACCACGACGATTTAATAAAGCAGTTAAATCATCATGAGTCGCCATTTGCATTGCAGACAACTCCATCTCAACTGTTTTTGCTAGGTCTTTTAAAATATCACAATCTTCCTTACTGAATTGACGAGCTTGATGATCAGCAATACACATTGTTCCTAAACGGAAACCATTGATTACTAAAGGACAACCAGCATAAAATTCAACTTTCGGCTCTTCAACGACTAACGGATTATCATGAAATCGAAGATCTTCACTAGCAGCAGGAATAACCAATACGTCGTCACCTAGTATAGCATGAGCACAAAAAGAGGTTTCACGCGGACCTTCATTTATTTCAAGCCCAATACATGACTTAAACCACTGACGATTCTCATCGACTAGGGTCACTAAAGCAATCGGGACATCAAACAAACGTTTAGCAAGCCTAGTGATACGATCAAAGCGCTCTTCTGCCAATGTATCTAATAACTCTAAAGATCTTAGTGTGGCTAAACGTTGTTTTTCATTACTCGGAATATCTGGCTTTTTCATAAATAATCCTAAATAAAAAATCATACAATTAAACTATAGCAATTAAAAAACTAAAAATTAATACTTAAGTATTAACTTTGATAAATTAGAACAATAATATTTATCATAGACTAAACATCTACATGATATTAGTCATTGGATTTAAGAACCTACACGATTCTTAGATAAAGTGAATACCATCATAACTATTTAAAGCCTCTCGATAATTTACCTAAACTTTCTTTGAACAACAATTTTTGTAATTACCTGCTTCCATTATACAATCTTTTTAAATAATGTAGATGAGTGTCTGAAAAGGTTACTAGTTCTATTAATAATTTATCGATGCTAACTAAAGGTATCTCAACTGACTCATTAGTTAACAACCAAACAATGCATTATGAATTCATCTAATGATTATCAAGGAACTATTAATGAAAGAAATCCACTTCCCTTTTTTAGAACATACTGGTGCTAAGTTAAAGGATTTTACACCAGGTAAAGCAAACGTTGAACTATACATCGAACCTTACCATCTTCAGCATAAAGGGTTTGTTCATGGGGGAGTAATTTCTACATTAATGGATAATACAGGGTGGTATGCTGCAGTTTCTAACTTAGATGATGGCTTTACAGCTGTCACCATGGAAATAAAGATCAATTATCTGAAGCCTGCATTAGGTAAGTATTTATTGGCATCAGCAAGTGTTAAACGTCAAGGTAAAACAACTGCATTTGTCACCATTGAATTGTTTGATGAGAAAGACGTGTTAGTAGCGTATGCAACTGGCACTTACGCCGTTATTGCAGATGCCCAATAACAGTATTTACGATCAATAAAGATATCAGTGATAATATGCTTCTACTATTATCACTTTGTATATCATTTACTTAAAACGAATCATCACATCCATTTTTGTTGACATAGAAGCACTTAAAATTTGTTTTTGTTGAGGCGCCAATACGACAATACCATTATGCTTTGCAATCTGTTTAAACAGATTGTTTAGATCAAATCCATTATCTCGCTCATGTGATGCTTTAACGGCAGTTTTTTTATCAAATAATCGGTCAGCTGACTCAAAATTTAAAATGTGTCGAGAGTCACGTGCTTCTGAAAATAACTTAGCAACAACTTCTTCTGATGACTTTTGTTCAATGACATTGGTTGTTTGTATATTACTATTCGTTTCTGAAGTTAATGCATCACAAAATTCAGATAGTTGAGATTTATCTCCACCGTTAAAAGTAATTAAAAAACGCGTTTTATGCTGCGCAATTTGCGGCATATTGCTTAAAAAGCGATAGTAACTTTTACTTTGGTAATCAACAATTAACATGTTATTCCTATTCAAAATAATAAAGCCATAACAATTATTGTATGAATTGAAATAGCGAGTATCCAACAATAAGAGTCATAACGATCACTTGCTAAATACTATAAGTAAAAATGTGAAGATCTTACCTCAATAGAAAACAATAAGACATGTAAAGTTTACGTTAAAATTTGCATTGTAAATAAATCAATAAAAAGTATTAATACCATACGCACCACTATATCTATCTGTTATCATCCCTCTTCTTTTCTTATTGTAGAGCTTTTGTTATGTCTTCAGTTACACCAACACGTTCTCGCTTATCTTCCTTTATATTAGTCTTAGGTGTTTTGCTAATAGCCACTAACTTAAGAGGCCCTGTTACTGGAGTTGGTCCTGTACTAGATCAAATCATCGCCTACTTTCATCTCTCCCCTTCCCAAGCGGGCATGTTAACAACTTTGCCTTTATTAGCCTTTGCACTTGCATCTCCTGTTGCGGCTAACTTAGCAAAAAAGCAAGGTTTGGAAATATCATTATTTATCGCTCTATTACTTATTGGTATAGGCCTTAGTTCTCGACTTATTAACTCTATCTATGTGCTATATATTGGTACGGCCGTGATTGGAGTCGGTATAGCGATTGGCAACGTATTACTGCCTAGCTTAATTAAACGTGACTTCCCGCATAAAGTAGCATTAATGACATCAGCTTATGTTTTGGCAATGGGGATATTTGCCGGCAGTTACTCAGCCTTAATCATTCCCTTGGCTGCCTACCAAGATATTGGCTGGGCAGTAGCATTATCTTGTTATGGATTGATGACATTACTCAGTATTGTTGTTTGGTTACCACAATTAAAACAACACTCGAAGCCAACTAAAGATATTTTACCATCTACATCAAATAGTAAGATATGGCACCATGCTTTAGCATGGCAAATTACATTATGCTTAGGGCTAAACTCTTTTTTCACTTATATTATTATTGCTTGGTTACCAAATATTTTAATGGATGGAGGATACTCGGCTGAGCAAGCAGGTGTTTTGCATGGAACTTTTCAATTAGCGACAGCGACTCCTGGGCTAATTTTAATCCCTTTACTTGCAAAGTTAAAAGATCAACGTATTTTAGCAATCTCATTAGCAATGATAGGCAGTGTTTGTTTTCTAGGTTTACTATATTTACCTAGTTTGGCGCTTATATGGTCTATTTTTGTAGGGTTTTCGTCTGGTGCTATCTTTATTCTTGGCTTATCTTATATCAGTTATCGCACCAATCACTCTCAGCAGGCAGCCTCTTTATCTGGTATGGCACAATGTGTAGGTTATAGCTTGGCAGCCATAGGGCCAATGCTAACAGGTATGTTGCACGCTTATTTTGAAAATTGGACAACAACGCTTTGGTTATGCGCTACCACTTGTCTTTTATCTGGTGTGTTTGGGTATCTAGGTGGGCGTGATATCAAGCTGGATGAAAATGTGTAAATGACTCAAAACAGCATGATAGACACTGTCTTGAAAGTTCTATTATTTTAACTTCCACCACTTGAGTAAAAAATACAGTGGTGGGAATCAAAATATTGATAACAGTCTTTCGAGTTGTTTTGTCTAGACTATTTTTTGCTGTTGCTTCAACCATTCAAATACTTGAATTGCTCCATCTGAACAAAGCGCTTTATCCTGATAAGCCAACCATTTAATTTCAGCTATTTCTGCACTTGCTTTTAATTCGCCTTCAAACTCTGCAAAGTAACAAGTTAGTTTAACTGTCACTGAGTCGCATTGACCATCAGCTACAGCATGAAAGGTGCCTGCATAATCAATACTATCACTCACCAAATTAACCGATAACTCTTCATTAATTTCTCGACTGAGGGCTTGCTGATCAGACTCACCAAGCTCACGTTTACCTCCCGGTAAATAATACAAAGATTTATTATGGGAACGGGCCACTAATAACTTTCCGTCTACAGCTAATAACCAAGCTAATTTATCAATTTCTTTTTGCATATGTATCCCCTAACCTAAGAAAACAAGGTTTTATAATCTTTTACCGAATAAAGCTGAAATAGCTAACAAACTTCCTAAACTAATAAAAACACTACCTAGAATACGATTTACCCAACGCATTGGACGAGGATTGTTGAACAGAGGCGCCATTTTTGCGCCTAATCCGGTATAAACAGACATAAAAAGGTATTCAAGACAAAACCAAGTACTAGCTAGGATAATATATTGTGGAAGTTGAGGCGCTTCTGAATTCATAAAGCTAGGAAATAAAGCAATAAAAAATAACAGATCTTTAGGATTGCTGATCCCCACCATAAAGCTTTTCTTAAATAATTTATGCGCAGCATAAGTAGCTGAAACTGAAGTATTAGTGTTAGTCTCAGGAAACTTAATTGCCCCCTCTCGCCAAGCATTCCAACCTAAAAACACAAGATAAATTGCACCCAGTAATTTAATCACTAAAAATAAAGTTTCTGAAGCTGCTAGTACAGCCCCTAACCCAATAGCAGAAATAGTCATTAAAATTAATGCCGATAATGCACCACCTAAAATAGTTGGAATTGCTTTTTTATAACCAAATTTCACCCCATCTGAAATACATAAGATGGCAGAAGGACCTGGACTAAATAGCAATAGGCTAATTACGCTGATATAAACTAACCAAATGTTTAATTCCATTTTTAACTCTTTTTAAGTAAGAGGTATTTATTAATACCGATGACATTTATGTGGAATCTGAATTTTTATTGCAAAAGCAGTTAAATCAAAACGTAAAATAGATGAGCTATTGCTGGGATAACTTACCGTTTTAGGCACGGCTTAAAAAATATGCCTAAAACGGTTAATATTTATTGGTAAGTACCGCGAATAGGATAATTATTTTCAGGTGATTTAATAAATTCTAATCCAGCAGCTAATATACCGATTTCAGGGCGGGCTAGTGGGCCATTAGAAATATCGATCACTTGTACTTGCCCTTTATCGTTAATAACAAATAATCCAGGCTCTGCAAATTGGTGATCAGTTTCTTTTTCTGAACGTGGATTTGAAATATACAAACCCAACGACTGCATCTGCTCTATCGTTAGACCATAATAAAGAGGAAAAGACACCTCTAATGCTGATAAGTGTTCTTGCAACTGCTCTTTACTATCCGCAGATACAGCAACAATTTCAACGCCATTAGCCTCTATCTTCTCTTTATAAGTTTCTAATAAATTCAGATATTTTGTACATAATGGGCAGTGCTTACCGCGATAAACAACAACCATTTTCCAGTCTGCGTTAGCAGAAATTTTTCCTAATTCAATCGTACTTTCTTCTAGGTCAGTAACCATCAGTTTAGGAAATAATGAACCAGCTGTTAATGATGAATGCATCTTAAATGACTCCTTTAAATAGTGAAGATAAGTGAATTTATATATTTTAGGTAATATCGATAAGATTCAACTTAGTTAAATATTATCGGTTACTAATAATCCTTTACTATGAGTTAACGACTCAAACTAATGGATCTAATCATTGATATAGTCGTGTTAAGGATTGAAAATTAAACTAAAAGTAACGGGAACTGCATCACTAATTGAAGGTAGCCCAGCTAATGCTCTTAGCTTTTCAACCCCAGCAGTCAAACCGTAGTTACTTGCATTAATAACTATTGGCATTAATGATGTGACTAGTAACTTATTACTGTTAAGTTTAGTTACTCGTACATCATTAATGACCTTATGAGCAATACCATGGAAAGACAATGTAAGCTGTACCGACTCTGTATAGGTGTCTCCTACATCCAAACGGCCAAGTTTATTTACATCGATAAAGCCACTAGCTGTTGCCTGTAAAAAGCTATCAGTTTCGAATAACTCTTTTTTAATTCTATCATTTCGAATACCAATATTCGTTTCAACGCTATCTAAGTTAATGCTTAAATTAACTTGTCCTGTATCACTAATCGAACCAGTTAATTGTTCAAAGCGATGAACTTCACCTATTTTCAAGCTTTTTACAGTTACAAAATTGAGCTGAGACTCCTCATTAGATAAATCCCATTGTGCCCAAACATTCGGTGATAAAAAAGCCAGAAATAATGCAAGTCGTGATAGCACTTTCATGAAAATCTCCATTAATTTTAGTTAAATTAAAAAACCTACAAATACCATCGTCTTAACATCATGTTAAGTACAATCATTCCATATTTACGGTGGATAGTTGACAATAAGGCTTACAATAAAGGCTAATAACAATATCAAAGATGAACATTTAATCAATCAGTTAAAGAAATTTGGTAATACCGATTACTAAATACTCATAACCGGTATGAAGATTAAGCTGAAATTTCATCAGCCCAAAGAGTAGATTCAACAGAAGAGTTAATAACTTGTGATTCAGTAATCCCCAGAACTTTGGTTAATTGATCGACTTTAGTCCAATCAGATATTTCTACCGCCTCAGCTAATTTTACAAGGTTATTTAGCACGCCCTCTTTCCCTAATAGAGCATCTTTAATTTCTTGGTTAATATTAAGTGGAGTTAAAATAGCTTCCATGTCAGCATCCAATAGTGCATCAATAATCGATAACATCCCGCATAAATAACCTAATTCTTTTTTGTGGTCTAAACCTATTGATGATAATAACATTTCGAAAAATTTTGCTCGTTGCAGTGACATGTTGCTTAAAATGGACGGCTTATCCGAATTCAATGTTTTAATCACAGCAAAGGTAATAAATTTACGAACTCTGTCTTCACCAAGGTATACCAATGCTTGTTGTAACGATTTTATCGGAGACCTCAACATTGAATATTCATTAACGAAATTTAAGAGTTTAAATGATAACCCGGGGTTACTCGCAATAATATTTTCTATTAAAGTAAGGTCTAATTCTTCTTGAGAAATAGCCACTGATAACTGAATTTTTGAACTAACAGTTGAATCTAATATTCTGCTTTGAATTATTTCAGGTTTACTAAAGAAATAACCTTGAAACAGTTCAAAACCAGACGCTTTAGCTTGATTAAACTCATCGTAAGTTTCAACTTTTTCAGCCAAAAACTTAATATCATAAATCGACAGTTTTTTTAGGTATTCAGAGGCTTTAGCTAACGGGTAAGTAGTAATATCGAACTTAATAATATCAATATAAGGATAAAAGCGACGCCATTCTTTACTGGGCACAAAGTCATCTAAAGCAACAGAATAACCTTTCTGTTTGAGCTCAACAACAATATTAAATAACTCTTCACTAGGCGGGCAGTTTTCTAAAATTTCAATAACATAGTTTTTGTGAGGGAAATCAAAAGGTAAGCGCTCTAAAAGACTATCATAACCAAAATTTACAAACCCCGTTTTGTCATCAAGAATCCGTTTTTGATGAACCAGGATTTGATTAACCAATATACTCTTAGTTGCATAATCTGCACTCACATCAGGAAAAGAATTCTCTTCACCATCGCGATACAATAATTCAAAAGCAATCGTTTCTTTATTTCTATCGACAATTGGTTGTCGAGCTACATAAGAAGACATATCCCACCCATAATAAATTGACCATTTCCTTAGCTAACTAACTATCAGCTTAGCTGAGATTTTCCTTGTAGCTAAGTATGCTAGTAATAAATATGCTAATAATTGATATTTAACAAGAATAATATATTTTTAATAAACTATATCACTAAAAATTTAAATAGAAGATAATTGAAAGTGAAAACATCAATATAAAACCAATAAATGAGATCCTCGAAAGTCTTCCTAAAAATACAAAGTTTTCAGCTTCGCTTCTTAAGCATCAAGGTTCAATTTACACATTTCAACGTTTTACTTTTTTACACCTAGAAAAACATAGTATGTTATTAAATAGTAAAATAACTGGTAAAGTAATTTCACTCGTTGAATAATAGCTTACTTATTACATTTAGCCTGTTAATAGCCTAGCTGGCTGTTATCTAGTCTGTATTAGATTCACAAAATAGAGAAGATCTCCTATGAACCCAATTTTAGCTATCCTCAAAGAACACAATGTTAGCGATCAAAAAATAACTTCATTGTTTGAAGCACTTACTGATAATCCAATGATGGCACTAGGTTTGGTACAACAACTTGGCATTCCACCTGAACAATTAAAGCAATTGATGGCCACAATTATGGCAAAACCAGAATTGATTAAAGAAGCGACAGATGAGCTGGGATTAGATTTTTCTAAAGTTGAAGCAGCAAAAGATAAATTGAAACAATAAATGAATAAACATTGAGTTAATCACTTAACTCAATGTTTGAACATATCTATTTGACATTGATAATTAGATAGCCTGATTTGCTAATAAATAAGTTTTATAACCACCGCTTAAGTTCCTCACCTTATAACCTAGGTTAGTCAACAAACGACTAGCTACATGACCTCGTAAACCTACTTGACAATACACCAGTATTTCCTTGTCCTGAGGTAACTGAGTTAAAGATTGACGTAATTGATCCAATGGAATATTAATCGCATTTGGTAACATACCACTATTAACGACTTCACCTTCTCCGCGCACATCAACTAAAACATGTTGTTCGGATAACGAAGTAAGAAAATCACTGTGAAAAATATGCTCTTCCCCCTTAATCACATTAGAAGCAACCAACCCAGCTTAGTTCACCACATCGCGTGCGGAACCAAATGGCGGTGCGTAACATAACTCAAGATCTTGTAAATCAAATACCGTCATACCAGCGCGCTGTGCTACAGAGATAACATCAATTCGTTTATCAACGCCCGCTTTTCCGACCGCTTGCGCACCTAATATTTCTCCTTTCTCAGGTGAAAATAATAACTTCAAGGATACCGGATGTGCGCCTGGGTAATACCCAGCATGATTTGCAGCATGCACATAAATTTTCTGATAAGGAATATCTTTTTTCTGTAACGTTTTTTCATTTAAGCCGGTACTTGCTACAGCGAGATCAAACACTTTACAAATAGCCGTGGCTTGTGTTTTTGAGTATTTTTCCTTTGCACCAAATATAACATTCGCCGCTAATCGCCCTTGTCGGTTTGCAGGACCAGCTAATGGTGCGAGGATTGCATCTCCAGTGACATACTCAGGAGTTTCTACCGCATCGCCAACAGCAAATATTGATGGATCACTGGTGCGCATAAATTCATCTACTTGTACGCCACCTAAAGCACCAATAGTAAGGCCAGCATTAACGGCTAATGATGTTTCAGGTTTAACGCCAACCGCCATAATTAACAAGTTTGTGGTTAATTCAGTCAGATCATTTAACACTAGAGTTAATGAAGTATCCTTATTATTGCAAGGTTTCACTTGTTGCAGCGCTTTTCCTAATACCAAAGTAACATCGTGTTCGATTAACTCATTATGTAACATATTTGCCATTTCGATATCTACAGGGCTCATCACCTGAGGTGCAAACTCCACTAAAGTTACCTTTATACCTCGATGACGCATGGCTTCTACTACCTCTAACCCAATAAAGCCACCACCACATACTGTTGCATGCTGTGGTTTATGGGTATCTATAGAAGTCATAATCGCATCCATATCTGGTAAAGTACGTAAACGATGAGTTAAATGATTATCGACCCCATCAATATTTGGTATAAAAGGACTCGCACCTGGACTTAATATAAGCGCATCATAGGACTCTTCATATTCAATCTCAGCAACCAAATCCTTAACTGTGATTGTTTTAGCCTGTTTATCTATAGATACCACTTCATGTTGCACACGAATATCAACATTAAATCTACTTTTGAAAATTTGCGGTGTTTGTAGAATTAATGCATCACGCGAGGTTATTTCTCCTCCAATGTGGTACGGCAACCCACAATTGGCAAATGAAATATAAGCACCGCGTTCCAAAACAATAATGTCAGCTTGCTCATCTAAACGACGTGCTCTCGCCGCAGCCGACGCTCCACCAGCAACCCCACCCACAATTAATATTTTTTTAGACATAAAACCTCCGAAAATAAATGTCATTTTACGACGTAGCTAAACAGTATTTAGGTCATAAAATGGCGACCAATGCATAATTAAGATAAAATACTACCGCCTTAAATTAGATAAATCTAATTAATAAAAATCTAATTTAGAATTTATTAATGTAGATCAATCTAAATTAGGCTGTTATGATACTAATATTGATAAGTGAGCTATTACCTAAATGAACGAAATAGGTTTTGATTTACTGGGGCTAGGTAAATATACCGCTATGCCATGCAAGATAAACAAAGCAGATAAGTGATTTTAACGAGTAAATAGATCACTTAGTGAGTGTGATTAATATAAGATACTCCTAGTAATCATAAGGAGATTATATGCAAGACAAATTAGCAATGATTCATGAAAATGCCGGTGAAGCCAGTGAATTACTGAAGGTAATGGCTCACAAAGACCGTATGGTTGTTTTATGTTTGCTCTCTGAGGGCGAAATGGGTGTAGCTGAGCTGCGTGAACATACAAAATTAAGCCAATCAGCCTTTTCACAACATTTAAGCGTGTTAAGGAAAAATAAATTGGTAAGCATTCGAAAAGAAGCACAAGCAGTGTTTTATTCGTTAGCTGACGACAGAGTCAATATTATACTTAAGGCTATGCAACAAGCTTTTTGTCCTACATTAGTCTCAGAATAACAGCCACTAACCGATGACTCGCTGCTATCTATTACTAAAACAAAAGATAGAGGTCAGTTATGGATAATTTCACTCCCTGGTCTGCGCTAGCAGGTGGTGCATTACTAGGAGCCTCAGCAGTCATTCTATTGCTGTTTGCAGGCAAGATAGCAGGTATAAGTGGTATTTTTAGCGGTCTTTTGCGACCTCGTAAAAAAGACTTTTTATGGCGTCTACTTTTTATTGGCGGCATGGTGCTCAGTTTCTTTATTTTTTCACCTAATGCATCCTCTACGTTAACTTCCCCTTCTATCGCTTTATATATCATAGCGGGTTTATTAGTGGGTATAGGTACAAGACTTGGAAATGGCTGTACAAGTGGACACGGTATTATAGGTATTGCACGCCTATCAAGACGATCTGTTTTAGCTACCTGCATATTTGTTAGTAGCGCCATTGTTGTTGTATTGTTCCGTTAATAGAGAGAGTTGCCAATGCTTAAATTACTGTCTGCATTAATTTCAGGCCTTCTATTTGGTATGGGAATGATAATTTCCAACATGATTGAACCAACCAAAGTGATTGGCTTTTTAGATGTCACGAGACAATGGGATCCAAGTTTAGCCTTTGTTATATTAGGTGCGTTACTGGTCTTTGCGCCTTGCTACCATTTATTCATTAAACAACGAAACTTTGCGTTGAATGGCGATAAAATAAGCTTCTCAAGAAATACAAATATTGATAGTAAACTTGTAATAGGTGCGATGTTATTTGGTATCGGTTGGGGATTAGTAGGCTTATGTCCAGGCCCAGCATTAACCAGTATAGGTAGCGGGTCTTTATATTTATTACTTTTTATCATAAGCATGTCGATAGGCATGTTACTAGTAGATAGAGTGTTTAAAAAAATAACAATAAACTTTCAGAATCAAATTTTCGATCAGTAGCCAAACCTGCAGCCAATGCTAATATCATGAATCAGTTAAAGTAATTACTCATGATCACATATAATCAATAACCTCCCGGGGATTAAATAAGCACGATTGAGACTATCAAGTATCAATATTCGTTCGTCAATATCCTCTAGAGCACTCCTTTAAATATGATATTTTTAACTTGCTTTGTTGGCCTCATTAATTCTTTCTCGCTCTTCAATTATTTTATCGCTTACAGAGAAAAATGCATCAACCACTTTCGGATCAAAATGAGTCCCCTTACCTTCTTCAACCATTGCTAATGCCTTTGTATCTGAAAAAGCGGGTCGATAACATCTGTCCATAGTTAAGGCATCAAAAAAATCAGCTAAAGCAACAATGCGTCCGCTTAACGGGATCTCCTTCCCTTTGAGCTGTAATGGATAACCTGAACCGTCGTATTTTTCATGGTGTGCAAGTGCTACCTCTTCTGCCATTTGTAATACAGGGACATCAGAGCCTCCTAATATATTTGCGCCATACTCAGGATGTTTCCGCATAAAAATCCACTCATCTGGTGTTAACTGCCCAGCTTTTTTCAATATACTATCTGGTACTCCAATTTTACCAATATCATGCATCGGGCTAGCCTGCTCAAGTAAATTACAATACTCCTCGCTTTGCCCATAAGCATCAGCAATCATGGCAGAAAATCGACTCATCCTTATAATATGTACCCCGGTATCATCATCTTTGAATTCAGCCGCCGTTGCTAATCGTCTAATAGTATCTAAATGTGATGATTCTAAAGCACGGTAAGATTTTTCTTTTTGCTCTAACAAAACCATAAAATCTTGATTGAATCTCTCTAATTGTTTGTAAGCAGCATTCTTTTCATTTTCATTTTCTTCGGCTAAGTCCCGATCACCTAAAAGTTTTTGAAAATCTTCAGCATATCGAAATAACTGAGATTGTAATGCAGCATTCTCGGCTTTTAACATATTCAGTGCATGATGGTATGGCTCAAGTGAAGAGAAAGTGAAATCAAGTTTATTAACGAGTGAATTAACACTAGTATCAATACTATTTTTAACAGACATAAATTCCCCTAGAGTCGACTAACAACTCATTATTGTAACGCTAACTTTACGGTGTCGATCAGTTGTAATGGACTAAAAGGTTTAATTAAATAATCATCAGCGCCAGCATTACTCCCTTCATCTAGATCTGAGCTTTGGCCTTTTGCAGTTAATAAGATCACATAAGGCACTTTTTCAAAAGCGCCACTTTTTAGTTTCTTACACACTTGATAACCATCTATTTCGCCTGGCATCATGACATCTAAAATAACCAGATCAGGCTGAATAACCTCAGCTAGATCCAATGCCCGTTCCCCATAACCGGCTTCATGCAATTCATAACCACCAAACTCTAAAGTCATTCGAACTAATTTTCTTAATTCGCCTTGGTCATCCACAATAAGTACTCTTTTTTTATTCATTACTTAATCCTTAATACATTTATTAACAGTTAATGGTAACCAAAATGTTGCAGTCATGCCTTGACCACTTTCACTGCTATATTCCGTTTTACCACCGTGGATGGATATAATTTCATTAACTAAAGCAACTCCAAGACCACTGCCAGGTGTAGCACCCGACTCATCGGCGCGGTAAAAACGCTCGCCTAAACGTGATAATTGATGAGGTGTCATACCAATGCCCTTATCAATAATACTAATACCAAAATAAGTCTTGCCCAGCTCTTCCCTTAAACTAGTTGATAAAGTGATATCTTTAGATGAATACTTGAACGCATTGCTTAATAAATTCTTTAACACTTGTCGTATTTTATCAATATCAAAAGCAAGCGTAGTTGGCCATGGGACTAATGGGTTAATAATAGCTTTTCGACCTTTAAAGGCCCCCTCAACTTCAACGCACGATGCTTTAATAACACTTTCAATATCCTGTATAGAAAGATTAAACCCTTTCCCAGCTCTTGCTTCAATTCGCGATAAATCTAACAATTCATCCAATAGGTGCTTTAAGTTAAGAGATTGACGATGAATAATGTTGTGCATCTCATCAGCGGTCTCTTTATCGTATTCTCTAGCTAATAATAGTTCGGAAAAACCACAAATACTTGCTAAAGGAGTACGTAATTCATGAGCAGCCGTAGTTAAAAAGTCACTTTTCATCTTGTCCACAATTGTTAAATGGGTGATATCAATAAAAAACAGAATATCTGATGAATCAGGATTAGCTTGATCAATTTTTCGACGGGAAATAGTTAGAACTTTCTCAACGGGTGATTTTAAATACAAAATATTTTCAGTTAATAACTCATCTAATAATGATAAATCCATATGATGGTTATAATCGATGGAATTATGGATTAACTCAGTAAAACAAGCCCAATTATTCCCACCTAATTCACAGCGTTCAGGTGCAATAGAAAACATAGAATAAAATGCAGGATTAACATAAGAAATACTTAAGTCGTTAGCTAATATTAAAAAGCCATTAGGGCTCAAATTAAACACAGCCTGAAGTTCATATTGAAGTCGATTAATTTCAGTCATATCACGAATCACACCCACAATATATTGCTGATTATCAAACTCCATCTGATTGCAATGTATTTCGAGAGCGACGTTCTTACTTTTTAAGGTAAGCCCTTCCACATTTTGTATATGTTTCTCTTTTGAATTAATAATCCCATTTAAATTAAATTTAGGAATGAGATTAAAAATACTCTGTTCTACTATTAAGTTTTCTTTAAGACCAAACAGTCGACAAGCAGAACGATTCATAGAATGAATATCACCCTCAATACTCATCATAAAAATTCCATCAGTGACCGTATTCATTATCGTGTCCATACGCGAATTATCTGATTTTAATTTTTGAGTAACTTGCCCTATTTTTTTAGACATTAAATTAAATGCTTTAGATACATTCGTTACTTCATCACTGCCTTTAATTGGAACCTGTAATCCAGTTTCTCCCTGTGACATTTTTAATGTTGCTTCTTGCAACAAAATTAACCGTTTCGTTAATGCCACGCCCAATAACAATGAGAATAAAGCAACGAATAACATTTCAACAAAAGCAATAGTAGACAGGTGGCTGGTTGCTTGATCAATAATCGAGTGCTGTTCTTCGATAGATAGTCCAATTTCTACTCGACCAAACTGATATCCATCGATCATGATATTGGCATAAGCATCGTAAGTCCCATCAGTTTCAGTATCAACAATCGAATTATCTTCCTTAAAAGGTTGATTTAAGAAATGCTGATTACCGACCTCAGCTAACACTTCGTCGAGGCCCAAAATCCGAATATACAATATTTTAGAGGTGGCAATAGTAGAGTTCAAAATAGAATCTAGTGTAGCAATATCTTGTGATACGACGGCATCAACAGAGGCTGTCGCTAATAGGGTAGAAATATTATTAGCTTGATCTTTAATGTCTAATTCAATTGTTTCATAAAGAATTGATCGGCTATTTAACACTAATATAAAAAGAAAAAAAGTTTCAATAATGGCAATGCCAAAAATTGTTTTCATTTTAAAAGAGAGTTTAAAATTTAACATAATGATTGCTTCTCTGATCAATTCAATAAATCAATTTTTAAAGAACGTACATCATCCCAATCTTTATCTTCACTTTTCATTAGCCCTGTTTTGAAGCCCAATCTCGTCAATATTTTCATACCATCCTCTTGATGATTTAACGATAATAATGCACTTTGAATACGATCCGTTTCTTCATCACTTAAATCAGCAGAAACTGCAAATGCGTGTGGTGTATAACCTTCCGAGCGCCATATCACTTTTAATTTATCTGACTGCGCTTTAGGAAAAGTAGATAAAGTTCGGTCAATCCCCCCACCAGCAAGAAATAACCCTTTTACAACACCACTGTAAACAGAATCATGAGACGAAACATATTGTGGCATAAATGATACCTCTTCGAGACGAAGATGAGCTTGAGGTAATACAGTTGCAGCAAAGGCAGCAGGTGCAGGAAAAGCTATCTCTACACCAGACAACATAGATAAACTTGAAATATCACTGTCTTTACGCACTACTATAATGCCATGAATGCGTTTATCTTTTTGTCGAGCAATGGCACGTAAACCGATGGATTGACTAAATACTGTGTAATGATAAGGATTTAAGTAAGTAATATCATACTCACCAGCGGCTACTCGTTTTTCAAACTCAGGGATATTGGGTGCTGTAGCAAAACGAATTTGATAGCCGGTTTTCTCAGATAAAGAAAGGGTTAATGGTAGCCAGGCTTTTGCTAGATTAGAAGCCGATTGTTGCGGAACAACACCAAGCTTTAAAATTTTACCTTCGGCTAAGACAGTACTTGAAAAAAACATCATAATTGATGCAATAAACAGTGCTTGCATATCAATCACCTCCTATGTGAATGAAAATTCTAATGACCACGTTTCCCTTGAGCCATTTCTCCTTTGCTCAAACTTAAATAAATCGCAGGAATTCAATACGACACAAATACAATGCCAGATCATTTATAAATATAAAAATTACCCCTTAAGTGTAGATTAAAATATAAAGCTCACCACTGACTTAAGGTAAAAAATGTGATGATCTATATAAATAAATTACTTTTATGGATATTTATAAATAGTGGCTTAAGACCCTCTACTCCTGCATAGCATTTAAAAATTTAGGTGACTAACGTCACATTTCCCATTACTATTTAGCTTTATAAAATAATGAGATCTAGCAAGTGTTAAATGAGTCAATTGGCGATATATCACTAACTAGTAGAAAGGAAAATTATGATCTCAGGTCAAACAGCATATCCCATTAATCGAGTTGCTATCATGGTAGTCCTCGCGCTGGGCACTTTTATACTCGGCCTTACTGAATTTTCAATGATGCCAATGTTACCTTTGATCAGTGAAACTTTTAATGTTTCGCCAACTGAATCAGGTTATGCCATTAGTGCTTATGCTATGGGTGTTGTGGTAGGCGCGCCAATTTTGATGCTAACGACTGCTAATATGCGTAAACGCAAAGCCTTATTGATTTTTTTAAGCCTAATGTTTATAGCCAATGGATTAAGTGCTCTTTCCACCTCTTTGAACCAACTTATTTTATTTAGGTTTTTAAGTGGTTTACCCCATGGTGCTTATTTTGGTGCTGCAATTCTCTTAGCGGCTGATATTGCGCCAAAAGGTAAACGCGCAACTTTTATGTCTAAAATATTCATGGGATTAACTATAGCTACTATTGTAGGCGTTCCCTTAGTAACGCTAGTTGGCCAAAATTTAAGTTGGCGATACTGTTTGGCAGGCGCCTCAGTTTTATCCTTAATAGCCCTTGTTTTGGTTTACTTTGTCGTACCAAATATCGATAACAATAAACCTTCAAACCTGCTGAATGAATTGAGTGTATTAAAAGATAAACTAGTCTGGTCTATTTTAGGGATAGTCATTGTCGGGTTTGGCGGTGTATTTTGCATCTATACCTATATCGCAGATACTATCTTAGATGTAACACACAGCCCTGCTTATACGATTTCTATTGCCATGGTAATGTTCGGCATCGGTTGTACTATTGGTAATTATTTCTTAGGTAAAGCAGCCGATGGTTCAGCAATCAAAGCAACGGGATTAAGCTTAGTCTTCACCATTATTTTCGCCCTGATGTACGTAGGTGCGAGCCATAATATCTGGCAATTATATGCGGTGATATTTTTAATTGGTTGTAGTATCGGATTAGCAACATTAATTCAAACGTTACTAATGGATGTTTCTCCTGATGGCCATGCAATGATTGGAGCATTAGTACAATGTGCATTTAATATTGCCAATGCAATTGGACCTTGGGTCGGAGGATTAGCCATTGCACAAGGAGCACAACCAAATCAAACAGGTTATGTCGCAGCAGCGCTATTCTTAGGTGGGTTTATTATGTGGGGATTGAGTTACTTTCAACTTAGTCGTAAAAACCAGTCTATGTTAACATCCTAAAAGAGGCCTCTTTCTATCTTCTATTGAAAGAGGCTTATCAACAACCTGCCAGTAAAGACTATCTCGCGTATTAATCAATAGATTCTCATTTTATTAAAAGTACATTGCACTGCTACTTTGTAGAGGGCTAATATGTCACTCTATCAACCATTTCAAGAGAAATAATATGAGAATAATATCACTACTATTCTGTATTCTAATCAGCTTGCAAGCCAGCGCAGTAACTGAGATAAGCTCCTTTGCCAATAATGACCTAACGAATTGGGAAGAAGAATCCTTTGAAGGCCAATCCACTTACAATATAGTCGAGTATGATCAGCGCTCAGTACTTAAAGCACAAAGTAATAACAGTGCCTCAGGATTAGTATTAAAGAAACGCATTGATCTATTAAAAACACCATTTATAAAATGGGATTGGCTAACAACCTCTAAACTATCAGGGTTAGATGAACAAACAAAATCAGGTGATGATTATGTCGCTAGAATTTATATTATCATCGATGGCGGCTTTGCAATTTGGAGTAGTAAATGTTTAAGTTATGTTTGGTCTAGTAATCAAGCTCAAGGTACAGTATGGAATAACGCTTTTATTGGCGATAGAGTGAAAATGATTGCGGTACGTGGTCAACAAGCGAATATAAACCAGTGGTATCAAGAAAAACGTAATGTTTACCAAGATTTAATAGAGCAATTTGGAGATAAAGGCAGTGAACAAAAGAATCTAAAAGCTTATCGTTATATTGATGTGATTGCGATCATGACAGACACTGATAACAGTGGTGGTCAAGCTGAATCTTATTATGGTGATATTAGTTTTAGTGCTCAATGATTTCTCCTTAATCTTACTATAAACCTTGAATCCTGGAGCCACTTCAATTTAACCTAAAGTGGCTCTACCCACTTTCACTTCATCAATTCACATATTAAGAAAACCTATATTGCATATTTAAAATCAACTGTTTATTCTCACTATCCTTAACATACCTAACACCAGTTATATTAACTAAACGATTTAAATTGCTACCTAGGAAAATGACTCAATACATAACGTAAGCGGATGGCTTTTGGAAACTAATTTATTTGAGTATTTGATAACCTAGTCATCAGGAATAATAATACTTTAAAGGTTATTATTAACAATAAGCTTACAACATAGAGTAAGTAATCTGAATCTGTAAAGTAGATCATTTAATGAGTATAGCTGCTATAAAATTGGAACCATTATGATCGCAACAATAACTAACTTATTCCCTATTTGGGCTATCGCATTATCTGTATTAGCTTTTTTACAACCAAGCTTATTTATCGCTTTAAAGGCTTATATAGTCCCTTTGTTAACCCTTATTATGTTAGCAATGGGCTTAACCTTAACTGCTAAAGATTTTGCACAAGTAAGTAAAAATAGGAAAGCCGTCACTGTCGGGGTGATATTACAATTTACAGTGATGCCAATCGTCGCTTTAGCTATTGCATTATTGCTTAATTTTGATGCTAATTTAACCGTTGGTTTAGTTCTTGTTGGTGCTGTTGCAGGTGGAACAAGTAGTAACGTGATGTGCTTTTTAGCCAAGGGTGACGTTGCTTTATCAATCTCGATGACTGCTATCAGCACTTTATTAAGTGTAATTTTCACTCCACTGTTAGTTGAGTTACTCGCAGGTAAAGCTATTGATATTCCAGTCACTGGTATGATCATTAGTTTAGTTAAGATTGTATTAATTCCAGTTATATTAGGCGTAGTAATTAACACCTTTTTACATAAACCAATTACCTTTATTGCACCAATCTTGCCACTAGTTTCAATGGCTGCAATTGTCGTGATCATTGCAATCGTGGTAGCGCTAAACGTTGATAACTTAGTCACTGTTGGTCCAATGGTCGCAATAGCGGTTATCTTACATAACTCATTTGGTTTACTAGCAGGTTATTTTATTACTAAAAAACTCGGTTTCGAAGAAAGAGTATGCCGCACCATCGCTTTTGAAGTGGGCTTGCAAAATTCAGGATTAGCAGCAGCATTAGCCATGAAGTTTTTTGCACCAACGGCAGCGATTGCCGGTACAATTTTCTCAGTATGGCATAACATTAGCGGTTCTTTATTAGCGGGTTATTGGTCACGTAACTCCGGAGAAGATAAAGCTTAACTCTTTGATTAAATCAGAACTAGCTCAATTAGTAGCTAGTTCTAAGTCATCACACCCCATTACTAGAAAACTATCTCCTCGATAATTTCACATAAACAAATAAAGACAAGAAAATAACTGCTGCCCCTAATAGTTTTTGCAGTTTAATTTCTTCACCCAACATGCTTATGCTTAATAATAAAGTCCAGATAGGCTCTAAAATCATAATCAGTGCTGCAGTTTCAATCTTTACTGAAAATTGTCCAACGCTTTGAAAAAGATAACGAATAGAAGTTGCAATTAAGGTTGAAACAATAAACCAAAAAACCACCGTGTCATTCAGTTGATATGTAACCTCTTCAGTTAACAAGACATAAACAAAGCTCACCACTCCAACGGTTAATAATTGAAAATAAATAGAAACTAAAGGTTTAACTGTATTAGTGACACGTTTATTAAAAATAAAATGAACAGAAAAAAGTGCAGATGATAATAAGAAACACCATTGGCTACTCTCCACTTTCCAACCATTTCCCAACGTTAATAACATCATGCCAATAACCGAGATAGGTAAAGCAATCCAAAATGCGCGTTTGGGTTTTTCTCTAAAAAATAGCCAAGCAGTAAAAGGGGCAATAATCATCGCTAAACTCATGATAAATGCTCCTTCGGAAAGGCTATTAGTAATTGATACCGCGTAGATCCAAACCTGTATGCCTAGCGTTAACATTAGGCCAACACCACATACAGATAAGATTTGATGCATTGTTAAACGGTAGATACTTTTATAGCAAAAAGGCAATAAAATAAAACTAGCGATTAAAAAACGAGCTGCAATAAACAAATCTCCAGGCACCCCTGTTATTACTAGTTTTGAGGCGATCCAACCAATACCGGCAAGCATGGTCGCTAAGACTAAATGGATTTCTCCACGCATAATTTTCTCTTTGCAATGGTTATCGGTAATAGTTAACGACTATATTTTATATATCAAACATAAGGCGCTAATTAATACAAATACGCTAAAATAAAAATACAAAAGCAACCTAACAAAATGGAGAGGTTGCTTTTAATAGATGGCTTTGTAAAAAGTGACATTATGCGTTAATACTTAATAATTATCATTATATTAGTTTGATATTAAACCCTCTACCTAAGAGAGCCTATTATGACTATGTCAGGATTGGTAAACGCTTTTTTTGCAAGTGTTTGAAAAGTTAAAATAGTTTTTAAGGTATAAAATGGTCTATTAATAGCGAATATTAACCTTTTATTAACCCAGATATCACTATAATTGAGAGTAAATAATGGTATGTTCTTTTTCAAAATAATTCCACATATCACAATCTTAATTTAATATGTCATGTAATCTGATGCTGATTATTAATCAATAAGATGTATCAAAATTAATGCCCTTAACAAAAAGGATCTCATCATGAGCTTAACAAGAAAGCGACTATTAACAGGACTCGTTGCCTTTAGTGCATTAGTCACTTTAGTTGGATGTAACAGCGAAACAGAAGTAAAATCGACGACAGAAACAACCACGCCAACCACTAAAGCTAATCACGTAACTCAAGGAATCAGCCTTTCGATGTTTAAAGAAGGGGCATTTGTTGAAGAACCAACCATAGTAGATTGCACAACAGCAGAGGGAACAGAAACAACCTGCTACAAATTCGTTACATCTGGCGCACCAGCAGGCAGGGAACCAGGTCCATTTTGCCCAAGAACGACCAGTGATGGCCCAGAAGATGGCGGAAAATGGTTTAGCAAAGAAGGCTCAGGAGAGTTAGTCGATATTACCGGTGAGTTTATCTTAAAATTAGATGAGTATTACGAAGATGATAAGTGGGCTGTATACGATGCAAAAACTAACAAAGTACGATATACAGCAACTAAAGCTGCTTGTTTAGGTGCAGCTCGTCCGGACGTTGAAGAGCAATACAAGCAAAACTGTATCGAATGTCAACTTGCTTATCTTGACGATGATTTTAGTGTGACTTACTTAATTCCGACCACACCGATTCCAGCAACAAAAACGACTGGTCGAGTTCATACTGTAGGTATTGCACTTGATGGCGCTGAATTATCTGGTCCTGCACCAATTGATGCCATTTTAGGTAGTTATACCATTGCTGCATTTGATGATTGTGGTGGACATATTAATGTTCATCAAGGTTACCACTACCACTCAACAAATGGCTGTACTGATAAATCTGAAGCCAGCGATGATGGGCATGCACCATTAATTGGTTATGCTATGGACGGATATCCAATATACGCAATGAAAAATGCGCAAGGCGAAGAAGAGATGCTTGATGAGTGTCGTGGTACAACTGATGCAATTCGTGGTTACCATTACCATGCAGCAAGTCCAAGCGAAAATATGTTTATCGGTTGTATGCACGGTGAAACAGTCCAAGCGGCAGGTGGCCCACCAGATGGTGGTCCACAGGATGGCAAACGCCCACCAAGACCTGAAGAGTAAGCACCATGATGAATAGAACATTAAAACGTCAATGGTCTTTATTATGGCTAACTGCAATATTATTCGGTGTATCTAATGTTGCTTTTGCACATTCAGGGCCTTTGAATAAGTTGGCATTAGCAGCCTGCACTGAAAAAGCACGTTCACAAGCGTGTCAATATGAAGGGGTGCACGATGATTTATATATTGGTACATGCCAATATATGTCAACAGCGCTGATGTGTGTTAGGAACCAACCAATTCAAAAAGTTGTCAATGAAACAAATGACTCTGAAATAACGCATAAACATGACTAACTTTTAAAAGCTAACAATACTTATAACTACGATGATAAATAAAGACACTATGAACAGACGTTTATAGTGTCTTTTTTTTGTTTAATTAAATATCCGAGAGTTCAATAAACGACTTTAAATCTATTTTTATCTCGTGAAAATATTACTTTTGGAGTGATACCCGAGCAAAAAAGTGTCAATTATATGTACAAATATGATATAGCTCACTACCTGCAGTATTAATTCGATTCAGTACTGGATGTATTTCACAGTTTTCTATACATTGTCAATTTTATGTACTTCTAAAACTAAGGAAAGAAAGATGGACGCAAATGGAATGATTGATTCAGCAACAGAAATTGCGCTGATATATGGACCTAAACTAATTGCTGCAATAGTAGTTTGGATAGTAGGTTCTTGGATTATTAAACTACTTTTAAGTGGTTTAGATAAAATAATGACTAAAAGCAAAGTTGATGCTTCGTTAAAGCCGTTTTTACATAGCTTAACAGGTATGATCTTGAAGGTGATGCTAGGTATTACTGTACTAGGTATGCTTGGTATTGAAATGACATCATTTGTTGCAATTTTAGCTGCTGCTGGTTTAGCAGTTGGTATGGCATTATCAGGTACACTGCAAAACTTTGCAGGTGGTGTAATGATCTTACTATTTAAGCCATTCAAAGTAGGTGACTTCATCGACGCACAAGGCCATGCAGGTACAGTTCGTGAAATTCAAATTTTCAACACTATCTTAAAAACAGGTGATAATAAAACAATCATCTTACCAAATGGTGGTCTATCAACTGGTTCAATGACTAACTTTTCAACGGAAGAAAAACGTCGTGTAGATTGGACAATTGGTATTGCTTACGGTGATGACATCGATAAAGCACGCGCAGTAATCAAACAAATGTGTGATGCTGATACACGTATCCTTAAAGATCCTGAAGTTGTTATTGTTGTCTCTGCACTAGCTGATAGCTCAGTGAACTTCACTGTTCGTGCATGGGTTCAAGCACCAGATTACTGGGGTGTATTCTTCGATATGAATGAAAATGTATATAAAACATTCGCAAATGAAGGCCTTAGCATTCCATTCCCACAAATGGATGTGCATGTACACAAACAAGGTTAATCTTATTTAAGATTTCATCCAAAAACCGAATGTATTGCATTCGGTTTTTTTATGACTAAAAATTAAAATTAGGACCAATTTTTCAATTAATTAAATAAATAATCACGTATAATTTGGCCCCGTTTCTAACTACTAAATCATTAACTTTATTACTTTAAAACCTAATTCAATCATTGAACCGAATAGTTTAAAAATAATGAAAAATACCACTCTTTCAAGGACTTCTATGAGTAACCCAAAATCTTTCTATATGTCAGTTTGGCGCTGGCATTTTTATGCAGGGCTTTACACAATTCCATTCCTAATGATGCTCGCCGTAACTGGTTTATTAATGCTTTACTCCCCTGTTGTTGAAAAGTGGACAAATCAAGATTTATATCAAGTTGAACAAGTGACTCAATCGCCTATTACCTACTCAGCACAAAAATCATTGGTTGCTCAGGCTTACCCTGATGATGTTATTAATCTATACACTCTCCGCGCAGCCCTAATGATTCAACACGCTTCCAAATAATGCATAATGATGAAGCTTTAACGGTTTTCGTAGACCCTTACCAAGCAAAAGTTTTAGGAGAACTCTCAATCTCAGACTCGCTTTATGCGTGGGCTGACGAAACACATGGTACCTTCATGATTGGAGATACTGGTGATAAAATGATTGAAATTGCAGTTAGTTTTACTATTTTATTAGTCATCACAGGTATTTACTTATGGTGGCCTGAGTCGGGTAAAACACTTAAAGAGGCACTCTCCATAACCGCAAATAAAGGGCGCGCTTTTTGGCGTGATTTGCATTCAGTAATCGGAGTCTGGATTTCAGCAATCTTATTATTTTTCTGTGTATCAGGCTTAGCTTGGGCAAGTGTTTGGGGAGGCTCAATGTTACAAGCCTGGAGCACTTTTCCAATGCAAAAAAGTGCAAGCAGTGTTTCATCAACTATCACTCACGAAAGTTTAAATGTACCAGGATTAAAACAAATCCCTTGGGGGTTAGAGCAGTCTTTATTACCTGAGTCTGAAAAAACCAAGACAACTCAACAAATAAGTATTGATAGTATTATTAAGCAATCACAAGCTCTAGGTTTCACTCAATTTCAAGTGTTTTTTCCATCAAGTGAAACAGGTGTTTATACCACTTCAGCCAGTTCTATGAGTAAAGATATTGAGAATGCAACTGACGATCGTACTGTTCATTTTGATCAATACTCAGGTAAAGTATTAGCCGATATTGGTTATGAAGAATATAGTTTAGCTGCAAAATCAATGGCAGTCGGTATTTCTTTACACATGGGACAATGGGGAATTTGGAATTATATAGTTAACACCTTATTTTGTTTATCTATCTTATTGATATCTATAACAGGTGTTGTAATGTGGTGGATGCGTCGACCACAAGGAAAAATGCTATTAGCAGCGCCTCAAAAACCTAAGAACCTAAAACGTTGGAAACAAGCCACTTGGTTATTATTACCAATCTCACTATTATTTCCACTTGCAGCGGCCGCAATAGTTACTGTTTTAATATTGGATCGAATTATATTATTTGTCTCGCCTAGAACAAGAGCTCTATTTGATTAAATAGCCCTTAACGTTAACCAAGCTCTAGTTGCTTGGTTAACGCATATAAAGGTTATATCGTAGAGCTAATTGCTACTCTTTTGTTTAAATAATGATTGAGAATTAACGCGCTAACAATGATAACTGCACCAATACTTAACCTCAGTAAATCAGCTTGTTTATTCCAAATAAGTAAATTAACTATAATGCCAGCTGGAATTAACAAGTTATTCATAATAGCTAAAGTTCCCACATTGACCATGGTTGCCCCCTTATTCCAAGCAAAATAACCAAGACCAGATGCAACAGTACCCAGGTAAAGCAATATCCCCCATTGTGTATTTGTTGTTGGTAGCTTACTAGCGTCACCAAACAAAACATAACAAACCGTAGCCACACACAGAGCACCAATAAAAAACCAGCCAAAAACTGTTTTATGGTCTAACTCACTTTTAGACATTAAGCGACTATACGCCACCTGCCCTATCGCAAAACAAAGATTAGCGCCTTGCACTAATAACAAACCAAACCAAAAGTCACTGCTAATATTACCGTAACGAATAGCCACAGCTCCTACTACAGAAATAACAGCAACGAGAAAAAATTGAGGCTTAAAGCGCTTATCCAACGCATCATTCAGTAAAGTGACATAAATGGGTGTCATGACCGAAAATAACAACACTTCTGGTACCGATAAATACAAAAAAGAGTGGTAATAAAAGACATACATAACCCCTAACTGGACCGCACCTATCATCATAATACGAACAGCCAAAGGCTTATCAACTTGCTTTATTTTTAAAAAAGGGAGGAAAATTAATGCCGCTAACGCAATACGAATAAACACACTAAACCAAGCATCGACCTGACCAGCCAAATATACGCCAATCAAACTAAAAGAGAACGCCCAAAGTAGGGTTACCGATAATAAATAAGCCATAGTAAATCCATTTGAAAATAATTAGTAAAATTTCGTAATGGAGTATACACAAACGAAACCTACAAAAAGAAATTCAGTTTATCACGTTAATCAGATATTTAACTGTGACTTTCTATAGTCAATTAAAATGAAAAGGCTTTAACAATCAAGTTAAAACCTTTTATAAAATCAAATAATCTTAAAGTGAATTTATAGGGATTACATCTACTTCAATAGGAGAATAACAAACAGTTGATGATGCTGTGCCATCGTATAAATTTGTATTGGTCTCTTCACAAACATCTTGCTCAACTGCTAATCGCCCATCACTACCTGACCCCCAAGCATAAACAATATTGTCTTTTGTAACTGCAAAATGACTTGATGTATTAGCACTCATAGATACAATAAATTCTTCATCTAAAGTTGTATTCTTAACAGCCTCTACTGATATTTGACGTTCAATGCCAGAGCTATCAACTTCATAACCATTACCCATATAACCAGTCCCCATATCACCCCAAGAATAGATATCGCCAGCTTCAGTTAAAGCACTGGCATTACGACTACCACCTTGGAAAGCAATGATACGATCTGTACCTAACGCACCAGAGCCTGTAGACAAATGATCAATAACTTCAGGTATCAATACACTTTCAACATCAAACACTTTGTAGATAGAGCCACTTAACTCTGCAGTTCCTTGTGCTAGCGCTCCATAAGTATTGTTGCCCCAGCCATAAACTACACCATCATTATCCACAGCTAAACCAAAGTCTGCCCCTGCTTCAATAACAACAATATTTTTGCCTTCTAATATTTTTAGAGGTGTTGAACGATCCACACTGACACTACCGTCACCAAGCTCACCTTTACTAGAGTTATTGCCCCAAGAATAAACATCACCTGTTTCCGTTAATGCATAAACGGTATAATCACGAACTGCAATATCGACTACGGGTTCAGAAATTAACACTAAACCAAAGGTGGTTTGATCATCCGAAGCATCATCTAATCGACCTAATTGCAAATTACCATTGTCTCCAGAAGAATAGACATTACCAGAACGAGTAAGGACATATGTGTTAGCGCTTCCAGAAGTTGCATAAATCGCTAAATCATCATTAGGTAATACGACTTCCGTTGGAAATGTTACTGGAGCACTATTGCCTAAACCTAATCCACCTAAAGTATTCGCACCAAAAACAAATAAACGGCCATCCTCGGTAACCATTGCACCATCTGTTTGATCTGTTGAAATACGATTAAACGTTAAAGAATCATCGCTTAAAGTTACCCAACCTGAATTTGCATTATAAAGACCATATTGACGTGCAATATTACCTTCGATATAACAGGCATTCTCTTCATCAGTATAACTATCATTTCCTTCTTTATTTAACTCTGTACCAGGTTCAAGGTCAGTGTCAGACTCTCTACCTAATTTTAACCTTAATTCACTACCACAGTAGCGACTTGGTGACTCAGCATAAACAACACCACCATAATTTTCACCAAAACTAAAAGGTTTGCCCGCAGCTGTTAATCCAAGAGTATGATGATTACCAGCTGATAAAGTCGTATAACTTCCTAAATTCATATTTTTCGCATAAGCAAATACTGTAGTATTAGTCACCGAACTTGTTGCTTGATCAAAGTCAGCATCAGAAATATCAATAAAATCTAGTTCTTCATCGCCTAAAACACTAATATCCAAGCTTAGGCCATTATAAATGTCGTTATCATCGTCTAACGCTAGCATCATTTTTAACAGCTTTATCGATTGCGTTTGACGAGCACTACTTTCTTCCACTAAATCAGAAATATAAATAGTTGAGTCTGCAGCTACAGCAGACAAGTTATAACCCGCAAGACTAAAAGTGATTGTTTCACCGTCTCTATACTCAAATGATCCAGATTCATCGGTTGTGCCATAAAGTGTATCAGTAGCATAACTTAAACCAGAAACAGCCACTTCTAGTTGCCCATTAATGACATCAGATAATTCTGTTGATTCATCGTTACAAGCAGTCATCAATACAAATGATGTGCTTAATACCAACAGCTTAGTTAACTTAATATCCATATTTTTCTTTACACCTACAATAATGATAATAGTTATCAATATATTAATTAGGGAAGCAAAACACTAATAAATTTACATTTTTTACTAATTTCAAAGCTTTATAGATCAATTATTTATATTCAATAAAAAGTAAACTTAAAATTTTTAATATCGATACTACAAGTGAATTAGAAGATGTCTTAGAAGATGCAAGCGCAGGGGGTAAAATTATCGTTGCACCTAGTATCTATACAGATAAGTTTAATTAGATGTGGGGGCACAAAATAGACCAATTTGAATTACCGGCAAAACTTACCTTGAAATACCAATACTTGGTGGCGATGATTAATGCCGCTCAAGAGCGGCATTTTTATTACTTATATATTAATAAAGTATTAATAATTATATTGCTGTTCAATAGCAGTTTTTTCAGCAAGATACTGATTACTATCAATTTGATTTGTTACCAATTTATCAGCCAATATACTAAGCTTTTTTTCTTTATCTTTACGCAATTGATATTTAGTCACTGCATAATTGATAGACATAGAACCGTCATAACCACTAACAGGATCCCACAATACAGAAACAGGCCAAAATAGTAAGTTTATTACTCCTAAGCCAGGTTCACCTGCGTAAAAAGAGCCAAAACCAGGTAAAATACCTAAAACTGCCCCAACAGTAGGATTTTTTTCTTCAATTAATACTCCGTCTTGTTCAAAAGCTGCATATTCTTTTTTTTCTACAGAGTTCAACCCTCTTGCACAGCCAGATAGTATTAAGACTGTTAGAATTACCGTTAGTCCGTTTATTAATTTCACTTGTGTTTGTCCTTAAATCTTTAAGTTATAAAATACTCATAACTTACGTATTAATGTAATTGTCGAATTTCTAATGAAAAACTACTGTAAATACTATTTAGAAAATAGCTGCGCAAGAGTATATAACTCGCATTTAAAATCAATAAATTATTAAAAGATAAATAAAATTATATAATTAATAACCTAAAAATGTTTAATAAAATAACAAAAAGCCCTTGTTTGCATTTAACAAACAAGGGCTTTTATTTTTATGGGTATAATTTTAGAGTCGTTGACTATTACTTAACTAGGGAAAGCAAAGCTCGCCCCTTCTCTTACCCCACTTGATGGCCAGCGTTGCGTAATGGTTTTACGTTTTGTGTAGAACTTAACACCATCTGGACCGTAGGCACTTAAATCACCAAACAGTGAACGTTTCCAACCACCAAAACTATGGTAGGCAACTGGAACAGGCAATGGTACGTTAATTCCAACCATACCCACTTCAATATTATCTGAAAAATATCGAGCAGCTTCGCCGTCACGGGTGAATATGCAAGTACCATTGCCGTATTCATGGTCATTGATTAACTGCATCGCCTGCTCCATAGACTCAACACGCATGACTTGTAATACAGGACCGAATATTTCAGCTTTATAGCTATCCATCTCAGCTTGAACGTTATCAATTAAGGTCGCACCAACAAAGTAACCCTTTTCATAACCTTCAACTTTTAGGTCACGACCATCGACAACAATTTGTGCGCCATCTGCTTCAGCGCTATCAATGTAACCCACTACTTTTTCTTGATGCTGTTTTGTAATAACAGGACCAAAATCATTATCAGTATTATCAAACACCCCTACTTTTAAGCTCTGCATGGCAGTGGTCATTTTCTCAATCAATGCATCAGCGGCTTTATCACCTACAGCAACTACCACAGACAAAGCCATACAGCGCTCGCCGGATGAACCAAAGGCTGCGCCTAATAATTGATTAACCGCATTATCCATATCGGCATCTGGCATAATAATCGCGTGGTTTTTAGCCCCGCCTAATGCTTGGCAGCGTTTACCACTTGCCGTTGCCTTGGTATAAATATGCTCAGCAATCGGAGTTGATCCCACAAAACTAACCGCTTTAACTCGCTTATCTTCTAGAATAGCATCGACAGCTTGTTTATCACCATTTACTACATTCAATACACCTTTAGGTAAACCCGCTTGATGTAATAACTGCGCTAAAAATAATGGTGCACTTGGGTTTCTTTCGGAGGGTTTCAAAATAAAACAGTTGCCGCACACAATGGCTAATGGAAACATCCACATCGGCACCATAGCGGGAAAGTTAAAAGGCGTAATCCCAGCTACTACACCGATCGATTGTAATTCACTCCAAGAATCGACATTGGGTCCAGCATTTTTACTGTATTCACCTTTTAACAATTCAGGTGCACCACAAGCATATTCAACGTTCTCAATACCACGCTGTAACTCACCTGCCGCATCGTGCAAAATTTTTCCGTGCTCTTTACCTAACAGATGACAAATTTTATCTCTATTTTCTTCCAACAACTCTTTAAAGCGGAACATAATGCGTGCACGTTTTAAAGGTGGAGTGTTTCGCCATTCCGGAAAAGCTTTTTGAGCAGAGGCTATCGCCATTTCCACCGTATCCTTTGAAGCTAAAGCAACTTGTGTTGCAACTTCACCCAGTGCTGGGTCAAATACATCTTGCGTGCGGCTACTATCTTCTACTACTTCACCATCAATAAAATGGCCTACTATTTGTGTCATAACAATCTCCATGTGGGTTTACCACGCTATTAATTTTTTAAGCTATTTCGTTAAATGTTTCGCCTAACGCATTTATTAAAGAGTCAATTTCAGATTTTTCAGTGGTGAAGGGTAAACCGAGTTGGATAGTGGCTCCGCCATAACGAATGAAAAAACCCTTTTGCCACATTTTCATACCAATTTGGTAAGGTCTTAATGCAGGGTCGCCGTTATTCGGCGCAATAGTAAAGCCAGCAGCAAAACCATAATTACGAATATCTACAATATGTTTACAACCTTTTAAACTATGTACAGCCTGTTGGAAATAATCGCTCATCGCTTTCACTCTTTCTGGCAGCTTTTCTTGCTGTAAAAGATCTAATGTCTCTAAACCTGCGGCACAAGCAACAGGGTGAGCTGAATAGGTATAACCATGTGGAAATTCAATCATATGTTCACCACCACTGTTATCCATATAGGTATCGTAAATCTCTTGCTTAGCTACCACAGCTCCCATCGGGATAGCACCATTAGTAACTTGTTTAGCGATATTGATCATATCCGGTACGACACCAAAAGCTTCCGAACCCGTTTTTGCCCCCATTCGTCCAAAACTACAAATTACTTCATCAAATATCAGTAGAATATTATTATCGGTGCAAATTTCACGTAGGCGATCCAAGTAACCAACAGGTGGAGGGATCACACCAGCAGAGCCAGATAACGGCTCCACGATCACTGCAGCGATATTAGACGCGTCATGTAATGCAATAACATCCAATAACTCTTCCGCTAACGCTTTACCGTTTTCTGGTTGTCCTTTACTAAATATATTTTCTGGCAGCATAGTGTGGCGAAGATGATCAGCTTCAACAGCAGGGCCAAACATGGCTCGATTTCCGCCAATACCGCCGACGGAGATGCCGCCAAAATTACTACCGTGATAGCCTAAGCCACGACCAATTAATTTAGTCTTAGTCGCTTGCCCTTTTTTACGCCAATAACCACGCGCCATTTTTAACGAGGTTTCTGCCGCTTCAGAGCCTGAGCCTGTATAAAAAACCCGATTTAAGCCTTGGGGCATAAACTCAGTAATTTTTTCAGCCAATTGAAATGACTTTTCATGACCAAATTGAAAACCTGGGGAATAATCCAAGGTTTTTAATTGTTTGCTGACTGCTTCAGCAATCTCTGGACGCCCATGCCCTAAACCAGTGCACCAAAGGCCGGATAATCCATCAAAAATTTTACGACCCGCATCATCAGTAAAGTAACGACCAGACGCAGAGGCAATAATTCGAGGATCTTTTTTGAATTCTCGGTTTGCAGAGTACGGCATCCAATGTGCATCTAATTGCGACTGTGTCAGGCTATGATTAACTTGTTTTTTATTCATAATTCACCTCAAAAAATCTATCGAATAATCTATTAAGCTTCTTCGCGATGCGGGTTACGCTCATCTTGCATCCAGTTCATATATGGTTGGCCTTTTGAACGCTCATCCATGGTGATACAGTCATCAACAGGACAAGTAATTTCACAAAGGTTACAACCCACACAGTTATCATCAATAATGCCAAAACTATTGGTACCATCTTCATTTGCAGTCACTTCGATAGCTTGGTGTGACGTGTCTTCACAGGCTTGGTAACAACGACCACAACCAATACATTTATCTTCATCGATAGTTGCAACTACCTTGTAATTCATATTGAGTTTTTTCCAGTCTGTCGTGTTAGGTACAGCCAAACCTTTAAAATCCTCAATGCTTTCGTAGCCTTTACTGTCCATCCAGTTTGATAGGCCTTCTTTCATTTCAGTAACAATGTTAAAGCCGTAAATCATTGCAGCAGTACAAACCTGTACAGAGCCTGCACCTAGAGAGATAAACTCAGCGGCATCACGCCAGTTACCAATGCCGCCTATTCCAGAAATAGGTAAACCTGCAGTTTCTGGATCACGTGCAATTTCTCCTACCATATTTAATGCAATTGGTTTAACAGCGGGACCACAATAACCACCGTGTGTACTTTTACCATCAACAATCGGACGTGCCGCCATTGCATCAAGGTCAATACTAGTAATAGAGTTAATGGTATTAATTAAAGACACTGCGTCAGCGCCTCCGCTTTTTGCCGCACGAGCAGGGAAACGTACATCAGTAATATTCGGTGTTAGCTTAACAATGACTGGCATTTTGCTGTGCTCTTTACACCAGCGCGTTACCATCTCAACATATTCAGGAACCTGGCCAACAGCGGCACCCATACCACGTTCAGGCATACCATGAGGACAACCAAAATTAAGTTCAATACCATCTGCGCCTGTTGCTTCTACTTGCTTTAAGATAGTTTTCCAAATTTGCTCTTCGCAAGGCATCATTAACGACACAACTAAAGCACGGTCAGGCCAACTTTTTTTCACCGCTTCAATTTCTCGCAGATTAATCTCTAAACTACGGTCAGTGATCAATTCAATATTATTAAAACCAGACACTTCACCGTTATGATCATAAAGTGCAGAATAGCGAGATGAAACATTCACAGCAGCAGGATCTTCACCTAAAGTTTTCCAAACAACACCGCCCCAGCCAGCTTCAAAAGCTCGCTCCACGTTATATGCTTTATCAGTTGGTGGCGCAGAGGCTAACCAAAATGGATTGGGTGCTTTTATTCCTACAAAATCTATTGATAAATCAGCCATGTTACTTCTCCTCAGATGAAGTTAGTTCTTGATGAATTGCGAGTGCCGCTAATTTTCCCTGTTGAACAGCTTCAACAGTTAAGTCTTGCCCTACTCCAGTACAATCACCACCAGCAAAGACTCCTTCAATGCTAGTTAATTGATTATGGAAAGTAGCGACTTTACCGTTACTAATAGTGGGAATGAGCTGTTCAGTCTGTGGGTAAGCCATTTTTTGGCCCACCGCTTTGAACACTGCACTACAAGCGACTTCAAACTGCTCCTCTGTACTTTTTAGTTTGCCTTCATCGAGGTAAGTTTTACTGAAAGTCATAGAACTTAATTTACCTTGATCATCAAGATTAATTTTTTCTGGCTGGCTCCATGTTTTAATGCGGACTTGGTGATTTTTAGCAATTTGTTGTTCATGCCCTGTAGCACTCATTTGTGCTTCACCACGGCGATAAACCAAAGTAACTTCTTCTGTGCCTAAACGTTTTAATTGACAAGCTATGTCAATAGCGGTGTTACCGGCACCAATCACAACGGCACTGTCTTTTGGAATGTCTAACTGATCGATATCTGTGGCTTGGCGTAACTCTTTAATAAAATCAACTGAATTTAAAACAGAATCATTATCTTCATGCTCTAAATAAAGCGAAGAAGTGTCTTGTAAACCGATACTGAGAAATACAGCATCAAACTCATCTTTGAGTGTCGATAAACTAATATCTTTTCCTAAGGCTCTGTCGTAATGCACAGTAATTCCACCAATGCTTAAGATGAAATCTACTTCTTCTTGAGCAAAATTTTCAGTCAACTTATATTTAGCAATACCGTATTCGTTTAAGCCCCCTGCTTTTTGCTGCGCTTCAAACACTTCAACTTCATTACCTAACAGTGATAAACGATGTGCACAGCTCAAACCTGCAGGTCCAGCACCAACCACTGCTATTTTTTTACCAGTACTTTCAGCTCGCTCAAAAGGGTGACCTTCAAATTCTGCATTATCTGTCGCATGTCGTTGCAACAAACCAATTTTAACTGGCGACTGTTCAGCTTCATGATTACGAACACAGGCTTGCTCACAAAGAATCTCTGTTGGGCAAACGCGAGCGCAACTTCCACCCATAATATTTTCTTTATAAATAGTTTTAGCTGCACCAGTTAAATCATCCGCATGGATGCTAGCAATGAAACTGGGAATATTAATTTTCGATGGGCATGCCTTAATACAAGGTGCATCATAACAATAATAACAACGCGAGCTTTCGATGCCTGCTTGACGAGCACTCAAAGCTGGATTGATATCTTTAAACATTTGGTCTAATGCTAATTGTTGCTGTGAATAGTTTACTGAATTGTCCATATTCATCACTATAACCTCTCCTATTTATAATTTAATGATGCACTATCTTTTTATGATTAACTCTTGAGACAATGCAAACAACAAGCCAACTACCTGACCGCGGAGTCAACAAGTTAGATTAAAAAACAAACATGAAGCTAAGCGATTGTTTTGCTTAGTATAAAAATTAAGCTTATATTAATCGTAGAGATCGCTTATAAGCCTTTAAATAATAATCACTTCGATCTAAGATGTGAATGTGGAGTAATACTGCACCATGACAAGGCTGTTGCGATATAACAGTGCGGAGAAGCATTAATGAATGACATTAAAAAAAGCGTAGTCAAACGTCGAAAATCAGCCGATATTCGTAAAGGTAATCTACAGTTAATTTTAACCGTGGCGGAACAGCGCTTTGCCGAGTTTGGTTATAACGGAACGACTATTTCTTCTATTGCCGATCAAGCTAATCTACCAAAATCCAATATTCTCTACTATTTCAAAACTAAAGAAGTACTTTATAAAGAAGTACTTAGCCAAATCTTAAAAATTTGGTTAGTAGATATGGAAGAGATGACTGCAGAACAGCACCCTAAAGAAGCGCTCAGACACTATATTCTTCTTAAAATCAGACAATCTAAAGAGCACTCTAATGCTTCGCGTATATTTGCTTCTGAATTACTTCACGGAGCGCCATTTTTACGTGAAAAATTACAAACTGACCTGAAGATACAGTTTATTAGTACTTGCCAGGTGATTCGTGAGTGGATAGCGAAACAATGGATGAACCCTATTAGTCCAGAGCATTTACTGTTTATGATTTGGTCATCCACACAGGCCTATGCTGACTATGGCCTACAAAGTAGTATATTAATGGGGAAAGCGGAATTAGATGATAATGACTTTGAAACTGGTGCAGAACTGATCACACAAGTTGTATTAAGAGGTTGCGGAATCAAGCAACTTTAAAAACGATAACACATTGTAAATTAAGTTTTATTGCCTAATTCACAATGTGTTTAAACGGCCACTTAGAGAATATTTTGAATTTAACTTAAACGACTTCAGCCATGGTCAACATAGCATTTAATAAAACTGAACAACCCCCTTCACACTCTTCCTGCGTAGTACTCTCAATTTCATTATGGCTAATGCCATTTAAGCAAGGTGTAAAAATCATACTTGTAGGTGCAAAGTCTGATACATAACAAGCGTCATGGCCAGCTCCGGCAATGATATCCATATGGCTATACCCTAGGTCCACTGTGGCTTGACGTACTGCATTGACACATGTTTCGTTAAAATGAATAGGCTCATAATACCAAAAGGGATCAAGCGAAACGGTTGGCCCTGTCGCCTCTATCTCCTCAATAGCAGCTTTTAAAGCGGCATCCATTTTAGTTAACTCTTCATCAATCGGATGGCGTAGATCAATACTCATAGAAATTTCACCAGGAATAGTATTACGAGAATTAGGCATCACCTGCATAAAACCAACTGTGCCGCAGCCAGGAGGATGTGCTTTAGCAATCTCCTCTACTTTTAATACTAATTGTGAACTTGCTATTAATGCATCACTACGTAAGTGCATCGGTGTGGTACCCGCATGAGACTCTCGTCCTGTTAATATAGCATTATACCAACGTTGCCCTTGCCCACCGGTAACAACGCCTACTTGCTTTTCTTCTGCTTCTAAATATGGCCCTTGCTCAATGTGAGCCTCAAAAAAAGCATGGAAATTACGTCCAGTAACAGGCGTTTCTCCAGCAAAACCAATGCGCTCTAACTCATCACCTAAACGAAGGCCATCTACATCTTTGGTATCCAAAATTTCCTGGAGGGTAAAGCGACCTGAAACAACACCAGACCCCATCATCGCAGGTGCAAAGCGTGAACCTTCTTCATTAGTCCAGACCGAGATCTCAACGGGGTGCTTTGTTTTTATGCCATGATCGTTCATAGAGCGTACAACTTCAAGGCCAGCTAATACCCCATACACACCATCAAACTTCCCACCTGTTGGTTGTGTATCAAGGTGGCTTCCAGTGCCTACAGGGGGCAAACTCATATCTTCACCAGGGCGAGTACACATAATATTACCAACAGCATCTACTTTAACTGTGCAGCCTGCTTCTTCAGCCCACTTTATATATAATTCTCGTCCTTGCTTATCTAAATCAGTCAACGCAAGGCGACAACAGCCTCCTTTTGGTGTGCCACCAATTTTTGCCATTTCCATTAAACTATCCCAGAGGCGATCACTATTAATTTTTAATGCTTCCATGTTTGACTCCAATAAAGTTGATTAAACCGACATTACGCACATAACATAATTAATAAAGTTCAATGCAAGATACTGACCAACAGGACAACAAGTTTTAAGTTTATTAATAGTCACTATATATAGGCACTTGCATGTATTTAAAACAAATAGACCACATTACAAACAACTTACGTATGATATTTGTGCACCACAGTGGTGAGCAAATGCCCTGATATTGATCAGGGATATCTTTTAATCATTAGCTAAAGCCCGCTTCAATCCTAACCTTATTAATCTAAACGTAAGTAATGGCGCCTATCCAACCAAAAATTCCCGTCCAATTGGTCAGTTAGTTAGTTATTGGCTTGTTAATTGCAAACCTATAAATAAACATAAACCTTATCTTGTAAATATCATATTTCAGATAAGTATCTCGATTTTATTATTGGTGCGCGCAAGGCCACCTTCATGGAGGAGTTGATCACAATGAGTTTATTAATTAAAGGCGGAAAGCTAGTTAACGCAGATCAAAGCATGTTTGCGGATATATATTGTGAAGATGGTGTTATCAAGGCAATAGGCAATGAGCTTGACGTACCAGCAGGTACTGAAGTGATCGATGCAAGCGGAAAATTAGTTATGCCAGGTGGGATTGATCCACACACGCACATGCAACTACCTTTCATGGGCACCGTGGCCAGTGAAGACTTTTATTCCGGTACTGCTGCAGGTTTGGCTGGCGGTACAACGATGATTATCGATTTTGTTATCCCAAGTCCACAACAGCCTTTAATGGAAGCATTTGAAACATGGAAAGGTTGGGCTTCACGCTCTGTCTCCGATTATTCTTTTCATGTAGCCGTTACTTGGTGGGATGAGTCAGTTTCTAAAGATATGGAAACCTTAGTGACAGAAGAAGGTGTTAACAGCTTTAAACATTTCATGGCGTATAAAAATGCAATCATGGCCGAAGACGAAACCTTAGTTAACAGCTTTAACCGTTGCTTAGAATTAGGTGCAATGCCGACAGTGCATGCTGAAAATGGAGAGTTAGTCCACCATTTACAGCAAAAAATGCTTAAAGCAGGCATTACTGGCCCAGAAGCACATCCTCAATCACGCCCACCAGAAGTAGAAGGCGAAGCTTCTAACCGTGCTATACGCATTGCACAATCTATTGGTGTGCCTTTGTACTTAGTACATGTTTCTTGTACTGAAGCCATTGATGAAATCGCACGAGCAAAATCTGAAGGACAACGTGTCTACGGTGAATGTTTAGCTGGCCACTTAGAATTAGATGATAGTGTCTACAAAAATCCAGATTGGGCGACTGCAGCTGCTCATGTAATGAGCCCTCCATTTCGCCCTAAAGGACATCAAGAAGCATTATGGAAAGCACTTCAAGGCGGAACAGTGCAAACCACAGCAACTGATCACTGTTGTTTTTGTGAAGACCAAAAAGCCATGGGTAAAGATAACTTCACGCAAATTCCGAATGGCACAGCCGGCGTTGAAGATCGCTTAATGGTGTTATGGGATTCGGGTGTTAATAAAGGTCGTCTAACTGAGAACGAGTTTGTCTCGGTCACTTCAACTAACACGGCGAAAATATTCAATATTTACCCACGAAAAGGTTGTATTGCAGTGGGCTCTGATGCGGATATCGTGATTTGGGATCCAGCGAAAGAACATACACTTTCAGCCAAAACACATCATCAAAAAATTGACTTCAACATCTTTGAAGGACGCACTGTTAAAGGCTCTCCAAGTATTACCATCAGCCAAGGAAAAGTGGTCTATAAAGATGGACAACTAAATGTGGTTGAAGGTGCAGGACGCTACATTAAACGCCCTGCTTATCCAACTATATTTGATGCGGTTAAAAAATATAACCAAGAGCACGCACCTTACACAGTTGAACGTTAATAGAGAAAGCAAACAGATTAAGGGAGGTAATATGTTAGCAACAGAAGAAACGACAATTGTGTCTGAAGCAACAGTCACTGAAAAACCTAAGCGAGAAATGATTGCTATTGATGATTTATCGCTTATTTTTCCCAGTAAAGATGGTGACGTTCATGCACTATCTAACATTAACTTAAGTATCAAAAGCGGTGATTTTGTCTCTTTTATCGGCCCATCTGGCTGCGGTAAAACCACGTTATTGCGTGTCATTGCGGATTTAGAAAAAGCAACTTCCGGTAATTTAAAAGTAAACGGGACTGATGCTCAGGATGCTCGGCTGAATCGTTTATATGGATATGTGTTTCAAGCGGCTGCTCTATTGCCTTGGCGTAACATTCAACAAAATTGCGCCTTACCGATGGAGATTTCTGGTTTATCCCCTGCCCAACAAAATAAGCAGATTGATAAATATCTAAAAATGGTTGGCCTACAGGACTTCCACAAGAAGTTCCCATGGCAACTTTCTGGGGGGATGCAGCAGCGAGCTTCGATTGCCCGCGCTTTATGTTTAAACCCAGATCTCTTGCTAATGGATGAGCCATTTGGTGCGCTGGATGAGATAACTCGTGACCACATGAATATCGAGCTACTCAGAATCTGGAGTGAAACACAAAAAACCGTGGTATTTGTAACTCACTCCATTGACGAAGCAGTATTGTTATCCACGCATATTGTAGTGATGTCGCCTCGCCCAGGACGTATTGTCAAAGTCATTGAAAGCCCTTTACCTAGATTGAAAACCTTAGCATTAAGGGACGATCCGGCTTTCCATGCCTTAGCCAGTGAAATACGCACGGCTCTCGCGCACGAGCATGCTATCGATTAATCATAACAAGCTAAAGGATTAGATATTTATGAAACAAAAGCTATTTTCTTTCGTTAGTTTATTGCTGATCGTCATTGCAATCTGGTACCTCGCAGCTTTGCTAATGAATGGTAATCAATTGATTAATAATCTAGAGCGTAAAAAGCAAGATTGGACCTATGTGCAAGTGATAAAAGGAGCCTATGACGTAAAACGCCCTATGCTTCCAGCGCCGCACCAGGTAGGCCAAGAACTTATTAAATCAATTATCGATAGGCCTGTTACATCAAAACGTTCATTAATATACCACGCACAAATAACGCTAAACTCTACCTTATTGGGTTTTGTTTTTGGCTCTTTATTAGGCATTTTAATTGCTGTTGGTATCGTTCATAACAAAACCTTAGAGTCGAGCTTAATGCCTTGGGTGATAGCTTCACAAACCATCCCCATCTTAGCGATTGCCCCAATGATAGTGGTGGTACTAGGAGCGATTAATATTACAGGCGTAATACCTAAAGCCATTATCTCTATGTACTTATCTTTCTTCCCCGTCACCATTGCCATGGTGAAAGGGTTGCGTTCATCGGATAAATTACATGAAGAACTGATGCATACCTACAGCGCAACAGCAAAAGACATATTCTGGAAACTACGTTGGTACTCAGCACAACCTTACTTATTTGCTAGTTTGAAAGTAGCTATCGCAGCCGCATTAGTTGGTGCAATCGTGGCTGAATTACCAACAGGTGCGCAAGGTGGATTAGGTGCTCGCTTACTCAGTGGTTCTTATTATGGCCAAACAGAACAAATATGGTCTGCATTGATTGTTGCCGCTACTTTAGGCTCAATTTTAGTATGGTTAGTGGGCATTGCAGAAAGAGTACTATTACGTCGCCGAGGAGAGCTTGATCATGCCTAAGACATTAAAAAATTGTATCTATATCGCATTAGTTCTACTGCAACTGACGCTAGTTATTGTCAGTGATGTTGGCTTTTACGATGCGTTCTCTTTGTCTATTTTGTTATTAATTGCAGCAGCTTACAGTATGGCAATGCTATTAGGACAGCTAACGTCACTGGAAAATGAACACAAATTAATCAAACCGCTAATCCCCACCTTATTTGCATTTATGCTGATATTAACCTGGGAGAGCATTGTAAAAGGTTATGCAATTTCACCGATTTTGATGCCGGCACCTAGTAATATATTTCATGCGTTAATTAATAATATTCCGATGTTATGGGCTGACTTTAAACAGACTTACTTAAAAGCTGTATTGGCGGGTTATTTCATTGGTTGCCTTTCTGGTTTTCTGGTTGCGCAATGGGCAGTCAGAAACAAGGTGCTGCAAGATGCACTGATGCCATTAGGTAATTTTATGTCCGCTATTCCGATTGTAGGCATAGCGCCAATTATGGTGATGTGGTTTGGTTTTGATTGGCAGTCTAAAGCCGCTGTGATTGTTATAATGACATTCTTTCCAATGTTTATTAATACCCTCACTGGCTTACAGTCCACCGATGCCTTACATAAAGATTTAATGCACACCTATGCCGCTAAAAAATCACAAATATTCTTAAAGAACCAATTACCTCATGCCCTTCCGTTTATCTTTAATGCGTTGAAATTAAACTCTGCATTAGCCTTAATCGGAGCAATTGTTGCTGAATTCTTTGGCACACCAATTGTAGGTATGGGATTCCGAATTTCGACTGAAGTAGGTCGAATGAATATGGACTTGGTATGGGCCACTATTGTCGTGGCTGCTATTGCCGGTTCATTAAGTTATGGGGCACTTGCTTTACTAGAGAAGTCCTTATTGTTTTGGCACCCCTCGTACCGAGAAGGTAAAAACAGTTAATGCTATCTAATTAATTTAATGAGCGAATATACAACGGGTGCAGTAGTCGTTTTGTGCAATCCTGACACTGCATCACTAAGTATCGATAAGCTATTGAATTCAATTATTTTTACGTCACTTTACAATAGAAAAGGGAACAAACTATGAAAAGAACGCTAATCACACTCGCAACGGGCGCTGCACTATTTGCATCAAGTTTCAGCGCTAGCGCTGCGGATAAACTGACTTTGCAGTTAAAATGGGTAACACAAGCTCAATTTGCAGGCTATTACGCAGCATTAGAGAATGGTTATTATAAAGACGAAGGCATTGACCTCTCCATTAAACCTGGTGGTCCAGATATTGCCCCTGCACAAGTATTAGCAGGTGGTGGAGCAGACGTTATTGTTGATTGGCTTCCTTCCGCATTAGCTACACGTGAGAAAGGCTTACCTATGGTTAATATTGCGCAGGTTTATAGTAAATCAGGCATGATGTTGACCTGTTTAAAATCCAGTGACATCAAAACATCTGCTGATTTCAAAGGCAAAACATTGGGCGTTTGGTTCTTTGGTAACGAATACCCATTCCTTAGCTGGATGTCAAAACTAGGTTACCCAACCACTGGTGGTGATGACGGTGTAACGGTATTAAAACAAGGCTTCAATGTTGATCCAATCTTCCAAGGACAAGCAGATTGTGTTTCAACCATGACTTACAATGAATATGGTCAAATCATGGACGGCGGTTTAACTCCTGAAGAATTAGTGCTCTTTAAGTATGAAGATGAAGGTGTAGCGACATTAGAAGATGGTTTATATGTCTTAGAAAAAGATCTAAAAGATGATAAGAAAGTAGAAACTTACGCTAAGTTCTTAAAAGCTTCATTGAAGGGTTGGAAATGGGCAGCAGATAATCCAAAAGAAGCGGCTATGATTGTTTTAGAATACGATGATACAGGTGCACAAACAGAGTCTCACCAAACGAGAATGATGACCGAAGTGGCTAAACTGCTCGGTTCTGGTGATGATATGGGTTACTTAGATCCTGCTGCATATGAGCGTACTGTCGATATTTTATTAGGTAGCGAATCAGCGCCGGTTATTACCAAAAAACCAGTCGGTGCATACTCACATGTTGTGTATGACAAATATAAAGAGCTTTAAAAACTAACTTTTAACGCCAAAAAGACTGAAACAAAAAAACACCGAATATTACTATTCGGTGTTTTTATTTAAATTGTTACTTTATTTTTTAGCATTTCAACAATCAGTTAAGTCCTACTTGTAAACATGTTTACTTGGACACAAATAATTAGCTAGCATGCTGATCTACGTTGTTCTTCATTCAAAAATCTATCACTCAAAAACAGGACGATAAAAACTGCGCTCATAACTAATAATACATTGCGTTTCTTCAGCGTACCTGAAAGCTTCAATGCACTCAGAATCAGACATTGAATTAATTCGATACCGTTCGTAACTGGCTAAACTATCAAAAGAGAAAAGTGCTAGCGCTTTATTATTAGCACCTTCTGAAGGTAAGAAATATCCGTGATGTTGTCCGCCAAATTTATTAACTAAAGGTATCCAGAGCTTTGCATAACGTTCAAACTCTTTTAGTTTGTAGGGGTCGATAACGTAATTCAAATAGCAAGTGACCAAAATAATGTCTCCCAGTAAATAGATGGCTAAGTAATATTGCGTTGATTAATCATCCTAAAAGTTAAGTTAATACGCGGTGTACTGATTTTTTTAGTCGGTGGTAAACGATGTAACCAGTGGCTTTGTGTCTCACCACGCATTATTAATAAACTACCATGTTGCAATAAAACAGAAAGGGTTTGTTGATTATGCTTATGTTTAAAAGAAAACTTTCGTTCTGCGCCTAAACTGACTGATGCGATCGCACCATTTTTACGTAAATCTTTTTCAGCATCACTATGCCAGGTCATGCCCTCATCACCGCTATGGTACAAATTTAATAAACAAGCATTAAATTTATAACCGGTCTGTTGTTCCACCAGCGCTTTAAGTTGTAGTAATTCGGGTGTCCAAGGCAATGCTACTTTCGTCACATTAGAATAGGTATAGTGAAAAGGCTGATCGCCGTACCAAGCTATCTTTCGTGGTGTAACGATAAACTGCCCTTGTATATTAACCTGATCATGTTTCCATTCAATCTGTGTTAATAATTTTTCGAAATAATCATCAGCTTGCTGATAAGACAACATCATCCCGTAATACTCAACAATACCATCATAATCGATAATATTGATGGGTGAAGGTGCTAACTCAGCAAATAAGTCCATATTATACATTTACGTGCCTTTTTTAGTCCAAGATCAACATAACACTACTTTGACACTATTAGAGCAACCGTATTAGGTACGAGTGAATAAAATAAGTTAATGACAATATTATTATAAATTAACAATTTAAAAGGGATGCTGCAAATAATCAAATGAGGAATTCAAAAAGTAGAGTAACAATTAATGGCAATCTGTATCGTATTTTCAGTAGCGAAAAGTTAATTAACGCCTTTTCGCTACTGAATTTCATCTGAAATGAAGAAATTAATAATGAACGGGTTTTTTCTCTTGTACATCAACATGTAATGAAAAAACATCTGGACGAGAATAATGACCAACAGGATCAAAATCTAGCTTACTTTTAATTAAGGTCGCACGATCAAGTTCAGCGTATAAAATGGTTTTTTGGTTCAATACTGGACCAGCAATAACTTCACCTAAAGGCCCAACAATAACACTTGCCCCTCGCATCACAACATCATCAGGGTTATCGGTCAAAATACTACGATAATCCTCACCATACTCTCCTCGTGTAATGTACTGGCAAGCGCTCAATACGTAGCAACGCCCTTCCATGGCAATGTGTTGCATCGAAGATAGCCAAGTATCTCGGTCATCGGCAGTAGGAGCACAATAAATTTCAACGCCTTGAGCATACATAGCAGAGCGAATCGCTGGCATATAATTTTCCCAACAAATCACTCCTCCGATATTACCAAGTTCATTCTTAATAACATTTAACGTAGAACCATCACCGAATCCCCAAACTAAACGCTCTGCACCAGTAGGCATTAATTTACGACGTTTACTTACTAATCCAAGTGTCGGATCAATAAAAGCAATCGAACAATATAATGTAGAGCCATCTCTCTCAATCACACCTAGCACCACAAAAACATTATGCTCTGCAGCACTTTCTTTAATTTGTTGTAACTCTTTACCATCAATTTCAACAGCCCCTTCAAAATAGCGCATAAAATCTTCGCGGCCTTCTGGTAATCGCGTACCAATCGGGGCATCAAAACTTAATCCTTTCGGATAAGTACCAAGAAATGCTTCAGGGAATACAACTAACTCAGCACCTTCACTGGCAGATTGAGCAATTAATTGGCACGTTTTATCTGTCGTAGCCTGCGCATCAAAAGGCACACTGCTGTCTTGCACCACTGCCACTTTACAAATTGATTTCATCATTTTTCTCCATTTTTGTTACTTAGTTGTCGTTGATGATTGAGTATCTTCAGTATTATTTTTCATATATTCATCAAACATGTCGTGATATCCAACAATTGAACGCTGCGAAACTGGTTTACTCAATTTGCTAACGATTAAAGTCACTAAAATATTGATAATAAAAGCTGACAAACCAGGTCCTAAAGGCACATCAGGTTTAAAAAAGGCAATCAAAGCCATCACAACAGCACCACTTAACAATCCATAGAAAGCACCAGACTCAGTGATGAAGCGGAAATGCAACATACCTAAAGCAGACGGTACAAGTTGTAGCCCTAAACCAAAACCTAATGATGCAATGGGTACGATTAAGCCAGCCCCACCAGGTGCTAACGCTAAAACTAGTACTAATAATGTTAAGGTCCCCACCACTAAACGAGTTACTTTAGTCACGCTTTTACTCGACATCGGTTTATTGCGTAAGCTACCGACAACATCTTCAGCAACAATACTGGCAGAGGATAATAATTGGCTATTTATGGTAGATATCGCTGCAGCTAAAATCCCAGCAACAACAAACGCGCCTAAAATAGGTGCATATTCAGCGAAAATAAGCGGTAAAATAGTATCACTCGTTTCCTTATTAACTCCTGGAACAATGCCAGGTATAGCAGCAGCTGTACCTATTACTAGTGGAATAATAGCCATCATCCATGAGTTCCAAAATGGAGTCATGATGGCCACTTTTCCTAATACTGCAGGTGATGATGCAGAGTAAAATTTCTGCCACATGTGCGGTAACACCCAAGCGCCAAACCCAAGACCTAACCAAATCTCAATCATTTTTAGTGGCTTACCAGAATTGACCATTAACTCCGGCTTATAAGACATCACATTCTCGAACATGGAAAATCCACCAGCAAGATAAGCAATATATAAAGCGGTACAAATAAGGATAGTGGCAAAGAATAGCCCCATAAATGAATCGGTCCATGCAGTACCTTTAAAGCCAGCCCATAAGACAATAATCCCCACCATTAGAGAAGTAATGGTCACACCAACAACATATGGGATCGCACCATTGGTCATCGTATCTAAAGCCAGCGCACCACCACTCACTTGAATTAACATCACTGGTACCAACGCTAGAATACCGATTAACGCAACCGTGGTGCGTAACCGTTTGCCATGATAATAATGCTCAACCATTTGCCCTGGTGTAATAAAGCCATAACGCTTACCCGCAAGCCAGATTCTTGCACCAAATAGCCAAATAAAAATACCATGAAAAATAGTCCAAACGGCAAAACCTATGAACCAAATCCCTTCTCGGAAGTAAGCACCGAATGACCCTAGAAGAGTCCAAGTAGAAAAGTAAGTTGCACCCATTGATAATAATAAAACGATGGTCCCCGTATTACGGCCACCGATTACAAAATCTTCAGAAGAGCCAGCCCCCGCGCCTTTATCACTCTTTTTCGCTAAGAAAGAGATAAACAAAAATGCCCCAATGAAAGCACTTAATAATACAATGGTAATAGTGTTATTCATTGCGCTCTCCCCATGACATCGGCTTATTATTTAAAGCATTAATAAACGGAGTAAAATACAGAGGATATATAGCCAACACACATAGGGTTAATATCACATTACAAACTAGGGTTAATGCTAATGGCTCAGGTAGGAAACCAATTAAAGTTGGTGAATTAAATAGGCCGAAATAAGGTAGCCAGGTTAAAACTAAACACACGCACACGACTAACCACAGTAGCCTTCTCATTATTTTCATTGTGTATCTCCTTATACAATTATTTTAAAGTTGTTCTTTTACTGCAATGAAATGTTCAAATTCTTATACTACGCTTGGAATTTGTGTTTCACATATAACAATTTTGTGCACATTGCGTTGCCAAAAACTGCACATATAATCAACAAGCGTGTATTATTTAATAAACAATTTAATTTTTAGCTTAAGGATGAGCGATGCAGGTATCTTCTTTCATGTATTTTCTTGCAGTTGCAGATACTGGTTCAGTACGTAAAGCTGCGGCTAATTTGCACGTCAGTGCATCAGCGATTAGTAGGCAAATTAAGAATTTAGAATATAGCTTTAAAGCAACATTGTTTGAGCGACGTATTTCAGGAATGGTACTCACTGAAGAAGGTCAGATAATTGCACAACATATGCGCCGCACCATGCGTGAAATGGAATTAGCGGAAGCAAAAGTAAATGATATTAAAGGTTTATTGAGTGGCACCATTTCATTTGCATCAATAGAAGGCGTCATTAGCTCTTGGTTGTTACCGACTATGGATGATTTTCAACAGCATCATCCAAACATTCATTTTGATGGAAGAATATCTGCTTCAGAAGCGGTCTATCAAGCGGTCGCAGCAGACCAAGTTGACTTTGGCATTGCAATGCAGGATATCCCGAGACCAGATATTGAAATAATTGAAAAATTTGAAACCGGTTTTAAAGTCGCGATGTCACCCAACCACCCATTGGCTAACTCTAACTCCTTAACATTAACGCAGTTAACTCCTTACCCTTTATCGATGTTAAACGAAAACTTTCTAACACGGCAAATACTTAATAGTATTGCGATTCAACGACAACTTAACTTTACTATTATCTGTAATGTAGACCATATAGGAATGCTCAAAAGCTTTGTATTAGAAAGTAATGGACTTACTATTTTACCTGACTACGCAGTTACTGAAGAGATAAAAAATGGCAGTATGCATATTGCTGACATTAATCAACAAGAGATGCCTCATAGCGTCACCGTACTATGTGTCAAAAAAGAACGTAGAATGACTAAAGCAGCGGATAAGTTTTTAAATATTATTAGGCAAGTACATTACGGCCGTTAATGATCGGTCTGAATATATGAACTATCAAACAACATAAAGCTAAATAAACTGTCATTGATTGAAAAATGCTTAAACCTAATAAAACAGGTTTAAGCATCTTTTATTTAATCTCAGTTTGGGTTAACAAAAGTAAAATGATTAAAGAAATAGTTTAACGGCCCGTTATAAGTAGCAGTGTTGGCTCACTTTCCTTATCCAATATTAAGGTTATTTACTGGCGAGTTTATTTGCAGTCCAAACATACAACAGTTCGAGTGCAATTGTAGCTCCAGCTAACGCTGTAATATCGCTTTGGTCATAGGCTGGAGAAACCTCCACTACATCCATTCCGACTAAATTAATCCCTTGCAAAGCACGAATGATTTTCAATGCTTTATCAGAGCTTATTCCTCCGCAAACAGGCGTGCCAGTACCCGGTGCAAATGCTGGATCTAAACAATCAATATCAAAGGTTAAATAGACAGGTTTGTCTCCAACGGTTGCTTTAATTTGCGCCACAATGTCATCGACACTGCGATCATTGGCTTCCATGGCATTAATCACGTTAAAACCATGGCCTTGCTGTTTGTATTCCGTGCGAATACCAATCTGTACCGATGAAGCAGGATCAATCAAGCCTTCATTGGGCGCATGATAAAACATAGTGCCATGGTCATAACTACTACCATTATTGTAGGTATCGGTATGTGCATCAAAATGAATCAAAGCCATTTCACCATGATGCTTTGCATAAGCGCGTAATAAAGGCAGGGTTACAAAGTGATCTCCGCCTAAACTTAATAGCATTTTACCGCTGTTAAGAATTTGATCCGCAGCTGCTTCAAGACGCTGTGTCATATCGTTCGCATCACCACAATCAAACACTAAATCACCTGCATCAATGACTTTTGTATGATCGAACAGCTTAAATTGCCATGGGAACTTCTTACTTTCCCAGGATAAGTTAACCGATGCCCGGCGCATAGCATCCGGGCCCATGCGCGCACCAGAGCGCCCCGATGTCGCCATATCAAATGGCACACCTAACACCACCACATCCGCTTCTGCCGACAGAGGATTTTTCACTAATGGACGACGCATAAAGGTCATCGCATTAGAATATAAAGAGAAATCCTCTTTAGTGAACAAGTCGTCAAAACCATGCTTAGCTGCAACTTGAGATGAAGCTGACATCTAAAAACCCTCTAAATAAGTGTAACCCGCTAGGCCTTGCTCTAGCTCATCTAAAATACTTTGTTGCTCTTCAGGTGATACACGAGAAGAGGCTAACGCACGGTAGTTGTCACGAATTGCTTCCACATCGATATGTACATATTTCATTACATCTTCAACGGTATCGCCCTCGTTGACCGATTCAATATCTAAACCACCCTGCTCATCAACATTCACCACTACACTGTGTGTGTCACCGAATAGATTATGCATGTCGCCTAAAATCTCTTGGTATGCGCCGACTAAGAAAAAGCCCATTAAATAAGGCTTGTCCGCAGACCAGGCTGGTACAGGTAAAGTTGTTTCAATGCCTTGTCCATCAACATATTGGTCGATAACCCCATCGGAATCACAGGTAATATCCAATAATACAGCTCGGCGCTCTCCTGCATTTTGTAGGTTAGACAGTGGTAAAATTGGGAATACTTGATCAATCCCCCATGCATCTGGCACCGATTGGAATAGCGAGAAGTTAACAAAGAACTTATCCGCTAAACGCTCATTTAAATCATCTAAAATAGGACGATGAAAACGATTCTTAGTGCTCATTTGCAAGCTTAATTCGTGATAAATACGTAACGCAACTTGTTCACCCCAAGCACGCTGTTGGAGATTAATCACACCCGTTGCAAATTGATTATGCACTTCCACAATATCACTTTGCGTATCATTGTAGATTTCAATCAATGCACGATCATCACTACCGCCAGATAATAAACTCCAGTTATTCCACATGTTTTGTAACAACAATGAAGCTTGTTCTACAGGTGCTTCAATCACTTCAGGTTTATAGGTTTCCGCGCCAATAACATTAGTAATTAATACCGCGTGATGAGCCGTTAATGAACGACCAGACTCAGAAATAATCATTGGCTTTGGTTGTTCATAAAGGCTACATACATCGCTAATGGTGATCACGATATTACGTGCATATTCCGCTAAGCTATAGTTCATGGAGTTATGTGATTGACTACGTGTTCCATCGTAATCTACCGCTAAACCACCGCCGACATCTAAGTAATCTAATGGCACGCCCATCGCTCGTAATTCACAGTAAAAACGCGCTGCTTCACTAACGCCATTTCGCACGTCACGGATATTGGCCATTTGCGAGCCTAAGTGAAAATGCACTAACTGTAATGTATCTAATTGGTTTTCCGCTTTTAGGCGCTCAACCACAGTTAATACCTGTGATGCTGCTAAACCAAATTTAGACTTTTCACCACCACTTGATTGCCATTTACCAGCACCTTGTGACGCTAAACGAATACGTAATCCCATGCGTGGTTTAACACCTAATGCACGCGCTTCTTCTAATACTAAATCTAGCTCTGATAATTTCTCTAAAACAATCAGTACTTTATGACCTAGCTTTTCACCAATTAACGCTAAACGAATGTATTCTCTGTCTTTGTAACCGTTACAGACAATCACTGAACTCGCTTGATGCGCTAATGCTAACACCGCTAATAATTCAGGCTTACTGCCCGCTTCTAAGCCCAGTTGTTTTTGCGCTAGTTTTGCTTGGCTTGCTAAAATCTCATCAACCACTTCTTTTTGCTGATTTACTTTAATTGGGTAAACTAATAAATAGCTATTATCATATTCAACTTCTTTGATTGCTTGATTAAAAGCATCACAAATATTATGCACACGTTGATGCAATATTTGTGGGAAACGCACTAATGCAGGCATGCTTAAATTACGAACTGCTAATTGCGCTGCAATGTCACTTAACGCGACTTTATGCTCACTATCACTACGAGGTGATACATACACTTCACCTTGATCGTTAATACCGTAAAAACCTTGGCTCCAGTAGCGAACATTGTATTCAGCTCGGATGCGTTCCATATCAATTGAATGTTGCAAATTCGTGTCTCACAAATAAGGTAAAAATAGTAATGACTCAGAAAACTGAAGTCAGTGTTTTATTGGCGCGGATTATTGGTGAAGAATGCAAATACGTCTAACTAATAATTTTGCAGTTATTAATCAAAAAAATTGTTTAATAGGTTATCTATATGCATTTTTATTGATTATGGAACATCAGAAGTATCGAGAAGACTCAAATGCCCAGTAAACTCGCGTTTAAGTACAATAAAAGCTAAGTGAATTAAAAACACAGGACATGCTGCTAAGAAACGATCAGGTTGATTCAATAGTTAATCAATAACGATTAACTATTGAAATTTTTATTTAAGTTATTTGATTTTTGTTACTAAAATTTGTTCAACGCGTACACCTTCAAGGTCAAGCACCTCAAACTTGTAGCCTTGATGAGAAAAATGATCAGTCCGCTTTGGCAAACGTTTTAAAATGTAAATCATAAACCCAGCAATGGTTTCGTATTGAGTACGATCTGGAAAATCCTCAATAGATAAACAACGCATTACATCATTAATAGGCGTTAACCCTTCGATTAACCAAGAAGATTCATCACGTTGTACAATTTGTTCTTCATCTTGATGGGTAATCAACTCGCCCATAAAGCTACTTAACAGATCTTTAACCGTGACAATTCCCACCACAGTGGCGTATTCATTCACAATCACAGCAAAAGGCTGAGTGGCAACTTTAAACGCATTCAAAGCTTCAGACAGGGTAAGCGTTTCCGGTAAATAAAAAAGCTCTTTATCTACCTGCGTAGGGTGAAGTTGTGCTAACTCCCCTTTCAATACTAAACGCAAAATTTCCTTTGATTCTATGCTCCCTTCAATATGATCTAAGCCACCATTGCACACCAAAAAATCATTATGTGGTTGTTCAATAATTTTCTGGCTAATATCTTCGCTGCTATCATCTAAATCAAAATAGATAATTTGATCACGTGGTGTCATCACACTACCAACTGTGCGGACTTCTAAGTCAAATACATTACCAATCATCTGATACTCTTGCTTTTGCAAACTACCATCCTCAGCACCTGCATCCATCATCGCAATAATATCTTCAGTGGTCACTAATTCAGTACGTTCAGTGGGGATATGAAATAAACGCAGCATTATATTGGTTAAACCATTAAACAAAAATACAGCTGGCATTAACAAGAAAGTGATACCGCGCATCAATGACACAATACGGATCGCCACTGATTCAGGCATGATAATAGCTAATCGTTTTGGTAATAGATCAGCAAATAGAATAAACAAAGAGGTCAAACAGATAAAAGAAAGAATAAAGCTAACTTGGTTTAATAATCCCCCTTGATAAAACAGACTGATCACTTGTTTGATATAAGGAGTTAAGGCTTGCTCACCAATAATACCACCTAATATAGAAATACCATTAAGCGCGATTTGCATCATCGCAAAAAAGTTACCCGGTTGTTGTTGTAACTCCAATACTTCTAAGGCTTTTGTGCTACCTTCATCGGCCATCACTCGTAGTTTTATCTTACGTGCCGCGGCAATAGAGATCTCTGACATCGCAAATACTGCGCCCGCTAAAATTAATAAAACAATGCTCAACACATCACTCATTTTTTATACCCTTTTATAGCAACAAACCACCTTAGGTGATTGTTACTGCATTACAGACTAACCCATTTAGCTGTAAAATTTGGCGCATTATAATGTGAGTTTAAGGTTGAACAACGGTTATTTTTATAAAAGTAAAGTTTTGTTTGAAAACGATATTTAACCGACTGAATATAAAGGATTAAGTTTATTTAAGATAAGTGTTACACCGCTAAAAAGATAGCTGCGCTTTGAGTTTACGGGTAATCATTAATAAACCAATTAAAAAATAACAGGGCTTAATATGCGATTAGATTAAACTCAAATCACTAAAGCAACAACTAACACTGCATTCTTTATCTCAATTAGTTTATTATGTGCGCTGGTTTTTAAGCTCGATAATAAAAATAAGATTTTTAAAAACCTAGGTGAGTCGCATCAAGCGATACTTAAAGTGACGTTAGGTAAATAGACTGTTCAAATAATACTAACTATTACAATAAAATAGCTGTTATTTGGCACAACATTTAATCAAAGGAAGGAAAATAGCTTGTTATACCGATAGCATTAAAACAGTCAATTCAATTCTAAATAGCAATGACTTCATCTAAAGTGGAATCCGGTAAATGTAGCCATTTACTCAACTATTCACTTAAAGTAAGCAACGTTAAGTAGAAGAGAATAACACTTAATAAATGCATTCAGTATAAAACCAGACTCATTATTTTTAATAAAAATAATAATAAAAATGATAGTTTTGAAGGTGATTTTAGCTGTTTAGTTATACCAATTACGTTAATTAAAAGATCTGAATTTTGCATAGGGAAAATAACTCAACTTCAAACGTAAATTGAGGTAAATAATCATTCCATTTACAAAATTTACAACGACAAAGTAAGTTATTTAAACAAGTAAAATAGATCAGTTAATTTAGGTGCTTGGCATTACTCGCATCACGACACTTTTCAACCAATATCTCCTTTAAAAATTATCAGTCCTAAATTTTAAAAGGAAAAATAATGAAGTTTGCAAAAATTATAATGTTAAATTTTGCTTTTTTAACACTATCAGGATGTGTGGGTGGACTAACTGATAGACAAGATAGGGAATATGCTGCATTTGAAAATGACGGTGTATTAGTAGAAGAGAAAACACCTACTTTGGGTGCTTTATTGGGTGTGTTACCTGGTGCTGGTTCTTTTTATACCGGTAACCCAGGACGCGGTATTACCAATTTACTTTTATGGCCGTTTTCTATTTTGTGGGAGCCGGTCAATGGATGGAATGGCGCCAGGAAAATTAACTATGATATGACAGCTTATCGTCTCAAAAAACAACATGAGAAAGAGCTGTTGATATTAGAGTTTCAATATAAAAATGGTGAAATTGATAATAATGAGTACTATTTTAAGCTACAAAGATTAACTCAAAAATACCAGTACCAATATTAAAGTATCAAAAAAGGATAGGTGTTACTCAGTGTAAACTGTTGACACCTAAACTTTTATTCAATGTGTATAGACAAAACCACCGTAAAGATATTTAGTTGCTTCAGCTCCTAAAACAACCACTTTATCTCCTTTCTTTAACCGACCAGAATTAACTAATCTCGCTAAACTTACCCAAATAGCCGCCGATCCTAAATTACCCAACACTTTACTATCATTAATTACACGGTGAATAGGCACTCCTAATTTTTTTGCAATCATTGAGTCGATATAACCATTCGCTTGATGCGGTAAAATATAATCAAAGTCATCTAACTGATAGCCACGTGACAATATTGCCTGTAACCCTAACTCAAATAGTTTTTCACCATTACGTTTGACTTCTTCAGTATTGTGATGAAAACGCGCCATTTCACCAGTACCCACTTTATCTGACCCACCATCCAGATAAAAACCTGAAGGTTTATCATGGCCAATTTGTCCCATGTAAATATCACTAATGCGTTGACTTGATTGGCTCGCTTGCTGCACGATAGCAGCTGCGCATCCATCTCCCATTTGCATATAATTAACTAATTGCGAGGTACTAATAAAACCTTTATTAATATCAAAATACACTGAACCCGTTTCACAACCAATAATAGCTAAAGGTCGCGAGTCACTAAGGCTAAAAGCACTCGCTATTTGTAAAGCATTAGCAAAACCAGTACAAGCTTGTCGCAACTCCAAATAAGGAGCCTCAATATTTAATTGATCTGCCACCCATGATGCATTAGGTGGTACTTGCGTGTGTGGCGTGCAAGTATGACTCAATAAATAGCCAAGATCTGATACTGATACATTTGCTTGTATTAATGCTTGAGTTAAAGCTTCGCCACTCATTTCAATACTTGACGGTGTACAGCCACTTAAAGAACTGGTTAAATCCCGCACCAAATGGCGCTCCTCTACACCTAAACGCCTAGCTATGATAGCGGCCTTTCTTTTTGCTGTTCGACCACATAAATTTTCAAGTGCCTCAAATAAGGCTGCATTAGTTATATGTTGAGGAGGTAATACTGCATTAATTGATAATAAGTTAAGATCATTCGGTGCAAAAGTTACTGCCATTTAGCCTCCAAAGCGTTAAAAACACGCGCCAGTTCTACACCTAAAGCGGCAAAATGTTGATTTTGCGAACTTAATAATTTATGCAAGCTTTTACACACAGCAACTTGCTCTGACTTGAACATACTAGGTGTTGCTCCTAATGCTTGAGCATAATGCTTAGCAACATAAACATGCTTCGCTTCATCTTTTTTAATCAAGCCACAAAGCACAGCAAAAGGGTGTGAAACGCCTAATGATGAATGTTCAAATTCATGCATAATTTGAGTAACGCAAGCGTCTAATACAGCAATTTTAATAAAATGCTGACATCGTCCCTCTCCCCTGCCTAACTTGGCATAAAACAGCCTTGCTTGACCTTGTATTTTTTTCTGTGTTGGCACAATTGGTAAGTGTTGAAGTATCCATTGTAAGGCTTGGTCATGACGGGACTCGTCTTCTTCAACTTCAATTAAGCTATTAACCATAGATTGATTTTCAACAGTTGATTGCGAAAATAAGCGCGTGATCTCTTGGTTAAAAACTAATTGAGCCGATTGTTCTCCGCAGAGTAATAACGGGATTAAATGAGCAAGAATAAATTGCTCTTCTTCCGCCCAATGTGCTGCGCAATTATCGGGGTTATTAGTCCAATCACTAATACGTTGACCATTAGCATTCTGTTGTTTAATACCAACCAATAAAGGAGTGTCGGGTAATGCAAAACAACGAGATAAATTATGGGGCATATTTATTACCTTGCTGCACACTGCGGTAAATAAATAATATTTTGAAGTCGTGAACAGAAGCTTTATCGTGAGGCACTATATAGCAAAGTGCTTTATTTTTGTTCAAGGTCATTACTCAATTTCCTACAGTAATATAAAGAAGTTATTACTAGTGGAAGACCTTAATAAAGATATTTTTAATTCAATTATTTAGTTTAAAACGCAGATATAAGAAATAAAATATATATTACAGATATATCGAAGAGCTAAGATTACCCACTGCAAACATAAAAATGCTACTCACCTATAGCTAATGAGTGGCATCCTATTACATAAGTTATGCAGTCACTTTAAATATGTCTAATGGCTGACATCAATCACTTTAAATGTCACTGACGCATAGTCAGGTGAACTAGTCCCAGTTTTATTTTGATTATATAAGCCGGCTTTAAAGTACATGTAATCATCAGCATAGAAATCATCAATGGTGATAGCATCCGTATCGCTTGATACACGAATTAATTGCTTAGAACGTGTTTTAGTATACTCAATTGAATCAGCAGTCGTATAAGTATAACCATCATGCCAGACCGTTACTTTTAATTGATCCCCAGTTAGGTCAATCTCATAGCTCCACTCATCACCTAAGGCAATACCATTTTCAGGTTCAACAGGGTCACCACTTGCATCTTCATCCGTATCATTTTTATCAGTAAAACCAATTACATTAATACGATCACCAGGGTCACCGCTTGAATCATCAACGGTAAAGAACACTGAGCCTTTGTCATGCTCAGGTAGTTTACGATAATAGATTTTTACTGGCTCATGATCTTCACCGTGAATTTGACCAACGATAATGCGACCAATTTGATCTTCGCTATCGGCATCAACAGAGACTGTATTCACGATTAAAGTTGCTTTCATGTTACCATCAACACCACCTACCAAGTCTTGATTACTTTCAGATGCTTCACTGGTTACCCAGTTATTTTTAGTAAAACCTTTAACGTTTGCATCACCACCATCATTGTATCTTGCCATCAACTCACGTAATTCAGAACGAGGGTAAGTTGAACCGCCAGAGCTAGCTGCATCATTAGCAACTGTGAAGGTAGGACAACCATCTTCCCAAGTAATCTCTTCTGCTCCATTAGACCCTAATGTTTTGTTATCGACTAAGTCTTGAATGTCATCAACATCATTCATTGAAACACCGTCACCGGTTGTATATCCCCAGATTGACATATCAATATTACAGCTACCCACAAAAGTCTCTCCAACCGTTGACTCTTCTGTTTCCTCCGTTGTGTCTTCAGTAATTGACTCTTCTACTTCACCATCAGAACACCCTAGGATTTGTGCTTCAACAATACTATTCCACGTTGACCCCGCAGAATTACCAGAACCAGTAACACGCACATAACGCGCCTCTGAATCAGTGACATCAATGCTTTCATAACTTGTATCACTACCAGACGAAATGCCACCAGCGTAAACCGAAGACCAATTGCTATTATCCGTTGAAGTTTCTATGTCAAAATAAGAACTACGTTCACTGCCTTTATACCACTGTATTGCTAACTCTTTTACCGATGCTTCTCCACCTAAATCAAAAGTAATGGCTTTACCTACTCCTTTAGAAGACCAACGTGAATCACTTGATGTATTTTTATCAATCGCGTTTTCAGGACCATGACCATCATTTGTTCCATCATCCGTTGCAGAATCTATTGCTAACGATGTATTACCACTACAAGTGCCGGATTCTATACTTTCTTCACTAACCGATTCAGATGTCCCTGTACTTTCTAATGCAAAATCATCAAAACGAGCTTCATCACCATAGTAATTACCAAAAATAGTAATAGTCGTGGCAGATCCAGAATTAAAAGATGCTGTTACTAATTGATAGTCATCATCGCCTCCACCAGTACGTGTATAACGTGTGCCGTCGACCGTTGCTCCAATTTTCCCGGTTCCCTTGATATAAGCCGTTAGCTCATAATCTGTATTAGCTTCAACCGTTACATCTTGCTCAAACTTACCACCATCACCACTAATTTTGGCGGCTTTAGAGCCACTACGTTCATCGCTAGAAATTGATGACGGGTCGGTATCCACCCAGCTATCACTGGTAAAACCGTCTTCGAAACCAGCATTCGTAATGCTAACCGATGCCGCATTGGCCGCAGGGATAACAGTGACAGATAATGCAGCAGCTACAAGTGCTGTTGTATATCTCAGTTTTGTTTTGAGTTGCATAAAAAGAATTCCTTAAGAGTTGTATTCCATAGAAGTGGTAAAACATTGCCTCCTATCATTAATAAATTAAATAATTGTTTTGTTGCATAAATGCGCGGCTAGGATTAGATATTTTGTATTACTTAACAACTAAAAGCAGGTAAAAAGGTGAGTAAAAACAAAATTTTAACCCCCTTAGACTTCATTGGTCACATATATAACGAATAGGTACTTTCACCCTTGAACTAATCAACAAAAAAATAAGCACTTGATAATTAACAGAAATAAAGAGAATCATTAAAATATCTTAATATGTCTCACTTTCGATAACGTAACTACTGTTCAGGGTTAGAACGCAGTTTAAAAGATTATAAAAACGTAAAAAAATAAAAGTTAGCGTATAAAAAACCAATTAATCAAAAGCTTATAAAAATCACATAAGAGAAAGTTGAGAAGAGATGGCTTATATTATTAGTTTTAATTAGATGGCATTGAATAAAAATATTTACAACATGAACAATGCCACTTTATTTACATACAATATTACAAAAATGGCAGGCGGTAGACTGCATGAATATGTCTATTTATAAACACTGAATAGTTATGCCTTATATAGGCAATAATAATTAAGACATACAAAAAAGTTTAAAATCAAAACTTACGACTTCGTTTGTATTCATTAACAAAATGAATAATAAAACACTTAATTCCCATTTAATTTACAAAAAAAATCAAATTAACTAAAAAATAAAGTAGATTAATTTCAATAACTTAAATATAAAAACAAACCATTAAAACTCTAAATTCCTGCTTATTTAAGTAATAATTCAAATTTATTTCACTTTCACTGCATCCAAAATTGCTTGTCGATTGTAGTACCTAGTAACAGTAGGAAAACAACTGTTTTCATATTCAAAATCTACCAATAAAAAGGAATACGACAATGAAAAATCAATACATGTTGAAAGCACTTAAAATCACAGCAGTATCGGCATTAATGGCAGCAGCTAGCCAATCTTATGCAGGTACTTTTTCTCAAGAAAACTTACCAAGTGAAGTGCGTGTACCAGCAGGTAATCAAGTCGCAATGTTTACCGCTGCAAAAGGTAACATTACCTGGGAATGTAAAGTAGATACATCAGATGAAGAAAAAGCAAAATGGGCATTTGCAGGTCCTCGCGCAATTTTAAGTGATAACAAAGGTAACCATTTAGTTTCTTACTTTGGTCCACCAGCAACATGGGAATCATTAGATGGTTCATCGATCACTGGTAAGCAGTTAGCAGTATCACCTTCAGCGAAAGGTAGTATTCCAATGCAGTTAGTAAAAGCTAATGAATCAGCTCGCCCAGGTGCATTAAAAGATGTTACTTACATACAACGTATTAATTTAAGCGGCGGTGCTGCACCTGAAACCGGTTGTAACATGGATAAACTTGGTCATAAAGTAGTGGTTAATTACTCTGGTGAATACTTATTCTGGAAAGCGAAATAAGCGTTTTCTCTCACTTCTAGAAAACTATTATCTAGAGTAAGTGAGTGTAATGCCTTAAGATGCCCAGTTACATACTGGGCTTTTTTGATTAAGGAAATCATTTGTCATCATCAACTGGATTTGATTATGAAAGTGTTCTACAGCATTGCGCGCAAGGTGACCGACGAGCCCTAACGCAATTGTACGAGCAAGAAGCTTCTAGATTACTGACAGTGGTCATGCGCATTTTAAAAAACCGTCCATTATCAGAAGACGTAGTGCATGATGCTTTCATTAAGATTTGGAAAAATGCACGAGCTTATCATCCAGAGCTTGGCTCTGCGCGTGGTTGGGTATATACATTAACACGCAACTTAGCGTTAAATGCATTAAAACATACCAACCGCCAAGTATTGGCTGAGCCAGACTTTTTACTCGATTTGTGTGATAACCAAGTCTTAGCCGCAGCAGGACAGACCGATGATATAACAGAACTATCTGAAGACCATTTGGCTCAAGCTTCTCTGCAAACTTGTTTAGAATATTTAGAGCCAGAACGTAAGTTGTGTGTATTGCATGCTTATGTAGATGGTTATACACAAGACGAAATCGCTAAATTGATTGATAAGCCACTTGGCACAGTCAAATCATGGATAAAACGTAGCCTAAATGCTTTAAAGGAGTGTTTACAATGAATAAAAACACGCACAAAACTCCTGACATAGATGAAGATTTAGCAGGCCAATACGTACTAGGAACGTTGACTGCTGAGCAACGACATGAATTTGAGCAACGTCTAGCAAACAACAATGAGCTTCAAAAAGAAGTTAATCAATGGCAAGCACACTTTTTATCATTAACAGATAGATTAGAGCCGATTATCGCACCTCAACCTTTATCTGCTCGCATTGAACGTAGTTTGGATGAGCTTGAAATATCACCTAAACCAATAATGCAAAATAAGACCAACCCACTATTATCTTTTTGGCATAACTTATCGTTATGGCGTGGATTTTCAGTTGCCTGTTTAGTGCTAGTTATGGTGTTAGGTTTCAAACTACAAACATTACAACCCGTATTGAGTGAACCTACTTACATTGCCGTATTAGTACAGCCAGAAGATAAAACGCCAGGTTGGGTAATACAAACTAGCCACAGTAACCAGATGCAGTTAGTGCCATTAGGTGCAGTGGAAATACCAGCAGGTAAAGCATTACAATTTTGGACTAAAGCAGAAGGTTGGGATGCCCCGGTCTCATTGGGCTTAGTAAAAAAAGGCGAAACGCTTAAATTGGACATTAACAAGTTACCACCACTCACTGAAAATCAATTATTTGAGTTAACCTTAGAGCAAGAAACCGGCTCACCAACAGGTAAACCAACAGGCCCAATTACTTCTATCGGGCGTGGTATTTCAATGTAATACAACTGCGATTAACTAAGATAGGAATACAATATCAACAACAAATGTTGTATTCCTGCTTTAGGAGTTACCGATAGTCAGTCATTACACAATAGCCTATCTCAAGTCTCCTTATAATTAACTTCTGCCTGCATAGGCTTGTGGTGTAAAACCAAACTGCATTTTAAATGCATGAATAAAACTACTGACACTTTTATATCCTAACTGGTGCGCTACTGCGGTGGAGCTTTCACCTCCGTTTAACTGGCCTAAAGCATTCATCAATTTAAAACGACTTCGCCATTGTCGATAAGTCATCCCCGTTTCAGCTTTAAATAAGCGCTCCATGGTACGCACACTCGCCCCTGCTAATCTTGATAAATCATCCAAAGATAAGTTGTGTTGTGGATGCTGTACCATATAACTCACCAAACGTTGCAAACGCGGGTCTTTACCGGAATGAATATACACATCACTCCTTTCTAATATGTCTAACTCATCTATCGCCACTAAACCCAAATGTTTAACGCGCTGCTCCGTTAACGGATTTTTCTGCTCAGTTAAACGCAATATAATCTCTTGCATTAATGGTGTCATGGTCAACATGGCAATATTCTTTTCATGCTTTCTAACAGGATAAAAAGGGTCAATATAAAGATTACGGATTTTAGTCTCCGTTTCACTACTCACTTGATGGGTAATACCACCAGGTATCCATAGAGCATGTGTAGATGAAACTACCCAAACCGTCTCTTCACCGCTTACTCTCAAAATTCCTTCCTCTGACCATAACAATTGTCCACGCGGATGATCATGCACCACCATGCCCTCTTCGGCACGCATATTTCTGCCATGAGAAAGCACAGGTTGTTCTGGGTCGATAATGTATGCCATCTCACTCGGAGGCAACCTTGTCGCATCAAGAATATAATTTGTCATAATTCACACTTAAAACGTCATTAAAGTTGGATTATCATAACCATCAATGGCCTAGTTACCACCATTTTCGATGATCAAGGATGTAATAAGTGAAAAATAAAATCAGTATTAAGAAGTCGATCGCATTCGTCTTTATCCTGTTCGCTGTGTATATCATGCTATTTCCCATGACTAATCAGCCTGCTGCATTCTCTTATAGCGCAGCGGTTATTTTAATTACACTCACCTGTTGGAGTGCGTCATTACTGCCGCCCTTCTTAACAGGCTTAATCTTTTTTGCGTTAGCCATTACATTACAATTAATCGAACCTAACTTGTTATTTGCAGGTTTTGGCTCCACTGCCGTCTGGTTAATAATTGCAGGCTTTATTATTGGCTCAGCTATCTCGTCATCAGGGTTAGATAAAAGACTAGCAGCGGTTATCGCACCGCATCTCACCATCAGCTACCCTCGCCTAATAGCAGGGTTAGTGGTCAGCGCTATCATGCTAGGATTTATTATGCCCTCTTCCATTGGCAGAGCCGTGGTTTTGATCCCAGTAGGGATGGCACTAGCAGAAAAAGTAGGATTTGCGCGAGGCAGTAATGGTCGTCGCGGTATTGCCACAGCGTTAGCTATTGCCTGTAACATGCCAAGCTTTGCCGTGCTACCTGCCAATATTCCCAATATGATTTTAGCGGGCTCCAGTGAGAACTTGTTTGATGTACATTTTGGTTACATGGAATACTTACTACTGCACTTCCCAGTTTTAGGCTTAGTGAAGTCTTTAGCATTAGTTTGGTTAGTCTTAAAACTGTTCCCAGCAACTATCAGCGCATCTGAAAATTCAACACAAGAAGAACAACAAGACACAGAATTTGATCATAAATTACAATTAAAAGTATTAATCATTTTAGGCATCACCCTACTATTTTGGGTCACGGACTCATTGCATGGCGTAAATGCAGCTTGGGTAGGTTTGGTTGCTGCAATTCTTCTATTAATACCTAAATTCGGTGTTTTAGAACCCAAGAAATTTAATAGCTCAATCGATTTTGGCACAGTGATATTTGTCTCTGCCGCGTTAGGTTTAGGTACATTGGTAAATGTGTCTGGTGTAGGAGAGACCATGGGCGAAGCATTTATTCATCTACTACCCGAATCCGTTGAAAGTACTTTCTTAAGCTTTATGTCGCTATCATTAATTTCGACAGTAACTGGCTTAGTCACCACAACGCCAGGAGTACCAACAGTATTAACACCGATGGCCACTGATTTTGCACAAGCAACCGGTTTTTCAGTTCCAGCAGTATTAATGACTCAAGTGATCGGTTTCTCGACAGTCATTTTTCCGTACCAAGTTGCGCCACTGATTATTGCTATGCAATTGGCCAAAGAGTCACTGGCTAGTTTATTAAAAATCACCCTACCATTAGCACTGATCACCATTGTGATACTCATGCCACTGGATTATCTATGGTGGAACTTATTAGGTTGGATAAATTAAGATTAGGGAGTGGAGATGGTTAAAGGTTAAAGGTTAAAGGTTAAAGGTTAAAGGTTAAAGGTTAAAGGTTAAAGGTTAAAGGTTAAAGGTTAAAGGTTAAAGGTTAAAGGTTAAAGGTTAAAGCATGCAGGCTAACTCGCCCAGCGCCCCAAGGTCAAAACATGTTTCGTCACTTTTAAAGCAATAGTTAAGTGGAGTAATTAAGGACAGGAGAATCTTCTTGGGCTAGTTAAAGTTTTTGGGTGTCCCATAGTTCTAACAGGGATAATTTACTGTGCGAAATCAATTGGAATAAATTTACTTTGGCAAGATAAGTCAGGTTCGCCTCTTTACTTTAAAAGAGTGCCATCATGTTTATCTTTGAGCGAATCATAACTATTAGATCTCAGAGGGACTGCTCAATCAAGGTTATTTTTGTACAATTAGCCATTATGAAAAAAGAACGTAAAAACGTTCTTTTCGGAGAAATTCTACAGCCTCAACGCCTCGTTAAGAGACAAATAATATGTTAGCTAAAATAAGCGACGCAGGAGCAATAGCCAACTGTTATTTGTCCTGCTTGAAGACTTGTTAACCGTTTTTCATTAAAGCTAGTTTTGAACCAAAAGCAATAAAAACGACTCCTGTAATTGAGTTTAACCACACTTTAAACTTTGCTCCATTTGTAATGTCTTTAACTTTTGAAAGCATTATAATCATCATTGAAAACCATAAAAAATTAACAATTGCGTGAGCAGTAACTAGGGTATATGCACTGAGTGTTGCTTCACTTGCTGGCATAAATTGTGGAAATGCAGCTAAATAAAACATTGATACTTTAGGGTTTAATACGTTGGTTAGAAAACCTTCAAAAAAGGCTACACGTATTGAGTTTTTTTTACTGGGACTTTGATGAGTATTTCCAGTGGAGCTTTCAGTTTGCTTGAAAGCACTAATAATCGCTTTAATACCAATCCAGATTAAGTAAGCGGCACCTAACATTTTAAAAATAAAAAATGCTTGAGCAGATTGAACTAATAGTACAGAAATACCAAAAATGGATAGCGAGCCATGCACATAAAATGCCGCTACGAATCCCCATATATTAGCAAAACCAGTTTTCTTACCTGAAACAGGGACAGTTTTTGCTATAAGGAACCCGTTAGGTCCAGGTGAAACAACAAGTAATGTGGCTACTGCTATAAAAGTTAAAATATTACTTATATCCATATACATCTCCTATTTTAAAATGATGAACCTATACAGACGGCTAACAGTTTATTAAACCGAAAAATTCCATATTTCCAGTGGAAATACGGAATATGTTAATTTGCTAAAATTAACATAACAATACCTTTATCAACCATAAAATCAATCAATTAAGTTATTTTATCAAATCTTCATCATGAGGATGGATGGAAAAAGTCCAAATTAATAACGGTAATATGGAATATTGACGAATTTGTATAAAAAGCAGTCTCCAACAGCGAACCAAAATGAGTTTTATTATTAACATGTAAAGAAGTGAGTTCATCGCTTAACTTTTCATCTAGTCCAGTAACATTACCTTGCACTTTGTCTCCTTGTAACCTTGTAACCTTGCCCCCTTATCACCTTGCCCTTGTACCTTTCCACCCTGCTCCAGAAACGAAAAAGCCCCTAGTTTATTTTCATAAACTAGGGGCTAAATGGTTGGAGTTGGCCGATAAGCCGGGTTCTGTCGTGAATCGTCATTCGTCTAGGCCTGTAATCGCTCACAGGCTCAAGCAACCTACCCGCTTCCAGCATGGGCCATGCCTCAGGAAGCCTATTTGGTTTTGCTTCGGGTGGAGTTTACCTTGCACTAATGATTACCCATTAGCCGGTGCGCTCTTACCGCACCCTTTCACCCTTACCTACTAATAAATTAGCAGGCGGTCTCCTCTCTGCTGCACTTGTCGTTAGCTCGCGCTACCCAGGCGTTACCTGGCACCCTGCCCTTTGAAGCCCGGACTTTCCTCCCCTCTAATAACATTGGTAACAAGTTACCAATCCATTAAAGCGGCGACGATCTAGCCAACTCCGCGGCGGATTATACGTAAACTTATAGAGATAACAAGGGCTAGAGGTTCTCTAATCCCCATTTGTACAGGTCATTCTTTTTAAGATGGTGAATTTCTGCGGTGATTGCAGCTGCTTTTTTAAGCGGCAGTTCTTTTTTCAGTAATGTCAGGGTTTTAATTGCATCCACTGATAATGTATCTTGATCTTTTGCTGCACCAGCAACCATTAGTACAAATTCACCGCGACAGTGATTGCTGTCCGATGCTAACCACTCCAACATTTCACCAGCTGATAACGTATAATATGACTCAAACATTTTAGTTAATTCGCGAGCAACCACTAATTTACGTTCAGCCCCCATGATATTTATTATATGTTTTACTGTATCCTGTATGCGACGAGGAGATTCATAAAAAATCATGGTTTGTGTTTCTTCAGAAAGTGCTGTTAACTTCTCTGTTTTTGCTTTTTCTTTTACAGGTAAGAACCCTTCGAAAGAAAAACGGTCAGAAGGTAAGCCAGCAGCAGAAAGAGCCGTAATTGCAGCGCAAGCTCCTGGTACAGGGACAACGTCAACGCCAGCTTCGCGACATTCATTAACTAGATGATAACCAGGATCGCTGATTAATGGCGTACCTGCGTCAGAAATTAGTGCGACAGATTGCCCTGATTTTATTTTTTCTATCAATACATTACCGCGCTGACGTTCGTTGTGGTCATGTAATGGGAAAGTTGGTTTGCTAATTTGATAGTAACTTAATAGTTTACCACTGTGACGAGTATCTTCGGCAGCAATTAAATCGACGTTTTTTAAGATTTCAACGGCACGATAAGTAATATCGCCGATATTACCCAAAGGAGTGGCGACAATGTACAACTTTGCGCTTACTTCGTTATTTAATTGATTATTTTCAGACATATTCGACTCTATTAAAGTGTTAAGGATTGTTTAACTAAGTCGGCAATATTACACTATAGGCATCTTGATACCTATCTGAAAACTGATCTTGAATTAGTTTGATTAAAAAGGACAATAATTTGACCACTGCAAATTTATCTAAACGTGTTATACATTTCTATTTTGTTGCTTTAAGCATTTTGCTTGTTTCAGCTTGTACTGGTGTGGGGCAAGGTAAAAAAGGCGCGCCTACCTTGTTCACAGAGTTCTATGAAACTGCAGAATATTTACTACAGAAAGCAGAAGAAGTGAAAGAACCTACAAATACTGAATGGCAGTTAGCTGCAGTACAAGCACTGACCAAAGAAAGTAAGTATGTTTTAGCTGACTCAGTGATTGAATATTTACAAAATAAAACACTAAATACACAGCAAAAGAATCATCTTTTATTATTGATAGCCGATAATCAATATGCACAAAATCAACTCGATAGCACAATGAAAACCTTAAAACGTATTGATGCTAAGTTAATTTCTGCACCGGCTAAACTGCATTACTTAAAATTGAAAACCGAGCTGCATGTACGTGACAAAGAACATCAAGCAGCAGTGGATACACTATTTGAATTAACTCCGTTATTAACCGTAGGCAAAGAAAAACAACAATATAATGATTTAATGTTATCAGAGTTAAATATGCTTGATCCAAGCGTGTTAAACCAATTTAATCGCGCTTCTGCAAACAGCAGCACTTCTACATCAGTGTCAAATACAACTACAAGTAATGCGCTCAACAGCGAACTAGCGGCAATTGAAGCTGAATTAACGGCACGTCAAACAGGTAACGCTGATTTAGCGCCTTTAACTGATCAGCAAGCTTTTGTGCAAGGATGGTATTCGTTAGCAAGTATTTACCACCGTTATCAATTACGTACCAATCAATTATTACGCGGTGTAGAGGCATGGAAATTACTTTACCCTAACCACCCTGTTATTGATTACATGCCATCACAGTTGCAAAACATCCCAGAAGCTAGCCCTTACCAGCCTTCTAAAATTGCTGTACTACTGCCTCTCACAGGTCGATTTAAGAAACCAGCACAGGCAATTCAATATGGTATTAGTTACGCTTTTTATAACCAAGCTGACGCTAAAAAACGCCAACAAGAAGAGCAGGATGCAGGCTATGACACTAGCTTAGTAAATAGTACAGGTGATGCACAAAACATTAACTCTACACGTTCAGCAAGAGATTACATTGCAACGCCACCACACATGTTATTCCTTGATACAAATACAATGAGCATGCAAGAAATTGCACAACAATTGCATAGCCAACAAATTGGTTTTGTTATCGGTCCACTATTAAAGCCTAATGTTGAAGCATTATTACCATTAGTAAAAGATATTCCAGTATTGGCATTAAATGGCTTCCCTGCAGATCAACGAACTTCATCAATTCACTACGCATTTCCACTATCTCCAGAAGGAGAGGCAGAGCAAGCAGCAGAAGTAATTTTCCAAAATAAGCACAAAAAGCCATTACTGTTTGCACCAAACTCTGATTTTGGTCGTCGAACTGCCGCAGCATTTGAAGCTCGTTGGAAATCTTTATCTGAAGCGCAGCAGGCAACAGATGAAACGGTTGAAAGCTACCCTGCTGAAACGCATTACTTTTCTAAAGACTCTGACTATGGCAAGTTCTTAGCAAGTGCATTACACATAGATCAAAGTAAAGAACGCATCAAACAGATGCAAGGTATGTTAGGTAGAAAGTTAGAAGCTGAAGCAAGAAGTCGTCGTGATATTGATGCGATTTATATTATCAGTAAACGTAAAGAGCTAATGTTCATTAAGCCTTATCTATCTGTCACTATCAGCCCATATGCTGAAGATATCCCTCTTTACGCGAGCTCACGTAGTCATAGTGCTGATATTACCAACACACAAGATAAAGAACTTAACGGTTTAGTTTTCTCTGATGTGAGCTTCCTAATTAATGATGAGTCACAAATGAATGAGAATATTCAAGCTATTTGGCCAAAACAACGTTTAAGCACACTGCGTTTATTTGCCTTGGGTTATGATAGTTACAATCTTATTGAGCAACTAAAGCCTCTGCAAGTAATAGAGGGTTATAAGTTCCCGGGCTTAGTAGGAGAAATTACATTGGATGCCGACAATACCGTAGAAAGTAAGTTAAGTTGGGCAACCTATGAAAATGGCACGTTAGTTGAAGTTACCTCGCCTCTTTCAAGCCAGTAATACTCGCGGCGTTCAAGCCGAACAACAAGCTCTGGTATTTTTACAAAAACAGGGCTTGTTGTTAATATGCCAAAATTTTTATTGTCGGTTTGGTGAAATCGATTTAATCATGTCAGATCAAGGCACTTTGGTCTTTATTGAAGTCAGATATAGAAAAAATCAGGATTTTGGTGGAGCAACTGCTTCCATTACACCGCAAAAACAGCGAAAATTAATAAAGACCGCTAAGCATTATTTATCACAGCTTGACGATGAACCCTATTGTCGCTTTGATGTTATTGCTATTAGTGAGTCAACAATAGAACCGCAATGGATACAAGATGCATTTCAAGAGTAATAAATCACATGGTTAATGAAAAAATCCAAGCTCACTTTGCAGAGAGCATTCAAACAAAAATCGTTGCCGCAGAAGCCTTACCAGAACAAATTGAAGCAGCAGCCGTTTTATTAAAAGATTGTTTAATTAATGGCCACAAATTATTGATATGTGGTAATGGTGGTGCTGCAGGTTTAGCACAAATATTCGCTTCACATTTACTAAATAAATATGAAACAGATCGCCCTGCTCTGCCAGCAATTGCAATCACATCAGACTCATCATTAGTATCTGCCATTGCTAGTGACAGCCACTTTGACCAAATATATGCACGTCAAATTTCAGCTTTGGCACAACCTGGAGATGTATTAATTACCATTAGCCACGGTGGTAATAGTCGAAATATGGTGAAAGCAGTTGAAACTGCATTAAGTAAAAATATTCAAATCATTGCCATGACAGGTGTTGATGGTGGTGAAATAGCTGGACTATTAGGCGCTGATGATATCGAAATTCGTGCACCCAGTGATAAAGGTGCGCGCATAGAAGAAATACACATGTTAGTAGTAAATTGTTTAAGTGATTTAATAGACCAACAATTATTCCCTCAATATTAGGACAAACAATGAGATCACCTTTTTTAATCGTTACACTTTTATTGTCCACACTTGCTATACAAGGTTGTGCAGGTGGTTTAATTGTCGCTGCAGGTACTGCTGTTGCGGTAAGCAGTGATGAACGTAGCATTGCACAATTAGTGAAAGATGATGACTTATCGGAAGCTGCTATTGATACCATCGTTGCTTCAGACGCTTACAGTAAAGATATTCGTATTAATATTGTTGCTAATAATAGTTACCTATTGTTAATTGGCCAAATTGACTCTCAAGAACACAGCAACGAGATTGAAAACCTATTAAATAATATTGACGGTGTAGCGGGTGTTTATAATCAGTTACGTATCAGTCAACCAATTAGTATTGTGCAACAAACACAAGATACTTGGTTAACAACCAAAGTAAAAAGTAAGTTAACTGGTCATGATCAAATAAATCCATTAAAAATTAAAGTTGTAACAGAAAATGCAGAAGTATTTTTGATTGGCCAAGTAAGCAAAGAAATGTCTGACTTTGCTACTGAAATTACCAGTAATATTGATGGGGTAAAACAAGTAGTGAGAGTGTTTGAAATTATTCCAGCTAAATAGGATTAGCCTCCAGGGCTATCTACCAAAGATTATTTCATAAACTAAAAAAGGAGTGTATTAACACTCCTTTTTAATAATTACCGTCATATCAATCATGTAGAGCTTTTGTTGGCAACCAGCTTATAATTTGCAGAAGATTTACTCTTCAATTCATTACAATCTTCACACCAAAAATTAACTGCACCACAGGCTTTTAAACGCTGTAATATTGCTCCACACTCATTGCATTCAATATTAAGTATAAAATCACTATGGCATGTTTCACAGTGGCGTTTTGATTCACCACTGCGATTTAGCTCTGACTGACAATGTGGACAAAGCAATTGCATTTAATTACTTCTTATTGTGATGACGCATCATACGTTGGCGCTTGTACATTTGATGTGGCGTCAACTTGTTACGACGACCTTCAAATGGGTTACTACCTTCTCTAAATTCGATACGAATTGGTGTGCCCATGATCCCTAACGTACGACGGAAGTAATTCATTAGGTAACGCTTGTATGAATCAGCTAGTTTCTTCACTTGGTTACCGTGAATAACGATCAATGGAGGATTGTAACCACCCGCATGTGCATAACGTAATTTAACGCGACGTGCGCCAACCATTGGCGGTTCATGATCATCGGTTGCCATGCCCATAATACGCGTGAGCATTGCCGTAGAAATACGTTTAGTTGACGACATGTATGCTTCTTCAACAGATTCAAACAAATGACCCACACCTGTACCATGTAATGCAGAAATAAAGTGAATCTTAGCAAAATCTATAAAGCCTAAACGGCGATCTAATTCTGTTTTAACACGTTCTTTATCATACTCTGTCATACCATCCCATTTGTTCACTGCAATTACCAATGAACGACCTGAGTTTAAGGTATAACCTAATAAGCTTAAATCTTGATCTGAAATACCATCACGCGCATCGATGATTAACAATACTACGTTAGAGTCTTCAATCGCTTTTAGTGTTTTAATGACAGAGAATTTTTCTACTGTTTCATTTACTTTTTTACGCTTACGTACGCCGGCTGTATCAATCAATACATATTCGCGCCCATCACGTTCCATTGGAATATAGACACTGTCACGTGTAGTTCCTGGCATATCGTAAACTAATACACGTTCTTCACCCAAAATACGGTTAGTTAGTGTTGATTTACCTACGTTTGGACGACCGATTAACGCTAATTTAATAGGTAAGTTTGCTAGACGCTCTTGCTCTTTTGCAATTTTATCTTCGTCTTCATCGTCATATTCTAATGCGAACTCGTATTCATCAACTTCATCTGTAACAGGATTTTCTTCTTGGAATTCTTCTAGTGCTGCATCAATCATCTGACGAACACCTTTACCGTGTGCAGCAGCGATTTGGAATATTTCACCCAAGGCTAACGCATAGAATTCACCACACATTGAATCTGCATCAATACCATCTGTTTTATTAGCAACAACCATTACTTTTTTGTTTTGCTTACGTAAGTGCGCTGCAATAGCTTCATCCGCCACTGTTAATCCAGCACGCGCATCTACTAAGAATAAAACTGCATCCGCTTCTTCGACAGCAATCAATGATTGCTCAGCCATTAATGCGTCAATCCCCTCTTCATCACCTTGAATACCACCGGTATCAATCACGATAAATTCAAGTTCTTCAACTTTCGCCTGACCATATTTACGGTCACGCGTTAAGCCAGGGAAATCGGCAACTAACGCATCTCGGGTACGTGTTAAACGATTGAAAAGCGTAGATTTACCTACATTAGGGCGACCTACTAAAGCGATGACTGGTAACATATATTTTGAAATCCTATAAAACTAAAAAAGCCCCATGCACAGCAAGGGGCTACAGTATAGCGTAAAAACCGATTAAATTATTCTACATTTAAGATCGGTTTTTCAATGGCAATTAAATCACCACTGCGTGTTTGTAAATAAAGATGAGTTGAAGTTGCAACAGGCTCGATATAGAGGCCGTCAGAATCTAACTCTTGTTGTGCAACAAACTGACCTGTTTCACGATCAATCCAGTGTAAATAACCTTCCGCGTCACCAACGACAATAAAGTCATTCGCAATTGTTACACCAGTTAGGTTGCGGTAAGCAAGTTGCTTATTAGACCAATTTTGCTCGCCGTTGCTACGGTTAATTGAAAAAACGTAACCGCGGTAATCCGTTAAATAAATATCACGGCCTGCAACGCTAATATCATTGTAACCAGAATAAGGCTTCGCCCATAGTTGCTCACCTTTTAATAGGTCGATAGCGACTAGGTTACCATTGTAAGCTAATGCGTAAACAGTACCGTTAACAATAACCGGTTTCATGTCTGCATCAGCGATACGATCTAGTTCTGTTGCGCCATAAGCTCGTGCAGCAGGTAACTGCCAAAGCGGTTGACCAGTTTCTAACAATGCAGCTGAAACATAACCGTCGGCACGACCGTAGATAACACCACCTTGTGCGATACTAGGTGTTGCACTACTGCGTAAAGTTAATCGAGGTTGTGCGTTAGGCAATGCCCAACGTTGCTCACCAGTATCGCCGTCTAATGCAATTAGATCGCCACGTGAAGTATGAATCACAACCAAACCACTGTCATAAACAGGCTGAGCGATCACTTCACCATTAACTTCACTTACCCACTTGATTTCACCTTTCTCTTTGTCGATAGCAAATACTTGCGCATTTTCAGTACCCACATAAAGAGTGTCGAAATCTAAGCCGATACCGCCAGATATCCGAGCAGAACGATTAAACTCGTTAGAGTTATGATCGCTTAAATCAATCGACCAAAGCTCTTTTCCTTTTTTGATAGAAAAGGCCGCCACTTCACCATCTCGTGCTGCGACATAAACTGCATCATCATCAACAGCAGGTTGTAATTGTGAATAATATTTATCCACACCATCACCGATACTGGTTGACCATGCTATTTGTGGTTTGTAAGTGGCTTCAAATACTGGCAATTCAGCCATTACTACCACATCTTCATCGCTGCTAAAAACAGAACAGCCACTTAATAAAACAGCACTGGTAGCGATAACGGTGACATTTTTAACCCATTTAATCATGATATTATCTCAGTTTATTGCGCGTCATCTAACTTCGGGGCTGTTGCCTTTTTTTCTACAGCTAAATCGTTTAATTGTAATTGCAATACTGGGTCAACACGTCCTTCACTTGCATCAACTGCTGTTTGGTATGCAGCACGAGCAGCATTTAAATCACCCTGTTTTAGATAAATATCGCCTTTAGTTTGGTTTACTTTAACTAAAAAAGCTTCATTGTCTATCGAGTTCAAAGTACTTAATGCTTCATCATATTCGCCTAACTCAGCACTAACACGCGCTAAACGCAATGCGATGATAGGCGTTAAAGCAGCATATTCATTACTTGCTAATAATTCAGTTAATTGTGTTTTAGCTAACTCAAGATCACCAGCATCTACTGCTTCTTTAGCTAATAGTAATGCACCAAGTGTTGCGTAGTTATTACCTGCGTTTTCAGCAACAAACTGTTTTAGTTCACTACTATCATGCGCTTCACCTTGAGCATTAAATTTTTCAGATACGTGTGCAAATTCAATAGAGGCTTTTTCTTGGCTAGCTGTTACGCTTTCGCCATAATAACGCCATCCCCATAAGCCAGCTAAGCCAATAACTGCGCCCACGATAAGCATAGTGCCATTATCATTCCACCACTTTTTAATGGCATCAACTTGCTGTTCTTCTGTTTCGTAACCTTCAATAATATCAACCACGTGTATTCCTTACTTATTCTCTATATTGATGAGTAATTTATGCAAAGTAGGCAGGTAATACCTGAACTAAGCTGTCAATTGCAACGGTTTTTTGTTCTGAATTACCTTGCAAGTCTTTGATTGTCACAGTGCCATCTTCTAATTCACTTTCACCGATAATCAAGGCAACTGATGCGCCACTTTTATCTGCACGCTTCATCTGTTTTTTGAAATTACCAGCACCACAGTGATGCATCATTTTTAAGTGAGGTAATTGATCGCGTACTAATTCGGCTACTTTAAAACCAGCGACATCAGTATTTTCACCTACTAAAATACTGTAGATATCAACGTCACCTTTCACATCACTATTAAGCTCTAATGTTTCAAGCATTAAAATAATACGTTCAAGGCCCATTGCAAAACCAACTGCAGGCGTTGCTTTACCACCAAGTTGCTCTACTAAACCATCATAACGGCCACCAGCACAGATAGTCCCTTGTGAACCTAAGCTTGATGTTACCCACTCAAATACCGTGCGATTATAGTAATCTAAACCACGAACAATGCGTTCATTGATCACATACTTAACGCCAGCAGCATCTAAATAAGCCTGTACTTTAGCAAAATGCTCTGCTGTTTCGTCACCAAAATAATCCGATAGTTTCGGTGCATTTTCTAATAATGCTTGCACACCTTCGTTTTTGCTATCTAACACTCGTAATGGGTTAGTTAACATACGACGTTTACTATCGTCATCTAATTGATCTTCATGTGCTTGTAGAAACTCAACTAACTTCTCTTTATACGCATTACGTTCTTGGTTGCTGCCTAATGAGTTAAGTTGTAATTCAACATGTTGTTCAATACCTAATGCTTTCCATAAACGAGCAGATAATAAAATAACTTCTGCATCAATATCTGGAGTTGCCATACCAAACGTTTCAATACCTACTTGATGAAACTGACGGTAGCGTCCTTTTTGAGGGCGCTCATGGCGGAACATAGGGCCGATATACCACATTCTACGTTCTTGATTGTATAGTAAACCATGCTCATTACCCGCACGAACACAAGATGCTGTACCTTCAGGGCGAAGCGTTAAGCTATCACCATTGCGGTCATCGAAGGTGTACATTTCTTTTTCAACTATATCAGTCACTTCACCGATAGAACGTTTAAAAAGATTAGTATTTTCTACGATTGGCATGCGAATTTCAGAGTAACCGTAACTACTCACGGTTTGTCTAATTAAGGACTCTAGTTTCTGCCAAACTGGGGTTTGCTCAGGAAGGGTATCATTCATACCACGAATAGCTTGTATCTTCTTTGCCACAATGATTTCCGAATTCTGTCGATGAATAAAAATACATTTAAGATGTATTCTCAATAAAATTGAAACTCATTATAAGGAAGTTTACGGTGAGATGGAACAATACAACTCGGCTTTGCTCATTTAAAGTCTAATAAAAAGCCCAAATATTCAAAACATTTGGGCTTCCGCTAATATATTAAACTTATTGCTAATATTTATTTTATATTAAGTAGTTAACGCTTCTGCTGCAATTATGAACAACTCGCTTTTGATATGCTAACTTTTAACAATAATGTTGCTTTCATCAGTTCGGCTAATTCGAGCACGAATTCTAGCTTCCATTTGATCAATCACTTTATCATTATCAAATCGATCACGCTGACGTGTACCATCTTCATAAAAACCACTCTTATTTTTACCACCAGTAATACCTAAATCAGATATTAAAGCTTCACCGGGACCATTTACAACACAGCCTATAATGGACACATCCATTGGCATTACGACATCTTCTAAACGTTCTTCTAATGCGTTCACAGTGGCAATAACATCAAACTCTTGTCGAGAACAAGTTGGGCAAGCAATAAAGTTGATTCCACGGCTACGAATTCGTAAGGACTTCAGAATATCAAAACCTACCTTGATCTCCTCTACAGGATCAGCAGCCAATGATACGCGTAATGTATCGCCTATGCCTTGCGACAACAGCATGCCAAGGCCAACAGCTGATTTAACACTACCGCTACGTAAACCACCAGCTTCTGTGATGCCTAGGTGTAATGGTTGAACAATTTGCTGAGCTAAAAGTTGGTATGACTCCACTGCCAATAATGCATCGGATGCTTTTACACTCACTTTGAATTGGTCGAAATTCAAACGGTCTAAAATATCTACATGGCGTAATGCAGAGTCGACTAATGCTTGTGCCGTTGGCTCTCCATATTTTTCTTGAATATCTGTTTCTAATGAACCGCCATTAACACCAATTCGAATTGGAATATTATTATCTCTTGCACAGTCAACAACACTACGAATACGTTGTTCATTACCGATATTACCTGGATTAATACGCAAACAATCCACACCGTATTCAGCCACTTTTAAGGCAATACGATAGTCAAAATGAATATCTGCAATCAGTGGAATATTCGATTGTTTTTTAATTTCTTTGAATGCTTCAGCTGCGTTCATTGTTGGAATAGAAACGCGCACCATATCAGCACCCACAGCTTCCAAACGTTTAATTTGTGCGACCGTCGCTTCAACATCAGTGGTCAAGGTATTAGTCATAGATTGAACGGTTATCGGCGCACCGCCACCCACAGGGACATTGCCCACCATGATCTGTTTACAGTCGCGGCGTTTAATCGAAGAGGTATGGCTCATTGTATTTACTCTTAAAAAGTTAAAGGTCGAATAGCATTCACAATATTGAATGTGGTGCTACTTTAAGACGAATGATTAATGCAGAAGTACTTACGTTACTGTTTAATTAACAGTTAAGTTTATAAAAACACCACTTTTAAGGCGACTTCCACATAGCAAAGCATTTTACATTAAATTGATTCGTTGAAGCCAGTAAAGTTCAAATGATTTATTAACTAAGCCTTAGGAATAAAGAAATCATTTTAAATTACTCCCTACAACGCTAATCAGCTTCTATTCGGATATAGGCTCAGCTGTGTTTTCAGCTTCACTGCTTGCTAAGTCTGGTTCCACAATATTCACAGCAACCTCTTCCGATGATGTAGCTTGTAGATTAAGTGGATCAATTGAGCTAGTACTTTGTGACTCTGGTAAACGCATGTGAATGTTTTCAGTATCGACAGCGGTTTCAGTATATAAGGCGTCAGCAATACTATCCCACTCAGAGATAATTACGACAAGCATGGCAATAAATAAAATAAAAATAAACCAACCAAACTTATTTGATGATTTTTTCTGGCTACTTAATAAGTATGGGTTACTTAAGGTATTATTTGACTTTGAAGGTGTACTAAGTTGTTGGTATTCAGAAAATGATTCGATTTTTGTTAGCTGCACAGCTTTAGCATAATTCGCCAAATAACCGCGAAGGTAAATAAATGGATAACGCTTCTCGGCGATAAGTAGCTCCAAATCATTTTCTATGTCATTCACTACAGACGCTTTTAAGTTGAGTTTTAATGCGAGCTCTTCAACAGATAAATTGGCAGAGATACGGTGTTCTTTCAAGGCTTGATCAAGAGTCATTACAGTGTCCATTATCAACTTAGTTTTAGATATTGTGATGCTTATTAGTTAAATAGTCTAACGCTTGTTGAGACTCGGGAAATTGCGTTAATAGCTGATTAGAATATCGCTCTAAACTATTTTCTTTCCCAGTAGCATAACTCAAACGAATCCATTGCCATAGACTTTCAGCAGTAGCGTCCGACGCTTTTTGGAAAGAAAATAAGTTTAATATCGCTTCTTTATAATTTTTTTCTGTAATGTTGATCTTTGCTAAAGATAAATTAATCTCATTGCTTTTAGGGCTATGCGCTAAAGCATATTTATAATAAAAAATGGCTTTTTCATTGGCACCGGCTTTTTCGGAACATATTGCGGCATTTGCATAAGAGCGTGCAACACGAGTGTATTTAGGGACAGAAATGGCTTTTAAGAAAGCGGCATCAGCTTCGTCATAGCGAGCTTGACCACATAAAAATGTACCGTAATTATGGTAAGTATCACCATCGTTATCATCTAAAGAGATCGCTTCTTTGTAGAATTTTTCAGCTTTCTCATTCTCCTGCACCTTTTCATAATAGTAAGCAAAAATACGATTAACTTTAGCACTGTCGGGTTGATAAGATAAGGCTTTGTCTAGGTTTTCTTTAGCTTGCTGCATCTGTTCATTTTCAATGTAGACCAAGGCAAGTTTAATACGTGTATCTGCAGCCCCTTTCGGATCAAATGCCATTTTTTGGCCTTTGGGGTTGTTTAAGGTAGTGACAGTTTCACTTGATACACAAGCAGAGATAAAAAAGACAGATGATAAAATTATAAAGATAAATCGCATACATTCCTCAGGCGCTAATAATCGTGTAGGAAAATTATTTCAAGTTCCCCTATTGTGAAGTAACTTGAAGCTGGATGCATGTTTTTTTTAACGGTTCTTGGATTTTGATCTATTTACCCAAGAACCATCTGATTTTAAAGAGGATTAACTTTGTTGAATATTAATGTTTTCGCCGTGCTTACGTTTATTCATAGTACGTTTAGTACGGTCAATTACATCACCTACTAACTGTCCACAGGCTGCATCAATATCATCACCACGGGTTTTACGAACAATAACTGTGTAACCATATTCCATCAGTACTTTATTAAAACGGTCTACGCGGCTGTTACTTGGTTTAGTGTAATCATTACCAGGGAATGGATTAAACGGAATCAAGTTAATCTTACATGGTGTATCTTTTAACAAGTGTGCAAGCTCATGAGCTTGATCAGTTGAATCGTTAACGTGGTCAAGTAATAAATACTCAACAGTCACTTTACCGCGGTTTGCATTTGATTTTGCTACATAACGCTTAACACCCGCCAAGAAATCAGCAATGTCGTATTTATCGTTAATCGGCATCATTTTAGAACGCAATTTGTCATTTGGCGCGTGTAATGATATAGCTAATGCCACATCAATACGATCACCTAAAATATCTAAAGCAGGAACAACTCCCGATGTAGATAAGGTCACACGACGTTTAGATAATGCATAACCTAAATCATCTAACATTAATTCCATTGCAGGAATCACGTTATTTAAGTTAAGTAATGGTTCACCCATACCCATCATTACTACGTTAGTAATTGGACGTTGACCACTTTCACCCATTACACCGATGATTTTAGCCGCACGCCATACTTGGCCAATAATTTCAGATACAGTTAAGTTACGATTAAATCCTTGTTGTGCCGTTGAGCAGAAATCACAAGCTAATGCACAACCTACTTGCGAAGATACACATAAGGTCGCACGGTCTTTTTCAGGAATGTAAACTGTTTCAACTTCTTGGTCTCCCAGTGTCATTGCCCATTTAATAGTGCCATCTTCACTGCGTTGCTCGACTTTTACTTCCGGTGCAACAATTTCAGCACGCTGCTTTAATTTTTCACGCAGTGCTTTATTAATGTTGGTCATTTGATCAAAATCATCACAACCAAAATGGTAGATCCATTTCATTACTTGTTCTGTACGAAACGGTTTTTCACCCATTTCAGTGAAAAAATCGCGTAAACCTTGACGGTTTAAATCTAATAGGTTTACTTTTTTCTGACTCATGCGATGCCTCAACTAGACTAATTCTGGTATAAATTCGGAGGGGGATTGTACATATTTTGAATACCCGATGCTAGTCACAAATTTTAACTAAAAAAATACCTGATGCATTTCTGTCATCAGGTACTTGTTGCATAAGCATTATTTGAAATTCTATCGTTTAAATTGTTTGAAAAATAAACAAGGGTTTATAGAAATGTAACCAAAGGAATCACTTTATTTTTTTGCCAAGAGTAAAAAACTTGTGCCTTTAATTTATTACCACGACTATTTACTATTTTTTGAACATGCCCTTGTTTCATTAAAATCGCTAGCATCGGAGCTACACCTTCCCGACTAATATGAAAGGCAGTGAGTAAGCGACTCTCTTCTACATATTGATGCATTTCTATGTAACTTGATAAGCGCTTTAGTATCATACTCTTGCCCATTTATGTTGTTCATTAGCACTATTTTTTAGTAATAAGTTACCTTTATTTTTTAAAGCATATATAGCCCCAGCAACGATTAAGATTGCAATAGACAAATAGGTTAAGCTAAGCATGGGATGTTCAGCAATAGTTGCTATTTGATAATAAACAACTGCCACAATATAGGCGATACCAGTAGACCAAACAGCCACAAAGCGTGCCCAATTCATACCGACCTCTCTCACTATTGCCCCCATGGCTGCTGCACATGGCGCATAAAGTAAGATAAACAGTAAATAAGCAAAGGCAGCTTGTTGACTAACAAAAGCCTGCTGAATATTCGTATAAATAGTTAAATCTACACCTTGCTCTTCAGCAGCAAGCGTTAAATCCCCTAACTCTCCGACATTAATACCAAGTGGGTCACTGATATCAATGCCCATAAGATTTTCAGGAATTGTAGCTGCTGCAACAGTTAACTTATCTAATAAAGTTAACGTCCCCTCTTCCTCGCTAACTTCATTAGCATAAAGGCTATTTAACGTGCCTACGACAGCTTCTTTTGCAAAAATTCCGGTAACGATTCCAACCGTTGCAGGCCAGTTCTGCTCGTTAATCCCCAAAGGTGAGAGTACTGGTGTAATAATTTGTGCAGTTTTACTTAATACAGAACCTTCGGTATCTTGATGACCAAAACTACCATCAATGCCAATTGAGTTAACTACATTTAGTAATGTCACTACTAAGACAATGGTTTGACCTGCTCCAAATATAAAACCTTTCAGCTTTTGCCAGGTTTTAATCCCAGTATTTTTTATCGTTGGTAATTCATAATCAGGAATTTCCAAAATCATATTTTCACTTTTACCAGGCAAAATAGTTCTACTTAAAATAAAGCCTGTTAATACAGCGACCAAGATACCAATGAGATAAAGTAGAAAAACAATATTTTGGCCTTGGTCTGGAAAGAATGCGCTAGCAAATAGAGCGTACACTGGTAAGCGTGCGCCGCATGACATAAAAGGAGACATCACAACTGTCAGTAAGCGTTCACGCTCTTTTTCTAAGGTTCTTGCCGCCATAACAGCTGGAACGGTACAACCAAACCCAACAATCATAGGGACAAAAGATTTACCTGGTAAGCCGATTATTTGCATCAATCGATCAATAACAAATGCAGCTCTAGCTAAATATCCAGAGCTCTCAAGTACAGCTAAGAATAAGTACAAACAAGCAATGACTGGAATAAAAGTCATGACGGTTTGAATGCCACTCCCCACTCCATAAGCTAATACGTTAATTAACCAGTCTGGTGCACTAACTGCCGTTAACCATTGTGCTGTTTGATCGACAAACAAAGCACCTGAAGCAATATCAAAGAAGTCAATAAATGCACTACCGATGTTAATCGCAAACATAAACATTAGGTACATCACCAATAAAAAGACGGGTAAACCGGTATATCGATTTAATGTAATTGCATCTATTTTGTCAGTTAAGCTTTTACTTAAGCAACCTTTGCTTCTTACTGCTAACTGAGTTAATTGATAGATATAGGTATAGCGTGTATCGGCGATCTGTAAGTCAGTATCTAGCGATATTTGAATACTGAGGTTTTGTACTTTTAAGCGATTTTGTATCGTTAATTGCTCAATAACAGAAACATCACCTTCTACACATTTAATCGCTAATGCCTTTTTATTGAGGACGCTGTTTTTTTCGAAGTAATATTCTATTTTAGATAATATGGCTTCTAATTGGTCACCATAATCTAAAGATAAATCTGGTATTAACGCGGACAATTCTAGTTGATCCAACGTTTTTGTTAATTCCGTTACTGCCTGTTGATTATGTGCAGATATAGCAATAACCGGACAACCTAGCTGTTTACTTAAAAGTTTTTGATTAATTACCTTTTGTTGTTTATCCGCAACATCCATTTTGTTTAATACCACGACCACTGGTAGACCTAACTCTAATAACTGCACGGTCAAATACAAACTTCTTTCTAAACAACTAGCATCAATAATATTTAATACTATGTCCGGTTGACTATGCATAATGTAATCAAAGGCAACTCTTTCATCTATTGAACTCCCTTGTTGGTCGACATCTAAATTATAAATACCAGGTAAGTCGATGACCTTTATTGCTTTGCCATTCAGATTAAAGTGCCCCGTTTTCTTTTCAACTGTCACTCCACTCCAATTTCCAACACGCTGATGGCTACCAGTAAGTGCATTAAATAAGGTTGTTTTACCCGAGTTCGGGTTACCGATAGTTGCTATAGTTAATGACATATTAACACTCCACTATGATTTGCTTAGCGATACTTTTACGAAGAGCAATTGCACTATTGGCACATCGAATAGCTAAGGGGTCACCTAATGGAGCAGTACGTAATAATTGTACTTTTGCACGCGGTAAAAAACCTAAATTAAGTAACTTTTTACGCATTACCGGATCTAGTGTATTGATGTTAACAATACTGGCCGTTTGCCCTGTTTTTAACTCGGATAATCTCATGTTAACCCCTATCACTTTATACTTTTAGATACTTCAAACAGGAAATTAATACAAACTATTATCATTAACAATATAAATTGAAGCGCATAACGGGGTAATAAAGAGTCTGTTGTTTTAGATCAATTTAACGGTGCAATTTACGAGAGATTTATGAATAAAAAGTTGGGTTTTACATCTGTAATAGGAACAGGTATAAACATAAATAAGAACTTAATATGCAGGAAAACCCATGGATTTTAGTGAATTAAACTTAGTCTACTCTACCGACGGTGGAAAAGTAGAAAAAACCAAACCGAAACAAACTGCTCCCGAAGGCGATGGTATTATTCGTTTACATAGAGAAACAAAAGGTCGAAAAGGAAAAGGCGTAACGCTTATTAAAGGCCTGCAGCTAGATGAGCCTGGAATTAAAGTATTAGCAAAAGAGATTAAAAAGAAAACAGGTTGTGGTGGTACGGTCAAAGATTTTGTCATTGAAATTCAAACAGACCAAAGAGATATCATTAAAAGCGTGCTAGAGAAGAAAGGCTACCAAGTAAAATTGTCGGGTGGTTAAGCTTGCTAACAAAAAGGGGCTATAAGCCCCTTTTCTAATAACGCTTTATCGTTATTTTTAATTTATTTAGCAGTTAATGCAGTACCAGAAAAATCAATACCCGCCCAACCATTAATCATAAACTGACGAATATTTTGGTGATCCTGCGCCTCTGGATGTGCTAACACATCATCACGGTAGTAAGCACCAAAACAAGCTAACGTTTGTGCTTCTGATAATTTATTTAGCTGTGCAAATGAAAATATTTTACATGATCCTGCATTTTCACCTTCAGCATTTTTCTGCTGACCATTATTGAAAGCCGTAGCAGTAAACTCATAATTCGCTTCAATTACAGCCATTGTATCAGTAAATTCAACTTGCTCTGGCGAATTGTTGAGCTTATTTAAAAAATCTTGTAATAACATCCTGTACCCTTTTTTTACGTTTATATTATCTGCGTTTAATCTTCTTCAAAATAAATAGTTTTATTTTGAGGCATATTTTCAGGGCTAACTGACTCACCTTTAATACGCTTTTCTTCATCAGCCCATTCACCTAAGTCGATAAGTTGACAGCGTTTACAACAAAATGGGCGATACATGCTGGTTTTATCCCAAACCACTTCTTTTTGACATGTTGGACAATTAACCTTCATCTATATTCCTCACCATTAACAAAATATTTGTTCAAATTCTATATGCTCAGCTTGGCTGTTCTCCGCATCTGCATTCATAAAGCGCACAGAATAACGGTGTTTATGGCCAGATACCATAGGATAAACCTGTAAATTAGGATCAACATTTAAGATAATAAATAAAGCATGCTCTACTTCCCCTTGGAAGAAGCCATTATTTGCTTTCTGTATTGATTTAATGCCTTGATGACGCTTAATTTTTAAAAATAAAAACAAAGCTCGCTCTAATACTTGAAAATATTCATACCAATTTTTTGCATCTGCTTTTTTCACTTCTATTGGCTGTGCACACCAAAAGTGGAACTGTGGCAAGTCAAAACTACAACAGCCACCAGGAATGAAAAAACGTTGCTTAAGCGAGGTTAAAAAGCGACTATCTTTAAAGAACTTAAGCTGCTTAGACATCACTAATAGCGCGCTAATTAACTCACTAATCTCCACCATTAGCGCTTTAATTGCTTGTGTATCAGCTTGCTCACTACTTAACCAAGACTGCATTTCTTCAGATAATGATCGTAAATCTTTAATTAAATCGTGTCGAATATCACTACGATCACTTAATTCAATTAACTCAAATAATGATTTGAAATAAGTAACGGCATCATTGTCATTATTCAAAGAGATGCTTTGATTAATTTGTAGGAAAAGCGATTCAAAACGTAAATAACTACGGCTTTTTTCTGTAAGAGGATATTCAAAAGAGATCATAAGACTGTCTATTCATTTTTATAAAAAAGTAAGGTTACATTAAGGAGCTACCACTAAACAATCAAAAACCTTACTTTTGTATGGATAAAAATTGTAAATGTAGCATTTTAACTTGTTCCTTAAGTGCAACAAGATCGGGTTTACTATTGTCGATAACATAATCGGCCTGTTGTCGTCTTTCTTGGCGGCTAATTTGTGCATCTATAATTGCCTGTATTTGTGATCTTGAATTATTATCACGTTGCATAGCACGCTCAATCTGCAACGTTACAGGTACATCAACCACCAGCGTAAAGTCAGTATATTGTGTTAATTTATTCTCTAATAACAATGGAGCTTCTAATATTACATATTGGCTTGTTGCTTGTGCAAGTTGTGTTAATAAAGCTTCTCTAATAATCGGATGCAATAAATTATTTAACCATTGCTTCTTCTGCTCAGACGAAAAGATCACTTGTCTCAACTTTGCTCGGTTTAGCTCACCATCGTCATTTATGACTTCTTGACCAAAGTAAAGTTCAATTTCAGCTAATGCGGGTTGCCCTGGTGCAACCACTTCTCTTGCCACAAGGTCTGCATCCACGACCTCTATACCTAACGCTTTAAATTCGTTAGCAACCGTTGATTTACCGCTGCCAATACCGCCCGTTAACCCAATAATAACTCGCATATTTTGCTCTCTCGCTTGAATCACTTTATTTTATAGATCATAACCACTTAGATCATTGGTATTCAATCTTCATTAAGGTAATATTTCACTTTTTTACCTGGTCTGGAAATTTACCATGATTGAACAAGAAGTTGCACAAAGCGTCAGCCTGGCTTTACACGAAGATTTAAATGGCTTATCAGCCAAAGAAGGCGATATTACCGCTAATTTAATTCCTGAAGATAAGTATGCAAAAGCAACAGTAATCACCCGTGACGACGCTGTATTTTGTGGTAAAGCATGGACAGACGAAGTATTTAAGCAATTAGGCGACTGCACGACCATTACATGGCATGTTGAAGATGGTGATGTTGTCCAAGCAAATAGTCCTTTGTTTACTTTAGCTGGCCCTGCTCGTATTTTATTGACTGGTGAACGTACTGCATTAAATTTCATTCAAACGCTTTCTGGTATCGCGACCACAACTAAGTATTACTCTGATTTAATTGCGAGTACTGATTGTAAATTATTAGACACTCGAAAAACGCTACCAGGCTTACGTAATGCTTCTAAATACGCAGTTACATGTGGTGGAGGCTTTAACCACAGAATCGGTTTATACGATGCCTTCTTAATTAAAGAAAATCATATTATGGCTTGTGGTGGCATAAAACAGGCTATTACTGCCGCTAATCAGCAACATCCTGATCGATGGGTTGAAGTTGAAGTTGAAAACATTGACGAACTAAAGCAAGCACTAAATGCAGGCGCACAACGTGTGATGTTAGATAACTTCACTATTCCAATGATGTTAGAAGCCGTTGAAATAAATAAGGCTAACCCAGTACAAGCGGATTTAGAGGTGTCTGGTAATGTTGATAATTCAACAATACTGAGTTACGCAGAAACTGGCGTGAACTTCATTTCTGTAGGTGCGCTCACGAAACATGTGCAAGCGGTAGATTTATCAATGCGTTTTATCCAAGACTAATACTAATATCCAAAAACCTTTCTACACTTAGTAAACTTGTTTCACCTAACTAAGGATAGAGAGGTTTTATGCCTATTTTAAATCAACTGTTATGTAGTGTTAACGTCTTCCTAACTGCCCTAACGAATAACAAGCGCCTACGCTTTATATTATTGGCCTACCTGTCTATATTTTTATTATTCAACAATATATTAGTAACAAAAGCTATCGCTGCGCAACCAAACTCCATTAAGCAAGCTGCACCAGCAATCCAACTACCAACGCAATTTCGAGAGGATATTCAGATCAGTGAATATTATATTAGTGAAAAGCTAGATGGTATTCGTGCTTACTGGGATGGACAACAATTACTTTCCAAACAAGGTAATGTTTTTACCGCACCAGATTGGTTTATTGCAAACTTTCCGAGACAAGCTGTTGATGGAGAGTTATGGATAGCTAGGCAAACCTTTGAACAAGTTTCTAGTATTGTGCGCACTCAGGATAATCAAAATCAACGCTGGCAACAGGTTAAGTTTATGATTTTTGATCTACCGACTAACCTACAGCCGTTTAGTAAAAGAGTGAAAGCAATGCAGAAGTTGGCTAATACAACAAATAGCCCTTATTTTGAAATGATCCCACAACAGAAGCTTGAAAACAGTAATGCGTTATTTAAGTTATTAGATGAAGTAGTAAATGCTAAAGGAGAAGGATTGATGTTACATCATCAAGATGCCCTGTATCAGCATATTCGTAGTCGTGACCTGATGAAGTTAAAACGTTTTGAAGATGCTGAAGCGACAGTGGTTGGTCACTTGTCCGGTAAAGGCAAGTATCAAGGTATGTTGGGGGCTTTACTGGTCGAAACAAAAGATGGTATTCGTTTTAAAATTGGTACAGGATTTAGCGATAAAGAACGTCAAAATCCGCCAACAATAGGCAAAGTTATTACTTATCGTTACACAGGTAAAACACGTAATAACATTCCTCGGTTTGCTTCTTTCATGCGGGTTAGAGCAATTTATTAATGACGCTAATATTAGCCTTAGGGAAATCATAATCAATTAACTCTCTAGGCTGAATCCATTTGATTTCTTGTCCTTCTAATTCACAGGCTTCACCAGTAAAGCCAGTGACTAAGAAAAAGTGTAAGGTTAAGGAGAGATCATCATAATCAAAATCTAAAGACTCAAAAAGTGTAAATTCGCTAGCAGTTAAGCCCACCTCTTCTTTTAGCTCTCGACACATAGCCACCTCAAGAGCTTCCCCCTGCTCTACTTTACCACCAGGAAACTCCCATTTTCCAGCTAAGTGTTGCCCTTTTTGACGTCGACTAATTAACAGCTGTTGTTGTTCATTTTGCACAATGGCAATACTAATCGTTTGTTGCGGCATTAATTATTCCTCTGTATCCATTATATTAAAAAAGGTGGTCTTCAACGAAGTACCACCTTTTTATTTATCATTTAATAAATTTAGCGAGTAACAATAAACTTAGCTCAATTTACCATGACAATGCTTGTATTTTTTACCTGAACCACAAGGGCAAGGATCATTACGACCTACTTTCTTGTCTTGACGTACAAAAGTATCATCAACTTCAGGAGCTTCAGGCTTCTCTTCTTCACCATCACTGTTTACTTGTGCATGTTGGTATTGAATATTCGCTTTTGCTTCCGCTTCTCGACGTTGCTCTTCGATTACTTGTGCTTCCTCTCTACTTTGGATTTGTACTTTCGACAAGATACCAACAACATCAGTTTTTAAGTTTTCAAGCATGGCAATGAACAGCTCGTAAGACTCACGTTTATATTCTTGTTTTGGATCTTTTTGAGCATAGCCACGTAAATGAATACCTTGGCGAAGATGATCCATTGCTGCTAAATGCTCTTTCCAAAGCATATCGATGGTTTGTAACATGACCGATTTTTCAAAACCAGCAATGATTGACTCACCGACTTGCTCTTTTTTATCTTGATAAACAGCACGCGCATGTGTAACGACTTTCTCACGTATCGTTTCCTCTTGTAAATTAGCATCATCAACTAACCATTGTTGAACCGGCAATTCAATTAAGAAGTCTTGTTTTAAACGATTTTCTAGCCCTGCAAGATCCCACTGTTCTGTTAATGATTGTTGTGGAACGTACTCATCAATACAACCGTTAAATACGTCATCCCAGAACTGCTCAATGTTTTCAGTAATCGTTTCACTGTCCATTACGCCGTTACGCTGTTGATAAACAACTTTACGCTGGTCATTGGCAACATCATCAAAGTCTAGTAATGACTTACGCATATCAAAGTTGCGGCCTTCCACTTTACGTTGTGCATTTTCAATAGCACGTGTTACCCATGGATGTTCAATTGCTTCACCGTTTTCCATACCTAATTTTTTCATCATATTAGATACTTTTTCAGAAGCAAAGATACGCATTAACGAATCTTCCATTGATAAGTAGAAACGACTCTCACCCGCATCACCTTGACGACCAGCACGACCACGCAACTGGTTATCAATACGACGAGACTCATGGCGTTCAGTACCAATGATGTATAGACCGCCAGCAGCTAATACTTCAGCTTGTTCAGCTTTCCATTTTGCTGTTTCAGCTTCAATCTGCTGCTCAGATAAATTACCTAATTTCTCTAAACGATTTTGTAAATTTCCGCCTAATACGATATCCGTACCACGACCGGCCATATTAGTCGCAATGGTTACAGAGCCTAGAGCACCTGCTTGTGCGATAATATCTGCTTCTTTTTCGTGGAATTTAGCATTTAATACACTGTGCTTAATTTTAGCTTTTTCCATCAAACTTGATAGCAATTCAGAACTTTCGATAGATACAGTACCAACCAATACAGGCTGACGACGCTCTAAACGTGTCTTGATATCTTCGATAATCGCTTGGTATTTTTCTATCTCAGTAAGGTAAACCAAATCACCGCCATCTTTACGTGCCATTGGACGGTTAGTTGGGATAACAATAGTTTCTAAACCATAGATAGATTGGAATTCAAATGCTTCAGTATCAGCAGTACCTGTCATACCGCCTAGTTTTTCATATAAACGGAAGTAATTTTGGAAAGTAATAGAAGCTAATGTTTGGTTTTCATTTTGAATTTGTACACCTTCTTTAGCTTCTACCGCTTGGTGTAAACCTTCAGACCAACGACGACCAGGCATTGTACGGCCAGTGTGTTCATCAACGATAACTACTTCGCCTTCTGCTGTTACTATGTACTCAACATCTTTTTCAAACAAAGTATGAGCGCGTAGAGCCGCATTAACATGATGTAACAAACTGATGCTAGACGCAGCATATAGAGAAGTATCTTCCTCTAATAAGCCGCGTTCCTGTAAAATACGTTCAACTTTTTCTTGGCCACGTTCAGTAAGCAAGACTTGTTTGCTTTTTTCATCAACGGTGAAATCACCTTCGCCAACGTACTCTTCTGTATCTTCTTTATCTTGCTTGCTTAATAAAGGAATAATACTGTTTAATTTAGTGTACAGCGTTGGGTCGCCATCTGTTGGGCCTGAGATAATTAATGGTGTTCTTGCTTCATCGATTAAGATTGAGTCTACTTCATCAACAATAGCAAAGTTTAGGCCACGCATTACACGTTGTGACGCTTCAAAAGCCATGTTGTCACGTAGGTAGTCAAAACCAAATTCATTATTCGTCCCATAAGTAACATCAGCCGCGTAAGCTGCACGTTTCTCTTCACCAGACATGCCTGACAAGTTAATACCAACAGTTAAGCCTAAGTATTCAAATAATTGGGCATTCCACTCTGCATCACGACGAGCGAGGTAGTCATTCACAGTGATAACGTGGACACCTTTACCTGTTAAGGCATTTAGATAAGCAGGTAATGTAGCTGTTAACGTTTTACCTTCACCAGTACGCATCTCCGCGATTTTATTTTCGTTTAATACGATGCCACCAATTAACTGTACATCGAAATGGCGCATACCAAATACACGCTCAGATGCACTTCGAACAACAGCAAATGCTTCAACAAGGATATCATCAATGGTTTCACCATTCGCAAGACGTTCCTTGAAATAAGCCGTTTTTGCTTTTAGTTCTTCTTCTGACAGTGCCTTTATCTCTGGTTCAAGTTTGTTAATTTCATTAACAACTTTGCGTAGGTTTTTAAGATAACGGTCATTTCGACTGCCTATTATTTTTGTTATTATCGATGTGATCATTTTGCTTTTCTCATTGTGTAAAATCGGAAAAAATTGTCATTTAACTCGGTATTCTTTGTATATAATAATCTGGATTTACTTGTTGACCATCTTTCAGTACTTCGTAATGTACATGTGGCCCGGTTGAGCGACCAGTAGTGCCCATTACCGCAACTTGTTGTCCTTTTTCAACAACATCACCAACAGAAACTGTAATCGCAGAAGCATGCGCGTATCGTGTCATTAAACCGCTTCCATGGTTAATTTCAACCAAATAACCATAACCATTCCTTGCTTCAGAGATAGTCACTACACCAGCGGCCGTTGCCATAATTGGCATACCTGAATAACCTGCAATATCAACCCCTTTATGACGACTCAAGCGTCCAGTAAATGGGTCTGTGCGCGTACCAAATGGAGAGGAGATCCAAGAACCTTGATTAGGTACTGGACGTCCAGAAATGAATAGCTCATCAATTAGATGGAGGTTGTTGAAGGTAATTTCAAGTTGTTCAAACAAATTTTCATTGTTTTTATATTGTTCTTCTAATAATGAGACTTTATTAATAAGTGGTGAAAGGTCATTATTGTTTAATAATTTACTAGTATCAGGTGCTGTACTTTGGCTCTCTGACTTTTGATCAGTTTGTTCATATAACTCAAATTCTTGTTTTGGCAAATTTGATTTTTCAATAATACGTTCACCTAAACTGTTCAAACGTTTATTTTGTGCTTGTAACTCGCCAACTTTTTCAGCTAAAGATTGAAGTTGTTGGTTAGTCTGTGAAGCTATAGATTGCAAATATTGCTGCTTGATTTCATTCTTTTCATGCAATGCATTTATTTTGTATTGAATAAACTGTTGGTGGTAGTGTGATTGTAATAACCAAGCACTCGTCATCAATAAAGCCACTACAATAATACAGGCAAAAATAAATGTAGATTTTGTTATAGAAAAGGTATGTTTAGACTCCTTCCTATTATAAATAACCGTTATACTCATAAACCTAATTCACTTTTGATGGCTGTTATGACAAGAAATAAAAAACAACCTAAACCGATCTCGTTATTGTTGGATAAAAATAACTTCCAACAAAGCACATCATTAATAACTAAATTAGATATAGTACTACAAAGGTTTTTAAAACAACACAATATCAGTGGTTGTCGTATAGGAAATATTGAAAATGGGAGCTTGTTAATAGAAAGTCCAAGCGCACTTTGGGTGCAGCGCTTACAATTTATACGAAGTGACCTATTGAGTGAATTACGTCAACATCACTCATCTGTGAGAAATATTAAAGTTAAAGTTAACCCTCAATTAGCAAAAGCTTCCCCCACCCAACTCAAAAAAGTAAAGCCAGTTAAAAAGCGTGCACAAAAAATGAGTAAGGGCATTGCTGAATCTTTTTTAGCATTAGCCGAGAATGCTGATCCACAACTAAAAAAAGCACTGCAATCTTTAGCAAAATTCTCAAGTGATAAAGAGTCATAAACTCAACCCTACCTAACCATCAATTATACCGATTACTTTAAATATGTTATCTAAATTTTACGCTTCAAAAACCAGTCCATTCAAGCGTAAATATCTAAATTTACAAAAGGACTGAGTTGTATTAACAAAAGAATAGTTAAGCTATTTATTGGGATTAATATTATACCAATCACACTAAGTAACTGATCTATTTTACTTGTTAAAATAACTTATTTCTTCGTTGTAACTTTCGTAAATAGAACAACTATTAACGAAGTTAATCGTCGAAAGGCTTAAGTTACGCCTTAAACTAAGTCATTTTTCCTGCGCAAAATTTAGATCACTTATTTAATGCAATTGGTATTAGTTAATAAGATTATTATTAGGGCAAAAAAAACCTTGTTATTGCTAACAAGGTTTTCTTAATAAATTGGTTATTACGCCAATTCAACAATATTTAAGCAGGAACAAATGCCGGTTCAATGTATTCCACTGGAGATTCACTCACAGGCTCTTCAAATGTAACCATTTCAAATGCTTCTTGATCTGCTAATAATGCACATAGAAGTTTGTTATTTAATGCATGACCTGTTTTGTATGCTTTTAAATGACCTAAAATAGTAAAACCTGATAAGTATAAATCGCCGATAGCATCTAATACTTTATGTTTTACAAATTCATCTTCGTAACGTAACCCCTCGGGGTTTAATACTCGGAATTCATCTAAACCAATCGCATTGTCTAAGCTTGCACCCAATGCTAGATTGTTTGACTGAAGGTATTCAACACTCTTCATAAAACCAAATGTACGTGCACGGCTAATCTCTTTAACAAATAGATCGCCAGAGAATTGCATCTCTACATGTTGATTTTGCCCTTCGAATACAGGGTGATCAAAGTCAATTTTAAAGTCTAGACTAAAGCCTTTGTCTGAAGGTTGAAGTTCAGCCCACTTGCCTTCTTCTTCATCTTCAACACGCACTGTCTTCTTAATACGGATAAATTTCTTAGCCACATTCAATTCCTCAATACCTGCTGATTGCAGTAAGAAGATAAACGGGCTCGCGCTACCATCCATAATTGGAATTTCAGGTGCATCAACATCAATAATTACATTATCGATACCTAAACCAGCTAACGCAGCTGATAAGTGCTCTACAGTTGAGATTTTCTCACCTTGCTCGTTCACTAGACAAGTACACAATAGTGTTTCTTGCACGGCGTGAGCATGTGCTTTAAAGCTAACTACAGGGTCGAGATCTATTCGACGATAAACAATACCTGAGTTGGCAGGTGCAGGGTGTAGCTGGATAGTTACTTTATTCCCTGAATGTAAACCAACGCCCGTTGACTTAACACTTTTCTTCAATGTTCTTTGTTTAATCATAAGAATGATCTCCACTACGATAATTTCTGCTGCGAATTATAGCAGTTTGCGACCTATATCACAAACTGTAATATTTCTAAGGTAGAATTAGTTATCCGCTTGACGTCTTAAAAACGCAGGAATATCTAAATAACTCTCAGCACTGTTTTTATCTTTAACTTCAGCAATCGGTTCAACAATTTCAGGTTCTTCCTGAGCTGCTTCTTCTGCTTTAGCTAACGCTTTTTCTTCTGCTTGTACATTTGCATTACTAGTGTTATCGGCAGCAACTGTTCTTTCTGTAGTCTCGTTAACATCTTTTTTACTATTTAATGTTGGATTTTTAACTACGTTCAGCTCTGACTTACGTTCACCGATACCCGTTACTATCACGGTAACGTGTAACTCACCTGTTTCAAGTGTAGGGTCAACAGTTACACCAATGATGTTTTGAGAGTCTTCAGAAGCGAATTGTTTCAATGCATCACCCACTGTGTGGTATTCATCCCAGCTGAAGTCAATACCAGCAACAATGTGTACCAATACGCCACGTGCATCAGAAAGATCAACATCTTCCAGTAATGGACAGGAGATAGCTTCTTCAACAGCCTCTTCTGCACGATTCTCACCAGCAGAAACACCAATACCCATTACAGCTGTTGTACCAGCCTCTGTCATTACGGTACGTACATCCGCGAAATCGATGTTAATAGTACTCTCTTCATTATTAATAATAGACGAGAAACCAGAAACTGCATCATAAAGCACGCCATTAGCTGCGCTTAACGCATCTAAGAAAGAGATACCGCGAGGTAATGATTTCTGCAATTTATCATTTGGAATAATTAATAAAGAGTCGATATTTTCAGACAAACGAGCGATCCCTTGTGTCGCGTAGTTCATACGCTTACGACCTTCAAACATAGAAGGTTTAGACACGACACCAATCGTTAATGCGCCCTCTTCTTTTGCTATTTCAGCCACAACAGGACAAGCACCTGTACCCGTACCACCGCCCATACCAGCAGCAATGAAAACAACATCAGCTCCAGTGACGATTTCTCGGATACGTTCTTTATCTTCTAACGCAGATTTATACCCAATTTCAGGGTTAGCGCCAGCACCTAGACCGTTAGTTATATTTGAACCTAATTGCAAACGAATATCTGCTTTTGATGAACGTAATGCCTGAGCATCCGTGTTCATTGCAATAAATTCGGCGCCCGTTAGGCCTTTTTCGATCATATAATTGATCGCATTACCACCACCACCACCGATGCCAATAACTTTGATTATGGCTTGTGCTGAATGATCTTCGTCATCGATTATTTCAAACATTTGATTCTCTTCCACTCTATTAACTTCTTGTGACATCGTTTGTTACCACCCAATCCATGAAACTTGATAACTAATATTCTTTTTTAATCCAATTTTTAACTTTGCTAAAAATACTTGTAAAACGATTTTCAACTTCGGCTTCTTCTTCACCGGAAAATTCATTATTTTTATGTCGTAATAAACCGACAGCAGTTGAGTAAGCAGGTGAGTTTACATCATCTGCTAAACCTTTAATATGCTCTGGCTTACCAATTCTAACTTGAATATTACCAAAGACTTCTTCAGCAACTTCAACTAAACCTTCAATTTGTGCTGCACCACCAGTGATAACAACACCAGCAGCGAGCTGTTGCTTTAAGCCCTCACGTGCGAATTTATCGTTTAGCTTATAAATTTCATTCTTCACTAACGTCAATAATTCACTATAACGTGGTTCAATAACATCCACTAAAATAGAACGCTGTAAACTACGAGCAGCTCGACCACCAACACTTGGCAGCTCAATGATTTCATCACTGTTTACTAAAGTTCTATCAAGACAGCCATATTTAACTTTAACTTCTTCTGCAGATGTTGGCGGAGAACTAAAAGCAATAGCAATGTCATTAGTCACTGAATTACCAGCGTAATCTAATACCATACTATGTTGTAAAGCACCTGCGATATAGATAGAAAGGTCCATTGTACCACTTCCCATATCGATCATGCATACACCGAGCTCTTTTTCATCTTCACTCAAAATCGCAGCACTTGAAGCAACACCTGATGATGTTAGTTGGTCAATAACTAATCCACATCGTTCAACTGCTTTCTCTAAATTTTTAACAAGATCATTATGACAGGTGATTAAATGTACGTTTGCTTTTAGTTTTACACCTGATAACCCAATTGGATTGTTAATTCGACCTTGTGAGTCAATTGAATACTCCTGAGGTATAACATGTAATAAGCGCTGTTCATCACGTATCTTTACCGAGCGAGCATTGTGTAAAACACTCTCTACATCATAAGCCGTGACTTCATGTGCTTCTATCGCCCACGTCCCAGTTTCATTAATCGATTCGATGTGTGAGCCTGACACAGATAAGTTCACAGACGAAACACGACAGTCAGCCATATCTTCAGCTTGCTTTAATGCACTTGAAATAGACTCAACAACAGAGTCTAGGTTAGTGACAGAGCCTTTATCTACACCTTTTGAAGGCGCAGAGCCTACACCAACAATATTAATTGCATCGTTTGCTAATAATTCACCAATCAAGACAACGACTTTATGACTACCGATGTCTAAACCAACTGTGTAATTACTTTCCATTCGTTCATCACCACTTTCTCTCGTATAAGAGAATAATTAACTTTTTGTAATACTAATTATAATAAATACATGATTAATTTCACCATTTTAAATTCTACTCATAACGGAATAGATAATTTAAACAATCAAGTTAACCTAATTTACTAAACCTATTATGTCGAAAAGATTCAACATAACTATTTTTCTTCTTGTACTTTTTTCCAGCCGATTGCTAATCCCGTGTCATAACGTAAATCAACGTAATCGATGGTATTAATATCGTAATTTTCAGCAATTCTAGGGAATGCCTTTAAAAATATCTGAATACGTTCTAGCTTCTGCTCTTTACCTAACTTTAAACTAATACCATTTTCTAATACTAACTGAGTGGCATTACGTTTATCGCTAGATAACCCAGCAATACGATAATGGCTAGGTGCTAATAACTGTTTAAGTTGCAAGTAAGTATTCAATACTGCTTCAGCTTGCTCATCCTCTCCAGATAACGCTACAAACTTATCAGTTTGATCTGGCACAACATCAATAATCTCACCAAAGCGATTTAACAGCGCCTTCTCATTCCAAGAAGCAGCTATCGCCTGCTCCACAATATGTATCTTTAGCGTATCAGGCCAATGTTTACGAATTGACGCAGAATAAACCCAAGGCTTTGCTTCTAATTGTTTTTGTATCTCAGTAATTTGCAAAGTAAAAAAGTTTAACTTGTCTTTTTGCTTTGCTAAAACACTTCTCACTACATCTTCAGTCACATGGTGTCGTTCACCGGTTAAAATTAATCCAGTGAGCGGCAATGACTTTTCATCCGTTAGCCAATGTTTAAGTTTAAAAAAACCATCCTGTAAAGTATAAATCAGCAGCAAAAAAACAAAGAAGCTAAGCCATTTACTGATGGTGATTTTTTTTAGCTTCAGCCACATAAATTATAAAGTTTGCTCTAATATACGTAATACGAGTTGATCAAAACTAATACCCGCTTGTTTTGACGCTTTTGGCACTAAGCTAGTTTCAGTCATACCTGGTACAGTATTAACCTCTAACAAATACCAGTTATGTTGTTGATCACGCATAAAATCAACGCGTCCCCAACCACTACAACCAACCGCCATAAATGCCTCTTCAGCTAACTGATTTAACTCAGTCAACTGTTGATCATCTAGACCACAAGGACACAAGTATTGGGTGTCGGTAGATTGATATTTTGCTTGATAATCATAAAAGGTATGAGTGGTTTTCATGCTAATAGCTGGCAATGCTTTGCCATTAAGCATAGAGACCGTAAATTCATCCCCTGTTATCCAAGATTCTAACAACACTTTTTTGTCGAACTTGAATGCATCTTCTAATGCTGTAATTAGTTGCTCTGGCGTTTCCGCTTTTGCCATACCAAGGCTCGAACCTTCATGAACAGGCTTTACCATCACAGTGCCTGATAAGGCGCTTAGTATATCTTTAGCTTGCGCAGGTTCAAAGTTTTCTTTGACAATAATTTGATACGCTGCCGTCGGTAATCCACAACTCTGCCAAATTTGTTTGGTTTTTGCTTTATCCATACCAATAGCAGAGCTAGAAACATCACTTCCAGTGTAAGGAATTTGTAACGTATCTAAAAAACCTTGAATAGTACCATCTTCACCGCCACGACCGTGTAATACAATAAATGCACGGTCAAAACCTGATGCTTTCAGTTTCGACAAATCATCATGCTTTGGGTCGATGGCATGTGCATCAATGCCTTGGCGTAACAATGCATTTAACACCGCTTTACCAGAGCTCAAAGACACTTCACGCTCTGCGCTATTGCCGCCAAATAAAACAGCTACTTTACCAAACTCAATTGTCATTAATCTGCGCTCACTTGTTGCATTTTTTCAATGTCTAATTTGAATTCCGCTAGTGTTTTCACTACTGCACCGATATTACCAGCACCTTGTGTTAATACTAGATCGCCATCTTGTAAAACTTTTGCTAATGCGCCAGGTAATGCTGCCGGTGAAGGAACAAAAATAGGCTCTTTACCACTTTGTTGACGAATAGTTCGGCACAAAGAGCGGCTATCAGCACCTGCAATCGGCGTTTCACCTGCTGCATACACGTCTAATAATAATAGTTGGTCAACCTGTGACAACACTCGAGCAAAATCTTCGTATAAGTCGCGTGTACGAGTATAACGATGCGGCTGATACGCCATAACTAAGCGTTTATCAGGCCAACCTTCACGTGCGGCATTAATTGTTGCTTGCACTTCTGTTGGATGATGACCGTAATCATCGGCTAACATTGCTTTACCACGACCTGTTTCAAACTCACCGTAATGCTCAAAACGACGGCCAATGCCTTCAAAACTTTCTAATGCAGCTAAAATAGCTGTATCTTCAATATCATCTTCCATTGCCACAGCAATCGCAGCAGCGGCGTTTAATGCGTTATGCTTACCCGGTAAATTTAGGTGAATAATTAAATCAGGACGATTAGCTCTGTGAACAACAAACTCGCTACGATTAACTGTTTGTTTAAAACTAGAGATGCGTACATCAGCTTGTTCGCTAAAACCATAAGTCACACATTGACGTGCAAATCGTGGGATTAACTCTTCAACAACTTTATCGTCTAAACAAACAACAGCTGTGCCATAAAAAGGCAGGTTTTGAATAAACTGGATAAAGGTATCTTTTAATACTTCAAAGTCACCTTGATAAGTATCCATGTGATCTGCTTCGATATTAGTCACAACAGAAACCATTGGCTGAAGATGTAAAAAAGAAGCGTCACTCTCATCTGCTTCAGCGATTAGATAACGACTTTGCCCCAATTTAGCATTAGTACCAGCACTATTTAACAACCCACCAATAACAAAGGTTGGATCTAAATCAGCTTCACGGTAAATACTAGCAATCAAACTGGTTGTCGTTGTTTTGCCGTGAGTGCCAGCAATTGCTACGCCATGACGATAGCGCATTAATTCGGCCAACATTTCTGCTCGACGCACGACAGGGATTCGCGCTTGTTTAGCCGCTAGTAGCTCAGGGTTTTCTGGATTGATCGCCGTAGAAACCACCACTACAGATGCACCATAGATATTTTCTTGCGCGTGACCAATAAATACTTCAACACCCAATGAACGCAGACGTTTGACTACTGTATTTTCTGCAATATCAGAACCAGTGATTTTATAACCTTCATAGGCTAATACTTCGGCAATACCGCCCATACCCGCACCACCAATACCAACAAAATGAATCTGTTTTACACGACGCATTTCTGGAATCATGGTACGAATTTCTGCTAGTTCAATTTTTATCATTGGGATTCACTTCTACTTTATTTTGATACTAAAGACTGACAAACAGCAGCAACTTGCTGTGTAGCATCTCTAATAGCTATATTTTTACAATTTTGACTCATTTCATTAAGCAACTGTCTATTTTGACTTAATGTCACTAAACATTCACTTAATTTATTTGCATTCAACTCTTTTTGCGCAATTAATATGGCAGCTTCTGCACTCACTAAGCTTTGTGCATTTTTTGTTTGGTGATCATCTACAGCATGCGGCAAAGGAACAAAGATAGCTGGTAGTCCCACAACAGCGACTTCAGCTACGGTTAATGCTCCTGCTCTACATATGATAAGATCAGCCCATTGATAAGCTGATGCCATATCACTAATAAACTCTTGTACTTGATAATCAACCTGAGTTTTTTGATAACTGGTCATTACCGACTCAGAAAAACCTTTACCAGTTTGATGTAAAACAGACACTTGCTGAGCATCGAAGTTCAGCAAAGCATCAGGAACTGTTTCATTTAAAACACGAGCGCCTAAACTTCCGCCAATCACCAATACTTTTAAGGCCTGTTCTGGTTCAGAAAAGGTTTTATCAGGTAACTCTAACAACTCTTTTCTTATCGGATTTCCTACCAAAACAGCCTTTTCACCAGAAAATGCACCGCTAAAGCCCATTAATACTTTTTTTGAAAAATAAGAGAGGATTCGATTAGTTAACCCTGCCATTGCATTTTGTTCATGTAGCACAACAGGAATCCCCATTGACCATGCCGCGATCCCACCAGGACCACTGGCAAAGCCCCCCATACCTAGCACCAAATCAACGTTGCGTTCTTTTAATACTTTACGTGCTTGAAAAATGGACTTGATTATTTGGAACGGAGCAGCAAGTAATCGTTTAATACCATTTCCGCGCACACCTACCACATCAATAAAGTCGATTTCATAGCCGTGCTCAGGCACAAGTTTCGCTTCCATTCTTGCAGCAGTGCCTAACCAACTAACTTGCCAACCTTCATTTTTTAACTTATTGGCAACGGCTAAACCTGGAAAAACATGTCCACCAGTGCCTCCAGCCATTACTAATAATGTCTTCGCGTTATTCATTGTTTTCCACCACTGCCTCGGTTGCTTTATTGGCAACACTCGTTTTTTTCTTATTATTCTTTTTAGTGATACGTGCTTGTGCTGAATGGATTCGCGTTTCAAAATCTATTCTTAACACTAGGCCTACGGCTATTGCGATAGTGATCAAACTCGAACCACCGTAACTAATCAAAGGTAATGTTAAACCTTTAGTTGGTGCAATTCCCGATGCTGCACCGATATTTACCGCTGTTTGGAAAGCAAACCAAATAGCAATACCGATGGCAACATACCCTGAGAAAATAAGGTTTTTCTCTAATGCTTTTTTGCCGATAGTGAAAGCTTTATAAACCAAAACAAACTCTAAAATAATAACAATACTTACACCAATAAAGCCTAACTCTTCAGCCAAAATAGCCATGATGAAATCGGTATGCGCTTCAGGTAAATACTCAAGCTTTTGTACTGAGTTTCCAAGTCCTTCACCAAACCAACCACCACGACCAAACGCCATTAATGATTGCGTTAACTGATAACTTCGTCCGAAGGGATCTGACCAGGGATCTAAAAAGCCAAATACCCTCGCCATACGATAAGGTGATGTCACAATCAGTAAAATAATTACCGACAATAACGCAACGGCAATACCCACGAATGAGATCATTCTTGCATTCGCAATAAATAACATGCCCATCATGATCACTACAATTACAACGGTTGACCCTAAATCAGGTTGTAATAGTAGCAACATCGCCAATACAGCCAACACAACTAACGGTTTGATAAAGCCTTTAATGGTATCAATTACTTCTTTTTGGCGTCGTAAAAGGTAGCTAGAAATAAACAATACAACTGAAAGTTTACCAAATTCAGAGGGCTGAATATTTAATGGGCCTAAACGTAACCAACGTAATGAGCCGTTTACTTCAGTACCGACTATTAATACAGCGAATAAACCTAGCACAGATAATAATAAGATAATTGGCGTATATTTATGCCAATGATCAATGGGAATTGACACCACTGCAGCTAATATAAATAAACAGAGAATAATGTAGATCAAGTGGCGCTTTAAAAAACGGAATGGATCAGCAGATAGTGCAATCCCTTCAGGCATTGAAGCAGATGCAACAATAATCAGCCCAATCCCCATTAATGTGAAGACCAAAACCAAAAAAGAGCGATCATATGCTCTAGGATGTGTTTCTGATTCCACAGTAAGTGAATGGTATAACTTACCTAACTTAGTTAATATCGCACCAAACATTATGCTGATGCCTCCGCAAGTGCCTTCACTAATTGCATGAAATGTTCACCTCGAGCCATAAAATTTTTGTACATATCTAAACTTGCACAAGCAGGTGTTAAAATAGCTAAATCGCCTGAAGTTGCCTGTTTAGCAATATGAGCGACTGCTTGGGCTAAATCATCGACAATAATTGCAGCAGGGTGTTGCTCTGCAATTAATGCGGCATCTCGACCAAAGCAAACAATCTGCCCTTTTATTTCTGTTAATACATTCGCTAGCTCAGTAAAATCAGCACCTTTACCGTCACCACCTAAAATAACATGGACCTTACCAGGAATCGTCTCAGATAAACCAAATAGCGCAGCTTGGGTTGCACCAATGTTGGTTGCTTTTGAATCATTAATCCAACGCACGCCTTGATGTTCAGCAACAAATTCACAACGATGATTAAGACCAGTGTAAGCCTGCAATGCTGCTAACATTGAATCCATAGGTAAGCCAACTTGTTGACCTAATGCAAGTGCAGCTAGCGCATTCATCCAATTATGTTTACCGCTTAATTTGATTGCACTACAAGGTAATAAGGGTTGTTGGTTTTGTGCTAAAAAAGGTTCATCTTGTTGTATAAGGCCAAACTCTGAATGGTCGAAGCCAAAACTGATTTGCGGTTGCTGTTGTGTATAAGTAAGGGTGTCGTCTCGATTAATTAAGCACATTTTACTTTGTGTATAGATTTTGTGCTTTGCATCGATATAAGCTTGATAATTTGGGTAGCGATCTAAATGGTCTTCACTAATATTTAAAATAGTTGATACATCCGCATTTAAAGATTCAGTCGTTTCTAATTGAAAGCTTGAAAGCTCTAAAATATAAAGTTGCTTATCTAAAGATAATAAATCTAACGCGGGTACACCAATATTACCACCAACGCCGACATTTACGCCTGCATAGGAAGCCATTTCACCTAATAAGGTAGTTACTGTACTTTTGCCATTTGACCCAGTAATAGTAACTAATTTAGCACCTTGGTAAGCTGGCGTTGCTAGTTCTCTAGCAAATAATTCAATATCGCCAACGACTTCTGCTCCCGCATCAATTGCCTTGGCAATCGCAGGAGTGGCAATGGCAATACCAGGGCTAACGACTAATAAATCAAAACTAGCAAGTCGTGTTCCGGACAAAGGGCCAATAACCAACTCAGTATTAATATCCAGTTTATCTTTACCTGGAGGGTTAGAGCGAGTGTCAAAGACAGTGACATCAATCCCTTTATTATTGAAAAATGTAACACAAGATAAGCCTGTGACACCTAACCCAATAATAGCAACTCGCTTGCTTATCATATTAACGTACCTTCAATGTCACTAGTCCGATTAAGACTAATACAATGGTAATGATCCAAAAACGCACAATAACACGTGGTTCAGGCCACCCTTTTTTCTCGTAATGATGATGTATCGGCGCCATTCTAAAGATACGCTGTTTACGCATTTTATATGAGCCTACTTGTAAGATAACTGAGACCGTTTCTAATACAAAAATACCGCCCATGATTACCAATAAAAATTCTTGTCTTACCAATACAGCAATCACGCCTAAGATGGCACCTAGTGCTAATGAACCTACATCACCCATGAATACTTGCGCAGGGTAAGTATTAAACCATAAAAACCCTAAACCAGCCCCAGCGATGGTGCCACAAATAATAACCAGTTCACTCGCTTGTGGAATGTAAGGGATAAATAAGTAATGAGAATAGTTAACGTGGCTTGTTAAGTAAGCTATTAATGCAAATGCAGAAGCAACCATCACCGTTGGCATAATTGCTAAACCATCTAAACCATCTGTTAGATTAACAGCGTTACTACTGCCCACCACAGTGAAATACACTAAAGGAATAAATAATAAACCTAAGTAAGGCATATATTCTTTAAAGAAAGGTACCACTAATGTTAGCTGTGCATCGCCTTGTGCTGTCAGGTATAACACAACACCTAATACTAACGCAGTGACTGATTGCCAAAAGTATTTCCAACGAGCAATTAAGCCATCAGGATGTTTACGTACGACTTTTAAATAGTCGTCCATGAAACCAATTGCACCAAATGAGACAGTCGTAAACAAGACAATCCAGACGTAAAGATTATCGAGCCGCGCCCATAAAAGAGTACTCAATACGATAGCAGCAAGAATTAATACGCCCCCCATAGTTGGAGTACCGGCTTTGCTGAAGTGCGATTCAGGACCATCATCACGTACTATTTGGCCAATTTGCTGACTTTGCAAGTAACGAATTAATTTAGGTCCGGCCCATAATGAAAATGCCAATGCAGTTAACACGGCTAATACCATTCTCACGGATAAGTATGTTAAAACATTGAAAAAAGTATAATGACTCGAAAGTAACTCTGCTAACCAGACGACCATTTTTTAAAATCCTATTTTATAAAGCAGCTTAATAGCTGATGATGAAAGCTTACGCACTAAATTTCTGTTTAATGAAAGCCACTATCTCTTCCATCCTTGCACTACGCGAGCCTTTAACAAGCACCACTACTTTCGATTTTTGACGACTTAAAAAAGCATCAATAGCTAATTCAAGTTGCTGTTTGTCTGAGAAGTGTTCCGCCCCTGCATTTGGAGAGGCAGCATTATACGCATTTGTTGCTAGTTGACTCAAATGTCCAACTGTAAATAATTTATCAATGTCTCGTTGTTGAGCGTACTCACCCACGGTACTGTGTTCTTGCTCCGCATATTCGCCTAATTCCCCCATATCACCACAAATTAAAAGGCGTTGACCTTGATATTGTGCTAATAAATCAATCCCAGCGCTAACCGAGGCGGAATTTGCATTGTAAGTATCATCAATCACAGTTAATTGTTCAGACAAGACAGAGCAATTAACACGACCAGCGACTTGCTGTAACGACTCAACCCCTTGTTTAATCGTCAGCAACGAGCAACCTAAAGCTAATGCCATACTGCTTGCCGCCAATGCATTACTGACATTGTGCAGACCAGGAAGGTTCAATTGAACAGTGATATTTTGTTGTGTATTTGCTGAATTTTCGAAGCTTGCTGGATTAATGTTCAATTTAAACTCAGCCTGCCCTAATAAGTTACTTTTTATCTCGGTAGCAAACACATCAGCTGCTTTAAGGTTTGAGTCTTTTGAAAAGCCAAGATAAGGTTGTTTTTGGTTAGTTAAATTATCAATGAAAGTTTGTGCAAACTTGGCATCGAGGTTAACGATTGCAGTGCCTGTTGGTTTTAAATTTGACCAAATTTCTGATTTTGCCGTGGCCACACCTTCAATAGAGCCAAATCCCTCTAAATGTGCAGGCATAATATTGTTAACCAAGGCAACGTCAGGTTTTGCTAATGCAGAAGTATAAGCAATTTCACCAATATGATTAGCGCCTAGTTCAACCACAGCATATTGATGCTGTGTCGCCAATCTTAATAACGTTAATGGTAAACCGATATCATTATTAAAATTTCCGGCTGTTGCCAGTACCGCATTTTGGTCATTACAATGTACGGTTAAAATCTCACTTAATAATTCTTTACAGGTTGTTTTCCCATTACTACCAGTAATGGCAGCACACTTTAACCCAGTTATTTTCTCTCTTACGTAACGGCCCAATAAGCCTAATGCAATACGTGTATCTGCAACTTCAATCACCGCATTATTGAAAGAGATTGCCAGTTCGCTTGCCTCTTCTACCAATAATGCCGCAGCACCTTGTTCCACTGCAGTCGATAGCAATTGATGCGCATCGAAAGATGGTCCTTTTAAAGCAATAAAGAGATCACCTTGTTGAAGAGTACGCGTATCTGTACTGACATTGTTAATCGTAACAGATGCACATTTCTCAGCACTATGATAACCCTTTCTTAATCGGCCATGAGTAGCTTCACATAACTGTTCGATTGTCAGTTCAATCATGAGTATTGTCCTGTATGACTTGTTCGTTTAACAATGCTTGTAGACATTCTCGATCGCTGTAGTGCACTTTTTTATCACCAAATATTTGATAATCTTCATGGCCTTTACCGGCTAACAATACGATGTCATTTTGGTTAGCATTGGCTAATAGATATTGAATAGCTTGTTGGCGATCATGAATAACTAAGGCTTTTTCTGGTTTAGTTAAACCTACTTTAATGTCTTCTACAATTAACTGAGCGTCTTCGCTTCGTGGGTTATCATCAACAATTACCACTAAATCTGCAGCTTGCTCTGCAACATGAGCCATTTGTGGGCGCTTACCTTTATCACGGTCACCGCCGCAGCCAAATACAGCAATAATGCGACCTTGTTGCTTATGATGTTGCAATGCTTGTAGAGCATTATCTAAGGCATCTGGTGTATGAGCATAATCAACCACAAAAGTAAGCTGCTGTTCAGGGAAGAAATATTGTTCCATTCTCCCTGGCACAACGGTAGGTTGCTTCATGACTTCCTGAATGCTGGCTAATGAGAAACCGTCCGCCAACAAAGCACAACTCACAGCTGCAATGTTTAATACATTAAAGTCACCGTAGAATGGTGTATTAATGATCCCAGAACCCCAGCTTGAGACAAATTCAAAAGCTAAACCCTGCGCTAAATAATCTACTTTAGTAACATTAAAATGTTGGCGCTCTGTGAAACTGAAGTCAATATTCAAACCATAGGCAATTGCTTCAGGGTATGACATTAACCAGCTTCGGCCAACCTGATCATTGGCATTAATAATACGATGTTGTAAGGGAAATTTTTCAAACAGAGTTTGCTTGGCATCAGCATAAGCTTGCATGGTGCCATGATAATCAAGATGATCGCGAGTTAAATTAGTAAAAATAGCAGTATTAAAAGGTACCGCTGCAATACGACCTTGCACTAACCCATGAGAAGAAACTTCCATGATGGTTTGCATTGCACCCTGCTCTTGGTAACTGGCCAATTCTCGACAGACTGAAATAGCATCTAATGTCGTATTTAGACTCGCTTTTAATTGGTTATATAAACCATTACCAATGGTTCCCATCTGAGCACTTTGTTGACCTAGCAACATATAGCTATTGGCTAATAAGCTAGCAATCGTGGTTTTACCATTAGTACCAGTAACCGCAGTCACCTTATGTAAATTCGCCTGAGGGAAATAAAAGCGCATCGCAATTGCGCTAATTTTTTGTTGGAGCTGGAAAATGTGAATAATAGGCACGTCATTTTGATAATTTAAATAACCGTGTTCATTCTCCGCTAAGGTTTCTGATAGAACCGCCACAGCACCAGATTGAATGGCGTTAGTAATAAATTGTCTGCCATCACTAATTGCTCCCTGCAAGGCAACAAAAAGATCACCTTGCTTAACCATTCTGCTATCTAAAGTCATACCAGAAATAAGCGTCGATAGTGATTGTTCTTGGTTTGGCAAACTTGTTGCCAATAACCAAGAAAGCACACAGCTAGGGTGAATGGGCTGTGTATCCGAGGCCATTACTTAGCCTCCAAATAGGTGTAACTCTCATCTCCACCATCAGGTAATACATGAGTTAACAATAATGTACTTTTCATTACTTCAGAGAAAACTGGCGCAGCTACGTCACCGGCGTAGTAACGGTCGCCTTGTGGCTCATTAATCATTACTGCAATCGAGAAACGTGGTCGAGTTGCTGGTGCTAAACCTGCAAATACAGCAACATAATCATCACCATATCCACCTGCTTCAGCTTTACGAGATGTACCTGTTTTGCCCGCAATGCGATAACCATCCACTTTCGCTTTTGGCGCTGTACCGCCTTTTTCACTTACCCCTTCCATCATTTCAACCACTTCACGTGCAATGTTTTTAGGTATAACTTGCTCACCAGGTTGCTTAGCACCTTTAATAATAGACAGTGGGTATTGCACACCACCGCTACCTAAAATACCGTAAGCTTTAGCTAATTGTAGAGTGGTTGCTGTAATACCGTAACCAAAAGACATAGTCGCTAACTCAAAGTCAGACCAACGATGACGAATCGGTAAACGGCCAACACTTTCACCAATTAAACCAATACCCGTATCATTACCTAAACCAAAGTCAGCAAAAGTTTGCTGTAACTCTTCAGGCTTTAAACGCAGTGCTAATTTACTCACACCAATATTACTGGATTTTTTAAGGATTTTACCTAAATGCATTTTACCGTAGTTATGGCTATCACGAACTCGACGGCCACCTAGGTTCATCCAACCTGGTGAAGTATCAATCACTTCATCCACGTTAGTTTTATTATTAATCAGTGCACTCGCCACCACTAAAGGCTTAACTGTTGAACCGGGCTCAAAGGTATCTGTAATCGCACGATTACGTAATTTATAAGCTTGGTATTGATTACGATCATTTGGATTAAATGAAGGGTAATTCGCCATAGCAAAAATTTCACCGCTATGAATATCAATAACAACAATCGACCCAGATGTCGCATTATTCATTTTAACAGCGCGTTTTAACTCACTGTATGCAACGGCTTGAATACGTTGATCTATAGTTAATTGTAAGTTGCCAGCTAATTTTTTCTCTTTTAGTACTTCGATATCATCAATAACATTACCTAAACGATCTTTTCGAACACGTCTTTTGCCGGTTTGCCCTTCTAGATAGTCATTGTAACTTTTTTCAATGCCTTCAATCCCCTGTGCATCAAGATCAGTTAACCCTAGAATATTGGCGTTAATTTCCCCTGTAGGATAAAAACGATGTGACTCTAACTGACTAGCAATACCAGATAACTTTAATTGTTTAACGTACTGAACAACAGGATCATTGACTTGACGTTTCAAATAAGCAAAACGAGATCTAGGCTTCTGTAACACTTTAGCAAGATCAGCCATCGGTATATCTAGCACTTCTGCTAATGCAGGCCATTTTTTAGATTCATAAAAGAATTTTTTAGTGTGACGTTCAAGACCCGTTTTAGGATTAACAACAACACTGTTTTCCCAATCTTCTTTGGTAAAAGCAAAATGTTTTTTTACTTCTTTAGGATCGACCCAAATCGCGTAAGCAGGCACACTAATCGCCAACTCTTCACCATTACGATCTTCAATATTGCCACGATGTGCTACGGAGCTAGTAACACGTAAACTACGTTTATCGGCTTCATTTGTTAGGTATTCAGGCTCTAAAATTTGGATAAAAGCCAGTCGAGAGATCAACGCAACTGCGATTAGGGAAATAGTCACAGCAACAAAAATATATCTACCCGAGGAATAAGTAGGATAGACTTTTTTCTTGCGTGTTTGCGGACCGGCTTTAGGCCTTGAGGTACTGCGTTTTCTATTCATCGAATTTCCACTAATACACTATTTTTTTTAGTTGGCTGTGCCATAGATAATTGGTCACCAGCTACGGAACGGATCCGACTATGCTCATCAAGCGTATGCTCTTCGATCAATAAGTTTCGCCATTCAATCATTAAATTGTCTTTTTGCTGTGACAGATATTCTTTTTTGGTCACTAATTCACGCGTTTCATGTGTAATATAAATATTATATAACGCACTGATTAGTATCATTATTCCAAGGATTACCAAAATAACGTTATGACGTAAATCAGCCAGAATAATCAATAATAAGTTGTCACGCGATGCCACCATCTTAGTTTGCCTCTGGCTGTCTAAGTTTTTTGGCGACACGTAACACTGAGCTGCGCGATCGCGGATTTGCTTGAATCTCTTCGGCACTTGGTTTCAATGCCTTACCCACTGACTTGACGTTTTTACCCGCTTGCATTTGGTCATCAGTTAGCGGTAAACCTGCAGGGTATTCAGGCCCCTTCTCTTGTTTGCGGATAAAACGTTTTACAATACGATCTTCCAATGAATGGAAACTGATCACCGAAAGCTGTCCTCCGATCGCCAAGATATCTAATGCGCCATCAAGTACTTTATGAATCTCTTCTAACTCGCTATTGATATAGATGCGGATCCCTTGGAAACTACGAGTTGCGGGATGCTTTTTCTTCTCACGCTTTGGACAAAGGCGTTCAATTAACTGTGCTAACTGCAAAGTACGTGTAAAAGGTGTTTCTTCACGATCAGCAACAATTGCGCGAGCAATACGATAAGCAAACTTTTCTTCACCAAAGGTTTTTAACGCCCAACCAATATCATCAACATCAGCTTTAGCTAACCAATCAGCAGCACTAATGCCAGATGTTGGATCCATACGCATATCTAAAGGGCCGTCACGCATAAAACTAAAACCGCGCTCTGCATCATCTAGCTGTGGGGATGACACGCCTAGATCTAGTAACACACCATCGATTTTTCCGGCTAAGCCCATCTCTTTAATATAATCAGCAATACCAGAGAAAGGACCATGAACGATATCAAAACGACTATCTTCTAATTTCAGTGCTTCGGCGGTGGCAATGGCACGTGGATCACGATCGATCGCAATTAATCGGCCGTTTGGACCTAATTTAGATAAAATATGGCGAGAATGGCCGCCTCTTCCGAAAGTGCCATCAACGTAAATACCATCAGGTTTAATCGCTAAACCATCAACAGCTTCATCTAATAATACGGTTATATGCTCACTCATTAGAACGAGAACTCCTTAAGAGAATCACTTAATTCCATGCCTAACGACATATCACTTTCTAGATCTTGCTGTACTTGTTGATGCCACACTTGCTCATCCCAAATTTCAAATTTATTCAATTGGCCTACTAACATTATTTTTTTATCTAATTTTGCATGTTGACGTAATGTCGGCGCGATCAAAGTACGACCACTTTTATCTAATTCACACTCACTGGCGTGCCCTAGAATCAAGCGTTGTATACGTCTTTCCTGTGGATTGGTACTGGATAAACCGCGTAATTTATTTTCTATCAATAGCCATTCGTGTAATGGGTAAAGTAATAAACAATTTTGTGATTGAAAATCAATAGTGCACACAAATTGACCCTGACAGTTATCCGTCAGCCAATCTCGATACCGAGTTGGAATCGCGATACGTCCTTTTGTATCAAGATTGATTGCATTTGCACCACGCAACATGATTATTCAATTCCATTTTTTGATGGATAAATGATCCACTTTATCAGAAAAAGATCCACAAATTGACACTTTTCCCCACTTTTGGCCACCTAGTCTAATAAACTGCAATATTATTGCAAGTGATGGATCTTTTAAAATAGTGATATAGATCTCACTTTTCTCTGTAATCCATTTTATTTTCATGGTTTATCAGTTAATAAAAATGTGAAATTAACCTCAAAAGGCGACCAATTTATAAGTTGCGTGATATACTCCGCCGCTAATTACAATTTAATCAATAAATACGGAAGGAAATTCCCTTGCAAGACGACCAATTAAAAGCATTTATCATTAACCAACTTGAAGACATGAAAGCAAAAGAGATCGTAACTATTGATGTTGCCGATATCTCTGATGTAACTGATACATTAATCATCTGTACAGGTACTTCAAAACGTCATGTACGTTCAATCGCAGAGCAAACTGCACTCGCTGCAAAAAATGCAGGCGAAGTACCGTTAGGTGTTGAAGGCCTTGAAGGTAGTGAATGGGTACTAATTGATTTGAGTAATGTTGTAGTGCATGTAATGCAAGATGAGACTCGTCAATTCTATCAATTAGAAAAGCTATGGACTGAAACAGCATAATGAAAATTCAGCTAATTGCAGTGGGCACTAAAATGCCCGACTGGGTTGAAAAAGGTTACCTTGAATACGCACGCCGCTTCCCGAAAGAGATGCAACTTGAGTTACTGGAAATTAACGCAGGTAAACGTGGTAAAAATGCTGACATTAAACGCATTTTGAAAAAAGAAGGTGAACTAACCTTAGAAGCGATCCCAAAAGGTAACAAAATTGTCACGCTGGAAGTGACAGGGAAATCGTGGACTACCGAGCAATTAGCGAGTGAAATGACCAAATGGCAGCATGATGGACGTAACATTAGTCTGTTAATTGGTGGTCCTGAAGGACTAGCGCCTGAATGTATTAAATTATCTGAACAACGCTGGTCACTTTCTGCATTAACATTACCACACCCTTTAGTTCGTATTATTGTTGCAGAGAGCCTGTACCGGGCATTTACGCTGACCATTAATCACCCTTACCATAGAGAATAGATGGTGAAAAGAAAACGTAATAGCATCCGTAACCACAGTGCTGAATCTGCTCTTTTCATGCGCAGAACCATTGTGGTTTTTCTAGGGATCTTATTTGCGGTAGGTGTTTTATTTACTAACTTGTATTACCTGCAAATCAACTCCTTTGATACTTATAAAACCCGCTCCAACGCAAACCGTATTAGCGTTCAAACTGTTCCACCTAATCGTGGTTTAATCTATGATAGAAATGGCGTTATTTTAGCTGAGAACCGTCCGGTATATAGCCTGCAAGTTATCGCGAATAAAGCCAATGACTTGAAAAATGATATTAAGCGTTTAACCAAACTCCTCTCCTTAACCGATGATGAAATCGAAAAATTTAATAAAAGTAATCGCTACTCTCGATCTTTTAAAGCGATCACCATACGCGATCAACTTACCCCTGAAGAAGTCGCTCTATTTACTGTTAATCAACATCTATTCAGAGGCTTTTCGATCCAAGCTAGTTTAAAACGCTATTATCCGTTTGGTAATGCCTTCACTCATGTTCTTGGTTACATTGCCAAAATCAATAATCGTGATTTAGAGAAAATTGAAGCAAAAGGTGAAAGAGCACGGTACCAAGGTACCCACTATATTGGTAAGTTAGGCATTGAAAAATATTACGAAGATATTTTGCACGGGCAACCAGGTCAGCGCCAAGTAGAAGTTGACAGTTGGGGTAAAGTTATTCGCACTTTAAGCTTCACAGCACCTACTCCAGGTAAAGATATTAAACTTAATATTGATATTAACTTACAACTCAAAGCCCAAGAGTTATTAGGGGATAATCGCGGTAGTATCATTTTAATGGATGCGAAAACAGGTGCGATCTTAAGCTTAGTGTCTGCGCCAAGTTACGATCCTAACTTATTTGTAACTGGGATCAGCCAAAAGAAATATCAAGCATTACTAGAGTCTCGCGATCGTCCATTGATCAACCGAGCAACGCAAGGCCGCTATCCACCTGCTTCAACGATCAAACCACAAATGGCATTATTAGCCCTGGATGAAAAAGTGATCACCGAAGAGACTCAAATTTACGATCCTGGTTGGTGGATTGTGCCAAACTCAAAACGTCGCTTCCGTGACTGGAAACGCTGGGGGCATGGTTTAGTTGATGTATTTCATGCTATTGAACAAAGCTGTGACACCTTCTTCTACGATACCTCTTATAAACTAGGTATCGACCGTATTGAACCCTTTATGCGTTTATTTGGCTTTGGTGAATACAGTGGTTTAGACCTTGCAGAAGAAACAAAAGCAATTATGCCATCGCGTGATTGGAAACGTGAACGCTTTAATCAGCCTTGGTATGATGGCGACACTATTTCTATCGGTATTGGTCAAGGTTACTGGACAGTAACCCCAATTCAGTTAACTAAAGCAACAGCAATGCTAGCAAGGCGTGGTGATAATATTAAGCCGCATATTTTACAGTCGATTATTTCAGCTGATGAAACTGTTACGCCTGAATACGATACTAGTAAAAAAGTAACACTTGCCAGTGAACGTTACTGGGAAATAGCATTGGAAGCAATGCAAGGTGTGACGAGTAAACGACGTGGTACTGCATATCGAGCCTTTGGTGATGCATCTTATACTGTTGCTGGAAAGTCGGGTACAGCCCAGGTTATCAATATTAAAGAAGATGAAGTTTACGATGCAGAAAAAATTAGTGAACGTCATCGTGATAATGCAATGTTTATTGCCTTTGCGCCTTTTGAGTCACCAGAAATTGTTGCGACCGTTGTATTAGAAAACGCGGGTGGTGGTAGTACCAACGCAGCGCCTATTGCACGTGCTTTATTTGATGAATACTTTAAAGAAAAACAACAAGTTTCACCTATACCAGCCACTACTTCAGCGGATCCGTAAATATGGTTAGTACTCAAGCTCAAAAAAGCATTTTTTACCGTTTACATATCGACCCTTATCTTCTGTTGGGTCTGTTTGCCTTAATGAGTATCAGCTTAACCGTTTTATACTCGGTGGGCGGTTTAGATATGCTGTATCGTCAAGTTACACGCTTAGCGATAGCGATGGCTGTGATGATTTTTATCGCACAAATTCCTCCGGAATGGTACCAACGCTGGACCCCTGCTATCTTTCTCATTAGTGTTCTATTATTAATTGCAGTATTAGTCATTGGCCATACCGGTAAAGGCGCACAACGTTGGTTAGATTTAGGGTTTACTAAATTCCAACCTTCGGAAATAATGAAACTGATCATGCCATTGATGGTTGCTTATTATGTCAGCCAGTTCACCATGCCAACCCGCTTTAAACAAGCCTTTATAGCACTGTTAATAGTCGTTATTCCTACACTTTTAATCGCTAAACAGCCTGATCTAGGCACCTCGATTCTGGTTGCATCTTCTGGCATTTTTGTATTGTTCTTATCCGGCGTTTCTTGGATATACATTGGGTTAGCTGTCGCTGCTGTCTTAGCATTTATACCTATTCTTTGGTTTTTCTTAATGCTCGATTATCAACGCGGACGAGTATTAACTCTCTTAAATCCAGAAGCTGATCCACTGGGTGCAGGTTATCATATTATCCAGTCAAAAATAGCGATCGGTTCAGGTGGTCTATGGGGTAAAGGTTGGATGCATGGCACTCAATCACAACTAGAGTTTTTGCCTGAACGCCATACTGATTTTATTTTTTCAGTTTTTTCGGAAGAATTCGGTTTTGTTGGTGTCCTATTATTGTTAAGCATCTATATCTTCTTGATAACACGCGGTTTGATTATTGCAAATCAGGCGCAGGATGCTTTCACTAAACTGATCGCTGGCAGTATCACACTCACCTTCTTTGTTTATGTTTTTGTAAATATAGGTATGGTAAGTGGCTTATTGCCTGTTGTAGGTGTCCCATTGCCGATAGTTAGCTTTGGTGGTACTTCGATTGTAACCTTACTTGCGGGATTTGGTATTTTAATGTCTATCCATACGCATAAACGATTTAATATAAAACGGTAGTTATATGATAAAACACCTAATCACCTTATGTTTTGTTGCCCTATTTTTAGCAGCATGTAGTAGTAATGAAACCCAAAAATCTGATGATAATTATGATCAAGATACAGCTAATGGTCGATACCAATACAGTCAAGATCATGCCCCAACAGAGATTCCACCTCTAGATGACGTAGAAGATGCAGTGCCGCGCTATGAACCCTACTCTCGTGGCGGTAATAAAGACTACACTGTTCGTGGAGTTGATTACGAAGTCTGGCGTGATATTACTAAACTAACAGAACGTGGTGGCGCATCGTGGTATGGGAATAAATTCCATGGACATTTAACTTCTAATGGTGAACGTTACAATATGTTTGCTATGAGTGCTGCACATAAAAATTTACCACTGCCTAGTTATGTACAAGTAACTAATCTTGAAAATAATAAACAGATCATCGTTCGCGTGAATGATCGCGGTCCTTTCCATGAAGGTCGTATCATCGATCTATCTTATGCTGCAGCGAATAAGTTGGATATTATTAAAGCAGGAACAGGACAGGTCGAAATTAAACTACTGCACTTTCCAGAAGAAACAGACACATCAGCACTTTATGAAGAACAAAGTGAAGCTGTGAATGGCAATTACAGTATTCAATACCTGGTTACTTCGAGCGCAGAAAAAGCAGAGTTACTGACTCAAAAGGCGACACATAAATACCATGCGATGACTTACTTTGAGCAGAAAGGTGACCTGTATTACCTAAGAGTTGGCCCATTAAGCAGCCAAACTAAAGCTAATAGGCTACTTTCAGAGATACGTGAAGAGTTTGGAAAAGCTTATATTATCCATACTAAATAGCTAACTGACTGATTAAATAATTAAATAGCAAAAAGCCCAATGTTATCACTAACATTGGGCTTTTTTGTATTGCTAACATTAAACTAAAGTTTGTTATTCGCCAGCTATCTTCATCTTCTTAATTAAAATAGAACCTGTTTTTAAACTGCTTCTTGGATCAATATCAGAGCCAATTGCACTAATGTCCATAAACATCTCTTTTAAGTTACCTGCAATAGTGATTTCATGAACAGGGTAACTAATCACACCATTTTCCACCCAGAAACCAGCCGCACCGCGAGAGTAATCACCTGTTACCATGTTGACCCCTTGGCCCATTAACTCAGTAACAAATAACCCCGTACCCATCTCTTTTAAAATGCCCGCTAAATCTAAACCGTTATTTTTAACGAACCAGTTATGAATACCACCAGCATGTCCGGTGCTTTGTAAGCCCATTTTACGAGCTGCATAACCGGTTAATAAATAAGTTTGTAAGAAACCATTATCAATAATATTACGCTTTACTGTACGGCCACCTTCGTTATCAAAAGGCGAACTAGCGATGCCTTTTACAATATGCGGATCTTCAGTAATAGACATCCAATCAGGAAATACTTGAGTATCAATAGAGTCTAGTAAGAATGAAGACTTTTTATAAAGGCTTGCACCACTAATTGCACTCACTAAATGTCCAAATAATCCACTCGCCATTTCCGGACAAAATACCACAGGGCTTTCTTGTGTTGCGATCTTACGAGCACCTAAACGATCAACAGTACGACTAACAGCTTGCTCTGCTACCCATTGTGCAGAATATAAATCGTTAATGTCACGGGCACTGCTGTAACTATAATCGCGTTGCATCTCATCGTTTTCTTGTGCAATTAACACACAGCTTAAACTGTGGCGGCTACTAGCATAACTTTCTAGGAAACCATTACTATTACCATATACTTGTAAGCTCGTATGGCTATTCATACCAGCGCCATCAGAATTGACAATGCGCTTGTCAGTATTTAGCGCAATATCTTCGCATTGCTTCGCTAGCGCTAATAATTCATCAGTGTTTTTATTACTTGGATGGTAGAGGTCTAAATCAAGCGGATCAGTTTCTAGAAGCGCTTTATCTAACAAACCAGCATACGGGTCTTGGCTGGTGTACTTAGCAATATCTACTGCCGCTTTAACACTCGCAGCAATCGCTTCTTCACTTAAATCAGCAGTAGAGGCACTACCTTTACGGTGATCAACATAAACACTAATTCCCATTGCGCCATCATGATTAAACTCAATATTTTCAACTTCACCTAAACGTGTGTTAACTGAAATACCAGCACTTTTCCCTAAAGCGACTTCAGCTTGGCTCACCCCTAAATCATTGGCAATATTAAGTGCCGTATTAACGGCTTTTTCTAGTAACTGTTTCTGTTCAATCATGTTCAAGCACCACAAGTTAAATAAATTTAAGATGAGAAATAATAACATGGATTAAGGTAAGCATCTTGTGATGATGTTATGATGCGCATAATTATTTAATCCCTAACGTGATAGACCAAAAGCTATGAATAAAAAAGTTGAAGAAATACTCGAAGAAGAAGAGATCAGTAAGTCGCAAATTAAACGTGAAGCAGAAGCTTTAAAGGATATTGGTCGTCAACTTGTGGCATTAAATGCTAAGCAACTTGCACAAATTCCAGCAAGCGATACCTTAATGGAAGGTATCAAAGTAGCACATAAAATCGCTAATAAACATGAAGCATTACGCAGACAGTTACAGTACATAGGTAAAGTATTACGTACTGAAGATATGGAAAAAATTACGGCTAAATTAGATATCTTAAACGATAATAACCGTAAACGTACTCATGCGATTGCTCACCTAGAATTGTTAACAGAGCAGATGATTGAACTAGGAGATCCGAAAATCAATGATGCGCTAGAGATGTACCCACAACTTGAACGTCAAAAATTACGTCAATTGGTACGCCAAGCAAACAAAGAAAAGAAACTAGAAAAGCCAGCGAAAACTGCTAAAGAATTATTTATCTACTTAAAAACTAACTGTCTGTAAGTGATTAAGTTTTTATATCGATCATATTAACTAAATCAGTTAATTAATATGGTAGGTAACTAGATCAAAAAAGCCAGAATAATAACTATTCTGGCTTTTTTATAGGAGCTAATAAAAGTATTAGTTAGTTCCACCTACGGTTAATTGATCAATTTTCAATGATGGCTGGCCAACCCCTACCGGCAAGCTCTGTCCTTCTTTACCACAAACCCCAACACCAGGGTCTAAACACATATTGTTAGCAACCATCGAGATTTGTTGCATCGCATCAAAGCCATTGCCGATTAACGTTGCCCCTTTAATGGGTGCAGTAATTTTACCATCTTCAATCAAATAAGCTTCAGAAGCTGAGAACACAAATTTACCCGAAGTAATATCCACTTGACCACCACCAAAGTTAGGCGCGTAGATACCTTTTTTAACGCTTTCGATTAGCTCTTCATGCTGGTATTCACCATTTAGCATGAAAGTGTTAGTCATACGCGGCATTGGTAAATGCGCGTAAGATTCACGACGACCGTTTCCGGTTGGATCAACACCCATTAAACGCGCATTTAACTTATCTTGCATGTAACCTTTTAAAATACCATTTTCGATCAATACGTTACGCTGACCTTTAGTTCCTTCATCATCGATATTAACCGAACCGCGACGGTCAGCAATACTACCATCATCAATAACCGTACAGTGTTTAGAAGCAACCTGTTGGCCAACTTTACCTGAAAATGCTGAAGACCCTTTACGATTAAAGTCACCTTCTAATCCATGGCCCACTGCTTCATGTAACAATACGCCCGGCCAACCAGCACCAACGATTACTGGCATAGCACCAGCAGGCGCTGCAATAGCCTCAATATTGATTAAAGCCTGGCGTACTGCTTGACGAGCATAGCCAAAGGCTTTTAACTCGCCTTCTTGTGTATCAGTAAAGTAATCAAGGTCAAAACGACCACCGCCACCAGCACTACCACGTTCACGTTTACCATTCTTTTCAATTAACACAGAACAACTAAAGCGAATTAGTGGGCGTACATCTGACGCTAAAGTACCATCATTAGCAGCCACTAATATCTCTTCATAAACAGCATTTAATGACACAGTCACTTCAGTAACAGCAGGATCTAAAGCGCGAGCAAAACTATCTACTTGCTTTAACAGTTCAATCTTTTTATCACGACTCATACTTTGTAATGGATCAGCCGAACCGTAATAAAGCGGTTGTGCCGTTGGCATAATCAACTTAACGCTTTTTTCTTGCCCTGAGTTAGCAATACTTTTAGCTGCATTTGCAGCTTCAGCAATAGCATCTTTAGAAATATGATCAGAATAAGCAAAGCCAGTTTTTTCACCAGAAACAGCACGAATACCCACGCCTTTCTCAATGTTATAACTACCTTCTTTGACAATACCGTCTTCTAATAACCAAGATTCATGTCGACTCGCTTGAAAATAAAAATCTGCGTAATCAATTTGAGCTCCCGATATCTGACTAAGCTGTGATTCGAGATCACTAATTTGCATCTCCGCAGGGGCTAAAAAATTGTCTACGACTTGTTCAAAAGACATTAAAGATCCTTATTTATAAATACTATTAAATCGATTGTGTTGCTGTACCGGCATTTTCTTTCTAATTTGATTAACATCTTGTAATGCAAAATCGGCTTGTACCGAGCCATTGCCAGTTGTTAACTGCCCAATAACTTCTCCCCAAGCATTCACAATCATTGAATGCCCATAGGTATAACGTGTTGCATGCTCTGGTTGATGCGCAAAGTGCACTCCACCTTGATTAGCCGCTAACAGATAACACTGCGTCTCGATAGCTCGGGCTTGCAATAATGCTTGCCAATGTGCCTTTCCTGTTACTTGAGTAAAGGCAGCTGGTAATATAATAATCTCAGCACCTTGTTCTCTGAGCTGCTGAAATAAACCAGGAAAACGTAAATCATAACATATTGCTAAACCAACTTTAGCAAAACCACAATCTACTACTTTAACTTGGTCGCCAGGAATAAAAGTATCAGACTCTCTGTAAGCACCCTGCGCATCTTCTACATCCGCATCAAACAAGTGTATTTTATGATAGTGCGCTAATAAAACACCTTGTGGGGAATAAACTAAACAAGTGGTATAAATTTTATCTTGTTGTTCACTCTTAATTGGAAAACTACCGCAAATTAACGTACAAGCATAGTTTTTTGCCAGTTCAGCTAAACGATGTTGAACATTACCATCGCCTAACGTTTCAGCCTTCAACAAATAATTATCTCGACTGCCAAAGCATAATGCGTTCTCTGGTAATAAAACCAAGTGGTTTATCTCTGGCTCTAACGTCAGCGCATCAAGTTGTTCTATTATTTGTTCGAAATTATGCTCAATACAGTCACTACTAATGATTTGAATCGCAGTTAATTGGCAAGCTTTAGTCTCATTACTCATTTCATTACTCCTTAACAGAGTTACTATTTTTTGGCATTGTTAGCTTGGTTATCTTCTAACTTTTCTAATACTTCACTATTTTGTAATTTAACTGAACCTTTTAATCTGTCTTCTATGGTAATTTTAGGATCAGAAATAGGCCCTTTTGCAGAAAAATCAACACGTACAATAGTGTCTACTACAGGCTCTAAAATCTTCGTTAACATCAATACTGCGGCACCAGTTAATGGGTTAATAGCAAAAGCTGCTAACACCGGTAAACTTGAAGTTACTGCAGGACTATAGCTAAAACGATAGTTAACATTTAAGTTCGGCAAATCAATTAACCCAGTTCCTGAAATTTTACCTGCCGAACCATCTAAAAAGTAATCATCATTTTTCAAGATACCATTGGTAATACTAGCCGATAACGACATATTATCGAACCCTAAACCTTTAGAGAATACATTGTCGAATTCGAGGTTCAAGCTACGACGAATCGCATCTAAACTTAAAAAACTTAATAAACGAGCACCTTTATCATCCACTTCAGTAATTTGACCATCTTCAACATCTACGGTCAAATCGCCATTCAAGGACTCAAAGTTAAACTGCCACGGTGCTCCTACCCAATTTAAAGCGCCATTCAATTCACTTTCCTGATAATTCATCGGGCTTTTATAACCTAAGCGACGCACCAGGTTGGTTTGGCTGCTACCTGTAGCATCAAAGATAATATTGGTACGACGTTGATCCCAGACTCCAGAAATATTCGTTGCTTGTTGCGCTTCACCAAGTTGTACATAATCGATGTTATAACGAGATTTACTTGGGAATACATGTGCCTTCAATGGGGAGAAAGACATTTTATTATAGATACATACCACGCACTCTAAAAACACTTCAGGATAATCTAGACGTAGGTTATCGCTAGGTTCAGAAAATGCAGATGACTCTTGCTCTCCAAACGCGCTTTTTAATGCTTCCATATCTAATGATTGGAAGTTCATATTTTGAATACTGATATCATATCTATCAGGAATACCTTTTCGATATTCCAAATTCGCTAATAGATCATCACCTTTTACATTGATCGCCAACTTCTTATCTGACTGTTGTAAATCCGTAGATAAGTTAACAATAGGCTGTTCAAATAACTCAGCATGTTTAACATTTAAATAAAGATGATCGAGATTAAATAAGGTATCACTGTCATCAGTTTCTTGCTTAGTTTGTAAATGATCTTTAATCACACTCACCCAAGGGGTTAGGTTTACACGTGACTCATTAATTCGAACGATTTGCTTGTTTTTATCAATAGGTAGATTTAAGTCATTACCCAAGCCTAAATAAAAGTATTTAAGCTTGGTTTTCTGTCCTGGATAATACAATTCACCGGATGATTTTAATTTATTTGAAATTAATGCATTCCAACGAATACCATTTTGGTCACCGTTGACGTTAACTTTAGTTAACCAAGATTGCAGTGCATTTTTATTATACGGTGCAGGTAAACTAATTTTAGTGCCCTGCAGAGGTGAAGTTAGGTTTACACCAAACTTATAATTATCCTGTTGTTGACTAAAGTTCACTTGACCTTGCCAATCTAAACGACCACTTAATTGTAATGGTAACAACGATGACTGCTCACGGCTTAACTTAGTCATATCCCATTGGCCAAATAAACTGACCAATAATTCATATTTACTATCATTTTCATTACTAGAAAATGAAAAATTAACTGGTTGATCAAATAATTTTGCAGTTAGCCCATTACCTGTAAAATTCTCATCGATAAAACTAAAACTACCCTGCGTATTCTTCAACAATAGGTTAGTTTCATCACCAAGCTTAATATTGACATCGTTACCTTTAAGGTTAAATTTCCCTTTTACTTGTGTTTCACCATTTATTGAAGAGAAAGGAATGTTTAATGTTAACTTACCTTGTAAATTATCTTTAACTTGTAAGGTCTCAGCAACTGACGCCAAACTATCTTTGATTGGGGAGTTCAATAGATATTGCATAATATCATCAGCTTTTTGATTGATATCTGCTTCTATATTGATACCACCATTGCTAGAAAGTGTAGCAACCTTAGCTGACAACTTATCAACCTTCATGCTGCCTAGTTTAGCTTTCTCACTTTCCATCAGTAATGAATCATTTTCAAATAATAAATCTAGATCTAAATCATACAAACCTTTCCAGTCTTCAAAGAAATTATACTGTGCATTTTTGATCGGAATAAAAGCTTGGAAAATGCCTTCTTGTTGCTTAAATGGATACGCATCCAAAGGGCCTTCCCATAGCACTTTCGCACCATCTGCAGAGCCTTTTTGAATTGCAGACTGTAAATAATCAAATACATCATTTCCCAATGCTTTTACGGGGAGATAATGTTGAGCTTTGCCCGCATCACTTAATGAAGCGTAAGAATATAAACGTAAATATGGGCTCAATACTTGCTCATTTTGAGCGGTATCAGAAGCATTTTGATTAGGTAATGGATCTTGTTGAGTTGGTAAAAACAATGAAAATTGTGTAGTGCTCTTTAAATCGTCAGTATCAAGGAGAAACTTATTACTTGCTAAAGTAATACCAGCAGTATTAGCTTTCCAATGCAGGTCAATATCACCTTTTTGCAAAGGCATTGAGCGATTGAATTGACCATCAAAAGTAATACTTTGCGGATCAAGTAAAATTGATGCATGTCCGCTGTCTTGGTCAGCTGTTACCTTGATATTAGCATTACTTACACCCGGAATAATATCGTGTGCAAGATTGCTAAAGTCATCAATATGCGCACTCACTGTCAGCTGCCCAATCGGGTTGAAATTCATATCCAACTGGCTCAGTTTACCACCTACTTCTAAGCTAGAAACATACTTTATTTGCTCTTCTGAAAGAGACGAAAACAGTAAACCAAAAGGGGTGATTGCATTAATATTAAACCCCTTGAGGTCCAATTGACCAAAGCCCCCAATATCGCCATGACCAGCAATATTGACATCATTTAAAGGCGTGTAGTTATGAGTAACATTTAAATCATAACTATCAAATAACCAATGCTGATCATCATAAGAAAACTGAAATAAACCATCATTAATTTGCCAACTCTCAGACTCTTCTAACATGGTCCAAGCAATTTCGGAGTTATCCCAATGTAATTGCATATTCTTTAAGCCATTGGCATCAAAATCACTCCATAGTCGAAATGAGACTACCGCAGAAGTTAGATTGGCTAAAGGGTTAACCTGAGGTTTTAAGTATTCAGTGGCATTAAGGTTTTCTGCTTGTGCATATAAGCGACCGACTAAATTATCTGGTGTGGCTTCAGCATCGCCGGTAACGTCAATAATAAACTCTAATGTATTATCACCCAGGGTATTAGGTAATGATGCTTTACCAACACCTTGATGTTGTTGCCCGTCATTTAACCAGCTTAAATCTTGGATCAGGATAGTTTTTTGATTGTAAAGGTGGTCAGTAAAACGGATACGACTTTCAGTAATAGCAAAAGAGCTTAAACGTAATAATAAAATATTCTTTAGTGACGATAAGGTACTCTGTGATTCAGCATCATCTGAATCAGAAGTCGATAGCTGGTCAAGGTGTTCAGAATCCAAAGCAGACTTTAGTAATAAGTCAGCGCCTTTAATCGAAATATCATTAAAAACAACTTGTTGTTTTTGTAAACTTTCTAAAAAATCTAAGTGTAAAAACAGGTTATCTATTTTTAACTCGAAAGGTAATACATCAGTTTCAGTGAAGGTAACATTGTTCAAGGTCAACACTAAACCAGAGAAGTCGATCCCCGCAGAGACTTTATCGGCATCGACATTTATATCATGTTCTGCTGCAACCCATTCAACGAGCTGTGCTTTATAATCTTCAACACCATTAATCGCAAAACGGGCAGCCGTTAGTACTACCGCTAAGACAATTAAAGTCACCACCAGTAACACTATTAAGCATTTTAAACATTTTTCCGTAAAATGTTTCAAAAATGAGAACCCATTTACCATCCTTTTGTTGCGTGCCAAATAACGATTAAGCCAGTGATGACGCACTATCCATAATAATTAAGCTAACTATCAATCTTAATATGCTTTTCGATAAAAGCAATCTCCTCAGAGGAGTGTATTAAATCATCACCACATCAAACTGCTCTGGTCCGTACATTGGCTCAGCATGGATTTCCACGCGCTTCTGCATAAACACAATTAGCTCGCCCAAGTTGTAAGACTCGTCACCTTTAAGTGCTTCTGCAACAGCCACTGACGCATATACAGCAAAACGTTCAGCAGAATAAGCTCGGTCTACGCGTAATATCTCTCGCAATATTTCATAGCACACTGTTTCAACGGTTTTTACATAACCACGACCATTACAGGTTTTACATTCACCACAGAAAATATGTTCAAGACTTTCATGCGTTCGTTTACGCGTCATCTCAATCAAACCTAAAGGCGAGAAGTCATTGATATGTGTTTTTACGCGATCTTTTGCTAATGCTTGCTCTAAACTATTAAAGACACGACGACGATGCTCTAGTAGCTTCATATCAATAAAATCGAGTATAATAATGCCGCCTAAGTTACGTAGTCTTAGTTGCCGTGCAATGGCTAACGTCGCTTCAATATTAGTATTGAAAATAGTCTCTTCAAGGTTTCGGTGTCCAACGAAAGCACCAGTATTAATATCCACCGTGGTCATCGCTTCCGTTTGATCGATGATCAAATATCCACCTGATTTTAATTCTACTTTACGATTTAGAGCGCGTTGCACTTCATTTTCAACATCAAACAGATCAAATATTGGGCTTTCACCATCATAATATTCAACCTTGCCCTCCAACTCAGGCACAAAGTCAGCACTGAATTTTGATAACTCTTTAAAACTCAATTTAGAATCGATGCGTACACGGTCAATTTCATTACCGACAAAATCTCGCAGGATACGAAATGCTAAACCTAAATCTTGATACAGCATTTTGTTTTTAGATTGCGTACGTTGTTTACGTGTGATCACTTTACGCCATACTCGTTGCAAGAAAGCAGCATCGTTTCTTAATTCAGCTTCAGGCGCGCCTTCAGCCGCGGTGCGTATAATAAACCCACCCAAATCATCCACACAGGATTGTGTGATCTCTTTTAAACGCTCGCGCTCTTCAGCACTCTCAATACGCTGTGATACACCAACATGTTTGGTATCAGGCATAAACACTAAATAGCGTGAAGGCAAAGTGATATCAGTGGTTAAACGTGCACCTTTAGTGCCTAATGGGTCTTTCACCACTTGCACAATGATATTTTGACCAGGTCTCACTAACGTTGAAATGTCAGCAACTTTAAATTTATCTTTATCAGGGCCGGTAAAGCACTCTGCATGTAAGTCGATATCTGAGGCATGTAAAAATGCAGCCTTCTCTAAACCAATATCAATAAATGCGGCTTGCATCCCAGGTAAAACACGGGTTACTTTGCCTTTATAGATATTACCTGCGATCCCTTTACTGACTTGACGCTCTATATGTAGCTCTTGTAAAACACCACCTTCAATCAACGCAACGCGCGTTTCTGTAGGTGTGATATTCATTAATAATTCAACGGACATGTTAAGCCTCTTCAAAGCGTTTAATAAGTTGTGCGGTTTCGTAGAGTGGTAACCCTACGACTGCACTATAACTACCCGAAATGTGGGTAACGAATTGCCCTGCAATTCCTTGAATGCCATAACCACCAGCTTTATCTTTTGGCTCACCTGTATCCCAATAATCTGAAATTTCTTGATCTGAAAGAATTTTAAAAGTGACTTCAGTTGTTACTAACTTAACGGCTTGTTGTTGGGCAGTCACTAAAGCGACAGCCGTTAATACTTGATGTGTATTACCTGATAATAAATGCATCATCTGCTGAGCATGTAACTTATCTTGTGGTTTTTCCATCACGACACCGTCACATACAACAATCGTATCAGCCCCCAACACGACACCTTGTTGCTGATTATTCAGTAAACCAGCTAAGGCTTTTTCTAATGCTAATCGCTGCACATAATGCTCAGCACTTTCTGCCACTTGTTGAGTTTCATCGATACCCGCTTTAATGCGTTCATATTCAACATTAATTTGTGATAACAACTCACCTCGACGCGGAGAACCTGACGCTAAAAACAGTTTGAATGGCATTAACTCACCTTATAACGAACGCGCAAATAGCGCATAAATAGAAAGAACCAAGGCCAAATCAACATAGACGTAAAAATCGACCAAAAATAAGGTCTATGCAACACAATCTCTTGCATGCTGGAAGCTATCCAATACAAGCCTAATTTAGCAATAAAGATAAATACACCTAATAACAAGGTCGTTTGCACTAAGGTAAAATTACGAAAACGCTGGAAATTAATACTGGTTAAATACGCCAGTAAAGAAAACAATAAACCATGAGTCCCCAGTGTTGATCCTAGTAATAGGTCAAGTATCAAACCGAGTATAAATGCATGCCCAATGTTCACTCTATGCGGTAGCGCAATAATCCAATAAAAAATCACTAAAATCATCCAATTAGGACGAAACGCATTAAATATGATCGGTAACGGAAAAATATCCGCGACCAAGCAAACAAAAAAAGTAAGGTAGATAACTCTATAACTATTCAGCAGGGGCATCGAATTCTTCCGGAGAATCTAACGTTAAATCAGCATCGGCTAATGGATCATCATTCCAAAGTAAAAGTAGATAACGACTTCTATCTAAATCTGCAACAGGCGTCGCTGTTACCGTAGCGTATAACTCACCCTCTTGGTAATCAAAGCGGCTAATTTTAGCCACTGGATAACCTGCAGGAAAGCGTCCACCGAGACCAGAGGTGACTAACAAGTCCCCTTCTTTAATATCCGCATTACTTTGAACAAAAGGCACCTTCAGTTGGTCCCATGCGCCACTGCCGTGTACTACTGCAATCACATCATTACGCTGAACACGAACAGGAATACCATGTGTAGCATCGACAATTAACACCACTCGACTAGTGGTACTCCCAACTTGAGAGACTTGCCCAACAACACCTTGTTCATTGATCACAGGTTGACCTAAATACACGCCATTCAATGCACCTTTATCAATCAATAATTGATGGGTGAATGGATCTGAGCGTAAACTCATCACTTCAGTGATCATACGTTTGTATTTAAACTCTCTTTCAGAGTTTAACAGTTCGCGAAGTTGCTTATTTTCACTTTGTAACTGACCTAATAAAAGACGGTCTGCTTTTAAATGTAAATTGTCTTTTTCTAATTGTTGATTGCGGTCGACTAGCGCTTGTCTTGTCATGATGTTTTCAGAAAAAGAGCTAATTATTTTCTGTGGTGCATCAGCAACATATTGGATAGGTGAAACGATCGAATTTAAATAGACACGAGCCGAAGAGAATAAATTGAATTGACTATCTGCGATCATCAATCCGACACAACAGGCTATCACAATGGATAGCCTAAGTATGAAAGAAGGACCGCGGGTAAAAATTGGTTTCATGGGGGTTTCTATTGAATGTTAACGCAGGAGTTAACCTGCGTTAATTGATATCAATCTCCGTTAAAGACATCACCACCATGTGTATCGATCATCTCTAATGCCATACCGCCACCACGTGCAACACAGGTAAGAGGATCATCAGCAACAATCACTGGGATGCCAGATTCTTCAGACAACAGACGGTCAAGCTCGCATAATAATGCACCACCACCTGTTAGGACCATACCTTGTTCAGCGATATCAGCTGCAAGCTCTGGCGGAGTTTTCTCTAATGCTAACATCACAGCTGAAACAATACCGCTTAATGGCTCTTGTAATGCTTCTAAAATTTCATTGCTGTTTAAAGTAAAGCTACGAGGAACACCTTCAGCAACGTTTACGCCGCGTACTTCAATCTCTTTAACTTCATCAATTGGGTAAGCAATAGCAATGCTATGTTTGATACGTTCAGCAGTAATTTCACCAATAGTACAACCGTAGTTACGACGTACATAGTTGATAATCGCTTCATCAAACTTATCGCCACCAATACGCACAGAAGCAGAATAAACAATACCATTTAATGAGATAACAGCAACTTCAGTAGTACCACCACCGATATCAACAACCATTGAACCTTTTGCTTCAGATACAGGCATACCTGCACCAATTGCAGCAGCCATTGGCTCATCGATTAAAAATACATCGCGTGCACCAGCACCCATTGCAGATTCACGAATAGCACGACGCTCAACTTGTGTAGAACCGCAAGGAACACACACTAAAACACGTGGGCTAGGACGCATAAAGCTATTGTTATGCACTTGTTTGATGAAATGTTGCAACATTTTTTCAGTAATATAGAAATCAGCAATAACACCGTCTTTCATCGGTCGAATTGCTTGAATATTGCCAGGTGTTTTACCTAACATCTGCTTTGCAGCACTACCTACAGCGGCAACCCTTTTGCCATTTTTATCCATTCGAATTGCAACTACAGAAGGTTCATCCAAGACGATGCCTTGGTCTTTTACGTATATAAGGGTATTTGCAGTTCCTAAATCGATCGATAAATCGTTAGAAAACATACCGCGGAACATTTTAAACATGAATATTTCCAAAAGAAGCGAATAAAAGTAATTCGCGTACTCTACCAACCCGCTAAAAATACAGCAAGAAAAGAAAGTGAAAAGCTTGCTTTTACTGGCATTAGCGAGCACAAATTAGTTATTTTGATCACCGTCGAAGGGTTACCAAGATAACATTCAACTATCCGTCTATTTTTCAACCAGTAACAATCTGAATATGTCTATCGACAAATGTACCTAAACAGACACAAAGAAACACAAATAGTTTCTGCTTTTAAGTGAACAAGTAGTTAAAAAATAATGAAATTTTAGTTATAAAAAAACCTACCGAAGTAGGTTTTTAATACATTAATAATATTAATGGCTTACTGATGCTAACTTTTCAAAGTAATCAGGGAACGTTTTAGACGTACACTTAGGATCGTTAATTGTCACAGGTGTATCGCTTAATGCCACTAATGAAAAACACATCGCCATACGGTGATCATCATAGGTATCAATTGCAGCATGGTTAAGTTGTGCAGGTGGTGTAACTTCAATAAAGTCATGGCCTTCAATCACTTCAGCACCCACTTTACGTAGTTCAGTCGCCATCGCATATAAACGATCTGTCTCTTTTACACGCCAGTTGTAAACATTAGTAATTTTAGTCGTACCTTCAGCAAACAAGGCTGCCACAGCAATGGTCATCGCCGCATCAGGGATATGGTTCATATCCATATCAATCGCTTTTAACTGACCTTTGCTCGCTTTAATGTAATCGTCGCCCCATTCAATATTTGCGCCCATTGCTTCTAAAGCATCAGCGAATTGAATATCACCCTGTACTGACTTTTTACCAATACCAGTGACTTTGATGCTACCACCACCAATCGCAGCAGCCGCTAAAAAGTATGAAGCTGATGAAGCATCACCTTCTACTAAGTAGTTACCAGCAGCTTGGTAAGTTTGGCCACCTTTGATCACAAAGCGTTGGTATTCACCGTTAATATTATCTACTTCAATACCAAAGTCTTGCATAATTTGTAGCGTAATTTTAATGTAAGGTTTTGATACTAACTCACCAACAATATTAATCGTTGTATCTTCAGAAGCCATCGGTGCAGACATTAAAAATGCTGTTAAGAATTGGCTTGAAACACTACCATCAATACTAATATCACCGCCTTTTAGGCCAGTTCCTTTAATTTTTAATGGTGGGTAGTTTTCATCTTTTAAGTAAGTAACGTCAGCGCCAGCTTGCTTAAGTGAATCAACTAATGAACCTATTGGACGTTCAAACATACGAGGTTCGCCAGTCAAAGTGTATTCACCTTGACCTAAACACAATGCAGCACATAAAGGGCGCATTGCAGTACCTGCATTACCTAAGAAAAGCTCAATATCACCTAACTCTTGTGTATTAAAAGCACGACCTAATCCTTCAACAACACACTGCTTTTTGTCAGCAGAAAGCGTGTAGTTAACACCTAGTTTTTTTAACGCGTTTAACATATGACGAATATCATCACTGTCTAATAAATTTGTTAAAGTGGTCGTTCCTTTAGCCAATGCCGCTAATAATAAAGCGCGGTTTGAAAGGCTTTTTGACCCGGGTAAATTAATCTCACCATCGACTTTTTTAATCGGGTTTAATAATAACTGTTCCATACTAATTGTTTCTCTTATTGCAAATTTAAAACACGAGTAAGTGCTTGTTTAAATCGTTGATTCTCAGCTTCAGTACCAATACTGATACGTAAATGTTGTGGCAAACCATAACCAGTAATCGGTCTTACAATCACGCCTTCTAATAAGAGTTTTTGATAAACCTCATCGCCCGACTGACCCACATTAACTGTAATAAAGTTACCCATTGATGGGATATACTGTAATTTATTCGCGTCAAAGAAAGCACTTAAATCTTTCATACCGGCATCATTTAATCGCACACTATCCACTAAGTATTGTTCATCTTGTAAGATAGTTTCTGCTGCTTTTAAGGCCAATGCATTACAGTTAAATGGCTGACGTACACGGTTTAAAATATCAGCAACATCTGGATGTGAAATACAGTAACCAACACGTAACCCAGCTAAACCGTAGGCTTTAGAGAAAGTACGTGACACAATTAGATTAGGAAACTCAGCAATCCAAGCAATGGCATTGCCACGACGCTCAGCTGATGCATATTCAAAATATGCTTCATCTAATACGACTAACACGTCACTCGGCACTTTGTTTAAGAAACCTTTAATCTCATCTTGCTCTAAAAAAGTACCGGTCGGGTTATTAGGGTTAGCAATGAAGATAAGCTTAGTGTTATCGGTTATCGCCGCAGCCATTGCCTCAAGGTCATGACCATAGTCTTTTGCTTTTACTACAACCGCTGTTGCGCCAATTGCTTGTGTTACTAATGGGTAAACGACAAAAGCATGCTCTGCAAACATCACTTCATGACTATTATCTACAAAAGCACGTGCAATCAACTCTAATAAATCGTTTGATCCATTACCTAAAGTGATTTGGTTTAATGCAACGGAATACTTGTCCGCTAATGCCTGTTTAAGGTAGTAACCGTTTGCATCTGGATATCGAGTTAATTCCGTTAACTCTTTTTGTAATGCTGCTTTAACTGATTCACTTAGCCCTAATGGATTTTCATTAGAAGCTAATTTTACAATATCAGTAAGACCTAACTCACGCTCTAATTCGTCAGTTGGTTTACCTGCTTGGTAAGGGTGTAGTTTTTGTACGCCCTTATTCGCCAAGCTTAAAAAATCATTGCTCATTTTAATTCCTTTCAATCACTTTTATCACGAGATTATGCGTAGCGTTTTTCGAATTCAGCCATAAAATCAACTAACGCTTGAACACCTTCAATCGGCATCGCGTTATAGATACTTGCACGCATCCCACCGACTAACTTGTGGCCTTTAAGTGTTAATAAACCAGCAGCTTTTGATTCACTTAAAAATGTTTCATTTAAACTATCATCAGCGAGTGTAAAAGGAATATTCATACGACTACGTACACTTTTATCGACATTGTTACTGTAGAAAGAAGATGCATCGATAGCGTTATATAGCAACTCAGCTTTAGCAATATTCTTTTTCTCTACTTCAACAATACCGCCCTGTGCCAATAACCATTTAAACACTAGACCCGCTAAGTACCATGAGTAAGTAGGCGGAGTGTTATACATAGAATCAGCGTTTGCTTGTATCTCGTAATCAAAGATTGATGGGATTGCCTGACGAGCTTTACCGACTAAATCTTCACGTACAATCACAATCGCTAAACCAGATGGGCCAATGTTTTTTTGTGCACCTGCGTAGATTAAACCAAACTTACTAATATCCAATGGACGAGATAAAATAGTCGAGCTCATGTCGGCGACTAACGGCACATCACCCGTTGCAGGTACATCAAAGATTTCAATCCCTTCGATGGTTTCATTTGGACAGTAATGTAGATATGCAGCTTCGCTATTCATTGACCATTCATCACAAGGCTTAACAGCAATTTTACCGTCAGCAGTAGTGGTCATGATATCGGTTTCTTTAATACGCGCGTGTTTCTTTGCTTCAACCACGGCAGACTTAGACCATTGTCCAGTCAGGATGTAATCTGCGTCTAGTTTATCGCCTAACAAGTTAAGCGGAACCGCAGCAAATTGACCACGTCCACCACCTTGGCAAAATAATACTTTGTAATTATCAGGTACTGACAGTAACTCGCGTAAATCCATCTCGGCTTGTTTAGCTAATGCGATATATTCAGGACTACGGTGACTGACTTCCATCACAGAGACACCTGAACCTTGCCAGTTACAAAATTCGCTTTGTGCTTGTTGCATTACTGCTTCAGGTAACATTGCTGGGCCAGCACAAAAATTAAAAATCTTACTCATTTTTATATCCCTTAAAACAAAATAAGCGGCTACGGCCGCTTATTGATTATGATAATCCACTACTCAGCAGTATCAGTCTCTTGCTCATCGACTACGTCAGCGGGTGCATCAGATGTACTACCTTCTTCGACTGCAGGTGTTGTTTCACCCTCTTCATCTTCGTAAACAGGTACATCTTTAATTTCATCAATACGTTGTAACGCAACGATTTTCTCGTCTTCAGAGGTACGGATTAACGTAACACCTTGCGTATTACGACCCACCACAGAAACCTCAGAAACACGTGTACGTACTAAAGTACCCTTGTTTGAGATCAACATGATTTCATCGTTTTCATCAACTTGTACTGCACCGACTACTTTACCGTTACGTTCACTCACCTTAATTGAGATCACACCTTGTGTTGCACGGCTCTTAGATGAGTAATCTTCTAATGGCGTACGTTTACCGTAACCATTTTCAGTCGTTGTTAAGATATGACCCGTCTCATTTGGTACGATTAACGAAACAACTTTGCCACCTTCGTTTAGTTTAATACCACGAACACCGGTAGCTGTACGACCCATTGGACGAACACCTTTGAACTTGATTTCAGGATTACCGTTTTCATCTAGAACAACGTTACCTTCTTCATCAGTGACTTCACTCTCTTCAGCTTCTTTAAAGCGAACCACTTTACCTGCGTCAGAGAAAAGCATGATTTCATTTGTACCATCAGTTAATGCAACACCGATTAGTTCGTTATCATCATTTAAGTTAATCGCAATCAAACCACTTGAACGAGGACGACTGTAAGCACTTAATGCGGTTTTCTTAACTGTACCGTTAGCTGTTGCCATGAATACGTATTTATCATCTTCATATTCACGTACCGGTAAGATAGCGGTAATACGTTCGCCCTCTTCAAGCGGCAAGATATTCACAATTGGACGACCACGCGCTTGACGAGATGCTAATGGAAGTTGGAATGTTTTCAGCCAGTACAAACGACCACGAGTAGAGAAACATAGAATCGTGTCATGGGTACTTGCTACTAATAGTTTTTCAATGAAATCTTCATCTTTCATCTTAGTCGCTGCTTTACCTTTACCACCACGACGCTGTGCTTCGTAGTCAGATAGAGGTTGGTACTTAACGTAACCTTCGTGAGAAAGTGTTACGACCACATCTTCTTCAACGATTAAATCTTCCATACATAGATCAGATTCAGATTCAGTAATTTCAGTACGACGAGGGTCAGCGAAGTTATCACGCACTTCTTCTAACTCTTCTTCAATTACTTCCATCAAACGAGCAGGACTTTCAAGGATGAATAATAATGCAGCAATCACTTCTAATAGCTCTTTGTATTCACCTAAGATTTTCTCGTGCTCAAGACCGGTTAATTTATGTAAACGTAAATCAAGAATCGCTTGTGCTTGAATTTCAGTCATGAAGTATTGGTTATCACGGATACCAAACTCAACAGCTAAACCATCAGGGCGAGCAGCATCAACACCGCTTGCTTCTAACATAGAAGAAACCGCACCTAAATCCCAACCACGTGCTTGTAAAGCAAGTTTCGCTTCAGCAGGTGTTGGTGACTTACGGATTAAATCAATAATCTCTTCGATGTTAACCAGTGAAATAGCTAAACCTTCAAGGATATGTGCACGATCACGGGCTTTACGTAATTCAAATACTGTACGACGTGTAACCACTTCACGACGGTGTAGAATAAACGCTTCTAACATCTCTTTTAGGTTAAATAACTTAGGTTGACCATGGTCAAGTGCAACGGCATTGATACCAAAAGTCACCTGCATTTGTGTTTGTGCGTATAAGTTATTTAATACAACCTCACCCACTTCACCACGTTTAACTTCAACCACCATACGCATGCCGTCTTTATCAGACTCATCGCGTAAAGCACTAATACCTTCAATTTTCTTATCTTTTACAAATTCCGCAATCTTTTCAATCAGACGCGCTTTGTTCACTTGATAAGGTAATTCATGTACCACGATCGTTTCACGACCAGTTTTTTCATTAACTTCAACTTCCGCTTTAGCACGTACTTTAATTTTACCGCGGCCAGTTGTGTAAGCATCAATGATACCTTTACGACCATTAATAATACCCGCAGTCGGGAAATCTGGTCCTGGTATATGTTCAATTAACTCATTAACCGTAATGTCTTCGTTTTTGATCAACGCTAAACATGCACTAATCACTTCACCTAGATTGTGTGGCGGGATATTAGTTGCCATACCAACCGCAATACCCGATGAACCATTAATCAATAGGTTTGGAATTTTAGTCGGTAGCACTTCAGGAATGAATTCAGTACCGTCGTAGTTAGGTACGTAATCAACCGTCTCTTTTTCTAAATCGGCTAATAATTCATGTGCTAGTTTCTGCATACGGATTTCTGTGTAACGCATCGCTGCCGCGCTATCACCATCAACAGAACCAAAGTTACCTTGACCATCAACCAACATGTAACGTAATGAGAAATCTTGCGCCATACGAACAATCGTATCGTATACAGCAGTGTCACCATGTGGATGGTATTTACCGATCACGTCACCAACAACACGTGCTGATTTTTTATAGGGTTTGTTCCAATCATTACGTAAGATATTCATCGCAAATAAAACACGGCGATGTACTGGTTTTAGACCGTCACGTACATCGGGCAATGCACGCCCTACGATCACGCTCATAGCGTATTCAAGATAAGAATTTTTTAATTCATCTTCAATATTAATTGGAGAAACGTCAGAGGCAAATTCGCTCATAGAAACTTAAATCCTTAATTTAGTGGAAATAGACTGAATTTAGTAAGAGATTGATAGTAGCACAAATGCACCTCAGCAAAAGGCTTTTAAGCAGCTAAATCGTCTGAGAATCGTTTTATGGGCGAATTTGAGGCATTTATCGTTTCAACGTTCATTTTTTAACCAGTTAATTTTTTAAATTAAACCGCTCAGCGTTGCAAAATAAAATTCCCCATCGGAATTATTATCACGTTATAATCGTTTACTAGGTCAAATGACGCAATAATCAACGACATTAGCCCACTTTTATCTGCCACAACACATACAGGGTGCACACAGCATGGATCACAACACACCAACAACCATCTCAGCTTTAGAAGCAACGTCAGAAGAGTTGATATCAGAAAATAATGTTGATCAACAAGAGATCGAAAAGTTCTCTGCAATGGCAGAACAATGGTGGGATTTAGAAGGTGATTTCAAACCGTTACACATGCTAAACCCAACTCGCCTTGAGTATATCGAACAAGGTGTACAAGGTTTGTTTGGTAAAAAAATCGTCGATGTGGGTTGTGGCGGCGGCATCCTAGCAGAAAGCATGGCCATTAAAGGCGCAGAAGTTGTTGGCATTGACATGGCACACGCCTCGTTACAAATCGCACGTTTACATGCCTTAGAAACAGAAACCAAAGTCACTTATAAGAAAACCACAGCCGAGCAGTTTGCCGAAGCAAATGCAGAGCAGTTTGATGTAGTGACTTGTATGGAGATGTTGGAGCACGTACCAGATCCAGCGTCAGTGATCCAAGCTTGTTGTGATTTAGTGAAACCAGGTGGCACCGTTTACTTCTCAACCATCAACAAAACTTGGAAAGCCTATCTAATGATGATTTTAGGGGCAGAGCATGTTTTAAAATGGGTACCAAAAGGTACTCATGAATATGAGAAATTCATTCGCCCTTCTCAGTTATTAAGCGCAATTGATGCAACGCAGTTACATTGTGATGATTTGTGTGGCGTGGAATATAGTCCGTTATCAAGTGATTTTAAAATCACTAAAAATGTTGATGTGAACTATATGTTGAAATGTACGAAGGTGATTTAGTTTTTCGTTACTTTTAGTGTGTTGATTTTCGGGGCGCTGGCTTCAGCCTGCATGTTTTTACTTTGTGTTTTGTTATTTCTCGTCTACGCTCGTCGGGTCAGCTTTATACATGTTCGCAGTGGTTTCGCCCTGTCGGCGAGTTCATTTTCTTTATACGAATAAAGAAAACAGAACCAAAAGAAAATCGCTCCGATACGTTTTTTAATCTGAATAAATAACTACCTTCTTAACGCACCGCTCAGACTCGAAATCCATGTCTCGAACTGAGCTAGCAACGGACAAAGTGCACGCAGAGCTTAGCCCGCTCATATAACTATGCTGTCGCATAAATCGCTCCATGTATCTACTTGCTAAAGGCTGTAATTGATTCAGAAAAACTTAACGGGGGTTGTCGTAGCCGCATTGAGCAAGGTTTTATTGAAGCTAAATCAGGAATTGTTAGTTCAGTTTGTTAAATTAGTATTAAGCTGTATGAAGTATAGGTTTTAGGGGCGCTGGCTTCAGCCTGCATGTTTTGACTCTATATTTTGGGTTTTGTTATTTCTCTTCTGCTCACTTCAGAAGAAGTGAAATAACACAGGACAACTATCAACTTTAACTTGTAGTTAATTTTATGAATTTCAACTAATGAGGCGCCACAACTTCAGCAGTTATTATATTGCCCTTTTAATGCCTAAAAAACCCCACTTCCACTTGGTGTCTACGTTAGGAACAAAAAGCATTGGGGATTGAATTGATGATTCATTTACTTCAACTTCGACACCTATTTTAGCAAATGTTGTTTGAATAAAAGTACCGACATCTAAAGATATACCTGCAACTAATGTACACCTATGGTTTGATATATTTGAGTATATCTCTATCGCATCTTTTAAACGAATACTTGGAGATAAAGTACGAATAGCCCTCACAAAGGCAACTTTAGAAGTATTTACCTCTTGAGGCTTAACATCTATCTGATAATACACTTCGAATCATCCTTACATGTAACGTCTTGCTTGAGTGGCTTGTTAAGTATACTTTTACACCAACCTCGGAATGAATGGGTGTATTACCCAAAATACCAAAGGGATTACGACACCAATTATTAATAACTTTAATGAGTAAGTATTGTTTCTAATTTTGGGTATTACCACTAATAAAGCTGAAAATAATATAGATAAAATACAGCTACCAATTAATAGAAGAAGCAATAAGATTTCAATGATGTCACCACCACCCTTGGGCTCACCATCGGCAACAGAAATTGACCAATAAAATGTTGCTCTAAAGGCGAAAGTTGAAACTAAAATAACTAACGGAGTAATAGCCAAAACTTGATATATGCGACAGATTATCATGTACACCTAATGCTGTTTTAAGCGGAAGATTAACGTTGACTATAATCGCGAAGCGATGGCCGGTGGTTTTTATTCACTTTAAGCAACTTGTTGTGTAACAATTCCGAAGCCAGGTTCTTTGTCAACATCGCTACCTTCCACACTAAAAGAAACTAAGCGCAATCTATCAGGGAATGTATTGATTACAGATGTTAAATAAGCATCAGAATCACTTATATTAAACTTATTACGAATAGCAGAAAACCTCACAGAGTTAAATTTATTTGCAACCATATAACTACTAACTTTGCTAAGGAGTAGTTTCCGTTTTTTATCTTTATGATCAAAGACAACTGCAACAACAAGCATTAGAAAGACAAATACGAGAACAATAAGTAAAGATATTAGTTTATGCTCAGCCAAAGATGGAATCCTTTCTATAACATCAAACCACGCACCAATAACAAAAGGCGCAACAGCTAAACCGATATATATCATTTGAACATGGCTAGCTTCTTTCATAAGTTCAAATATTGTCTTTACATCGCCAACTTTCATCATTTTGTATTACACCTTATTTGTTGTATAACGAAGCTGTAGAATTTCTTATTTTCAGCCCGATTATTTAAAATAAAAAACACATTAATTCATATTTAGTTGAGATTCCAATAGATAATTCGGATTT
>NZ_JBAHZA010000010.1:0-138257 GCF_036697365.1 Psychromonas arctica
GCGACAAAACTGGCAATTGAAGTGTAATGTGGTTGTACGTCACCCGATAAACTCATGAAGGTAATATTGGTTTCACATGCATTTGCAATGCGACGACTGCTGACCAAGCCTCGTGAATAACCAAACAAGATTATTTTAAGCATAACTGAAGGAGGATAAGCAGCCGCGCCATTTTTATCGTTGCTGTACCATTTATCAAAAGTACTTAAATCAAGGTGTTTGTCGACGATATGAGAAAGTGCGTATTCAAAAGTACCGGGGATAATTTGCTGTGCGAAATCAATCGGAATGAATTTACTTTGGCAAGATAAGTCAGGTTTGCCTCTTTACTTTATAAGAGTGCCATCACATTTAACTCTGAACGAATAATAACTATTAGATCACAGAGGGACTGCTCAATCAAGGTTGTTTTTTGTACAATTAAAGATTATGAAAAAAGAACGTAAAAACGTTCTTTCCGGAGAAAATCTACAGCCTCAGCGCCTCATTAAGCGGATTAAAATAGTGGGTAACAATGTTGAGGCACGAAACATAACCCACTGTTTTAATTACGTTTAAATACCTTGTTATAATGTGGCACTATCCTTGATAGCAAGTTCTATCCTGTAAAATATTTTTGTAAAGCTCGAAAAATCTATGACTTTGTAATTAGGCGCAACAATTTTATCTGCAAATATTGCTTTACTATAATGTTTTGATTTATCGAATTTTTTTTCATCTGGCTCAAATTTCTTTTTATTATATTCTCGCTTTAATAACGTTTTAGGAAAAAAATCCTCTATCCTTGACATTTTTCCTTGTTTACATGGAGTTGCAATTACATAAAAATTGTCATAGAGCTTATAGAAGTCTTGACTACCGTCAATACTACTCTTTGATTGAGTAATTGATTTTATTTGGCTATATATTTCTCTTGCTCCACGATCATTGTCTATAAGAATAATAACGGGCTGTTTTGATGGCTTAGCTTTGAATTTTTTTATAATCTTAGGGTAGTTTGATATAAAAGCTCTTAACAGATCTGATCCACCAGTGATGCCCAACAATCTTATTTCTAAATCTGAATACTTATAAAATGCCACCTTAGATTGCAAACCATCTTCAGTCTTTTCAATTAAATTAGGATATTGCTCATTTAAACTTTTTAGAGCACTTTTTAAATAAACATGATCAGTTTTCCCCTCACATATTATTATGGGCTTAGTATTACAATAAAATTTAGTGAAATATAAAAAATTTCGATAAGTCTTCTCTCTTTGATTCAGATCTCTAAATTCATTAGACTTCTGCGAATTGTGGAGATCCACAGAGTCTATATAAGATAACATCCCATTTAGTTGTTTAATCTTCCCTTTACTCTCTACTTCCTGAACAACACCTTTAGTAATAACTTTTTTCGATACTGTAAAATAACCGCTGCTAAGTAAATTGTTTACCATAGCTCTTACCACCCTCCAATATTTAGATGGTATAGAAAGCTTCTCATTAACAACAAGACCAGTTACATCTTGCCTTGAATTTTTATATTGAACTCGAGTTTTTTGGAGGTTTATCTTAAAGCCTGCTCTACTGATTTCTTTCTTAAGCTTTCCTGTAACCTTCCAATTATGCCCATCACAGATAACAAGTTCTTTGGATATTGTTTTACTGCGAGAAGAAAATGTTAGGTCATCAGCATACCGGCTATATTTACATTTATTCAACTTGGCTAGCTTTGAGAGTCTTACATCTAAAATATTACATATAAGATTTGTAATTACAGGTGAACAAGGGGCTCCTTGTGGTAAATGCCCTTGAAAGCATGCTATTTGTGCGATTGTCGTAGCTACTTCTTTACTTAATTTGAAGTGCTCGTTTACAAGGAAAAAACCTCTAACTCGACCAAAATTGAATGCGGTAAAAAAATTCTCTAAATCTAAATTAATTACATACCTTTTTCTTGTATGAGATTTGGCATTTGAAATTATAGAGCAATCTTTCTTAAATCCGTGTGATGGTGATTTCTTTTTCGACCTATTTTCAATTTCTTGTAAACAAGATTGTAATAATGTGGAAAGTTTCTTTTGTAGATCTTTTATCTCATCGATTGGAGATGTTATGGATCTTGTACCGCCTGTTTTTTTAGGAATTGAAAATTTAGAATACTTCTCTGAATCACTTAAACCATAAATTAAATACGTAAGGTGTTTTAATTCAATACCCAACAACTTTGATAAATCTTGACGGGTTGTGCAATTCAAAAGCAGACTTAAGTGTGACATAGATGATACCTTGAGGATGGAAGTGGTTTACAGGCACTCTTTAGCTCGGCGCAGCCATATTATTCAAACGTGTCGTTTATAGGAGCATTTAAGCCTGACATTATTTCCACTTATTGCGAAACGCAATAAAAAAATCTGCCTGTAAACCATTGAAAAATTTAACATTATAGACTTAGTATGTCAATCGAAAAACAAACATTATAACATCTTGTATGGATAATAAATCCACAACTTAAATAATTTATTACACCAAGTTCGGGTAAAGTGAGGCCCAAGCTTTGGCTGCAACCAAAGCCTTCTTATTACAATTGAAAAGTGCGGAAAAGTGCGGAAAAGTGCTGGACACCCAAACATTGAAATTAATAATATCAAATAGTTACAATAAAACCTTACTCAAGATGACTACACCCCTTCCTCTCGTTAAGTTTTCCTGAATTAATGATTGCCTTTAGCAAGGAGAGGCATGGATGTCGAGTCTGAGCGGTGCGTTAAAAAGGAGGTCATTACTCTTACCCAAAGGAATAGTTTAAAAACGAATTGGGAGCCAGTCTCTTTGCTTACTTTATTTTTATGGTAAGAAAAAGTATGTCACCGACAGGGCAAAAACACTGCAAATAAAAGCGTGAATGACTGGACGAGCAAAGGCAGAATTTGCACTTATCACTCTAGGTAAAGTTGCATTCCCACAGAGGACCGAAGGAACGAGGTAAAAATAAACTTGAAAGACCAATTGCCCCTGGTTTATTCTCAAAAACATATTATTCGTTGCTAATAAAAGCTGTTTATTCAAGAAACCAAATTTTCAAGGAAGGTTAAATTTGGAAGATACCGTTAATAGAGTTATTAAAGTTCACCCCAATTCAAAACGTAATGCACTAACGCTGATATGCCTTGGATGCACTTTGATTTTTATTTTTTGGATTATCAGTTTATTTCTTTGGCAAGCCATTAAAATTCAATTGATTTTGCTCATATGTATCAGCTTAATGATTGCATTTATTGGGCTCCTTAAATATTTGGAGCCTGAAACCAGCTTTTTTATCACACCTAAAATGATTGAATATTGTCACCTTAATGGAAAATGGACATTACCATGGCAAGATATTATACGCTTTGGAGAAGTTAAAGCGGACGTCAGAGGACAGAATACACAGTTACCTTACCTAGGTATCAAACTGAATAATTTAGAACATCTCGCCAAAAACATATCCCCAAGGCTTGCCAACAAGTTAATTCACGAACAACAAGAACTAATCGTTTTAGCGATCATTAATAAAGAAATTAGTGCTGAAGAAGATCTGATTAATTTTGAACCATTCACGTTAAATGAAGTGATATATAAAGGCCCAATCGCAGGATGGTTGCATCGTACGGAACAACTCGCCAAAGCATATGGTTATCATCTCTACTTACCAGAAAGCAGTTTAGATCGAGATATAAACCATTTTTTAACATTATTAAAAGAATGCCATCACTACATCATTGTAAATGGGCCCTCTTAGCTTTTGCACGACCACAAGGAAGTAATCAAATAAAAACGCACTCGAACGTTTTTGTCTGGATAAAAAACGCCCTCTTAATGCACCGAATATTTAATAAATGTAAGTACTAATTACTTTTTAAGTATCTAGCCACCTCAACAACTTGATCATGAGTACCTGTCGATAACAGTTTATCTACATTATAATCGTTACATAAATACTCTTCTTTACTCCAAGCAGAAGATATTTTACTTCCCATCAAAAGCTTACTCCCACTATCGCATTGAGTGTAGCCATTAGAGTGCGCCGCGACTTGCCAAGTAAAGTAATTAGTCACAAATGCTATAATTGAAATAATTAATACGATACCTACTGCATACCCTAATTTAGATTTTAATTTTTCATAAAATGTATTTTCAAATAACTTCAACAGAATATCTGCAATACCGATAAATACAGCCAACCACATAGCGATAAAACCAGGGATAATTAAAATATCAGCAGTGGATGAAACAATGACAGGATAATCACTATATGGATATAGAATACCTTGGACAATCTCATTAAATAAATAAGAAACCATCAACCAAGTAGTAACAATACTTATAATTGCTGTAAATAATACTGCAAATATAAAAGTTGTATCCAAATTATTTAATCGTTGTTTGAAAGACTTTACCATGGATTAACAAGCTCACTAATAAGGTTACTAAGTTCCCTTTTTACTTTAATTTTTATAGACTTAACAATTGTTTCAGTTGTTACGATGTAAACTCTATAGAGTTCCTCTCGAATACGTGTTGTAATCTGATTCATTAACTTGTCTTCTTTTTCTTCCAGATATTTAATTAATGATTTAGTAATTTTTAACCTTTCATCAATAGAGTTTAATACTAAACTTACTGCAACTCCGATAAGAATCCCCAAACCAATTGCTACAACAGCAACTGTAGCACTAGTAAGTATCAAACCTGCAAAAATACCAGCTAAGGCACCTACTAATGCTTTAACAATATCAGTAGTTGTTGTTGCTAACCAGTTTGTCCAACGATAATCCTCTTCAAATAACCAATTAATACTATTTAAAGTTATAGAAAAGAATATAGAAACATAAAAACCACTTTTAGCACCTTGTTTCAAAGCTTCTTTACCAATACCAACGCTTATAACCTTTGTATTACTAGCAAGATACCGAGTACCTTTCAAAATATTTCTGAGTTTATGGTTGCCTTTAAAAGAAATATATTTTTTACCATTACGAACACTTAATTCATATTTACCAAGAAGGTTTCCTGAACGTCTAAAGTCATTTGCAATAGCTAAAAATGAAGTACTATCTTTAATAGCAGAACCATAAGTAGCTGCGCTAGCTAATGAAACTTGAGCAATAGATAACCCTGTGATCTCAGATAAATGTTCCTTAATTGCAGACAGGGATTTCCCCCGAGCTATCTCCGCAGCGACCCAAAGTTTAAAAAACTCATCTTGAGTAAGTACAAAAATATCTGTCTGATGTTTATTAAAGTCGCTTTCTAGGCTAGACCTTAGCTTTTCTCTTTTAATACTTGGATGATTTTGCGGTAATTCATTAAAAAAAGGTCCAGGCATGATTATACAATCCTTTATTTATAATATTTTATATTTTATATACAACAACCAAAGAATGTAAAATAAATATATTAAGAATTACTAATATATTGTTTGTAAAACTTAAAAATTCTAAAAACAACAAATATAGATCTTAATACTAGAATTATTTTTCACTATTTTCTCCTGCCTATGTTACATCATTATCACTGTTCTCATCAAAATATATAGGCTTTGTAATTTACCCAAAGTGCTATTTCTCGTCTTCGCTCGTCGAATCTTTTTTAACCTTAATTAACATTTTCCAACGATGTCTGCGGCTTTACTTTCTCTATACCAGTAGATAAAGCAAAGAAGAGAACAGGCACAGGATCGCTTTCTAATCCAACTTACTAACGCATTGAAACGTACCGTTTCGAACGTGCATCCATGTACTAGCCTCACCTCACCCAAACATCCTATTTGGTATTTTTAAAGTGTAATAATTATCTAGGAAAGCTTGACGGTGGAAATGTCGTGGCGCGATGGGTAAGGCTTTACTAATTAACTGATTCATCAACGATTGGATATCCCGTACTTTGGAACCACTTTCGACTCCAAATAATACATTGAATTTGTTTATAAAAGGTTTAGGTGCCCAATACTTCATTTGGATATGTACAAATTTTGATTTATATGAGTAGTCCTCTCATCGAAGCTAGTTGATATTTCCAGCTTTGTTTTCTGCCCTATCCAGTACTATTTTGTTATCTAACCAACAAATGCATTTTAAACGTAACTTTTCGGAAATGCGCCCCTTAAACCACTCCAAAAAAGTTACCTCTTAAGATTAAAGATTAACTTGGCGGTACTTTATTGAAAACTTATCATCATCACTAATATAAGCTTCTTTGAGTGATATTTTTTGCTCAAAGTTTCTTTTATTCTCGTTTATTCGAGTAATAAGCTTTTTAATAAGCTCTCTTTTATTATCTGGGAATTTATAGCCTAAAGTAATACAAACTATCTCTGCATTAATTCTATTTCTATCATGATTTGGATAGTCAAATTTTTCAAAATATATTTTATTCATATGGTTTGAAAATAATCTAACTTCACGCTCATACTCCCATCCCTTATTTTTAGTTAGTAAAAATTGATTGAATATAAATAAATCTTGTTCTGCATTTCGTTTTAATTCTTCAGTGTAGGAAATTTTCTCTATTCCAACGCCCTCTGGAAGTTCACCACCAAACCAATATTCAATCATTATCCCTTGATGCTCTTCAGCATAATGAGACCACATCAGCATGGAGTTAATATTGAGAGATAGAGAAAATGTTCGATAGTTTGAGTCAATAAGCTGCCCTTCACCTACTTTATTTAACATAGGTAGTTCTATTGGGTCATTTAATTGCTCTCTGCTTGATAAGTAAAAGTATTGGTTTGTTAAAGCATCAAGAGTGTTCATATTAAAATAAGAATATTTGAATAGGCGCTTCATTCCATCTGCTGTAAATGTATTCCATTGAAATTGGTTGGTTATCGCAATATTGAATATTTGTTTTAGTTTTACAAAATCTTCTTCTGAAATATCTATATCAGATAATTTTGTTCCAGCAGAAATATAATTTCCAATTATTACATGATCTTTTTCTTTAGATAAGAGCATTAAATTTAAAGCATATTTGTATTGCTCAAATGCTAAAGATAATTGATCTTTTTTTTCATAGCAAATACCAAGAATATTATGTGAGTTCATCGAAGGTACATTTTTTTGTGGCAGGCAACAATATTATCTATTACGTAATCGTATTCTTCAGCTTTTATTCCTAAATTATAAAAACCGAGTAAATCTTTATCCAATAAAGTTGAGCCAAGCTTTTTATTCTTCTTTTTCTCAAATTCATTCTGATAATAAGCTTTATTCCACTGCTCTTTAATAGCCTTAAGCTCTTCTTTTAGCGTTGAATATTGGAAACACACCATTAACTCTAAGCTATCAATAAGATTTTTAGCTTGATTATAAGTTTCAAAAGAATCTATTAAGCATTGTAATGATTGTCCACTTTTAAAACGCACCTTTAACTCTTTAGTTTTTAATTTAAATTGTAATATTTTATAAAGAGAGTTGTTTTCACCTTCGACATAATCACTTTTTTTGTGAATAAACTGCATTATCTCTTCGTCTAATTCATCATCTAATTCTAATTTAGCTAATAAATAATAAATACGAGCACTGAAACTATGCCTGAGTAATATATCGTTTTCAGGTGCTTCGTCATAATGAGTAATTACATCATGAAATTCTTTAGCCTGAAATGCAAATTTGATAATTGTTTCTCTTGTCATCAAGTTTTCTTTAAGATGCTTTTGATAAATGCTTTTGTAATCATCGGTACAAAAATCAGATACTTGAAATGGGTAAATATTAGATATTACCTTCTCTTTATCAACCAAGCCTTTCTCTGCATATGGCTCTATAATACCGTAACTAATTTTATCCATTGAATTAATAATAGTTAAGCCTTCCTCAATTTCATCAAGGTGGAAACAAGCCAATATAAGTAAATTTGATTCACATGTAACCTTGTCATCCATAACTATTTTTTTTATAAGCATCCATTGTTCAGTTGATAAGCTTTTTGTATTTTGAAAAGTAATAAAAGAAGTGTTAATTATATGTATGACATTATCGTATTCACATCTTTTGTAGCGAAATTCCAACACATAAAGCCAAGAACTCATATTATGATCTTTATTATATAACCCCCAATGCCCGTCAATATTACCATTATCCAATTCTACTGATTTTTTATAAAAACAAGTTGGGATGTGCTCATTGAGTATTTCGTTATAAATTATACTAGCAGTATCACCCAAGTAGCAGTATGCAGCTGACTCATTTCCATATTTTGAAATAATTTCATTGTAGGTAGTTTGGGTATTTTCTTGTTTAAGATCTTGAATAAAATAATAAAAGCCTAAATACCATTTATTTTCAGAAGAATTTCGATACTCCTCTAAAAAAGTAAGAGTAGAGTACTGCTTGGTTTTTATAGCTGTAATTATTTCTTTTTCACTTATGTGATGCATTTTACCCACCATTATAAAAATAGATCTATTAGTTAAAAAAAGCTGGGCTCCCGCATGTTTAAATTATCAATATCAAATATTTACAATAAAAAATTACTTTATATGGCTACGCCCACTCCCATCATTGAATTTTTATTAATCAACCACCTTTACTAAACGAAAGTAGCTAGCAACTCAGGATTAGTTTCTTTTCTCTTATTGACTTGGCTTATCCACTTTTTCATTTTTACCTATAAAAGTAATGAGTAAGGCGACCAAAACACCTACTAAACCGATACTTGAAAATACAATGCTGTACTCACTTTTAATACCAAAAATGTTTAATAGACTGGTTATTAGTAATAATGTCATCCCAAGTGTTTTTATTTTCGTTAACCGCTTATTTAAGCTAAACCAACCGTCACAAGATGGACACTGCTTTTCCACGTAGATACTATTTTTATTGATGCTTTTAATATCTTTCGGGCTCATTTTTTCTTGGCAATGTGGGCACGTTACTTTCACTTTTAATCCTTGAGGCTTATTAATTTCAGTTAACAATCTGATAAGGCAATAAAATATCATAATTTTATATTAATCATGCCATTCATTTAAACGTCTAGTTAAAAATATGATCCTCTAGCCTTTGAATTAAAAAGAGTGCTTACCTAAACACGACAAGAATAAAAGCTATTCTGCTTTTCTAGTCGATGGGAAAGCCAGTGGATATAGTTGGGGAAAATACAGAATAATGAATTCCGTATGATGAAAACGGCCCTTTCTTACTATTAATCAATGCTAGCTAAACTCTTTTTCTGGTAGAATTCAAAACTTAATATCTCATCTTTTCATCCACATAAGAGTGAATTACATGACACATCCAATTTTAGGTACGGCAACCTCGGCAAGTGCAACTAAGGCATTACTATTAGGCTCAGGCGAATTAGGCAAAGAAGTGGCTATCGAGCTACAACGTTTTGGCATCGAAGTGATTGCTGCTGATAGCTATGCAAACGCGCCAGCAATGCAAATTGCGCATCGTTCACATGTTGTCAGCATGCTAGATGGAAAACGCTTAGAAGAAATCATTCGCTTAGAAAATCCTGATTTCATTATTCCTGAAGTAGAAGCGATTGCGACTGATACTTTGTTGGAGTTAGAGCAACAAGGTTTTAATGTTGTCCCGACTGCGCGTGCTGCAAAATTGACCATGGATAGAGAAGGCATTCGTCGTTTAGCCGCTGAAACGTTAAGCGTGAAAACTTCACCTTACATTTTTGCCGATACTAAAGAAGAGTATTTACAAGCCGTTAAAGAGATTGGCCAGCCTTGTGTGATTAAGCCTGTAATGAGCAGTTCAGGTAAAGGTCAAAGCGTGGTAAAAACGGATGCAGATTTAGATAACTCTTGGACTTACTCTCAAGAAGGTGGCCGTACTGGCGAAGGTCGCATCATTATCGAAGGCTTTGTTCCATTTGATTACGAAATCACTTTATTAACGGTTAGCGCGGTTGATGGAATACACTTTTGCGCCCCTATTGGGCACCGTCAAGAAGACGGTGATTACCGTGAATCATGGCAGCCACAAGCAATGTCTGAAACAGCATTACAAAAAGCCCAAACCATTGCGACAAAGGTAGTTACTGAATTAGGTGGGTTTGGTTTATTTGGGATGGAATTTTTTGTAAAAGGTGATGAAGTTTACTTTAGCGAAGTCTCGCCTCGCCCACACGATACAGGCTTGGTGACATTGATTTCACAGGACTTATCTGAGTTCGCTTTGCATGTGCGCGCTATTTTAGGTTTCCCTATTGGTAACATTACGCAATACGGCCCTTCAGCTTCGAGTGTTATTTTAGGTAATGGCACATCACAAGATATCCAGTTTGAAGGTGTCGCCACTGCGCTAGGCAAAGTAGCAGGTTCGCAGATACGTTTGTTTGCAAAACCCAATATTAACGGTGGTCGCCGTTTAGGTGTCGCGATTGCTCGTGGTGACAATATTGAACAAGCCATTGAGAATGCAAAATCTGTTAGTGCTGCTGTAAACATTGCTTATTAAATAAAGGTTTATTAAATAATGGCTTATTAAATAAGGATTTATTGCAGAACCCTGACATAGCCTTTAGTAAGCTCAGGCAAGGATCGAATTATTCGACAGCATCGTTTTATAAAAGCGGAAATCTACATAAACTAGCGTAATTTAATAAACGACATATACCAAAAAAGGCAAATCAACATGATTTGCCTTTTCGTATTTTATTAACTTAATTCTTGGAATTTAAAATTTGTATTCAAGGCCTACTGATGCGTATTTCATATCAGTTGAAAAGTCAGAATCGCTGTCTGCGCTATCAACATCTAAGTCATTATCATAGACGGTATAATCGACTTTAACTGCCCAGTTTTTATCTAAGTGGTAACTCACCCCTACCCCGGCAAATAACCCAGTGTCCTCTTCGTTTCCATCAACTCCCAGCACAGAGTAATCCGTTTCATACCAGAGCTGACCACCTTTAGCATAAATTTCGATATTGTTAGTTACTGGTAAACCTAATTTTAACCCAAGGGTATATCCATCGGTTTCTGCACTTGCAACAGAGTTTCCATAATCACCAAAATCTACATAACTCCCCTCAACAGCAACATATTCATTCAAAGAGTAACCCAAGAATACTTGATAAGCGTCTTTATCATCATCAAATTCGTCATCCCCATCCACTCGTAAATAGCCATAATTACCACCTACATAAACACCTGCCGCATCGGAATCTGGGTTATATGCTTCTGCATGCACCAATGTTGCAGTGCTTAAAAAACCAGTTGAAATTAATGCGTATGCTAAAATTGACTTTTTCATTGTATGCTCCATAAGTGTTTTATTATTTAATACTCATACTGAATTACTTTGTTAGTAGAGTTGCTCTTCAAGATATTAAAACTATTTAAGTTACTTAAGTTTTACAAAATATGTGCCAATATTTATCCCTGTAAAAAGGCTATTTTCCGTTCTAAAAATGTACAATCTATTGTTTTCATATGTACTTTTTATAATTTACTATGAAGAAATTACATACTCTCATTGCTCAAAATAAGTTTTGAATACCTGCATGTTTAGAGTAAGCACTAGCAAAAAAATTCAATAAAATCTTACTCATTATGTCTAGACCCACTCTTCCCCATTAAGTTTGTTTAAATCAATCACTGGCCTTAGCCAATTAAGATAAGGAACCGTTGCTAGCGAACTTATTCACATAGATGTCAGGTATGAGCGGTGTATTAAGGTGACTGCTACTGCTTTGTCTCAAAGGTATAGATCAAAAAACGATACAAGTGCCTTTTCTTTACTTTTTGGAGGTCTGGATTTCTTTGTGAAAGGGAAAAATAACTTGCCGATAGGACCCAGTACTAACAATAAATATAATACCGTGGAGATAAAACTGGAGATCTCTAAATAAATTAAGGCTAGGTTACCATTCAGAACAAAGTATTAAAGATAACCGGATTCAAACACTTGTTTTATTAATGCGACGAATAGCATGGCAAATACTAAGATAGGTAAAATTTTACTGTATTTAGCTTGTTGTTTAGCATCGATAGGTTTGGCATAACGCTCACCCAATATCACCATCAAGGCAACCGCCCCAAATAACGCAACCAAGATCCAGATGACTGTCATATTCCTCTCCTACTATTCTACTTTTTGTAATAGTTACATCATGTGTTCCACATATCAAATACATCAATGTGAATGGGTATTATACCACTATCCATTACCCAAGCCGTTGAGAGGAAATTTATAGACTAGAAGAAGCAAAAGTAAAAGCCATTTTAGTGGTTCCTCTTCTTTCGATTATAAGTTGCATGAAAAGCTTTCAATTAGCCCTGTAATAGTTACAGGGTAAAAATACCGTTTACTTTGGTTAATAATAAATATCATTATAAATCAGTGCTTTATTTTTTGGCACACAACTTGTAACGCTTCTTACTGAGAACATTGACGCAATCACTATATTGCATTTATCTAGACTAGCTAAGGAGCTAAATTATGAATAACGACATTATGAAAGGTCAGTGGAAACAAGTATCAGGTACTATCAAAGAGAAATGGGGTAAGTTAACAGATGACGACTTACAAGAGATTGACGGTAACCTAGAAGTCTTCCAAGGTAAAATGCAAGAGAAGTACGGCATGGAAAAAGATGAAGCAGAAAAAGAGTTTAATAAGTCATTCTAATAGGTCTCACCCTTCTTAACTCTTATTAAATAATCAAACCAAAGGCCAATTCAATTGGCCTTTTTTGTATTACCACGGTGGAGTGAGGGACCGAGATAAAGCCCATTGTTCAGTATGCTTTAGAGGTCACAAAAGATAAGGATAGTGTTTATGATCATTTTATCAGTATTATTTTTTATTATAGGTTTAGCTTTATTAGTTGGCGGTGCATGGTTAATAGCCTTAGGTGGCAGCTTATATTATTGCTTTGCAGGTGTTGTATTTATCGCCGTTTCATTATTACTGCGTAACAGAAATGCATTAGCAAACCTTGTCTACGCTATCCTTTTAATGGCGACATTAATTTGGTCGGTTCTTGAGTCAGGTCTGAGTTGGTGGCCCTTGGCAACCAGAATGGGACTTTTCCTCATCCTAGCAATCCCCCTTCTCTTTATTGCTTTTTTCAAACATCGTAAAGGTTGGATATTTTTATTGCCAGCTTGGATAGCAGCCGGTGCAACGACACTTTCTCCCTTAATGGTCACATCTCCGTCAACCGTAAAAGGTGAATTACCGAGAGTGGTTAGTGCCCCCTTTACAAGTGATGTAAATGAAAGTGATTGGAATGCCTATGGTAGAAGTAATTTAGGGCAGCGATTTTCTCCTTTAGCGAACATAACACCAGAGAATGTTGAACGATTACAATTGGCTTGGCAATATCAAACGGGTGATAAAAAAGGACCTAAAGATGTAGGGGAAACCACTTATGAAGCAACCCCACTTAAAATAGGTAATGCGCTTTACCTTTGTACTCCTCATAACTGGCTTATTGCTTTAAATGCCGATACCGGTGAAGAGCAATGGGTTTATGACGCTAAAGTACCCGCTGACAGTCAGCGTCAGCATCAAACTTGTCGTGGAGTTTCTTATTTACCGCCTAGTGATAGTGAACAACTTCCACCAGTTCAAATAGTTTCAACACCCTCTGAAAACCTAGACTCATTACAGTGTGATGCACAATTATTTTTACCGACATCAGATGCTCGCCTTATCGCTGTTGATCCTGTGACTGGAGCGCGCTGTGCTAACTTTGCAGAAAATGGAGAGTTAGATTTAATGCATAATATGCCATTTAGGCAATCTGGTTATTATTACTCAACCTCGCCTCCATTAGTTGCAGGCGGTGTTGTGATCGTCGCGGGTTCAGTTAATGATAATTACGATATTAACTCCCCTTCTGGTGTAATCCGAGCTTATGACGTAAAAACCGGAGAGTTAGTATGGAATTGGGATTCAGGCAAGCCAAATAAAACAGCGCCAATTGACGAAGATGAAGTGTATGCAACGAGCTCACCGAATAGTTGGTCAGTGGCCAGTGCAGATGAAAAGCTAGGGCTAGCTTATTTCCCTATGGGTAATCGAACGCCTGATCAATTAGGTGTTTATCGTTCACCTGCTGAAGAAAAATATGCAACATCAGTGGTGGCATTAAGCCTTAAAACAGGTCAAGTCGCTTGGGTACAGCAGTTTGTTCACCATGACCTGTGGGATATGGATACACCTGCACAACCCTCTTTATTGGATTTAGAAACCGATACAGGAAAACAACCCGCCTTGGTTATTCCAACCAAGCAAGGTGATATTTATGTGCTTAATAGAGCAACAGGTGAACCTATATTTCCAATCACCGAAGAAGCTGCTCCACTAGGTGCGATTGTTGGAGAGCATACGGCTAAAACTCAACCGACTTCTGCTTTATCCTTTAAGCCTGAAAAATTAACAGAATCGGATATGTGGGGAGCAACGCCACTCGACCAGTTAATATGCAGAATCAATTTTAAACAATTACGCTATGAGGGCCGTTACACTCCACCATCAGAACAGGGATCAATTATATACCCTGGTAATTTTGGGGTTTTCAATTGGGGTAGTATTGCAGTCGATCCTAAACGTCAGCAATTATTTGGTATGCCTTTATACCTTGCTTTTACTTCCACGTTAATACCAAAAGAAGGCGCTGATTTAAGTGGTTCAAATAAAGGAGAACAGGGCGTTAACTCAAATGAAGGGGCTGATTATGCTGTAGATTTAAAACCATTCCTTTCTCCGTTAGGCATTCCCTGCCAACAACCACCTTGGGGATATGTTGCTGGTGTAAACCTTAATAAAGGTGAAACAGCTTGGCAGCATAAAAATGGCACGATTGAAGATATGACTCCGCTTAAATTGCCAATCGAGATGGGTGTTCCCGGTATTGGCGGCCCGATTATTACTGATAGCGGTGTCGTGTTCATGGCTGCTAGCGTTGATAATTATTTACGAGCTTACAACCTAGTCGATGGTAAAGAGTTGTGGAAAGCACGATTACCAGCAGGCGGACAAGCCACTCCTATGACTTATCTAAATAGTCAGGGAGAACAAATGGTTGTCCAAGTTGCAGGTGGGCATGGCTCTATTGGAACAACAATTGGCGATTATGTTGTTGCTTATAAACTAAAAAAATAACAACAAATATAGGCTAAATATAATCCAATAATATTGGGTTATATTTAGCCTTTTTCCGATAGAACAATTAAAGCAATATCCGACGAGATAAATCGTAAAAGTTATTCACTCCTGCTCCTCAAAAGACATCAACAATCCCAAACAATACAATAACAATCCGCATTATATTGTTGATATAAATAGTTTATGTTATTAAATATGTTTAAAGCGTGGTTATACGCATTATTAAATTCAGGGTAAGCCTCTATTTAGAACATAAGGATGATTATGTTTACACAAGTTGTTGGAATACTTTTTCCTGTTTTTGCTTTAGCACTTGTTGGTTTTTTGATTGGTCGTTGGTTAAAGCCTGATTTCAAACCTATTAATCGCATCAATATGGATGTACTTGTTCCAGCCCTTGTATTCTCCTCTTTAGCGGTAATGCCAATTGAAATGGAGCAAATTCCTTTGCTCACTGCTTCAGTTGTTGCTGTGTTATTGCCGGGTCTATTAATGATTCCCATCTGTAAAATTTTTAACCTAAATTTTAAAGTTTGGGTCCCCTCGAATATGTTCCGTAATAGTGGGAATTTAGCCATTCCTTTATTTACTTATACTTTTGGTAATACAGCACTTGCTCCGGCTGTGCTGCTGTTTGTCATTTCATCTTGTGCGCATATTAGTATCGGTATCGCTTTATTAAGTGATGGTAATCCTATTAAAAAAATGGCGACTATGCCTGTATTTTTAGCTGCACTTTTAGCGTTGATATTAAACCTGAGTGGGATAGGAATATGGAAGCCGCTTTATGATGCCACCCATTTACTCGGTGGCGCTTCTATCCCGATTATGTTGTTATCATTGGGTTCTCAGATGTGTAATATCCGACTTAATGGATTAAAGGTTGGGGTTATTTGCACGGTATTATCGTTTGTCACAGGTGCAATGGCTTTTATCGCCATTTATCTGTTTATTCCATTACCAACTCTGCATTTACAAATGATGCTTTTATTCACTATGTTGCCACCAGCAGTAATGAACTATATGTTTGCAGAAAGGTTTAATATCGCGCCCGAAAAGGTCGCGTCTATGGTCTTATTCAGCAATTTATTCAGTATTATCACGCTGCCTATTGTGCTGGTTATAGCTTTGTCACTAGGCTAAAAGGTAAGAATAAAATGATTGTTGTAAGCTATGGGGGATAAATGGACTTTATTACGTTAGTTTTAATGATACCGATATTAGTAATCGGACTTAATCTGATTTCTTTCATTTTATTTAAACGAATTTTTGTATTTGGACACCACCAAAAATTCAATAAAAACATGAGTATTTCTGAACTAAAAATGAAAGTTAACAAGCCATTTATTTTCGGTAATTGGTATCGTAAAGGTGAAGCAAGTTATGCCAGCGCAGTTTTTGCGAATACCCTTCTATTCGCCGCTCTTTTGTTCATAACAGCGGTGGTCACATAAATTTTACGAATACCATTACACTAATATCTTGCTGAATAACTGAATATTAAGCTGGCATTGCCCATTAACAATGGGCTACCAAACTTTGAACAGTGACCAATGATTTTGAATTATTTTTTGAATTAACACATCACGACGAACAACTGAGATGGGATATCCCACCCACATTAAAGAACTCAAGCGGCTTCAACTGATAAAATTTATCTTCTACTGCCTGTGACTGCTCTTCGTATGGGTTCGCCATCACTTCCTGCAACTCTTCAATTAAGCTGTAATCGCCAAGTCTTGCTTGCTGATAAGCAGGTTTTAATAACCATTCACGTAAAATGTATTTAGGGTTAACTTGCTTCATCTGTTTAGAAACTTGTTCAATGCTTCTATCTGTACTTACATCGCAATCGCTGATAAGTAGTGCTTTCCATTTATCAAACCATTCTCCCCAGCGTGTTTCTACTTGCTGACTTTCAGCTTTCTGTTGCGCATTTTTGGGCATTAAATTAGTGTAAAAGCTTTTCTTGAGTGGTTGAATATCATCGGGAATTGACGATAGCTCTCTAAAAAAGATCGTATAATCAATAGGTGTTTGCATCATAATCATCTGTAACTCGCGCAATACAGCCATATGCTCTGGTTTATCCAGTGAGCTAAACCCAAGCTTGGCAGCCCACATAGCTTGCATTTTTGATTCCATCACCGCTGAAAACTCATTTTGAATATTATCAAGCTCAGTTGATGCGTCTTGTTCTGTCGCCAATAGCGGCTTTAATGCAGAACAAAACATTTCAAAGTTACTTTGGGCAGCCTTGGGTTGATTCATAAACGAGAAGTGATTGCCACCACCCGTCCAAGGTTGATAATGAGGATTAAACAGGTCACTAAAACCAAAAGGGCCATAATCCAATGTAAAGCCACCAGCCGCACAATTATCACTGTTGAAATTACCTTGGCAGAAACCAACACGTATCCAATCTGCAATTAATGAGGTCAGGCGATCTCGGAACGCACGTGCTAACAATATTATTTTTTCAGGTGTACTCAGTGTTTTATCAATCACTTCCGCATATTCACGATCAATCAAATGCAGTACTATCTTTTCAAGTTCATCGAGTGCATGAAGTAACTCATCGGGCTGCTCATAATACTGGCCATCTTCACGAGTTCGGCGTGCGAATAGTTCGATTTGTCCAACACGTAGGAATGACGGTGCAACACGTGTCGAAATAGCAACGGGCTCAGTGACCATCATATCTGGATTTTCTGAACGAGAACCTTCTGCATACCACCCACGTTGTACGGTTTCAGTTTTTGAAACGTACAAACTCAAAGAGCGTGAAGTAGCCACGCCCAACGCATGCATATGATCCTGCGCTAAGAACTCACGAACACTTGAGCGTAATACCGCTCGGCCATCTGCACCACGGCAATATGGAGTACGACCACCACCTTTTAACTGCATTTCCCAACGTTGGCCGTTAATCACAGCTTCAAGTACTGAAATAGCACGACCATCGCCATATCCATTACCTGTTTGGAACGGACATTGATGAATAAACTCAACACCATATATGGAAAGCGCATAACCTGTCGCCCACCCTACTTGGCGCATTGGCTCGGGTACTTGAGATATATCACCAGAGAACAATCGCATGAAACCATCTGACTTTGCCAGACTATCGGCGAATCCTAGCTCAGCGAAAAAGCGTTTACTGTGCGCAATATATTCTGGATCTTTAATCGGCGTTGGTTTGACTGGCACATAATGGCCTGAGAAAACTTGTCGTTCATCATGATCAACTCCATCCTCTGTGGCATCTGGGTCGCAATTAAGCGACGCCATCAAAGAATAATTCGCTAAATTAGCGAGTTCGCTAAAGCTAGAGATGGTAGATGGTGTCGATGATTTTTTCTGAGGCTGTTGGTTTGTCATAATGATGGATACCAAGGTTGTTCAAGATAAAAGTGTATACCTAATATCTTACCGCGATATGCTGGAGACTTCTGTACTTATTATGAACTAGTTAATCGGTATCAGGTTACTTTAAAACAATAAAAGCTAATCACTTACGCGGTAATTAGCTTTTATTATAAATATTATTGGTAGGTAATTGTTGATGGGTAATTGTTGGTCGCTAATTATTGAATGAAGCCACCTACCGCTTGAATAGGCGCTAAGCTACTTTCATTACTAACCCAAGCACTAATTGCCTGTGCTTGCTCTTGATGTGCATCTTTAGATAAATTTAGCGTCGCTACCCACTGATTATTTTCAAAGGTCATCGCGATTTTTTGCCAATCCAAAGCAACAAACTCATGTTTAAGTTGTTTATTACGGTTTTCACCGCGCCTTACATTACTTTCTAATCCCATGCCCAATGGTGCTACAGATAAAATCAAGGGTTTACTTGTATCTGCGACAAACCTTTCACCAGGTGAAAATACCGCTTTGACTTGATGCTGCGAAGCTAAAGCTTGATAGTCTATCTGTAAGTTACCCACCTCGCTTTTTGAAAATGCTTCTACTGCACCTTGAATAGAATGGCCTCTGAAAAAGCCTTTCCACTCTTCACCTGAAATAATAAAGTTCGGCGTGTACACACTACGCTGATGACCGCTTGATGATAAACTATACTGTCTAGCGGTGTACTCAGGTGTTGCAAAGCGGTCAGCCCAGCCTAATCTATCCCAATAATCAACGTGAAACGCGACGGGTACAAAGGTTTTAAATAGTTGTGGATCATCGACTAGTTGACTCAGCTTTTTCTCCGCTGGCGGACAAGAACTACAACCTTCAGAGCTAAAAAGCTCAACTAAAGCGACCTTACCGACTCCACTATTAAAGGTTTCAGCTAATGTTTGTTGGCTAAACATGGCGACTGCCAACAAACTAGTTGTGATTAGTTTCTTCATTATTTCCTCTCTCATTGCTAAACAATTTAAAATTCCATTCATGTGCTTATCGAGCTTTAACGGTTTTTAATCGCTTTACATCGTTACGGTATTTAAAAGACCCTGCCAAAAGAGATTTGATTGCATTAAAAATATAAAGATTGGTAAAACTTCACAAGTAAGTATGAGATTGATAATTAACAGAGATTCCTCGGATATAGACGCTACTTTAAATAATAAAAGCTTACTAAACGCCATCTTGCATAATTAGCCCTATCTTCGCATAATGAACTGGTCAAAAAATCAACTACCTATTCTAATATGCTAAGGAAAGACTATGACATGCTGGCAAAAACTACTGCTCATCCACCTCAGCTTTTTAGTTAATACAGTACAAGCGGAACACTCGCAGCCTATGTTGGAAGATAATACGGCTTATCAAACAGAGGTAGTTTGGCCTGATATTGTTATACCATGGGGAATGGTTCAATTACCTGACGGGCAGGTTTTAGCTACGGAACGCTCTGGTACGTTATGGTTATTAAGCGAAAATAAACCTTCAAAAGAGATAACTGGTTTACCAAGCATTGATAGCAATGGGCAAGGAGGCTTACTTGATATTGCTTTGCATCCTGATTTTGAAGAAAACCAACTTATTTACTTTACCTATGCGGCTCAATATACCCATAACAATAAAACTGCCAGCAATACAGCGTTAATGAGAGCGAAGTTAGATATTGATAATCATCAGTTAGTTGACCAAAAACAGTTATATCTTGGTGAAGGTGATTCCAATAAAGGCCAACACTACGGCAGTCGTATTGCTGTCACGGATCAGTTTGTTTACTTTTCGATTGGAGATCGTGGACAGCGCGATAAAAATCCACAAAACTTATCATTGGATGGCGGTAAAATTTATCGCTTAAACCTTGATGGCAGTATTCCTATCTCCAACCCTTTTTATCAACAAGCTGACGCTAAAAAAGCGATTTACTCATACGGGCATCGTAATCCACAAGGCTTAATGACACTTGCTAATAATACTCAGCTCTGGTCACATGAACATGGACCAAGAGGTGGAGATGAAGTTAATTTAATTGAAGCGGGTAAAAATTACGGTTGGCCTATTATCGGCTATGGCACTAATTATATTGGTACGAACTACACAGACATTACTGAAAAACAAGGAATGGAACAGCCTAAACTATATTGGGATCCCTCTATAGCCCCCTCCGGCATGGCCTATGTTGATAGTAACAAGTATCCGCAATGGCAAGGTAAAGTATTACTTGGTGGCATGAAATATGGCCACTTAGTTTTGCTAGACATCAATAATAAAACCGTGGTGAAACAAACTAAATTATTAGCGGGCATCGGCAGAGTAAGAAATATTATGCAAGGTAACGACGGTTATATTTATTTAGGCATTGATGGTAAAGGTATTCTAAGGTTGCTCCCTGAGGGCAGCTAAAAACGGCCCTTTAGTGTCATTACCTTTTCGCTTATAGCTTGTTTAGTGAGGCTCATCAACAATGAGCTTATATCATTAACTTATCAGAAGGTTCACATCACAATTACATAATTGTATTACAAATATAAAAGGCGTTAAGGTTACACTGGATTTATCTAATACTTACCTTAATTCAGGAATGTTTCTATGACGCGTTATCCCCCTTTAAAATATGTATTGAGCAGTGTCAGCCTCTCTATATTGCTCTCTGGTTGTGCCCTTCCCCCTCCTGAAAATGGTATATGGCCAGCAGATATTATTGATTTAAGTTATTGGAAAATCACATTACCCCTAGAAGCTAATAGCGGTAAAGCGAGAGAAGTTAGCGTCAGTGATATTAAGACATTTTATAACACTGACTTTTTCTACGCGAGTAGCGAAGGCGGAGTGGTATTTGCTTCACCAAACAAAGCCCCAACAACAGGTGGATCAACCAATACGCGTAGCGAACTTAGACAAATGATGAATGGCGAATCTGGAGGTGGTCCAAAAGATCAAAGTAACAATTTTGCACTTGCCGCAAACCCTGATGCAAAAGAGTTTGCTGATGTAGGCGGTAAGTTACAAGCCACATTAAAAGTCGATGCCGTATCATTACATGCAGGTCACCCTAACAAACCACCCGCATACTCTATGGTGGTTGGGCAAATACATGCAGGAAAAGACTCCTACTTGTTATATGACACGGACGACCAATTTGGTTGGGGTAATGAACCTATTAAAATTTATTACAAAAAATGGCCAAACCATACTACAGGCTCAGTTTTTTGGACCTATGAGAAGAACTTACCAAGAAAAGATCCGAACCGTACTGATGTCGCTTACCCGGTTTGGGGAAACACCTGGGAAAATCCAACCGATCCAGCAGATACAGGTATCTCATTAGGCGAAGAGTTTAGTTATGTCATTAATGTTTACAACAATATTATGTACCTCACTTTTACCACTAAAAACCAGCCGGAGGTTAACTATAAAATTGATTTATCTAATAATATTGATGCTTATGGTAAAGAAGACAAGTTAGATAACTCTGATGGATACCAAAAAGATTGGTTTTACTTTAAAGCTGGGGCATATAACCAATGCAGCAGTAAAGATGCGCCGGGAATATGGTACACAAATTGCCCTGGTACAGGCGATTGGGCTGTAGACAAAGCCAATGGAGATTACGCACAAGCGACTTTTTATAAAATAGAATTAAGCCCTGCTGAGGCCCCAATTCAATAAGTTATTAACAGGTTCAAGTATAATTTATACTTGAACCTGTTAACCTGAGCTCTGGATGATGAAAGCAAAACATTATATAAAATTAGATAGTTAAATCATTGCATCAATTAATCTAACTTTATCTTAATATCCTCTTTTTCAATTACCAATATCTATAGCGTATGGATACAGAGCGAAAAGCGACGGCTCCACCACCTTGTTCACTTACTTTATGCTGTTCAACCAATCTTGTTCACGCACCTTAAAACAACAAAACCTATCAAAAAAACCAATAACAACACTTAAAACCTATCAATTGTATAGAAACTATCCATTTTACTTAATGATAATAAGTATCAATAATAGCTGCACATAACAGAGACATACTTTACGAGGACAACACAATGGCTAAAACAATTACTTTTGCAGGCATCCATTTCAGCATCGCAACCTTAGTTGCTTTTGCTTTAACAGGCGACTTTTTATTAGGCAGTTTGATTGCGATTATCGAACCATCAATTAATACCGTGGCCTTCTACTTCCACGAGAAAGTTTGGCAGCACCTGCCTTTCCTTAAAAAGCGTGAGTCGATGACCAAAGTCAAAACAATCAGCTTTGCCATTATTCACTTTAACGTAGCGTTTGCTGTTACTTACGCTTTAACTGGTGATGCATTCATCGGTGGATTAATGGCTACTATTGAACCAACAATTAACTCTTTTGCTTACTTCTTCCATGAAAAAGCATGGGGTAAGAAAGACAAGCAAGTGGATTACCAAGTTGACCAAGCTATGTGCGCTTAATATCACCTCGCTAACCATTTAAAAGCTCCATCCCCCTTCCTGCTGACCTTTATATTTTAATAAGGGTCAGCAGGAAAATCATTCACATTTACCTTCATATACTTTCCGCAGATAACCCTTCTTTCTGAAAAAGAGATAAAATATTAAAAATATGGCATGCTATTGGGCTGTCTCCTATCAATGATCTAACGGAAAATAGGAACAAACACTTTATGCGCGTTGCTCAATGTAATCGTTTCGTAAACCCAAATAGAGATATCTCATGGCCAAGAAGAAAAAATCAAGTGTATTAGGTAAGATCTGGTATGTGCTGTGGCGTTTATTATTGTTAATGACACTTACCCTATTACTGTTTCGCTTTGTGCCATTACCAACCTCAGCTTTTATGCTACAAAGTCCTTACCCAGTTACACAGAAGTGGATTAGTATTGATAAACTCCCGTCATCTATGTCGCTGGCTGTTGTTGCTTCTGAAGATCAACGTTTTCCTATCCACTATGGTGTCGACTTTGCAGCGATTGTTGATGCACTTGAGCAATATGATGACGGAGATGGGTTGCGTGGCGCAAGTACGATCACCCAACAAACAGCAAAAAATATTTTTCTTTGGTCAGGCAGAAGCTTTATTCGTAAAGGATTAGAGGCAGGTTTAGCGATCAGTCTTGAAGCCGCTTGGGGTAAAAAACGTATTTTGGAAGTATATTTGAACATTGCAGAGTTCGGGAAAGGTATTTATGGCGTTGAAGCCGCTAGCCAACATTACTTTGGTAGGTCAGCAACACAACTTAGTGCTCATCAAGCAGCACAGTTAGCGGTATTATTGCCTAGCCCACGTACCCGTGATCCACGTAATTTAACCGCTAAACTTAGCCAACGCGTGGTTTGGGTTGAACGTCAAATGCGACAACTTGGTGCGGGCTACCTTAAACCAATTATTGAGAATTAACTTTTTGGGGCAATTGACTGCCCCATCCATTTTACTTTTTCATCAATAGACTAGGCATTCAGCTCTTGACGAATGATTGCCGCGCCAGCACTAAGTGCATTTAATTTAGCATGTGCAACTTCACGTGATAAAGGTGCCATACCACAGTTAGTACAAGGGTATAATTTATCGGCATCTACATATTTAAGCGCTTCTCTCAACGTATCGGCAACTTCTTCTGGCGTTTCAATCGTATTAGTTGCGACATCAATCGCCCCTACCATCACTTTTTTACCGCGAATAAGTTCTAATAACTCCATTGGCACATGGGAGTTGTGGCACTCTAATGAGATGATATCAATATTAGATGCTTGCAATTTAGGAAAAACAGCTTCGTATTGACGCCATTCATTACCTAATGTTTTCTTCCAGTCGGTATTGGCTTTAATGCCATATCCGTAACAAATGTGGACTGCTGTTTCGCATTTAAGGCCTTCTACCGCCCTTTCTAAACATGCAATTCCCCACTCATTTACCTCATCAAAAAATACATTAAAAGCCGGCTCATCAAATTGAATAATATCAACACCTGCCGCCTCTAATTCTTTTGCTTCTTCATTAAGGATCACAGCGAACTGCCAAGCCAACTCTTTACGACTTTTATAGTGATCATCATACAGTGTGTCGATCATAGTCATTGGCCCTGGCAAGGCCCATTTAATAGGTTGATCCGTTTGTTGACGTAAAAATTTAGCATCTTCAACAAATACTGACTTTTGTCGACTAACAGGTCCAATTACCGTAGGAACACTAGCATCATATCGGTCACGAATTTTTACGACTTTACGGTTCACAAAATCTACACCGTTTAAGTGCTCAATAAAGGTAGTCACAAAATGCTGACGGGTTTGTTCACCATCACTGACGATATCGATACCTGCAAGTTGTTGCTGATGTAACGATAAACATAAAGCATCTTTTTTACCGTCGACTAATGTTTTTTCTTGTAATTTCCACGGGGACCATAATGTTTCAGACTCTGCAAGCCAAGACGGTTTTGGCAAGCTGCCAGCAGTAGAAGTGGGTAATAATACTTTCATCAATATTCATCCTATATACGGTATTTTATGTTTATTCTTTTATTGTTATTAATACCAATCACACTAAGTAACTGATCTATTTTGCTTGTTAAAATAACTTATTTCTTCGTTGTAACTTTCGTAAATAGAACAACTATTTAACTTAAGTTACGCCTTAAACTAAGTCATTTTTCCTGCGTAAAATTTAGATCACTTATTTAATGCAATTGGTATAACTAAATCATTAAGCTAAACACGGTTGTTCCGTGTTCAATTTTTCAAATAATGTTTTATGTGGCTTGATAAAGTGCTGCTCAGCAAATTTACCTTGTTCTATACCTAATCGACTGCGCTCATCTCTGTCATATAAAATATGTGTTAATGAATAATCGACATGCTGTAAATCTGGCTGATAGATATCACCAGCGACGGTGTTAGCATTATAAATTTCAGGTCGGTAAATCTTTTGAAAAGTTTCCATGGTACTAATGGTGCTGATTAACTCCAGATTCGTATAATCATTCAATAAATCTCCCATAAAGTAGAAAGCCAATGGAGCAGCGACATTATCAGGCATGAAGTAACGTACCTTTAAGCCCATTTTTCTAAAGTATTGTTCTGTCAAAGAGGAAGCATTCGGCTGATATTCAATGCCTAATATTGGATGCTGGTTGCCTGTTCGTTGATAGGTTTTCGTTTCCGCTACACTTAAACAAATAACCGGTGTTTTGATAAATTGAGCTTTATAAGCAGAAGAGTTTAAAAAAGACTGAAATAGTTGCCCATGCAGGTCGCCAAAATCTTCTGGCACCGAGAATGAAGGTTTATCTTTATTATGCGCTGACAACAAAATACTAAAATCGTAGTCGCGTATATAAGATGAAAAGTTATTACCAACAATACCATCAATGCGTTGGCCGGTTTGATGATCAACAATATTGGTTTTTAACATTTCAATAGAGGGAAAAGTTTGCGTACTATTCTGAATATTCATTTCAACAGAGATGATTTCAAGTTCGATAGAGTAACGATTACCTTGAGGATTATCCCAATGAGCCAATATATTAAAGCGATTATCGATCATCTTTAATGCATTACGTAAATTTTGTTGTCTATTTTGTCCTCGAGCCAAATTAGCAAAATTGGTCGTCGCTCGAGTATTGTCTGCAGGTTGATAATGCTCATTTAAATCTGTGCTGTTAATCGTAAATGTAAAATCTGTACTCATCTTTTAGCTCCAATTGTCTATCATAAAAACTACACACTCCTTGTTTATTAAGATTTACTAGCCAATACGCCTATTAGTATCGATGACACTAAATGAAAAATTCACAGTAATATTGCTTAGCATTAAACAGCAGCAAGTAATTTATACGTCAAACCAAACATGAATAAAAATGATAAATATTCAAATAAACATGAAAATATTTAATACAAAAGTAATAATCTTAATGAAAGCGAAAATTTGCTTATAAAAACTCACAAGTACAACAAACGCTGATAGTTTTCATAAAACAGATCATTGGTTTATATTGGAAACCAAACAACAAACTAGTTAAACGAATTAACCCAAGATAGATGACAGCGATATAATTAAAGGATAAAAATATGGGAACAACGCAACTTGGCTTTCAACCTGAATATCAAGAAGAAACCATCACTTCTAGCGAAGTGTCCGGATTACAGGGTCTAACATTGCTTGAGTTTGGCGCACCTTGGTGTCCACATTGCCAACTGGGTAGTGAATTAGTTAAAACAGCATTCTCTGAACATTCTGAATATAGCGCGTTAAGACATATCAAAGTCTTTGATGGAAAAGGTAAGCGACTGGGGCGTGCTTTTATAGTTAAGTTATGGCCAACGTTGATTTTATTACAGGATGGAAACGAAGTGGCACGTTTAGTTCGTCCAACGGAGTTATCGCCAGTTCAACAACTTTTATGCACTAAATGAGTGAGTTTATTCATCTTGGAAAGCCATTATCAGGATCAAATAATTTTTAATCAGAAAATAAAAAAAACAAAGCGAATAGTCTCGCTCGAATATGCCCTATTTTTAACTATTATATCGCCTATTTAAAAAGCGATTTATTAATTAATAGCGACATTTTTTGACCATTTATGCTATCCAAAAACCAATTAGACCGAAGGCGATTAATACCTATTAAAAATAGGTATATTTAGGTGAAATTAAACGCCGTGACACCTACATTTTGGTAGATAGTTAATGCCTATAATTAAGCGCTAAAAATAACAAAAAAAACGATGGAAAAAGATAAGAAAAATATGAACAAGTTCTAAGTTTATAAAAAAGCAATTTAGCTCTGAAGTTTTTTTAATAGGAAAAAAAAGCTAAAATAATGATTGCAATTCGTATAAAACAGAGCTGACTTGAAACCTTTTGTTAGTGACTACTAACCAACTTAAATCATCTTCATTTGTCCACAATTTTATCCACTAATTTAACAAAACTTATCCCTTGAAAAATTCTCAGAAAGCTTTATCTTGTGTCTCTTCTTTTAAAGCAACACTACATCTTGTGTTTTATTTGAACTACACACACTAGAACAAACAAGCGCTTATTAAGCGAACAGTTTATTCTACTAACATCAAGCTAAGGTCTCTAAAAATGAATAAAAACCTGTCTGTCACCAAGCGTAATGGGAAAAAAGAACCCATTGATCTTGATAAAATCCATCGCGTCATTACATGGGCTGCAGAAGGTTTAAACAATGTTTCCGTTTCACAGGTAGAGTTAAATTCTCACATCCAATTCTATGATGGAATTCGTACTGATGATATCCATGAAACAATCATAAAAGCAGCTGCAGATTTAATCTCAGAAGAATCTCCTGATTACCAATACCTTGCGGCACATTTAGCAGTATTTCATTTACGTAAACGTGCTTACCAACGCTTTACTCCACCAAGCGTATTTGAACATGTCAGCAAGATGGTTTCTAAAGGTAAATATGATGAGCATTTATTAGAAGATTACACTAAGCAAGAGTTTGAAGAGATGGACCAATTTATTGACCATTCTCGTGATTTAAACTTCTCTTACGCTGCGGTAAAACAGCTTGAAGGTAAATATCTAGTACAGAACCGTGTAAGTGGTGAAATCTACGAAAGCGCGCAGTTCTTATACCTAATGGTAGCGGCATGTTTATTCTCTGATTACGATAAAGAAACACGTTTAGATTATATTAAGCGTTTTTATGATGCGACATCGCAATTTAAAATCTCATTACCAACACCAATTATGTCTGGTGTGCGTACACCAACTCGTCAATTTAGTTCATGTGTATTAATCGAAACTGGTGACAGCTTAGACTCTATCAATGCGACATCTAGTGCCATTGTTAAATATGTATCACAACGTGCTGGTATTGGTATTAATGCGGGCCGTATTCGTGCGATGGGTAGTAACATTCGAGGTGGTGAAGCTTACCACACAGGTTGTATCCCATTTTACAAGCACTTCCAAACCGCTGTTAAATCTTGTTCTCAAGGTGGTGTTCGTGGTGGTGCTGCAACAGTCTTCTACCCTATATGGCATTTAGAAGTTGAGTCGTTATTGGTACTAAAAAATAACCGTGGTATTGAGTCAAACCGTGTTCGCCACCTTGATTACGGTGTACAACTTGGTCGTTTATTCTACCAACGCTTAATCGACAAAAAAGAGATCACGCTATTCAGCCCTTCTGATACACCAGGGTTATACGATGCTTTCTTTGAGGATCAAGATGAGTTTGAGCGTTTATACCACTTATACGAAGCTGATGAATCAATTCGTAAGAGCTCAATTTCTGCAGTACAGTTATTCTCTTTACTAATGCAAGAGCGTGCAAGTACAGGCCGTATTTATATTCAAAATGTGGACCACTGTAATACACACAGTCCATTTGACAGTAAAGTTGCACCAGTACGCCAAAGTAACTTATGTTTAGAGATTGCATTACCAACTAAACCATTAACACATATTAAAGATGAAGAAGGTGAAATTGCACTTTGTACTTTATCAGCAATTAACTTAGGCGCAATTGAGTCACTAGATGAAATTGAAGAGTTATCAGAATTAGCAGTAAGAGCACTGGATAATCTATTAGATTACCAAGATTATCCAATTCTTGCGGCTGAACAAAGTAGCTTGAGCCGCCGTACTCTAGGTATAGGTGTAATCAACTACGCTTATTACTTAGCGAAAAATGGAGCGAAATACTCAGACGGTAGTGCAAATAATTTAACGCATAAAGCATTTGAAGCAATTCAATATTACCTATTGAAAGCATCGAACAAGTTAGCTAAAGAACGTGGTGCGTGTGAGAAGTTTAATGAAACTCGTTATTCTCAAGGTATTTTGCCATTAGATAACTACAAAAAATCGATAGATGCTATTTGTGATGAAGGCTACCACTTAGATTGGGAAGAATTGCGTGCAGACATCGTTAAACATGGTTTACGTAATTCAACATTATCAGCGTTGATGCCTTCAGAAACATCAAGCCAAATTTCTAATGCAACTAACGGTATTGAGCCTCCACGTGGTTTCATTAGTGTTAAAGCAAGTAAAGATGGTATTTTGAAACAGGTTGTACCTGAGTTTGATAAATACAAAGATCAATATGAGTTATTATGGAGTATTCCAGATAACAAAGGCTATTTAGAGCTAGTAGGTATCATGCAAAAGTTTGTTGACCAAGCTATCTCAGCAAATACAAACTATGATCCAAAACGTTTTGATGACGGTAAAGTACCGATGACAATCTTACTTAAAGACCTATTAATGGCTTACAAGATGGGATTAAAAACGCTTTACTACCATAACACTCGTGATGGTGCAGATGATGAGAAAGTCATCGAAGATGATGGTTGTGCAGGCGGCGCTTGTAAAATCTAATCTAAACAGCTTCAATAATTATTGAAAAATCAAAAGGATGCCTTATGGCATCCTTTTTTGTTACCTATCAAAAAATTATTTATTTTTTTGCAATATCCATAACTCCACCTAAACTAAATATACCTCCAATTAAATACAGGATAAATAAACAAAATTTATCACCTATTTTAAAATTAATTGTAATTATTTGAATAATTAGGCAATTAAATTAAATCTTCTCGGGTCTTGGTATGGGAGCTTTAAATAATGACGCCATAAATTATTGCTCACACATACTAATAACGGACAACAACCCGCTGTTGATGCTTAGCAAGGACCACACATAAAGCATTAATGCGCATTTATATAAAGGCTAATAAATTATGTTAAAAAAGATCGTACTCTTGATACTAGCAATCGGATTAATAGGGTTGTTTTTCCACTTCAACCTACACCAATTGCTCACCCTTGAAGGGTTAAAAGGTTCAATGGATCAGTTCACCTCATTACGTGAACAATCTCCAGTCTTAGTGATTGGTGGTTTCTTAGTTTTATATATATTAGTCACCGCATTAGCACTTCCAGGTGCCGCTATTTTAACCTTAGCTGCAGGTGCTCTATTTGGTTTATTTGAAGGCTTAGTGATTGCTTCATTTGCTTCTAGTATTGGTGCGTTATGTTCGTTCTTAGTTTCACGCTACTTATTACGTGATTCACTGAAACAACGTTTTCCAGAGCGCTTAGCCGCTATTGATGAAGGAATTAAAAAAGAAGGTGCATTTTACTTATTCACTTTACGTTTAGTACCCATTTTCCCATTCTTCCTCATCAACCTATTAATGGGTGTAACTGCACTTAAGTCTTGGACATTCTACTGGGTAAGCCAAGTTGGTATGTTAGCCGGTACATTTATCTTCGTTAATGCAGGTACACAATTAGCTAAAATCGATAGCCTGTCAGGTATCTTGTCTTTTGGCCTAATCGTTTCATTTGTTTTACTCGGTATATTCCCACTTATTGCAAAAGGTATTGTTAATATGATTAAAAAACGTCAAGTCTACAAAAACTGGACTAAACCAGCTAAGTTTGACCGTAACATGGTTGTTATTGGCGCCGGCGCAGGTGGTCTAGTAACAAGTTACATCGCAGCAGCTGTTAAAGCTAAAGTGACTTTGGTTGAAGCCGGTGAAATGGGTGGTGACTGTCTAAACTATGGTTGTGTACCAAGTAAAGCAATCATCAAAAGTGCAAAAATTGCAGAGCAAATTAGAAATGCACACCATTACGGTTTAGAAGATACAACGCCACAATTTTCATTCAAGAAAGTAATGGAGCGCGTACATCAAGTTGTTGCTGACGTAGCACCGCATGACAGCGTTGAACGTTACACTGATTTAGGTGTAGAAGTAGAAAAAGGTTATGCAAAAATTCTTGACCCTTGGACAGTAGAAATTAGCTACGAAGATGGCACTAAAAAGAAATTAACGACGCGTACTATTGTTATCGCAACTGGGGCTCGCCCATTTGTTCCACCACTACCAGGTATCGAAGAAACAGGTTATGTTACTAGTGATACGTTATGGACTGAATTCGCTAAATTAGATACTCCACCAGAGAAACTAGTGGTATTAGGTGGTGGTCCAATCGGTTCGGAATTAGCACAAAGCTTCGCTCGCTTAGGATCGAACGTTACACAAATTGAGATGGCAGAGCGCATCATGATCAAAGAAGATCTTGAAGTATCTGAATTCGCAACAGAATCACTAAAAGAAAGCGGTGTAAACATCTTAACGTCACATCAAGCATTACGCTGTGAAACAAAAGATGGTAAGAAATTTATCATTGTTAAACACAACGAAGAAGAGATTGAAATTGAATATGACCAACTATTATGTGCAGTAGGTCGTAGCGCACGTTTAACTGGTTACGGCTTAGAAGAGCTAGGTATCGAAACTAACCGTACTATCGTTACCAACGAGTACTTAGAAACTCTTTACCCTAACATTTTTGCTGCTGGTGATATTGTTGGTCCTTACCAATTCACACATGTCGCTGCCCATCAAGGTTGGTACGCTGCAGTGAATGGTTTGTTTGGTAACTTAAAGAAATTTAAAGTGGATTACCGAGTAATTCCATGGACGACCTTTATCGACCCAGAAGTAGCACGTGTTGGTATTAACGAAGATGAAGCAAAACAAAAAGGCATTGATTACGAAATCACTCGCTTTGATTTTGAAGAACTAGACCGAGCGATCACAGACAGTGCAACCAAAGGTTTCATCAAAGTCATTACACCAAAAGGTAAAGATAAAATCCTAGGCGTAACAATTGTTTCTGAACATGCTGGTGATTTAATTGCTGAGTTTGTATTAGCGATGAAACACGGCTTAGGTCTAAACAAAATATTAGGCACGATCCACAGTTACCCAACATGGGCTGAAGGTAATAAATACGCAGCTGGTGAATGGAAACGAAATCATGCGCCACAAACTGTCCTAAATTGGTTAGAGAAATACCATACATGGAGACGCGGCTAATGAAATCAGCAATCCAACATACAACAAATAAGGTAAGCGCCCTAGTGCGCTTCACTTTAGGGGCAGCAATATTAAGTGGTTCGATGCTTAGCACTGCTTATGCAGAAACCAGTAGCAATTTACACGGCACTTGGACAAATTTATTGGCACAGCATATTACGCCAATCAATCAAGGCCATAGTACTGCTGTTGATTATGCAGGCTTTAAGCAACAAGAAGATACATTACAAACTTACTTAGATACATTAGCTGAAACCACACGAACAGAGTTTGATGGATGGTCAAAAGAAAAGCAGTTAGCTTTCTTGATTAATGCTTATAATGCATGGACAGTTGAATTTATCTTAACTAAATACCCTGACCTAGATTCAATTAAAGATTTAGGTAGCTTATTTAACTCACCATGGGATAAAGAGTTTGTTCCATTACTGGGTAAAACGTTGAGCCTAAACGATATTGAACATGGTTTGATTCGCGGTAGTGGTCGTTATAACGACCCACGTATCCATTTTGCAGTAAACTGTGCAAGTATTGGATGCCCTGCACTACGTGAAGAGGCTTATACAGCGGATAAATTGGAGCAACAATTAACGCAACAAACGGAGCGTTTTTTAACAGATTCAAGCCGCAATTATATCAAAGGTAACAATATCTACCTGTCATCTATTTTTAAATGGTATGACGAAGATTTTGAAACGGGATTTCGAGGAACGAAATCTATCCAGGGCTTTATAAACTTATATGTTGATGCACTGCAATTAACTGAAGCGCAGCAGTCGACACTTAAAAATCAAAAGTTTAAAGTTAAATATTTAGATTATGATTGGAATCTTAATGCAAGTCGTTAATAAAATTTGCCAGCATAGTTTTGCTGGCTTTTATAAAGCACTTTGTTATTTATTACTTCTATTATTACCCCAACAAGCCTTATTTGCCTCGGAGTCGCAGTCCAATACTGCGGCGATGTGGGAAAATATTGAAATGCGAGGCACTCAACAGAGTGTCTACTTTCATGCTTGGGGTGGTGACCAGCAAATAAATAATTATATTCAATGGGTTGCTAAACAAGTAAAGCAGCAATACGACATTGATCTACACCACGTTAAACTCACCGACACGAGTGAAGCGGTAAGTCGAGTTCTCGCTGAAAAATCAGCCAGCAACCACCGCAACGGTCAAGTTGATTTAGTTTGGATTAACGGAGCTAATTTTGCTTCTATGGCCAAACATAAATTATTAGCCTTAGACTGGGCAGGCAAACTTCCCAACTTTGCTCTCACCAACCCAGAAAACAATCCAGCTATGACGCGTGACTTTGGTGTACCAACCGAAGGAATGGAAGCACCTTGGGGGCAAGCAGCCTTAACCTTCTATTATGACAGTCTAAAAGTGGAACAACCTCCACAAACATTAGCAGAATTACTAAGCTGGACAAAACAACACCCTGGTCGATTCACTTACCCTAAACCACCTGAATTTTTAGGAATGAGCTTTTTAAAATATGCCCTAATTATTTTAAATGAAGATCAACCTGATAATATCAAAAATAAACTTTATCAAGCAGCCACTGCAGAAAGTGAAGCTCAGATATTGCCAGCATTATGGGCTTTTTTAGATGAGTTACACCCTAACCTTTGGCGTCAAGGCCATCACTTTGTGTCTAATGGTCTGGCTTTACGTCGATTAAGTGGAGATGGAGAACTACAAGTTTCTTTTACTTTCTCTGCAGCAGAAATTCCTTCAGCTATTGCACGCTATGATCTACCTGACAGTACTCGCAGTTACCGCATGCTAGATGGTAGTTTAAGTAATATCCACTTTGTTGCTATTCCCTACAATTCACCACATTTAGACAGTGCTAAACTTGTTGCTAACTTCTTACTTAGCCCAGAAGCACAAGCTAAAAAGCAACAAACGTCAGTATGGGGTGATAGTAGTGTATTAGATTTATCTCAACTCACACCAACACAGCTCGCTTACTTCGATACCACTGAGAAAAAACACTTAAGTGCAAATATCATCAATGTTGATAACACTCGCTTGTTAAGTGAATTACACCCTAGCTGGTCAGCCGTGATCACTACGCAATGGCTTGCCCGTTATGGAGTACAATAATGATTGTTGCTAATACATTTTTTACACGCGTTGTTCGCACTAGCCCGACGGTAATGATAGCGTTACTTGTTGTGCCGGTATTAGGTGGACTCTTAGGTGTATTATTACCCGCTTTTGGTTGGTTTCCTGCATTAGGAGCCACTGAGTTTGGATTGTTTGGCTTTACTGAGCTATTTGCAACACCCGGTATCGAACGCATGTTGTTGCTGAGTTACAGCACCAGTTTAGTCAGTACCCTACTAGCCTTTCTTATTACCATATTAATTCTTGCTAGTTATTTCAATAGTCCTTGGTTAAAACGCATCCAACGTTTATTGGGCCCTATTTTAGTTATTCCACATGCTGCAGCAGCGATTGCCATTGGCTTTTTAATTGCTCCTTCAGGTTTTTTATCACGGCTTTTCTCACCGTGGTTATCAGGTTGGGAAACTCCACCTGATTGGTTATTTCCGCATGACCCCTACGGTTTAAGCATTATTTTAGGATTAGCTTTAAAAGAGCTACCATTTTTATTATTAATTGCACTAGGCGTGCTTGCTCAACCAGAAATAGGTAAAGTCCTTAAGCAACAACATAAGGTAGCTTCAAGTTTAGGTTACTGCCCTATGACAGGATTCTTTAAAGTCATCCTACCTAGTTTATACGGTTACATGCGTTTACCTATTTTAGCCGTACTCGCTTATTCAAGTGCGAGTGTAGAGATCCCATTGATTCTGGGTCCAAATACTCCACCGACACTAGCTGTTGCGATTATGCAATGGTTCAGTGATGTAGATTTGAGCTTACGTATTAAAGCTTCATCGGGCGCGATTGTACAAATTCTTGTGACTCTTTCACTGCTATTAACTTGGTGGGGAATTGAGTTATTAGTAAAGAAATGCAGTGCCTCTTGGCTAACCAATGGAGCGCGTGAACATGGTGGTATGATCATCAAACGCTTTACTGATGTTATTACCTTCATTATGGTAAGCACTATTGCTTTAGCTCTCCTAGGCATGGTTTTTTGGTCTTTTGCAGGTTTCTGGTCCTACCCTAACCTGTTACCTGATCAGTTTATGACAATGCATTGGCAATCTGCATTAACCCAAATGCAAACACCTTTATTTAATACCTTATTAATAGCCTTTAGCAGTACCTTACTTGCTATTGTATTAACGTTATTAGCATTAGAGTCTGAGCAACAAAGTAATAAAACGATTTCAGCAGTGAGTGGATTAATTATCTATCTGCCGTTATTAATACCAAGTATTGCTTTCTTATTCGGGCTGGTATGGATGTTTGAGCAAGTGAATAGCCAACATACCTACTTAAATGTGGTATTCACTCATCTTCTATTTGTTTTGCCTTATGTCTTTTTATCCTTAGCGAATAGTTACCGTCGATTGGATCCCCGCTTTAGTTCTGTAGCTGCGAGTTTAGGCGCTTCTCCGTCTAAGATATTCTGGCAACTTAAATTACCTTTATTAATTTCACCCATTTTAATCGCTAGTGCATTAGGTCTGGCAATTAGTTTTAGCCAATATTTACCGACATTATTAGCAGGTGCAGGCCGGATTAATACCATCACTACCGAAGCCGTTACCTTAGCCAATGGAGCAAGTCGACGCACCAGTGCAGTTTATGCATTAATGCAAATGTTACTGCCTGCTTTATTCTTTATTTTAGCTTGGTTAACACCGAAAATTTTCTCACGTGCACGTGTATAGGAACGTATATGAAATCAATAACAATACCGTCACTGGTTATCGAAAAATTACAATTAAAGCAGCAGGATAAAGTGCTTCTGTCGCTAGATGAAGAGATTATTGGCGGACAAGTACTCACTATTATGGGGCCATCGGGCAGTGGTAAATCTACCTTATTGAATTGGTTAGTAGGCATGTTACCGAGTAGCTTTGATGCCACAGGTAAACTCTACTTAAATGGTGCTGATGTCTCAAACATATCTAGCCATCAACGCCATATTGGATTGTTATATCAAGACCCACTTCTATTCCCACACCTCACAGTAGAGGGTAATATTGCGTTTGCCATGCCTAAAGGTAACAAACAGGATAGGCTTGATGAAATAAGCGACGCATTAAAACAGGTTGGTCTAACGGGGATGGAAAAACGCTGTCCTCATAGCTTATCTGGTGGCCAACAAGCACGTGTTGCGCTACTCCGTGTTTTGTTGAGTAAACCTAAAGCTATTTTACTCGATGAACCTTTTAGCAAATTGGATAGTCAACTTCGTCAAGAAACACGTCAGCTTGTTTTTGATGAAATTCGACGTCACAGTCTACCAGCTGTGATGGTGACGCATGATGAGAGTGATGCAATTGCGGCACAGGGTAAAGTAATCACCTTAGACAAATTAATTTAATCGTAGCAAACGGGAAATCGATGTTAGATAGATTTATCACACCAGTTATCAAACCACTGTTAATGCCAGTGGTAAAAACATTAGATAAACGAGGTGTTACACCCGATCAAGTCACGCTAGTAGGTTTTTTTATCGGTATCATTGCGGTACCGTTATTGGCGAATAAAATGTGGACAGCTGCATTAGTAATGATCGTGATTAATCGCATTTTAGATGGTTTGGATGGCGCTTTAGCGCGTTATCAAGATAACAGTACCAGTGCAGGTGGTTTTTTAGATATTTGCGTGGACTTCTTATTTTACGCAGCAATACCTCTGGGCTTTGCAATGGCAGATCCTGAATTTAATGCTTTACCTGCTGCGGTATTATTAGCGGTATTTATTGGTACCGGCTCTACTTTCTTAGCTTTTGCCATCCCAGCTGAAAAGCTGAATCTAGATCGTCCTCAATTTGCAAACAAGAGTTTTTATTTCATTAATGGATTAACAGAAGGCACAGAAACCATCGCCTTTTTTGTAGCATTTTGTATTTGGCCACAATACTTCCCAGCTCTAGCTTATCTGTTTGCTTTATTAGGTGCGATGACAGTGTTTACACGCATTCATGGTGGTTATAAAACATTAAAATCACATCAAGTAGAAAATAAGGAATAAGTATGGTTGATGATGCCCAGCTCAGGTTAATCATTTTTATTAGCATTTTAGCAGTGATGTTTACTGTAGAAAGATTATTTCCTGCGCGCCAGTTACCTACTAAGTCTAATGCGCCTTCTAAGAGAATGCGTTTAATAGGTAACTTTGGCATCGTATTTATATCAGGTTTATCAGCGAGGTTAATATTCCCATTAGGATTAATGAGCTTAGCTTTATTCTTCACTGAACAAAAAATAGGGTTATTTAACCTGATTGAGCTTCCAGGATGGTTAGTCGTAACCCTTAGTTTGTTATTTTTAGATATGCTTATTTATTGGCAACACAGACTATTCCACAAAATACCTTTATTGTGGCAACTACACAAAGTGCATCACGCCGATACACATGTAGATAGTAGCACCGGGTTACGCTTTCACCCCTTAGAGATCATTGCGAGTTTAGTCATTAAAGGCGTTGCTATTTTTGTATTAGGGATTCCCGCCTTTGCAGTAATTTTATTTGAAGTATTACTCAATGGCTTTGCCATATTCAATCACGCTAATATTCGTTTACCTGCAAAAGTAGAAGCGGTAACACGATTAGTTTTAATGACTCAAATTCTACATCGTATTCATCACAGTCAGCTATTCAAAGAGAGTAATTCCAACTATGGCTTTAGTGTGATTTGGTGGGATCGTTTATTTGGTAGCTATTCTGCCCAAGCCACAAAACCAGACCTAGAGATTGATATTGGCATCACAGAATTTCCAGATGCTAAAGACAATGCGCATTTGTGGGGATTATTAGTGATGCCTTTTAAACGGAAGAAATAATTTAACTAATATTTTTCTCTTTAAAGTGATAGAAAATACAGGCTCATCCGTATAGTATACCCATCAATAATTTACCACGGAGAGTCACATGGCTTACACAACTTTCTCTACCCTTTCCAACGATGCAATGAAAGAACCTATGTTCTTTGGTAACCCGGTTAACGTGGCTCGTTATGACCAACAAAAATTTGAAGTATTTGAAAAATTAATTGAAAAACAGTTGTCGTTCTTCTGGCGTCCAGAAGAGATTGACGTAAGCCGTGATCGCATTGATTTTTTAAATTTACCAGATCACGAACAGCATATCTTCATTTCAAATTTGAAGTACCAAACGCTTTTAGATTCAATTCAAGGCCGTAGTCCTAATATGGCATTACTGCCTATTGTTTCGTTACCTGAATTAGAAACTTGGATCGAAACTTGGTCTTTTTCTGAAACAATTCATAGCCGTAGTTACACACATATTCTTCGTAACTTATTTACAGATCCAAACGAAGTGTTTGAAGATATTGTAAATAACGATGAAATTCAAAAGCGTGCTACTGATATCTCGTTTTATTACGACGGTTTAATCCATGCAGTGCAGTTTATGCAGCTACATGGTTTAGAGCAAAACGAAGTACCTTACGTTAATATCGAAGGTGAAACAGAAAAATTAACATTACGTGATATTAAAAAGAAATTGTACCTATGTGTTTGTTCTATAAATGCATTAGAAGCAATTCGCTTTTATGTGTCATTCGCTTGTTCATTTGCCTTTGCAGAGCGTGACTTATTAGAAGGTAATGCAAAGATTATCAAGCTAATTGCTCGTGATGAAGCATTACACCTTAACTCAACTCAGCAAATGCTGAATCTTTGGGCTGACGGTAAAGATGATCCTGAGATGGCTGAAATTGCTATCGAATGCTTCGCTGAAGGTCGTGATATTTTCTTAAAAGCTGCAGAACAAGAAAAAGAATGGGCACAATACCTATTCAAAGATGGTTCAATGATCGGTCTTAACGAAGAAATTTTATGCCAGTATGTTGAATATATTGCGAACCAGCGTATGCAAGCGATTGGCTATGAAGCACCTTTTGTAGTTAAGACTAATCCAATTCCATGGATTAACCACTGGTTAGTCAGTGACAATGTTCAAGTAGCACCACAAGAAGCTGAAATCAGCTCTTATCTAGTAGGTCAAATCAACAGTACTGTTGATAGTGAAGACTTAAGTAGCTTTGAACTATAAGAATGGCCAACAATATGTCCTCTAAACTCACTTATAATGGCAAACAATATACGTTAGATGAAGAGGCGACACTGCTTGAAAACTTAGAAAAGCAAGCAGTGTCTGTTGAGTTTCATTGCCGAGATGGGCATTGTGGCGCCTGTCGCTCACAGCTTGTTTCTGGTGATGTTTCATACACCACTTTCCCAATGGCTTACCTGAAAGATGGTGAGGTATTACTGTGTTGCAGTAAAAGCAAAAAAGACATTACAATCAAGTCCCTATCTTAACACGCATAGATATTAGCCAATAAAATCAAACCCTCATCAAGTAATATTTAAAAAACACCAAGTAGATCACTTTCATAAAATAAATTTATATTTAAATATAAGAAATATATACCTGTTTTAATCGTAATCTAATGGCATAATCAATTACATCATATTTTTGTCACATGGAATTTAGTGTTTATACTATGAAAATATTTTCCCCATTAGTTATTTTGACGGTTGCCCTTCCCCTTTTGTCGGGACAAGTAGCAGCTCAAGTAAAATTTTCTGAAGGTTATGAGGCTGCTCATTCAGGCAACTATAAAAAAGCAGTAAAAATTTGGTTACCACTAGCAAAGAAAGGTGATGCGCCAGCGCAATACACTATTGGTTGGATGTATGAAAGTGGACAGGGTGTGAAAGAAGACCTTAAAAAAGCCGTTTATTGGTACAAAAAGTCTGCACAACAAGAATATGAAGCCGCACAATATGTACTCGGTACACTTTACGAAAAAGGCTCTGGTGTAGAGCAAAATAGTGAGATAGCTTTAGATTACTATCTGTTAGCCGCAAAACAAGGCGATCCAATTTCACAGTTCCAAGTGGGTAATTATTATCAATATGGTATTGGCACTCGCAAAGATAACGATAGAAGCATTTATTGGTATGAAAAAGCAGCACAACAAGGGCATGTAAATGCACAAATAGACTTAGGTAAAATTTACCAATCCGGTGAAGCATTAGAAATTAATTATGAAAAAGCCGTGCAATGGTATCAAGCTGCAGCCAACCAAAATAATGCATTAGCACAATACCAACTAGCTTATATGTATGAACATGGATTAGGAAAAAAACAAGACTACTCGAAAGCGATACAACTCTATTCAAAGTCAGCAAACAATAATTACTCTCAAGCTGCCTTTAAGTTAGGTACTATTTTTGAATCTGGAGAAGTTGGGGAAGTAGATAATGCTAAAGCAATGAGTTGGTACCGACGCGCAGCATTACAAGGTAACACTAATGCTCAATTCCAACTAGGGCGTTTATCAGAGTTTGGTAAAGGGACGGAGAAAAGTATAAGACGAGCGATTGACTGGTATACCCAAGCATCTAGAAGAGGTAATGCAGAAGCATATTACATACTGGGTCAAATTTATGAAAATGGAACAATAGATTATCAACACAACATAAGCGCTAACCTACAAAAAGCGGTAAAAAATTATCAATATGCTTCTGAGCTAAACTATCCACTAGCGCATGCAAAATTAGCTTATTTTTATGAAATGGGCCTTTTTATTAACCAAGATAAAGAGACTGCAATAACACTTTATAAAAAGTCATCGCAAACATGGGCAAAAGAGCGACTTCAGCACTTAATTGATCATGAACTCTGTTTGAAAGAGGCTACTACCAAAATGTTCGGAGAGTTGATCAGCTGCGCTAATCGAGAGTTATTAAGAAAAAAGATAAAACAGCAATCTATTAAAGTCATCTCAGAAGATAACCAATCTTTATCGGACACTTATTTCACTGGAGCATCTATTAAAGGGACTAGTGAGCTAAACATACAATACACTGACAAAACTGACTTTGTTAAAGCAACTTATACTTATATTGGTAGAAATAAGCCTGAATTAATTGTAAAAGTTAAAAATGAAATAATGAAAAAATACGGTCAACCAACTCACTCTACAGGTGATACTTCAGAGGGAGAAGCCAGCTTTCATTGGCTGTTAGATGATAATATTGTTATCAATGTATTCCGACACTGGCCTGATACCACCACTTTTGTTGAATATGAATTGCTTACTCAACCACAAAACGAATACTCGATTAAAAGCCTATAATAATTGAATATCAGATAATGAGCGTAAGCAATACGTTCATTATCTTTTCGTTTACTACTTATCAGTATTAATGCCTTATTTTCAAAAAGGCAAAGACTACCAATCATTTAACTATAGGAATCCCTCTCGAACTAAATTAATAAGTAAATATAAACGCAATACTATAAAATAGCGCGGCATAACGTTTTCAAAATCAATCCCCCAATTATATAAATAAGTGAATTCATGGACAGCACAATATTACTCTTCATTGGTATGGCCTTCAGTTTTGGCATGATCATTAATTTAACAGGTTTACCGCCAATGGTAGGTTTCTTGTTAGCCGGCTTTACTCTTAACTTCATGGGTTTTGAGTCATCCGATGCATTAGTTACTTTAGCTAATTTAGGGGTAACCTTGTTACTCTTTTCCATCGGCTTAAAATTAAATATTCGTACCCTGTTAAAGTCTGAAGTATGGGCGGGAGCCAGTATTCATATTGTCGCCAGTATTCTATTTTACACGGCAATATTATTTATTATTAAACAGTTAGGGGTTTCGTTATTTTCTGAACTAGATATCTATGGGTTAGTCCTTATCGGTTTTGCCTTAAGCTTTTCTAGTACTGTATTTGCGGTTAAGATTTTAGAAGAAAAAAGTGAAGCAAATTCACTTTATGGGCGAATCGCCATTGGTATCTTAATCATGCAAGATATTTTTGCTGTCCTGTTTTTAACCATTTCAGTTGGTAAAGTTCCTTCTATCTGGGCGATCGGTTTGCTTGCACTGCCATTAATTAGACCACTACTTTATAAGATATTAGATAAAGCTGGCCACGGAGAGTTACTGGTTTTATACGGCTTTGTATTAGCTTTAATTGTTGGTGCAGGTTTATTTGAAAGTCTAGGTATGAAGGCGGATTTAGGTGCGCTGATTGCCGGTATGTTATTAGCTGGACACCCGAGTGCAAAAGAGATGGCTCGTTCATTATTCAATTTAAAAGAACTGTTCCTGGTCTGTTTCTTCTTAAACATAGGTTTTGGAGGCTTACCGCAATTTGACCACTTAATGATTGCTCTAGTGCTATCAGTCTTATTAGCCGGAAAAATTGTGCTGTACTTCTTAACCCTCAGTAAATTTAAACTACGTTCGCGCACTTCACTATTTGCTGCTTTTAGTTTAGCAAACTACAGTGAATTTGGATTAATCGTGGCTTCTCTAGCAACTTACAAAGGCTGGTTAAGTCGTGACTGGTTAATTATCACTGCAATTGCCGTTTCACTGAGTTTTATTATCGCCGCTTTATTAAATAAGTATGCAGATGCTATATATGACCGTTACCGTTTGGCTTTAAAACGCTATCAAGCAACACGTTTACATTTAGATGATCGCCCAGTACGTGTTGGTGACGCACAAATTTTAGTGATGGGAATGGGACGGATTGGCGTCGGTGCATACGATGCGCTGAAAACCACTTATGGTGAAAAAGTAATGGGTATTGATTACAACCATCTCACTACGCTACAACACCGAGAAGTTGGACGACGCGTGATCACTGGCGATGCATTAGATTCAGATTTTTGGAATAAACTACAACTCACAGATAAAATTAAATTAATTCTATTAGCAATGCCTGATCATAATGGTAATCGCTATGCTGCCGAGCAATTAAATAATATTGAAAACTGTAGCTTTAAAGTCGCAGCATTAGCACATTATAAAACTGATGAAGAAGAATTAAATGCATTAGGTGTGAATTTAGTGTTTAACATGTATGAAGAAGCTGGTGCTGGATTCGCACGACATGTTTGGACAGATTTCCAAACAATTTTAGAAAAAAGTCCTCATAAACTGGACTTATAATAAGAAATATCCCGCTATCGATGTTTTTTGTTAGTAAATTGTACTGATTTCGTGTGACTTTTGATGTTTATTCTGCAAAAATCAACTCTCTCAGTATGTTGATCTAGATTGATCACGAAGCACTTCTCTTGATAAAGTGGTGCTTAAAAGTAATTCAAGAAGTAACGAATAACCTTATTATTCGTTTACATAATAAAAGGTAACCCTATGTGTTCTATTTTTGGTGTGCTCGACATTAAAAGCGATCCTATCGCATTGCGCCAACAAGCAATTGAAATGTCAAAACTGCTTCGTCATCGCGGCCCAGACTGGTCTGGCGTTTATTCTTCTGATAAAGCGATCCTTGTTCATGAACGTCTTTCTATCGTAGACGTGAATAATGGTGCACAGCCTTTATACAATCAAAATAATACACACATCCTTGCTGTTAATGGCGAAATCTACAATCATAAAGAACTAGCGGCAGAGCTAACTTGTGGTTACCAATTCAAAACTAAGTCTGACTGTGAAGTTATCCTTGGTTTATACGAAGAGAAAGGCAATGCATTCCTAGATGACCTAAACGGTATCTTTGCTTTCTGTTTATACGATCAAGAAAAAGACAAATACCTAATTGGTCGTGACCATATGGGTATCATTCCACTATACCAAGGTTGGGATGAGCACGGTAACTACTACGTGGCGTCAGAAATGAAAGCATTAACGCCTATCTGTTCTAAAGTATCTGAGTTCCCACCAGGGCATTACTTAGACAGTGAAGTTGGTGAATTAACTAAATATTACGTTCGTGATTGGATGGAATATGATGCAGTTAAAGATAACGGCGGTAGCGCTGCAGAAATCGGCCAAGCATTAGAAGAAGCGGTTAAACGCCAACTAATGTGTGATGTACCTTACGGTGTATTATTGTCTGGTGGTTTAGATTCTTCAGTTATCTCTGCAATTACACAGAAATTTGCTAAACAACGTGTTGAAGATAACGACGAGAGTGGCGCATGGTGGCCACAACTGCACTCTTTCTCTGTTGGCCTAGAAGGTTCACCAGATTTGGCAGCAGCACAAAAAGTAGCTGACGAATTAGGTACCGTTCACCACCCTATTATCTTTACCGTTCAAAATGGTATTGATGCACTTAAAGAAGTTATCTACCACCTAGAAACTTACGATGTAACAACTATCCGTGCATCGACTCCTATGTACCTAATGGCACGTAAGATTAAAGCGATGGGTATCAAAATGGTACTGTCAGGTGAAGGTGCTGATGAAATCTTCGGTGGTTACTTATACTTCCACAAAGCGCCAAACTCTCAAGAGTTCCATGAAGAGTTAAACCGTAAACTAAGCAAACTACACATGTTTGACTGTTTACGTGCTAATAAATCGATGTCAGCTTGGGGTGTTGAAGCACGTGTACCATTCTTAGATAAAGAGTTCATGGACGTAGCAATGCGTACTAACCCAGAACTTAAAATGATCAAAGATGGCCGCATCGAGAAAAATATTCTACGTGAAGCATTTGATGGGCAATTATTACCAGAAGTACTATGGCGTCAAAAAGAGCAATTCTCTGATGGTGTTGGTTACAACTGGATTGATACACTAAAAGAGCACGTTGAAACTTTAGTGACAGATCAACAGCTAGCAACAGCTGAGTTCAAGTTCCCTATCAATACACCAGATACAAAAGAAGCTTACTTCTACCGTAGTATCTTTGAAGAGCACTTCCCACTAGACAGTGCGGCAGAGTGTGTTCCACATGGTAAATCTGTTGCATGTTCAACAGTTGAAGCATTAGCTTGGGACGCAAGTTTCCAAAACAATGCGGACCCATCTGGCCGTGCTGCTGGCATACATAATGATGCTTACGCGCAAAAATAATTTCAGCTTAAACTGAAACAATTAAAGCGCTCAATGAGCGCTTTTTTTATGGGGCAAAGAAAATGAATGGATGTTTATGTAAAAGCGGTAAAGCCTATCAGGATTGCTGCCAACCATTGCATGACGGTCAGCAAACTGCGAGTACCTGTGAGCAACTAATGCGTTCTCGTTATAGTGCATTTTGCTTACAACTAGGTGAATATTTATTTTCCACTTATCACCCTGACTATCGTGGTGACTTAACCGTCGCACAATTATCAGAGCAATCATTGGATTGGAAAAACCTGGAAATAGTGAGTACTGAAACCGATATCGATAAAGGCTTTGTAGAATTTAAAGCTTGGTATCATTCCGAAGGTCAATTACGTTGCCACCATGAACTCTCAAACTTTGTAAAACAGCAAGCCCAATGGTTTTATTGTGATGGAGCTTTTTATCCTGAACAAAAATCAGGTAAGATACAGCGCAATGATAGTTGCCCATGTGGTAGCGGTAAAAAATATAAAAAGTGTTGTGGCTAAACGCATCATAATTAAGCGAATACAGTTCTGCGCGACATGTTTTAATCAATAGAGAAAATAATGCAAAAGAAAACACTATTAACAACTTGCCCTGACTCGAAGGGCTTGATTGCACAAATTACTAATATCTGTCAAAAACACCAATTAAATATTGTTAAAAATAATGAGTTTGTTGACCATCAATACAACCGCTTTTTTATGCGCACTGAGATTGAAGGCTTTTTTAACGATGAAACATTGTTAGCAGACTTAGATTACAGCCTACCAGCAGGTTCATCACGTTCATTGATCAACTCAACACAACGTAAACGTATCGTTATTCTTGTAACTAAAGAAGCACACTGTATCGGCGATATTTTAATGAAAAGCACTTATGGTGGCATCGATGTTGAAATTGCAGCAGTTATTGGTAACTATGATGTATTAGAAGATCTGGTGACTAAATTTAACATCCCTTACCACACAGTAAGTCATGAAGGTTTAACACGCGAAGAGCACGAAGAAAAAGTATTAGAAACGATTGCTCCTTATACGCCTGATTACGTTATTTTAGCGAAGTACATGCGTATTTTAACGCCTAAGTTTGTAGAAACTTATGCTAATCGCTTAATCAATATTCATCACTCGTTCTTACCGGCGTTTATTGGGGCAAAACCCTATCAACAAGCTTTTGACCGTGGTGTAAAAATTATCGGTGCAACCGCTCACTTTGTTAATAATGACCTAGATGAAGGTCCAATTATTACCCAAGATGTAGCACATATAGACCACGCTTATAGTGCAGAGTTATTAGCCAAAGCAGGCCGAGACGTTGAGAAATCAGTATTAAGTCGTGCCTTGCAGCAAGTATTAGATGATAAAGTGTTTGTTTACGCGAATCGTACCGTAGTATTTAAATAGTTAAATAATTAACGCTGTAAAACAAAAAAACCTTAACATTTGTTAAGGTTTTTTTATATTCGATAATCAACAAAGCTAAGCTTCAGACTAAGCTAAGTTATTAAGATTGCGGTTGTTGCTCAGACATATATTCAGATAATTGATTCATTGACGCAGTTGTAACCACTTCTCCGTTTAATGAGAACGTAACATCTTCTCCAACTTTCTCTCCACGTAGCACTGCTTTTTCACCGTTGGTGTAAACAATATCGTAATCAATAGTATTTTCATTCACAGGATTTACTTGCACAGAGTAAACTGATTTTTCGTCGCTTGTTTTATTAGTTAATGGTTTTAGCGGCGCTTTCCTTAATGATGGATCTAACCCATCGTTTATTTGGTATTGCGTTTTCACCTCAGAGTCGAAAATATGTGGGCTACCGTTAAGTGGATTTTTTCCTGTCCAGAATTCTAAAGAGTTAAAGACAACGACATCAACCGCTAATGTTAATGCATAAACAGGTAATAATAAGATATTAACACCACCACGAGCGTAGCGATTGTCCACTACCTCTAAGTTAAACTGCATTACTTTATCAGTAACTGCATTACTACCAACACAAGCAGACAAAGCTGACGTTAACGATACTACAGCAGTAAACATAGCTACTTTTTTCACAGCACTTTTAGGCATTTTGTTTCTCATAAATACTTTCCTATTTTGATATATACAAACAAAACTAATCCCTACTACTTCCGCTACTTTCTTCTATTTTACAATATAAAAAAACAATGGATTGTATTAGCCTAATGTTAGTTAAGTTGCGAATATGACAGCATACAATAAGTGAAGTTCAACCAAGGATGTTTTGTCAGGTCCTTCAGTCACTTTACTCAATAATCTAGGATTAATTAATAGGCGGGGCGTAAAATCGTCATAAAGTATTACTCATATCAATATCTTGGACGAGTTATTTTCAAAGGATTATTATCTAAATCTAGATGCTTATATTCATCCAATAGGCTTGCATCAATGCCTGGTAAATGTTGATTTTCTAAGCCAGGCTCATTCGTTTTAAACTCTTCCCCTGTATTTACTCGTAGCTTTTTATGCAGGGGTAAATTATCAATGATATCTAGCGGTAAAGTGCTCTGCTTATTTCTAGAAAGTACAGCTTCATTACTTAATAACTGCTTAAGACGAATATCTGCTAGTTTCGCCTGATGTAAATCTTCATTTAATTCAGCTAATAATTTGGTCGATGGGCCTGCATTTAATAATGGTTGGCTTGCTGGCAACTCAAAATATGCGCGTAAATCTTCATTTTTAGTCGCAGCCTCAGGGTTAGCTTTAACATCAAATTGCGCAAAGTCACGTGCATCATCAGATAAGAAACTGAGCAATAAATTAAACTTATCACGGGCGCCAGTATGCACAGCAGTATTCAACTGCTGCCCTAACTGCCATTCATTTATCACCGCTTGCTGTTTAAGTTGTTCAATATTCATACTGAAAGATGCGTTCCTGCTGCTTTTTTATGTTCACTCCTATTTTTATCGGCAACAAGCTGATTTTATTTAATGTTTTTTTGAATTTAATCTTCACATGTAATTATTTTCTGATATTATGCTCCTCGAAATAACGGAGGGGTTCCCGAGTGGCCAAAGGGAACAGATTGTAAATCTGTCGCGAAAGCTTCGGTGGTTCGAATCCACCTCCCTCCACCATTTCATCTTCATTCTATGCAGAGACGCCACTTTCTGCTTCTAATCCCTTTTAAATTATTCAAACATAATGTAAAAAGGGCTATATCTTGACAAATACCGCCTACACTCCTTTACTTATTTTTACCCATTAATGTACTTGGTATTATCAACAAAGCAGAATGTGAATTAGATTGGTATTAACTATGTATCGTTATAATAATAAAAAAATATTAATAGTAGATGATCAAAAACCATTTCATGTAATGATGAAGACGATGCTGATCAACCAAGGTGCTAAAGATATGACCTTTGTTGAAACAACCGAGCAAGCAGTCAAAGTTGCCAGCCTCATTAAATTCGATATTTACTTGTTTGATTACAATTTAGGCGCAGGTAAGAATGGTGTACAACTTTTAGATTACCTAAAACAAAATAAGTTAATTCCAGACCACGCAATTTGTTTTATCATCACTGGCGACAGCAACAAGCGCATGGTGCTAACTGCAATGGAAAAGTCTCCTGATGATTATCTAATGAAACCCTTCTCTCCTGTACAACTAAGTACACGACTGACAGCAGCCACAAAACGAAAATCCATACTTCAAGATATCTATAAAGCGATTTCAGATAAAGATTACCCATTAGCAATCTCTCTTTGTAAAGATAAGATTCAAGCCTCATCAGAAAACCGTAACTTATGTAAAAATTTATTGGCTGAAATCTATATTGAAACAAAAGAGTTTACGAGTGCAGACCGCATTTTAAAACCATTGGTTGAACTCAGACCTTTAGTTAGACCTTGCATTAGTTTAGGTAGATCTCTTTTTTTACAAGAAAAGTATAAAGAATCGATTGAAGTGTTAACACGTTTAATAGAAAGCTCACCTTTGCAGATGGAGGCTTATCGTTGGTTAGCTCGCTCCTATAAGCAAGACGGTCAACTGAGTAATGCGTTAACTATTTTAAGCCAAGCTGCAAATGCGACCCATCACAGCATCGAGCGCCATCAAGAAGTCGCCTTACTTGCCAATGAGATGGAAGAATACTTAGTAATGGTAAACAGTTACTCATCTATTTTATTTCTCAGCCGTAACTCGTTCTACCCAGATCCATGTCATCTTGCGAACTATTTACGCAGTATTCTTAATCTGGCCAAACAAGAACATGACTTAAATGAGCGTCGGCAGATCTTAAAGCGAGTTTCTTCAACCTTATATCAAAGCCGCTTTGAAGAAGGTAAAAATAAAGAATTTAACTTTAATGGTTTCGATGAAATTTACCAAGCCAACGTATTATTTACGTTAAATGAACCACTCAAAGCAAAACGCCGTATTTTTAATACTTTAAAAAATATAACCAGTGAGATAACGGATTTCGACACCACCTTTTTAATTGAAAGCTCACTTTCTTTATTGGATATCGGTGAATTTGAAGAAGCAACGCCACTACTTGCTGAATTAGAACAACGCCATATTATTGATCCAACGACTAAAATTAATATTAAAAAACATACTGGTAAAGCGTTACAACAACGTATGGATATTTTTAAAGCACACAATAAGGCAGGTATCGAGCACTTCACTAATGGTGAATATGAAGAGGCATTAGAACGTTTCGATCAAGCTTTATTACTAGAGCCTTTAAATTCTGGCGCTATTCTGAATCGCTCACAAGTATTTATTCATATGTTGCAACAGAATCCTAAAAGTAAAGGTGATTTAATAGTGAAGTTTCAAAATACCACTGCATTATTAAACAACACCCACCTACCAGAAGTTCATTCAGAACGTTTACAAGCTCTTCGCCACGAGCTTAAAAAGATTAAAGGTGCAATTTGAAAGGTTAAAGATTAAAGGTTAAAGGTTAAAGGTTAAAGGTTAAAGGTTAAAGGTTAAAGGTTAAAGGTTAAAGGTTAAAGCGGCAATTTAAAAGATAACCACGTTACAAAGGTAGGAAATTAAACAAGTTAAGTTACTAAGTTGATAGATTATTACGGTAATAGCTTAATAAGGTAATGGATTAACAAGGTAATAGATTGCTAGCTTAGTAGATCAAATGATCAGCTCACCAAACATCTTCGTTCAAAAAACACTTTAAGCCGCTTAACGCATTAAGTAACAGTTAAACGGCATATGCTAAGTGCTTAAGCTAGACTTTTGTTAGGTCCAAACACTTCATAATGAATTTGCTCATCACTCACTTTCAAGTCTTTTAATTGTTGATAAATCGCTTTCATCATCACTACCGGTCCACAAATATAATACTCTGCGCCAGCAGGCAGTAAGTTGTGTATTTTTTGAATATCAATCAAACCTTGGTATTCACCGGACGACAGAGTATCGACTTGCTGATAAAAACAATGAGCATCAACTTTTTGCTTTTCTACTAACAAATCAAGCTCATTTTTAAATGCATGATGTTGGCGATCTTGAGCGCCATGGATAAAATGTACTTCACGCGATTCAGTTTGTTGAGTTAACGTTTCTAGCATCGCTTGCATCGGTGTAATACCTACACCGCCACTAATCAGCACAACTGGATTATCGGTTTTTTGCAATACAAACTCACCACATGGCGGTGTTACTTTAACGGTATCACCCACCTTAAATTGACTATGTAAATAATTAGAAACTAACCCTTCGCCTTGATCGTTCAACTCTTTTTTAACAGAAATACGGTAACCTTTTTTATCAAATGCACCAGATAAACTATATTGTCTAATCTGCTGATACGCCTGTCCTTCAGGTTGTAAATAAATACTAATATACTGACCTGCGGTGTATTCAGAGACTACTCCCTGATCACTAGGTTGCAAATAAAAAGAGGTGATCAAAGGTGTCTCTTGATGCATTTTTACAATAATGAAATCACGCGTATCAGACCATCCACCAGCTTTCTGAGCATTCTCTTCGTACAATGCCTTTTCTCTTTCAATAAATACATTCGCTAATATGCCATAGCCACTTGCCCACGCAGCGATGACTTCTTCACCAGGATTTAGTATCTCTTCAATAGCTTCTAATAATGCACTTCCTACTAGTGGATAATGCTCAGCTTTAATGCCTAGGCTGGCATGTTTTTGAGCAATACGCTCTACGTCACCTAAGATTACTGACAAATTATCAACATATTTTGAGAAGGCATAAACAGCCATCGCTAATGCTTGTTTTTGATTGCCCGATTTCTGGTTGGTCATGTTAAAGATATTTTTTAATTCAGGGTTTTTAGCCAGCAATATTTGATAAAAACGTCCAGTGATCTGCTCGCCATACTCAGCCAGAGCAGGTGTACTCGCTTTAATTATTTTAATTTCATTATCTGTTAACATGTGCCACCTCATTAAGTTGCATATAAAATACATATTTAAATTTAAAATGCATATTAAATACTTATTTTAAAAGATGCAATTAAAATGCATAATTAAAATTAAACGACTAAAATAAAGTAAAACAACAAATACTAATCATGGTTAAAAGGTTATCTATTGCAACTCACTAAACATACGGATTACGCCATTCGTGTATTAATTTACTTAAATACGCAAGTTGATCAGGCGCCATTATCTAAAGCAACAGATATTGCAGAACTATTTGGGATCTCCTTTAATCACCTAACAAAAGTAATTCATCATTTAGGTAAGGCAGGGTTTATTCAAACAGTACGAGGAAAAAGTGGTGGAATAAAACTGGCAAAGCCGGCTAATACAATCAATTTAGGTAACGTCATCGAAGTAATGGAAACGACTTTGTCGCCAGTTAACTGCCAAGATCCACCTTGTCGCTTAAACAGCGTTTGTTTGGTCAAACCTATTTTTCATAAAGCGATGCAGGCTTTTCTGGACGAGTTAAGAAAACATAGTTTAGCCGATATATGCATAGCTAAGAGCGATGATGTTTGGAAAGTAACACTCGATAAACCTATCGAACTATCATAAGCCTATAAAGCACTAATATCGCTTTCAAGTTAGTGCTGTTGATTAAGCACCTGATGTGAATATTGAATTATCTGTTCAGTTAGTTGTTTCATCAACTCTCCGCCTAACTGCCAACAATGCCAATACAGTGGCACTCGTACTCGTTGCTCAGGTAATAGATCCACCAGAGCCCCACTCTTAAGGTGTTGCTCGACACCAAAAGTAGTATTGAAGCTATAAGCACCGCTGGCCAATGTTAAATCTATAAATGCTTCCGAAGAACGAACAGTATGACAGGGGTAATGCCCCATCTGTAATTGAAAGTGTTCCCTCATAAATGCAAAGTGCATATCATCGTGTTGATCAAAGGACATTGCGGGGGCATGCTGCAAACTCTCTCTATTGACACCATTTTTAAAAAAACGCTGGATAAAGTCAGGGCTAGCTACACATACATATTCCATATAGCCAAGAAAATAACTGTCACTGCCGCTGATTGCTTTCGCTTTACTGGTTAAACATGCTAATGCTTCACCGCTACGCATACGCTCCCAAGTCGTTGATTCATCTTGAACAAATAGATTAAGTTGTACATTTTTTTGCTGAATGATGGGACTTAACGCATTAATCAACCAACTCGCTAAGCTATCTGCATTCACTGCTAATGGTAAAGTTTGAACTTGATTAGTTTGTAACTCAAGCTGCTGATTTAGTTCCATCTCCAATTGCAATACACGTTGATAATGCCCTAATAAAACGCGGCCTAACTCCGAAGATTGAGGTGGTGTAGAGCGAATTAATAATGGTTCACCAAATTGTTTTTCTAATGTTTTAATACGTTGAGAAATAGCAGATTGAGTAATAAATAGTCGTTGAGCAGCACGCTCGAAGCTTTGCTCCATGACAACTGCATCCAATGCTTTCAATAATTTATAATCTATTTGGCTTAAATCCATCAACTATCTCTCCATTTATCACAGTCATTAGAAAAACTAATTAAACATTAAATTTATTAGATACACTAACACTAAGAAAGTCACTATAGTAGCCATAATTAATAATCACCAACTGGAATAATATGTTCACAACCTACTTTACCGGCCTCACTTTAATGGCAACTTTAATCATGCCAATTGGTATGCAAAATGCGTTTGTACTTAATCAAGGTATTCGTCGCCAATATCACCTATTTGTAGCCGGTTTTTGCTCAATTGCCGATGCCGTATTTATGTCTGCTGGTGTATGGGGAGGTGCGAAAGTATTTAGTGCTAATCCTTGGTTATTGACAGGCATTGGGATTCTGGGCGCTGCTTTTATGTATTACTACGGCTTTCTCTCTTTCAACAGTGCTGCACAAGGTGAAAATAGGCTTAATAGTGACCATAAAAACCGTAACTTTAAAGCGATTCTATTAGCGTGTTGCGCTTTTACTATTCTTAATCCCCATGTGTATATTGATACTGTGGTCATTTTAGGTGGTTTTGCCGCGAACTTAACAGCAGATCAACGTCCATGGTTTGTTCTTGGTGGGGTAAGTGCTTCATTTATCTGGTTTTTCGGATTATCTCTATTAGGTCAAAAGCTCGCACCTATTTTATCTAAACCAAAAAGTCAGCAGATTATTGACTTTGTAATTGCCTGTATGATGTGGGTATTGGCAACTTATTTGCTATATTATGTATTCACTAATTAATACACAATAAGAAAGCGTAAAATGGTTATACAACAACAAAATACTCCACATCTAAAGTTAAAAGAACGTATCTTTGAAGTGGACCTATTACGTGGGAGCGCCATTGTATTAATGGTTATCTTCCACTTTTGTTATAACCTCGCAGTATTTGACTGGTGGGATATCAACACCAATACACAACTAGAATGGCGTATATTTAGAAGAATCATTGTTAGCGGCTTTTTACTCGCCGTCGGCATGAGCAGTTACCTCGTCTATTCACAACAAATCCGCTGGCTTAAATTAACCAAATCAACGCTAAAATTAATTGTTGTCGCTTGGTTAATTACGGTAGGAAGTGTATTTATGTACCCTAATGCATGGGTCTACTTCGGCATTATCCACTTCATCGCAATAGCACTTCCCATTGCTGCACTCTTTTCGCGTTTTCCAAATACAGCACTAATCATTGGCATTACTTGCTTGATTACCTATCAACTAGGATGGATTAGTATGCGACCACTCTGGGAATGGTCTGTTCACCATCTCCATATCCCTACAAAAACAATTGATCTAGTCAGTTTTGTCCCGTGGATTGCATCGGTATTGATTGGTATTTATCTAATGCATAAGTCATTATTTAACCTAAAAATAAAAAATAATAAGTTAACCAATAGTTTAGCTCGGTTAGGACAACACTCCTTGGCTATTTATATTCTCCACCAACCAATTATGTACGGGATCATGTTCGCTATAGCTAAAATATAAATACGTTAAATTATCTCTTACCCCTTTACCTCTTACCCATGCTAGTCCCGCATTTTAACTGGCTTCACCTAATCTTGATGCGAGCACTTAGCTAATATTTATTATATTATGTGCTTACTTATTCAACCCCACCGTTATTAGGAAGCCTATTTTGCATACGCTTGCACAATTAAAGTCAGGAAAACTACTTGGAATCAAACGTTTACAATTAGTTGAATCACTAACGGAGTTTCCAATGGAAATTTTAACGTTAGCCGATACATTAGAAATACTTGATTTATCAAACAATCAACTCAGTAGTTTGCCGAAAGAGATAGCGCAACTTAGTCATTTAAAAATTATTTTTGCTTCTAATAACCGTTTTACTGAATTACCTGATGTTTTAGGTGATTGTCGTAATTTAGAAATGGTTGGTTTTAAATCAAACCAAATTACTACGGTCAGCAGTGAATCGCTACCGCAGCAATTGCGTTGGTTAATTTTAACCGATAACAAAATATCTCAGTTACCTGAAACATTGGGCTATCGAACACGCTTGCAGAAACTAGCTTTAGCCGGCAACCAACTAAAGCGTTTACCTAAAAGTACTGATCAACTGATAAACCTAGAGCTATTAAGAATTTCGGCTAATCAATTATTAGCATTTCCAATACAGGTGCTCAATTTACCTAAACTCGCTTGGTTTGCTTTTTCCGGTAACCCATTTTGCGATAATGAGAAAAGTGATCACAAAATACCTGAGATTGATGCAACACAATATGAATTACAGGAAGTGCTTGGACAAGGTGCTTCAGGTGTTATCTATAAAGCTAAATGGAGTGCCACAGGTAATCCAGAAAAACACTTCCCTGAAAATATAGCGGTTAAAGTATTTAAGGGCGAAGTTACCAGTGATGGTTATCCTGAAGATGAACTAGATGCATGTCTAAGGGTGGGAACTCATCGTAACTTAGTTAAACCTATCGCTCAGGTTGCTCAGCCAGACCAACTCGCTTTAGTGATGGAACTGATCCCACTACACTTTAAAAATCTAGGTTTACCACCTAACTTTGATACTTGTACTCGCGACACCTTTGAGTCAGGTTTTGAGTTACCGATTTCCACTATTAAGAAAATAATTGAACAGATGCAAACCGTCTTTGAATACTTACACGACAATCAAGTTTGTCATGGCGATTTATATGCTCACAACACCTTGTTTGATGAAAAAGGCAATATTATTTTTGGGGATTTTGGTGCTGCTAGTAACTATCAAGGATTGCTACCTGTCATTCAAAGCACTATTAAAGAGATGGAAGAACGTGCATTAATTCACTTTATTGACGACCTATTGAGTGTGTGCCGCGCTGAGGATATAGACAGCCATGAATACCAAATGCTAAAAGTATTAACTGAATAGCATCTAACTAACATTAAACGAGTAACTTAAAAATTTAAGTTACTCGTTTCTAAAATAGATGATTAACGCAAATCATCTACCACTGCTAACATTGCCACTAAAGACGCTTCACCGAGCTTAATAGAACGCTCTGGAGACCATCCCATCGTTGGATCAGGTACATTATCATTATCTTTAAAAGGCATCTCTAATGTATTGGCTAAACAATCAAACTCTTCAGCTACCCAGTTTGTTGCGACCGTCATATTGGCTTCGCCTGGCGCATCAATTTCATAGCCAAATTCAGATTGAAAATCTGCACTCGCCAACTTGAATACTTCAGAGAATCTATCACGTAGCTTAGCAAGTCTATCGCTGTAACTTGGTGTACCCTGTGAACCAGCTAAAAATACAAAAGGTAAAGCTTCATCACCATGTACATCATAAAATAGATCAACACCTGTCTCTTTCATTTTATTTATAACATGGAATACTTCAGGGCTTTTCTCTAAGCTTGGATTGAGCCATTCGCGGTTTAAATTAACCCCAGCAGCATTAGTACGAAGATGTCCACGAACACTACCATCAGGGTTCATATTTGGCACAATGTAAAAATTCGCTTTATCTAATAATAATTTAGCCGTTGCATTATCACTGTCTAATAAACTGTGCAATAAGCCATCCACTAACCATTCTGCCATGGTTTCACCAGGATGCTGACGAGCAGTGATCCAAATATTACGCTTGTTAGGATCATCATCACCTACTTTAACCAATGTTAAATCACGCTGATCTAGGGTTTCTCCCAAGTGAGACAAACTAACAAGTGGATGCATTTGTACTGCGGCTAATAAATCTTGATGGCGTTCGTAACTATAAGGTGCGAAATAAGCAATTTGTATGCTTTCACAGTCCATATTAACCACAATACTTAACTTTCCATCTTTGTAGAAAGTGGGTAAGCGGAACCAATGTTGGCGATCATAAGAAGCCACAGCTTGATAATTTTCCCAACCTTCTAAATAAGAAGCCTCACCAGCATTAACAATATTCATCACATATTGCTCGCCTACTTCTCCTTCTACACGAAAGTTAAACCATTGAAAAAACTCGTTACCAACATCTGGGCGAATAGCGAGTTGAACATCTTTTTTATCTTCCAAATTAATGACTTCGATGTTCCCTGAATCGAAATTAGCGGTAATTCGCATAATCTTTCCTTTATGAATATCTTAAAGAGTTTTGAGCATAACTGATTACGCAATAACAACAAGTTTTTAAGATAATGCGCTAGGTCATAAACCGTTAAAAAAGATAAGTTGGATAACCAAAATTTGCGCTCACGCTCATCACTAAGGTCGTTGATATGTTAATTTCTTTAAATACTACAATATGACCAATTTATTAAAATGAATAAGGTAATTACAGATGAAACACAATCGATTTATTCTTCCAGCGTTACTCGCATTTACTTCTTTAGCGCAAGCAAATGTTACATTTTCAAACCCTGATGATAGCTTAGGTGAGCCGGTTAATTATCCGCAATTTCAATCGGTACTAAAAGCGTCTGAATTACAAATATCAGATCCTGAAGGTAAAAAAGGTAACAAGGAATATTTTGCGCTAGACGGTGATTTTAGTGGTCTTGTAAGTCCTTATTTTTATGTAGATAAAAAGTCTGAAGCCCTCGTATTTAAGATGAAACAGACGCATCTACGTAATGAAGTACGCGTTCATAACAACTTCCGTACTGACTTACCTAATAAACATTACACACTGAGTGCTGAAGTAGAGATGATTGATCCTGTAGGCTCAATGAAAGATTCTGACTCTAAGCAGAATGAGATAACCTTCCTACAGGTACACAATAAAGGCTTGGATAACCAAGGTACACATAATGTGCCACATCCATTATTGCGTGTCGTATGGAAAGAAGATAACAACGGCGTAAAAGGCCACTTTTGGGGCATTGTGAAAAATAATGCAGTCATCTGTAAAGGGACGTTTGGTAAAAAGAATAAAGATAAAGAGATGTGTAAAGCTGATGTTGCTTATAAGAAATATGATTTAGGCAAAGCTCCAGTTGGTAAAGCAACAGCATTTGATATCACTGTCGGTAATAAACAACTACTCATTGATGTCGATGGTAAACGTCTTGTAGAGCATGACATCGATTACTGGCGCCATCTACTAAGCTACTTTAAGGCTGGTGTTTATAACCAATTTACTCATGGTATGAGTGAAGCACACTTCTACAAATTACAATATAAAGCGACTGAAACTGAGTAAATCAATAACGAGTGTTAACTTCTGTGAGTCTTAATAAGCAGGGTTAACACTTCACTGCCTCGACAAACTTACTCAACAAAATACAACCAATACTAATAGATTAATCTATCTGTAAATATTTATGCATTTGTACCGATAAACGCCAATTACGCTCAATACATACCTTCATGCATAACGCTGTTGCCTTGGCTTTCTGTGAAATGGGTTGTAGGCTAATAGTTTTATCAGACACTGACTTTAGTTTTGCTAATAGTGCATCTAATTGTTCAATATCTTTTTCAGTGCCCACTGGGTGCTTGATTTCATTGGCACGTTGCAAAGCCTCTTTTAACACCTCTTTTTTGCCGCGCATATTTACTTTAGGTGATAACGTCACCCAAGTTTGTTGATCCACTAAGACCGGATACGTACCACTTGTTTCAATTTGAATCGTAAAACCAAACTCATGTAACACTTGAGTTAACTCTCGTAAATCATACATACAAGGCTCTCCTCCGGTAATCACAATTAAGTTAGCGGTATAACCTAAACGTTTTATCTCATCAACAATCTCTTTAGCAGAACAGTCAGCCCATCGGTCGGACTCATTACTTTTATCTGTAACAATCACTAAATCAGACTTTTTCTCCGGATCAATTTCCCAAGTATGCTTAGTATCACACCATGCACAACCAACATCACAACCTTGTAAACGAACAAAAATAGCAGGCACCCCGGTATAAAAACCTTCGCCTTGAATAGTTTGAAATAGTTCATTTACTTTATAGTTTTGACTCATTGACGTAACATGCCTTCTTTTGGATATACTTACTCACTTTAATTTGGGCTGTTTATAAGTGAATACAATAGGAAACACAAGCGTTATGAGCAAAAAGGTCGTGGTTATTTATTCTGGTGGTATGGACTCTTATACTGTTTTACATAAAGCCATTGAAGAAGGGTTAACCCCTTTTGCGCTTACTTTTGATTATGGTCAGCGCCACGTGAAAGAGATTCAAATTGCCAGCGAAGTATGTGAATCGCTTGCTATCAACCATAAAATTATCGACATCACTGCAATTAACCAGCTCATTGGCGGGTCTTCTTTAACAGATAGCTCCATTGAAGTTGCGACTGGTGATTATGATAATAACAACATGGTGAATACCGTTGTACCTAACCGCAATATGATCTTACTTTCTTTAGCGGTAGGTTACGCAGTGTCTATTGGAGCGGAAAAAGTCTATTACGGTGCTCATTCAGGTGACCATGAAATTTACCCGGATTGCCGCCCTATCTTTGTTGAGAAAATGAATGAAGTCGCAGCTGTCGCCAATTATGAGAAAACAGAAATTCATTCGCCTTATTTAAAAAGCGATAAAGTGGGCATCTTAAAAGATGGTCTACGAATGGGCCTTGATTACAGCAAAACATGGACCTGTTATAACGGGCGAGAAAAAGCCTGTGGAGAATGTGGTAGCTGTAAAGAGCGTTTAGAAGCCTTCGCTAAGAATGGTTTAAGCGACCCAATTAGCTACGAAGCTTAACGATTAAAACTCAATACTGAGGAATAACATGGCTAATATTAATATCGACTTTACCCAAAAAGTAGTTATCGATACACAAAAGCAAGCTTGGATAAACAGTCCAATGGCTGGTGTATTGCGTAAACCATTAGCCAGATCCGAAGATGAAGTGCATATTACTAGCATTGTAGAATATGCACCGCAGTCTTACTTTAGTGAGCACCCTCACCCACAAGGTGAAGAGATCTTTGTATTAGAAGGTGTATTTTCTGATCAAGATGGCGATTACACCGCAGGTACTTACTTGCGTAATCCGCCAAACAGCCGCCATAAACCTTTCAGTGAACCAGGTTGTTTAATTTTTGTAAAACTCAATCAATTTGATGATACCGACCTACAATCAGTGCGCATCAATACTCAAAAAGCACCTTGGCTACAGGGAATCGGTAACTTACAAGTAATGCCTCTACATGACTTTGAAGGCCAACATACCGCACTCGTAAAATGGCCAGCAGGCGAACACTTCAAACCACATAAACACTTTGGAGGTGAAGAGATCTTAGTGATTTCAGGAACTTTCCAAGATGAGTTTGGTCTTTACCCGACGCATACTTGGATCCGTAGCCCTCATATGAGTGAACATAATCCGTTTGTTGAAGAAGAAACGATTATTTTGGTGAAGACAGGACACTTACCGATTTAAATCACCAGATTAATGAATGGTAATAGCGAATAAAGTAAGCAGGATTAGCGCCAATATTTAACTATTTCAAGCTCTGCTATTCCAAATTAATGATTTTTTTTATAAAATGTGAAGTTACGCCGTTATTTGGCATGCTTTTTCCTATTCATACGTTTTTAATCAGAGAGCTGAAATGTTACTAGATCCTTATTATATCCAGCAAGACAGCAACATCACCATTAGTGCAGAGCAAGCAAGTATCTTTGCCAAAAAAGAATGCCAAGACTTCAACCCTATTCATGACCCTGACTCAAAAAGATTCTGTGTACCTGGCGATCTATTGTTTTCATTAGCATTAAAAGAATACGGTGTAAGCAAATCAATGAGTTTCACTTTCACCAACATGGTGGGTGACAATATTCCATTGACCTTTCCTGAAGCAACAAGCGACGATATTGTGGTTACAAATGCACAAGGTAAAAGCGTATTAGAAATCAACAAATCAGGTGAAATGACACAAGATTTAGACTTAATTGAATCACTAATCAAAAACTACGTTGTGTTCTCTGGTCAAAACTTCCCAACACTATTAATGCCGTTAATGAAAAAGCATCAAGTGATGTTTAATCCTGCTCGACCATTAGTAATGTATAACAGTATGAGTTTTGAATTTGATAGCCTCACGTTAACCAATCCTCTGCGTGTAGAATTAGCTGAAAGTAAGCTAGAAGTTGAATCAAAACGTGCTAACGAATTCTTACATTTTGATATTTATGACGGTGATAAAATCATCGGCCGTGGTATTAAAACGGTAGTCGTTGGTGGTTTAAAACCTTATGACCATGATGCTATTACCGCATTTGCTGATAACTACCTAGCAAACCGCAACGCATTTTAATCTCGCGTTAAAAGCTTAAAGTAGCACCAACATATTAATGATTGGTGCTTATAATCCCCATTCTCAATAGCTAAACCTCACAACACATCAACGAAACCGTAAATTATCACTGGATAATTGGTCTATGGATGTTTTTCCCATTAGCTTCATATCTCGCTCTAACTCAGCCTTCATCAAACCTAGTGCCCTTTCCACACCAGGTTGACCAGCTGCTGCTAATGGATATAAATACATTCGCCCTATTCCTACTGCTTTTGCACCCAGTGACAAGGCCTTTAAAACATGTGTCCCACGTTGTATACCGCTATCAAAAATCACATCAATCTCATCGCCAACCTCTTCTACAATTTCAGCTAACTGATCAAAAGAGCTGCGCGAACCATCTAACTGTCGACCACCATGGTTAGAGATGATAATACCGGTACAACCTATTTCGACCGCTTTTCTTGCATCTTCCTTACTCATGATCCCTTTCAAGCAAAATTGGCCATCCCAAAATTTCACCATCTCAGCAACATCATCCCAATTCATCGATGGATCCAACATAGTTGTAAAATAGTCACCAATCGACGTAGCTCCACTACCCATATTCACATGTTGATCAAGTTGAGGCAGACTGAAAGGCTCATGAATTACATAATTAATTCCCCACATTGGCTTCAATACAAACTGCAACATACCACTTAAATTCAGCCTAAATGGAATTGAAAAACCCGTTCTTAAATCACGCTCACGGTTACCTCCTGTAATGGAATCAACGGTTAGCATCATTACTTCTACCCCGGCTGATTTAGCACGCTCCATCATCGCTTTATTCAAAGCCCGGTCTTTATGAAAATAGAATTGATAAACTTGTGGTGTATTGGTCTGTTTGGCTATTTCCTCCATGCTGACAGTGCCTAATGAAGACACGCCAAACATGGTACCGTATTTCTCTGCAGCCGCTGCTACAGCTCTCTCACCTTGATGATGGAATAAACGTTGTAATGCCGTAGGTGAGCAATATATTGGCATATCGAGCTTTTGCCCCATCACTGTTACTGATAAATCCACCTCCTTCACTCCTGTTAATACATTCGGTATTAAATCACAGGTTTCAAAAGCACTGGTATTACGACGGTAAGTGGTTTCATCATCGGAGCCACCATCAATATAATTAAAAATAGGACCGGGCAAACGCTTTTTTGCCAGGGTACGAAAATCTTGAAAGTTATGGCAATCTTTTAATCTCATGAATGACAAGGTCACAGCAGTATTCCTTCTTTATTGAGTATTTGTGAATCAGCACTTGTCATTCACTATAGTCCTGGTTTTATTTGCGATAAATACAACATAAAATAATAAACTATTTTCTAAAACGTCGTAATCATTATGAACTCAGCAGATTTAACCTTATTTGTATACGTAGCGGACAACGGATCTTTCAGTAAGGCAGCACAACTCGCTGATCTATCAACGCCTGCATTAAGCAAAAGAATCACCAAATTAGAACAAGCACTAGGGGTACAATTAATTCACCGCACCACGCGACGCCTGAGTTTGACGGAAGCTGGAGAAAACTTATATATTCATGCTAAAAATATTGAGGGGCAAGTCAGTGATGCTATTGCCTCTGTTTCTGCATTTAGCCAAGGGTTAAGCGGACACATCAAAATTTCAGTCCCCACTATCTCAGGTGAACTGTTATTGGCAGAAGCGATTGCTGACTTTTGTGACTTATACCCTAATATTTCCGTCGATATACGCCTTGAAAACAACTTTGTTAACTTAGTTGAAGAAGGGTTAGATTTAGCAGTACGTACTGGTACATTAGAGGATTCAAGTCTTATCGCAAAACCGCTAATCCAATCTAACTGGGTAGTGTGTTGCTCACCCGACTATCAAAAAAAACACGGTGAAGTGACCAGCCTCGAAGACTTAAAAACACGTAATTGCCTTGCTTATACATATCAGGCTCAAGGCTCTTTCGATTGGCGGTTTACTAAAGATGGCATAGCAGAAACGGTGCGCATTAGTGGTAACTTAGCCACCAACAACTCGCAAGCATTGCGTAAAGCGGCATTAGCAGGATTTGGCATCGTTTACGTGCCACGGTGTTGTGTATATCCAGACTTACAAAAAGGCGAACTTATTACCATTCTCCCTGATTATACGCCAAGGCAGCTCGGTGTTTACGCCATCTACCCTTTTACCAAACATCTACCCGAAAAACTAAAACGATTAATCGAGCATATTAAACAAGCCTATCAACACAAAAAAGAATATTTTTAGTCGAACAAATTCAATCAAACAAGTAAGACGAATACGCTCCTTACAAATTTTATTAAAAAATTTTACTGTAGCTCTTGAAAACTATTTTTAACCACCCTAAATATAATAGTGTGATGCGATGACACATTGATAACGACTCATCGCTTATTGTTTTATTTTATTTACTCCAAGGAGACTTATTATGAATACAATTGATTTAACTCCTCTTTATCGTAATAGCGTTGGCTTTGACCGCTTAGCTTCATTGATTGATAACGCATTAAGCACAGATACAAAAGCATCAGGGTACCCACCTTATAATATCGAAGTATTGGGTGAAAACGAGTATACGATATCGCTTGCTGTCGCAGGTTTTTCACAAGATGAGTTAGATATTCAAGTTGAAAAAGGCGTATTAAGTGTTTCAGGCAAAAAACATAATACGCAAGACGATCGTAAATATTTACACCAAGGGATACCAAACCAATCCTTTGAACGTAAATTCAATTTAGCAGATTATGTCGAGGTAACGGGCGCAGATCTTTCTAATGGTTTATTAAATATCAATTTAGTTAAAGAGATACCAGAAACCATGAAGCCGAAGAAGATTTCAATCAATCAAACGGATAAATCGTTAACTCATCAAAAAGAAGAAAAAGTGATTAACGATAACAGCAAAAACAAAGACAAAGTCGCTTAATATCTTTTCTCAACAGGATAAAGTGGGCAAAAAGAGGCAGTAAAGCTGCCTCTTTACTTTAGAAAACCTTAAAATCACTGTACCACTACACATAGTATAATCAACAGCAACGCTGATGATGAATTGCGAGGAATGACTCATAAAATATAAATATAATATGCATTAAAAATGCCACTAAAAATATTAGTCATTAAAATTTATAGACACACTACACTTCCATTTCTTATAGAAATTCGACATTACATACTCAAACAAAATAACTATTAATAATTTAAGATCGCTAATTATTGTTATTCTTTGTATTTTCCCCTATATAAATCATAATTACATGTATAATATTACCTAATTTAAGTAAGCTGCAATTGAGGTTGGATGTGAATATGGACATAACACATAAAGAATTACCAAATAGTAATAACAGCGATTTATATCTTTCAATTCTTCTTAAAAACACACCTGAAGAAAAAACAGCTGTTTTACGGGAATACCGTAAAAGAATGGATAAAGAGAAAGGCTTAGAGCACTCTTTATTACAACAAAATAATGATGTTATGACTGCCGTTCAAAACCTAGTTGATTCATCAAATGAAAAGCAAATTTTAATTTCTCTCGAAATAGAGAATATATTATTGTCTGAACTTGAATCTTGCCAACAAGCAATTGATAAACATAAAGTATTAATAAAGAGCTTAGAAAAACAGCTTATTCAAAAGCGTGAAAATGAAAAGTCTGTCATTCAATCGATTAGAAAGTTTAAAGAAGACAACCAAAGAGAGATGACTAGACTAGTAACATCTCATCAAGAAGAGTTAGCAAGATTAACAGCCTCTCATCAAGAAGAACTCAGAAAAATAACTGAAAATGAAACATCTCCGTCATTTGAGATGAATTCACTTCCTTTTGAATCAGAAGCGACTGTTGAAGATATTATTTTTGATAAAGAATTAGCAACAGAACCAACTCCTCAACCTGACACTGAAGCACTTTTTTATAAACTAACTACTTGGCCAGATTTTAATGATTTGACAAAAGGAGATAGAATTATTCCATTAGCGACTCGATTAATGGCACAGCAAATGTCTTTAAAACAAATGGAAAACTTTTTAGGTGGCCCAACTGAAAAACAGAGGTTATTGCGATTTATTGATGAATTGACTTCGATTGGTTTATTAACCAGTACAAATACTAAAGAAGAACCACAGGTTACAAGTGACAAACCAGAAAAAAATAATCGATTACAGTTATTCAAACGCATTCGTTCATCTTTAGGGATATAGTAATGACACAATTAACAGAAAAAATAATTTTTGCAGGATCAATGGGTTCTGGAAAGACAACTGCAATAAAGTCAATTAGTGAAATAGAGCCAGTATCAACAGAAGTTGATAACAATGATACAGAGCAAAGTAACAAACAGTTAACGACCATGGCTATGGACTTTGGTACTTTGACGTTAAGTGATGAATCTAAGCTTTTACTATACGGTACACCAGGTCAAGAACGATTAAGCTTTATGTGGTCAGTTATTTCTGATGGTTCATTAGGCGTTATTATTTTAATTGATAATTCAATATCAGATCCACTGTCTAATCTAGATATATACTTAAAAGGTTTCTCGGATTTAATTGATCAATCAAAAGCCGTTATAGGTATTACTAAAAGCGATCTTAATCATCAAGTAGATGTTCTAGCTTATCATGACTACCTCAAATCAAAAGGTCTATCCATACCTGTATTTACTGTTGATGTAAGACAAAAAGACGACGTATTGATACTACTAGATGGTTTAATTAGCCTTTGTGAATCAAAATATATTCTAGGAGAATGAATACAATGCTTTTAGTTGAAAAGTTTTTTGGTGCTAATAAAATTGATGAGATAAATTCAGTTTTACAAAGCTTTGTTGACAACACACAACATATCAATTCAGCGGTTATTTCGACTACAGATGGTTTTTGTATTGCCTCTTCTAAGTCTAATGGTATTTCACATGAAAAGTTATCGGCAATGAGTGGTTCAATTCATGCTCTTGCGAAATCCATTTCTCATGAGATTTCAGGTGATGATTGTGACATGTTGATACTTGAAAGTAATTTGAAAAAAATAATTTGGTGTACAATACAAACTAAAGCAACTACAGTTGTTATGACGTTTATTTCTGAAGATAATAAACTACTTGGCGAGTTGCTTTTTTCAGCAAAGCAATGTTGTACGCTGATTCAAAACATTCTTAATGATGATAACTAAACTAACGGAAGAGAAAAATGGCAGATATTCAAAAAAGTTTAACTGAACTATTAGATATTAATGGTTCTATTGCAGCATGTATTGTTGATAGTAACTCAGGCATGGTACTTGGTAAAGCAGGCGATGGTATTGATCTGGATTTAGCAGCTGCTGTAAATACAGAAGTAGTATCAGCTAAAAAACGAGCAATAAAGGAATTAAAGCTTGAAGATAGTATTGACGATATATTAATAACGCTTAATAGACAGTACCACATTATCTCACCTGTAACTTCGAACCCTGACCTGTTTATTTATTTAGTATTAAATAAATCAGTTGCTAACTTAGCATTAGCTCGTATTAAAGTTAACAGTGTTGAATCTAGCTTAACAATATAAAACTCAACATAATTTAATCTATAAATATCTATATTTTAAATTATTACCGGGTTAATAGAGTATCTTTTAAATAAAGATACTCTTTTTTTAACCAAAAAAATCCTCCCCTACCAAACTTCTATTTTGTTAAAATAACAACTTTAAGTAACTATAATAATAGTCACTTCAGTTATACCTTCAATGATCATTTGCATTCCAATTACAACAAGTATAAGTCTCATACATCTATCCATTACGCCTAATACCAATTGCATTAAATAAGTGATCTAAATTTTGCGCAGGAAAAATGACTTAGTTTAAGGCGTAACTTAAGTTAAATAGTTGTTCTATTTACGAAAGTTACAACGAAGAAATAAGTTATTTTAACAAGTAAAATAGATCAGTTAATCAGTGTGATTGGTATAAATTACTCTTATACCAATCACACTGATTAACTTCAGCTGTTTAACACTAACCCTATAACCTTTCCTGATAGATAATACAGTGCAAACCCACCTAAACATCAGAAAAATAACAATCCCCTTCCGCAGACATCTGTATTAAATAATTAACCAATGGCTAACAAATAAACCATCACCGAGTGAATAAAGTTATACAGTCAACATTATTGACCATATACACAAGCAATATTACATAAAATTTACTACACTATATGGCTAGTGAAATGAGTGCCGATTACCCTTTATTTAATATGAGTAGAGATTAATAATGAAAGAAATAAATTTAAGATTACTAATGTTAATTTCAGTTACTGTTTTAGTAGGCTGTGGAAGCAGTAGTGATGAAGTTGAGTCTACAAATACAACTGACTCATATAACATTAATAACACAGAAGCGACTGGTATTGAATACAATGCTAGTTGGATGGCAGGTACTTGGGGGATTACACAACGTGTAGACGGTGGTTATAAATTGGATAACTCCGCAGACTCCTCTAATTGGCAGGCAGGTGCAGAAGAAATTGTTACTAACATTCCTGCGGCAGAATACGTCATAACATCATTTACCCACCCAGCGCACGGCCACCTATTCACATTACGAACTAATAATAATGTGGATGTATCAGCAATTCACCCTGATATGGTACCCACATTAGAAAATGAAAAAATCATTCTTGATGTTATTAATATATATCGCGCTGCGGGTAAAAAAGTAATTCTATATTTAAATTCAGCAGGACCTTCAATGGCAGAGGAGCGAGGTGATACTGATATCCAAGCTGCATGGGATGAATACTATATCAATGAGTGGGATGGAGATGAAGCAGCTGCTTGGCGTAATTTAGCTCGAGGATATGTAGAGCGTTTCGATGGTTTAGTAGATGGCTATTGGTTAGACAACTCCAGAAACTTGCCAGGTGAGGTATCTGACTTTGTTGCTATGCTGCGTAGCGTTGATCCCGAATTAACGATTGCCGTTAATTATGACCAACACTACTTTACCGATGATAACGGAGAATATTTATATGTTGATTCTGACGGTTTAGATGATGAAGATGAAAGCGATTATAAAATAGTAAAACATGTAGTGACAAATGAATACATGGATTTTACTAACGGACATGTCACACCATTAGGGCGAGGTGCGCCTCCCAATTCTTGGGCTTATGAGGAATATACTATTCCAGATATGATTGAGGTACCATGGGAAACCTATGATGGCAGTAAATATGCATTAAAACACGGCTGGTTCCCTATTAGAAACTCGTGGAGTGGTTCAAAAGCTGAACTTATGTTTGATGTTGAGCAAGCTTATCGATTTGTTAGAACAGTTACTGATGGAGGAGCTGCAATGACATGGTCAACGACTCAAGACAATGGCTACATGACTGCCGATGAAATGAGTATAATGATTGAAATTAGTAATAGAATGACACAAACCCCTAAACCAGATTACTCAGTTTATGAAAGGCCAGAAGGCGCATATCTAGTGAGTGAAATAGAATAAAAATTAGCCGCTATGATAGGTAAATGTGAGCATTTAACATTTACCTATTTTTCATCCTCATAAACTAGCCAATAAACCACACTGAAATATTTAACACCAATTCAAGGTATAAATTGACGTAAATAACAGCCCCTTTTGTAAACTTACAAAGAAGAATTCGACTATTGTAATCAGCATAATAGATAAGCGATTTCTTATGATCTGTGGAACTACTAAAACAGCCCTAAATTAGATTAATTGAGCTTAAGTATCATATAATTAACTATTAAAGATATTTGAACTAAGCAATAACATATTTCTTAGTACTAATATTCAGTGACTCTATTTTCTAATTCATGTTAGCTAAGAGGTAGACAATGAGAAGCAACTAGCAACGTAACTACAGCCTTATGAGAAACTCCTAATATGGAAAAACAACATGACTCTGAAGTATCCCCTAAAAAATATTACTCCTAAGACATTAACTGTCGCACACTTTCTGTTTTGATTATCTGATTTAGAAACTTTTTATAGTATAGTTAATCAATAATTAGTATTTTAAATAATAAATTTCATCACAAAAGCATTAATGACTACAACTCACAATAATATTAATACAGAGAAATAAATATGAACGAATCTAATGAATTAATACCTTTACTCTTAGCACTTATTGCCGGAGGTATTATTGGCTTTCTTATCTATCACTTAACACTAGGTAGAAGTAAATCTTCAAAACAGCAAGAAGAGCTTGAGAAAAATAAAATAGAACTAGAAAAATATAAAGCACAAGTCAATGACCACTTTAATAGCAGCGCAGAACTAATGGGACAAGTGGCGAGTAGCTATCAAGCGCTTTACAGCCATATGGCAGACCAATCACAGTCATTATTAGGTGAAACTGCAGCCACTCAATTTCCTTTATTAAAAGAAGCAGAAAACACTAATCAAGAAATTGAAATCACTGAAGGTGAAGTTAATTCGGAAGAAGTAGAAATTACCGAGACAGAGCTTAAACCTGAAGATGTTGAAGTTACTGAGACTGAAGTGAAATCTGATGACGTTGAAATCACTGAAACTGAAGTGAAATCTGATGACGTTGAAATTACCGAGACTAAAGTTAAATCAGAAGACGTTGAAATCACTGAAACTGAAGTGAAATCTGATGACGTTGAAATTACCGAGACTAAAGCTAAATCAGAAGATGTTGAAATAACTGAAACTGAAATGAAATCAGAAAACTCTGATGTTAAAAAAGAAGAAACAAAGTAAAGTTAATTAAAAACCTGTCAAAGAGCAGTCGTAACACTGATTACGACTGCTCTTCTCCTGTAAGTAATCAGAATAAATAACCTTCAAATAACACACTTTTATATTAGCCCGGAGACTCGACATTCTGGCGGCTTTTCGCCTATATACTCAAAAAGTGCTTCTATATACTTGCCTTCGCTACTTGAATAAACACCATGAACAGAACGAGAAAATATGATAATAGGATCTAAAAAAGAGACCTGAGATTGGCGAGGCTGCGTCATGATAATACCGATTATATTAAATAAATGTTCTAAATTTTACGTAGGAAAAATGACTGAGCTAAAGGCGTAATTTAAGCCTTTCGTCGATTAACATCGTTAATAGTCTATCAAAGAATTAACGGTAAGATGTTAATTCTTTAATAGCAGTTCTATTGGCTAAAATTACAGCGGAGAAATAAGTTATTTTAACAAGTGAAATAGATCAGTTAATTAGAGTGATTGGTATAAATACTTCTCACATGTAATCATCACCTAACGAAAAGATAGAAGATCAATTATAACTCGTCAAAATTTATGGGTTTCCACAATTGTTCTTTCCATAACTTCTATTTCCCAAAATTTCTATTTTATTTATATTTTTTTTATGTAGAATGCGCACTCTCTTTCACGTCACTAGGTTCGTAAGTACCTATTGAACCCTCAATAAACTTTAGAAGTAGTAGAAATTATGTTTATTTATATTATGGCATTAGCAACGCTCATCGTAATTATGTTTGTCGCTTTTTATGTAATTTTTAGAAATATAAAAAGAGGAAAAGTGAGTAAATCGAATGAATATAACGTGTTATTTGATGAAGATACTGTAGTCGATCAATTGATAACTCAGCTTATCGAAAAAAATGAAACACAAGAAAACAAGGAAAATATTTTAAAAACTAAAGAAGAAATACTTGCAACATTTATCTCATTGCATCGTTCAGGTAGTTTTTGTTCTCGCTTAAGTGAAGATCAAATCATCTATTTTGTTAATAAAAAACTCAACATGGAAAAAAGTTAACATGTCAAATAAAGACCAAGAGTCTACAGAAAACTCATTCGCTAGCCGCTTTGGCAACCGTAACCTTATATTAATCACTGCATCATTAACCGTATTAATAGTTATTGCGATACTAATTTCACAAATGATTGCTTGGAATGAAGCTGATGAGCGATTAGTACATCAGTCTGCTTTCACTGGTAATTTAACTGTTATTAATCAAGCAGGTCCCTACTTTAAAGCTTTTGGTACTATTTCCGCTTACAAAAAAGTTATCTCCATTAATTTTACCGGTGATAAATCTGCTACGGCTAGCGCCATTGTTCCTTTAATTCCAATTCGCTTTCTTGATACAACAACAGGCGGTGCAAGAGGTGTCGCACGCTTTAGACTACCGGGTAATGTACCGCCAACGGAATCAGGTGAATTAAGGGGTTTACTCAAAATACACGAGGAATTTGGTTCACAAGAAACATTAATATCAAACTTATTGATGCGTGCGACAACTGAAAATGTTAAAGCATCAGCCAGAACTATGTCTGTAGAGCAACATTATTCAGGTGGTAATGGCCAATTAAGCCAAGATTTTTCAGACCAACTTATTAATGGCATTTTTGTTACCGAGCAAATTATTGATTCTAACGGCCGTAATAGAGCTCAAAATACACTTACAAATAATGAACAGCAACGTGTAACAATAAAGAAAAAAGAGGACAAGCAAGGTAACTTATTGCGTAACGCTCCTATTTTAGGCTTGTACGGTATCACTGTCGTTGATGCAAGCATTATTGATATTGAATATGAAAATAAAGTAAATGCAAGACTTGAAGCACAGAAACAAGCCGCTGCAGATGAAGCACTTGCAAGACAAAATCTAAAAAAAGCAGAACAACAAGCGCGTACTGAAGTTGCACTGGGCGAACAAGCAATTGCGAAGCAACGAGCCGAGTCTAAAAAATTGAAGATTAAAGAGCAAATCGATGCAGAAAGGATTAAAGCAAATGCAATTATCTCTGCACAACAGCGTGTAGCCGTCAAAGCAGAGTTAGCTAAAGAGCAAGCTGAAATATTAAAACAACAACGTTTGGAAGCGCAAGGTATGGATGTTTTAGCTGAAGCTCGTCAAAGAGCAAAGTCTTCAGCACTTGACCCTAAATATGTATTTGATGAAACACTGAAAGCAGAAGTTGAAATTCAAACATCTCTTTTCACTAGTTTAGGTAAAAGCCGTTTAGTTCCTGAAATTGTGATTGGCGGTGGACAAGGTGAGCAAAGTAACGGTTCTGAATTTATGCGTTTATTAGCTGCTGATGCAGCATTAAACCTGAAAAAACGATTAGACAATAAATAGTCGATTAGTAAACATTAATAGTTCATTTATCAATGAAGGAAATACCAATTTATACATAATAGTATTCACTTAATGTAATTGGTATGACCTTCAACTTTTTTCTGAATAATCAAAAATACTTAGGGCTAACGATTTACTTTTATCTTCATTATTCTGTTTGTGATTAAACATCTAGCACTAAGTAATAGAAATTAAACACTTAAGCCTATCTAGAAGAAGCATAAACACAAATATCGATATGAAAATTAGAAGTCAGGTAATATATCCGTTCAACACCTCATATCGTCTATATCCAAAAGGCTTTTCTGTATATTTATCTTCCAGATAAATAAACGCGACGAACACTGCGTGAAATGCAGTGGTAATAAGGCGTATCAGATAACGACACTTGTGATTGGCGAGATTGAGCCACAATAAACTACCCCCTAAGTGCAACAATAAACACATCTAAAAGATAGTTTAAGTTTTAAATTAATTCAAAGGTGGTGGGGGTCCGCTACTTTTGTTTCCGCTACTTTTGATTTAATTTAGCATCATATGTACTCCAGCAATAGCCATTAGCAATAGCCATAACGAAAATGAAGCTAAAAAAGAAAAAATAACATATTTAGATAAGTTACATAACCATACTGGAGAAATCTCAAATACCTTTTCTAAGCCTCGCTTCTTTCCACTGATAGGAAAACCTAAAATTCTCATAAACATTAAGGTCCTAACATAACCAAAAGGGAACCCAGTAAAAGTAATGATTTCCGATGATTTAAAATAAGGCTTTTTAAAATAGGTTTCCAATATATCTTTTGGCATTAAAAAATGCACAATAAAAATAATAACAAAATTAAAAAAAAGCCAACAAAATGAAAACAGCATTGATTCAAAAACTAAAGACATATTAATTATTTGCATATTATTCCAACTCCAGAGCCAGAAACGAAATCAATCTGTGAGGCAACAGTATCATATGTATAACGAGCTAACCTCCCGAGCCATAGCTCAAAGCCAAACTAGGTAGCCAAACAGATAAGCCAAGCTAAACATCCATTAATTTACATTATTATGATAATACGACTTTGGTTATCAAAAAGCTAAGTGAACAATATAAATTATTGAAATATTGAAAGTAATGCGTTTAATTTAGAAGAAAAAACTTAAAGATATCAATTTTTGTATGTAGAGATGCTTAGCGGGTGCTAATTAGGACATTATTGTTAATGAAATAAACTGCCGATTAGCTAATGCAGTCGTAACTGATTTTTACTGGCTATCCAACGCCTTCCTGTGTGGCTTGCATAAACAGCTAATGCCTCTAACGATCCGACCACTCCGTGATAATCTTTACCAAAGCGACTGGCTAGTGATAACCAAGTGTCGTCATCTAAACCCAGCTGAGAAAGTATGCTAGGACGATGGTTTGATATAGCGCCTCGTTTATCCTCTCTTATAATACGACCACTCCAATCCACTAACTCAATATAATCTAATAGCGAGAATGGAATACCTAGTGTTGATTGTTCGTTTTCATCACCTATAAAACCAAATAAAGGTTTTTCAAACTTTCCTAAGCGAGAGCCAACAATAGATGACTACATTTCTTTATACAAGTGGACTGCGATGTTAGAGGGTGCATCGCTTCTTAGGCCAGATTTATCGGATGGTGTAGCAGCATATAGTCATTTTTTGAATGGAGGAGGAAAAAAACGTACTTTTTCTTATGAACGTTACGTAATGAACGATCTTAGTGGAAAAATAACATTACGTAACGCTATTTTAGATGCTCAGAATGCTGCAATCGAACTTTGGATTAATAATGGAGATCCTGAAAAATTCTCTCTTTCTGGTCCTATAATTCCTTGTGGAACAAATAATCCTAAATACCAATTTATACGCAAAGCTTTCCCATACCCAGAAACAGAAAATTGGCAAAAAGCCATCGGGGCACATGTTATTTGGGTTAGCGCAAGTGTTACAGTTACTAAACCAGGACCTGTAATAAAAGAACCTATATTCAAAATGAACTTTACTTTGCATGCTGAAGATCAATACAACTTTAACCCCGGTATGACAGATATAGCGTCAGGCATACCTGATGATGAAAATGGGAATTTTGTAGTGGTTGGCTTTGCTCAGGGTTACTTAAATACATCTACTTTAAAACGTAGCTTTTCATGGAAAGGCTTTGATTTAGGTGTTGCTAAGATGGGTATTCCAAAAATTTCAATCGCAACAAGACCAAATAAAAAAAGATGAGTAACATGAAATTCAATTATCTAATTGCCATAATAGTTTCTATATTATTAATAGGATGCAAAGAAGTGAAAGATCCAGATACTGTAAAATCAGAACATGAAGTCCACTATGAATTAGGACTATTACCTAAAATCATGTCAATGCCAGCTACACCATTGAAAGTAAAGTGGCAATTATCTGGAGATAGAAATTTGTATGCTTTGCTGACCTACTCTCAAGAAGATTACAAATTTGTCATAGAAAACAGCACACCATTTGAAGTAGTTAGTAATACAAAATTAAATGATACTTTTTATCGTGATTGGCTTGAAAACAAAATAAAGCTAGATGCCACATACCATAATGGCAGTTATGAGATAATTGGAGTGCATGATGTTCAAGCGAACCTTTTTGTACAAGCAGAGCACTCTCCATTTGTAAATGGTAGTGTGACTCCTTTGGGCGAAGGGATAGTGTTAGTATCTTTATATGCTATGTAGGTAAATAGGTATTTATGGATATTCTATAAATACTGTTACAAAATACCTGTAAAAAATTGAAGCATTATTTTTGCTCGTACTGGATTCAAATCCACATAAGCCATGCAAGTTAATAGTACATCTTCATCTAATAGCGCTTGCCTCACGATTTATAAGAAAGTAAAACGCCCTTCCCACTAATTTGTAGGTAACAAATTACAACATCTATAGCTGTCTCCGAGGGTTAGCGCTATGGAGAAAGGTAAAAGACAAAACAAACATCCATTAATTTACATTATCATGATGGTACGACTTTAATTAATCAAAAAGCTAAGTGAACAATATAAATTATTGATATATTGGAAGTAATGCGTTTAATTTAAAGGAAAAAACTTAAAGATATCAATTTTCACATGCAGAAGTGCTTAGCGGTTGCTAATTAGGACATTATTGTTAATGAAATAAACTACCGATTAGCTAATGCAGCCGTAATTGGTTTTTACTGGCTATCCAACGCTTTCCTGTGTGGCTTGCATAAACGGCTAATGCTTCTAACGACCCGACCGCTCCGTGATAATCTTTACCAAAGCGACTGGCTAGTGATAACCAAGTGTCGTCATCTAACCCAAGCTGAGTGAGTATGCTAGGTCGATGGGTTGAAATAGCACCTCGTTTACCCTCTCTTATAATACGACCACTCCAATCCACTAACTCAATATAATCTAATAGCGAGAATGGAATACCTCGTGTTGATTGTTCGTTTTCATCACCTATAAAACCAAATAAAGGTTTTTTAGTAAAAGTGTATTCTAGTGGCTTTTCGTTTTGTTGAGCAACACCATGAATGCGCTCATAAGAAGACGTATATTCAGAGGTTTCTACACTATCACTCATTTTTGCTCGAACTGGATTCAAATCCACATAAGCCATACAAGTTAACAAGGCATCTTCATCTAATAGCGCTTGAGATTTAAAACGCCCTTCCCAGAAGCGACCAGAGCATTCATCTTCTTTATTAGCTTTACGGGCGATGAACTCGTTTAAGCAACGCATAAACCATGAGATATCAGCGAGTCTGGCTCTCCAATTGTCAATAATAGATAGGGCCACTTTATTTTCTGCTTCTGATATTGTTTGTTTTGATTGCCAACGTTCAACTAATACTGGTCTTGAATATAGCTGACACCAACGCTCACACACTTCGTCATGACTTAGCACTCCATTTGATGCTTCATCTACATGTAACACCAGATGATAATGATTGGACATGATGGCATAGGCACAGATATCAATACTAAACAGCGAAGCAAGGTAATGCATCCGTTCAACCACCCATTGACGCCTATGTTCAAAAGACTTTTCAGTATACTTGTCTTCCCCACATAAATAAGCGCGGCGAACACAGCGTGAAATGCAGTGGTAATAAGGCGTATCAGATAACGATACTTGTGATTGGCGAGATTGAGTCATATTAAACTACCCCCTAAATGCAACAATAAGCACATCTAAAAGATAGTTTAGGTTTTAAATTAATTCAAAGTAGTTGGGTGTCCACGATCTTCTATTAGAATCTACTGATTTAGCATGCTTCTCTAGATGTAAGCGAATTTTTTCAAGCGGGTATGAGTGAGATAATCGCCAATTATTCAAGATATCTAAAGCTTCAGCTTCTAATTCACATTGATTTTCATAACAGTCAGCTAATGTTTTACCTGCTCTCATTACTGATTTTTTTGACGTTGTAGGCTGAACGACTGCCACTATATTCTCCTAGTAATTTAACGCCCACATCATGCGGACTAAAATTGTGTGCCAAACTTGTTGAGGAACGAAACATGGCACACTGTTTTAGTTCCGTTTAAATTGCTTGTTATGTGTGATTTTTCATCAACTTTTTAGTTTCTTCTTTTAACGGTGTTAATATTTTTTGAAGCTTCTTGGTGCTTGGAATATATGATGAATATGAACTTTTAGGATGTTTGTAATTTGTACCTACAATTTCAACATCCTTATGTGCTTTTAAAATAATATTTTGGCTCTCACTTGAATCAAAGTGAATTTCTGGAAAATATAGCACACACAACATTTCTAGCTTGTCTGAAACCTCTGCGCTCTCAGCCATTTTATCAAGTGTAATTTGATCGATAGTTGGTAGATTAAATAAGCGAGATAAAATATCTAATGACAGTCGCTCATAGGTATAAATAGTGGTTAGAAGCTCTTCTATTTTAGTTATGAACAATTCCTTTCTCGCTTTCCTTGCAATGAACCACTGATTTAGCAGTAATAAACAAACAGCTAGGACAGCCGAGATAACAATAGAAAACAGTTTTGCTTGTTCTGAAGAGGTGGAGAATGTTTCTACAAACCAATTAATCATAGAGGTGCTTCTTATTTAGTTGAAAAGAGATAAATGCATTCACACATAACGCCCTAATAATGGGCAAAAAATTGTTGGCTAAAATGTTGAGGAACGAAAACAGCCAACTGTTTTTTGTCCTTATTAATTAGCTTGTTATGTGTAAATTTATGCATTGTCTAATGCGTATTGTCTAGCATCCCAAAAGTCACCAAGAGCTGCTCTGGTAGAAAGTATTAACTCATATATTTTTTCAAGTGAATCTTCAGAGAACTGGACATATTGTTGCTCCATTCCTCTTTTGGAAATATTGAGTTTGATATATGTATAACCATCTTCATCTGTGCTTTCCCAATCGGCATGAGCCACTAGGTTTCTTAAACGCCCAGATTCCTTTAAATTTGAAAGCAGCAAATTGTAGCCGTCTATAGAGGTGTTTAATGATGATTGAAAATCATCATTAAACCTTTTGAATAGGTCTACTTTTGCCGCATACCCCATTTTATGAAGAACAATAAGGCCAGTAGAGTCTGAACGATCAGAGAATATCTCGCATAACACTGAATCTAAGCCACTTTCAAGACCATTAAAATCTACAACGATCATTCCTATTAATGGATAAAGATTAGATAAATAATCCTCTACATTCTCTTCATCTATTTCATGTGCAAGATGCTGAACGAAATTAACAGATTTTTGCTTCACGACTTGGCGTACTCCTTTACACATAACGCCCGCTTAAGCGGACAAAAATTGTTGGTTATAATGTGGAGCGAAGCGGAACCTAACCAACTGTTTTTGTTCCGTTTAAAGCGCTTGTTAAGCATCTATTGCACGATATTCAATCGGAATACTAAATTCATTTCGTAAATATTCAATATACATTGTTTCATTTTTATCAGCTAAAGCCCCACCAACAATTATTAACTTACTAGCTTGTTGATTATCAGGCCAATATGAATACTCTAATATTTGTCCAAGGGCTTGACGTATACATGCCTTGGCAGTAGAAGCAGTCTTTATCTCATAGAAGTAATAACCTTCGTTTTGTTTTACAACAAGATCTATACTAGTCCCATTAACACTTATTTCAGTACCTACATTTCTTTCTCCATAGATTTTCACTAATTCATCATAGAGCTGATATTGGTAGTCATTATGTTTTAATCGAATATTTAGATCCTTCTTATCTGACATTCCTGATGTGGATGAAGGTTTAATTGAACAACCAGGCTTAAACTTAAACCCACTAAACCCTTTGTTTATATACTCTTCTTGTTTAGCATTTTCGGTAAATAGATAAAGAGGTAATAACCGATCTAGGGTTTCAAGAACAAGTGAGTAGTCGATTTTGTTTAATTCTTGCCTGCCACCAAGAAAAACAAAAACACCTTCTCGAATTAATTCTTCAGGAATTGATGAAGGCATATAATCATGACTTCTATTCTCCTCGTAATGCCACATCCTTAAATCTGAAAAGAGATCACTGGACTCAGATAAAAATTCATTAAAAAGAGCAATCTTAGGAATTAAAACATCGATACTAGGAAGCGATTGACTGCACTCAAGTGAGAATGCCACTCCATATCTAAGAAGGTTTCCTTCAATACCAATGTTAAATTGCAACTCTTTCCTTCCGCCATAATGCCATCCCCATTCTTCAAAAACGGTTCTTTGATCAAACAAAAAACGTGATGGCAATCTAGATAAGGAACCAATGTTTTTACGGAGTGCTTGTAAATTACCAACGTTGTAATCATTAGCATTATTATTGATTTCTTCGGCTATCTGACCCAGAAGGTGCATAGTAAACTTCCTTAGATGCTTAACGCCTACTTAAGCGGAAAAATATTGTTGGCTAAAATGTTGAACGGAGTGAAAACAGCCAACTGTATTTTTTCCGTTTGAAGTTCTTGTTAGGCTTAAATTTAATCCATACCTAGTTTTTCTTTAATATCCTTAAGCACGTCAGGATAGTGCTCTTTTAAAAAAGAATAAATAGTTATAAAAGGAAGGATAATACCTAATACATTAAAAACTGTATTAAAGTTACACATCAAAGATTCAATAAAATGAGCTGGCCTATTTAAGAGCGTGCCAATGGTTTGCGTTTTTGGTAAAGGCAATGACTCATATGTAAAGAACATAAAAATACCAGAAATAACCAGTGCCATGAGTATAGGCGGCCCATAAAGTTCTTGAAGAAATGATTTAATATGACCATCACATCTGAGTTGTGCAATTGCCAATACTAAAAAAAAAGACCAAATCATTGAAGTTATAAATGAAGAATCAATACATTGCATATACTCGGCAGCTCCTTTAAGCCTAACGCCTAATTAACAGGCAAAAAATAGTTGGTTAAAATTAGCGACGAAGGAGCAAAAACCAACTGTTTTTTGTCCTTGTTTAATTTCTTGTTATACCTCAACTAGGTGATCACTTCGGTCTGGGCCTATTAGACCTAAACTCCATTTACCTATTGGAGTCTTATTATTCCACCACTCACACTGTCGATGATAAAGCATATCAGCGACAAAGTTAGCAATATCACCGTCTGATTTGTTTGGCTGTAGATTGTTGTTTTTTATTACTTTGAAAAGCTCTTCTGCGTATTTTTTACGGTTCTTTATATCTAAATCTTTAGTAAAAATAGAAATCAATGGGCCTAGAATAAGCACCATCAATATAAACATTACCAATCCAAAACCAAGAATAAGGCCTATACCCAAAAATGCAGCTTTGATATTCACGCTTTTCTGGTAAGGACTATTATTTACATCAAAATCCCTTACGCCAACGCCTTTCGCGACAACGCTTACTTTGGGTTCTTCTGTTCCTTCGAATAGAATTCTTAACTGCATTCCATATTCAGATCTTTCAGTACGATTTATAGAAGACACTTCATATGAAAAATTATAAGAGCTCCCATCAAAATCCATATCCTTAGTAGAGATAACCAAATCAGAAACCTCATCTTGCCCGACAGCTGAATGAGCTAGAACTTTGAATTCCGATACTTTCTTCGGAGTTATTTTAATCTTTATAGGGATATCCAAATAATCTTTAGTTGTGTAATTCAGTAGCGAAACTTGAAATAAACCAAGTTTTTCTTTTTCTTCTTTGTCAACAGTAAGAATGATATCACTTGAGGGGAATTTAGGTTTTGAAAAATAGTTTTCATCAAAATCCTTATAAAGATCTAATTTTGATATTTTTAACTGTTCTGAGTATATGTAGTAACTTCCAGCAAAAGCAAAAATAGCACTAAGTGCAGCTACTAATATATTTTTCCATGTTTGATTCATCTACAAAACTATCCTTAAGGTATAACGCCTCACTAAGAGGCAAATAATAGTTGGCTAAAATAAGCGACGAAGGAGCAAAAGCCAACTGTTATTTGTCCTTTTGAGTGACTTGTTATCTTGCTATTACATAGGACTAGAATACCACTAATTAAACCAGTGACCTTGTCGCATTCTTGACTGTTCCCGTTTGCAAGTAATACGAATCATATTTGAAATAGCGCCATTAGCATCCCCATGATCCATTTGGGTTAAAAAACTCTCAACCACAGATTTTTCACCGTGTAGAATAACATCCAAAAAATGACGCTGTTCTTTATTATTGAGGTTAGTCTCTCTATGCTGGAATGAATGATGTAATGCCGCATGTAAAAACGCAGCTCGCTCTTCATCTTTTTCAATTACATCGAAGTCTTGCTTATTTAGGATAAAGTTAACCGTAAAATCAGCGTGCCCACTTCCTACGCATATTTCTAATGAGTGTTTATCATCACATTCAGTAGCTATCATTCTCATGTTATTAAATTTAATTCTTTTCATATATGCTCAAATAAAAGTGCTCACCTTTGATAAGCAAGATAACGCCGCGTTAAGCGGACTAAAATTGTGGGTTAAAATGTGTAGCGAAGCGAAACGTAACTGACTGTTTTAGTTCCGTTTAAACGCCTTGTTATAAGTCACTTAACCTTTTTACGCTGAATCTTAAGTTCTTTGTTCGCTGTTTCTAACCACAGAGGTGAACTCTGATGAGATTTTTCATAAATATAATTTAGGTACTTCAATATCTGCTCTGGACCATGAAAAGCACTTACTTTGAAGAGCTTTACTGCATAACTAATACGCCCGAACTCAATGCTGTTTATAGATAGTTTGGCTTGCATATGCATAATGACGTTACGCTCATCCACGAGGTCACCAACAGTTTTCTTTAATACGCTATGCTCTTTTAATGGTGGCGCATTGAAAATCTGGGGAGCTAATTGGAAAATTTTTGGTCTGATTGGGATTCCTAGATCAGCTGCAACTTTATCAGCAGATATAATTCGATCTGGTTTATTCGGACGAATCATTTTTAATTGGACAGGCACTCCATCGCGCATACCATGAATAACAAATGACTTGTTAACCCACGACTCTATAGAACTAATGGAAAATGTAATAGCGGCCATTGCTTGCTGACACATTGCAAAAAAGGCTGCCATGTTATCATTTGAAATATCTATTTGATTCATACCATCAAAGCTAGACTTTTCTACTTTAATGGTCTTTTTTAACAATTCAGCTTTAGTTGCAGCCTCTAATGCGTTGAAAAACATCAGAGCTTCAAATTCTGGCGGAGGTACTCGCATACGAAATCCATTATACTCCCCCTGAGCAGACACCGTTGTTACCTTGCTACCTGCTTTCGCTAGATGCCCGCTTGGTAGAACAGTATCCTCAGTCACTGAAATATTATTATCTTCGATTAAATGTTCCATATTCCACCATGACTTATAACATCTTATTAGATAACAAAATGTCACCTTTCCCGCGGAAATATGGCAAATATCTAATGATAAATAATATATATACATTACTGCAATTATCATTTTAATCAACAATTTAAAATAAAAAATGAATTATAAATCATACAGAAAGATGACAAAATGCAATATTTACGGCGGAAAGATAGCAAATTAACTACACTGTATAAATAAACATTAGTTTTATTTGTAGAGGTATTTTATGAAGTCACCATTTTTAATGGCTGTTGCTGAGAATATGCGTATGAAAAATTATGCCGAAAAAACAATTAAAGCCTATATTTATTGGATCACGTCTTATATACATTTCAATCAAAAAAAGCACCCTATTGAATGTCATAATCAGGATGTTGAGTCCTTTCTTTCATTTTTAGCTAACCAACGAAATGTTGCCCCTAAGACACAATCATTAGCATTAAATGCGCTGGTGTACTTGTATAAAGAATTTTTAGATAATCCTTTAACGTTAACACTCAAATTTAACCGCAGCCACATACAACCTAAACTCCCTGTTGTTTTAAACTTAGCCGAAATGGCATTATTACTAAAAAATATACCCGCACCACTCTCACTTCCTTGTAACATTCTATATGGTAGCGGTTTACGACTTATGGAAGTGTTAAGGTTACGAATTCAAGACATTGACTTTGATTATTCATCACTTCAAATTTGGAATGGTAAAGGGGGCAAACATCGAAGAGTTACACTGGCAAAAGAATTATTAACTCCTTTGAGAGACCAAATATCTAGTGTACGTTTGTATTACCAACAAGATATTACAAACCCTTGTTACAATGGTGTTTATTTACCTTTTGCACTTGCAGCTAAATATCCGAATGCACCAAAAGAGTTGAGCTGGCATTATTTGTTTCCATCATCAAAACTAAGTTTAGAACCAGGAACAAATAACCTAAGAAGACATCATTTGCATGAAAGTAATTTACAGCGAACAATTAAACGGACAGCAAAACAATTAAATTTTGATAAACCCGTCACGTGTCACACATTACGTCATTCATTCGCCACACACCTATTACAACGCGGCGCAGACATAAGAACAGTTCAAGAACAATTAGGTCATTCAGATATCAGGACAACACAAATTTATACCCATGTATTACAAGCTGGTGCAAATGGTGTACGTAGCCCTTTCTCTGATTTACAAGCAATAAATGAATAATAAGCCGTTATACAGAATGGCTCGCCGACGGAGTTAAACATCAAACCGCCACTATGCATTTTCACTGAGACAGTGGGAACGAGGAATAAGCCACCTCAATCCACAAACAAAAAAAGGGAGATAACATTACCATTACTAGTAACATCATCTCCCTCTCTATAAAGAGAAAACTAAATCAAAAAAAGGACTAACCTTCTTTAGATTCTTCTTTCTCTTCTTTTTCCGTTTTCACAACCGCAATGTTCAACTCAGCCAGTGCCGCTGGATTAGCGAAACCTGGAGCATTAGTTAATGGACAAGCTGCAGATGCTGTTTTCGGGAAGGCAATTACTTCACGAATTGACGTTGTTTTAGTCATTAACATCACTAAACGGTCTAAACCAAATGCTAAACCTGCATGTGGTGGCGTACCGTATTGTAATGCTTCTAATAGGAAACCAAACTTGTCTTGTGCTTCTTCATCAGAGATGTTCAAGATGCGGAAAATCGCAGCTTGCATATCTTGTTTGTGAATACGTACAGAACCACCACCTAACTCACAACCATTTAGTACCATGTCGTAAGCGTTAGAGATAGCGCCTACTGGGCTTGCTTCTAACTCTTCAGCGGTTAGGTTAATTGGCGCTGTGAATGGGTGATGTAATGGTGTTAATGAACCATCTTCAAGTGGTTCAAACATTGGGAAATCGATAACCCAAAGTGGTTTCCACTCATCTTTAATTAAGCCTAGGTCTTCTGCTACTTTCAGACGTAATGCACCGATTGCTTCTGCCACTACGTTTGCTTTGTCTGCACCGAATAGAATGATGTCGCCATCTTTTGCTTCTGTGCGTTTTAGAATTTCAGCAACGATCTCTTCGTTTAAGAATTTAGCGATTGGCGATTGAACACCTTCAAGGCCTTTAGCCACTTCGTTCACTTTCATCCATGCTAAACCTTTAGCACCGTAGATGTTAACGAACTTGCCGTATTCATCGATATTTTTACGAGAAAGTGACGCGCCACCTGGTACACAGATTACTGCAACACGGCTGTCAGCGTCATTTGCTGGACCAGAGAATACGTTGAATTCAACTTCTTTTAATAGGTCAGCTACGTCAACTAATTCAAAGTCGATACGTAAGTCTGGCTTATCACTACCAAAACGACGCATTGCTTCTGCGTAAGTCATTTTAGGGAATAAACCTAAATCAACATCTAGCATCTCTTGGAAAAGCTTAACCACCATCTCTTCTGTTTTATCCATCACTTCATCAGCACTCATGAATGAAGTTTCGATATCTATTTGCGTGAATTCTGGTTGACGATCGGCACGTAAGTCTTCATCACGGAAACATTTAACGATTTGGTAGTATTTATCTAACCCAGACATCATTAATAGTTGTTTAAATAACTGTGGAGACTGAGGTAATGCAAAGAACTGACCTTTGTGTGTACGGCTTGGTACTAAGTAGTCACGCGCACCTTCAGGTGTTGCTTTCGTTAAGATAGGTGTTTCAACGTCTAGGAAGCCGTTGTCATCTAAGAAGCGACGTACAAAGCTACTTACTTTTGAACGGAAAACCATACGCTCAGCCATTTCTGGACGACGTAAATCTAAGTAACGGTAGCGTAAACGTTGCTCTTCAGAGTTGGTTTGGTTGCTATCTAGTGGAGATGGTTTTGCACGGTTTAAGATTTCTAGCTCAAGACCACGAATTTCAATGCCGCCAGTGGTCATGTTTTTGTTTACTTGACCTTCAGGACGCGCACGTACTTCGCCTTTCATTTTAATACAAAATTCATTACGAACAGTCGCTGCTATAGCCGTTGCTTCTGGTGTGTCGTTATCGAAGAAAACTTGTACAATACCTTCACGATCACGTACGTCTAAAAAGGTTACACCACCTAGATCGCGTTGTTTGTTTATCCAACCTACTAATTCAACTTCTTGACCAATGTTAGCCTCGGTCACTTCACCACAATACATAGTGCGCATTATCGATTCCTGTTTTTAAATACATTACAAAATAATTCAATACATTATAAAAGAAAATGCCCTCAAGGCATATGGCTAAATAAAAAAATGACCGTGCCACACAATTTAAGTAAAATGCGCGGCAATACAAATTCAACAACCCAGTTTAAACCTTAATTAATTAGGCAGCCCTATGAGCCAAACCGATAATATTTTTAGTCAACCTTTACAAAAAGTGGATAGCTTTAGTTTTGATCAGCAAGTGGTACAAGTCTTTCCTGATATGATCAAACGCTCGGTACCGGGTTATGAAAAGATTATTAATAGTATTGCGATGATCACTCAACGTTGCGCACAAGATAACTCAAACTTGTATGATTTAGGCTGTTCGCTAGGTGCGGCAACGCTATCAATGCGCCGTGGATTAGCTGAAAAGCAAGGTTGTGAGATTATTTCTGTTGATAATTCATCGGCGATGGTAGAAACCTGCCAACAATATATTCAGGCTTATAAATCAGATGTACCTGTAACTGTGTTGCAAGATGACATTTGCAATATCAAGATTGAGAATGCATCTGTAGTGGTATTAAACTTCACGCTACAATTCTTAACGCCAGAAAAGCGTTTATCATTATTAACTAATATCTATAACGGTTTATTACCGGGCGGTGTTTTAATTTTGTCTGAAAAGTTTATTTTTGAAGACCAAACTAGCCACCAGCTTTTAATCGATTTGCATTTAGACTTTAAACGAAGCCAAGGTTACAGCGAATTAGAGATTAGCCAAAAACGTTCTTCTTTAGATAATGTCTTGATTTCAGATACCGTGGAGCAACATTATCAGCGACTGCAAGAAGCAGGTTTTAAACACAACGACCTTTGGTACCAGTGCTTCAACTTTGGTTCAATTCTTAGTATTAAAGATTAATCTTTACTCGTTATAACAAGACAGCAAGGCAACACATGATCGACTTCAATAACTTTTACAGCATTATCGCTAAAAACCGTTTAAGCCATTGGTTGCGTGATTTACCCGCACAATTACATGATTGGGAAAATACCCATGTTCACGGTACGTTGGCGAGTTGGATACGCGTTTTAAATAAGTTTCCAACTATTAAAACCGATCATATTGAATTAAAGGATGAAGTGCGCATTGGTAACGGCAGCGAATTATCAACGGGTGAGACAAAGAAGTTAGAGAACCTGTTACAAAAATTTCACCCGTGGCGCAAAGGCCCTTTCCATATTCACGGTGTGCAGATTGATACAGAATGGCGTAGTGACTGGAAATGGGATCGCGTTTTACCGCATATCAGCCCGCTTAAATACCGCTATGTATTAGATGTAGGCTGTGGCAGTGGTTATCATATGTGGCGTATGCGTGGTGAAGGTGCAGAATTTGTAGTGGGCATTGACCCTAGCGAACTGTTTTTATGCCAATTTGAAGCAGTAAGACACTTTGCTAATAAAGATCAAAATGTACATTTATTACCTTTAGGTATTCAAGAATTACCTAAACTGGAAGCCTTTGATACGGTATTTTCAATGGGAGTGCTATATCACCGTAAATCGCCTATGGACCATATTACACAACTGCAAGATCAGTTAGTGGAAGGCGGTGAATTGGTATTAGAAACCTTGGTCATTGCAGGCGATAAAGACGATGTATTGGTGCCTGCAGACCGTTATGCAAAAATGCGTAATATTTGGTTCCTACCAAGTGCCGAAGCGCTTAAGTTATGGGTTGAAAAGTGTGGATTTGAAGATGTACGCATTGTTGATATTAATGACACGTTAACCGGTGAACAACGCAGTACTGCTTGGATGAAAAATGAATCTCTTGAGGATTATTTAGATCCTAACGACCCAACTAAAACCATTGAAGGTCACCCTGCTCCGAAACGTGCTTTACTTATTGCTAAAAAAGCAGTGAAGCCACTTAATTAAACCTTTAACTAAACCTAAACCTTTTAACTCAGCCTATCAATTAAGTCTTTAGCTTCCCCTTCAGTTGAAGGGGGAGTTGGAGTTTTGTTGGACATTTAGTTGAATAAAAATGCTTATTACTTATCTCTGAAAAGTAATAAGCCCCCTCTCTATGCTTCCCAGCGGCATGATTATATTGTATTAATTGATGATATAGCCTATTTTAATACTTGATTTAGTCAGAGTGGGAGAGTCATAACAGATGAATAGACAACAATTTCTCAACCGTTTTATTTTGCAGCAAGCAAACCTAACGCCTCCCTCTTCTCATCTCGCACAACTTCAATATCAGCAACAACCACTCAAAAAAGCCGCGGTATTAATGCCTTTAATTCAACGCAGTAATGGTTTGCATATGATATTAACGCAACGTGCTATGCATTTAAGGCATCATCCAGGGCAAGTCAGTTTTCCAGGTGGTCGCTTTGAAGTAACAGACGTGTCACTAGCAACTACCGCATTGCGAGAAACCGAAGAGGAGATAGGCATTGCTCAGGACAGTATTCAGTTAGTTGGCCGACTACCTGAAATCACCACTACCAGTGGTTATCATGTCACCCCTTTTGTAGGCTTTGTAACTGGTAATGAGCAAGTGGTCATAGATCAAAGTGAAGTCAAAAGTTGCTTTGAAGTGCCCTTCAATTACTTATTAAACAATGATAATTTTGTTAAACAACATTTAGTGGCTAATCGTAAACGTCATTTTACCTACTGTTGTGCTTATCAAGATCATTTAATTTGGGGTGCCACCGCACAAATGATCATCAATTTACAACAGCAATTACAGGCTTGAAATAGGCTCACATTAACCCTATCTATATTCAATGACATAAAATACTAACTAAAGTGGTAATATACACAGGTAAAAACAAGTTAGATTATCGACTCTAGCTGATCTCAGTTTGCTCTTAGACAGTATAAACAACAGAAAAAGGTAAAGGAGCAAAACAAAGGAAAATATCGCTGTATTGGTTTCATCTCATCTTCATAACAACAAGATATTCTATCTTGGTATAGCAACATAATTTGTAAAAGGAAATATATATGGTTGAACACATCACAGGCATGCTGGCATTAATCGGTGTGCTATCGCTTTTGTGTCAATGGATAGGCTGGAAACTTCATCTACCTGCAATCTTACCGCTATTATTATGTGGGCTTTTAATGGGCCCGGTGATGGGTGTATTAAACCCCGATGAATTATTCGGAGACCTGTTATTCCCCATTATCTCGCTAGGTGTAGCAGTTATTTTATTTGAAGGTGCTTTAACGCTTAACTTTAAAGAGATTAAAGAGCACGGCCGAATGGTCAGTCACTTAGTGTTAGTTGGTGCTTTTATTACTTGGGCTTGTATTGCCCCCGCCGCTCACTATTTATTAGGTTTTGAATGGTCAATCGCCTTGTTATTTGGCGCGCTTGTTGTGGTGACAGGACCAACGGTAATTGTGCCTATGCTACGTACTGTTCAACCTAAATCTAGCTTAGCTAAAATTCTTCGCTGGGAAGGGATTGTCATTGATCCTATTGGAGCATTATTAGCGGTTTTAGTGTTTGAATATATCGCAGTTAATGCTGACCCGACCTCTCACGTTTTACAATCTTTAGGTATCACTTTATCGCTTGGTTTTGGTGCTGGTGCAGTCACCGGTTACTTAACAGGGATTGCTATTCGTAAAAACTTATTCCCACATTACTTACGTAACACTGCTGTATTAACCATTATGCTGGGTATTTTTGTTGCGTCGAATATCATCCAAGAAGAGTCTGGCTTGTTAACCGTGACGGTAATGGGCATTTGGTTAGCCAATATGCGTGGTGTGGATATTGCGGATATTTTGGAGTTTAAAGAAACATTAACGGTACTACTTATTTCGGCGCTATTTATCCTTTTAGCGGCGCGTCTTGATTCAAGCGCGATGCTGGATCTTGGATTTGGTGGTTTAGGGGTATTACTGGTAGTGATGTTTATTGCTCGCCCGTTAAGTGTTTGGATATCTGGCTTAGGCACTAACCTTTCTTCGAAAGAAAAGTGGTTTTTAAGTTGGGTTGCACCGCGTGGTATTGTTGCTGCTGCTATCTCATCTTTATTCGCAATCAAGCTAGAAAAAGTAGGCTTAGACGGTGCAGATTCGATTGTGCCTTTAGTGTTTTTAATCATCATTGGTACAGTTGTTATTCAAAGTTTAACGGCAGGACCTTGGGCTAAATTTTTAGGGGTGAAAGAAGGGTCTAACGAAGGCTTATTAATGTTCGGTGCATCGACCTTCTCTCGTGAACTCGCTAAGCTGTTAATTTCTAAAAATATCAAAGTTATTTTGACCGATAATAACTGGGACAGTATTCGTAAAGCGCGTATGCAGAATATCCCAGTCTACTTTGGTAACCCAGCTTCAGAGCATGCCAGCAACTTTATGGATTTAAGCGGTATTGGACGTGTGTTAGTGATGTCGCCTTACCGACAATTGAATCCGCTAGTGACTTTCCACTTCCAAGATTTATTTGGTACAGAAAAAGTATTTGGGTTAAATAACCCAGATATCAGCAGTGCACGTCACCAGTTATCAGAAAGCTATTTAAAACGTTTGAGCTTATTTGGTGAAGGTGTTTCTTACGCCAAACTGGCAAGTTTAATGGCGAAAGGTGCAATTATTAAGGTCACTAATATCACTGAAAACTTTGCCTTTGACCGCTTTAAAAAACGCTACGGTGAAACGGCAATGCCACTCTTATATATCACCAAAGAAGGCGAGCTGCATGTGGTGTCAGGATTAACCAATGTTAACTTCCCAATTGGTATTGAGCTAATCAGTTTATTACCACAGGAAGCACAGGATCGCGCTGTTGAGCAAAGAGCATTAGATGAAGAAGCTGAACGCCAAGCAAAAGCCTTAGCCAAAGCGGAAGCAAAAGCCGCTGCTATTATTGCAGCAGAAGCAAGAGCGGAAAAAGAAGCTGAAGAAGCAAAACAACGTGCCGCTGAAAAAGCACGCCGTAAAGCGTTAGAAGAAGAGGAGCAAGCGCGTTTGTTGGCCGCTGAAGAAGCGGCTAAGCTAGATGAAGAAACAGCTGAAATAGTAGAAGAAAGCATCAAAGATGAAACGCTTGCCAATCAAAAAGAAACGACTTAATAACTAATCATTAAAAGATTAATAAGTCAGTTAAGCGATGTCAGTAATATGAATGATTTTATATTACTGACATCGCTTTTTTTGTGCTTGCTCTTTTAAGGCACTAGACGTTTCAATAATGGTATTTTCACCAATAACATAGTGCTGAATAACGATAAAACTAACGCGATAATCGTTAACATCGGAATAGCAATCCAATTCGTCATAAAGGCATCATAGTAACCATTACTTAGATTTCTAACGGGAATTAGCCATAGCGGATGAATCAAATAAATTCCTAAGCTATAAGTGGAAATTAAACTGACTAGTGCACGGCACTTACCTTGAATTCGTTCTGCATAGGTTTGGGCAAGTACAAATAACATCCCAGCAATCACTGCGGTATTCAAGGTTTTATAACCCATAAATAACGAACGATATTTCCCCTCTTCCAAGGCTAAGTACCAAGTACCGATGAAGTTTAATAACAGCATAGCCACACCGGCAATAATCCATAACTTTAATTGCGGGCGGTTATCACGATTAAACAGATACCAACCAGATACTAGATACCCAGTATATAAAACTAAGTTCTGTTGCAATACATCCCCTACTTTTAACCAATGCATAGTCAATAACACTAACCAACAAGCCAGCGCTAATTTAATATGATCGGGTTTAGCTTGTTTTAATAGAGGCAATAAAAATGGGATCACAAAATATAAAGGAATAAAGTCATAAAAAAACCACAAATGATACCAAACAGGCTCAAGCGGTGAGTTTGTTAAAATCTCTAACGCTTTATCACTTTGCCAATCACCAGAATAGATAGCATCAAGCATAAAGCCGCCCACCAGCGCATAGATAATGGTCCAAGCGATAAAAGGTATAACGACTTTACTAACGCGCTTAGTTAAGTAATAACGCCATTCAAAGACTTTATTACTTGAGAGTAGCAACGCGCCACTGATCATCATAAAAACTGGCACAGCCCATCTTGTAACACTGTTTGTGCCAGCAGCCGCTAGCCATTCTGAATCTGGGATTTCACCATATAAATAACGAAAAGGGCCTAACACGTGAATACTTACCACTGCAATAGCTGCAATAAAACGCAAAAAGTCGATATAAAAGATAGAAGGACGTGCTGCTTGCATAGATTTACCTAATTAAATAAATATAAAAAATAGAGTTCATAATCGTTATTAAGTTCATAACAAATCTAACAAAAAACCTATCAACTAAAGAATATCTCAACAATAGTTCAGAAATATTTCAAAAATGAAACATTGCAGAAAAATGAAAAAACGTGATAATAAGCGCAATTTTTTCCCCTCGTCTTTCAGTCGCTGTTATTACTCTTATTGTTGTTAAATAAAGTAAATACCTAAGACTTATTATCAGACATTTTAATTGTCTAAAAGGATTTATTTTTGATCATTAAACACACTAGAGCTTATCTATTTTGTAGTGTAATAGCATTGGTAGCGCCTAACTTATTTGCAGCAGAAAGTGATAAGCAAGATGGTGATTTACACTCATCTAGCCAGCTACCGCTCGCAGAAAAAAATCAATTACAACAAACACCTGAATATACTGGTACTGACCAAGATATTATTGAGCCTTTACCTGATCTAGTACTAGCAGAGCCAGAGGAAGAAGCAGAATACCAAACTTCCTTTACTAACTCTGCTTGGGAACAGTTTGATGTACCTGAAAGTTTTTACGATAATCCTTACACTGTTTCGCTTTTTTCACCAACACACGGTGAAGACAGCGAACGTTTATTATCACAAACTAACTCTATCTTTTACTATGGGTTAGGGGTTATTTCAGCACTGGCAGTAATGCCTGAATCTGTGACTAACTGGAATAGTGATGATGACGATAGTTTTGCACAAAAATGGATAGATAATGTCACAGATGGACCTGTTTGGGATAGAGATGATGTCGTTTTAAATTATGTCATGCACCCTTATTTTGGTGGAGCTTACTACCAAGCGGCACGAAAATCAGGCTACCGTCAATGGGATTCATTTCTATATTCAGCATTAATGTCCACTGTTTTTTGGGAGTATGGCGTTGAAGCTTTTGCTGAAACACCTTCTATGCAAGATATTGTTGTAACACCTGTCCTAGGCTGGGTTTATGGGGAATGGGCATTTAATAAAGAACGTGAAATCTGGGCACGAGGCGGTACCGTGATGGGCAGTGAATACTTAGGCAATACCGCCCTATTTTTACTTGATCCAATTGATTCTATTGGCCGTAATTTTAACCGTTTATTTGGCGCAGATTTAATCAAAGCAGGTACGGGCTATATTCGTTTAACTGAACAAGGTGACTCTGGCAATATTCCGAACGACAAACAAATCATGTTCCAAATTAACTATGCAATTGGCAACAATACTAGCCCTGCTCAATCAGGCATTAGCGGCAGACGTAAGGTGAACGAAGGTTACTATTTTGGTCACTCAAAAGATCCTGTTGATACAGGGATTATTGGATTAAGTTTAGGATCGGGTTACGTTAATTTTGATAATAAACGTAAGTTAATCAATCAACAGTACGCGCAATTCTCACTGGGTTTGTACTTTACTCGCGCTTTTTCTGCACGTTTAAACTATAACTCAACGCAGCTATTCGAAGGTTTTGTAGACCCTGATTATACCTACGAATCATTCAGTGTTGATGGGCAATATTACTTCAATAGCCAAGCAAACCTTCGCCCTTATATCACTGCGGGTATTGGAGAAGAGATTTGGGATAAAGATGATGACCAATATAATTTGCAAATTAATGCTGGTGTTGGATTACATTATCGCTTAAATGAAAAATGGGCAATACAAGCAGACCTAATTAACTACTTTACCTCTGATGAAGGCAGCCATGATCAACTATTAACGGGTAAAATAATTTACCGTTTTGGTGAAGGTGAAAAGTAAGGTAAAAGGTAAAAGATACAAGGTAGAAGGTGCAAGGTAGAAGGGACAAGGTGCAAGGTGCAAGGGGCAAGGGGCAAGGGGCAAGGGGCAAGGGGCAGGTTCCAGGGACAAGCTAACAGGTGCAAGGTTTACTCAGTGCGAAAACACTGAGTAAACAATATCAATAAAGCCGTTAAAGTGTGCCTTACTTCATTACATCAATTAATGCATTAGCCAAGTAACTTACTTGCTCTTGCTTTAAACCTGCAATATTAATTCGGCCGTTCAACATCCCATAAATCGCATGCTTTTCACGTAACGCAGTCATCTGTTCAGCTGTCAGTGGCAACATCGAAAACATCCCTTTTTGTCTAGTCACTGCTTGTAGAGATTGATCTGCTCCCATTTCAGATAATAGTTTACCTAACCCAAGTCGTAGGTCATTAATACGGTTTCTACACACAGATAACTCTTTTAGCCAGGCTTCTGGTTCACTGAATAATAATGAAGCCACAGCTGAACCATGGTTTGGCGGCATTGAATAGTTGGCGCGAGTAATACGCTCTAATAGCGTACGTAAAGGCTGATGTTGTGATTTATCACTGCTCAATACCATCGCTGCACCGGTACGCTCGCAGTATAATCCCATGTTTTTTGAGCAACTTGTTGCGACCAACATAAAATCCACTTGCTCAGCAAATAAACGTAAACCAGCTGCATCTTCCTCTGGCCCAACACCAAAACCTTGATAAGCAATATCAATTAATGGAATCACTTTTTTAGCAACACAAAAATCAATGAACTGTTGCCACTGGTCAATTAAAGGATCAACACCTGAAGGGTTATGACAGCTACCATGTAATATTAATACATCCCCTTCTTTAGCTTTTGCTAGGTCTTCAAAACATTGTTCAATATCTAATATACCGCCATTATGATGCCAGCGAAAAGATTCTACTTTTAATCCTGCACCTTCCATTATAGGACGATGATTAAGGTAACCTGGCTCTGTATTCCAAATCACCGTTTGAGGCGATAACGCAGCAATAAAGTCACCGAGTACTCTTAAAGCACCTGTTCCACCAACAGTTTGTATCGTACACTGCTCATCAAAACGTGGACTATTGTTACCTAATACAAACTTAGTAATATGATCGTTAAACTCAAGATTACCCGATAACATTTTATAACTTTTAGATGCAGCCTCTTTTGTTAGTTTTAATTCTGCCTTTTGCACTTCTTGCATGACAGGAGTTTGACCTGTTTCATCACGATAAACACCAACTAACATATCTATTTTTTGACTACGCGGATCGGCATTAAACTGATGTAATAATGCCCAAAGAGGATCACCTTCAACAACAGGTAAATTTTCTAACATATCTTTGATTTCCTTAAATAAATATAACTTAACAACGATGAGATAAAATAACGCCAATGATGGTTATTCCAATACCACAGCCAATAAACAGTGATAAAGATTCACCCAATACTGGTACGGCTAATAGCGCGGTGATAGCTGGTGAAAGAGATCCTAATACAGATGCTTGCTCAGCGCCTAACTGATTAATCGCATAGGAAAAACAGATAGTCGCAACGACACCAATGCCAACACCTTGAATGGCGATAAAGGGTAATGCTTGCTGCAATGAGAAATGCCCTAACTCACTGTCTACCATACCAGAGCTGATTAGCACTAACATAATAAAACCTGAGCAATAAGACAAAATAATTACTACTGTGATTGGTTTTAAATTTACTCGCTTTAACGTAATAGCAAAAATAGCCCAACAGGCACTAGCAGCGAATAAAAAGCCCAATCCACTCGGGTCTTTTAACGATAAGAGTTGCTGTTCGCTAAGCATCATTACTACCACACCAACTAATATCATAAACAACGCAAACCAACGTTTCTTCGACATTATTTGAGCAAAGAAAACTGCACCGATAATGGCGACAAAGACAGCAGGTGTGCCAGCTAATATAGTGCCGACGTAAGCTGTTGGCACACTTTTAGCGCCTAAAGCAGCAAGGAATACAAAGGGAATACCACCTAATAGAATAAGAGCGATATCAACAGCCTTAATTGTTTTAATCACTCTAAGGTGTTTAATCGCCCAAGGGGCTAATAATATTGCGGGCACCATAAATCGCAATAATGCGACGTCGGCAATAGTTAAACTTGAACCGTCTATAGTACGAATCGATAGTGCAAAGCTCGACCAAATAAATAAAACTAAGGTCATTGCTAAATAGCCTAAGACCTTAGTTGGTAAAAATAGCCTATGGACTTTATCACTATAAACACTTTGAGTATTAAGCATGAATTCTGCATCCTATTAAGATTTTGATATAATATTATTCATCAAAAACCACGCGTTTATCACTCAAATAAAATTTAATTTAAGTTATTTTGAGCTTAATAAGCTCCAAAAAATAGATTTGACGCATTAAAACACTAACAGGGATAGTTATGGATAAAATAGACAAAGATATATTGAGCATATTACAAAAAGAAGGTCGTATCTCTATCGCAGAGCTTGCAGATAAAGTTAATTTATCTCCTTCCCCTTGTGCAAGGCGCTTGAAGCGTTTGGAAGAAGAAGACTATATAGAAGACTATCAAGCAAACTTGAACAAAAAACGAGTTGGAATCAACATGACCTTTTTTGTAGAAGTCAGCTTAAATCGTCATCAAGAGAAAGCGTTAGAGGAGTTCGAAACTGCTTTATTAGCAATGAAAGAAGTAGTGAACGCACATATTGTGTCTGGCGCATTTGATTATCTGATTGAAGTAGTGACGCATGATTTACCAGGATACGAAGCCTTCACGACTAAACTACATAAGATACCTAGCGTCAAAGATATTCATACGCATTTATCAGTTAGGCAGTTAAACACGCAGCGTATTTTACCTATCTATAATACCAATCACACTAATTAACTGATCTACTTTACTTGTTAAAATAACTTATTTCTTCGTTGTAATTTTCGAAAGTAGAACAACTACTTAACTTAAATTACGCCTTGAACTCAGTCATTTGTCCTGCGTAAAATTTAGATCACTTATTTAATATAATTGGTATAAATAGCGTATGAACAGAGTAAACTTTACTGGAATAAGGCTTTACTGATAATCATTTAAGATCTTAGTTAATTCTTGCTTGCGCTGCTCATCACAAAAACTCGCTGTAATACTATTTTGAACTAGCTTAATCGCTTGCGTTTGATTCAAATCCAACGCCTGAGCAAGCGCCTCAAAGTTTTCAGTCATGTAACCACCAAAGTAAGACGGGTCATCTGAATTTACCGTGACACAAATATCTAATGCTAATAGATCTAGAATATTGTGTTGTTGCATATGCTCGAATACTTTTAGCTTAGTATTAGATAAAGGACATACTGTAAGTGGCATTTGAGTTTGCCGTAAGTAGGTAATTAACTCAGGATCTTGTATCGCATTAACACCATGATCTACGCGTGATACTTTTAAATCATTAATGGCTGTCCATATAAACTCTGCAGGACCTTCCTCGCCAGCATGGGCAACCGTTAATAAACCTAGCTCACGTGCTTTGGCAAATACTCGACTGAATTTTTCAGGTGGATGCCCTAATTCTGAACTATCTAATCCAACGCCTTTTAATTTTGCTAAGAAAGGCATCGCCTGCTCTAATGTTTCAAAGGCACTTTTCTCATCAAGGTGACGTAAAAAGCACATGATAAGTTCGCTACTGATACCTAACTTTTCTTTTCCGTCTGTTAATGCCTGGTCAATACCATTGATCACAGTACTAAAAGCAACGCCACGATCAGTGTGAGTTTGTGGATCAAAGAATGGCTCAACGTGTAATACATTTTGCTCTTTACACTTCAATAAATAAGCCCAAGTTAAGTCATAAAAGTCTTGCTCAGTAACCAATACTTGCGCTGCTTGGTAATAGATATCTAAGAAGTCCTGCAATTGCGTAAATTGAAAGGCTTTTGTTACCTCTTGTACATTTACATAGGGCAAATCAACGTTATTACGCACAGCTAGGTCAAATAACATTTGTGGCTCTAGGCTGCCTTCTAAATGTAAATGCAATTCAATTTTAGGTAATTGCGTTAACCAACTTGATAAAGGCGAACTATTGTTAGTTTGTGTCGTTGAATTCGGCATAATATTCTCTTTTTGATAACATCACTTAAGATAGCTAATTTTTAATTGAGAATAAAATAAACACACTCATTTATTATAAAAATCATCTAAAAAGGTAGGATATTAATTAAAGCTTGTGTTGTATCGCTTAACCATTATGATCACCTATTCAAACCTCCCTACTGACTCAATGACTGTCATAAAAGCGAAAAGATTTAAGGACTTAACATGTTTAAATTTTTTGAAAATTTAGTGCCTGCATTAAATGATCAAGAACCAACTCAACCGCCGAATACCTTGTTTGCATTTTGTTTACATTATACAAAAGGCTATAAAACAGCTTTGTGCTTTATGACTTTATTAATTGCAACATTAGCGGTGTTAGAAGTTTCTCTATTTGGCTTCATGGGACAACTAGTCGATTGGCTAGTAACCAAAAATCCAGAAACATTGTTACAAGATGAAGGTGCAAAGCTGTTATTGATGTCATTAACCGTATTAGTAGTGATCCCAGTGCTAATACTGTTACATTCATTGGTTATTCATCAGGTGTTACTCGGTAACTATCCAATGTCAATTCGTTGGTTTGCACATCGCTATCTATTGAAACAAAGCGTTTCATTTTATCAAGATGACTTTGCAGGACGTATCGCCACCAAAGTAATGCAAACCGCATTAGCAGTGCGTGAAACAGTGATGAAATTATTAAACGTAATGGTTTATATCGTCGTGTATTTAATTTCAATGATTGTTATGGTGGCTCAAGCAGACTATCGACTTGCCCTACCCATGCTAGTTTGGTTAGTGGTTTATATTGGTATCCAATACTACTTTGTACCAAGATTAAAAAGTGTCGCGACAGAGCAAGCAGACGCACGCTCAACCATGACAGGGCGCATTGTTGATAGCTATACAAATATATCAACAGTTAAGTTATTTGCGCATACTGATTCAGAATCAGAGTATGCTAAACAAGGAATGAAAGGCTTTTTAAATACGGTATACCGCCAAATGCGCTTAGCAACAGGCATCAATATGTGTGTACAGATTTCTAACTATCTATTAGCCTTTTCAATCACTGCTATTTCAATCTATTTATGGATGCAAAGTGCCATTTCAGTAGGCTCTATAGCCATTGCAATCAGCCTATCTTTACGTTTAAACGGCATGTCACAATGGATCATGTATGAGTTAAGTGCATTGTTTGAAAATATCGGCACAGTGACAGACGGTATGAATACCTTAGCTAAGCCCAATATTATTCAAGATAAAGAAGATGCTAAGCCACTTAAAGTAACTGAAGGTAATTTATACTTTAAACAGATGAGTTTTCATTACGGTGAAAATAAAGGTGTGATCGAAGGGTTTGATCTAAATATTAAAGCTGGAGAAAAAATTGGCTTAGTAGGCCGTTCAGGGGCAGGTAAATCAACTTTAGTTAATCTATTACTGCGCTTTTACGACGTAGAAAAAGGTCAAATCATCATTGATGGGCAAGACATCAAAGATGTACAGCAGGAAAGTTTACGCTTACAAATAGGCATGGTGACGCAAGATACTTCATTATTACACCGTTCAATTCGTGAAAATATTTTATATGGTCGCCCCGATGCAACTGAAGAAGATATGTTGAATGCAACGAAACAAGCGCAAGCTCATGAGTTCATCTCAACGTTAACGGATAATGAGGGTAATGTCGGTTACGATGCACAGGTGGGTGAACGTGGCGTGAAACTTTCTGGTGGGCAACGACAACGAATCGCCATTTCTCGTGTGTTATTAAAAGATGCTCCTATCTTGATATTAGATGAAGCAACATCAGCCCTAGACTCTGAAGTTGAAGCTGCGATTCAGGAAAGCTTAAACGAATTGATGCAGGGTAAAACAGTGATTGCGATTGCACACCGTTTATCAACTATTGCAGCGATGGATCGATTAATTGTGTTAGATAAAGGCAACATTATTGAGCAAGGTAGCCATCAAGAGTTGCTTGCGCAAAACGGTGTTTATGCACAACTTTGGGCACATCAAACTGGTGGTTTTTTAGGGTGTGATTAGTAGTCTACACTTCGACTTTTAGACACAAAAAAAGCCATCATAATTGATGGCTTTTTAATGCGTGAATAGCAACTATTTAAACAGCTAAGAGGTTATTTCCAGCCCTGCTTCCACAGGTCTATATTCTTTAAATCTCGCCAATCAATTTCTATTTGGCGGTTAGAGATAATCGCTTCAATAACACACAAAATGACAACCCCTTCTTCATCAAAGGTCACTTTGGTAATTAAAAAGTGCTTCTCTTTATTAATAGACTTAACCGCCGTCCATTTACTATTTAATAGTTTTTTCGGGTTTATCTGATTGATAACCATCACTCCTATACAAGAAATTAACGGTTTGCAGCAATCTCTCTTAACGCGGCTTTTTCTGCTTCAGATAAGAAAGCGATTTCTAAACCATTAATTTGTGCTTGTTTAATTTGCTCAACTGATAGCCCCGCTTGCGGTGCTGCCACTTCGTATTCAAAAGGCAGTTCAATACCTTCAACTGCAGGATCATCTGTATTTAAACAAGCTAGTACACCGTGGTTTAAGAATGTTTTAATAGGATGCTTGCTGATATCAGCAATGGTACTAGTTTGAATATTAGAGGTAATGCATGACTCGATACCAATTTTATTCTCTGCCAAGTAATCCATTAGTTTAATGTCTTCAATAGCCTTCACACCATGACCAATACGTTCCGCGCCTAGTGTTTGGATCGCTTGCCAGATACTTTCTGCACCGGCAGCTTCACCTGCATGTACAGTCACTCGTAAATCAGCATCACGTACTTGCTTAAAGTGTTTAACGAAGATATTACCAGGCTGACCGAGTTCATCACCGGCTAAATCAACAGCAACTAGTTTGTCTTTTTGGCTCAATAAACCGTCTAACTCAATTTGACAAGCTTCAGCACCAAAAGTACGGCTCATAATACCTATTAAGTTAGTTTTAACGTTAAAATCACGACTACCTGCTGCGACACCAGCTACAACAGCTTCAACAACACCTTGTACAGGTAAGTTGTGCTTCATCGCCATGTAATAAGGTGAAAAACGTAATTCGGTGTAATCGATTAATGCATTTTTAGCATCTTGCACGTTTTCATAAGCAACACGGTAGCATGCGTCTAAGTCACCTAATACTGCAACACCCCAATCTAACTTTGATAAGAAAGAAACAAGATCAGGCTGTGTTTCAACTACCTGAACAAACGGACGTAAAGCTTCAATCTCCGTTGCAGGTAATGGTAAATTAAATTTTTGGCCTAGTTCTAATATAGTTTCAATACGAATATTGCCATCTAAATGGCGGTGAATATCAGTGAGAGGGATATTTTTATTAATCATTATTTATTCCTTTTATGAAACAGTTTTAGAACCCAAACCACCTTAAAATGCAATTTCCGAGGTTACAAATTAAGGTAATTTAAGTCAGCACAGTATAAGTAATGCGGTTATTTTTTGTCATAAACAAAATGCTTAATAAACTAATTTTAAATAGAAAATTAAGTGAGTTAACATAATATGTTGTTAACTATGCATTATAGAGTTACTTAGTGAGTTAATCTGTAAGTTAATTAATAACTCGCTTTACTTTTTCTGTTTACTACAAATTTTAAGGGGCGCTATCTTACACTAAGGGGTAGTAACTTTAACCAAAAACTAAGGTTAAATTTAACGCCACTTACTTTAAATTCCTCGGTACTTTATTTATTTTAACTTTATCGTATCGTCTCATATACCTGTGGTTCAGCATTTGGTTTAGTATCAGAGCATTGAATCGCACTTAATATATTTGCCTGAACCTCGATAAACTGCTGCTCAGTTTGCGCATGTATCATGGCAATTGGCGTCTGAGTATCAACTTTATCGCCAATGCTTATTAGTTCACTCAAGCCTACTGCAAAATCAATATTATCTGTTGCAACCCGACGCCCTCCTCCCATGTTTACCACTGACATACCAACTTCTCGTGCATCAATAGCAGTCACATAACCAGATTGGTTAGCAAATATAGGACGAATAATCGCAGATTTAACCAAGTGATTATCGTAGTTTTCTACAAAATCAGCTGGGCCACCCAGGCCAGCCACCATTTTGCCAAACACTTCCGCTGCTTTTCCGTTATCTAATACTGCTTGCAACTTGCCTTTAGCCTGCTCCGTATCAGAAGCTAAATTAGCAGACACTAGCATTTCAGCACATAAGGACATAGTGACTTCATGTAACCTTGGGTTGACGTATTCACCAGTTAAAAAACGGACCGCTTCTCGCACTTCAACGGCATTGCCAGCGCTGCTAGCTAGTACTTGATCCATATTAGTAATTAAAGCGGAGGTTTTACATCCCGCACCATTGGCTACGTCAACAATACTTCTTGCTAGCTGTTGAGACTGCTCATAGGTTGGCATGAAAGCACCGCTGCCGGCTTTTACATCCATCACTAGAGCATCTAAACCTGCCGCTAATTTTTTAGATAAAATCGATGCAGTAATTAATGGAATAGATTCAACGGTAGCGGTAATGTCACGCGTTGCATAGAAGCGTTTGTCAGCGGGTGCTAGATTGGCGCTTTGCCCAATAATGGCAACACCCGCGGTTTTAACCACCTCTCTGAAGTGTTGATTGGTTACTGTAGTTTGATAGCCAGGAATGGCATCAAGCTTATCTAAGGTACCACCTGTATGGCCTAAACCTCGACCAGAGATCATTGGCACATAACCACCACATGCAGCGACCATAGGGCCTAGCATTAATGAAATAACATCACCAACACCACCGGTAGAATGTTTATCAACGATTGGACCATTTAGATTTAATGATGACCAATCAAGTACATCACCTGAATCTCGCATGGCAGAGGCTATCGCTACACGCTCATCCATATTCATATCTTGAAAATAGATAGCCATAGCAAAAGCAGCAATTTGCCCTTCACTAATACTATTATCGGTAATACCTTGAATAAAATAGTTAATCTGTTCGTTACTTAAGGTTTTACCATCACGTTTATGACGAATAATTTCTTGCGGTACTAGGATCATAGGTGCACTCCAATAATTAGGTGAGATCATCACTAAATGATTTGTAAATAGATCATATTTACAAATAACTTAGGAAGTAATTGGGGAAAAGTAAGACTGCTTGCAGCACAGCCACTATGCTGCAAGCATTAACATCATTAACTTAAATAATTTAAGTACAGGTATTATTTATTATTAGAACTTGTAAGTAACTGCGAAGAAATGAGTTAAACCAGTTGTTTTACCTGCGAAACCACCATCTCTTAAAGCGTAAGCATCTTTAAATGCTTTTAGACCGTAACCTACAGAGTAACGATCTGAGTGCCAATAGATACCGTTGAACATTGCACCGCCGTTATCATTGTACAATGCAGAAAAATCATCATCGTAGCCAAACTGGTAATCGATGTAACCTTGGTAAGAGACAAATGAACCATTGTCAAAGAAGTAGAAAGGTTTGAACCAGTTAGTAGAAATTTGGTAACCATTCCATTCTTTTTCATTTAGGTCATAAAGTCCGTAAAGGTTTAAACCAACTTTACCTAACCATGGCACCATTACATCAGAGCCAATACCCCAGAAAGAGTTATTTACTGAATCGCTACCGCCACTCCAGTTAAATAGTGTTGCAAAGTACACTTCTTCAACAGGACCAAAAGATAGATCTTTACCTGTTAATCCATCAAGAGAGATACGCGGTGCAAACTTAATAAATATTTTATCTTCGCCATCTTTGTCAGAAGACTCACTGCTTGCTAGGTTAAATACGTCAGCGTAACCGTAGTAATCTAAAATCCCTGCACGTCCTCCGAACTCAAGCTCAAGATAATCATGATCTGATTCACCAGGAAGCTCGTTTACAGCGTACATTAAGTTACCTTGCATCCATTTGTAATCATTTTTATGCGTATCGCCGTCAGTATAGTCGGCTGCGAATGCAGAAGATGAAGCAAGCAAGGCTAGAGGGAGTAGTGTTTTTTTCATAGTTAAATTCCTTTTAAAAAGTAAAAAATGCTTAGTGATGAATTTTTGCCGTCAGCGGCTAAAAGCTCAATAATAAAATTTTGTTACCACCACTTGCACACTAGTGAGTGATAACAAAATGCCTGTCATCTCAGTGACTCAATAACTTCATGCCAGGTCTTTTTGATTCCCACTTATTCTGCAACTACAGAATCAAGTGCGATTAGTACCATCTCATCAAAGCTATTTTGACGCAGATCAGAAGATAGTTGTTCGCCAGTGCGGATATGATCCGATACTGTCAAAATACATAGTGCTTTTGCGCCATATTCAGCTGCAACGCCGTATAATCCAGCCGCTTCCATCTCTACACCTAGAATGTTGTATTTTTCTAATGTATCGAATACTTCAGGCTCCGGCGTGTAGAATGTATCAGCAGAAAAAATGTTACCTACTTGCGCTTTAATGTTACGAGCACGTGCAGCGTTTACCGCTTTTTCTAATAACTCGTAACTAGCAATAGCTGCAAAGTCGTGGTTCGCAAAACGAATACGGTTTGCTTTTGAATCTGTAGAAGCACCCATACCAATGATCACGTCACGTACTTTGATATCTGGGCTAACAGCACCACAGCTACCAACACGGATAATGTTTTTTACACCGTAATCTTTAATTAGCTCTGTTGCATAAATAGAACAAGATGGGATTCCCATACCACTACCCATTACAGATAGTTTTTTTCCTTTGTAAGTACCCGTAAAACCTAACATGTTGCGTACGTCAGTTACTTGCACAGCATCTTCTAAAAAGTTGTCAGCAATATACTTAGCGCGAAGTGGATCGCCAGGCATTAATACTGTTTCTGCAAATGCATTGTCTACTGCATTAATATGAGGTGTTGCCATCTTATTTCTCCAACATTATTTAAAAATACTTTTACCGTATTCAAGATCCGGTAATTGATGATATTCAGCAATTGTTTGGCCGATATCTGCAAAGGTGTCACGTAAACCAACTGGGCCAGCTGGTACGTTTTTTCCGTAGAAAAGTACAGGAATGTGTTCACGTGTGTGGTCTGAACCAGGCCAAGTTGGGTCACAACCATGGTCAGCGGACAGCACAACAAGATCTTCGTCGTCTAATACTTCAAGTAACTCTGGTATACGAGTATCAAAATACTCTAGTGCTGCAGCGTAACCCGCTACATCACGACGGTGACCAAAGTCAGCATCGAAGTTTACAAAGTTAGTAAAGATAATGGTCTCTTTAGTTGCTTCTTTTAGTGATTTTAACGTCGCATCAAATAACGCTTCTAAGCCAGTTGCTTTAATCGCTTGCGTAATACCTTGTGCCGCGTAAATATCAGAAATTTTACCAATACTCACCACTTCACCGCCGGCACTTTCCATACGATCTAGTAGTGTCTTACTTGGCGGTAATACTGAATAGTCATGACGATTACCGGTACGAGCAAAGTTACCCGGTTTGTCACCTAAGAATGGGCGCGCAATAACACGACCAATATTGTAAGGTTCAAGTAACTCACGAACGGTTTTACATAGGTCGTACAATGCTTCTACACCGTAAGTTTCTTCGTGGCAGGCTATTTGGAATACACTATCACTTGATGTGTAGAAAATAGGCTTGCCCGTTTTAATATGTTCTTCACCTAACTCATCTAAAATCACAGTACCGGAAGAGTGACAGTTACCTAAATAACCAGAAATACCAGTACGTTCAACGATTAAGTCTAATAGTTCCTGTGGAAAGCTATTTTGCTTATCTTTAAAGTAACCCCATTCATATAAAACAGGTGCACCAGCAATTTCCCAGTGACCACTTGGCGTATCTTTACCTGTCGAGATTTCTTGGGCATAACCATAAGCAGAAATAGGTTCGATAGACTCATCTAAGCCCATTGGGAATTCACCTGAACTTTCTTTACAGGCGTGTGCTAAACCTAATTTAGTTAGGTTTGGTAAATGTAGAGGCCCTTTTCGACCGATATCAGCTTCTCCAGCTGCACACAGCTTAGCAATACTACCGAAAGTATTTGCACCTACATCATTGAACGTAGTGCCATCAGCTAAACTACCTACAAATTGGTCTGCATCATGGCTTGCGCCTATGCCTAACGAATCTAATAATAAAATAATGGTACGTTTCATTAGTAACCTCCCGTCTCTACAGGTGTATCTGATAAATTAAGTTCAGTTAGCAAGTTGCCTAGTAAGCTAGATGCACCAAAACGGAAATGATCAACATCTACCCAATCAGCGCCCATAATGTCACGAGCTAATTGCATGTAATCGTTTGCTGTTTGTGCATCTTTAACGCCACCAGCAGCTTTAAAGCCAACGTCTTTTCCTGACTTTTTGATCGATTCGATCATCACTTTAGTCGCTTCTAACGTTGCATTAACGGGTACTTTACCCGTTGATGTTTTAATAAAATCAGCGCCTGCTTCAATACAAATCAAGCTTGCTTGTTCGATCAGTTCAGCTGTTTTTAATTCGCCTGTTTCAATAATCACTTTTAGTGCGACCGCTTCGCCGCATACTTCACGGCAAGCCTTCACCATCTCTTCACCAACAGAAGCATTACCTGCAATCAGCGCTTTATATGGGAATACTAGGTCAACTTCATCTGCGCCGTACGCTACAGCGGCCTTAGTTTCTGCAACAGCGATAGCAACGTCATCGTTACCATGAGGGAAGTTAGTTACTGTTGCTATTTTGACATCAGTAGTGCCTTGAGCTTGTAATGTTTTACGTGCGATGGGAATGAAACGGGGATAGATACAAACAGCAGCCGTATTTCCTGCAGCGCTATGCGCTTGCTTACATAAGTCGATGACCTTTTGATCTGTGTCGTCATCGTTTAATGTCGTTAAATCCATCAAATGAATTGCTTGTCGCGATGCTAATTGTAAATCACTCATTTAAAAATCCTTTGATTTCATTGTATTTAGGGTTTATCGATTATGTTGATTAATAAATTATTAACACAATTGATAAAACTAAAATAAAACAAATGAGGGTTCTAAACGAACCCTCATTAATACTCAATATTTATGCGATGCTTAGTGCAAAGAATATACCTACTAACGTCGCACTCATTAAGTTAGATAACGTACCAGCCATTACCGCTTTAAGTCCTAGACGCGCAATATCAGCACGGCGAGATGGTGCTAATACACCTAAACCACCGAGTAAGATTGCCATTGAAGATAAGTTAGCAAAACCACATAAAGCAACAGTAATAATTACTTGAGAATGCTCACTCATTGCTTCTTTAACACCGATGAAGTTAATGTAAGCAACAAATTCATTCACTACTAGTTTTTGACCAAGTAAGCTACCTGCAGCAACCGCTTCAGACCATGGAATACCAATTAAGAAAGCAATTGGCGCAAATAAATAACCTAAGATTTGCTCAAGTGTTAATGCTTCAAAACCAACAAAACCACCAACAGAACCTAAGATATTGTTAATGAGTGCAATTAATGCGATGAATGCGATTAACATTGCACCTACATTTAGCGCTAATTTAAGACCTGATGAAGCACCAGATGCAGCAGCATCAATTACGTTAACAGGTTTATCTTCTTCTTCAGCAGCAGCTAAGTCTTTAGCAGATAATTCTTGTGCTACTTCCGTTTCAGGCTCTAAGATTTTAGCCATTAATAGACCACCCGGTGCAGCCATGAAAGAAGCTGCAATTAGGTACTCAAGACTTACTCCCAAAGATGCGTAACCTACTAATACCGAACCTGCTACCGATGCTAAACCACCACACATAACAGCAAATAATTCAGAACGAGTCATATGTTTAATGTACGGTTTAACCACTAATGGTGCTTCTGTTTGACCAACAAACACGTTAGCAGCCGCAGACATAGACTCGGTACGACTTGTACCAAGTAGTTTTTGTAATGCACCACCAAAAATTTTGATAATGAACTGCATGATACCTAGGTGATATAACACAGCCATGAACGAAGCAAAGAAAATAATGATAGGGAGTACTTTAAATGCAAAGACAAAACCGCCACCGCCAAACACTTCAAACATTTTACCTGACACTAATCCGCCAAATAAAAAGCTAACACCAGCATTGGCACTATCAATTACGCTTTGTACACCACTAGTAATACCTTGTAGGAATGTAACGCCCCACGGTGTAAAGATAACAAGAGCAGGGATAATAGCTTGAATCGCAAACGCCCCACCCACTGTTCTGTAATTGATTGCTTTTTTATTTTTTGAGAAAATAAAGGCAATTAAAAGAAGGCTGATAATACCTACTAAGCCCATAACGATTTGCATATTTGTACTCCGTTCATTTATGTCAGTTAGACTGAAGAATAACTCAACAGTCATCTCCGTCTGATATCCTGGCCAACCCAGGCATGTATAATCCGAAAAACTCGAATATGTTGTGGTTTGTTATCATCCATAACAAACCAAATTTGCGCACCGCGATTATAATTTCTCCATAATCATGGTTTCTAATATGTTCTGATCCACTGCGAAGTTACGAATACCTTCTGCTAATTTTTCTACAGCCATTGGGTCTTGATTGTGAGCCCATAAGAAGTCTGACTCTGTTAACGCTGTTGGTGCAGCTTTAACTTTTTTATCTGCGACTAATTTGGTTTCAATCGTACCTTCTGAATCACTTAGCTCTTGTAATAACTGTGGGCTAATCGTTAAACGGTCGCAGCCTGCTAATTCTAAAATTTCACCTATATTTCTAAAGCTTGCTCCCATTACAACTGTGTTGTAACCGTGCTCTTTGTAATAGTTATAAATCTTTGTAACCGATAGCACACCAGGATCTTCAGCAGCAGAAAAATCAGTTCCCTGCTTAGCTTTATACCAATCCATAATACGACCAACAAAAGGTGAAATAAGGAATACATTCGCTTCTGCACAGGCTTGTGCTTGAGCGAACGAAAAAAGCAGCGTGAGGTTACAGTTAATTCCCTCTTTTTCAAGTATTTTAGCTGCTTGAATACCGTTCCAGGTTGCCGCTAGCTTAATTAAAATACGATCGTTGCTGATTCCGGCATCGTTATACATTTTTACTAGCTGACGAGCCTTTGCTAGACTTGCTTCTGTGTTGTATGAAAGACGAGCATCTACTTCAGTAGAAATGCGACCAGGGATAGTCGTTAAGATCTCTTTACCAATATTTACCGCTAGCATATCGCAAGCAATTTGTACTTGTTGTTGCTTATCGGCGCTTTGTTTTTTCGCATACTCAATGGCATCGGCAACTAGTGGTGCATAAGCTTCAATAGAAGCTGCTTTTAAAATAAGTGATGGGTTAGTTGTTGCGTCTTCAGGTTGATATTGTTTTATCGCTTCTATATCGCCAGTATCTGCAACCACGGTCGTTACTTTACGTAACTGCTCTAATTTACTTTGCATATTCAATCCTTCACTTTCATACATTATTGGTAAGCAGAGATCTCATTACAACGAGTCTCTTATTTATACAGGTGTTTTTACGATAAAAAGGATGGTATCAATATGGACAAAGTCAGTGACCAATATAAATCCTAATACTTTCACAATATTTGATAGTATTCATGGTGGCGGTATAGATATATTTTAAAAATAAATCTGACAAACAACTTCCATGTTACTTCTTACAAATTTCTTCTATCTCGTTTCCTATGAACAAATTCTAGGCATTCGAACAAATCACAAATGTGATCCAGATCACTATAGTTGATATTTGGCCCCTCACATAGCCTGGCACTAACAAAATATGTGGTTTATGCTAATGTGGCCCTCAAGGAGAAAAACGTATGTTTGATATAAGAAAAGATTTTAATTGTTGTAAAACAGTGAGTTGTAGGAACTTTGGTGTAGCTAACAGCGAAGATTATGTTTATCAGAGCAAACGTTTAGGTTATCTCTCTATTGAGTGTAAAGCGTGCGGAAGTAATCCTCCTTGGATAAATAACCAATTAATTGAAAATATCTTAAAAGAAAAGCTTGATTTTCATTTTGGGAGGAAAATCACACATTGTCGTCATTGCTATAGTCACTTTTTCTTTAATAAAAAGAATAGCTCACAATTACATGGTTTTACTATTGCTGGTACACAACGTTTAAAATGCAAAAGTTGCCAACATGTATACAGCGAAACTAAACATAAAAATATTGAGGCCATTACCCAGGTACTACAAACTATTATTGATAAATTAGATATTAACAGTGCCATTAGAAGAACAGGATTGTCAGCTCGCCTTTATTATTTTTATTTAGAAAAGTTATCATTGTTATTGACTAATTTTAGTCGTTTAAAGGAGCAAGAAGCGGTAAACCGAGAAGCTTTATCATTACAAACGCAAGGTAAAGTTGTCCATTTACATCATAAGCGTGGTTTTTATACGCTATTAAGTGCCGAAGCAGTTAGCGGTTATATTCTTTTGCAGACCACTAATCTCACTAAAGTAAATCTACTCAAACAAGATATTTACAATAGTACTGAGAATACGGTCATTAAAGAATCCTATTCCAATAACATTGAAAACGAAATTAAAAGCCATTACCAACAAACATTACATCGTAAGCATTTTGAGAAACTCTTAATTGGTGAATTAAAAGCAATCAATCACTGTAATTTGATTTATCCAAATAAGCTGGTCTATGTACATTTTTCATTATTACGTGGTTTCATTAAAAATGTGCAGCACTATAGCCATTATATTGAGTTAGAAAGTAGTATTCGTGCTGCCGCGTTAATGTCTGCATATCCTGAAATTAAAACAGGTAAAGCCGATATCTACTATTATTTGCCCTTTATGAATAACCAAGATGTTATTAAGAATAGAAAAGTTGGTTGGTGGAGCGATCGTTGGTTTAGCTTTGAAAAAGGTGCTTATTCATTATTAACTGATAATAAGCCGCTTCAATATCCTTTTACGATGGAAGATACAGAGCACCTTAATCGTTATTATAAATACCTAGATACACATTTAAATAAAAGCTTAAATAGTTTTAATACTATTACTAATCTATCTGAAATACACAGGGTGTTATTTAATTTTTGTCAAAGCCAAAATGGGCAAACTCCAGCGATGCAATTCGCAGTTGCTGATCATATTTATACTGAAATGAACTTGCTAAATGAAGCCATGACTTATAAAGAATATACGGGTGAATAATCAAAGGAATAGAATGAAAAACCTCAGTCTAAACAACCGTATAACTTTAAATATAAAAGTGCTTTGGTGATCAAAGTGAGGTGAAAATTTAAGTTCAGTGAATATTATGAGCTAAAGCTCTTCACCTAAAAAAGCAAAAGGTAATAGTGTCGCAATAGTATTCTCAGAATATTCTGTTTCAGACTGGTAGCTGTAGACAGTACAGTCATTCATCGATTGCTCTGCAATCACTTGGCGACATGAACCACATGGCTGTGCCGTCACCAGCTGTTTTTCAGCATTACGAGCACCAATGTGTACTTCTTGAATATCACCTTTTTTGATCCCTTCCGCAATAGCAGTAAAGATTGCATTACGCTCTGCACAAATGGTCGTTGGATAAGCTGCTGATTCTACATTTACCCCCTTAAAAACACGCCCATCTTTACACACAACAACTGAAGCAACATTAAACCCTGAATAAGGTGCAGAGCTATTATCTAGCAGTGTTTTTAATTCGCTAAAATAGTTTTTTTTCATTATTTAATTCCCTGTTATATCCTTAAAAAATACAATATATAATTGCTTTAACTTATTGTTTTGTAAAATTGAGTGATCCAATTACATTTGAAGCTTCTCAATTTGTTGTACGACCCACTCTGATTTTTTGTTTTATTTTTTGTTTTAATAGTATTTTTATTTAGTACTACCTGTAGCCTAACTTAATAATTTTTTTGCTGCAGCGACTACAATTGAGATTGCATGCGACTCTGTTTTTTTCATGGTCGCCTCATCTGGAATCTCTTGTTGAGTTCGGTTTACAATTACGCCAGCTACGCAGGCAGCTGCCCAACCTTGTGATGCACACATAGTAAAGAGCGTCGATGACTCCATTTCATAGTTAAGTACACCAAGCTCTTGCCACTCTTGCATTGAACCTTTGAACTGACGTATTACACGCCCCGAAACCGTATCGTAGCGTTCTTGTCCAGGATAAAAGGTATCACTAGAAGCCGTTACACCAACATGCGGTTCTATATTTGCATCACGACAAGCTGCAACCATTGCAGTAGTAGCATTAAAGTCAGCAACCGCAGGGAACTCTAATGGAGCGAAGTGTAAGCTTGCACCGTCTAAACGCACTGAAGCTTGTGTCACAATCACATCTCCAACGTTAACATGTGGTTGAATAGCGCCTGTTGTTCCAATGCGTAAAAAAGTACGTACACCAAGCTGCGCTAGCTCTTCTACTGCTATCGATGTTGAGGGACCACCGATACCTGTTGAGCAAATAACAACAGGCTTAGTATCAATATAAGCAAGATAACTCGTATACTCGCGATGACTCGCTAGAAAAGTTGCATTCTCCATCAACTCTGCAATACGTTTTACGCGCTCAGGATCACCTGGGACAATCGCTAAAGTTGCCCCATCTAACATCGCTTTGGTTAATCCTAAATGAAATACATCAGACATAAAATCTCCTTCATTAACGGTATATAACCGTTTTTTATTCTTTAATTATAAATGGGTTGCGGTTTGTATCACGTTCTTAACAGTGAAACCAAACATTCAAACAGTTGATCTGCTGGTGCTAACTCATCAAAAGTTGTCATACCAATCACTTTGCCGTTTAAGCCAACATACTTGTACCAGGATAAAGTAAAGCGGCCGCGCTCAGCTTAACCTGGATTAGTTGGGTTGTGCTTTAGGAAGTCAGTCCATAGCACTTGTACAATATCTGCCATCCCCATTGGTACGCCAGGGTGACCTGAATTGGCTTGTTGAACTGCATCCATACTAAGAGCACGAATGGCATTAGCTAACGCTTGACGAGAAGCTAAACTTGATGGATTTGACGGCATTAATAACTCCAGTACTGAAAAATGTTTGTATAAAGTAAAATCAGTGTATGAAGTAAAAAGGGAATAAAGTGAGACCTAGATCGACACAATGACTAAAAATAGCCCTATAAACAATCTACTAACAAAATATGTGGTTATCTTATGAAATGAGTAAACCATATTTTAGTAATAACTCATCCCCTTACAAAGTAATTGCTTTAAAGAGCATGATAAAGAACAACTAACGTTGATGAGTACTGCGTTTGCTATATTGTAAACTCGCATAATGAACTACGCGATCGCATACCCAACTTTCTAATTTCCAATTTTTAATGAAAGCACAGTGCCCACCTTTATCTTGCAAATCAATTGATAAAAATGGCGAATCATACAAGTCGTCTAATTGATGTGCTGGAATAATAGGATCGTCTAATGACGTAATAATAGTCGTCGATATTTCTAGCTTTTGTAATGCATTGCCTAAAATAGAATATCCCTCAAAATAAGCTTGGGTAGATTCAAAACCTGTATGTTCGACAACAAAAAAGTCATTCATTGCATCTAAAGAGTTAAGCTTTGACAAAGCATCGCCATAAGTAAGATGAGAGTGATGCTGTAATTTTTTAAATAATGAATTTTTCCATCTTTTTACAAAATATTTTTCATAAACAGGAAAACCAGTATTTAAAGCTTCCATCGTTGTTGGAGGATGTAATAAAGGGCAAATAGCAATCGCTTGATCTAATTTTAATTCTTGCTGCTTTGCTAAATTAGCAACACGTAAACAAAAGTTTCCCCCCAATGAATAACCACACAACAAGTTATGACTCCCGCCATATTTATCACAAAGATACTTCACAGACTCAATGACTTCTTGTATTCGTACTGAATTAAATAAATCTTTATTCAGATGTTGAGTACCACCATGATCTCGAAAGTTTAAACGAAAAACATCATAGCCTTGATCAAGTAGTTTTTGACCTGTAGACAACATGTATAGAGATTCAGAGCACCCTTCCCAACCATGTAATAAAATAGCTAAGCCTTTATTACCTTTAGACGCTTTAGTTAGATAACCTAATAATTTAACTCCTTGCGGTGTAGTAATAACCTCTTTAATTGCAGTTGCCAACAATTGTTTACAACGTTTTTTTTCAAGCCACTTACGCGGACCAGTACTGGATATAATAGATTGTAAATGATGGTTAGAGAGGCCTATTGCAGGAGTAAATTGGTTCATTGTGTTCCTAACTTTGTTCATGTTGTGATTAATATAATACTAACCACATTTATTAACAGATCTACTTTATACCAATTATTTTAAATAATACCAATTGCATTAAATAAGTGATCTAAATTTTGCGCAGGAAAAATAACTTAGTTTAAGGCATAACTTAAGTTAAATATTTGTTCTATTTACGAAAGTTACAACGAAGAAATAAGTTATTTTAACAAGTAAAATAGATCAGTTACTTAGTGTGATTGGTATAAGTAATCTAAATTTTAGGTAGGAAAAATGACTAATTTCAAGGCATAAATTGAGTCTTTCGAAGCTTAACCTGTTTGCGCTGAAGAAATATAATACGGAAAAATTCACCTGAAAATTCATAAATAATCTAAAAGAAGTCGGTAAGAAAAGTTAATACGTTTACATATTCACATGTACAGATCGTACTTAAAAGAAAGGGTTAATATGAGTGTGACGATTAAGTTTTAACACACTCACAATAAGACCAATCACGGCTATTGAATATGATTGGTATGGTATTTTATTTAGTTATGTTGGTAGCTCTTTTCCCACAGCTTGAATAGATAAATAACAGAAAATGTTAGGCACATATATAACAGTCCCGCAGCTAAATAAGCTTCAAAAGGCGCATAATAACGTGCATTAACCACGCGAGCTGCCCCTGTAATATCGACAATAGTTACTACGCCAGCGATTGCACTGCCGTGGATCATAAAGATAATTTCGTTACTATATGCAGGTAGCGCTCGACGTAAAGAGTTAGGCAATGTGATGCGTTTTAGACGCTGCCAACGACTCATACCATAAGCTTTAGCAGCTTCTAATTCACCAATCGGCATTGTACTGATCACACCACGAACGATTTCAGCGGTATAAGCACCTGTATTCAAGGCGAAGGCTAATAAAGCACAAAACCAAGCTTCTTGAAAGTAGTACCATAACCAACTCTCTCGTAAAGAATCAAACTGTGCGGCACCATAATAGATAAGGAACAGTTGTACTAATAACGGTGAGCCACGGAAAAAATACATATAAGCCCAAATCGGTCCTTTAATAAACCAATTTGAATGGCTACGTAAAATACCCGCAGGAATTGCAATCACTAAACCAATCAATAGTGATGCCGCGACCAACCAAGTGGTTGTCCATAACCCTTCTAAATAAAACGGGTATTCATTAAGAATAATTGAAAAATCCATGTCTATCTCGTTTGTATACTATATTTACGCTCGGCCCACTTTAGAGCAGAGGTAGAAACAGCGGTATAAAATAAAAATATCAACGCTACCACTAGGTAGAATGTAAAGGGTTTCTGCGTCGAGCCGGAAGCATCCCCCGCAATTTTAACCATATCTTGCAAGCCAATAATTGAGACTAGCGCAGTCGTTTTTAATAACACTAACCAGTTATTACCTAGGCCGGGCAGTGCATAACGCATCATTTGTGGGAACATAACACGAGAAAAGCGTTTGTACTTATTCATGCCATAAGCAGTGGCGGCTTCTAATTGGCCTTTATTAACCGATAAAATAGCACCTCGAAAGGTTTCAGCCATGTAAGCGCCAAAAATAAAACCAATGGTAACAATACCAGCAAAGTATGGGCTGATATCAATATATTCAGGTAGATAAGCAGTCCACTCATGGTCAGGGTAATAACCGGTCAGTGTTTCATTCAACCACTCATTTAAATTGTAACTCATATCATTGATCAATAACTGCCCACCAAAGAAGATAAGCAACATCAGAATCAGATCAGGAATACCACGAATAATTGTGGTGTAAAGTGTCGCGATACTTTTTAGTACTGTGGAATGAGATAACTTAGCAAGGGCTGCTAATAACCCCAATACTACAGATAGCACTAAAGACAGCAAAGCCACTTGTAGTGTTAACCATGCACCTTCTAGAAAAATGTCTTGGTAACCGTATAAAGAAAACATATAAACTTCTTTTTAATAAATGCCAATATCATAGATAACGACTTGATTGACATAAAAAAAGGATGGCGTAACCGACAAAGATATTACAGCTGGTTACTCATCCTCTCTATTTTAACGCAATGTGTTAATAGCGATTAACACTCGCTATATTACTCTTGACCGTAAACATCGAAAGTGAAGTATTGGTCTTGGATTTTCTTGTAAGTACCATCAGCACGGATTGCATCAATAGCTTTGTTTAATTGCTCAGCTAAATCAGTATCTTGCTTACGAATTGCAATACCTGCACCGTAACCAAACCATTTTGGATCGTTTAACTTAGGACCAACAAATTCAAACTTATCGCCATCTTCTTTAGCTAGTAAACCATCAGAGATTGCAGCAGAATCAGCCATTACATAATCAACACGACCCGCTTTTAAATCTAAGTAAGCTTCATCAGCAGAACCGTAACGTTTAATTTTTGCAGATGGGAAGTTATCTGAGATGTATAAGTCCATCGTTGTTGCACGCTGAACACCAATTTTTTTACCATCCATAAATGCTTCTGTACCTTCGTAAGCAGTGCCTTTTTTAGCAACAAAACGTGCTGGGATATGTTGGTATTTCTTAGTAAATGCGACTTTCTTTTTACGCTCTTCAGTAATATCCATTGTTGCGATAATCGCATCAAATTTACGACCTAAAAGTGCAGGAATAATGCCATCCCAATCTTGTTTTACTAAAGTACATTTTGCTTCTAACTCTGCGCATAGTGCATTAGCAATATCAATATCAAAACCAGTTACGCTGCCATCTTCTTCTGTTTTACTGAACGGAGGGTATGCACCTTCTACACCGATTCGAATCTGTTTCCATTCTTTTGCTTGTGCAGTATTGAATGCAAATGCAAACAGTGCGATTAATAGGCTAATTTTTTTCATGGTATTTCCTTATTTTATGATAAACGATTGTCTTTAGTAATATGTGAGGCTTAATGCCTCATGTAAATCTAATACACAGTTGAGATAAACTGTTTAAAACGTTCTGAAGTTGGATTAGTGAAGATATCTTCAGGCTTTCCTTGCTCTTCTACAAGTCCTTGATGCAAGAATAAAACTTTATTCGATACATCTCTAGCAAATGCCATTTCATGGGTTACCACCAACATAGTGCGCCCTTCTTCTGCAAGATCGCGCATAACTGTCAGCACTTCCCCTACCAATTCTGGGTCTAATGCTGAAGTCGGTTCATCAAATAGCATCACTTCTGGTTCAACAGCTAATGCACGAGCAATAGCAACACGTTGCTGTTGACCACCCGATAGCTGCTCAGGATAGTAATCTTTGCGCTCATATAGCCCAACACGTTGCAATAACGCTTCTGCTTTTACAATGGCTTCTTTTTTAGGGACACCCAAAACATGAACAGGCGCTTCAATGACATTCTCTAAAACAGATAAATGTGACCAAAGATTAAACCCTTGAAACACCATTGCTAAACGACTACGAATACGCTCAACTTGTTTAATAGAAGCAGGTATTGCGCCACGCTTTTTATCTTGTTTCATTTCAATTAACTCACCGTTAACTAAAATATCACCTGAAGTTGGTGTTTCTAATAAATTAACACAACGTAATAATGTGCTTTTACCCGAACCTGATGCACCCAAAATAGAGATAACATCTCCTTTATGTGCTTCTAGATCTACGCCTTTTAGTACTTGGTTATCAGCAAAAGATTTATGTAAGTTTTTAATTGATAGAGTAGGTACAGTCATTAGTAATTTTCATCATGGTTAAACGGGTTCATTATATATTGTACCTAGTTTATTGAATGGGTTAATAAAATTTATGCAGTCTTTTACTCTGCACCAATGTCCTAAAATGTACAATAAATTAATTTTTATTTCCTCTTAAAAATAAATCAATACCCCACACTTTTAGTATTTTCTATCCATAATTGATGAAAAACAAAGCATATAATGAATTTATACGGATTTTCTTTACAAAATTCGACTACATGGTATCGTGCGCGCGATCTCAACTCTATTAAATAATACAAAAAGGTAAATGACGTGTCACAATCAATTAATTACGCTAATCCCGCTCCGCTAGGTCTAATGGGATTTGGCATGACAACTGTACTGTTAAACATTCACAATGCAGGTTTCTTTCCAATCAGCGCAATGATTCTTGCGATGGGTTTATGTTACGGTGGTGCAGCACAAGTTATCGCCGGTATTCTAGAATTTAAAAAAGGTAATACTTTTGGTCTAACGGCATTTACTTCATACGGTTTTTTCTGGATTAGCTTAGTGGTTTTATTATTATTCCCACAACTTGGTTTAGAAGATGGTCCAACACAAGCGACACCACATGCATTCATGGCATGGTATTTAGTTATGTGGGGAATATTCACTGCATTCATGTTTATCGGGACGCTACGTGGTAACTGTGTTTTACAATTCATTTTTGCTAGCTTAACAGTTCTATTCTTCTTACTGGCTATTCGTGATTTCACAGGTAATGAGTTAATTGGTCGTATTGCAGGTTTTGAAGGTCTTATTTGTGGTTTCAGTGCAATCTACCTAGCGATGGCTGAAGTGATCAACGAACAATACGGTCGCACTATTTTACCAATTGGTGAAAAATAACTTTTACTAAAGAAGCTTATTTTCCCAAATAAAAACCGAGCTATTAAAGCTCGGTTTTTTTATGGAAGATCGTTTTTAATCAGGTTTTAGCTTATTTAAAGAATGTAATTCGTTGTTGCTCCGTTAAAAAACTCCATGCTACAAAACGACTTATTTTATGACCTTGCGCCATCTCTACCACTTTAATTTCGCGAGCCCCAGACTGTTTCAGTAGCTTCTTAATTGGTGCTACGTTTTCACCTTTAGATAATAAGCAAGTAAACCAACATACCTGCTCCTTGATAAGTGTACTTTCAGTAACCATTTGTTTAACAAATGCAATCTCTCCACCAGCACAGCTTAATTCGTGTGTTTTTCCGGCAAAATTCAATTCAGACTTTGTATTAACAAGCGCTTTCTTACTTAAGTTTTCCTGTTTACGTTGACTGCCTGCAGTGGCCGCTTCCATAGAAGCATGAAAAGGCGGATTACATAGCGTAAAGGCAAAACGATCTGCACTTTTTACCATTCCAGTTAAAATATGTTGCTTACTCTTTTGTTGGCGTATGGTTATTTTTTTGCTGATATTTGGATTAGCTTTGACCAATAATGAAGCAGTCTTTATTGCTAAGGAGTCAATATCTGCGCCTACGAAGGACCAATCATAACTACGACTACCTAAAATAGGATAAATACAATTTGCTCCACAGCCAATATCTAACCCTTTTATCTGCGAACCTGTTGGCACTTCACCTTGAAAGCTATCGGTTAATAGATCTGCAATATAATGAATATAATCAACTCTCCCCGGGATCGGTGGACATAAGTACCCCTCTGGGATTTGCCAAAAGGCAATATCATAAAAATAAGCCAGTAATGCTTTATTTAATAATAATACCGATTGAGGGTCACTAAAGTTAATACTTAACTCCCCTCTTGGGTTAGTAATCACATGAGGCTTAAGTTCAGGACAAGCTGACATTAAACTAACAAAGTCATATTGACCGTGATGCAAATTACGAGGGTGTAAACCACCCTTTCTTGATGTTGTTTTTTCTGTGTTCACAGTAAAATCCATGGTGTGACGCTAATAAAATAACAAGTTAAAATTCAGTACTGTAATCGACCAATCCACCGCTGATATCCAACACTTTTCGCTGATATTCAAACTTCACCATTTGATGGTTAAATTGAGGTGCGAACCAAGCGATAAAAGTACGATCCTTCTTTTTAACTTGTTGCACACGATAAGCCTCTAGCTCACCGAATTTAGTTTTGATCGTCTCTTTACCTTTTAATTCAAAAAAGTAATGGGCAATATCATCCGATGTTTGCATATAAAACTCAAAATCAGTCTGTCCTGATTTTAGGCCTTCACTAATTTGTAAGGTAATAGTATTGAAATCAACAATTGGACCTTCAGGATTACTATATTCTGTCCGTTCTCCATTATTAATTATAACTGAGTTATGACCACTTTGGTCAAAGTTAGCAGTCATATTCACCGTACTAAAACCACTGCTTTTACGGAAAAATGCACTGCTTAGAAAACGTTGCTGTTGTTCACTCCAATAAATATCTGATTGTTGGTTACCACCAAAGGAAAACAACAAAAATGAAAAGTCAGCATCGGACTCAACTACAACTTGCTCACCAGTCCAATGGTACTCTTGCTTCATTTGCCCAATAGATAACCCTTTGTAAAAAACATCATAGGTATAACGCTGATTAGGTTCAGTTATTTGCAAACTTGATACTTGTGCTGTGTTTTCTGACGAAATATCGCTTTCAGAAGCTGCATTAGCAAATCCAGATAACGGAAGTAGTAAACTAAATAAAGTAATAGATCTTATATTAATCAATATGATTGATTCCTTTAATGCTGTTAATAATGGCAAATAAGCCATTACTTCTAGAAGGGCTTAAATGGTTTAGTAACCCTAATTGTGCAAATAGTTCATCACAATCGATTAATGCGATTTCTTCTCGTGTTTTATTATTAAAAATAATCGTCACTATTTGCATTAACCCTTTCACAACTCGGGTATCACTATCCATGGTAAACGTATAAAGCCCCTGCTGTTCAGAATGAATCAACCAAGCCATGCTTTCACAACCTTTTACTTGATTTGATTCTACCTTCATCTGTTCAGGAAAAGGGGCGAGTAATTTACCTAATTGTATAATTAAACGGTATTGAGCATCCCAGCTTTTATTCTCTAAAAATACTGCTTTTAATTGCTCAAATTGCGTTATAGATGTTAATTTTTGCACCTTACTTACCTACCTTTTGCTTCATGTAACCAGAGAAAAGAACTAAAGCACCACTACTGCCTGTCAGCTCTGCACTTTTATTATTATCTTTCCCTACCCAAGTCGTAACCACTTCATCTTGGTCGAAGCCCACAAACCAACTATCGTTAAGGTTATTAGTCGTCCCAGTTTTGCCAGCAAAGTTTTGTCCAGGATTACGCCAACGTAAGCTACGAGCAGTTCCTTCCGTTGTCACTTTATGTAAAGCACTTGATAGCTGCTCTACAGCAGCACCTGAGAATATTTGTCTTGCAGCAGGACTACGCTGATACAAAGGAATGCCATCACTAGAAACAATGGTACGGATCATCGTTAATGGTTTGTATACACCACGCATACCAATAGGTTGATACATTTGTGCCACTTCAAAGGGTGAAAGCGATAAACTGCCCAACACTAAAGATGGGTAAGCTTTAATTTTTTGCTCTACGCCCATCTCATGCAAACTATCAATGACGTTACTTAATCCAATCTGCATACCTAAGTTGACTGTAGGCACATTCAAAGAGCTCACTAAGGCTTTTTCCAAACTGACTTGACCACGAAACTTACGATCATAGTTTTTTGGTCTCCAGCGCTGCCCAGTACTGTTTTTAAGCACAATCTCTTTATCATTTAAGATATCAGTTAAGCTATACCCATTGTCTAATGCCGTTAAGTAAACGGGAGGTTTAACTAAAGATCCAATTGGGCGACGGGCATCCAATGCTCGATTAAAACCACTAAACTTCACATCCTTCCCTGATACCAAGGCACGTACTTCTGCATATTGACGATCGGTAACAACCATTGCCCCCTGCAGATCATTTTGGCCTTTTTTCTGGACTTTTTTGATACCCGTTTGAATTGCTATTTCCGCATTCTTTTGCGCTAAAGGTGAAATCGAGGTAAAGATAGATAAACCACTCTGCTTACGGATATTAGCAGGGACATTACTCACTAACTCTCGATTTAATAAACTAACAAAAGCGGGGTTTGCTCGATTATTTAACGCCTTTGCACCACTTAAATTTAAAGGGCTATTAACAGCAATACGATATTGTGCTGTATTGATATAATTATGCTCTAACATCAAACGTAAAACTAAATCTCGACGGGATAATGCACGTTTAGGGTTACGCCTTGGGTTGTAATAAGATGGGCCTTTAATAATAGCCACCAGCAATGCCACTTGTTCAACGCGTAGTTCATCAATTGGTCGAGCAAAGTAATAATCGCTGGCCAAACCAACACCATAAACTCCTGTAGCACCGTTCTGAGCTAGATAAACCTCATTGAGATAAGACTCTAATATTTTATCTTTACTGTATTTATGGTCAATCAGGACCGCGATATAAGCTTCTTGAAATTTACGCCATAAACTACGTTCCTGCGATAAAAACAGATTTTTAGCTAATTGCTGTGTCAGTGTACTGCCACCTTGAACCGTACGTCCTGCTTTCATATTCACCATAAAAGCACGCAAAATAGCAAAGGGAGAAACTCCTTGATGATGATAAAAATCACGATCTTCCATTAATATTAAAGTGTTAATTAACAGATCAGGGATTTTCTGAAAAGGAACAAATACACGATCTTGTATCTGCTTACTATTTAGCCTATCTAACAACAAAGGGTCTAAACGAATTTCATCGATTGCCCCTTGCCTTTTACTCAAACTGGCAATCCGATTACCATCAAAAGAGACGTTAACTAACGCAGCTGCTTCAGATCGATCGGGGAAATCAAAAGCGCGACGGTAAATAGTCACTTGATTGCCACTCACTGCAAATTGCCCTGCACTTTCAATACGCTGTACCGCTCGATAGTTAAGCAATTTTAATTCACTAACAAGTGCGCTTTGGGTTAATGGTTCATTCACTTTTAATAATAATGGACGAGCATAAAGCGTCGCAGGCAGATCCCATGTTGATCCATCAAGGCGATTTTCAACTTTCTTATCAAAATAGATACCAGCAATAACAATAAAGGCAAAAAAAGCTAATGTTGCTTTCCATGTAAATGACCAAATTGATTTCAGAATACGGTGCTTAAGCGGCACTTTTACTGGTTTACGTACTGTTTTTTTGCGTGTACTTGTAGTTTTTTTAGCGGTATTTTTTGTTGTGTCATTCTTGGTTGTACTGCTTTTAGCACTTGCTTTAGGCTTATCAGCCGTGCCTTTTTTTTGTGGTGTTTTTGCCATAACAGATCTAATTAACTCAATTTAATATAATAGATAATTCTGTGAATAATATTTTCATTCATCAATGCGCCGCTAATACTACTTAGTTTATGCGCCAATATCACCCTATAGAGAGATGCTTTTTAGTTTTACGTGTCGCAACTGCAGTTGCAGGGTTATCTGGCCAATAATGCTTCGGGTAACGCCCTTTCATCTCTTTTTGCACTTCCGAATATGCGCCAGCCCAAAATGAATGTAAATTTTGGGTTAATTGTAATGGCTTCATCGCAGGTGAAAGTAACGCCAGTTGTACTTGAATACGTCCATCTAGAATAGTTGGAGTTTGTGCTTGTCCGTATAGCTCTTGCATTTTAACTGATAACAAAGGTAATTGATTATCGCGATATTGTAATTTGATTGCAGAGCCTGTGGGTACAGTAATAGTAACAGGGAAGTCTTTTTCAAATCGCTGTTGTTGCTGCCATGTTAAACGAGACAATAAAGCACTTTTAAGGTCAATTTTCTTAAATTGATCGGGATGCTGCACATCGATGCAAAAAGGCGCCAGCCATTGATCAACAGAATCGATTAATACTTGTTCATCAAACTCAGAAAACTCTGCTAATTGAAGTTGATTATATTGTTGTGATGCGTAATTTAATCGCGTTAATAATGCTTTATTGGTCTCACTCCAATACAGCATTGATAATCCAGCTTGACGTAAACCATTCAATAACGCTTGTAGTTTCTGCTGCTTAGTCACTTTAGCCAGAGGCGTTTTGTTGAGAGTTATTTTCCCTAACATTAGACGACGCTCAGCAATCAACTTATTTTCTTTTAATGACCAGCAAAGATAGTCTTCATGATCTAGATAATGAGTAAGGTGCGTTTTAATATCCACTAAATTTAACGTGACTGCTTTGAAAATAATACTATTCGCTCGTTGTTCAGATAAAGCAAGATCAGTTACCACTAACATCTCTTCACCCATTAATGACGAGTGTGAGGATAAATGAGCTCCAGCACCATTACTAAGTAAATAGTCTTGCTGTTGATTTTGGCCTCGACATAAAGCAATTCGATCAGGAAAGGCAATAGCTAATAACAACCCACAATAAGCGCGTGGCAGTTGCGCAGGTGCTTTAGTCGCACACTTTTTCAGTAAGATGCGATACTGCTGATTCACTGAGTAAGATAGTTTATCCAATGCGCTGTTAATATCATCGCTGCTTTTTTCATTACTCTCTATTAACGCGGCTAATAAACAGGCTAACGCAACTATTCCCGATTTATTTAACGAAGCTTCTAATTCCTTAGCGGCAATTAACATTGCGCCTAAACGCGGGCTTAAACCAAACTCAATGATTTGATCTCCTAACTTAGTACAACGACCTCTTTCATCAATTGCATTGAGTTTTTGTAGTAATTGTAAAGCCACTTGTACATTACGCGTATTGGGTTGGGTTAAAAAAGGCAGTTGTTCAGGATCAGTGACTCCCCAAGCACTCACTTCTAACATTAAGTCAGTCAATTCACTTTGTATAATAGGCACTTCATTTTGTGCTTTTAAACGCGTCTCTTTAGACCATAACCGATAACAGGTTCCCGCACTCAATCGTCCTGCGCGCCCTGCTCGCTGTATTGCACTGGCTTCACTGATCATCTGATCTTTTAATTTTCCGATACCGGTATGGGATTGAAATTGAAAGCTTCTCTCTCGCCCCGAATCAACAACGACTGCGATACCATCAATAGTTAAACTTGTTTCTGCAATGTTAGTTGATACAACTATTTTACGTTTACCTTGCGGTGGAGATTTAATAGCCAGTTGTTGCTCATCTAAACTAAGTCGGCCATATAATGGTGCCAATAGTACAGGGTGATCATGCTGATCAATCCATATTTTTAACGCTTGGCAACATTGTAAAATCTCTTTCACGCCAGCGACAAACACCAAAATATTACCATTTTGCTGCTGAAAGGCCTCTTTCACTAACGCGACTAATGCGCTTTGTTGCTCAGCTTTGGTACTTAATTTTCCGCTATGATAGATATAATCGATGGGGAAAGCGCGACCTTCGCAGCTAACATAACCGGCATTAGGTAAATGTTGTTGTAATGCTTGATTATCTAATGTCGCCGACATTATTGACAGATTCAAATTATCCCGTAAATTTTCCTGTACATCCAAACAAAACGCTAACCCTAAGTCGGCATGTAAATTACGTTCATGAAACTCATCAAAAATAACCAGATCCACCCCAGTCAGTTCAGGATCTTTTTGTAACAAACGAATTAGAATGCCTTCTGTGACTATTTCTAGTTGCGTTTCAGCACTAACTTTGGATTCGCCTCGCAAACGGTAACCTACTCTCTGCCCTACCTTTTCTTTCAGTTGATCTGCTAAATAATATGCGATGTTACGAGCCGCTAAACGCCTCGGTTCTAACATAATAATTTTACCGCTAAAAACAGCATTGTTTAACAAAGCCAGTGGTAAGAAGGTCGATTTACCAGCACCGGGAGGTGCTTGCAAAATCACTTGAGAATGCTCACTAAGTTGGCGCTGCAACTCAGCGAATACTGTTTGAATAGGTAACATAGATAACAACCCTTAACCACAAAAACCGATACTAAAAATAAATAATAAAAACAGGGTTATTTAACGCATTGTGAGCAAAATGCAAAAATAAGACCACAACTTCACAATATGTAACTCTTTATTTGACTTTATTAAATATGCTTGCTATAGATACCGCCGAAAAAAAACTGATGCCACTATCTTAGCAAAGTTTGTTCAACCAATTGTTTATATTTATCACCGTTTTAATGCGTTTAAAGATGATTTAAGTTGCATCACTGGAAGGAAAGTTTATGCCTGCTAATACAAGCAAGAAAACACTCGGTATTTTAGCTATTGCTGGAGTGGAGCCATACCAAGAGAAACCTGGCGAAGAGTATATGGGTAAAGAGCAACGCGCACACTTTACTAATATTCTAACAGCTTGGACAACACAACTACGTGAAGAAGTAGACCGCACTGTAGATCATATGAAAGATGAAGCATCTAACTTCCCTGATCCTGTTGACCGTGCAACACAAGAAGAAGAGTTCAGCCTAGAGCTTCGTGCTCGTGACCGCGAACGTCGCCTGATTAAGAAAATATCAAAAACATTGAAAAAAATAGAAGAAGATGATTTTGGTTTCTGTGAATCTTGTGGTGTAGAAATTGGTATTCGTCGTTTAGAAGCACGCCCTACTGCTGATTTATGTATCGATTGTAAGACACTTGCTGAAATTAAAGAAAAACAAAGCATTGGTTAATTTACATAGTTAACTAAGCTTAAAACGGTTAGCGATTGCTAGCCGTTTTTGTTTATAGAGTACAAAAGATTGGATTTACAGATTTCTACACCTTATATTGGACGCTTTGCGCCTTCTCCCTCCGGACCTTTGCACTTTGGCTCTTTAGTGGCGGCTGTTGGCAGCTACTTACAAGCTAAATCTCAACATGGAATGTGGCAGGTACGTATCGAAGATATTGACCCTCCCCGCGAAGTAGATGGTGCCAGTGAAGATATTTTAAAAACCTTACTTGCTTATGGTTTACAGTGGGATGGCCCTGTCATTTATCAAAGCCAGCAAAGCGCTAATTACGAAACAGTCTTAACCTCATTGATTAACCAAAATTTATGTTACGCTTGTTGCTGTACACGGAAGATGATTAAGCAACAAGGCGGCTTATATTTAGGAACATGTCGCGACCTTAATAATCCTCTCATTGATAATGCCCTGCGCATTAATTTACTGTCAATTTCTCACAAACCAACATACTTTGAAGATCAATTGCAAGGAAACATAAATGTTGCGCCATCAGAAGTTGAGGATGACTTTATTATTAAACGTAAAGATGGTTTATATGCGTATAACTTAGCTGTCGTTGTAGACGATATTGAACAAGGCATAACAGAAATTGTTCGAGGGTCTGATTTAATCAGTACGACGGGCAAACAGTTGTGTTTGTATCAACTATTAGGCGCGAATCAACCTAACTATGTACATTTACCAGTTGCTGTTTCTTCACCCGGACTAAAACTATCCAAGCAGAATCATGCAACAGCTGTTGATACATTAAACCCCACACCAATATTAAAAAAAGTATTAGCTTTTTTAGGGCACCCAGTGCCAAAAGACATACCGCAACAGAGCTGTCCCGAGATTTTATTTTGGGCAATACAACACTGGTCACTTGATAAAGTGCCTAAACAACGAGAAATTCAAATATAAATTTAACGCTCCGATTATTTATTACCTATTTAATGCCACAAGAAAATGGATAAATATTAACAAGATAACGTAGTTTTTATACGCAGCGTAGGTTATTTAATAAACACTGTAGTGGTGAACTATAAATTTAATTTGTTTTTAAGCAACAGCGCACATAAAATAAGCGCACAATTTTTCAGACTAATTCCATCTTAATAGATGCAGAGGATAGAGCTATTAAACGCTTAAGCAAACTGGTAAAAAAAGTATTTCAAAAAAAGAAAGCAACAGACCAAACTAAATCATTAGCACAATATCGCATTCCACGTGAACAACATTCTATTTCACGTTCAGATATTGATGAGAATGCACTAAAGGTACTTTATCGTTTACATAATGCAGGCTATCGAGCTCTGTTAGTAGGCGGCGGCGTGCGCGATCTACTTTTAGGGTTAAAACCAAAAGATTTTGATATCACTACTGATGCGACGCCAGAGCAAGTAAAAGCACTGTTTAGAAATTGTCGTTTAATCGGTCGTCGCTTTCGTTTAGCACATATTCTTTTCGGTCGTGAAATTATCGAAGTTGCTACTTTCCGTGGTCATCATGACGAAACTGAGCAAGACAAACAAAAAGTAAAACAGTCACAACAAGGCATGTTATTGCGTGACAATGTTTATGGTTCGTTAGAAGAAGATGCAGAGCGCCGTGACTTTACAGTTAATGCTTTGTATTACGATATTGCAGACTTTTCACTTTATGATTTCTGTGGCGGCATGGATGATTTAGCACAGCGCCGTTTAACTTTAATTGGTGAGCCAGAAGTTCGCTATCGTGAAGATCCTGTTCGAATGTTGCGTGCTATTCGTTTTGCCGCAAAATTAGATTTATCAATCAGCGATGAATGCGCAGAGCCAATCCGTCGTTTAGCATCGTTATTGCAAGATATTCCTGCTGCACGTCACTTTGATGAAGTAATTAAACTTTTATTATCTGGACAAGGTTTAGCAACTTACCGCCTATTAAAAGAATACAAGCTGCTGCCTGTATTATTTCCTATCCTGTTCAAGGGTGGAGAAGATGATAAAGCCACTAAAATGATTGAGCAGGCATTAACCGATACAGACAAACGTATTGCTGAAGGTAAACGTGTTACACCTGCCTATATATACGCTGTAATGCTTTGGTACCCTCTTGAGCAACGAGCACAAGAAATGAGCTTTGAAAGCGGTATTGAGCTACACGATGCCTTCATGTTAGCAATGAATGAAGTATTAACGATTCAAGTGAAAACTATTGCAATACCTAAACGTTTTACCGCTGCCATTCGTGATATTTGGGTTTTACAGCATCGTTTACCACGTTTCGGTGGAAAACGTGCACAACGTGTTTATGCTCATGAAAAATTCCGTGCTGCCTTTGACTTTCTTTCATTGAGAGCACGTGTTGAACAAAGCAGAGAGCTTGCTGAATTAACAGCTTGGTGGGAAGAGTACCAACTTCATAATAAGCTGCCTGAACATAACAACGCGCGTAGCCATACTAATAAAGCTAAAGAATACAAACCAAATGCTGACAGACCAGCTAAAAAGCGTCGTTATAACAAGCCTAAGCGTAAGCCTGCTGTGAGTAAGAACAATGATTAGTTACATCGCAATTGGTAGCAATCAAGCAGATCCAATTCAACAAGCTAAACAAGCAATCAGCGCACTCAATAATCTAGCAGAGACAAGCCTAATCAGTTGCTCATCTCTGTATTGTAGCGCACCAATGGGCCCACAAGATCAACCCGATTATATTAATGCAGTTGCTAAGATAGATACTCATTTATCGCCACTCGCTTTATTAGATGCTTTGCAAGAAATTGAGCAATCACAAGGAAGAGAGCGAAAAGAGGAACGTTGGGGGCCAAGAACCTTAGACTTAGATATTCTGCTATATGCAGACCAGGTTATTGATGACCAGCGTTTAACAATTCCACACTATGGTATGCAGGATAGAGAATTTGTACTTTATCCTTTGTTTGAAATAGCACCTAAGTTGATCTTACCCAATGGCACTTCTTTGATCGAGATGCTAAAAGATTGTGATAAAAATGGTCTGACCGCTATTACTGGTTGAATTAATTGATTACCCCAGTAAAATCATCCCCCCAATCAAACACTGCTAGTTAGGAGTAATAATGGCTAAAGTAAGCGTTTCTCGTTTAGCTAAAATGAAGCAAGAGCAAGAAAAAATTACCTGTATTACCGCATATGATGCTAGTTTTGCAGCAATTTTTGATCAAGCTGGTATCCAAGTTTTATTAGTGGGTGACTCTTTAGGAATGGTATTACAAGGGCATGATTCTACCCTGCCTGTTACCGTTGAACATATTGCTTACCACACTGCTGCAGTGGCGAGTACTGCTGAAAAGTCATTAATCATCGCAGACTTACCTTTCATGTCTTATGCAACGCCAGAACAAGCCTACAGCAATGCAGCAACGTTAATGCGTGCCGGTGCTAACATGGTGAAATTAGAAGGTGGTGATTGGTTAAATGAATCTGTAATTGGCTTAGTACAACGTGGTATTCCTGTTTGTGGGCACTTAGGACTAACGCCTCAGTCAGTCAATGTTTTTGGTGGATATAAAGTACAGGGCCGTGCAGAAGAGCATGCGAATAAATTGGTTGAAGATGCATTAGCTCTTCAAGAAGCGGGTATTCAATTGCTGGTTTTAGAGTGTGTACCAGTAGCATTAGCTGAGCGTGTAACTAAAGCCTTACATATTCCAGTTATCGGTATTGGCGCTGGAACAGAAACCGATGGACAAATATTAGTGATGCATGATGCCTTTGGTATTTCAGCAGGTTTCTGCCCTAAATTCTCTAAAAACTTTTTAGTAGAAACAGGCGATATCCGTCGTGCAGTTGAGCTTTATAAAGAACAAGTAGAAAGTAAAATATTCCCAGGTGCAGAGCATAGCTTCTATTAACACTGCACCCTACTTAATGTCGTAACGTACTATTAAGAGTTAACCATGCAAGTAATCCAAGATCCTAAGCTATTGCGTATGGCAATACGTGATATCAAACAGCAGGGACAGCAAGTTAGTTTTATTCCTACTATGGGCAACCTTCACCAAGGTCATTTAACCCTAGTTAAAGAAGGTCAACAACATGCGGATGTTTCTGTCGTCAGTATTTTTGTTAATCCATTACAATTTAATAACGCCAATGATTTAGCAAACTACCCTAAAACACTTGAAGAAGATTGTGCAAAACTACAACAGGCTGGAGTGGATATTGTTTTCACACCGTCTGCTGAAGTGATCTATCCAAATGGTTTGAATGCACAAACCTTCGTTGAAGTACCAGGTGTATCAGATTGTTTAGAAGGTGAATTACGCCCAGGCCACTTCCGCGGTGTAAGTACCATAGTCGCTAAGCTATTTAACCTAGTGCAACCTGATGTTGCGTGCTTTGGTGAAAAAGACTTCCAGCAATTGTGTGTGATTAAACAAATGGTCACTGACTTAGCAATGCCAATTAACATCATTTCTGTAGCGACAGTCCGTGAACCATCAGGTCTGGCAATGAGTTCACGTAATGGCAAATTATCGGCAGATGAAAAGTTAATTGCGCCTAAAATTGCGGAAGTAATGAATCAATTGGGACAACAGTTACCGCATAATTGGGGGAGCTATAAACAACTAATCAAAGATGCCGGTCAAACGCTAGATCAGTCTGGTTTTAAAACCGACAAAATTCATGTTGTTGATCCAGTAACATTAGCGCCTTTAACAGCTGATAGTAAACAAGCAGTTGTATTGATGGCCGCGTTCTTAGGTGAAACACGTTTAATTGACAATCTAGTTGTTGATTTGCACCCTTAAAGTTTTTACTTTATAGTCGCCGTACTGAGAAAAACAGACTCATTTCAAATTTTAAAATTAAAGGTTTTGTATGAAAAAGACACTGCTAACAGGCAAGTTGCACCAAGCTCGTATTACTCACGCTGAATTAAATTATGAAGGGTCATGTGCAATCGATCAGGACCTTCTTGAGCAAGCCGGTATTTTAGAATACGAACAGATCGAAATTTATAATATCGAAAACGGTGCTCGCTTCTCTACATATGCAATCGTAGGTGAACGTGGTTCAAAAATCATCTCAGTTAACGGTGCTGCTGCACGTCAAGCTTGCGTTGGTGACCGTGTGATCATCTGTACTTATGCTGCGTTAGATGCTGAAGAGATTGCAAGCCACAAACCAAGCCTAGTTTACTTAGATAAAGACAATAACATTGTGCGTACAAGTAAAGACGTACCTATTCAAGTTGCTTAATCTGACGCAATAAGTCATTGAGTATAGAGGCCGTTAGCATTAATTGTTAACGGCCTTTTTTATTCCCCCATGAAAAATGCATCTACCTATCTACTTTCCTTTTTATCGGATCAGCGCTGAGAATGTGCTAACGTTAATAACAGGTATATCATTTAAGCAGAGGGATGAGCATGAAAATAGTAATCGCACCTGATTCATATAAAGAAAGTTTAACTGCTAAACAAGTTTGTATCGCTATTGAAACCGGCTTTAAAAGAGTCTTTCCAGATGCACGATACGTGTTAGTACCCGTCGCAGATGGTGGTGAAGGCACTGTTCAATCGTTAGTCGATGCGACCCAAGGACAAGTTAATAACCTACAAGTTACCGGCCCTATCGGTAAAGCAGTCGATGCCTTTTATGGTTTATTAGGTGATGATTCTAATACCGCCGTTATTGAAATGGCAGCCGCCAGTGGGTTACATCACGTCCCCGAGCACGCAAGAGACCCGAAAGTGACCTCAAGTTTTGGTACTGGCGAGTTAATTAAAGCAGCGTTAGATGATGGTGCAAAAAAAATCATCATTGGTTTAGGTGGCAGCGCCACTAACGATGGTGGCATGGGTATGATGAGTGCTTTAGGGGTGCGATTTTTAGATCAAAACAACCAACAGATCACCGCAAACGGCGCTGGATTACAAGATATTGTAAAAATAGATATCGATGACATGGACCCTCGCCTGCAAGCCTGCGAAGTATTAGTTGCCTGTGATGTTGACAACCCTTTATGTGGCGAGCGTGGCGCAACTCATGTCTTTGGCCCGCAAAAAGGCGCAACGGAACAAGATATCGAACTATTAGATAAGGCCCTGCTTCATTATGGTCAATGTATCAAACAGCAATTGTCTATTGATGTATTAGACACTGCCGGTTCAGGCGCTGCTGGCGGTATGGGAGCTGCCTTAATGGCTTTTGCTAAGGCAAGTTTAAAGCCGGGGATAGAACTCGTACTAGAAGCGGTTAAATTAAGCGAAGATATGCAACAAACGGATTTAGTGATCACAGGTGAAGGCCGCATTGACCATCAAACAGTTTTTGGTAAAACGCCAATGGGAGTAGCTAAAGTCGCCAAACAATTTTCTATTCCAGTGATCGGTATTGCTGGTAGTTTAGGTAAAGATCATCAAGCTGTTTATGAATGTGGGATAGACGCTGTTTTTGCTGCTGTACCTGGTGCTATGACATTACAACAAGCTTTTGCTGACGCTAAAGTTAACGTCGAGAATGTCGCAGAGAATATTGCACAATTATGGTCACTAAAAAATTAATAATAGCGATTGTATTAAATATGTTTTCTAGACTTTGAATAGGAAAAAACTAAACCCAAGGCATAAGGGGATATTTACTTTATGAGAATTGTGATGAAGAAGCCGCTATATATTGTAATTTAAATAAGTGAAGGTGCTATGTAACTAGTTTTACGTAGCACGTATAAAACAATTATTTTGAAGCTTTTTTAATTACTGAAGTATATAAAGATTTAAAGTATTGGCGGCGCTCATTTAATAAAATAAAACATAATGCAAAGTAGATACTTGGCTCTATCAGCCCAGACTTCACCGACCAATAATAATGTACAGCGCCTAATATTAACGCTACATATACCCAGCGATGTAGCGTGAACCAAGCTTTCTTCATCTTACGTCTAATAGCATTGATAGAGGTAATACTTAACAATAATAGAATCGTTCCAGCTGCCATACCTAAGGTTAGATAGGGACGTTTGATAGTTTCATCTATCAGTAAACCTACCTGCCAGTTTAACTCCAACCAAAGAAATGCAGTAAAATGCAAACAAATCCAAGCGAAACTATATAAACCCAGTAATCGCTTTAACCTTAATATTAGAGGTTGCTTAAAACGTTTAGCAATAGGTGTGATTGCGAGTGTAATCAACAAATAATTCAAACCAGTTTTACCTAGAAAATGAATCATCTCTTTAACCGGATCTGCTCCTAAGCGATTACTATCAATCAAGATGTAAAAATACAATAAAGTCGATAATGAAGCTAAGTGAATTATCGCTTTCAGTAAAGTAATCGCCAATGGTGGAATCTTAAGCATCTCTATACTCAGTAACGATTAAAAGTAACGAGACAAGTTAATGCCTTTGTACAAATCAGCCACTTCTTCTTCGTACCCATTAAACATTAAAGTTGGCTTTCTTGATTGCTGGAAAACATTGCCTTCGCCAATAAAGCGCTCAGTAGCTTGACTCCAACGAGGATGATCTACATTAGGGTTAACGTTAGCAAAGAAGCCATATTCATCAGGACCAATTGCTTGCCATGTATTAACAGGTGCTTTATCAGTAACAGTAATTTTAACCACTGACTTAATACTTTTAAAACCATACTTCCAAGGCACTACTAAGCGTATTGGAGCACCATTCTGTGGAGCTAAAGTTTTACCATATAGGCCAACCGACATCAGTACTAATGGATTCATCGCTTCAGCTATAGTTAACCCTTCTACATAAGGAAAGTTAATACTGCTACCGACAAATCGAGATTTTTGACCACGCATCTGTTCTGGATCATAAACGGTTTCAAAGCGAACAAATTTAGCATTAGACTTAACACCAGCTTGCTTTAATAAACTTGCTAAAGTAAAGCCTAACCAAGGAATATTCATAGACCAAGCTTCGACACAACGCATACGATATAATCGTTCTTCTATATCAAACTTCTTTAAGAGATCTTCATAGTTTAAAGTAATAGGATTATCTACTAACCCGTCAATAGTTAACGACCAAGGATCAACTTTAAATTGTTGTCCATATTCAGCAGGGTCGCCCTTACCTGTCCCAAATTCATAGAAATTGTTATATTCGAGAACTTTGCTTTCTGGGGTTAAACTAGTCAATGATTGGAAATTAGTATTTTTTGTAAAGCTTAGAGGTGTTCTTTGAAAGGTACTACTTTCACTTGATTCACTACTGTTACTGGTAAAGATATCAAAAACACCAGCACTTGCAGTTTTAGCAAAAGGTAAAGATAGGGCGGCAAGCCCAACGCCTTTCATGATATTTCGGCGCTGTTTATAAACTGATTCGCTAGTTATTTGCGATTCTTTTAATTGTGATTTTTTAGTGTGTTTAATAAGCATATCTTTTCCTCACTTAATTGAATCAAGATAGACCTATAAAACACACATAATATTTCATTTAATTATAAGTATCTTATAGATCACATAATAACCTAAGGGATTGTTGTCCACTTGCCCAGTATTTTCTTTCAAAAGGCGTAATGGCTTGGTCTGCACTGTATATGTCAATATGACTTTCAACATTCGCTAATGCTAGCGCTCTTTGAAACTCCTCAACATAGGTAAACCAATTACTTCTCAAATCCAGTTTACCGCCCAACTTAATAATAGAAGGAAAAACAGCACTACCATGCCAACGTCGTTGTAAATGTTTTGCCTTTGGCCATGGATTTGGATAAAGCAGGTAATGGTGTGACAATGTCCATTCAGCTTCTACTGCTAAACGCCAAAAATCGTTTAGGTTAACTTGTAATAAACGATAATTATCCAAAGTTTGGATCACTTGTTCATTATCATTTGGGTGTTTTGATAGTCGGTCAGCAGATTTGTCCATGCCTAATACAATCGCTTCAGGATGTGCTTTAGCAATATGAAAGGTACTTTCACCAACCCCACAACAAGAGTCAAAGATAATTGGTTTACCTTGTTGCTCTATCCACTTTTCAACTTCTTTAAATGCTTCTAATGTATGCGTTTGATAAGGTTTTTTAAAATCATGTTGTAAATGTTTTAATACTACCTCATCAAGCTTTTCATTTAATCCTTCTTGATTCGAACTAATAATTCTTGAATCTCCGATACTATCGATCATGTACGAATACCTATGCCTTTTTGTAGCAGAATATAAAGAAGTGAATAAGTCACTACAATGAAACTAAAGATCACAACAAATGACCAGACTATAGGGACATCAGATATACCTAAGAAGCCGTAACGAAAAGCGTTAATCATATAAAAAACAGGGTTAAAATGAGAAACTCCCTGCCAAAAGTCAGGTAATAAGGATATTGAATAGAACACCCCACCTAAGTAAGTTAAAGGCGTTAAAACAAAAGTTGGGATAATACTAATATCGTCAAATGTTTTAGCAAATACCGCATTTAGTAAGCCACCTAAAGAAAATAAAATCGAGGTACACAAAACACTCGCAATCAGCACAAAGATATTATGTATGTGCAAATCAACAAAAAATAACGATACAAGGGTAACAATAAAACCAACCATTAAGCCTCGTGCAACCCCGCCTCCCATGTAACCTAAAATAATTAGATAATTAGGAACAGGAGCGACTAATAACTCTTCGATATTATGTTGTAATTTAGCGCTAAAAAATGATGACGCGACATTAGAGTAAGAGTTAGTTATCACCGACATCATGATCAAACCAGGCACAATGAATGCCATATAACTAAAGCCATTCATCTCACCAATACGTGAACCTATTAAATTACCAAAAATAATAAAATACAAAGACATAGTAATTGCAGGCGGTACTAAAGTTTGTACCCAAATACGTAAAAAACGATTTGTTTCCTTTCTCCAAATACTTTGGACCGCGGTTAGGTATTGTTTATTTAGCATCGATAACTCCATTCTTAACTAACTCTAAGAATAACTCTTCTAAACGGTTAGATTTATTTCTTAAACTATTAACAGCAATGTCATGCTCAGTTAACAAAGCAAACACTTGATTTAGTGATTGTGATTTTGGTAGTTCTAACTCTAAAGTACTGTCATCAATAGCTATTAAATTAAACTCATTGCTTTTCGGTAATTGACTAAAGCCATTGACGTCTAAAATAAAGGTTTCATTATCTAACCGACTTAAGAGCTCTTTCATACTAGTGTTAATGACTAGTTCACCTTGATTAATAATGCCTATATTACGGCATAAATTTTCAGCTTCCTCTAAATAGTGAGTGGTTAAAATAATTGTCACACCTTGCTGATTCAATTCAGTGAGGAATGTCCACATTGAGCGCCGTAATTCAATGTCTACACCTGCTGTTGGTTCATCTAAAATTAATAATCTAGGCTGATGCATCAATGCTCTAGCTATCATCAAACGACGTTTCATACCACCAGATAACTCACGAGCGGGTTCGTTACGCTTTTCCCATAAGTCCAGTTGCTTTAAATATTTCTCAGCTCTCACAAAAGCTTCTTTGCGAGGAGTTCCATAGTAACCAGCTTGATTAACTAATATTTGTAGAGGTGGTTCAAATTGATTAAAGTTAAACTCTTGTGGTACTAAACCGATTTGGCTCTTTGCTAACTCCAATTCAGTATCGATGTCATAACCAAAAATATGTACTTTACCAGAGCTCTTATTAACTAAAGAAGAGATAATACCAATAGTAGAAGACTTACCTGCCCCATTTGGGCCTAGTAAAGCATAGAAATCACCTTCTTTAACTTCTAAAGAAACTCCCTTTAAAGCTGTAACACCGCCTTTGTAGGTTTTGGTGATATTGTGAAGTTCAATTGCATTCATAACAATAAAGCCTTAATCATTATTCACTCAGGTAATGAAATATAAAAACATTACTCGAATAAACACAGTAAAAAATAAAGCAAGAATTATAACATAAACTTACCCCCTTCTAAGAGATTCTTAAGCTCAAACGAATAAACAACTACTGACAATAAAATAACAAGGACAATGATACGTATTGGGTAAAGTGAAAGGATCAGTTTTACAGATTAGTATAAATATAGTTAGGCTCAGATACTCTTAAATTCCAGGCATAAAAAAACCCTGTCGACGTAAGTCAACAGGGTTCGTTTAATGAGGCGCTTGGCGATGGAAAGTCGTCGCGGAGGCCCGAAGCTCGTGAAACATCGCTGTCGCGATACTCGCCCTACTTTCACGTAGCTCATCATAAATCAACAGAATTAAAAAAACCCAGTAAGAAAAGACCTACTGGGTTTGTTTAATGAGGCGCTTGGCGATGACCTACTTTCACATGGGGAGACCCCACACTATCATCGGCGCAGCTGCGTTTCACTTCTGAGTTCGGCATGGGATCAGGTGGTACCACAGCGCTATGGCCGCCAAGCATAAATTGTAATTAGGAAAGTGACATTCTAATGTTCTTTTTCGTTGTTCTATTCAATCAGAAATATGTAAATACGCTATCACAAGCGTTTATATTTTAACGTCTTCTTTGACAATCTTGGTAAACACCAACACTACTTAGGTGTTGTATGGTTAAGCCTCACGGGTAATTAGTACAAGTTAGCTCAATACGTTACCGCACTTACACACCTTGCCTATCAACGTTGTAGTCTCCAACGGCCCTTTAGGGAACTTAAAGTTCCAGTGAGAACTCA
>NZ_JBAHZA010000076.1:0-497 GCF_036697365.1 Psychromonas arctica
GCAACTGGCGTGGTAACTGAAGATGATGCTGCTACGTTGAGCACGACTGGTACATTAACGTTGTCAGATGTTGATAGCTCGGATACAACTACTTTTACTGCTGAAACGATTAACGGCACTTACGGCGATATTACTATCGATGCTGATGGTAACTGGACATACGCAGCCGATAACACGCAAGCAGAAATTCAATCTTTAGATGATGATGAGTCGATCACCGATACCATCACAGTTATGACTAGCGATGGTGTTGAACAAGAGATTGTTATTACCATTAACGGTGTGGATGACTTATCTATCGTAGCTGGCGATACAACGGGTGCGGTCACTGAAGATGATGCTGCGACGTTAAGCACGGCTGGTACATTATCGCTAAGCGATGTTGATAGCTCAGACACCACAACTTTCACTGCTGAGACCGTGTCAGGTACTTATGGTGCAATCACTATCGATGCTGATGGTAACTGGACATACGCGGCGGATAACACGCAAGCAGC
>NZ_JBAHZA010000077.1:0-494 GCF_036697365.1 Psychromonas arctica
GTCACGGTGCCGTCAGCGTTAATCGCTACTGTCCCGTTCGTGCCGTCTGTCACTGATGCAACAGGTGAAACTTCACCATCGGCATCCGTATCATTTGCGACGACATCGATAACTACTGGGGTATCTTCATCAGTCGTTGCGCTGTCTGCTACTAATACTGTGTCATCAGCAATCGGATCAACCGTCACTGTCACGGTTTCTGTATTGCCATCTTCATTAGTGTACGTAAATTCGTCTTCACCATTAAAGTCTGCGTTTGGCGTGTAAGTTACGGTGCCGTCAGCGTTAATCGCTACTGTCCCGTTCGTGCCGTCTGTCACTGATGCAACAGGTGAAACTTCACCATCGGCATCCGTATCATTTGCGACGACATCGATAACTACTGGGGTATCTTCATCAGTCGTTGCGCTGTCTGCTACTAATACTGTGTCATCAGCAATCGGATCAACCGTCACTGTCACGGTTTCTGTATTGCCATCTTCATTAGTGTACGT
>NZ_JBAHZA010000078.1:0-483 GCF_036697365.1 Psychromonas arctica
AACCGTTATCACAGTGACCGCGAGTGATGCGGCGGGTAATAGTGCAACGAATACTGGCACCGTTGAAGTAGATACAACGGGTTTAAATGTGAGTATCGATGCCTTAGTAACGAATGATACGTCACCGGCGTTAAGTGGCAGCATTGATGATGCCACAGCGACTGTGATTGTTACTGTCAATGGTATTGACTACACGACTGTCAATAACGGCGATGGCACTTGGAGTTTAGCAGCGGATACGATTGCCGAATTAGCCGAAGGCTACGTTGTGATCAGTGTGTCTGCGAGTGATGAAGCGGGCCATACGGATAGTGCAACGACCACCATTGAAGTGGATACCACCGCTCCAATAATTAGCGTCGACTCTATTATTACCACTGATAACACGCCAATGTTAACGGGTAATGTCGAAGATACAACAGCCACCGTGGTGGTAACCGTGGACGGCATCGAATACGCAGCAACTAACAATGCGGATGGGTC
>NZ_JBAHZA010000011.1:0-124732 GCF_036697365.1 Psychromonas arctica
TGAGTTCTCACTGGAACTTTAAGTTCCCTAAAGGGCCGTTGGAGACTACAACGTTGATAGGCAAGGTGTGTAAGTGCGGTAACGTATTGAGCTAACTTGTACTAATTACCCGTGAGGCTTAACCATACAACACCTAAGTAGTGTTGGTGTTTACCAAGATTGTCAAAGAAGACGTTAAAATATAAACGCTTGTGATAGCGTATTTACATATTTCTGATTGAATAGAACAACGAAAAAGAACATTAGAATGTCACTTTCCTAATTACAATTTATGCTTGGCGGCCATAGCGCTGTGGTACCACCTGATCCCATGCCGAACTCAGAAGTGAAACGCAGCTGCGCCGATGATAGTGTGGGGTCTCCCCATGTGAAAGTAGGTCATCGCCAAGCGCCTCATTAAACGAACCCTGTTGACTTACGTCGACAGGGTTTTTTTATTTCTGGAATTCGACGACATCTGAACCTAGCTATATTTACCCTTCCAGTGACGAAACATCTTTTAAGGGGCGCTGGCTTCAGCCTGCAGTGAGTTATGTTTTGAACTTTATTTTTATTTTGGTTTATTGCTTTATAAAAAACGATATAAAAATTAAAAGCCAACACAAAAATCTGCAGGCTGAAAAAATGAATCGCAGAGCTCTTCCGCTCATAATACCATTTCGTATAATTAGCTGATCAAACTCATCCAATCTCTAGTACACATTTTTATTACTCTTTGACTATTACTGATAAAGTCATTCCACGCTTTACATACTTCATCAACAATATTGTCATAGCCTTTAAAACTTCGGTTAGCTAGGTGATGTTGCCTTAACCAGCTCTACACTTGCTCTATTGGATTTAGTTCCGGTGAGTATGGTGGCAGTTTTATTATTGAAACGTTATCCAAGCGTGCATCAATATTATCAACATGCCAACCTCCACCATCCATAATAACAACGGCATGACTATTACTGACAGAGGCTTTGGATATCGGTAACAAATGTGTTTTCATTATCTGTTTATTAATAAATGGAACAACCATCGACTCACTAGCACCATTCGTTACACAGACTGAACCAAATAGGTATGCATACTCAAATTTTTGCTGCTTTACTGCCCTTGGCCGACTGCCTTTTTCTGCCCATAATCGTGTTGTTGTATTTTGTTGGTTAAATCTCGCTTCATCTTGAAGCCATATATCAACAGACACTAACGCAATATGCCTTGGGATCTTAAAGATCGTTTTTATTTGGAATTTTTTAAAATGCTGTTGAGCATCTTTATCCTGCTTAGGGTGTTTAGAGCGAGAGGTTATCCAAGAAAACCTTAATTTGTTCAGTAGGTAATAAATATAATCGGAGATGTTTTATTAAATTCACGCTCAATGTAAGCGTGTATATCAGCATCAATCAGTCTTCCGCCGTCATCGGTTTCAGCTTTTTCTTTAATAAATTCAGTAAGCTGTATTTTTTGCTTAGCGGATAGAAATGCTGGACGACCAGTACGAGGCTTTTCTTTTAACCCTTCGAGGCCTTCGCTTAGATAGATACTCACCCATTTATTAACGCTAGTTCGACTCACTTTAAGGAACTGAGCAATTTGGGTGCGTGAATGTCCATCTTGAAAATGGGCTAAAGCCAGTAAACGTATTTTCATTTGTAATGAAGTTTGTTTACGAGCAAGTACTTTAAAATCTGTCTTTTTGTATGCTCCATCTTGAGTCACTTTAATCGCAATAGATAACTCAATTAGATCATATTTTTACTTAGATTCGTATTAGATCACATTATTTAATGTAATTGGTATAACAAAACAAATACTATCGCTTCTACATGACTGTAAACTAATTGCAGCTTTTTCACCTTACATCTTTCCAGCGGCTCGAGACTCAACATTTCATGCTAATAGATCAAGTGCGAATATGACTTTAAAGCGTATGGATTATCAAGGTAAGTAAACAGCGCACTGGTTACGTGGTTTGTCTAGGATGGCACTTAGCGACCAAGGTTTAGCATATGAACCTTCTGAAGCGTGTTTATGGCACAAGGTCGGGAGCTTAGTAAGCCAATCTTATAATCATTCAACCAACCTAAATCAGCGAGTAGAAATAATGATGTGGTGGATTGACCATCTAGTACAACATTTTTATTATTTTTATGCATTATTTTTTTCAAAAGCTAATAAAAAAGAGTTAACGCTAACAACTACCCAACGATTTATCTCGTCTTTTGTTGGGGGCGTATTAGGGTGCATTAAATTAGATAGTTGCGGTTCACTCCTCACTAGATGAATAAATACTTTTGCTGCTTCACTTAGTGTTGTATCGGTCAAGGTTAATTCTTGTCTTTTCTTGGCATTACTTAATATCTCTGAAACGATTGAAATAATAGCCTGTGGCCCTTCATTATAAAAAGTATTGGCTAAAGACGGAAAACGAGTCCCTTCTGAAATAATAATTTTGTGTAGTGATAATGCTGTCGGTGACAGCACAACATTTAAATACTCATGTGCCATTGCTGTTAGGGTCTCTTTTAATTTTCCCGGACTAAATTGAATTTTTCTAATTTGTTTTGCGTAATTCTTGCATTCAGATTCAATCACGGCGATAAAGAGGGCTTCCTTATTTTTGTAGTGAGCGTACACAGTTGATTTAGATACTCCTGCTTTCTTTTGAATCATATCGGTGGTCGCATCACTAAATCCGTAGCTGAGAAATACTGTTCTTGCTGCATCTAATACAATATCTGCTTTTGACCTTGTATTGTAAGTTGGAGTTTGAATAGTATTTGAGGCTGACATAGATATCCTTGATTAGAAAGTTGACAATTTTAGTTTAATTAGTGTACCGTACCGTTCGGTTCGAAATCAAGCATTGAAATACATTTGGATTTAATTTCAGTTAATGAGGTTAGTCCATTTTTTTAACCACCAGCTGTACCGGTCGGTTCGGTACAGTTGGTGGTTTTGGTTATAATATTCTTTACAGGTAAATTTATGTCCTTTTATCACCTTATAAAACAGGTACTACAGCTCACAGGAAAAATGGTTTTATTCAGTGTTGCTCTATTATTACTTAGTGGTTGTAGCGTAGGCCCTGATTATTCTGAGCCTGATAATGAAGTAAAAATATCAAAGTGGTCTACGAGCTCTCTGCAACAAGCAGAAGACTTATTAATTGTATCAACACCAATAAAATCCGATTGGTGGACGTTATTTGAAGATCCTTTATTAACGTTATTGGAGAAAGAGTTAGAGAAAAAAAACTTAGATTTACAATTAGCCATGAGCCGTATTGCAGAAAGTAGAGCAATACTTGGGGTCACAGAGTCAAACCTATCACCCGAATTAAGTGTAGGGGGCAGTTACTCTCGTTATGGTCTAAGTGAAAATGGAAAATTTGCTGCATTAGGCGCACCTACTCGAGCTAACAATTTTTGGCAAGTTGGTTTTGATGCGAGTTGGGAGTTGGATTTGTGGGGGAAATTTGACCGAGAAAATGAAAGTGCAATGGCACAGTTAATTGCATCGCAGTATGGGCAACGTGGCGTTTATGTTGCTATTAGTGCTGAACTAGCACGAACTTATTTACAACTAAGAGGTGTACAAGCAGAGCTTGAGCTAACAAGAAATAATAGAGATATTGCCAAACATACCCTCGTACTGACTGAAAGCCGCGAACGTAACGGCGTTGGTACGCGTTTTGAAACATCAACATCTAAAGCACAATTAGCTTCAATTAAAGCGATGTTGCCACAGCTACAACAACGTCGTAATAAGTTAATGAATGCACTTGCTTTGTTGCTTGGAGAAAAACCACATGCACTTGATGATAGATTGAAAGGCGCTATACCATTACCGTCTTTGCCAAAAGAAATTCCAGTAGGCGTTCCTTCAGAGTTAGCACATCGTAGACCTGATATTTTAAAATCTGAGGCAGAGCTTCATGCGGCTACTGCTGATATTGGTGTGGCTAAAGCTAATTTTTATCCTCGTATTGCTATCAATGGACAAATAGGTGTCGATGCTTTTGAGTATCAAGATTTATCTAGTTGGAGTTCTCGATTCTTCTCTATTGGACCGACGGTATATCTACCTATATTTCAAGGTGGAGCGCTAACTAAAAAATTGAAACTAACTGAAATAAAACAAAAAAGTGCAGCAATTCTCTACCGTCAAACTGTTTTAAAGGCATGGCATGAAGTCGATAACGCGTTGACCTACACCGCCGCTCAGGTACAGAAAAATACAGAGTTAGTTGTCGCTTATGAGCAAAATAAAGAAGCATTTAATGTAGCTGAGCGTAACTTCCAAGAAGGTGTTGCAGATTACCTACAAGTACTGACGGCACAAAGAAATGTATTGGTGAGTGAAACCAAACTCAATATTAATAAAACACAATCAACACTTAGCTTAGTCAATTTATATAAAGCATTAGGTGGAGGTTGGAATTGAATCTACAAAAAAATCAACCTGCAAAAATGCCATTAAATTTACTTGTAGCATTACTTGGTATTTTAATTTCGGCGATTATGTCTGGATTAAATAGCCGAGTGGGTAGTCTAGGGTTAGCTGAAGTACGCGGTACATGGGGTCTCGCGATGGATGCTGCATCATGGCTTTCTACTTCTTATACTGTTGGTGAGTTGATCGCAATGCCTTTTGCAACTTGGTTTGCTATCACACTATCAGTACGTCGTTTTCATTTTTACATGGTGATGTGTAGTGCCGCGATTGCTCTGCTGCTTCCTTTTATTCAAGACCTTAACCTTATGATCGCATTGCGGTTTATCCAAGGTGTGAGCAGCGGGGCTTTGATCCCTATTTTAATGATGATGGCATTAAAAACACTACCACCTAGTATTCGTCTTCACGGATTAGCTTTATATGCACTAACCGCCACATTTGCTCCTAATCTTGCAATATGGCTCACAGGATATTGGACAGATAGTTTGCATGACTGGCGTTTAATTTATTGGCAGATTATTCCTATGTGTCTTATCTCGCTTATTTTAGTGGGAATGACTTTACCTAAAGAGAAAATTATAACTGCGCGATTTAAACAAGGGAATTGGTTTGGTATGGGCTTTGGAATGTCGTCTTTAATACTCATTGGGATTAGTCTTTCTCAAGGTGTGCGATTGGATTGGTTTAACTCTCCCCTTATTTGTATTTCGTTAGGAAGTGGCTTTGCTTTTCTTGGTGTGTACTTAATAAGTGAATGGTATCACCCAACGCCTTTTATAAAACTACAATTACTTTCTCGGCGTAATCTGTGGGTAGGCTCTATTATCTTTATGGCTTTGCTCACTATTTTATTGTCTGGCAGTTTATTGCCTTCTAGTTATCTTGGCATGATTCAAGGGTTTAAAGCACAGCAAATTGCCCCCATTGGACTTTATATTGCTTTACCACAATTAATACTAGGGTCAGTTGTTGCTATTTTTCTCTATCAAAAATGGGTCGATGCTAGAGTTGTATTATGCTTGGGGCTTACCTTAATTGCTGTAGCCTGTTTTTTAAGTGCACAATTAACTGGCCAATGGCATGTTCAGCAGTTTATTACTGCCACACTACTACAAGCACTTGGCCAGTCAATGACAGTGGTTCCGTTACTCTTTTTAATGACTAGCGTCGTTGAGCCGATGGAAGGACCTTACTTTTCAGGCACTATTAATGCTTTACGCGTTTTAGGCACATTATTTGGAAGTGCCGTTGTTGGGCAAATATTAGTAGCACGAGGACATTATCACTCTCAAATGTTGCTTGATAAAGCGATGCAAAATGAAAATTTACAGGCTATTCAAGTTATCAATATAGATCATATTATTGCCGAGCAAGCCCACATATTATCGGTTGCAGATACCTATCGTCTATTAGGTTGTTTCGCCATTGGTGTTATTTTTCTTGTTTGGCGAATGCTTTATATACCTGCGCCATCCCCCCAAATTGAGCCTACTGCTAATAACTTACAATCTAAACCTTTACACGGATAATTATCATGACTAAAACAAATAAACCTACATTATTAAAAATAATGTTGATCGCCTTATTACTGATTATTGCAGTCGGTATTATTATTTACTTTAATCAGCCAGAGTCTAAAGCTGCGCATCAAACAACAGATGATGCTTATGTACAGGCGGATATTACATTTGTTTCATCTCAGATATCAGGCACTTTGAATAAGATAATGGTTAAGGATAATCAAACAGTGAAAGCTGGCGAATTATTGGCGACGATTGATGGCCGAGACTTTACATTAGCAGTCGATATGGAAACATCGAAAGTGAATACTGCGAAAGCTAACGTAGCCGTATTGAAAGCAATGCTGATAAAACAGAAAAATGTGATTAAGACTGCGGACGTGCTACTTGATATCAGTAAAGCTGATGTTAAGTTTGCTAAGGATGATTTCACTCGATATGAAAATTTAGCTAAAGATGGTGCCTCGAGTATTCAGAAGTTGCAATATGCACGAAAACAATTGAATGTAAAAAAAGCAATTAATGAGAAAAATAAATTGTTATTAGATGAAGCAAAGTTAGAGCTTGATGTGCTTATTAGTGAAATTGATAAAGCGGATGCCCAGCTTAAGCTAGCAGAGTCTTCGTTAGCTTTAGCTGAATCAACGCTTTCATATACTCAGATAGTCGCAACGAGAGATGGTGTTATTGGCAAAAAAACAGCAAGAGAAGGTGCCTATATCACGTCTAACACGCCTTTATTTGCAATTGTTCCAATAGATAAGATTTATATTACTGCTAACTATCGCGAAACACAGTTGGCTAAAGTAACACCCGGCAATCCTGTGAAGATTGAAATTGACGCCTTTCCAGGTGAATTCTTAAACGGATACGTTGACAGCCTTGCTCCTGCGAGCGGCGTAAGTTATGCGGCTGTTGGCCCTCATAATGCAACAGGAAACTTTACAAAAATTGTGCAGAGATTACCTATTCGTATTCAATTATCAGCAGATCAACCATTGACTAAGAAATTAAGAGTTGGGATGTCAGTAACGACTGATATTAACGTCGAACAATAATCTTAATATGCATCCATCTAATAGCATAATGTGCTATTAGATAATTCATTGCCGTATATGTATATGGCTACTATGAAAGTAGTCATAGTTGATCAGTTACTCTTGCCTATAATCACGAAGTTTATCGATGAACCATCGTATTGCTCTACCTTTATTATTTTTTCTCCACCCCATAAATAAAGGAGTTAAGGCCGCTTCTTTTGTGATTGAAAGAGGAATTAAAGTGCCTGTTTTAAGATGATGAAGGATACGATGTGTGGGTAAAAAACCGATCCCTAGGCCTTTCACTTGAGCTGAAATCTTTTGTTCCATTGTCGCAACCCGTAATACGGTTTGTTTTTCGAATATTCTATGTGTCATAGAAGGTGATTTTTTTGAGGAGTCTTTGATCATAATTGAATGGAATGGCTTTGTATCTTCTTCTGACAGGGGAAGTTGAATTTGGCTTAAAGGGTGGTTTTTAGCGACAACAAATTGCCATTCAGCTACCCCAATTTTCTCAAATGCAATACCTTGAGTATTTATTTCTGGGGAAGGTCCACCGATAACTAAGTCAGCTCTATTTTCTACAATAGCTTCCCAGCTTCCAGCTAATACCTCTTCTATGATATTAACTTCCACACCTGTTTGTAATTGATAAAATGCTTCAACAACGTCGTATAACTTGTCGATATCATAAATGGTATCGATTGCTATAGTGATCTGTGACTCCCACCCGCTATCCACTTGCTTTGCCGTTTCTACAATATTTTGAGCGGCTTTTAATAACTCTCGACCTTGTTCGAGTAATACTTTACCCGCAGGTGTTAGCACAGATCTGCGACCTTCCCGTCGATAGATCATAATACCTAAATCTTCTTCTAATTTTTGTATGGTATATGTCACAGTTGAAGGAACACGATATAAAGCTGCTGCAGCTGCCGCAAAGCTGCCTTTTTTATCTATTGCATCTAATACTTCACAAGCTTCTAAAGATAGTCTCACTACTTCACCTCATCAATAAAATTGTTCAGTCTATTCGAACATACTTATCAGTATAACTCGATTTTAATTAACAAATATAAATATACAATAGTTTCATAGTTCGAAAAAATGAAATATTAAGCTATTTCATTATCAATTAATCGTTAAATAGGAAATGAAGATGCAGTTATTAAGTAAAGATTCATTACACCGAGGTGGTTTTGCAGGATTAAAAGAAACTCGCTTAATCGTTGATAACAAAATTGGCGGACAAAACAACACATGGAATGGGCTTGGTAATTTTATTTACTTAGCCGATGCTCAATTTCTACCTAATGGTCAAACAGGTATGCATCCGCATAAAGAATTAGATGTCATTTCAATTATGGTTGAAGGAAGTATAGAGCATAAAGGCTCTATGGAAAATGGCAAGGCAATGCATGCAGAACAAGTGCAAGCACAACGCGCTGGAGGGGAAGGTTTTGTTCATAATGAAATTAACCCTGAAAACAAAGAAAATAGAATGTTGCAATTATGGGTGTTACCTGAAGCTGCGGGTGAGCCTGCAAGCTACAAGTTTTATGATCTCAAAAAAGAACAAATGATAAGGGTTTACGGTGGTAATAAATCACAGAGCGAAACCTTGGATAGCCAAACTATTATTGAAGTAGGTTTGCTCAGCAAAAATACGACTATTACCCAGCAAGGTGAATTCATCGCTTACATCACAGGCGGTAAAGGCATTTTAAATGATGTTGAAGTAAAAGACGGTGATTTAGTACGTGACGTGAATTTAAATTTCACCGCATCTACCCAGCAAGTCTACTTAACCCTCATTTATTTAAATAAAGCTTTATAACGTCAATAGTCACAAGATATAGCCCTTTAACCCAACTTTAAATAAGACAGGTGTTGGTCCCAGTTAAGTGATTAACACCACTAATATATAGGAATTTAAAACATGAAAAAAATACTAACCATTTCAGCAAGTAACAGTGCAAATTCAATCAATAGAACGTTATTAGAGTTAGCATCGAGCAAAATTGAAGGGCATAACGTTGCAATGTTAGACATTCGAGATTATCCAATGCCATTTTTTAGTTTAGATAAAGAGGAAAGTGAAGGTCACCCTGAAGCAGCTAAAAAAATCCGAGCGTTATTTTCTGAATACGATGCCTTCATTATTGCTTCACCGGAGCACAATGGTGGTATGCCTGCAGAATTTAAAAACTTAATAGATTGGGTGTCTCGTTTAGGAGACTTACAGAACCCAATGTTTGCAACAAAAAAACCAGTATTGTTACTTAGTACTTCTCCAGGCCCTAATGGCGGTGCAACAAACCTCCAAACATTAACGCAGTTAATGCCATGGTGGGGTGCTGATATTAAAGGGTCATACAGCTTGGGGAGTTTTTATGACCATTTTGTAGATGGGGTTTTAAATACTGAGAAAGAGAAAGAGCTTACAAATTCAGTAACTGAGTTTATCGACTCGCTTTAATTAGCATCGCTATTATTCATACTTTAAAAATAGCTAGCTGTTCATTCTTGATCTCTTAAAAAAGAATACTTAAAACTTAAATGAAGGAAAAAGGAACATGACAACACAACATTATCCAAAAAATCGTTTCACACCAGAAAATAGTGCAATATTATTAGTCGATCATCAAACTGGTTTATTGCTTGGTGTTCAAGATTTAGATCAAGATATGGTGCGCCGCAATGCAGCAACTCTAGCTAGAACGGCTAAAATGTTTGATATGCCTGTTTTATTAACAACTTCAGCTGAAGATGGTCCAAATGGCCCATTAATTCCACAAGTCACAAATGAATTACCTAGTGTAAAAGTTATTCAGCGTACTGGCGAAATTGATGCTTTTGATTATGCTGAATTTGCTGATGCAGTACATGCAACTGGCCGTAAAAACCTTATCATAGCAGGGATATCGACGGATGTTTGCTTAACCTTTGCTGCATTAAGTGCAGTTGATCGTGGCTATAATGTTCATGCTGTTATTGACGCATCTGGGACATGGAACAACGCAGCTCAAGCAACTTCAATTGCGCGTATGTCAGCTGCTGGTGTGACAATGAATTCAACCGTTGGCGTAACAGCTGAACTTCAAAGAGACTGGAAGAACCCAACTGGAGAAGCACTTGCTACTCTATATGCAGACTTAGCTATTCCATTCTATCAAACTTTAATTGCGCTTCGTTCGTAACGAATACTGTTGAACTGTCTTTGTGTTATAAGCGACAGTTCACATTTTTGATTAGGTGGGGTAAAGGTATTTACCATGCTTTATTTCAGATAAATGGTGAGATTACACTTGTAATATTGCTTTGATTTAGAGCATAAGTTTATAACCGCTATAAAAACCTGTTTAACCAATACATAAAAATAAAATTGATATTATTTAATCTATATTCTTATAACTCAGTGTTTTATGCCGTTCAACTTAATCTAATCAAATAAGCATCGATACTTGTTGAAAAAAAATATTGAGAAGAGCATAGCTTAACAATAACTCGGTTTTTATTTAGCTTACTTTGGCTTAGTGAAATTGTATTTTTCAACAGCCTTTTACGCATTAAAGCGTTAAAAAAGCAGCTACAGTATTGATATTTTAATTAGCGTCTCATAGCGTAAGGCTTGGTAACTTCTCAAACTAGTCTTTTGGAAAGTTGGAAAATCGTGAATCTGGGCTTTGTCTTTACAATTGACTCTGCAGTACCTAAGGCCTCTTGTTCAATAGTAAAAAAGAAGTGGACTGTTACTTTAAAATAGATTTTGTGAAGATAAATTAAAGGTTGAGCTGGTACGCTCTACTCGGTAAAAAAGCCAAAATAAAACAATTAAGATTCATCACCTTGAATTTTACCTACCAATAATACGGGAGCTGCATCTAACTCAGTTGCATCCATCATCGACGCAATGCGCTCAACAGCAGAAAGTAATTGGCTTTGTTCCCATTCTTCTAAATTTTGATAGCGTTTTAGGAAATGCTCTTGTAATGGTTGTGGTGAGGAACTTAACACAGCTTTCCCGGCTTCACTAAGTGACAAATGGACTTTACGTTTGTCGGTTTTACTACGAGTTCTAATGATTAAGTCACGACTTTCCAGTCGATCTAAAATAGTCGTTACAGTCGCGGCACTGAGTGTAATTTCTTGAGCGATTTGTTTGGCAAGTGGCGCATCAAGCTGATCAATTTTTCGCATCACTAATAACTGAGGTCCAGTTAATCCAGATTCTTTATTTAGTTGACGAGAGTGCATACTGATAGCTCTGATCACTCTTCGTAATGAAATTAATAACTGCTCTTGCTTTTCCATAATGCTCACTCAATTTTTTGCGTAGCATAACAAAAATTAAATAAAGACTCATGCGCAAAATCATAAAAAAAGCAGAATAACTGGTGTCGTTATTCTGCTTTTTATTATTATACCAATCAGGACAATTAACTGATCTATTTTACTTGTTAAAATAACTTATTGCTTCGTTGTAATTTACGCAAATAGAATAATTATTTAGCTTAAATTACTCCTGAACTCAGCCATTTTCTCTGCGCAAAATTTAGAACACTTATTTAACGTAATTGGTATTACATCATGTGCTTCACTGAAGTAATGCGTTAATCCATTAATTCTATTTTAGTAAAGTCGATTTTATTCTCTTTAGGAGAGCGTTTAATATCGGCTACTTTACGGTAATGAGTTAATAGCATGTAACCAAAACAACCTAGTATTAAGCCGATTGCTAGTGCACCAACCCATTGAATTTGTAAGAAGTTTAATTTGAACAATAATGTTAAACCACTTAATAAAGCAATGTTACCAATGATATAAGGAACTTTACCAAAACGTTGTACCGTTAAGTTTAAGTTATCAGTGTATAGGCGTACTAGTGAATCTAATGAGTTAATCACAAACGTTATGCCAACAATAACCATAGCAAGGTTGTAGAAACCTGCTGTAGGGATACTATTTGCACTGTAGTAGTAAAGAACAGTAAACCAGATGGCGATTGGGATTGATGGGAAGATCATCATCGCACCTAATACTTGGTATGTTTTCATGCCACTAACAAAACGGGAAGTGAATTGACCAATCATGATGCTCCAAGCGAACCACCAGTAAAGATAAAACTCATGGTAATCATTTAGCGGTAATACAAAATGGTGCAAGTTTGCAAAATAGTCACCTAACAAGCCAAACGTCGTAAAGAATTCACCGACACTTGAATTATCAGATAAGAATGCGCCAGCCCACATTATAATAATCAACGCAAAAAATAACCAACTACTACCTAAACTCAAGATTCGAACGTAACGAATACTTGTACTTGAATAAACGGCAGTTGCAATTGCTAGGAATACGATTAAATAGAAACTACCGACAATCGTTTCACCATCACCTATGCCTGGTAAATACCAAGGTAGGTTGGTCAATAGTAAATAAGCTGTAAAAGCACAGGTTCCGATAATTACTACATTGTTGATAAATTTAATCAGCGGTACTTCGAAGAACTTCACTCTTGGTTCAATGACACAAAAGTAAAAACAAGTTACAAAGTAAAATGCCCAAATTAAGAAAGCCCAGAAACCAAATTCAATAGATAAAGGGTTGGTGAAGCCATATTCAGGGCTCGTTGCTAAATCAGCATAACCAGCAAACTCGGTAAGCGGGAACATGATCAGACCAACATCTAAACCCGATGTAAATAAGATCGCGATGAAAGTGAATTTGCGTACTGGTGTTACACCGATACATTGCATATTACCCCAGCGATATAGGATAAAAGCAATTGCTGCAAATACAAATAAAATACCAGTAGATAGCCAAAGAGTCATTATTTGGCCTCCCAATGGTTGGTGTTGATAAACATATATAATTCCTTGTTTTATGTTTTAAAACACTACGCCATTATTTTTAAGACAATCTTGCCCTCAAACCTTAAGTATCGTGTAGTAAACGATATTTAAACCCTGAAAAATAACGTAGTTTATAAAGCCATTTTGTGTTGATAAGGCTGGCTTATTACCTACTTTAAACGGTGCAAAGCTCCTCAGAGCAATGCGCCATTATGCTTATGACAACTACTTGTCATTAATTAGTTTGTCGTTTCGGTGCAGCAAAGCGTTGAGTGTTTTGCCAATCTTCAGCAATAGCGACATTTGATAGGTTAGGATCCAGCATTTTTTTCCCTAAGATAATATCTGCCGCTCGCTCCGCTACCATGATAGTTGGTGAGTTTAAGTTGCCATTAGGGATGGTAGGAAAGATAGATGAATCAACAACGCGTAGCGCATCAATGCCGTGCACTTTCGTTTCTGAGTTAACTACTGCCATATCATCTTCACCCATTTTGCACGAACAAGAAGGATGGTAAGCACTTTCTACTGAGCTTCTTACAAACTCATCAATCTCTTGGTCTGTTTGTATCGCTAAACCGGGTTGAATTTCTTCACCTCGATACTCATCTAAAGCTGGTTGATTAATAATTTCACGTGTTAATCGAACACAAGCTCTGAAGCCTTCAATATCATCTTGGTGTGCTAAGTAATTAAATTGAATTTCAGGGGCGGTCATCGGGTCATTTGAAACGATTTTTACTGAACCGCGGCTTTTTGGTTTGTTATGACCAATATGTACTTGGAAGCCATGTCCTGAAAAAGCTTCTTTCCCATCATAACGCATTGCAGCTGGGAGGAAGTGATATTGTAGATCTGGCCACTCTATACTTTTTTTAGAGCGAATAAATCCACATGATTCAAAATGGTTAGTTGCACCTAATCCAGACTTATTGAGGATCCATCGTGTACCTATCAATAATTTATTCAATGGATCAAGTTTACCGTTTAGTGAAATTGGCTTGAGACATTTGAATTGAAAGTAAAATTCAAGATGATCCTGTAAATTTTCACCGACACCAGGTAATTCATGATGTTGTTCAATACCCGCTGCTTTAAGCGTTTCAGCCTTACCAATACCCGATAATTGCAGTAAATGAGGTGAGCCAATAGAGCCTGCGCTTAGTAATACTTCTTTGTTAGATAAAACATCAATGACTTTATCTTTAACTTGATAACGTACACCCACTGCTTTTTTATTTTCTAACAGTACTTTGTGCACCAAAGCGTGTGTAACAACGGTTAGATTGTTGCGCTTCATAGCTGGACGTAAATAAGCATTTGCAGTAGACCAACGAACACCGTTTTTAACCGTCATGTGCATAGGGCCAAAGCCTTCTTGCTGCTCTGCATTATAGTCTTCAGTTGCTAAGTAACCTGCATCAACACCCGCATTAACAAAAGCTTGGTATAGAGGGTTTTGCATGTTGTTACCATTGTTAACAGCAAGAGGACCATTATTACCTCGGTATTCATTACCACCAAATGCCCATGTTTCTGCTTTTTTAAAGTAAGGCAAACAATGAGCATAATCCCAATTATTAGCACCTGCTTGTTGCCATTCATCAAAGTCACGGGCATGCCCACGTACATAAACCATACCGTTGATTGATGATGATCCACCTAATACTTTACCGCGAGGGCAATGCATACGACGGTTGTTTAAAAAAGGCTCTGGTTGTGTTTCAAATTGCCATGCATACTTTTTAGTATTCATTGGGATGGACAGTGCTGTTGGCATTTGAATGAATATACTTTTATCGCTACCACCAGTCTCTAACAACAACACTTTGTTGTTAGTATCTTCTGAGAGACGGTTTGCTAGTACACAACCTGCACTACCAGCACCAACGATAATATAATCGTATTCAGCTTTGTTATTTAAATTTGAAGTCATCATATTCCTTAAAATGGGCTTTCTAATGTTTGCATACCAACGTAGACAGCTTTAATTTGAGTATATGCTTTGAGTGTTTCACTGCCATTTTCACGACCAATACCAGACATTTTGTATCCACCTACTGGCATTTCAGAAGGTGAAGCTCCGTAAGCATTAATCCAACAAATACCAGCTTGTATTTGATGGATTACACGATGAGCGCGAGTGATGTCTTGTGTGAATACGGCTGCTGCCAACCCTAAATGTGTGTCATTGGCACGTTCAACTACTTCCTCTTCTTCTGAGAAAGTTAATACCGACATAACAGGGCCAAAAATTTCTTCTTTTACAATCGTCATCTGATCATCACAATCAGTGAATACTGTGGGTGCAACAAAAAAACCATTAGGAGCGTTACTTGGTTGTAATGCGTTCCCACCAGTTAATAAAGTTGCTCCCTCTTTTTTACCTATTTCAATGTAATCCAATACTTTTTGCTGATGATCTTTAGAAATCAAAGCGCCAAAGTTAGTATCAGGATGCATTGGATCGCCACAAATAATGTTTTTCTCGATGCGAGATTTTAGGCGTTCAATAAACGCTGGGTAGATATCTTTTTGAACGAAAACACGTGTACCGTTAGTACATATTTCACCTTGGGTATAGAAGTTACCCAACATTGCTGCAGAAACAGCATTATCGATATCTGCATCATTAAATATGATTAAAGGTGATTTACCACCTAGTTCCATAGTCACTTCTTTTAATGAAGTTGCTGCTGAACTCATCACTTTCTTACCAGTACCTACTTCACCGGTGAAAGAAACTTTCGCAATATCTGGGTCATTAGTTAACCATGCACCAACACGGCCATCGCCTTGAACAACATTGAACACACCATCTGGCACACCAGCTTCAGTGAAAACTTCAGCTAAACGCATTGCACCACGTGGCGTTTCTTCTGATGGTTTAAAAATCATCGCATTACCGCAGGCTAAAGCTGGTGCAGCTTTCCAACATGCTATTTGTATTGGGTAGTTCCAAGCACCAATACCCGCACAAATACCAAGTGGTTCACGACGGGTATAGTAAAAGTCATCACCAACAGGTTGTTGGTTACCTTCAATACTTGGGGCAAGCCCGGCAAAAAATTCAATTGAATCTGCACCTGTGACAACGTCAACCTCAGATGCTTCTTGCCATGGTTTACCTGTATCTAGTACTTCACCTTCAGCTAGCTCATCATTACGTTCACGTAATAAAGCAACCGCTTTAAGCAAAATGCGGCTACGTTCCATTGGTGTCATTGCTGACCAAACGGCGAAACCTTTCTTAGCACTTTCAATTGCCGCTTTTTGTACTGCTTCAGTGGCAGTTTCAACAAGGTAACTGACTTCGCCAGTTGCTGGGTTAATTACTTCAAAGGTTTCACCGCTGTCGTTAGCAATGTATTGACCATGAATATAATTTTGATAAACGTTTAATGATGACATTATTTCTCTCCGTACTGTTTAAGCACAGTATGTATAAAGGCTTTAGATAAAATTTGGGCTTGTTTGAATTTTTCTTCTGGAGAAGCACTTAATGCGCTTCGCAACCAAAAGCCATCAATAATTGCCGCAGTTTGTTTTGCTGCATCAATTGCTGCGCTTTTGGGCAATAATTTTTTAAAAGGGTAAAGCAAGTTACTGTATAAACGCTTGCTGTTGATATGTTGTAGCCTAGCTAAGCCTGGGTCGTGCATTGCTTGTGACCAAAAGCTCAACCAAGTTTTAGTTGCTGCGTTAGAGCGTTGTAATTCTGTAAAGTTTGCGTCAACAACAACCTGTAAACGGGTTTCAGCTGATAAGGGTTGATTATCTATCTTAGCTAATAAAGCTTGTTTTAATTGATCGATTAAATACCTAAGAGTGGCTTCGATTAACCCTTGTTTCCCGCCAAAGTAATGGCTGATGATGCCTGAAGACATACCTGCAATAGCGCTAATTGTATTGATCGTTGTGTGTTGTAACCCATAACGTTCAACTGAAATTAATGTGGCATCAATAAGCTCTTGTTGTCGAACTTCTTTCATTGGAGGCCTTGCCATTACTTAAATCCTTTTTAATGCAAATCTCAAAAAAATAGATTGATTGAACAATCAATTAATATACTAATGATTAGAGCACTAACTATCAAGTCATAATTTAAAGCATGACAAAATCATTAGTTGCTCAATATAAAGTAGGAAAAATTAAATAATTAACAAAATAAAGCCGGAAGTGTTGTATTTGTTGGGGTATGAAGAGATGGTTGTAAATGAAATGTAACCAAAAGCCGGTAAATTAAATTAGTTTAGTTGATAACTATTTTAAGTAATAGTTTGAGTGGAAATGAATAATTACTGAATTATTTTTGATGATAAGAATGACTGGTTATGTCAACTATATTTAATATGACTGTTTTCCATTGAAGGCCTTTTCTCTGAGTTTACATCGTGAATGTGCAGCTTAGTACTCGGATATATTCTATCAAATGTTAATTATTGAACTTAAATCTATTTTTTATTCATAAATGCTCAATAGAGAGATTAAATTGTTAAATGCAGTGTTAATTAGAAGATATTTATGCTCTAATCTGAACATTAAAGTGCGTTATCGAACATTTTTCAAAGGATTACGAAATGAGCCTCAATAGAACGAACAATATTAAACAACTAGCCGAAGAAGAGTTAGATGTCCTCATTTTAGGTGGTGGTATCAATGGTGCCGTTGCTGCTGCCTCTCTGGCTGCTAAAGGCGTTAAAGTTGGACTAATCGATAAAGGTGATTTTGCTGGAGCAACAAGCTCTAACTCTTCGAACCTTGCATGGGGTGGTATTAAATACTTAGAAAGCCATGAATATCGTTTAGTTAATAAACTTTGTAAGAGCCGTAATAATTTAATGAAGCATTACCCGTCATCAGTGACCGAGGTTCGTTTTTTAACGACTATTCAAAAAGGTTTTCGATTCCCTGTTTGGTTTGTATTCATGGGGACACTGGCTTATTGGTTATTTGGCCGTTTGTTCACTATGGCTCCTAAGTATCTAACACGTAATAAAATTAAAGAGCTTGAGCCAAGTATTAAGGTTACTGGTGCACAGGCTGGTTTCGAATATTCAGATGCCTTTTTAAAAGATAATGATTCGCGCTTTGTATTTAACTTTATTACTGCTGCTGCTAAGCAGTCTGCCATCGTTGCAAACTATGTAGAGTCAGTGAATGCGGTACGTGAAAATGACCAATGGGTAATACAAGCAAAAGATACAACCAATGATCAAGCATTTACTATCAAGGCTAAAACTCTGATAAATGCTTGTGGTCCACTAGTTGATCAAGTTAATAAAAGTACTAAACAGAAAACATCTCACCATCACTTATTTTCTAAAGGCGTGCATTTAACGGTTGATCGTATTTCGAAAGAGCATCGGGTATTGGCATTTTTTGCTAGTGATGGACGTTTATTCTTTGTGTTACCGATGGGCTCTAAAACGTGTATTGGTACAACGGATAATCAAGTTGAAAGCCACCAAACACATGTTACTGATGAAGATCGTCAGTTCATTCTTAATAATGCTAATAACTTATTAGATTTAGACAAACCATTAACTAAAGATGACATTATTGCTGAACGATGTGGTGTTAGACCATTAGCTATTGAAGCTGAAGAGGGTGTTGCTGATTGGGTTGCGTTATCACGTAAACATGCCATTGATGTTAACAAGGCAGATAAACACATCAGTATTTTTGGTGGTAAATTAACTGATTGTATTAATGTTGGTGATGAAATTTCAGATATCGTCGAAGATTTAGATATTCCTATGAACAGATCTAATGCGCTTTGGTACGGGGAGCCTGCTGAGCAAGTTAAAGCTAAATTTATGAATGAGATGAAACAGTTCAATATTGATAAGCTAACGCCAAAAGGTGCACTTGAGCCATTGTCTACTCGCTTCTGGCGTCGTTATGGTGAAGATGCGTTTATTTTGCTTGAAGCGATTAAACAAAACCCTGCTAAAGCTAACCTTGCACTGGAACATACTGAGTTTACATGGGCAGAAATTGATTGGGTTGCCGAGAATGAAATGATTGTTAATCTTGATGATTTACTTCGTCGACGCTCAAAAGCAACTTTAGTTATTCATAAAGAGCTTTTAGATAATGCTGAAGGGTTGGAAGCTGTAAGCGAACGTCTGTTTGGTGAAAATGCTCAACAGAAAGTAGCTGAGTTCCGTAGCTAAGCTATTTCAAACTTAACACTGCTTATACTTAAAACAGCATGAGATAAGCAGTGTCTAGACCAACAACAAGCTTACTTATTTTACTTTTTAAAGCAGCCTCCTCGTTGTCAATTTCGTTAAAGGCAACAGTTATTTAAACCTTTAATTGAAATTTTTCTACGCTAAATAGACCGCTTTATTTTATAGATACTAATGGAAGTTCTGAAGGTAGGTTATTGTAGTTACTGTAAACCTGATCAAATTCTGATAATGCAGCGACTTTTACTGAAGCAGAAATTGTCCATTTAGTTGCATCGGCTACTAACCATGTTTGGCGTGAGTTTTTTACAATACATCTTGAGATTTCTGCTTCAGCGGTTTCATGCTCCATTGCTGCATGGCTAGCGGTTATTCCTGCACAGCCTAATATGCCAATATCAGCTTCAAAATTATTGAAGAACTCAGTGACATTATTGCCAACAACATCTTGTTGTTGCGATCTAAATAACCCGCCTGCAATGTACACTTCAATATCTGGGTTCATCTCAAGAATTCGAACAACCTGTAGGTTATTAGTGATCACTCTGTGTTTGGTTTTTAAATAATACGCAATACGTGTCACTGTTGTACCTATTCCCATCATAATGGTTGAACCATCAGGAATAGCATGAGCTACTTTTTTGGCTATTTTATCTTTTACATCAAACTGTATATCACTGCGATATTGATAACTGCTATTGGTTAATTGTGCTGGTAACCCTACACCACCATGGATACGACGAGCATATCCAGCTTTACAAAGTTGATTTACATCTCTGCGGATAGTTTGCGTGGTCACTTGAAAATGCTCAGACAGTGTTTCTATCTGAACATCTTCCTTTTTGCGTAAACGTAACAGAATATTCTGTTGGCGAGCATTAAGTTTTATCATGCGTTAATAAATACATCTGGCTTATCAGTGATGATAATCTCTACGCCCCAAGACCTAAATTTATCAGCTTGTGTTACATCATTAAGCGTCCAAATAATGAGTTTAAGCCCTTGGTCTGTGATTTTCTTTGCCATCGTTTGTTCTAATATTTTATGATCAAGGTGTACGCTATATAGGTTCAGTGGTTTTAGTTTTTCCAATGTAACCAATGGATCATGCTCGGTAATGTAACCTAAACGAATTTCTGGCATAACTTGATGGCAGTGTGTGAGCGCTAATTCAGAAAAGCTAGACAAAATAAGTTTTTCATTCGGAAAGTTTACTTTAGCTAAAACTTTTGCAATCTCATCTACCAGTGGCTCAGCTTGGTGTGAGTGGTGAATTTTAATCTCCAGGTTCATACTCAAGTCATTCTCCATGAAGAATAACAAAGTATGTTCAAGCGATATAATTTGCTCACCGATAAATGCTTCTGAAAACCAACTCCCGGCATCCAATGATTGCAATTGGCTCAATGTTAAATCAGCCACTAAACCTTCACCGTTTGTACAACGATCTACTGTTTCATCATGGAAGATAACTGGCGTTTTATCTGCGCTAAGTTGTGTGTCTAACTCAATCCATTTAGCACCTGATTGCAGTGCTTTTTTAAAACCTGATAATGTATTTTCTGGGGCTAATGAAGCTGCACCACGATGACCTGCAATCATATATCTACCTGTAATGTTCATTTGAACGTTAATGTTTTTGTTAATGATAATGTATTTTAGAAAATATAAAAGGCTTAAAAATATAACAGATTGTCATATAAACTTAACAATTCAATGCTATTTGTACGTTCTGGTCTACATTTTTGTAACCAACTATTTGCACGATAATGATTTTCATATGATTCTACAAATGTTCATATGAATAATTTTGTATGGCTTAATAAAAAGCACATACAGCTTAATTCACTATTTTTTTGTTTTAATGAATGAACCTATTTATTAAAACTAACTTTACAAACGAAGGTACTATTTATGATAAAGGTCATCGGAACCGTATTAACCGCTGTTGCATTGCTTGTTGGTTGTGGCGAAAAACCTGCTGAAACAACGAAAGGTGCAGAAGGTGCTAAAACAGTTGAGCCAATCGATATCAATATGAGCTTGGTATTTACTCAAAATGAATTATTGACGCAAGAGCTGATTAAAGTGGCTGATAAAATTCGTGAACGTACCGATGGCGGCGTAAACATCAAAGTTTATCCTGGTGGGCAATTACCAGTCTATAAAGATAACCTTGAACAGGTTGTTAACGGTGCTGATTGGATTGCTGTTGAAGATTTAAGTTACCTTGGTGATTATGTTCCTGACTTTGCTGCATTAGCTGGTCCGATGCTATATAACTCTTACGACGAATACTTAGCAATGATGGATACTCAGTTAGTTGCTGATTTAACAGCTGAAGTTGAAAAGAAAGGCATTAAAGTTTTAAACGCTGATTACATGTTTGGTTTCCGTCATATGATCACGAACAAAGAGATTAAAAACTCTGCTGATATGAAAGGCATGCGTATTCGAGTTCCTGGTAGCCAATTATTTATTAGTACATTAACGTCAATGGGTGCTGCGCCAGCATCATTACCTTTCCCTGAAACTTATGCAGGTGTTCAACAAGGTGTTGTTGATGGTCTTGAAGGTTCAATTTTGACTATGTACTCAACTAAAATGTATGAAGTTGCTAAAAACATGTCATTAACTAAACATTTCTTAGGTACTGTCGGCCTATATATCTCACCTAAAGTTTGGGATAAATTTACGCCTGAACAACAGCAAATCATTAATGAAGAGCTAGCAGCAGGTGCAACTTCAAATACCGCTGAATTAGTTAAGTTAGATACTGAATACACTCAAAAGCTACAAGATCTAGGCGTTAAATTTAACGAAGTAGATAGCGCTGAATTCAGTAAATTGACTGCTGATGTTTATAACCAATTCCCAGCATGGAGTGATGATATTCGTAGCCGAATTGGTGCGGAACTTGAAAAAATCCGTGCTGCTGAGTAAGTAATTTATCAGTTATAAAAAGTACTATTAGGTAACTGCTTTATTGTGATTTCAATAAAGCAGTTATTTTTTTAACGTTAAATAAATATGACTAAAATTTCACCACACCATTCACGATTGCTTCAATAATAAGTCTTTAACTGTCGTATTTTGAAGGTATAAGTTGGCTATTTTATTGCCTTTTGTACTGAGGCAGTGTGTCTGGTAGAACAATGATTATATTAATTAGTTAATAAGTAGGAGAAGTCATGGGCTTCTTAGTTAAAAATTTTGAAGAGATATTCGCATCCATTGCAATATCTATTACCATTTTGATGGTAATTATTAATGTATTCCTTCGTTATGGGTTTGGCTTTGTTGTGCCATGGAGCGAAGAACTGGCCGTTATCTGTTTTATTTGGTCAGTCTATTTTGGTATTAGCTCGTGTTACAAACATAAGCTACATATGGGAGTTGATGTTGTCGTTGCATTATTACCTGCAAAAGCAAAAGTACCATTCAACCTTGTGGTTTTATCATTCTTATTAGCTATTAATTTGGTTCTGGCTTACTTAAGTTACGATTATATGATGCTATCAAATAAAGTGTCCCCTGTGATGGGCATGTCTTACTTTACGATTAATGGTGTGTTGTTTCTGTGTTTCTCTTTGATGACGATTCATACCGTAAACTTCATCCGAAGTGATTTAAAACAGCTGTTCAAAAAGCAACCCAATACTATATAGGTGACACCGTGGAAATCTATCTTCCAATTATTATGTTGTTCGTTTTGTTTTTATTAAACGTACCCATCGCATTTTCATTAATCGCTTCTTCGTTGGTTTATTTTTTATTTATTAATACCTCGATCCCAGTTAGCTTAGTTATGCAGCGCTTTATTTCGTCTGCCTCATCTTTTCCATTATTGGCGATACCCTTCTTTATTATGGTGGGCTCTGTCATGAATTATTCAGGGATAAGTCGAAGTTTACTATCATTTGCAGATTCATTAATTGGCCATAAAACTGGTGGACTTGCGCATGTGAACGTTGCATTAAGTACGTTAATGGGCGGAATTTCTGGTTCAGCTAATGCAGATGCTGCAATGCAATCTAAAATACTTGCTCCTGAAATGACTAAACGTGGCTATGACTTACCGTTCACGGCTGCAATAACTGCAGCTTCATCAAGTATTAGCCCTGTGATCCCACCGGGTATTAATCTTATTATTTACGCGTTATTAGCTAATGTTTCGGTACATGAAATGTTTATTGCTGGTTATGTACCCGCATTTATGATGGCATTATCTTTAATGGTGACGATTGCAATCATTGCTAGGAGACGTAACTACGCACCATCAAGAACTGAAGCGGCACCCGCTAAAGAACGTCTGCATTATTTAGGTAAAGCTGTTCCTGCTTTATTAATCCCATTTGGCATTATTTTAGGGATGCGTTTTGGGTTATTTACACCAACAGAAGCGGGTGCGATTGCTGTTTTATTGTGTGCCATTATTGGGTTATTTGTTTATCGTGAATTAAAAATTAGCCACGTCCCTGCCATTTTCAAAGAGACAATTCAAGGTACCAGTAGTGTCATGTTTATTATCATCGGAGCGATGATTTTTGGCTACTACATGACTTTGGAGCAGATCCCACAGAATGTAGCTTCTGCACTAATTTTAGTGACTGACAACAAGCTCGTTCTATTAATGCTAATCAATTTATTGTTATTAATTGTTGGTATGTTCATTGAAGGTGGGGCGGCAATGATTATCTTAACGCCATTACTGTTACCTGCTGTACTGAACCTTGGAGTTAATCCAGTTCACTTCGGCATTATCGTGATTGTTAATATTATGATTGGCGGAGTAACCCCCCCGTTCGGTTCGATGATGTTTACGGTTTGTTCGATACTGAAAGTAAAACTGTTGGATTTTGTTCGAGAGGTGTTGCCACTTCTATTCGCATTATTAGTTGTATTAATGCTGTTAACTTATTCAGAAGGTTTAGTGATGTTTTTACCTAACTTGCTATAAGTTGATCATCTGTTTGTATTTACTTAATCATTAAATACAAACAGATAAGTCCCATAGATATTAAGAGATATAATGAAACTACCAAAAAAGACTTTAACTAATGAATGGAAAGACGTGCAATGGGTGCTGACTGATGTTGACGATACATTAACTTGGCATGGTCAGTTACCAGCAGAAACATTAATCGCTTTATCTGCATTGCAACGAGCTGGTTTGAAAGTGGTTGCCGTAACCGGAGCATGTGCCGGTTGGTGTGATCATATTGCACAGCTTTGGCCTGTTGATGCGGTAATTGGTGAGAACGGCGCATTTATAATGGAAAAGAAAAACGGTTTCTTAACCGTAAGCTCCGGCGAATTAATGTCTACTATTGTTGAAAAGCAATCCATATTAAAACAACAAATAATAGAAATTTTGATTGATTATCCAGAGTTAAATTTAACCTTAGATCAATCTTATCGTCTATGTGAGGTTGCCATTGATATTGGACAAAATCGAAAGCCAGTTTCCCCAGATATTATTGCTGAAGTCATGTCGAAAATAAATGCTTTAGGCGCAAATGCTACTGCAAGCTCAATTCATATTAATAGTTGGTATGGAGAGCACTCTAAAAAAGCTACTTCATTCAGTTTTTTACAAGAAAAGGGGTTATCTGAAGCGCAGATCATAGAGCAAGCTTGTTATATTGGTGATTCATTAAACGATGAATTAATGTTTGCTAACTTACCTAAAAGTGTAGGAGTCGCTAATATTCAGAATTATTGGAATAAGCTTAAACATCACCCGCAGGTTGTAATGTCTGAGCCTGGTGGTTATGGTTTTGCTGAATTCTCCAAACTGTTGTTGGCTGTTAAAGACAATAGTTAAGACTAAAAAAGATATAACTGCTTCAAAGTACTGAGAAGTAAATATGGCCACTTACTTCTCAGCTTATTCTGTCTTTAATATTTTCTCATTGCTATTAATGTTGTTTGCTTCTTTAGTACTTTTCCACCGCCTCCCTATCATCTTCTGCTTTTTTAATATTAACAGTGTTGCTCTTTCGAGTATTTCTTGAGCGATAATGTTTTTATTTATTCTTTTATGTTCCTTTTGGTTCTTTTTAATGAAAATTTCATTGATTTAGATCATTCACTTGTTCGTTTGTGATCTGTTTATCGGAAATTGTTGTTCGTTTGAGCGAATATGCTCTCGAATGTCTGACTGCAATAAAATTGTCATGTTTAGGCGTAAATAACTAAAGCTAGCAAGCATGATTCTTGCTATTAACCCAAGGAATTATTTATGTTCAACCTCTTTCGGCCATTAGCTCATATAGAGAAACTACCTCAAAATGAAATTGACCCTCTATATAAACGCTTACGCTGGCAATTATTTTTAAGTATTTTTATTGGCTATGCTGGTTATTACTTAGTACGTAAAAACTTTAGTTTAGCAATGCCGTTTTTAATTGAAGAATATGGTTATAGTCGTGGTGATCTTGGGGTTGTGCTTGCTTCCGTATCTATTGCTTATGGCTTGTCAAAGTTTTTGATGGGGAATATTTCCGATCGTTCTAACCCTCGCTATTTCATGACTGCCGGTTTGGTCATGTCTGCCCTAGTAATGTTGTGTTTTGGTTTTATGCCATGGGCAACAGGTAGTATTACAGCAATGTTTATACTGCTTTTTCTAAATGGTTGGTTTCAAGGAATGGGTTGGCCTGCTTGTGGTAGAACCATGGTGCATTGGTGGTCGCACAAAGAGCGTGGCGGTATCGTATCTGTTTGGAATGTCGCACATAATGTTGGTGGAGGATTAATTGGTCCTCTATTCTTGTTGGGGTTATGGGCATTTAATGATGACTGGAAAGCTGCTTTTTATGTGCCTGCTTTCTTTGCTTTGTTAGTTGCTTTCTTTACTTTCTTGATGATGAAAGACACTCCTCAATCTTGCGGTTTGCCTGCAATCGAAGAATATAAAAATGATTACCCAGATAATTATGATGATTCTTTTGAAAAAGAAATGACAGCGAAAGAGATCTTTTTCAAATACGTATTTAACAATAAATTATTATGGTTTATCGCTATTGCAAATGCCTTTGTGTATTTAATTCGATATGGTGTTTTGGACTGGGCGCCAGTGTATTTAAGTGAAGTAAAAGAGTTCTCTGTAGATAAATCCTCTTGGGCTTATTTCTTGTATGAGTGGGCAGGTATCCCAGGCACTTTATTATGTGGTGTGATTTCTGATAAATTATTCAAGGGTCGTCGTGCGCCTGCTGGTATTTTATTTATGGTACTGGTGAGTATTGCGGTCTTTGTGTACTGGTTTAACCCTGCAGGTAATCCAACGGTTGATATGATTGCATTGGTTGCGATTGGCTTCTTAATTTATGGGCCGGTTATGTTAATTGGCTTATATGCATTGGAACTTGCACCTAAAAAAGCGGCGGGTACTGCTGCAGGTTTAACAGGTTTATTCGGATACCTTGGTGGGGCGGTAGCTGCTAATGCATTATTAGGATATACCGTTGACCATTTTGGTTGGGATGGTGGCTTCTTAGTGATCACTCTAGCTTGTGCATTCTCTATATTTTTCCTTATTTTGGCGATGATCGGGGAAAATAAAATTCATAAACAACGCCAACTTGATCAAGAAAGTGCAAATGCTTAAATGAACCGAGTTGAACTCTTTCATTAAGTGATAAGTCTGATTAGTACTTCTGTTAGGTAACGTAAACCCGTTTTACATTGTTAATGTAATACGGGTTTATTTTTTATTGGTTTTAAGACAAGGAACAACAACATCATGATTCAATTACCAAACTTAAAAAAATGGTTAGTAACGGCTTTAATTGCAATACCCTTAGCTAATAGTGCATATGCAGAAAAAATAGTTGTAGCTCACCGAGGGGCAAGTGGCTATTTGCCTGAGCATTCCATGTCAGCTAAGTCAATGGCTTACGCTATGGGTGCAGATTATATTGAGCAAGACGTTGTTATGACGAAAGATAATGCACTGGTGGTATTACATGACCATTATTTAGATCGAGTCACTAATGTTGCTGATATTTTCCCTAATCGTAAGCGTGAAGATGGACGCTACTATGCGATCGACTTTACTTTAGCTGAAATCAAACAATTGGATATGACTGAAGCTTTTACTATTAAAGAAGGCAAGAAAACAGCTATTTATCCAAAACGTTTCCCACTTTGGCAGTCGCATTTCAAAGTACACACGCTACAAGATGAAATTGAAATGATTCAAGGGCTCAACACTAGTACTGGGCACGATGTGGGTATTTATGTTGAAGTTAAAGCGCCTTGGTTTCATCGTCACGAAGGAAAGGACATCAGTGGTGCTGTGTTAGATGTGTTTAAGCAATATGGCTACATTAAAAAATCTGATTTAGCTTATTTGCAGTCTTTCGACGTTAATGAATTGAAGCGTATTAAAAATGATTTATTACCTCAACGAAATATGGATATTAAACTTATTCAGCTAATGGCAGAAACAAGTTGGGGCGAAACCAAAGAATATATTGATGGTAAAGCTCAAGACTATAATTACGATTGGATGTATCAACCTGGTGGCATGAAATTGATTGCTGAATATGCTGATGGTGTAGGACCTTGGTACCCAATGGTGGTTTCTCCTGATTCAACACAAGGAGATCTTATTTTTACTCCTTTAGTTGAAAATGCACATGAAGCGGGCATGAAAGTACACCCTTATACATTCAGAATAGATGAAGGTCATGTACCTGAATACGCAAAAGATTTTGAAGATTTTTTAAATATCTTTTTCTATAAAGCGGATGTAGATGGTGTATTTACTGATTTCCCTGATCGTGCTGTTAATTTTTTAAAGGCAACTAAAGAGTAAATTTATCATACTCAATTAGCAATGCTCTTGTAGAGCATTGCTATCTTTACTTAACGACTTAACGACTTAACTACAAAGTAAATAAATTCAAGTTACCCCAAAATTTTCAATATGAAAAATAAATAGGTTGATGTGTTTTGATATTCTGCCATCATTTACTTATTGTTTTATCAATAACGAGTAATTAACGTGTTTCCTCTTTCTTTCTCTTCTTTATTCATTAATACATGAGTACTGCGCTTACTCGTCAGGCTTTTTTAATCTTTTTTTCGGCTGTTTTTTTGCCAATGTTTTTGGCGGCTGTTGATCAGACAATTCTTGCAACGGCTACACCGAGTATTGTTGCTGACCTTGGTCAATTACACCTATCATCGTGGATCGCAATAGGCTATTTATTAGCAACGGTTGCGACTGTGCCCATTTACGGTTGGTTAGGCGACAGATATGGTCGTCGTAATGTATTAGTTTGGGCATTAGGTATTTTCTGTATTGGTTCAGTAGTGGGGGCATTAGCAACCAATATGACTGAGTTAATTATGGGGAGAGTTATTCAAGGCCTTGGTGGCGGTGGATTAATGAGTTTATCGCAAGCTTTAATTGCAGAACTTATCCCTCCGAGGCAACGAGCGAAATACCAAGGCTATTTTGCCTCTATGTTTGCCTGTGCCAGTATTGGTGGACCTGTTATTGGCGGCTTAGTGGTCACTCACTATACTTGGCATTGGTTATTTTGGGCTAACATTCCTTTGGCAATGATTGCTGCTTGGCGTTTACTTTGTTTGACGCCTAAAACAATACTAGAACATAGAGATAAACCAATTGATTGGGTTGGTTTAATGGTTTTTCCTGCATTGTGTACGTTATTCTTATATTGGGCCTCAGTAGGGGGGCAAGACTTCCAATGGTTATCTCTGACTAGTGCTGCTTACTGGCTGTTATTTATTGTGTTGGGAGTGATTTTTTACCGTAATCAATGCCGCCATAAAACCCCTTTTTTACCTAATCACCTGCTGGTGGATAGAGCGATCTATATCCCTTTACTAACCTCATTACTATTTGCATCTTGTATGTTTGCTCTGATCTTTTTTCTGCCTATTTATTTGCAATTAGGGCTGAAAACTAATGCTGCAACTTCTGGTTTATTATTATTGCCATTAACTGGTGGACAGATATTTGGAGCCTTATGTAGTGGCCGTATAATGTCGAGAACTGGCGTGCCTAAATGGATCCCTGTTATTGGTATGTCATTGTCTTCATTCGGTTTTATTGCATTGGGAAGTTTGCCACCAGAACCAGTTTTAATTGGTTTCCTTGGGATGCTTTGCGGTATTGGTTTTGGCACTGTGATGCCAACAACACAGCTAGTCATTCAAACTGTGGCTGGTAAGAGTAATGTTGGGACAGTAACTGCTTTAGCTTCTCTAAGCCGTAATTTAGGTGCTGCAACGGGGACAGCTTTATTTGGTGTCTTGTTATATGGGCTGTTGCCTGATTTTGATCATAATACCAGTATTGAAGCTTTACGAAATGGCCCTCGTGAACCCGTGGTGAACGCTTTTCAAACTTGCTTTTATATTGCAGCTGTCATTGCTGCTTTTGCTGCGTTAAATGCCGCACGAGCACCACTCATTACACTCAGTAATGATTAATTATTAGGATTGTTGTTGTCATGAGTAACTTAGTTTTTACCGCGTTTTTGGGATATATATAAGAAGCTATCGACACGTTTAAACAGCGTGTCTTTATTATCTTGTTTTTTTAACCTCTGTTAAACCAATACTCATGGTGATTTTAGTGTTTTCTTGATTGTTAAGATTGACCTTTGAGGTGATTTTATTAATTACTTTGTGACTGTCGAACAGTTTGGTATTCGGTAGAATAACAATGAATTCTTCTCCGCCTATTCTGAACATCTGGTCTTCTTTTCTTGTTGTAGACTGTAATGTTTCTGCGATATCTTTTAATACAAGATCACCGGCACTATGACCATAAATGTCGTTGATTTTTTTAAAGCCATCGACATCAAGTAAAGCAATAGAAAAAACAGTATCATATCTTTGATAAAGAGAAATAAGCTCTTGGACTTTTTCATCGTAGGCTTTTCTATTTTTATTCCTGTTAAAGCATCGATATAGGATAACTCTTTATTTTCTGCTATTTGCTCATTTAATTGGGTAAGCATTTCGTTATAGCTTTCTATCAAAATATTAATATCTTTAATGCGGGATTAAAAAATCTATCCTATGTGCATGTATTTAATAATATTTTCATTGAATTTTGGTGGTGATTTTTTCAAATTTTCATGCAGTAAATTGTAGTTTATTTAAGCGTCTATATGTCCAACTTTACTTTTTTCCTATCTGATATCCTAACCTTACATTGTTTTTGCATAAATAGTGACCAATCCCACAATGATCAAAACCGGTTTTGAACATGTTAGACAACGAGACCTAGGTCAAATAATAACCAATCACATTTAAGGTAGACTGAATTAAATAAATAAAATTACTCAAATAAAGGTGATTTTGTGAGTTGACTCCGACGCGATTAAACAGCTTATAGCGCTAATATCAAATGAGGAAATGACAATGAAAATCAATAGATTCAGTATCGGGCTTGTTGCGGCAAGTTTACCTTTTTCAAGTTTAGTTAATGCTACAACCGTTGAATATTGGACTACACAAACACAATCAGATCGCCTTCAAACTATTGAAATAATGGCTGATGTCTTTGAAGCATTAAATCCTGGTATCGATGTGAAAGTGATCGCTGTTGATGAAAATGATATGCCTAAACAAATTGCCGCCGCTGCAGCAGCAGATACCTTGCCAGATATGATTGAGGTCGGCTCTGATTTGTCTTTAGCATTTGCGGAAGAGGGTATCGTAGATGCTAAGTCGAGCACCGAGTTAATTCAAGCATTAGGAAAGGATCGTTTTTATGCAGGAGCGCTGAAATTAGTCGAAAGTGCCGCGCTGAATGAATATGTGTCAGTACCTTACAGTGGTTGGGTGCAAGGTATATGGTATCGTGCTGATTGGTTTAAAGAGGCTGGACTTGCTCCCCCGACAACTTGGGAAGCAATTGAAGCGGCTGCAAAATACTTTTATAAACCCAGTGAAAATCAATACGGTATTTTAGTTGGCACCAAGGCAGATAATTACGCTGAGCAATGCTACACACAATTTGCTTTGTCTAATGATGCTGGTCAGTTCAATAGTGATGGCGAGCTTATTTTTAATTCTTCGGCACAAAAAGAGGTATTAGACTTTTATACAAATTTAGCGCAATACAATCCCCCTGGTCCACAAAGCTGGCGAGCGCGTGATTATTATCTACAAGGTAAGTTAGCAATGTTCTTCTATTCTTCTTATATTTTAGATGATATTGCCCTAGCGGAAGCGGCAGCGAGCTCATTGAGTTCTGAGAATTTTAAAGATTTAAAAGGTGCGGCTTTTGATCCTGATTTAGCCAAGAATACTCGTTTAGCAACCACTATCACGAATAAATCACCGTCTTCATTTGGTACTTTAGTTGGGTTTACCATGATGAAAAATGACAATAAAGAAGAGGTACAAGCAACTAAAGCTTTTATTCAATATATGAATGAAAAAGATCAAGTCGTTGCTTACTCACATATGGCGGTAGGTGGACATTTACCTATGTTACGCGATATCGCTGAGACCGATGAATTTTTGAATGATCCAAAAGGCATTTTTGCCCAGTACGGCAAAGAGTCTATCAAAGAGATTGTGGCTGGTTTTGATAGCATTAAAAACTTTTCAGTAGTTGATGGTAAGACCTTTCCTAAATCTGGTGAAATCTTTGCAAAACAGATTATTCCTCGCATGATTTATCGTGCTGCAATAGAAAAAGAGCCAACACAAACTGCCTTAGACTGGGCAGAAAAACAGATGCAAACGGTGATCACTGAATAACAATAAGCATTTAATTTATTTATCGAGTGATGGCTGCTCATAGTCATCACTCGATATCTAATTGTGCGGTTAAGGAGAGATGATGACACCATTAGAACGCGCTGAAGCCAGATTTGGTTGGAAATTAGTTGCTCCAACGATTGTTATCTTAGGCTTACTTATATTGTACCCGCTGATGTACAACGTGTATTTGAGCTTTTTCGATGTGCAATTAAATGGATCTAAAATCTTTGTTGGTTTGGAAAATTATATAAAGCTGTTATCTAACACTGATTATTACAGCGCTATTGCTACTACTAGTTTGTATTTGTTTGGGACAGTGGTTGGCACTACATTACTTGGGTTAGCGATGGCATTACTTCTACGTGACCCTTTTATGGGCAGAGGCTTAGTGAATGCAGCGATCATGTTGCCTTATGTTGCTCCTGTTATTTCAGTAGTATTTGGTTGGCAGTTTTTGTTTGATCCTATTTCTGGCGTAGTAAATTATCTATTTGTTGATTTGTTAGGTTTGTGGAGTGAACGCAGTAATTTAATTGGGGATCCTGATTCAGCATTATGGGTGGTCGTGTTATTTGATATTTGGAAACATGCTCCGATAGCTTACTTACTTATTTTATCCAAATTGGTATCCATTTCACGAGATCAATATGAAGCTGCAGCTATTGATGGTTACGGTCCAATAGGGCGCTTTTTTCATGTAACCCTACCTGAACTTTACTTTGTTTTAGCAACGGTAGTGTTACTGCGTTTAATTTGGAATTTGAACCGTTTTGAAGACGTTTATCTATTGGCTCCGAATGTAGAAACCTTACCTATCTTTACCTATTACCAAGCTTTTACTGGCGTTATTGATCAAGGGTTAGCCGCAGCGACATCTGTTATTCAATTAGGTGTACTGTCCATCTTTATTTGGTTCTATATTAAAAAAATCATGAAGTGGTAACAATTATGTTGGGAAAAAAAACTATTAAAGGACGTATTGGATTTGCTTTAGCTATCGTTTTGTTAGTCAGCTTTAGCTTATTACCTTTTGCACAAATTTTGTCGACCTCATTAAAGCATCAATATGACTGGGGAAACCCATCGTTGATCCCACAAAGCATTAATTTAGATGCTTATAAAGAGTTATTAGGGGTAACCGAACCTGAACAGGTCGAGATACCTGCTGCGATTCAAAAAATACTCAATAACCCTAAGTTATCAGAAGATAAAAAGCAGGCAATAGCTGCTAAATACACGGCTAACGATAATTTATTCCCCTTTGGAAAGTACATGCTAAATAGCGTTATTTTTTCCGTTGGAGCAGCAAGCTTCTCTTTAGTTTTCTCTGTTATGGGGGCTTATTCAATCAGCCGATTACGCTTCAAAGGACAAGTGGTGATACAGCGCTCGGTATTGTTTGTGTATATGGTTGGCGGTGTATTGTTGATGGTGCCACTTTATCAGATGGCAATGAATGTTGGGTTAGCTTCTTCTTTATGGGGAAGTGCTTTTTGTTTGTTCCTTATTTACATTGTACAAACATTACCTGTGGGCATGTATATGTTGGGTAACTATTTCCGTGGTATTCCATTTGCACTTGAAGAGGCGGCTATGATGGACGGTTGCTCTCGAAAAGAAGCAATTATTAAGGTGGTACTGCCGTTATCCTTACCTATGTTGGCGACGGTATTTATTTATTGCTTTATCATCGGCTGGAATGAGTATTTATTTGCTTCAGTATTTTTAAAGCAATATCCAGAATTTCACACTTTACCATTGGCTCTACAAGAGCTATTCGTATCAAAAAATGCAATTTGGGATCGTATTATGGCAGCTTCTATGCTGACACTTGCTCCGATTGTAATTTGTTTTCTATTTGCATCTCGCTTTATGAAAGGCGGTAAAACGGACGGTGGGGTTAAAGGGTAATTATGGCGGCAATTGAATTAAAAAATATCGTAAAAAGCTTCGGTGATACTGCTGTAGTTAAAGGCATAGATTTAAATATCGAAGATGGTGAATTTGTGGTTCTTGTTGGGCCATCAGGGTGTGGTAAGTCTACCACACTAAGGATGATTGCTGGATTAGAACAAGCCACTTCAGGTGATATTGTGATTGGTGATCGGGTAGTCAACGATATTGAACCGCAGCATCGCAATATAGCGATGGTTTTTCAAAACTATGCGTTATATCCACATAAATCAGTGAAAGAAAATATTATTTTTGCACTGCGCAGACAAAAGGTGGATAACCAGGATATTGAACGCCGTTTAACAGAAGTATCTGAAATGTTGCAACTAGAAGCATTACTGGATCGTAAGCCTGCTGATTTGTCAGGTGGGCAACGACAACGCGTTGCTATGGGGCGCGCGATTATTCGTGAAGCAGATCTGTTTTTGTTTGATGAGCCTTTATCGAATTTAGATTCCAAACTTCGTAGCCATATGCGTACCGAAATAGGCAAAATTCATAATAAGTTTGGTCGGACTAGTGTTTATGTCACTCACGATCAAGTAGAGGCGATGACTTTAGCTGATAAGGTGGTGGTATTGCATGATGGTTATATTGCGCAAGCTGGTACACCGATGGAGGTTTATTTAAATCCTGCTAATGTGTTTGTTGCTCAATTTATTGGCTCTCCTTCGATGAACATTATAGAGGGCAGGTTATTTAATGATTATTTACAGGTGGGTAATTACCGCTTGCCCAGACAACAGTTGTCTAATGTTGCTTTGCAAACGACCATTAATGAACAAGGCCTTCCGGTAAAAGTAGGTATTCGACCTGATTTCTTTAACGATAGCCGACTATTTCCTGAAACTGATAACACCTTTAACTTTAACCAGTTACAAATTGATTTAATAGAGCCTATGGGATTCGATAAGGAGATCTTATTTAATTTAGCTGGTGGGTCGGTGAAAGCTCGATTAGATTTACGGTCAGAGTTTAAACGTGGTGAGCGCGTTGATTTAATTGTCGATTTATCCCGTGTTTTATTATTTGATAATGAAACTGACTTACGCTTATAAATAGGGATAAGTGATGTCTATTAAACAATTAGCTGAGTATTTAGGACTTTCTAAGTCAACGGTATCAAGAGCATTAAATGGTTATAGCGACGTTAATTCTGATACGCGTTTAAAGGTATTAGAAGCTGCTAAGATTCTTAGGTATAAAGCTAACCCAACCGCGCAAAGGCTAGCCTCTGGGCGCTCTAAAAATATTGGTATTATTTTACCTGCAAATGATCGAATGTTTGTGTCTTCTGCTTTTTCTAAGGTATTGGCTAGCGCCTCTGAGTTATTGATAGAACATGGTTATCAATTGATTGTGACCACCATTTCATCGCTGCAAGACGAACAGAAAGTCTATATGGATTTTATTAGTAGCGGTTTAGTTGATGGTTTGTTTATTGTAAGAACTCGCCATAACGATCCGCGTATCACCTTATTAAAGGTACATAACTTTCCCTATGTTTGTTTAGGTTATGAGTCCGGTTATCAAGAGGATAGATTTGTTGATGTAGATAACCAGCATGCCTTTTATCAATTAACACAACGTCAAATTAATGCTCGACATCAGCGTATTGCTTTTCTTAATGGGCCTGTGCAACTTACGTTGGCGATGGCTCGAGAGCAAGGTTATTTACAAGCAATGCGAGAAGCCACATTAAAGGTTGATAAAAACTATTTATTATATGGAGAGTTAACAGAGCGTGATGCTATTGAAATGACTAAACAGTTAATGGCGCTAGCTGTTCCCCCGACTTGTATATTATGTGCTGATGACGCGATGGCGTTAGGCGCTATCGTTGCCTGTGAAAAGTTAGGCTATCAACCGGGTGTGGATATTGCTATTGCTGGCTATGGTAACTATGAACACAGCCAATACAACAAACCATCAATTACCACACTGGATTATGATACTCATGCTGTTGGTGAACAAATGAGTCAGTTGATTTTAAATCAATTAGAAGGACAAACATTTGCTACGCAAAACTGGCATAAGGCCTCGATTATCATTCGTGAGTCTGATCTTTTCGAAGAAAAATTTAACGCTTAATTATCCTGTGTGAATCCATTTTGCCTTTGAGATATATCTTTTTTCAAAGAAATAGTGATTTGACGGCTAAAAATCTATTAATCCTTAGAAAGTCAGTCTTTTTTGCTTTTTTATTAACCATTAATTATGTATGTTAACCGACCATAAAAATATCCTAATTCGAGTTAAAATAAATGAATGATGTCGTACCAAATTTAAAATCACGCTTAAATGCGTTTGGCCCCGGAATATTAATGGCAACCGCTTCTATTGGCGGTTCACACCTTGTTGCTTCTACACAAGCTGGTGCTATTTTTGGATGGCAATTACTATGGTTAGTGGTTGCTGTTAATGTACTAAAGTATCCTTTTTTCCGTTTTGGCGTTGAGTATACTTTGGCGACGGGTAATAACTTAATCGAAGGTTATAAAATTAAAGGGCCTTGGTATTTCTATTGTTTTACCGCATTAAATGTATTGGCTGCAGTAGTGAGTACAGCAGGCGTTTTGTTATTAACGGCTAGCCTTTTGCATTATGCCTTACCGGTGAATGTGTCAGTGACCTTATTATGTTGGTTAATATTAGGTGTTTGCTTAATGATTTTATTATTTGGTCATTTTAAAGCTTTAGATAATGTAGCCAAAGTGATCATGGTGGTATTAACTATTACAACGGTCGCCGCTTTTATCGTTGCCTTTAATAATGGACCAATGACGCCTGCTGATTATGAAGGTCCATCGCCTTATAAATTAGCTATGTTAGGCTTTATGGTTGCTTTGATGGGGTGGATGCCAGCTCCGATTGAAGTTTCTGCATTAAGCTCTCTTTGGTTAAAAGCAAAACAAAAACAACAGGTGATCACTAAGAAGCAAGGCCTGTTAGATTTTAATGTTGGTTATTGGTTAACGGCAGTATTAGCATTAGTGTTTTTTGGCTTAGGTGTATTAGTGCAATATGGCCAAACGAGCGGAACAGTACTTGGCGGTGTTGCCTTTGCGCAGCGACTAATTGATATGTATGCATTAACTATTGGTGAGTGGTCTCGTCCATTGGTATCGATGATTGCTTTCTTGTGTCTATTTGGTACGACTATTACTGTATTAGATGGTTATTCACGTACTTTAAATGAATCACATAAATTATTAGGGTTTAAACAGTCTAAGCATAGCTTAAATATCTGGTTATTAGTGCAATCTCTAGCTGGTATGATTATTGTTTTATTCTTTAAATCAGCACTGGCACCTATGTTAACCTTTGCGATGACTTTAGCCTTTATTACGACACCTGTATTTGCTTGGCTTAACTTTAGATTAGTGAAGTCTGAACCTAGTATTCAGCATGGTAAGTTTTTACAAGGTCTGACTTGGTTAGGCATGCTTTATTTAGTAGGATTTGCTTTGGCCTTTTTGATTTGGAAGTTTTTTTAAACATCTTGTTTTAGACCTTTAAAGACTAAAAAATGCCGCATTATGCGGCATTTTTTATAAGTTAAACCTCATTTTTTTGATTTAATACCAATCACAATAAATAGCTCACTTCTTAGTTGTTTTTTCGTAAATTAAATAATGATTTATGCTCGAGATGAACGGTTATTACAGCGTAAAATTTAGAGTATTTATTTAATAAAGAGTAAATATCATGGCTTTAATAAAACAGAGTTTATTCATTATTGTTAGCATTTTATTATTGCTTTATAGCTTTTCTGTTAACGCAGGTATATTTGGTTTTTTTAATCGGGAAAGCTTTTTATTATCACCTCCGGTACAGGGCCAATTATTAGAGTCTGGTAAAGCTGTAGTAGGTAAAACCATTTATAGAGAGCTATATTACGATGGCCGACATTTAGATCAAACGGTAACTGACCAACAAGGTAGATTCACTTTTCCTGCTTCTAGTATCCGCACCTCAACACCGACCAGTATGTTTGGTAATGACTCATTGATGCAACACATCTATTTTAGGAAGGCTGATGGAAATGAGTTTACGTTGTGGTTAGCTAAATTATTTTACGAGGGGGATCAAGACTCATTCACCTTAAAAGAGCAATTAATCAAATTAGAGTGCGATATAGCAAATAATGCACAGACTTATGATGTGCCTGTACAAGAAAATCCTGACCACAATATAGTTGTTCACACGCTATGTAACCTCAATGCTGGATGACAAAAGCGAGTCAACAGTGCTATTCATACGGATTTCTGCCTTAAATTATGAACAACTAGCAGTATTGCCTATTTTATATAAAAATACGCTTCGATTAACCAAAGCTGAGGTTATGTAATCGGGATTGGCCCTAAGATTGAGTTTGTTTATACGGCTTGTATATGCAGATAAGCATTCTTTAATTTTATCTGCACCAAGGGGAGATATTAGTAAACCTTTTAAATATGATGGTTATTTACATTATTATCATTAGTCAGATTTTTCAGTGGTTTGACTATTAATCACTTCTAACGGAATGTTATGTTCTTTAAGTATGCTGACAATTTCATTAGGTGGCGTTAAGTCTGTGATTAACATGTCTAACTCGCTGATATTGCCTAGATTAACCATGGCATTACGCCCGAACTTCGTATGATCAACTGCGAGAAACACACTGCGACTATTTTCAATAATCGCTTGTTTTACACGCACTTCATGATAATCAAAATCTAATAATGAACCATCATAATCAATACCACTGATACCGATAATGCCAAAATCTAAACGGAACTGTTTAATAAAGTCTAAGGTTGCTTCACCGACAATACCACCGTCTCTATTACGAACTTCGCCCCCTGCTAGAATGACTTTAAAATCATCGTTTGCCATTAAAATACTCGCTACGTTGATGTTATTAGTAACAATACGTAAACCTTTATGATTTTTTACCAGTTCTTTAGCAATGTATTCAGGAGTTGTTCCAATATCTATAAATAGGGTTGCGCCATCTGGAATGTATTTAACTAATGCTTGCGCAATTGCATCTTTCACATGTGATTGACGTTCTTTTCGGTCATTGTAAGACGTATTGACTGAGCTTTGTTGCGTTGTTGCCCCGCCATGGTGTCTGCGGATTTTATTTTCATCGGCAAGTTCATTGAGATCGCGGCGGATAGTTTGTGGGCTGACATTAAAGTGTTCAACAAGGCTTTCAGTACTTACGTAGCCATTTTTTTGTACTAAATTAACGATCTCTTGATGTCTTGTTGTCTGTTTCATTGACCCTCACTCCGGTGCTCATGGCGATATTTATTAAAAACAGTTTACTGTGTGCGCATTATGAATAGCAAGTTTAATGAGTGTTTTAGGTTCGAATGAGAGACAAATATACAATAATTTTAAAGTATCGATAACAAAAGAGCGCTCGAGGCGCTCTTTAATGGAAGTTATGATTTGAATTACTTAAGGCGTATCTTCGTTATCTTCATTATGAAGATCTGCCCATATCGTTGCACATTTTACTGCGCGCTTCCAACCATTGTAACGTTGCTCACGTTTTTCTTGTACGGCAACAGGTTCAAAAGAGTGTTCGATAACTGCTTTATTCTGTAACTCATCCAGGCTTTTCCAATAGCCTACTGCAATACCTGCTAAATATGCTGCTCCTAAAGCTGTTACTTCCGTAACAGCAGGGCGCTGCACTGTTGTATTCAATACATCTGATTGGAATTGCATTAGGAAATTATTAGCTACTGCTCCGCCATCAACACGCAGTGAAGCCAATTGCATATTTGCATCTGCTTGCATCGCATCTAATACATCGCGAGTTTGATAAGCGATACTCTCTAACGTTGCTCGAATAATATGATTTGCGCTAGTCCCACGTGTTAAACCAACAATGGTACCGCGTGCATAAGGGTTCCAATAAGGTGCACCTAAACCGGTAAAGGCTGGAACAACATATACTCCGTTTGACGAGCCTACTTTAGTTGCAAAGTATTCAGAGTCTTTAGCATCTGAAAGTATTTTCATTTCATCGCGTAACCATTGAACTGATGCTCCTCCCATGAATACTGCACCTTCCAAGGCGTAAGTTGCTTCACCAGTTGGACCACAAGCCAAAGTCGTGAGTAGACCGTGATTCGAGGCTATTTTCTCTTTACCTGTATTCATTAATAAGAAACAACCTGTACCATAGGTGTTTTTAGCTTGACCTTTTTCTACACACATATGGCCGTATAATGCCGCTTGTTGATCACCTGCTATACCTGCAATAGGAATACGCGTACCACCAACACCACCGATATTAGTTTTGCCGTAAACTTCAGAAGAACTTTTTACTTCAGCCATCATTGATGCTGGAATACCTAGTTCTGCAAGTAGTTTTTCATCCCATTGTAATGTATTGATATTAAATAGCATGGTACGAGAAGCGTTAGTGTAATCTGTTACATGTACGCGCCCTTGTGTCATTTTCCAGATCAACCAAGTATCTACAGTACCAAATAATAATTTACCAGCTTCTGCATCTTCACGCGCGCCTTCAACGTTATCTAAGATCCATTTTACTTTAGTGCCTGAGAAGTATGGGTCTAACATTAAACCTGTATTTTCACGGACATAATCTTCTAATCCATCACGCTCTTTTAATTCTTCACAAATAGCAGCTGTGCGACGACACTGCCAAACAATTGCGTTATAAACGGGTTTACCCGTCTCTTTATTCCAAACAATGGTGGTTTCGCGTTGATTAGTAATGCCGATAGCAGCTACTTGATCACTACGAATGCTCGCTTTCGCTAAAGACTCAGTTAAGACAGAGCTTTGTGTTGCATAAATTTCCATTGGGTCGTGTTCAACCCAGCCAGAATGTGGATAAATTTGTGTGAATTCACGTTGAGAAACACTAATGATATTAGCTTCGTGATCAAGAATTACTGCACGAGAACTGGTAGTGCCTTGGTCTAAAGCAACGATATATTGTTTATCTGTCATTATATTTTCCTTTTTACTATTTAATCTGAATAAGTGCCGTTATTGAAATCGGCATATTTGTATTTTTTAATCACACTCATTAGGAATAGTGCAACCGAAACCTTCTTCTGGTAGGTATGGTGAAATAACTTTTGGGTAAATCCATGCCCCAAAGCAGGCGCCTAAGATAGGTGCAACAATGGGTACGATGAAGTATGGAATTTCTTTTGCTCCTGTTAGTGCAAAGTCCCAACCAGCTAAATAAGCAAATAACTTAGGACCAAAATCTCGAGCTGGATTCATTGCAAAACCTGTTAGTGGACCTAATGAGCCACCAATCACAGCAATTAATACACCGATTAGTACTGGGTTTAACGGGCCACGAGGAGCTCCGTTATTTTCATCACCCAATGCTAAAATCGCGAAAATAAGAACTGTTGTAATAACAAACTCAACAAAAAATGCTGTCACTAAAGAAATTGATGGGTGTGGGTAAGTAGAGAAAATACCTGCCGTTGATAATGCTTCTTGGCTGCTTCTTACAAAGTGATGAGCGATTTCATAATCACTGAATAAGTTACTATATAGAGCGTAAACTAAAGCCGCAGAGCAGAATGCGCCTAATAGTTGCGATACAATGTAAGGCAATACTTTTTCTTTGTTAAACCCGTGAAATAGAGCAAGTGCAATGGTAACAGCAGGGTTAATATGTGCACCAGATACACCTGCAGTACAATAGATGGCAATTGCAACACCCATTCCCCACATAATACTAATTTCCCATTGGCCAAAGTTTGCACCAGTTAATACTAATGCTGCAACACAACCGACACCAAAAAAGATTAATATTGCTGTACCAATGAATTCAGCAATACACTGACCCATTAATGAATGTTGTTTACTCATCTTGCACTCCTTTTACTTTAATTAGATTATTTATACTTTTCATTTTGTTGAGCACAAAGATACTTATCATTAACATTTTTACTACATTAATAAATTTATTATGAGCGTTCGCTCGCATTTTGTTTTAAATCGAGCTTTTTTTAGTTGGTTTGATCATATTTTTACTAAGTTAAATAATGTAGATAATATTTTTTATCATAGATTCTTTAATACTATTTCTTAAAAATCAAAAGGGTACAAGTTATGTAGTGGTATTGTATGACTAATCGATAGGGAGGGTTGATGTTCATGCTGTTTATTAACTTTTCATTAAAGAAAGTTTTACTTTCGTTATTAACTATAGTGATCGTATCAACCAGCATCCTTCGATTAACTTTAAAAAGGGCGATTAAGAAGGTTAATTTTAAAAGGTTCACTTACTCGTTTGTGCGTTAAATTAAGCCATTTTTTCTAATTAGAGTTTAGGTAGCTTATCTAAAGTGATTGGGGAAAGACTTAATTATGTATTTCGGTTTTAAGAAGTAGCGACTTTTACATATGTGTCATACTGCTGAGTTTCATCTTGATTGATGCACCAACACTCTTCATTGTCTAACGTTAAGACTCAGCTATTGTGAATAGCCAATAGAGCTTATTCATTACATTGACCTTGATAAGGTATCTCAGCCTTTTTTATTTGACCATTTACACCAGGAAAATCAACAAACATAGCATCTAATAGCTGGTCAAATACTCCAGCCATAATTTCACATTCACCTATGCTGGTTACTTGTGCTTCATATATTCTTTTATCTGTTTGAGCATTACTGATATCTAATGCTAGTAAGCGATTATAAGTGGTGACAAGATTGCTCGTTACCTGATTTATTTTCTTATGGCGATCCCTGTGATGTAAACGAGCAAATTTTCCTCGGTGTATTAATCTTGAGTGTGTACGAATAACTGGAGCGGTAACAAGGTAGGTGTCACCTTCATCAATGTCATAATCAAAAGTGGCAATGTATTCTGCCTGTGCTTTATCTGTGACGACGTTATAACCGGTATTATTCAATTTATTCGTTATTTTTTGCTTATAACTAGCAAGTTCTAAAGAATTTTTAGGAAGGCCTTGAGCTGCAGTAAGGTAGATATTGCCAGAGGTGGTTAATTGCTGTTGATAAAAAGTAGTACGAGTGGTGTCAACGCTATAAGTACTACATGCGCTAACAAGTATAATAAGTGTTAATAAAGTGGTGAACTTGATTTTTTTCATCTACATACCCTTACATAATACAACGTTTCAGTTTTGATCTGTTTTGGTATTGAAAAGGTGTTGTTTAGATTAACTAAATTTACTTTGTCCATTAAACATCATGCTAATTAAACCTTCTCTCAATGCACCATTAGACAACTGCATTTGTTGGATGTTCAAAGATTCGAAAAGTGCTATTAAAATCGCTAATCCACTGGCAAAAACAGGCATTCTAGAGGCTTTTAAACCTGCTATATTAAGTTGTTCTATGGTGTTACAAGCGATACATTGTTGTTTAATTTGTTGTAATAACTCAAAAGATAATGAATTACTGAGTTGTTGTACTTGATTTACTTCATTAACAGCCTGAATCGTACCTGATGCACCTAAGGTTAGTTGCCAATCAAATGCACTGTATTGAGTTTTAACTGTAGAGATAACTTGTCTAGCGGCATTGATTGCGTTATTGAAGTTGTATTCACTAAGTTGCTGGTCGGCAAAATAATGGCTTAACCAGGTTACACAACCAATATTCAAGCTATTAGCGATATGAACTTGATTGCCTTGTCCTACTACTAACTCTGTACTTGCGCCGCCAATATCTATTACTAATAGTTTTTTATCGGTTTGTTCAGTGTAGGAAACACCTCTAAAAATTGTTTTAGCTTCTTGCACGCCAGAGATTAGATTTATTGGGTAACCAAGAATCTTTTCAGCTACATCAATAAATTCTTGGCTATTAACGGCAATTCTTAAAGCTGCAGTCGCGGTGATCAGTACAGTAACTGGCTTGATTTGGTCTAACAACAATCTAAAGTTTTCTAGGCAAGCCCATCCTCTTTGCATTGTTGTTTGATCAAGTTGTTTGTCGCCATTTAAACCAGCAGCTAGGCGTACTTTTTGTTTATGTTTTGAAACAACGTTAAAACCATTTCCTTGCTTACTGACTGTAAGCATATGGAAGCTGTTAGAGCCTAAGTCAATAATGGTGTAACGTGCTTCTGTCATATTATCTTTTATGCGACCTGTGATAGTTATCTTTACGGCTGTTATTAGCGTGTACTTTATACTTAGTGACTTTCATAACAGGTAAAGAGTCTAATAAAGAGTCTTTGTCGTATTCGCTCACTGGAATAGTATGTTTAATATATTCTTCAATAGAAGGCAAATTAAACACATATTTTTCACAAGCTAAGCTAATCGCTAATCCTTTTTCGCCTGCTCGGCCTGTTCGACCAATACGGTGAACATAATCTTCACAGTCATCAGGTAGATCAAAATTGAATACATGAGACACTTTTGGAATATGCAATCCACGTGCAGCAACATCAGTAGCAATTAAAATATCGATTTGACCTTCTGTAAATTGCTTCAATATTTGTTCACGTTTCTTCTGCGGCACATCACCAGTCAATAACCCTGCGCGGTGACCGTCACCAGCAAGATAACCCCATACTTTTTCACAAGCATGTTTAGTGTTAGCAAATACAATTGCTTTTTCTGGCCATTCATCTTCCATCAAACTAAGTAATAGCAACATCTTATCTTCGTTTGATGGGTAAAAAAGTTCTTCTGTGATATTGGCTGAAGTCATTACTTCAGGTTCAATTTGCACATGTTCAGGACTGTTCATATGTTCAAAAGCAAGCTCTTGTACTTTATGAGATAAGGTAGCTGAGAATAATAGATTAAGTCGTTGGTCTGCCGCTGGCATACGACGGAATAGGTAACGTATGTCTTTGATAAAGCCTAAATCGAACATGCGATCAGCCTCATCCAGTACAACAGCTTGGATCGACTCTAGGTTGATAACGCCTTGTTTTGCGAAATCAATAATGCGACCACAAGTACCAATTAAAATATCAACGCCTTTTTCTAGTTTATTCTGTTGAATTTCAACTTTCTCGCCCCCATAAGCTAAACCAAGGCGCAAAGATGTTGAGTCAGCTAATGACATTGCATCTTTATGGATTTGAATCGCAAGCTCTCGAGTAGGTGCTAAAATAATAGCCCTAGGTTGGTTCTTACGGCGGTTTTCAGGTGCTTTGTTAACCAATAGGTGATGGAATACGGCAGGTAAAAACGCCAAGGTTTTACCGGTACCTGTTTGAGCTTGTCCTGCAATATCTTTACCTTGTAAAGTAATTGGCAGTGACAACGCCTGAATAGGTGTACAGTATTCGAACCCTTTAGCGGTTAAACCTGAAAGTAGACTTGGCTCTAAAGGCAAGTCTGAAAATTTTGTTTGAGTTAGATGTGTTTTATTCATTTGCAGAGCATAGCAGTTTATACTTGCAATAAATATTGAGATCGATTCAAATATCAAAAAATATATTTTAATGGTGAGCATGCTATAGTAGCTTTCTATTAATAAATTCCTTTCTGGAGAGAAAAATGAGCGAAAATATCGTAACCTTAAGTGATGCAAGTTTTGATGCTGACGTGATTAATGCGTCTGGTCCTGTATTAGTCGACTTTTGGGCTGAATGGTGTGGACCTTGTAAAATGATCGCACCTATCCTAAGTGAAGTAGCGGTTGAATACGCAGGTAAAGTAACTGTTGGTAAACTAAACATTGACCAAAACAGTGATACACCACCAAAATTTGGTATTCGTGGTATTCCAACTTTATTACTATTCAAAGATGGTAAAGTTGCTGCGACTAAAGTGGGCGCGCTTTCAAAATCACAACTTACTGAGTTTTTAGACGCTAACGTTTAATTATTCATTATCAGAATGAAGATTAAGTGCAGAACACTTGATTTTCATTCTGGACAGCTTCAAATATTAATGTTACCGTTACGCTCAAATTATGAGCAATTCAGAATTTACGCTATCCAAACACGTTATCTACCCTTTATCCCAAATTTAAAAAACATCAAAAACAATTATGAATCTAACCGAATTAAAAAATACTCCCGTATCTGAGCTTGTTGAGCTTGGAAGTACCATGGGGCTTGAAAATTTAGCCCGTCTAAGAAAACAAGATATTATCTTCGCAATATTGAAAGCCCATGCTAAAAGTGGTGCTGATATTTTCGGTGCTGGTGTTTTAGAGATTCTACAAGATGGTTTTGGCTTTTTGCGTAGCTCAGACAGCTCTTACTTGGCTGGCCCTGATGATATTTACATTTCACCTAGTCAAATTCGTCGTTTTAATTTGCGAACTGGTGATAGTGTAGAAGGTAAAATCAGACCACCTAAAGAAGGCGAACGTTATTTTGCATTATTAAAAATCATGCAAGTAAACTTCAACAAACCTGAAAACTCTCGTAATAAAATATTATTTGAAAACTTAACGCCAATTCATCCTGATGAGCGTTTACGTTTAGAAAACGGTAGTGGTAGTACTGAAGATATTACAGCGCGTATTCTTGATTTAGTCTCTCCAATCGGTAAAGGTCAGCGTGGTCTAATCGTTGCACCACCAAAAGCCGGTAAAACAATGTTGTTACAAAACATTGCGCAAAGTATTTCAATTAACCACCCTGATGCTGAACTTATCGTATTATTAATCGATGAGCGTCCTGAAGAAGTAACAGAAATGCGTCGTCTGGTACGCGGTGAAGTGGTTGCCTCTACTTTTGATGAGCCTGCTAACCGTCACGTTCAAGTAGCGGAAATGGTTATTGAGAAAGCAAAACGTTTAGTTGAGCACAAAAAAGATGTCATCATCTTATTGGATTCTATTACTCGTTTAGCGCGTGCTTACAACACTGTTATTCCAAGTTCAGGTAAAGTATTAACTGGTGGTGTAGATGCGAATGCATTACATCGTCCTAAGCGTTTCTTTGGTGCTGCACGTAATGTTGAAGAAGGTGGTAGTTTAACAATCCTAGCAACCGCGCTTATTGATACTGGTTCTAAAATGGATGAAGTTATCTATGAAGAATTTAAAGGCACTGGTAACTCTGAGATTCACTTAAACCGTAAATTAGCTGAAAAACGTGTTTACCCTGCGATTGATATTACTCGTTCAGGTACACGTCGTGAAGAGCTATTGACGAAAGCTGATGAACTACAACGTATGTGGATTTTACGTAAGATTGTTCACCCAATGGGCGAAATCGGCGCAACTGAGTTCATGATTGATAAACTTGGTCTAAGCAAAACTAATGATGACTTCTTCGAAGCAATGAAGAATCAAAAAGCTAAATAGTTTTATGCTATAAAATAAAACAACAACGCTACTTAGGTAGCGTTTTTTTTATCTTAAATAATTGAACTAAAGTATTTTTCTCAGCGTAATAAGAGGAGTATTTTAGTACTCAGATAAGTTATTCATAAAATTAAATACTTAATCAGACTTGCTGGTATAAGTAATCTCAGTTCTGTAAAAATAATATAACTTTATGATTTTAAGTATAAATATTCTTTCATTATCCAGAGTGAAGGCTAAGTAGGTAAAAATGAAGTTTGATGATTTACGTGATTTTTTAAATCAGTTAGAAGAAAAAGGGCTATTAAAACGTATTAGCCAAGAAATCGATCCTAATTTAGAGATGACTGAAATCTCTGATCGTACATTACGCGCTGGTGGCCCTGCTTTATTATTTGAAAATCCTAAAGGCCATGATACTCCAGTATTAACCAATTTATTTGGAACACCTGAACGCGTTGCTCTGGCAATGGGTAAAGAAAAGGTGAGCGAATTACGTGAAGTTGGTGAATGGTTAGCTTATTTAAAAGAACCTGAGCCACCTAAAGGCATGAAGGCAATGTGGGAAAAGTTGCCTATCTTCAAGCAAGTTCTCAATATGCCTACTAAACGTGTTAAATCACCTGCTTGTCAGGAAGTGGTAATGGAAGGTGATGACGTTGATTTAACCAAACTACCGATAATGAAGTGTTGGCCTGGAGATGTAGCACCGCTGATTACATGGGGTTTAACTATTACTCGTGGTCCTTATAAAAAGCGCCAAAACCTTGGTATATATCGTCAGCAGCTAATCTCTAAAAATAAAATTATTATGCGTTGGTTATCACATCGTGGTGGTGCTATCGATTATCACGAGTGGCAAGAAGCAAATCCTGGTAAGCCATTTCCTGTGAGCGTTGCGTTGGGAGCAGACCCTGCGACTATATTAGGGGCTGTGACACCGGTTCCAGATACTTTATCTGAATATGCATTTGCTGGTTTATTACGTGGTTCAAGAACTAAAGTCGCAACTGGATTAAGTAATGATTTGGATGTACCTGCGACTGCTGAGATCATCTTAGAAGGCTACTTAATGCCGGGTGAAGAAGCACCCGAAGGTCCTTACGGTGATCACACTGGTTATTACAATGAAGTTGATGATTTCCAAGTGATGACAGTTACCCATGTGACGACGAGAAAAGATCCTATTTATCATAGTACTTATACAGGCCGCCCACCTGATGAGCCTGCTATTTTAGGTGTTGCATTAAATGAAGTATTCGTACCGATTATTAAAAAACAGTTTCCTGAGATTGTAGATTTTTATTTACCTCCTGAAGGTTGTTCGTATCGAATGGCAGTCGTGTCTATGAAGAAGAGTTACCCAGGCCACGCAAAACGTGTCATGTTGGGTATTTGGTCCTTCTTGCGTCAGTTTATGTATACCAAATTTATTATAGTGTGTGACGATGATGTTAATGTCCGCGATTGGAACGACGTAATTTGGGCGATTACTACCCGTATGGATCCAAGCCGTGATACTACCTTAGTGGATAATACACCAATCGACTACTTAGATTTTGCTTCTCCTGTATCTGGATTAGGTTCAAAAATGGGCTTAGATGCTACGAATAAATGGCCAGGTGAAACTACTCGCGAATGGGGTGTTCCTATCGTGATGAATAAAGACGTTAAAGAAAAAATAGATGGTCTTTGGAATGACTTAGATATTTTGTCATAATGTGAGCTTAATAAAGCCATCGACCTGTTAGATATTGTTAGCCAATTATAAAAGAGAAAAGAATGTCACAAGTTACCTGTAATGTTGCTTCTATCGAGAAGTTAAATGCGTTTTTATATCGTATATTTTTAGCCCCTACGAAAGCTGTCTCTTTTAAAGCGGGACAATATGTATCAGTGATCATGGGAGAAGGTGATAAACGTCATTTCTCCATTGCTAATACACCATCAAGTGAATTAATTGAATTACATATTGGTGCGACACCTGATAACAACTATGCGATGCAAGTTGTAGAAAAAATGCAATCAGGCGAAGCTTTAGAAGTTGAAATCGCCAATGGTGCTGCCTATTTACGAGAGGAGTCTACTCGACCTATTATTTTAATGGCGGGTGGAACAGGTTTCTCTTATGTGAAATCAATTCTAGAGCAAATCGTAGAGTCAAATTTAGAAAACCCAGTTTACTTGTATTGGGGTGTTAAAGAGTACTCGCACTTCTATTTTGAAGACCAAGCTAAAAGTTGGTCAGAAGAGCACAATAATATCCATTTCCATCCTGTAGTAGAACTGCCTGAAGAAGATTGGTTAGGTAAACATGGTTATGTACACCAAGCCGTATTAGATGAATTTGAAGACTTATCTGAATTTGATATCTATATCGTAGGGCGTTTTGAAATGGCTAAAGTGGCGCGTGAAGATTTTATTAAACGCGGTGCTGTGATTGATAATATCTATGGTGATGCATTCGCTTTTATCTAATGCTTGCTCATTATCCCTACCTAATAGAAAGTAGGTAGGGTAATTACCTGATACTACAAGTCTTTATATCTAAAATGAGTTTTCTACTGATTACAATAAGCCTGATCTAGGTTATAAAACAGACAGAATACCCCCGTATTCATTTAAATATCCTCGCTGTTATACTTAAAAACATGTAAAATACGCCATCCATTTTCTAGAGAATCAACATATGCCAACTAACATTGATAAATTTAGTGATATTCGTCCCTACAATGACCAAGAGATACAACCAGCTATCAAACGTGTCATCAATAGTGAAGAATTTATGGATGCGATTTTAAGCTTCCGTTTTCCTAAGTTATCAAAATATCTAGGTTTTGCACTTAAGCCGTTGTTGCGCCGTTACTTTTTATATAAATGGGGAAGTATAGATAGCATTGACAAAATGCAAAAAGTGGTCGGTGTTTATATGCAACACATGATTGACTCTACTACTACTAAATTTACTTATTCTGGTCTGGATAAACTAGATCCTGAGCAAAATTATTTATTTGTTTCTAACCATCGTGATATCGCAATGGACCCGTCTTTTGTGAACTGGGCTCTTTTCTCAGAAAATTTTCATACTGTACGTATCGCGATTGGCGACAACTTATTAAGTAAACCTTTTGTTTCTGACCTAATGCGAATGAATAAAAGCTTTATCGTAAGACGTTCGGTAACAGGTGTTCGTGAAATGATGAAGTCATTATCGACATTGTCTGATTTTATTTGTACTTCTTTGAAGTCTGACAGCAGTATTTGGATTGCACAGAAAGAGGGAAGAGCAAAGGATGGCTTTGATAAAACCGATCCTGCGATTATTAAAATGTTTTACGTTAATGGTAAAAAACAAAAAATTCCTTTTGATGAATACATTAAATCATTAAATATTGTGCCGGTTGCTGTGTCTTATGAATTAGATCCATGTGATCAACAAAAAGCACGTGAGCTGTATGAGCTTTCGGAATCTGGACAGTATAATAAAAGCCAGTTTGAAGATATTGAAAGTATTGTTAGCGGAATTATAGGCCAGAAAGGCCATGTTCATGTAGCCTTTGGTAAGCCATTAAGTGGTGGCTTTGAAAATGCTGAGCAGGTCGCTGAAGAGATTGATGCTCAAATCTATCGAAATTACTTTTTACACCCATCTAATTTAATTGCAGCACAACAAGACGTCGATAATCTATCTGCGCAAGATATCGCCGCTTTTAAAGCGCGTATTCAAGCAATTCCACCGGAATTACAGGAAACAGTATTGAAGATGTATGCTAATCCTGTTGGTCATTTTACTGGCTAAAAGAGCCAATAAATTAAACTGAATTAGGTAGATATTCTTTTTGTTATGCACATTTATAAAAACGTTAAATGTGCAGGTTTTTCGCGCCTGATGATTTTATCTATTTGAAATATAAGTGTTAATAATTGTTTGTTGTTGTACGTCAAATTTTAAATAAAATAATTAACAGAGTTATCCACAGATGTTTGTACAACGAAAGTGAATGTCCACTTACCTTTCAGGCACCTCCTAGACTGCTACTTATTTTTTATATTTAGTGATAAATCTGTTTTTATTATTTCGTGTCAATATCATCCATTTTCAGCTTCGCTTCCTTAACTAAAATTCATTCTTAGACTTTAAAATCAACCGTAATAAATAACTTATCTATTTTTCTTGTTAAACAGCTAACTTCATTGTTGTAAATCTAGTAAATAGAGCAGTTTTTTACGTTAATTAAGGTCTCGATTTGAACTGTTTTTTAAGCGTAAGGTTTAGCTAATATATTTAATATTATTAGTGTGGGTTTTGTTGAAATGGCTGAGCTTGATATAAATTGAGTTATTTTTCCTGTATAGATTTTAACTCATACACTTATAATTGAAGAATATACAAAACGAGGTCACTATTTTGAAGCGTGATAGGTATACTATCTACCCGTTTTATTTGATTGGTAGTTATCTATGGCTGTAGTTCCTGAAAATCCTTTTGTGCTGGTTGACGGCTCCTCGTATTTATATCGTGCATTTTTCTCTCCTCCACACTTAACCAATTCAGCTGGTGAAGCTACCGGTGCTGTATATGGCGTAGTTAACATGCTGCAAAGTTTGTTAAAGCAATTTAGTCCTACACATATTGTGGTGGTATTCGATGCAAAAGGAAAAACCTTCCGTGATGATATGTATGTTGAGTACAAAGCTAACAGACCTAGCATGCCAGATGATTTACGCAGTCAAATAGAGCCTTTACATGCTGTGATTAAGGCAATGGGACTGCCTATTTTAACGGTTCCAGGCGTAGAAGCAGATGATGTTATTGGTACTTTGGCGTTACAAGCGAGTAAAAAGGGCATTAAAACCTTAATCAGTACTGGTGATAAAGATATGGCTCAGTTAGTCGATGAGAATACTTATTTGATTAACACCATGACCAATACTGTACTTGATGTACCAGGTGTTAATGAAAAATTTGGTATTCCACCGGAAATGATCATCGACTTCTTAGCGTTAATGGGTGATAAAGTCGATAATATACCTGGTGTGCCTGGCGTTGGTGAAAAAACTGCTTTAGCAATGTTACAAGGCTTAGGCAACATGGATAGTATCTATGAAAACTTAGATAAACTGGCTCCATTAGGTTTCCGTGGTAGTAAAACCATGGCTAAAAAGATGCAAGAAAACGAAGCAATGGCGCGTCTTTCATATCAACTAGCGACGATTAAGTTGGATGTTGAATTAGAAGTTGGTTATGACGACTTCAAACCTACTCCACAAGATACTGACGAACTGATTAAATTATTCGGGAAATTGGAGTTTAAACGTTGGTTGGCAGCACTTTTATCTGGTGACAATCTTGTTGCTAAAGCTTCTGCAGGCCAAGAAAGCCAAGCTAACCCTGCGTTTGTTGCTGCAAAATCGATGGTTGACCGTGATAGTTACAAAACTATCTACACCAAAGGTCAATTACTGCAGTGGATTAAGAAATTAAAACAAGCTGATATTTTTGCCTTTGATACTGAAACAACCAGCTTAGATTACATGCAAGCTAAGATTGTTGGTTTATCCTTTGCTATCCAGACTAATGTTGGTGAAGAAGCTGATCCAATCATCGAAGCAGCATACTTACCATTAACGCATGATTATATTGATGCACCTGCGCAGTTAGATCTAACTGAAACACTCGCCTTATTAGAGCCTATTTTATCTTCTGATGAATATAAAAAAGTAGGTCAAAACCTAAAATATGACCGCAGTGTATTACTGAATCACGGTATTACGCTAGGCGGTATTGCCTTTGATACTATGCTTGAATCTTATGTGCTAGATAGCACTGGTAAGCATGATATGGATACTTTGGCGCTAAAATATTTAGGTCATAAATGTATTAGCTTTGAAGATATTGCCGGCAAAGGCAAAAAGCAACTTACCTTTAATCAAATAGCAATTAAAGAAGCTGCTCCTTATGCGGCTGAAGATGCTGATATCACATTACGTCTCCACCTTGAGTTACAAAGTCGTCTACAGGAAACACCTGAATTATTGACGGTATTAAATGAAATTGAGATGCCGCTATTAACTGTACTTTCAGATATTGAAAGAGGTGGTGTTGAAATCGATAGTGAGCTTTTAAAAGTACAGAGTACTGAAATTGCTAAGCGTTTATTGGAATTAGAAGAGCTGGCATACGAAGAAGCTGGTAAGCCATTTAACTTAAGCTCGCCAAAACAGCTGCAAACTATTTTGTTTGAAGAGTTAAACATTCCAGTTATCAAGAAAACACCTAAGGGTGCACCTTCAACAGCAGAAGAAGTATTGCAAGAGTTAGCGCTTACTTACCCTCTTCCTAAGTTAATTATTGAGCACCGTGGGTTAAGTAAATTAAAATCGACATATACAGATAAGTTACCATTAATGGTCAATGAAGAGACAGGTCGTCTTCATACTTCATACCATCAAGCGGTGACTGTCACTGGTCGTTTATCATCAAGCGATCCAAACCTACAAAATATTCCAATTCGTAGTAGTGAAGGGCGTCGTATTCGCCAAGCTTTTATTGCACAACCTGGTTATAAAATTGTGGCAGCCGATTATAGCCAAATTGAATTACGCATAATGGCTCATTTGTCGCAGGATGAAGGCTTGTTAACAGCATTCTCAACAGGTAAAGATATTCATAAAGCAACGGCAGCTGAAGTTTTCTCGGTTTCACTTGATGATGTCACTGTTGATCAGCGTCGCAGTGCTAAAGCGATTAACTTTGGTTTAATTTATGGTATGAGTGCCTTTGGTTTAGCCAAGCAGCTAAATATTGGACGTCAAGAAGCGCAAACTTATATGGACCGTTACTTCAGTCGTTACCCGGCAGTATTAACTTACATGGAAGACACGCGTTTATTGGCTAATGAAAAAGCCTATGTAGAAACTATTTTTGGTCGTCGACTACAGTTACCTAACATCAATGCTAAAAACGGTATGCTAAAGAAAGCGGCAGAACGTGCTGCGATTAATGCGCCAATGCAAGGAACGGCTGCCGATATCATTAAAAAAGCGATGATCGACATGGCGCAATGGGTAAAACAGAAGCCACAAGGTAGCGTACAAATTCTAATGCAAGTACACGATGAACTAGTGTTTGCGATTAAAGAAGAGTCTGTGGAATCTTATACAAAAGAGATTCAAGCAATAATGGCTGATGCTGCTAAGTTAGACGTACCACTTATTGCCGATGCTGATGTTGGTGATAATTGGGATGAAGCTCATTAAATAAACAAATTAGCTTTGCATAATTTATGAACTAATTATAAATTGTTATGACTAATTAATGAAGATAGTCATTTCATAACGTCTTCCCTGTTTCCCTCAATATGTATCCGTGTATTGAGGTTTTTTTTTGCTTATGAAACGCAGCTCTCGCAAACACCGTGTGCTTCTAGTACTTTATTCGTGATATTAAACCCAAATTGTGAGGCTTTTGTAGAAAAAGCATCATCGATAATAGGGTCACTCAACTCAATAACACACTTACATTTATCACAAATCAGTAGTTGCATTGGATGTTCACAACCTAGGTGGCAACACATCAAATAAGCATTTAAAGATTCAATACGATGAATAAAATGATTCTCTAGTAAAAACTCTAATGCGCGATAGATAGTTGGCGGCTTTGCTTTACTGTCAGTTTTTTGTAGTTGTTCTAATAACTCATAAGCACTAATTGCCCCTTGATGTTCTGCCATTAAAGTAAATACTTGTTGGCGAACAGGAGTGAAACGTACGTTATTTGATTTACAAATTTCGATGGCACGAGCGAGCAAAGGGTGAGGCATAATAACTACTTCTATCAATAAAATTAGCCACCATAATAACATAGGGTTAATAGATTAAAGTACTCAATTCGGATGTTAATTAACCTATTTAACTCAGGTATAAATATATTTTATTTAGATATGCTCAATGAAGGTTGGCTAATTAAAGGGTGATGATAATGGTCAGCACGTTGAATAGTTTGCGTTGGAGTCTCTCCAAATAGCTCTTTGTAGTGCGCATTAAAAGTACTAATATGGAAAAACCCGAAATTCAAAGCAAGATCTGCAATACTATTTTGATTTCCTTCTTTTAATAAAATCCGTCTTATTTCGTTTAAACGGCAACCTCTTATATATTGAATCGGTGAAACACCAAAGCCTTGCTCAAAACAATATTGTAATGCTCTGCGGCTAATATTAGCAATTTTACATAGCTCAGTGATAGTGAGTGGATACTCACCTGTATCTTCAATGTGCTTAGTTATCTCTGTGATTACCCTCCTGGTAGTTTGTTGGGAAATGCTAATATCGTGTTGCTGATATTCCGTCTGCATTAAGAGATCTGCTACCTTTGATGTGATTAAAGGGGTTAAGCTAGCGAGCCTTTCTGGTGCTGCATCTTTCAGTAATTGTGTGCTGCCGATGGGAGAATTGCTATTACCTAATAAAAGACTAATTAGCTTAGCCAGTTCGTAGCTTACGTAAGATGAAGGCTTTGACATTTGCAAGTGGGAGCTTGTATTTTGCCAAAGATCATAATCGGCACCAATCATTTCAGAATCTAAACTATGTTTGTTAATAACTAACCCATAAATATGAAAATCAGGGGGAGTAATCAACTCAAATTCAATACCTGAAGGGCGTGTCATAATTTGCCCTGCCGCTACAATATTATTGTTGATCTTAGGGCGTTGGGTTTGCAGAGAAAAGCCTAACCACAAATTATCATGTTTAACACAACACTGCTGTTGTAGGGTGCGGTTAGTAAACTCTTCAAAAAAGTGCACGCCTCCTAGTGTCAACTCATCTAGATAACCGCTAAAGGTACCATTGCTATGTTGGTTATAGCGTTGTTCCCATTGTCTTAAACTTTCTGCTTGCTGGTTAACATCAAAAGTAAAGGATTTGCACCGCTCTAGTGCAGGGGCAGTATTAACTTGGTGCTGCTTTAAAAATGCCATTTTACCGCCTCCTGTTTTGGTGCATTAACTTGATGCATTAATATTTTAATTGTTTGTTTTTAAAGGTTTTTTATTGTTGCGCAATTGCGTTATTTAATTGGAACACTCTTCGCAGTTACTTCTTTCTATTAAGTATAAAGTTTACACCTAATTTTATTTTGAGGTATCAGAAATGTCCAATTATCGCTATCAGCTTGGTAATCACCTTTATCAATTTGCAGATTTAGCTGATCTAATGGCTAAAGCTTCACCAATGCGATCCGGTGACCAATTGGCAGGGGTAGCTGCACTTTCTTCAGAGCAACGTGCGGTCGCACAAATGCTATTGGCGGAGTTGCCATTGAAAACGTTTCTTCAGGAAACGCTTATTCCTTATGAAAAAGATGAAATCACTAGACTGATTATCGATGAACATGATGCTGTTGCTTTTTCTGAAATATCCCACCTTACCGTTGGAGACTTTCGTAATTGGTTATTACAAGAGACGATAACAGAAGCTGACTTTGCTCGTGTCCGCGCAGGCTTAACGCCAGAAATGGTTGCTGCTGTTAGTAAAATTATGCGTAACCAAGACCTTATTTTAGTCGCAAAAAAATGCAATATCATCACTAAATTTAGAAATACAATTGGTTTACCAGGTCATTTATCGACCCGTTTGCAGCCTAACCATCCCACTGACGATGTAAGTGGTATTGCTGCAACTATTTTTGATGGATTGATGTATGGCAATGGCGATGCCGTTTTAGGTATTAACCCTGCAACAGATAGTGTTTCACAGGCAGTCAAACTCATGAAGTTAATGGATGACGTGATTCAACATTACGACATTCCAACACAATCTTGTGTACTAACCCACGTTACTAACACTATCGAAGCAATTGAACTTGGCGCACCTGTTGATCTGGTTTTCCAATCTATTGGTGGTACTGAAGCGACTAACCAAGGCTTTGGCGTTAACCTAAATGTATTAGATGAAGCGCATCAAGCAGCACTTGAGCTTAAACGTGGCACTGTTGGTGATAATGTAATGTATTTTGAAACAGGTCAAGGCAGTGCTTTATCTGCCAATGGTCATCATGGAGTTGACCAGCAAACCTGTGAAACACGCGCTTATGCAGTAGCACGTAAATTTAAACCTTTATTGGTTAATACAGTGGTTGGTTTTATTGGGCCTGAATATTTATTCGATGGAAAACAGATTATCCGTGCAGGGTTAGAGGATCATTTCTGTGGGAAGTTACTAGGCTTACCAATGGGCTGCGACATCTGCTATACCAACCATGCCTATGCGGATCAAAATGATATGGATAACTTGCTGACCCTACTGGGTGTTGCGGAGTGTTCTTTTATCATGGGGATTCCAGGCTCTGACGATATTATGTTGAATTATCAAACGACTTCTTTTCACGATGCTTTATATGCTCGCCAAGCATTGGGTTTACGTCCTGCTCCTGAGTTTGACCAGTGGCTTAAAAAAATGCAGATATCGCCAGATAACAATGCGACCCAATTAAGTAACACCTTACCAGATAGCTTTGCTAAACCACTTAATTTAATTAAGGAGTTGTCATGAGTAAATCTAAAACAACAGAACAATTAAAACAACAAGATACAGTGCACCAAGACCCATGGGAAAAATTACGTCAGTTCACTGATGCTCGTATCGGCTTAGGTCGCGCAGGGACTAGCTTACCTACTTCTGAGTTATTACGCTTCCAGCTTTCTCATGCTCAGGCCATCGATGCCGTACATGTTCCGCTAGATGTAGATAAGTTGTCTGAGGAGTTTGAACAATCATCAACACTTTCTCCTTATTTACCAATACAGCGTTTACACAGCAAAGCAACAGATCGTATGGAGTATTTGCAGCGTCCTGACTTAGGCCGCCAGCTAGATAAGCGTTCAACAGAACTGTTACAAGCATTAGGTGATGAAGCCTATGACTTAGTTTTTGTCTTAGCTGATGGATTATCTTCTTATGCTATTAGTCATCACGCAAAAAACTTTGTTGAATTATTTATCAGCCGCTTACAAGAAGAATCTACTAAACCATTAAAAATAGCACCTATTTGTGTTGTCCAGCAGGGGCGCGTTGCAGTTGGCGATGATGTTTGTGAAGCCTTGAATGCTAAACAAGTTGTGCTGCTGATTGGCGAAAGACCTGGATTGAGTTCACCAGATAGCATGGGGTTATATTTAACCTGGGCCGCACAACGCGGTATGGAAGATTCGATGCGCAATTGCATCTCTAATATCAGGCCTGAAGGATTAAAGTATCAGGCTGCCGTACATAAAAGTATGTATTTACTTAATGAATCACGTCGTCTGTCTTTAACTGGAGTGAATCTAAAAGATAGATCTGAAGATTCATTATTAGAAACAGATCAAACCCAACAGTTTAGCCTCACTAAGCTGTCATGAGACAACCATAAAAACACTTATAAATTTTTAACTATAACAATTTAACTACAATAAAAAAGGAAGTACTACTATGTCTACTAACCAAGAATATCTTGCCCAAAGGCAATTAAAAAAAGGAGCGGCTGGATGGATCTTGCTTGCAGGCTTGGGGGTTTCATACGTTATCTCTGGTGATTTTGCAGGATGGAACTTTGGTATCGCCCAAGCTGGGTGGGGTGGTTTTGTTATCGCCGCTGTATTAATGGGCGTGATGTACTTAACACTAGTATTATCTTTAGCTGAAATGTCAGCTGCAATACCAGCAGCAGGTGGCGGCTACAGTTTTGCTCGCCAAGCAATGGGCCCTGCTGGTGGTTATCTCACCGGATTAGCGGTATTGATTGAATACACACTCGCACCTGCGGCGATTGTTATTTTTATTGGATCGTCTGTGAATGAATTACTCGGTTTTGATGGGCCAATTGTATATGCCCTATTCTATTTAGTATTTATTGGCATTCATATTTTTGGTGCTGGTGAAGCGTTGAAAGTAATGATGGTGATCAGTGCATTAGCAGTATTAGCTATTATTGCAACAGGTGTTGTTTTATTACCTGCATTTAATATTGATAACTTATTTGATATTGAGCCATTAATCGGTGGGACAGACTTCTTACCTATGGGTTATTACGGAGTATGGGCTGCATTACCTTTTGCTATGTGGTTATTTTTAGCTGTAGAAGGTGTGCCACTTGCAGCAGAAGAAGCAAAAGATCCAGCAAAAGACGTACCGAAAGGCATTATTGCAGCAATGATCTTTCTATTATGTACTGCTATTTTAGTTGTTGTATTAGTTGCTGGTGCTGCCGGTGCACAAGTGACTGCAGGTAGTGCGGTGCCGTTAGTTGATGCGTTAAACATGACTGGTAACCCAAATGTAGCGACTATGGTGAATGTATTAGGTTTAGCTGGTTTAATTGCTTCATTCTTCTCAATTATCTATGGGTATAGTCGTTTAGTATTTGCACTTTCTCGCGCAGGTTACTTACCACAAAAACTATCGTTAACGAGTAAACGTAAAGTGCCTGTTCGTTCACTTATTTTCCCTGGAATTTTAGGGTTTTTATTATCGTTAACGGGTGAGGGTGATTTAATGTTATCAATGGCGGTTGTTGGTGCAACAGTGTCATATGCAATGATGTCTGGTAGTCATATTTTATTACGCATTAATCAACCAGGTTTAGCGCGCCCATATAAAACGCCGGGTGGCGTAGTAACGTCAGGTATTTCGTTTGTATTATCACTAGTAGCATTAACCGGTGTTTATGCTTACGACGTAAGAGCTTTCTACTTCACGCTAGTGCTATTTGTTATCGGAATGCTTTACTACGCATTCATTGGTCGTAACAATTTAGTTGCTAAATCAGCAGAGGAGGAATTTACGCTATTATCACAAGCTGAAAGTGAGTTAACTGCCAATTAATTATTATTAGCTTTTTAATATAATGCCTATTATTTAATAGTAATAGCGATATTTATATTCTAAAACCCACCTTACTATGGTGGGTTTTTATTTTGACCTTTCTCTGATCCTATCTATTATATATGCTCTTCCTCTTTATGAAATAATTATAAATAGGTAATTATTTGTGGTAAGTTTCATCAAAATAAGGTGATTTTTTATACTTAGATGATCTGCCTCTCATTTCTTGGCGTATGATTCTCCTTATTTTTACCATAATAAATAATACAAAATAGACTAGCATGAGCGAAGGTAGAGCAATGAACAAAATAAATAGGGTAAACCAAGTTTTTTCACGGATTTTGATATTATTATTCGTTGAGTCCATTGCAATGGCTTTTGTATACGGGACTTATCTAGAAGCAATTCTAATTGGTTTACCAGCAATGCTAGTACCATTGTGGTTATATAAAAGCATTCCTGATGCTGCATTAACTAAGCATGTTTCTGCATTAGCCGCGATGATCTTTGCTTGTTTACATATCCATCAAATGAATGGTTTGATTGAAGTACATTTTGAAATTTTTATCTTAATGGCAATACTGATTATTTTCAGTGATTGGAAGGTATTTATTTCAGCAACACTACTGGTTGCAGTGCATCATTTATCATTTTATTTTATGCAAGTTAATGGCGCTAATATATTTATATTTGACGAAGATAGATTATTCTTTTCAACAGTGATAATTCATGCGGCTTATGCTGTTATCGAAGCGATTATTGCAGGTTATATTGCTAAAGTCTTATACGACGATAGTCGAGTAGGAGAAGAGTTATCTAGAGTCACGCAATTGCTAACGCAGGATGATCAATCGCTTGATTTAAAAGTCCGAACAGATAGCAAAGGTAATAGTATTTTAGCTGGATTTAACGACCTGTTATCAGTATTAGATAATGTAGTAGGCGGCGTAAAAACTCAAGCTAATGAATTTATTATTAATTCAGAAAACTTAACTTCTGCGAAGACCGAGTTAGAAATATCAGCTACCAACCGACAAGCTGAAACGGAGAATATCGCTTCTTCAGTAGAAGAGATGGCTGTAACCGTTGCTTCAATCGCAGAGGATACCGAAAAACTAAGCTCACAAATGAAAGAGGTGGCCTCTTCATCTAAAATCGCAAATCAGCATATCGAAAATATTAATGTGAAAAATAACGAGTTAACCGTTTCTTTAAACAAAACCAGTATTGAAATAAATGCATTAGCTAGCTCAAGTGATTTGATTGCGACAGTGCTTTCAGAAATAACTGGTATTGCAGATCAAACGAATTTATTAGCGTTAAATGCAGCAATTGAAGCGGCAAGGGCTGGGGATCAAGGTAGAGGTTTTGCTGTTGTTGCTGATGAGGTACGGGCTTTAGCAAATCGTACTAAACAAAGTACTGAAAAAGTAAATGAAACATTAGCTAAATTGATCAGCCATTCTCAGTCATCTACTGCTGCAATGACCCAATGTATTGATGCTGTTGGTGTTGTAATTGAAGTGGCAGGTAAAGCGAACTCAGAAGTAGCACATGCTACCAGCTTAGCTAGTTTATCCAGTGAAATTTCGGATTCAGTCGCAGCTGCATTAGAAGAACAGTCAGTAGCTACTAATGATATTGCAAAAAGTACTGAAAGAGTCAGTATATTAAGTAGAGGTGATACTGAAAAAGTAGAAGTACTTTCACAAGAAGCAGAAAAAATATCAGATTCAGTCTTACTTTTAGAGTCTAACATTGCACGCTTTAAATAATAAAGTTACGCCGACTCACTATGTTATATGTGGAGTGTGGTTAGTCCTTACTATTGTCGCAGCTATATACTTTATTCAAGGGCGATTAGCTGACTTTGATCCTGAGCAGAGGTTGACTGGGGTAGATCCAATTTCATTGATGCAAAGCATTAGTGAAATAGACCAGCTAAAAGGCCAAAATTTAAGTGATACTATTGTGCATTTCACTAGTCAAAATTGCTCATGTACCCAATATAGCGACAACCACAAAGGTGAAATTAACCAACGAGCAGGTGTAGAAGGCTTTAAGGTTATTAACGTTGTTGTATCAGAAAAATTAGCAGCGTTAGTACCTTCGACTCCGGCTATTTTGATTACTAATCAACAGCAAAAATTGCTTTATTTTGGTCCTTACTCTGCGGGCTTAGCGTGCAGTGCCTCTAATGGTTACGTGGAAACGGTATTAGGTAATTATGCGAAAGGTTACAGCTCAAGTTTAGTGGTTAATGACACCAACGGTTGTTATTGCCACGTTTAAAAAAAGCTTCAATCTTTCATTAGATTGAAGCTTTATATTAATCAGTCTTTCTGGTGCATTTTAGAGTAATAACGTAATTGCTATTATTGTGCTGCACAACCTTCTGTACTAGTTGAGTTGATGTAAACAATATCACCAACTGGGTCATAATCAGCTGCAACAATGGTTTCTTGCTCTGCAAAAAAAGCTTGTAATGCATCTGCATCGACTAAACCTGAATCGATATAATCGATAATAGGGTAATCGTCGCCGCCAGCTGCATTAAAACTTGGAACTGAAAATGTGTACTCTGCATTTTCATCAAATGCTTCTCCGCCGATAGTGCTAATTGCAACACTACCTGCAGTACAATCAACGGTCATTTCAACATCAGTAATCTGAGCGTAAGCACCGGCACCTTGAGTAAATGTTGCTAGTGTATCTAAGTAATCATTTACTTCTGCACCAGTCATTGTTGCTACAACAACAGTATTACCAAATGGTTGCACGGTTAATACATCTCGGTAAGTAATATCACCTTCAGGAATAGAGTCTCGTACACCACCTGAGTTCATTACTCCAAAGTCTGCATTAACACTATCACTTTGTGCAAAAGCAATTAAACGGCCTAGGTTAGTCTGTTGTGAGCGAACGATGTCGCGGTCGCCTTCAAGCTTAGCATCTGTTTCTGCTAATTTTTCGTCTAAACCAGCTTCACCAGCTGTTTGGTACTCCTGCAGTACAGATAATAGGTCGGGATCAGCAGCGATTTCATCTTGAATAAACACTAATTCAGTTGTTTCTTCACCGTCTTCATCCAATACTGCATCACCATTTTCGTCAACTATCGTCACTTCTTCCTTTAAGTTAACAGGAATTAGTTTATAGCTATCAAGTGTTAACTCACCATTCGAGTATGTAAAATCAGCACGACCGACATATTTACCCCATTCATGTGCTTGCATGATGTAAGTACCATTTTGCTGATCTGGAGTACAATCATCACCTGGTTCAAAGTCTGCGTAAGAAGTATTGTCACCCGGTTCCATACATACTGGATTTTGTGAATGACCGCCAATAATGGCATCTAATTGGCCTTCTTCTAAAGAGCGAGCTAAAGCTACGTCACCAGGGGCATTACTACCACTTGCTCCATTGGCATAGTGACCCATATGCGTTACTGCCATTACAATATCAGCACCACCTGCAGCTTCAATTTCTGATAATACAGTCGTCGCTTCATCTTGTGGGTCTGTAAAATCTAAATCGCCGATATATTCTGGGTTAGATAATTTCGCAGTATCATCTGTGGTGAAACCAATTAAGGCTAAGCTAACGCCGTTAATATCAAAGGTTTTATAAGCATCAAAGTAGCGAACACCGTCAGCATTATAAATATTGGCTGAAAGCATTGGGAAAGTAGCAAGGTCTCTTTGCTCTTCTAGAACGTCTAATGGGTTGTCAAATTCATGGTTACCTACAGCCATCGCATCGTATTCGATAGCGTTCATTCCTACAAAATCAGGAATTGCATTTTGAAGATCTGACTCCGGTACACCAGTGTTAACATCACCGCCTGATAGTACAAGTGTTACACCACCTTCATCTTCTACTTCTGCTCGAATAGTATCAATTAAAGTTTTACGAGCTGCCATTCCGTATTCACCATCATCGTTTTGCCAGAAGCGACCATGGTTATCATTAGTGTGAAGAATGGTAAATGATACTGACTCTGTGACACTTCCATTGTCATCTGTGTTATCACTATTACATCCAGATATAATGCCTGCTGCTAACAAGGCACAAGTAATACCATTTACTTTTTTGTTTAACATTTTGTTCCCTTTTCTCTTACCCTGAGGTTATGTTTTACTATTGAGGTTGAATTAATCTTCAAAATTACTGATAAATTAAAATGATACGTTTTATTTTTAGTTGACCTTTCAGTCAAACTATTACTTAAATTACCTTCACTATTTAAAATATCCATCATTTTTTAAAAAAAGGTGTATTTTTAACTATAAGTGATTAGTTTTTTGAGCATTAATATAAATAAACTTCGATTAAGGCTGCATAGTGAATAGATTAAATATGGATACCCTACTTAGTAAGTTTCCTCTGTTAAAAACATTAATAGCACTACAACCAACGAGTTGGTTTAATCCGAATATTACCTCTGTTGAAGAGGGAATGAAGCTGGTTGGGTTAGGTCAACAGGAGATACAGCAAGCAAGCGAACGATTAAATAGATTTGCTGCTTATTTGACAAAAGCTTTCCCTGAAACAACAAAAAATAACGGTATTATCGAATCTGAAGTAATAGATATTGCTGAAATGAAGAAGCAATTACAGCTTGATTATGGAAAGCCTTTGACTGGTCGCTTAATGTTAAAGAAAGATAGTCATCTACCCATAGCAGGGTCTATTAAAGCGCGTGGCGGAATTTATGAAGTTTTAACGCATGCTGAAAAATTAGCGATGCAAGCAGGGTTGTTAGAAGAGAGTGATGATTACGGGAAATTGTGTTCTGAATCGTTTAGGCAGTTCTTTAGCCAATACAGTATTGCGGTTGGTTCCACTGGTAATTTAGGGCTATCCATCGGTATTATCAGTGCTAAGTTAGGCTTTTCTGTTTCTGTTCATATGTCTGCTGATGCGCGACAATGGAAGAAAGATAAATTGCGCACCCATGGTGTCAATGTAGTTGAATATGAACAAGATTATGGCGTTGCGGTAGCGCAAGGGCGAAAAGAAGCAGAGGGTGATGCTAACTGTTTCTTTATCGATGATGAAAATTCACAAATACTATTTCTAGGTTACTCAGTTGCAGGCCAACGTTTATCACAGCAGTTTAACGAGTTAGGTATTAAGGTTGATCAAGACCATCCTTTATTTGTTTATCTGCCTTGTGGCGTAGGTGGTGGTCCGGGCGGTGTTGCATTTGGATTAAAGGCTGTTTTCGGTGATCATGTACATTGTATTTTTGCAGAGCCAACTCATTCTCCTTGTATGTTATTAGGTGTGCATACTGGCTTACATGACCAAATATCGGTGCAAGATATCGGTATTGATAATGTGACTGCAGCCGATGGTTTAGCGGTAGGGCGCGCATCTGGTTTTGTTGGGCGTTCTATGCAGGGGCTGATAGATGGTTATTACACTTTGTCCGACCAAACTATGTACAACTATTTGCAAAAGATGGATCGTTTAGAAAGTTTACAATTAGAGCCGTCAGCAGTTGCGGGAGTAATTGGCCCGATGATAGTGTCTGCAAACAGTGAGTATTTACAGCGATTAAAGTTAGATCAATATAAAATGGCTAATGCCACGCATTTAATATGGGCTACTGGCGGTAGCATGGTGCCTGAACAAGAGATGCAAGATTATCTCGCGAAGAGTGTTGATTAGTATTTAGGGCATAAAAAAACCGCCTATGGAGGCGGTTTATAAAGAGTGTTTAATCTTTATTACTTATAGAGATTCACTACGAATAATACGTTCATCAACCACTGTTTCATCTGCAATACTATCAGCAGAGTTATAAGCGTTATCAGCATCAGTGAATTCTGATTGTAAGTATTCAGCTAAAGCATCTTGCTCTGTACCTGTGCTTGCAAAGTCTGAGTTACCTGGGTCTTCAGTTGTCATGATTTCAGTTAAGTCTGTATTCAATTCACTACAGTCTGCACCTGCTGCTGTACATGGGAATGGGTAACCATCACCACCTTCTGCAGTATAAGTCAGTGTAGTAACAGAGAATGTCATACTGTCTTCATCGACTAACTCACCACCCGATACAACTGTGTAGTCATACTCACCATCACCGTTAGTATCAACGCTTAGCTCTTGAATACGTTGACCTTCAACAGTTTGAGTTAAAGTCGTATTACCATCAGCATCTTCTACCGTCTCAAACTCACGTGCAGTTTGTGTTTCATCATAGGTTAATGACATACCAGAGATTTGTGGGAAACGACCACCAGTAACATCAGATACAGCATGTTCAGCAATCTCTTTTAACTGTTCAGCCGTTAGGTCTAGCACTGTTAACTCATTGTTGAATGATAAAGCGGTTTGAATATCGTACTGTGAAATGTCACCTTCTTCTTTATTTGCATTAGGATAAGCTGCTGGTGGGTAATACTCTATATCATCAGCATCTGTAGAGCCTGCTGGGTAAGCTGCGTAACCAATCTCTGCACGGATACCACCACCATTCTTGATAGAGATTTGTGTATCAATGCCATCAATCAGGTTTGCGTACCAAAGGTTTGCTTCTGCTGTAAGGTTACCTAGGTTGGTTTCTTCTGAACGCACTGAAGCACGAAGTCCGTTTATGAATACATCAGTATGACCCATAATATTCCCTTCAGACTCAAGCACGACATCTTCGATAGCGGTAACAATCGCATCAACAGCGGTATTTGCTTCGCCAGATAATGACGCGACCATATCATCATTACTGATGTATGAACCGCTCTCTTCATCATCGATTGAATCAACTACAATGTTGCCGTTATCATCAAACTCAACCACTAAACGGCCTAGGTATTTGTAATCACCATCAACATTCACTAAAGCGACATCGTTACCGTCGGCATCTTCAAACAGCTCTGGGTATTCTCCTTCCGCTACATCACCATCCCATAAATCGTCTGTGCTATCAGCAAGTAGTGTATTTGAACCACCTGCGACAATGATATCAACGTCAGTGAGTAGCGTTGCTAGTTCTTCTTCGATAGAGATACTTTGCATATGTGCTAGTAGGATAACTTTATTAATACCAAGTGCGGTTAGCTCATCAACTTTCTCTTGGATAATGACTGCAAGATCAGAGGTAGCATCACTGGCAGGAAGTACCGTAATATCACCTGTATCAGTAATGATGTCATTAGTTGGTGTTGTTGCACCAACAATACCAATTTGCTCGCCATCTACTTCAATGATCGTGTATGACGCTAAGCTGTTTGGGATTTCACTTGCGATTAAACCGTCTTCAACCACTAATGGCGCAGTGTTTTCATCGTCAGCAAAAATCATATTTGAGCTTAGGTATGGAAATTGTGCGCCTGGGTAAGTGTCATCAGTATCAATAATTGATGCAAACTCTTCGGTACCACCGTCGAGATCGTGGTTACCCACTGCTGAAGCCTGTAGGCCCATGGCATTTACCATTGCAATATCAGCGCGGCCAACACCTGGTACGTTTATTCCTTCAACATCGGCCATTGAATCATCGTCAGCAGCAGCATAACGTACACCTGGGATGTAGTTATCGCCCGAGCTTAAAAATAGTGTGTTATCTGGGTATTGGTTACGTAGCGCATCCACGTTACTTGCAAAGTTACCTGCATTTTCCAGTGCCGTTGCATTTGAGCCATCCATGTCGGCCATATGTAATAGTTGTAACGTATAATTTGAGTTGTCAGGCGTGTCATTATCATCACTATCGGTATTACAAGCTGTGAGTGATGCGGCGATTAAAACAGAGGTGACAATTTGTGATAGGTAACGTTTCTTAAAATATGGCTGTTGCATTGCTCTTTCCCTAGTAAAATTAATGTAAGTATATTATTAATATTCATTCCATTCGGTTGACCATCCAGTCAACTTGTTATTTAAATTACCTCCACTTTGTGAAATATGCATCAATTTTTTTAAAAAAATGTATATTTTTAACTCTAAATGATTATTTATTGACCTGGTTTTTGTTTAATTCTTAATCGAACTGAAGCTTTAAATAACATTTTTTAAAATTTGACTATTGCATTGATTCTTTAACTCAGTAGGGGGTTATTTAAATTAACCAGATTGAAAACGAAAAATATTGGGAAGTATGATTGCAAGGGATTGTTGTAGTTTTATTGCAGTTTTATCATATTTTTATGTCTAGAACGTAAAACACATATTATTGGCTACTGATGTGGGCTGGCATTAGAATTATTTAGCCATTATTCCTATTTTTCATACCCCTATATTTTAATTCCTTTGAAAACCCGCTTAAAAAATATAATTATCAGACTTTCTCAATAGATATTTTATAGAAGGTTAACTTCATGACGCACATTTTGCATCGCCATTGCCATTCTCAACTGCCAACCGTTACATGTGGTGACGGGATTTACTTATTCGACCAACAGGGTAAACAATATTTAGATGGTTGTGGCGGCGCTGCTGTTTCAAATCTAGGGCATAGCCATACAGCAGTAAAGAAAGCGATGATTGAGCAAATTGAGTCTATTCCTTTTGCGCATACTGGATTCTTTACTAACCAAGCAAGTGAGGAGTTAGCAACACTGTTAACCGACTTAGCACCAGAGCCATTAAACCATGTTTACTTTGTGAGTGGTGGCTCGGAAGCAGTAGAGTCAGCGTTAAAAATGGCGCGTCAGTATTTTGTGGAAATTGGTAAGCCAAGTAAAACTCAATTTATTGCTAGACGTCAAAGTTATCATGGCAATACCTTAGGTGCGTTAGCGGTAGGTGGAAATGAATGGCGAAGAGAAAAATTCACACCGTTACTTTCAGAAGTAACGCATATTTCACCTTGTTATGCGTATCGTGATCAACAAGACAATGAATCTGAGTTAGATTATTCACTCCGTGTCGCTAATGAGTTAGAAACTGAAATATTAGCCCTTGGTGCTGAAAATGTAATGGCCTTTGTGGCTGAACCTGTAGTAGGTGCGACAGCGGGGGCTTTACCTGCAACAAAAGGTTACTTTAAGCGTATCCGTGAAATTTGTGATAAATATGATGTACTGCTTATTCTTGATGAAGTGATGTGTGGTATTGGTCGAACAGGTACTTTTTATGCTTTTGAACAGGATCAAATCGTTCCTGATTTAGTGACTATTGCTAAAGGTCTGGGCGCTGGTTATCAACCTATTGGTGGTGTGGTGATCAGTGACAAAATTTATGATGCCATTGCCCATGGTAGTGGTTTTTTTCAGCATGGGCATACGTTTATGGCACATCCGGTTGCTTGTGCCGCTGCATTAGCAACCGTACAGACAATAGTGTCGGAAAGCCTGTTAGATAAAGTACAGGAGCAAGGTAAAAAACTACGCACTAAGTTAAAAGAATCTTTGCTGCCTTTATCTTATGTTGGCGACATAAGAGGGCGAGGGCTATTTATTGGTATTGAGCTGGTGGCTGATAAACAAACAAAAACCCCGTTACCAACTTCAACAGAAGCCAATAAAGTCGTGAAACAGCTAGCCATGAAACACGGGTTAATGTGTTACCCAATGGCGGGTACCATTAACGGCCGTGCAGGGCACCATATTTTATTAGCGCCCCCGTTTATTATCAATGATAAACAGCTTGATGAGTTAGTAAGTAAATTAAAAACTGCATTAGTTGAAGCTGCGCAAGGTTGGGCATTATGATTAATGAACAAAAACATAAAGCTGCGATTATTGTTGCGCCCAATGGTGCACGAAAAACACGCCAAGATCACCCTGCAGTCCCTGTTACTATTGAGCAAATTGTGGATGACGTGATTGCTTGTCGTGATGCTGGCGCAGCCATGGTTCATCTGCATGCTCGTGATAAAAATGGCTTACACTCTTTAGAGATCGACGATAACCTAGCGACATTAGCAGCAGTTAAGCAAGCGGTAGGTGAGTCAATTATTGTGCAACTAACTACAGAAGCCGTTGGTCAATATCAACCAGATCAACAGATGTTGCTAATTAAAGAGACGATGCCAGAAGCAGCTTCTTTTGCTTTGAAAGAGTTAATTCCTGATGATTCATATTTACCGGTTGCACAGCAATTTTTTCATTGGGTTGTTGAAAGTGGGATCATTGCGCAATATATCCTGTATTCGGTGGAAGATGTACAACGTTACTTCTCATTGATTAAACAAGGGATTTTACCGAGTAAAAATCATCATATTTTATTAGTGTTAGGGCGTTATCATAAGCAATTACGCTCTTCTGTCACTGATCTCGCTCCTTTTCTTAGCGAACAACTGTTAACCACAAAAACGCCTTGGGCAACTTGTGCATTTGGCCCTCAAGAGCAGCAGTGTTTGATCAGTGCTATGTTGATGGGTGGTGACATTCGTATTGGTTTTGAAAATAATCATTTCAATAGTAAAGGTGAGATCGCTGACAGTAATGCACAACAAATTATCGATATTAAAGCAGTGAGTAGCTTATTAAATATTGATTTGCATAACGCTGACAGTTTTCGTCAAGTTTTGTGCCCTCAATAATAAGTTAATGGGATTATAAATCGATACTTTCACCTAAATGGCTTGTTATCCATTGTTTAAACTCATAAATCTTTCGAGAAGAGAGGCGATAGCTTGGTACGAAAACATAGTATGCATAATCTGTATCCATACTGATATTCAAAGGGTTTACAAGTTCACCGCTAGCTAAAGAATTATGCACCATAAAGTCAGGCAAAAGTGCTAACCCTAATCCGCCTTTTGCCGCTTCTAGTGACATGTAAAAATGCTCAAAACCAGTACAACTATAATTACTGCTAAAGGTTAACTGATTTTGCTTCTTGAATTGCTCCCATAAACGGGGACGAGTGATGTGGAAAATAGCATCAAAGTGCTGCACATCTTGTATTGTATTAATGGGGTTACTAGCCAGCAATTGAGGTGAGGCGACCAACACTAGCTTTTCTTTTTTCAATAGCGTGGCATTTTCATAGTGAGTCGATACCGATAAACAGCGAACGGCGATATCACTTTCTCCATTGGTTTTTTTAAGAATGCCATCACCAGTTTTAATTCTGACGCGAATATTTTTATTTAAATCATAAAATTGCTGAATATGCGGAATCAACCATAAGCTAGCAAAGGAAGGAGTCACATTTAATGATAAAACTTCTTCTACTTGATCGATCAAAACTAAGCTTTCAGTCGTATATTGGATGATTTCTAATGCTTCAATAATTTTAGGTAGGTATTGTTCGCCCGCACTGGTTAATTCAATTCCGTTTAAACGACGGTTGAATAACGGTTGTCCAAGTTGTTTTTCTAGGGACGATATGTTTTTACTCACTGCACTTTGGCTAATAAAAAGTGCCTGGGCTGCTTTTGAAAAACTCATGTTATCGGCCACTGCTACAAAAGTACGTAATGCTTTTATTGAGGGTAAAGTGGTTTCGTTCAGCACGGAGTTTCTCCTAAATTAGTTGAGTTGATAGTTAATCTTTTCAATACTGTTTAAGCAAGTTATTTGTAGCGAGTATTAATCATAGCTGTATGAATTTAAGTCAATTAGCACAATATATAATCATCAATTTGATACGAGTATTAACAAACATGATTGGTGCATCGCAAAATGGAAATAAAAACAAGCAATAGACCGCTCTAAATTGATGCAAATTAGAATGAGTTGCACCAAAATAGAACACTCAAGTGTTTGTTTAATAAGCAGTGTGTTTGAAATTAATACACTGGTTTTTGTAAGCGTTTGAGAGTCCACATATTTTCCATCACAGGCTTGATTCTTGCTTGTCTATGTAGGAAAGTACCGACGAATAAAATCTAAAAAGGAAGTTAAATATGTTTTTAAAAAAATTAGCAATGGCAGCTGCTGTAGGCGCAACATTCATGGCAAGCTCTGCAATTGCAGAAACTAAACATGTGGTAATTGGTACTGGTGGTCAAACTGGTGTTTATTATCAAGTGGGTGGTGCTATTTGTCGCCTAGTAAACCGCGGTACTGCTGAGCACGAAATTAACTGTACTCATAAAACAGGTGGTTCAGTAACTAACATTAACGGTTTAAAATCTGGCGACCTTGATATGGGCGTTGCTCAATCAGATTGGCAGTTCCACGCATACAACGGTACAGCCCCAGAACAATTCCCAGCAGGTGCATTTAAAGAACTACGTTCTGTATTCTCTGTTTATGCTGAACCGTTCACTGTTGTCGCTCGTGCTGATGCTGGCATTAAAAGCTTTGACGATTTAAAAGGTAAAAAAGTAAACGTAGGTAACCCAGGTTCGGGTCAACGCGGTACGATGGAAGTGCTAATGGGCAAAATGGGCTGGGAAATGAGTGATTTCGCTGTTGCGTCTGAACTTAAATCTTCAGAGCAAGCTGCTGCACTATGTGACGGAAAAGTAGATGCAATCGTATTCGTTGCTGGTCACCCAAATGGTTCAATCAAAGAAGCGACAACATCTTGTGATGCAGTATTAGTACCTGTTGATAATGATGTGGCTCAAAAACTAGCGTCAGATAACCCATACTACGCAATGACAAGTATTCCAGCTGGTATGTACAAAGGTACTGATACTGATACAGCAACATTTGGTGTAGCTGCTACGTTTGTTAGTTCAACTAAAACAGATTCAGAAACTGTTTACCAAATGGTGAAAGCGGTATTTGAAAACTTTAAACGTTTCAAGAAGATGCACCCTGCATTTGCTAACCTAAAAGAAAGCGATATGATCACTAAAAATCTATCTGCTCCACTTCATGAAGGCGCGATTCGTTACTACAAAGAAAAAGGTTGGATGTAATCTAACCCTTAGCTAAATAGAGCGGGAGTAGTTATACTTCCGCTTTTTTGCTTTTAAAAAAGCAGATATACCAAAACTACTTACCTAAAAAACGATTGCAATCCAATAAGTAATTTCGGTATATCTCATTGTTAATTGGTGTCATTTTACCGATTATGATGGATATCAATATAGATAATCTAAAGCATCAACTACGCATTTTTAGAATGATCTCTCGTAACACAAGATCGCATTGTCATGCGTATCAATAGGAAATTTTCTGATGACTGAAAAAACACTAATGAATGATGAGGAGCTACAAGATCTCGTCGCTTCCACCGATACCGGAGGAAGAAATCCAACCAATCAAAAGATAGTTAAATTGATGGCGGGTGTGGCGTTAACTTGGTCTATATTCCAAGTTTGGATAGCCTCTCCACTACCTTTCTTATTTGGTTGGGGGGTCTTCTCAAGTGGAGAAGCAAGATCAATCCATTTGGGCTTTGCTATTTTCTTAGCCTTTCTTGCTTATCCAGCTTTTAAAGCCTCTTCACGTAGCAAAGTACCAATGGCTGATTGGGGGTTAGCAATCATTGCCAGCCTTTGTGCTTTGTATCCGTTTATTGCTGACTCCATGTTAGTGGACAGTATTTTTGGTATTCGTTTAAGTGACCGACCAAGTGCGCCTAATCCAGTGGATATCGGTGTTGCCATTGTCGGTATGCTAACGTTACTTGAAGCTACTAGGCGTGCCTTAGGCCCACCATTGATGGTGGTTGCTATGATCTTCTTGGGTTATACCTTCTTAGGGCCTTATGCACCTGAGTTGATCGCTTGGAAAGGATCCACATTTGGTGGTGTTATGGACCATCAATGGCTATTTTCAGAAGGTGTGTTTGGTATCGCTTTAGGTGTATCAACAGATCTAGTATTCCTATTTGTATTATTTGGCGCATTGTTAGATCGCGCAGGAGCAGGTAACTACTTTATTAAAGTAGCTTTCTCGTTAATGGGGCATTTACGTGGTGGTCCTGCAAAAGCAGCGGTGGTTGCATCGGGTATGACTGGACTGATTTCAGGTTCATCGATTGCTAACGTAGTAACCACTGGTACCTTTACTATTCCGATGATGAAACGTGTTGGTTTCTCTTCTGAAAAGGCTGGTGCTGTAGAAGTGGCTTCATCGGTTAATGGTCAAATCATGCCACCAGTAATGGGTGCCGCGGCTTTCTTAATGGTGGAATATGTGAATATTCCTTATTTTGACGTGGTTAAACATGCCTTTTTACCTGCAATCATCTCTTACATTGCATTGGTTTATATCGTGCATTTAGAAGCGATGAAGCTAAACATGAAAGGCTTAACACGCGAAGGCGAAGTGAAAACGGCTAAAGATGTATTAATCTCTTGGGCAATGACACTGTTACCAATTATCGCGTTAGCGGGCGGGGCATTTTACTTATCTGAGTTGTATGCGGTATTAGCAACCACTGAAGCTCGTTTAGGCTTAGTATTAGCAGTTATTGCGATTCAATATTTAGTGTTTAAAAAGTTCAAGGCAAAAGCTAGTGAAGATAAGCTCGCGAAAACTATTTCTACTGGTGCGATAGTACTAGGTAATTTAGTGATTGGTGCCTTTGGATTATTCTTTGTGGTTAGCTTACTGAAATCCTTTGTTGCTCCGGATTTACTATTCTGGGTAGTTGCTGCATTGGTTGCAGCCACTTATGTTGTATTAGTTAAAATCAGCTCTGCTTACCCTGATTTAGTGATGGATGATCCAAACTCTCCTGTACTTAGTTTGCCTGAAACAGGTCCAACGGTTAAGTCTGGATTACACTTCTTACTACCAGTGGTGGTACTAATTTGGTGTTTGATGATCGAACGTAAATCACCGGGTTTATCTGCATTCTATGCAACAACTTTGATGATTGTGATCCTGTTAACTCAGCGTCACCTATTTGCTTTCTTCCGTAAGAAATCAACATCGGGCATGGTTAAACAAGGCTTTAATGAGTTGGTTGATGGCATGATCACCGGTGCAAGAAATATGATCGGTATTGCCATCGCAACGGCAGCTGCTGGTATTATTGTTGGTGCCGTATCGCAAACGGGTATTGGTTTAAAACTGGCTGCCTTGGTTGAGTTCTTGTCCATGGGACAGATCATGTTGATCTTGGTCTGGACAGGTATCCTCAGTCTTATTCTAGGTATGGGCTTACCAACAACCGCAAACTATATCGTTGTATCGTCTTTACTAGCACCTGTTATTGTTAGTTTAGGCCAACAAAATGGATTAATCGTGCCACTGATTGCAGTACACATGTTTGTGTTCTACTTCGGCATCATGGCTGATGTGACGCCTCCAGTAGGCTTAGCATCCTTTGCCGCCGCAGCGGTATCGGGAGGCGACCCAATTAAGACTGGTTTTGTGGCCTTCTTCTATTCATTACGTACTGCTTTATTACCATTCCTATTCATCTTTAACACTGATTTACTGTTAATGGATGTGACCTTCTTAGAAGGGATAGCGATATTTATTACCGCCACCATGGCGATGTTGATATTTACCGCGGGTACCCAAGGCTACTTCATCGCTAAATCAAAGCTATGGGAATCGTTTGCACTATTAATTATTGCATTTACATTGTTCCGCCCGGGTTTCTGGATGGATTATGTGATCCCACCTTACGATGAGCGTGCTGGTACTGAGTTAGTGAATGTAATGGAAGAGGTTGAACCAGGTACAGAGCTACGTGTTCTAGTAAATGGTCAAAACGATGTAGGTGATCCAGTAACATTAACTATGTTAATGGTTGTGGGCGAAGGTGAAACAGGCCAAGAACGTGTTGAAAACTATGGTTTAGAATTATTGCCACAGGAAGATGGTTCAATCATGGTTGATGGGATTGGCTTTGATAGCACAGCTGAAAAAGTTGGTTTTGACTTCGACCAAATCATTGTCGATGTAGGTGTTCCAGTAGTGCGTCCTGCTAAACAGTGGTTCTATATCCCTGCGTTACTATTACTGTTTATTATCATTAGATTACAACGTAAACGTCGTGACCTTAATGATGCTGCTGAAGCGCAGTCAGATAACACACAAACAGTGAATACTTAACCTTTAAGCTTAACTGTTATTAATTTAATACCGCGTTTACTTTGTAAACGCGGTATTTTTTTGCATTCCATAAAGTCATACCCCTATCTTTTAATTCCTTTGTCAGCCTAGATTAAACGCATAACAATAGACCTTTATTTAGAGACTAATACAGACCGATACACCATGAATATTGAGCAGATTAAACAACTTACCTCGATGCCAGCGACGGCACCTACAGTAGGACCGAACAAAGTGCGATGCATTGATAGAGAATTCTTTATTGTAACTTATGAAACGGATAGAGAAGCTTTAAAAGCGGTTGTCCCTGAGCCATTACAGTTCGACCAACCAATCGTTAAGTTTGAAGTGATTAAGATGGAGGACTTCAGAGGATTGGGTTCATTCATTGAGTCTGGGCAAGTAATTCCTGTGACGTTAGATGGTCAAGCAGGGCAGTATGTTCATCAAATGTATTTAAATAACTTTCCGGCTATTGCTGCGGGCCGTGAAATTTGGGGCTTTCCTAAGAAGTATGCACAACCAGAATTATTGTACGATTCAGACTGTGTTTTAGGTCGAGTCTTCTTTGGTCAATGTGAAATCGCTAGAGCAACTATGCCTTACAAATGGCATGCTATGGACCTTGAACAAGTAAAACAGACCATGGAAACTGAGCCGGGTTACCTATTAAAAATCATTCCTAATGCGGATAACACACCATTGATTACACAGCTGGTTAAATATCATATGCAAGATGTGGTAGTGAAAGAGGCTTGGTCAGGACCTGGCGCATTAGAGCTGTTTAATCACGCTTTAGCACCAATGGCAGAGTTACCCGTAAAGAAGGTGCTCAGCGCACAGCATATCATTGCTGATCTAACATTAAGCTGGGGTGAAGTAGTGGTTGATTACCAAACCGATTATTAAATTAATTATGTTTTATTTTATAAACATAATGAAAATATTGACGCATATAAAAACCTTATTTATCTATATAAATTAGCGTTTTATGGTAATGGATTTCTGAATTTTTTTGTATGTTAGAATATTACGCTTATTATTAAGTCTAAAAATAAAAACGACAGTGATTGAATACCATTTTTTATGGTGTGAGATAACTAATTGAGTATTCATTTAATATGGAGCTGATGTTTCTATTTGCTAATGCGAGTAGTTAAACGTCAGAAGTTATGAAATTTAAATCTAAAAAATACAGTATAGAATCTACTGACTATCAAGTAGGTCAAGATAATATTAATAAGTGGGGCTTTGATGTCCACAACACTGTTTTTACTGCTTCAGTCGCCTTATCCATTCTTTTTATCGTTACCTTATTAATGTTAGAGCCAGCAGATGCAAAAGCTGCTATTGACTCTATTAAAGGTGCAGTTTTATCTAACTTCGATTTCCTTTTTATGTGGGGGGCCAACATCTTATTATTATTTGCTGTAGGTATCGCATTCTCTCCTTTAGGGAAAATTCGTTTAGGTGGTGATGAAGCGACAACAGACTATTCAACCACTTCTTGGATTGCAATGTTATTTGCTGCTGGTATGGGGATTGGTTTGATTTTCTGGGGCGTAGCGGAACCAACAGCTTTCTACACAGATTGGTATGGTACTCCGTTAAATGCAGCACCTTTCACACCAGAAGGTCGTGAACTTGCACTGGGAGCAACGGCATTCCATTGGGGCCTACATGCCTGGGCAATTTACGGTATGACGGCATTATGCCTTGCGTATTTTGTATATAACAAAGGCTTACCATTATCGATGCGCTCTGTGTTTTATCCAATTCTAGGCGATAGAGTGTGGGGTAGAGTAGGTGATGTTATTGATGTATTAACTGTGTTAGTAACTTTGTTTGGTCTAGCAACATCATTAGGTTTAGGTGGTTCACAAGCCGCAAGTGGCATTAGCCATGTATTTGGTTTTGAAAACAGCTTATACCTACAACAATTTATTATTGTATTGATCATGGGCTTAGCAATTTTATCGGTAACTCGTGGGATGGACGGTGGTGTTAAGCTGTTAAGCAACATTAACATGGTAATTGCATTTGTATTCCTTGGCTTAATTGCAGTATTAAACTTCACTACTGTACTTGATTCGTTAGTAACAGCTGTAGTGGGTTATGTGAAAAATATTGTGCCATTAAGTCAAGCATCAGGTCGTGAAGATACGTCATGGTTGCATGGTTGGACTGTGTTTTACTGGGCATGGTGGGTAGCGTATGCGCCATTCTTTGGTATGTTCGTAGCACGTATTTCTAAAGGGCGTACTATTCGTGAGTTTTTAGTTTGCGTACTTGTGATCCCAACAGTCGTTACGACTTTATGGATGTCAGTATTTGGTGGTGTTGCTATCGACCAAATCATTGATAAAGTGGGTTTACTAGGTGCAGAGCAAGGTATTACAGATGTATCGTTAAGCTTATTTTACATGTTAGATGCTTACCCAATTGGTGACATCTTATCTGTTATAGCTGTTGTATTGATCGTCGTATTCTTCGTAACCACGCTAGACTCAGGTTCTATTGTTATCGATAGCATGACAGCAGGCGGTAAATTAGAAGTACCAATGAAACAAAAAATCGTATGGGCTGTTATTTCAGGCTTAATTGCGATGGTGATGTTATGGATTGGTGGGACGCAATCTATCCAAGCCCTGCAATCTATCACTATCATTGCAGCACTACCTTTTACAGTTATCTTACTGGTTGGTTGTGTGAGCTTAATGAAAGGCATGTTAACTGAAGTGGAAAAACCAGCTAAATAATTAGTTTGTTTAATTGTTTATAGTGTAAATAAAACTTTATTAGAACGCTCTTGTACTTAGTACAAGAGCGTTTTTTTATGGCTATAAGTAAAACTAATTACTTACTTTATTCATCATGATCAACCCATACATCATATAAAACAACCTCTCCATAGTTATCAGGATTATCTGTTTCATCGCCTTCTTTATCAGCATTACTTTGCGTGTAGTTACCTGCTTTGAAATAGGATTTATCGTAATCAAGATCCATTACGTAGTCATTAGAGCCATCTTTAACTAAGTATTTACTTGCATTACCTGCATTATAAGCACTCTCTAATTGTCCATCTTCACTGTAATAAACATAATGCTTACCATCAATCACTTCAAAGATAACTTCGTGAACCGTGCCTAATTCATAATCAGTTTTAACGGTTACGTCGTCATGTAACTTACCGCCATTGAAGCTCAAGAATAGGTGTTTTTCTTCAAGACGTAAGACCATCGCATCATCAATACCATCTTCTTTATCACCATGGATTTGAGTTGCAACAAGATATGGATTTACGATAGGTAGGTGTGTAATTGCTTGTTTTACATAAATAACGTGAGTACCGTCAGTAGTCCAGTAAATATCTGAATCACCATCTGCTGTACGCTCACGAAGTTCAGAACGGATATTATCAGAATTTTCAGTTGTACCGTTATCGCTTCTGATAGGAGCAAAGAATACGATGCCATTTTGATCATCGTTTACGTAAAAATATTCATTCTCTTCTTGGTAAAGTTGTTTAACTTCTTCACCATCAGGGTAGGTGATTTTCCATTGCTCATAATTGAATAGGTCTGATGGGTAAGTCGCTGTACCTGGTTCTACTGCTGAATCATCATTTGCAGTATCTTCATTTGAATCTGTTTCATCAACAGTATCTGCTTCTGTGCTTGTTAATGTAAAATCATCAAAACGAGCAGTTCCATCATTATATTCACCCCAGATAGAAATGGTTGATTCATCACCAGAGTTAAAAGAAACAGTTACTTTTTCATATTCATCATCGCCACCACCTGTAAGTCGAGTACGCTCACCATCGATTGTAACGCCAATTTTACCATCACCATCAATGTAAGCAGATAGTTCATAGTCAGTATTTTTTTCAACGCTAACGTCTTGTACAAACTTACCGCCTTGACCTGTGATTTTTGCAGCTTTTGAACCTGAACGTTCATCACTAGAAATAGCTGAAGGATCTTTAGTTTCCCAACTATCGAAACTATCTTCAAAGCCTGGATTATTGATATTTACTGTTGCGGCATGAGAAGCGATTGAAAAAGTTACTGCTGCAAATAGTGCTGAATATTTAAATTGTGTCTTTAATTGCATTATAATTTCCATATATATCGTTGTTGTGGATTTTATTAGTATCTTTAATTGACTTATAGTTCCTATTTAAATTTGTTTTTATATATTTTGTGATTTAAAAATACAAAAAACATGAGTTCCAGCCCCCTTTGAAAAAGGCATGGCTCTTCATTTCAAAATAATAAAAAAATATTTTTTTATGCTCATCATCTAATCCGATCATTAAGCGGAAGCCTAATTACTTAACTGAAAGAAATATTAACTAAGGTATTTTACGTTTTAGAAAGTTCGAGCTGTCGCTTATATTTTTAGTTACTAACACTCACCGCTTGATTAAGAATTAAGCTGACTAATATCGATTACATTAGATATGTTAATTTTTTAATAATTATTTTTACGAAAGTTACAACGAGGAAATGGGCTGTTTTCACAAGGAAAATACGCAAGCTATTTATCGGAGTTTGTATAATGATGTGTAATCTGAATACTTTTTCGAATGGAAATAACTGAGTTAGAAGAGGGTAACTTGCTGAGTCTTAGTTGCTATTTAACCTCAATACTGGATAAGAAAAGCGAGTCATTACCGCTATTTATATGGATTTCTACTTTAAATTATTGAACTACACACGTTCAATAGCCGTTCCGATATCTGTAGTGGCACAATAAATTTGACCACATAATTATAAAGGCCTAGAAATGTTTTTTCTATTATTTAAAAATAAACCCTAATTACTTGTAACCAAATATGAATGAGCGGCATCTAATATATAACAACACTTGAGTTGCTAATTATTTACTATTTATTATTTTGGAGTTATTAATGAAATCATTATTAAAAATTAAAACTATTGCTGGCTTTTTAGTTGCACTATCTTTAGCTACATTCTCTTTAATGGGTAATGCAGCTCAAACTGTAAAAACAGGTGAGTTTAGCGGCGCTAACGACCATATCACTACTGGTCAAGTAAGCATTGTGCAAACTGATGAAGGTTATGCTGTTGTGTTAGGTTCTGATTTTTCACTTGATGGCGCTCCAGATCCTAAAGTTGGTTTAGGTAAAAATGGTAAGTTTGATTCAAACACATTATTAGGAAAATTAGTGTCTAACAACGGTCAATCAACTTACCTAATTCCTGCATCTATTAATGTTAATAACTTTAACGAAGTTTATATCTGGTGTGAGCAGTTTAGTGTTTCTTTAGGCTCAGCTAAAATTAAATAAAGTTATTAAGCTAAGCCTTTTTAACAAAGGCTTAGCTTTCTTTTTTTATTCGTTTCCTTGAAATATAACTTAATGTTATTTACGAAAGTTAAACCGTATGGTTATAAGATCCCCAATCTCAGTCTATATCATGCTTTCTTTTATAAGCTTTAGTGTAAAAATTATGTTTGTATGCCTTAATATTATTATAAATAGACCGTTAAGTGCTTGCTACAGTAACAATCGAATTCATCATTAAAGTTTTTGTGTGCCATAATAACTTCAAACTTTTCTATTATTAAAATTGGCTATGTAAACAAATGGATTTGTCTAAGAAAATTAATATGCCTTTAAGTGAAGAACAATTAATTGCTCAATTAAAAAAGGGTAATGTTGACAGTTTTGAGTTTATTGTAAGAGAGTATGGCGGCTACTTATTAATCATTGCAAAGCGATACCTATTAAATGAAACCGATGCAGAGGATGCAGTACAAGATACTTATTTACATGCATTTAGTGCCATTGCAACTTTTGAAGGGCGCGCTAGTTTAAAAAGTTGGTTACACAGAATAGTTATTAATAAATCTCTTATGAAAATACGTTCAAATAAACGTAGACCTGTCGAATTAATCGATGATAATTCATCCTTTTTTGATACTAATGGTAAGCGGATTGAAACAGAGACAGAAATTACATTATCATTAGAAAAATTAATAGCTAATGATAGTCAAAGAGAGCACATTAAAGCTCAAATACATCAGCTCCCTCAAATGGCGAAAAACCTGCTGCTATTAAAGGATATTGAAGGTTATAGCACAAAAGAAATAGCCGAACTTTTAGATATTTCTTTGCCTTCAGTTAAAACGGGTTTACATCGTGCGAGACTGTTATTGAAGAAAAAAATTGAACACCAATTACGTTGAGTTGTTATGAATATAGAAAATAAATCAAGTTACCCATCAACAAGTGATTCGATTAGTTGTGAAACTTTTGAATCATTTATAGTTGATTACATAGACGGTAATTTAGAAGGTAATCAAAAACGCATTTTTATACAGCACTTGAAAGAATGTCCTGCTTGTGAAATATATTTAAAAAATTATGAGTATCGTATTCAATTAAGCAAATCTATCTTCGCCAATGATACTGATACGCCAAATATTCCAAACCAATTAGTGGATGCTATTTTAGCGGCTAAAAAACAAATAGATTAACGTAATATTTGCGGGTCACACTGGAAAAATGCTGGGTAATCAGTAAAAAACCAACTATAAAGTAATCAACTCAGGATATTAAAAATACTAAAATATGAAGTTTTCTTGAATTAAGACGTTTGGAAAAAAATCCTTGTTTACAACAATTCAGTCAAGCGATCACATTCAAAATATAGCCCTGCATACTCATTTTTAGCTACAGTATTATTTCCACCAAAAATAATACTGCTAAGTATTAATGGTAGTTTTTTATGATTATCTAAGAGTGAATTTTTAATAGCAGTAATAGCTAAGTGTTCAGGTCCGTGTTCAAAGAATAATGGAATTAATGATTCAAGCAACTCTGCTTCTTGAAAAATAACTCCCCATCCTCTGTTCTTATGCCCATAATTAACGATTTTAATCCCATTAGTATTAATATTAAGCAACGCTAAAGCTTCAATTTTTTTTGTAAGTAATAAAACATTTCTAGCTGGATCTGGTGCTATAAAATAGAAATATTCATTTTCTATTAGCTTGTATTTTACGTGCAATTTCAACAACTCAATGATTGACTCTTTTGTTTTTAAATTATCATCGCTATTACTTTGTTCCTGCCATTCTATTTGCGGTAAATCTGCCATTTTACATACCCTGTTTAGCACCGTGTGCAAGAAGTTTTAATAATCCTTTAACTACAACTTTCCAATTTCCTTCATGTTTTAAGATCTTACTAACCCCTACTATCCGGCCATTAACGACTAATTTACCATTATGAGTAACGAATCTAAGAATAAACTGACCAGAATTATTACTGATATTAATAATTGTCATTCCATCCATTGCTCGATTACTAGGATAGGCCATCGCAATCCTACCAACTTCCACTCCACCAGGTTGCCCCGCCACTCCAAAACGGATAGCTGATAAACTTTTAACATTAAGGATTTTTACTGTTCCTATTGATCCAAAGGCAAGAGAAGAAACCATAAAAACACCACGACCAATTTTATCACCAACAACAGAATCATATCCAGCCAACTCTGCTGAAACAGAACCAACTTTTCCAAATGCTGATCCCAACAAGTTGTAACCATGCCCCTGATTCGCACCAGAAAGTTGAGTAACTCCGTCCGTTAAACTATTTACCCCAAGGGTTACCATACCAACGCCAGCAAGAGTTGTACCTGGCTCTGGAACTATAATCCCAATTGTCCCTACTACAGTTTCAATTACTCCAACGACAACTTTTCCAGTACCCCATCCAATACGAGAAATCATTGAAGATCGTTGCTTCGTAATATCTGTTTCAATTGCTTCTTTTAAATTAATAGCGATATCTTGAATGGTGTAGTTAGAAAAAAGAGAGCTAGTATCCAGTTTAATAGTTTTAGAGGTGTGATCAACTTCCCATCCATCTAAGTCAATATATGGGTTGAATGTTTGTAGTTTATAACCTAACCCGCCTTGAGAAGGATGAGATAAAGTTTGTAGTAAAGATAACGTTGATTCTGCCGAATAATTATTGACATAATAATCTAAAACTTGGTCAATCATAAAACCTCTTCAACTCATCCATGTTTAATAATTATGTCATATGTACCATGTACACAGCAAAAATAACATTATATTTTTATAGTTATTTTTTTACTTTTTAATGACGGTTTTTTGTGAAAACAATATGCTACAGATTTCATGCATCTTATATTGTTTAGCTTTATAAACGTATTTTTGAGGGAGTAATTAGTTACATCAGTATCTCGTTTCGGGGCACAAAGCATCATAGAAAGTTTACCGCTAGATAAAAAAGCCACTATTTCGGGGAGCCCCGAATTTATGCGTAAAATGGGTTTTATAGTAAATAAATGAGTAAACTGACGGTTTTTTTATTAATCTTCAGCATGATGAAAATACCATTTAGCTAAGGCTTTATCTAAGCACTTACTGTATTCAGTCCCTTGACTAAGAACCCAACCAGTACCTCCACAAACTGAATATTTATATTCAGTAGCACTTTTATTTTCTATAGCAGGGGTATTAGTGTCGTATGCAATACAGCCATGTAAAACAACCAAAGAAATCAATAAAATTTTAGTTTTCACATCTATTCCAAAAAATACTTTTATTTACTTCAAAAAATAAAAAGATAATTCTTCTGTAGAGTAAAAAACACTAAGACTAAATCCAGTAATAATAAGAATGAAAGCCCCTACAATGACAAATAAAAACAAATTTGAGGTAAATTTAAAATATTCAATTAGATTAGAAAATTCATTCTCTTTATCTTTATGAGTAGCATTATTCTTATTTAATTCAAATTCATTACGAGCTTCACCAACATAAGAAGCTTCTATTGAAGCTACAATTTTATACCCTTGAGTAGTCAATTCATTTATTTCATTATTATTTAATTTAAAATCAATATCATCACCTAGCTTCAATATTGTAAATTTGTTTATTTACAGTTCCCAAATGGTGTTAAATTTAGTTCATACAATTAAAGATCCCACTATGTTCTGCTTTTGTGAGGCATTATGGGGTGAAAGCCGCGTAATGATTAATTAGCTTATAAATAACCTTTAGGCAATTAAATCTTATTACGTTGATTTCAAATGCTGACTCACCACATATTCGTATAATAAAGCGCCATTTAAATATTTTTGGAGAATTTAAAGTGTGATTGTTGGTTCTCATATTTCATTTTAACGGACTGATAAAGTATTATTGATGGGATGTCATCGGGGTTTCAATCATCAAACTTTCATCTTTACAAAAGGATTAAATGGCGTTTTTAAGTGATCATTTTCTGTTATAATTACCCTTTTAAAATGCCAGTTTAAGATTAATCATTGTTACATTTTTAATGTGACTTGGTTAACAGTCTGATTTGGCTTATTGATCGTCTCTTATTTAATCTTGGTGTTTTATGCAAAATTTCCCTACAAACCGCTTTTCTATTGCTCCGATGTTGGATTGGACTGATCAATACTGTCGTTACTTCCATCGTTTAATGAGTAAAAACACACTTCTATACACTGAAATGGTGACCACAGGGGCTATTTTATATGGTAAGGGCGATTACTTACAAAGAGATGCTGCGGAACACCCAGTAGCGTTACAATTAGGTGGTTCTGCGCCATTAGATTTAGCACAAGCTGCTAAAGCTGGGGCAGAACGCGGTTTTGATGAGATTAATTTAAATGTGGGTTGTCCTTCTGATCGTGTACAAAATGGCCGCTTTGGTGCTTGTTTAATGGCTGAAGGTGCATTAGTTGGTGATGCGGTTAAAGCGATGCGTGATGCATGTGATTTACCTGTGACAGTAAAAACACGTATTGGTATTGATGATTTAGATTCTTACGAGTTTTTATGTGACTTTGTTGAAAAAGTTAAAGCACAAGGTTGTGATACTTTTATTGTTCATGCGCGCAAAGCTTGGTTGAGTGGTTTAAGTCCAAAACAAAATCGTGACGTGCCACCGTTAGATTATGAGCGTGTTTATCAATTAAAACGTGATTTTCCTGAGTTAACTATTGCGATTAATGGCGGAATTAAAACTTTAGAAGACTGTCAAACCCATTTACAACATGTTGATGGTGTTATGTTAGGGCGTGAGGTTTATGCTAACCCCTATATTTTAAGTAAGGTTGACCAGCAGTTATTTGGTTGTGATAAAGTGCCTTTAACACGTTTTGAAGTATTAGAAAAAATGTATCCCTATATTGAAGCACAGTTAGCGCAAGGTGTTCATTTGAATCGTGTTGCTCGACATATGTTAGGATTATTCCAAGGCTTACCTGGTGCACGTGCGTGGCGACGCCATTTAAGTGAAAATGGGCATATTCCAGGTTCTGGTATTGAAGTGATGCAAAAAGCGGCATCATTTGTTCACGAAGAGTAAGGGGGGGAGATGAAGAAGCATTTATTATTTCTGTTAGTAGTTGTGCAATTAGTGTTGATGGGATGTACCAGTACACCTGTGGTTAAAGAAGATCCTATTAGCGAGCCTGAGCCTTTAACGTTGGTGAGCAGTGGTAAACCGAGTAAAGTGTTACCTTCTTTTACGACTTACAGCTGGGATGATGATTATAATTTTGTGTTAGCGAAAGAAGAAGCCACTATGTTGGTGCTAACACCTTACATACGTCAGCAGATAGAACAGTATATGCGTACTAAAGGCTATCAATTAGTTGATAACCCAGATCAAGCAGAAATGGTGATTGGTTTTTTATTTGCAGCTGATGATGTGATTGCTAATAACCAAGTAGAGCAACGTTTTGGACTGGTGCCTGGTACTGTCCGAGAAAAGGGCTCTGACCCTCGCTATAAGAAAGGTGCATTTATGCTAAGCGCTTTGGATAATAGAGGAAAAAAAATCTATTGGAGATCTGCACTGAAAGGTTTTACGCAATTAGAGCGCGATAAAGCGATCAATAAAGGTGCTCAAATGCAATATATTTTAAGCATGATGCTAGGGGATTTTCCTGAAGCTGGACGATAAAGATACGTCTTTAATTTTGCTACAAAAAAACACACCTCGGTGTGTTTTTTTGTATTTGAACTGTGTTAATTAGGCCTAGAGTGCTTTTATTGCCATGTCATCATTGATTCGGTAATCACTGTTTACTAAGAATGCTTGCGTTGCTAATAATGCTGATTGATCAACTTCTGTTAATGCGTATTTAATCTGTGTTACGCCTTCTGCTTTTAGCTGCTTTTCAACTTGTTTTAATAGATTTTTACCCACACCACGGCGACGAGTTAAGTCTCTAATTTGTAATTGAGATAGAGTGGCTGAGGCTTCTGTTATTTGTACTTTAACGGCACCGATATGACGTTCATTAAACATCGTTAGATATAAACGAGACTGTGAATCATTTAATTGCTCGGCGATGGCGTCAGTGGTTAACGAGGAGGCTGGCAGGTAATCGCCATAAATTTTTTGCAAATCGATGACTAGTTGCGTTGATAAAGTATCAGCAATAAAAACGGATAATCGCATACTGTGCTCACTATTATATTTATTTTATTTTCAGGAAGCTTACTTCAGGGTAAAGCAAGTGTTGGTGATCGTATTGTACTTTTTTCTGGTCTAACATCATACGTTGTTCTTTAGGTATCAGTTGGCTGAGTTTCACCAGCTGGAAATCTCTATTAGGCCCACTTAAGCGTTGTGATAAGTAGTTTAGGGTTTCTGGATAAGGGTGACCAATTAGTATGGTGTAGGGCTCGCTTAGGCTATGTTGAACAGCTTGCTCAAACTGCTTTTCCATTGCCTTTGCCGTGCGTACATTATCTAAGAAAATATGCCTTTTTAACGCGGGTAATCCGGCTTTTATGGCCGTTTGTGAGGCGACGCTTTTAGCGCTAGTTAGGCTGTCTACAAAGAATAAACCATGCTGTGATAATAGGTCCATCGTCCATTGCATTGGAATAACTTCTTCAGTCAATTTGCTGCCCATATGGTTGTTTACACCGATGGCATAGGGAATATTGTCTAACGCACCACTTAATTTGTGTTGAAAGCCGTGTTTGGTCATTTGTTCCATTAGCGCACCTTCACCTAGTAAGTGATTGTGGCTATGTGCTTGCATTGGAATATGCAGCAGTACTTCTCGATCTTGTTGATGAGCGAGATTAGCAATTTTAGTTGAATAAGGTGTATAGGGTAGAATTGCAAACGTGATTGCTTTTGGCAGCTTCAAGAATGCTTGATTATGGCGGTTATAGCCAATGTCATCGATGATGATAGCTATTTTACCAACAGTATTCGCTAAGGTATTAGCAGAGCAGGTGAGCAGGCCAATCCATAATATTAGTTTTTTTAATCGAGTTAGCACGTGATCATCTTCTCGATAACCAACGTAATGGGTCTTCCGCTGTGCCTTTATGGCTTAATTCAAAATACAATGTGTTTCTCTCTTGACCACCACTGTGCCCTGCTAATGCAATGGCATCACCTTCTAATACGACGTCGCCGGCTTTGTATAGAAGTGTTTGGTTGTAACCATATAAAGTAATGTAATTATCGCTATGATCTAATGCGATCACCATTCCATAGCCTTTAAAATAACCAGCGAATAATACTCTACCTGTTGCTACAGCACGTACTTTTTCACCTTCGTTAGTCGCGATGGCAATGCCTTTCCATTTCACTTGACTACTGCGTGAGCTGCCAAAACTGTGTAGTACTCTGCCTTCAATTGGCCATTTTAGTTTGCCTTTTAAGCTAGCTAGTTTTGAATTGGTTTTTGTTTGTCTGTTTGCTTGATTATTTGCTTGGCTATTAGCTGTTGTCTGAGCTGCCGCTTTAGCCTCAGCTTGTGCTTTCGCCTTAGCTATATTTTTATTTTTAATCGCTTGTGCTGCCGCAATTTTAGCTGCTGCTACTTGTTGTCTCTTACGTTCTTCTGCTGCTTTTTTAAGACGAGCCCGGAGTGCTTTCTCTGAATTATTGAGTTTTGCTATCTTGTTATTTTGGTAATTAATGTCTTTTCTTAATGCTTGTAAAGCTTTGTCTCGCTTACTTTTTTCTGTTGTTAGGTTCGCTTGTCTCTGTTTTTGTTGCTCGTAAAGCTTTTCTAATGAGGCTAATGTTTTTGTTTGAGATTCTTGGTTTTTAAGTAGTTTTTGTTCTGTTTCGTGCAGTGATTCAATACTTTCCAAACGCGCATCATTTAAATACTTGTAGTAGCTTCTAGCTCGGACGACTTTACTTAAGTCTTCTTGATTCAAAATTAGTTTTACTAGGTCATTTTCACCAGTCATGTATGCGCTGACCAGCTGTTGTTGTAATAATGACTGCTGAATAGCTTTATCTTCGTTGAGCTGTCTGGTTTCTTTTTGTAAATTTACCAATGCATTACGTTGTTGCTCTATGTCTGTTTTAGTCTGGTTGGCTGTTAATGCGACGCTAGCAACGGCTTTTTCACTTTTCTCTAATTCACTTTCTAACTGTTTTTGTTGTTTTTGTTGTTGGGCTTTAGTTTGTTTGTTTTCTTTAATTTGTTGTTGGATAGTATTTAAGTTAGCCGCAGTAACCGTTTGGCTAAATAGTACAGTGATCAAAAGAGCGATGAAGGCTAAGCAACTTAGTTTTCTGTCGTTAGATAAGTTAAACATCACTGTGATTTTAGGCCTTATAACTGGAATAGGGGACTTCTTAAAAATATCAATTATGAATACGACTTACAAATGTTAATAAAGTTAGATAAAAATAATTGAGATGGCGGCTTATTGTATGCGAATCAAAATTTATTTATAGATATTAGATGAAATTAAATACAGATATTATTAGAAAGGAGAGTTGGATACCCTACCTAAAGGCAGGGTATCCATAAACCAAGGTTACTTAACAGTAATGATTGGTTGGCCTGTCATCTCTGTTGGAATTTCCATTCCCATTAGCGATAACATAGTTGGTGCGATATCACATAGACGTCCGCCTTCAGCGATAGTCGCTTCACGGCCCATGTAGATAAACGGCACTGGTAAGTTAGTATGAGCTGTGTGGATGCCACCTGTATCAGGGTCAACCATTTGCTCTGCATTACCGTGGTCGGCTGTGATTAGACATTCACCACCTACTTCTTGTAGTGCGCTGACTACTTCACCAATACAGGTATCAACAGCTTCACATGCTTTAACTGCGGCTTCAAATACACCTGTGTGACCTACCATGTCACCATTTGGATAGTTACAAATGATTACATCGTATTCATCGCTCTTAATTGCGCCAACTAGTTTTTCAGTTAGTTCAGCTGAGCTCATTTCTGGTTGTAGATCATAGGTTGCTACTGCAGGAGAGCTGATTAATGAACGTTTTTCACCTTCAAATTCATCTTCAACACCACCGTTAAAGAAGAAAGTTACGTGTGCGTATTTTTCTGTTTCAGAAATACGTAGTTGTGTTTTATCTTTCTTCGATAACCATTCACCCAGTGTATTAGTTAGTGATTCACTTGGGTAAGCAGCAGGTGCTTTAATATCTGCAGCGTATTCAGTCAATGTTGCAAAGTGGATGTTTGGAACAACTGCGCGCTCAAAGCCACTAAAGTTTTCATCTGTGAATGTGTATGTTAACTCACGTGCACGGTCAGCACGGAAGTTTAAGAATAATACTGCATCACCTTCGTTCATTGGTGCTGCTTCACCGATTACAGTCGCTTTTACGAACTCATCGTTTTCATCACGTGCGTAAGCTGCTTCCAGACCTGCTAGTGCGCTATCTGCTGTGTATGCGCCTTTTGCTGCTGTTAATACGTTGTATGCTTCTTCAACACGATCCCAACGATTGTCACGATCCATTGCAAAGTAACGACCTACTAAAGAAACAGTACGACCTACACCTAGTTCTTTGTATTTTTCTTCGTATTTTGTCAGTGTTTCTTCTGCGCTACGTGGTGGCGTATCACGGCCGTCTAAGAATGCGTGAACAAAAATCTTAGTTGCGCCACGTTTTGCAGCTAGCTCGATTGCCGCTAGGATATGCTCATCGTGTGAGTGAACACCACCTGGTGAAGCTAGACCCATGATGTGTACTGCTTTGTCAGCCGCTACGGCTTTATCAATTGCTTCTACAAAAACTGCGTTCTCATAGAAGTCGCCATCTTGAATTGCTTTAGTTACTTTAGTTAAGCTTTGGTAAACCGTACGACCTGCACCGATGTTTGTATGGCCAACTTCTGAGTTACCCATTTGACCTTCTGGTAGACCTACATCCATACCTGACGCAGAAATAAGACCATTTGCGTAGTCTTTACATAGTTGGTCTAGTACTGGTGTTTTAGCATTAGATACTGCGTTATCAGGTGTGTCCGGGCGATTTCCCCAGCCATCTAGAATTAATAAAACTAGTGGTTTTTTAGTCATTGTCATTTTAAACCTCTTTTAATGTCCTGGCATAATGTCCAAATTATCTCCACTTTGATTTTACAACATTTGTGCGTCTTGTCACTGAAAAAGCCCGACGTGAGATCAAAGCAAGTCAAAATAGCCTTAAAAAAGTGGTTTTCATTTATTATTCTAAATCTCAAGGCTGATATTCTGTTTTTCACAGGGTATACTCAGATGCGAATTTATCCACAGAGAAGAAGAAACAACTTATGCAAGAGTATATTGATTTTATTAGTAATAACCCGATGTTATCCGCAGCATGGGTAGTTATTGCTGTTATGTTAGTTCATAGCTTAGTTAAAAGTAAATTAAGCAAGATTAACAATGTTAATCCACAACAAGCGACTTTATTAATCAATAAGCAAGACGCAATTGTAGTAGACGTGCGTAATGCAGACGAGTTTAAGAAAGGGCATATTGTAAATGCTAAAAACATAACTGTGTCACAAATTAATGAAGGAAAGTTTGCTGCTATTGAAAATAACAAACAGACCCCCATTATAGTTGTATGTGCAACGGGAACACGTTCTTCTGGTGCCGGCGACAAGCTAGCGAAAGCTGGTTTTGAACAAGTAAATAACCTATTTTCAGGAATGAGTGGCTGGACAGCTGCAAATTTACCAACAACTAAAAGGTAACAGAACTTATGGCTACTATTACAATGTACACAACACCATATTGCCCATACTGCCAACGTGCAAAGCAATTACTGGATAGTAAACAAGCTGAATATCAAGAGATTGACGTATCGGATCGCTCTTTACGCCCAGAGATGACTAAAATCACCGGTGGAACGACTGTGCCACAAATCATTATTGATGGTAACCCAATCGGTGGATGTGATGAATTGTACGCATTAGAGCGTGCTGAAAAGCTTGATGCATTATTAGCTTAAACAATAACAATATAATTTAATTAAAGATTAAGGGAAGATCATGCCAGAACAAGAAGACAAGCAAGTAGAATTCAATATCCAACGTGTTTACGTTAAAGACATCTCATTTGAATGCCCAAATTCACCAGAAATCTTCAAAAAAGAGTGGGCGCCAGAAGTTAAAATGGATATCGATACTCAAGCTCAGAAACTAGAAGAAGGTGTTTACGAAGTAACATTATCGCTAACTGCGACAGCTAAAGTTGAAGATGACGTTGCGTTCTTATGTGAAGTACAGCAAGCAGGTATTTTCTCTGTATCTGACCTTGAAGGTGCGCAACTAGCACATTGTCTAAATGCATTCTGCCCAAATATTTTATTCCCATATGCGCGTGAAGCAGTATCAAGCATGGTTACTCGTGGTACTTTCCCACAATTGAACTTAGCACCAGTTAATTTCGATGCTTTATTTCAGCAAGCAATGGCAAGTAAGCAAGCAGAAGTAGATACATTAAACTCTTAATACACACTGCTGAACACTCTAGGTAGGTAATTAATGGCTGAAAAAGCGACTATTTCGGTATTAGGTGCAGGATCTTACGGTACTGCATTAGCTTTATCACTGGCTCGTAATGGGCATGACACTTTAATTTGGGGTCATAATAGTGAGCATATTGAACGTTTACAGACAGATCGTGAAAATAAGGCATTTCTGCCTAGCGTTACCTTTCCTAGTAGGCTTCATCCTGAAAGTGACTTAGCAAAGTGTATTGCTGCCACAGGCACTATTTTATTAGTAGTACCTAGCCATGTGTTTGGTTCAGTTTTGTCACAGGTTAAACCCTTGCTTCGACCTGAGCATCGCATTGCTTGGGCCACCAAAGGGCTAGAAGCTGAAACAGGTCGTTTATTGCAAGAAGTCGCTCGAGATATCGTCGGTGATGATTATCCGTTAGCTGTTATTTCAGGCCCTACTTTTGCGATGGAAGTGGCTAAAGGTTTACCTACTGCTGTTGCGGTAGCTGGTTCTGACCGTGATTTTACACAGCATGTTGCTGATTTATTTCATAATATTAGTAATTTTAGAACTTATGTTTCTGAAGACTTTGTTGCAGTACAACTTGGTGGTGCAGTTAAGAATGTAATTGCAATTGGTGCAGGTTTAGCCGATGGTTTAGGATTTGGTGCAAATGCTCGTACTGCCTTAATTACCCGTGGTTTAGCCGAGTTAACACGTTTAGGTGTGGCGTTAGGCGCTTCCGAGTCTTCTTTTATGGGAATGGCTGGATTAGGTGACTTAGTGCTTACTTGTACCGATAATCAATCGCGCAATCGTCGCTTTGGCTTAGCATTAGGCAAAGGTAAAGGGATTGATGAAGCGCAGGTTGAAATTGGTCAAGTAGTTGAAGGTTACCGTAATACTGAAGAAGTCTATAACCTAGCAAAACGCGTAAATATTGAAATGCCAATCTGTGAGCAAATCTATTACGTTTTATACCAAGGTAAAGCAGTGAATGTGGCTGCGATGGATTTACTATCTCGAAGTAAACGAGGTGAGTAATTTTCAGCTTTAAGCTGATTTAAAGCAGATACAGAAAAGGCCTCAATTGAGGCCTTTTTTATTACTTAATAACTAGTTAAGTAAGCTTAGATTAAGCTTCTTGTAAGATGTTTAACATACGACGAAGTGGCTCAGCTGCACCCCATAGTAGTTGGTCACCTACAGTGAATGCACTGATGTATTCAGGACCCATCGCAAGTTTACGGATACGGCCAACAGGAATACTTAGTGTACCTGTTACTTTCGCTGGAGATAGTTCAGAAACCGTAGCTTCACGTTCATTTGGAATCACTTTAACCCATTCATTATGAGACGCTAAGATTTTTTCAATCTCTTCAACTGAAACATCTTTTTTCAGTTTGATAGTCATTGCTTGGCTATGGCAACGCATTGCACCGATACGTACACATAAACCATCAATTGGTGTTTGCTTATCGCTAGTGCCTAAAATTTTGTTGGCTTCAACTTGTGCTTTCCACTCTTCTTTCGATTGACCAGAAGGCATAGGTACGTCAATCCAAGGGATTAAACTACCTGCTAATGGTGCGCCAAACTGTTCAGTTGGTAATGCATCACTACGAATGAAATCAGCAACTTGTTGGTCGATTTCTAAAATAGCAGAAGCTGGATCTTCAAGTTTATCTGCAACAGATGCTTCAATCGCACCCATTTGGCTGATTAGTTCACGCATGTTACGTGCACCAGCACCTGATGCTGCTTGGTAAGTTTGTGGTGCAACCCAGTCAATTAAGTCTGCTTCAAATAAACCACCTAATGCCATTAACATTAGCGAAACGGTACAGTTACCACCGACGTAAGTTTTGATGCCGTTAGTTAATCCCTGTTGAATCACATCTTTGTTTACAGGGTCTAATACGATGATGCTGTCATCTTTCATACGTAATGATGAAGCTGCATCGATCCAATAACCATCCCAACCACTTTCACGCAATGCAGGATAAACAGAGTTAGTGTAATCACCACCTTGACAGGTAATGATGATATCCATTTCAGATAGTGCTTCAATCGAAGACGCATCTTTTAAAGTGTCGGTTGGTTTACCAACCTCAGGAGATGCTAGACCAACTTGTGAGGTGGTGAAAAATACAGGCTCAATCGTTGCAAAATCATTCTCTTCACGCATTCTTTGCATAAGAACAGATCCAACCATACCGCGCCAACCAACTAAACCCACTTTTTTCATGGTCTATATTTCCTTAAATTTAATAGTTTCAAATAAAACGATTAATCATTAATCGAATACTGAATCTATCATTAGAGGCATTATCAAGGCTAGTGATTTGATGGTTTGCTGGAAAAAAAAGCGAGAAACTTACCTTGATTGCTTAATTTTTATTAAACCGTCAAGGTAAGTCGTTGTTACTTGGAAATAGTAGTTTTAGTGTGTAATGCTAAAAAGGTGGTGCTTAGTCGTAAATTGTTGGGATAGGCTGACGTTTGTGTTGTGTACGAAGGTAAATTGCGATTAATTTCTCTTCGATTTCAGGTGAAACATCTTTACCCTCTAAGAAATCATCAATTTGATCGTAAGTCATACCTAGTGCAATTTCATCTTCAAGTTGCGGTTGGTCTTCTTCAAGGTCAGCTGTTGGTGCTTTTTCAACTAATAAGCTTGGTGCGCCTAAGTGTCTTGCTAGTGCACGAACTTGGCGTTTACTTAACCCAAATAACGGTGCTAAATCACAAGCGCCGTCACCATGCTTGGTGTAAAAGCCTGTAATATTTTCTGCACTATGGTCTGTACCAACGACTAAACCGCCAGTTAAACCTGCAATCTCATATTGAGCAATCATACGCATACGCGCTTTTACATTACCTTTAACAAAGTCAAAATTAGCATTGTCTGTTAGTTTTACTTGGCTATTTTGTAAAGCGGCGACTGTGGTTTCATGGATACCGTCTGCACCGGATTGAACATTAACAGTGACACAGCTAGTTGGTTGAATAAAGCTCACTGCAAGTTGTGCTTCATCTTCATCTTTTTGGACTGCGTAAGGTAAGCGCACGGCAACAAATTGATAGTCAGTTGTGCTTTCTTCTTGGTTTAACTGGTCAACGGACACTTGGCATAAACGTCCTGCAGTGCTTGAGTCAACACCACCACTGATACCTAAAACAAGTGTTTTGCAATAGGCTTTCTTTAAAGTGCTTTTAATAAAGTTAACGCGACGTTCAATTTCATTTTCTACATCGATGTCTGCTACAACACACATCTCTTTTAATATTGTTTGTTTCATGAGGTTGTCCATTAGTTTGAAGGTGAATGCATTGGTCTCAATGATTATGCAAAAAAGTAGATGTCTTTTACAGTAATAATTATTTTTATAGTGGCTTCTTTATTAGATATCAAAATACTCTATTAAAAGTCTGCTAAACAGTATCTATTAAATGACTGAGCCTAAAAGCAAACTGGTCTCTGTTTGTATAATACCTGTTACTGCTCGAATATCTCCTAATAACCCACCCAATACAGAGATACTATCAACTTGAATATCTGCAATTAAATCCCATTGGCCATTTGTGTGATAAACAGAAATGATTTCTGGAAATGTACGTAATGAGTCTATGATTTGTTCTTCCTCTTTTGCTTCTACTAGAAGGCTCATTAAGACTCTTACTGCATCTTGTTGCGCTTCTTGTTTTAATTTAACCGTGTAACCAAGAATTACTCCTTCTCGTTCTAGCTTATTTAGTCGATTTTGTACTGTCGCACGGGAAACATGCAATGCTTTGCTTAAGTTCACTACAGGCATACGTGCATCTTTGCGTAACAGCGCCAATAGTTTTTTATCTGTATTGTCTAATTTATTCATCGAGGTTAAACCTTACATATTGCTAGTTTATATGTTCATATTGCTACTTTTTAATGCAAATTAGTACGTTTTTCTGTCTTTTTGTTGGCTTAACAGCTTGCTAAACTTTTTTACATTAAATATGTAGTGAGCAGTAGAGACATAAGAGGAAGTAAAAATGACGTTATTTTTGGATGTAAATGCAGCAAGTAAATTAGTGGCTACATTAGGTGTTAGCCAGTTTATGTCTGGATTATTAGAGTATATGGAAAGTGACTTTTGTCGTTGGCCGGAGTTTGATAAATCAGCAAGAACAGCAGCTCATAGTGATGTTGGTGTTATTGAATTAATGCCAGTTGCTGACCAGGTTAACTATGGATTTAAGTATGTAAATGGGCACCCTAGTAATCCTCTTCAAGGTTTATCTACTGTTATGGCATTTGGCGCATTATCTGATGTGGCGACAGGTTTTCCACGTTTACTTAGTGAGTTAACTATTTCTACTGCATTGCGTACCGCGGTAGCATCGGCGATGGCAACAAAAGCATTAGCAAGATCTGACTCGAGTACTTTAGCTTTAATTGGTTGTGGCGCTCAAAGTGCTTTTCAAGCGATTGCGTTACATCGTTTAGTAGGCATTAAAGAAGTTAGGTTGTTTGATATCGATGCTGATGCAGTTGATCAAGTTGTTGCTCATTTAAGCGCTTACTCGGAACTAAAGGTTATTAAAGCGGTTTCAGTTAAAGCATGTGTTAAAGGCGCTGATATTGTTACAACTGTTACTGCGGATAAAGCCTACGCAACTATTTTAACACCAGATATGATTGAACCTGGTATGCACATTAATGGTGTTGGTGGTGATTGCCCAGGTAAAACCGAACTGCATATCGATGTTTTAAAGGCTGGTAAAATTTTTATAGAGCATGAGCCACAAACACGTGTAGAAGGCGACATTCAACAATTACCTTCTGACTATTCAGTGAACCCTTTATGGAAAGTAATTAAAGGTGAGGAGCAAGGGCGTGAAGACGATCAGCAAATCACCATCTTTGATTCAGTAGGCTTTGCCTTAGAGGATCTTTCTGTATTGCGTTATCTCTACGATCAGGCTTTGCAATTAAAAATAGGTGAAAAAATTGACTTAGTACCTGAGATGAAAAATCCTAAAGATCTGTTTGGCCTAATGCTCGAACGTAGTAAGTAATAAAAGTAAGTAAGAGAGGGACTCTCATCTGCATCCAAGGTTGGATTTTTCTCTTCGTTAGCACTGTTATAAAACCAAAAAAATTATAGCAGTGTCTTTATATAAACAGTATCACGCACTTTGAAAGTGCACTTGCTACATTATCGGGCGGTCTAAAAAACAAAAAAATAATAGTATTTTATTGAATAGAATTATTTTCAAATTATGTGCTTTTTAATTCGCCTTTAGTCATTAAATTTAGCTGTGAAGGACCACTTTTGGTTAAGTTTTGTTGATTATATAACTATTTTTATTTTTTGTTTTTTTGGCGCGCTTGTTGCTGTTACTTAGTATCTGTTTAGCAGTACAACAAAGGCAGTCTGCCTATTTTACTTATCAATGTTGAAATATAGAGGGAATTACAAGCATGAAAAATAAACTGATCAAGTTAGCTTCTGCAGCATCATTATTAGCCTTATCAATGGGGGCTGCTAATGCCAACACATTAGATGATATTAGCGAGTCTGGGGAGTTAAGAGCCTGCTTTGACGCCGGTTATATGCCGTTTGAAATGAAAGCAAAAAATGGCAACTACATTGGCTTTGATGTCGATCTAGGTAAATTAATGGCTAAACAAATGGGCGTTAAATATGTGCCTGTTAATACCGCATGGGACGGGATTATTCCTGCTTTGTTAACTAATAAGTGCCATGTAATTATGGCGGGAATGACAATCACTGCTCAGCGTAATATGCGTGTTAACTTTGCAGACCCTTATATCACTGTTGGTCAAGCAATTCTGTTAAATCCAAAACATGAAGGCAAGATCTTAAGTTATAAAGACTTAAACAGTGCTGATTATACAGTGGCAAGTAAATTGGGTACTTCTGGTGAAGAATCAGTGAAAAAGTTGCTACGCAATGCAAAATACAATGCCTTTGAAACAGAAACAGATGCCGCTTTAGAAGTTGTGAATGGTAAAGCAGATGCGATGGTTTACGATATGCCTTTCATCTCTATCTATGCTGCACAAACTAAAGGAAAAACAGCAGCAATCCTTGAACCGTTCACTTATGAACCATTAGGTTGGGCTGTGAAGCAAGGGGATCCTGATATGTTGAACTTTTTAAATAACTTCTTAAAACAAACTAAAGGTGATGGTTCTTACCAACGCATTTATGATAAATGGTTTAACAGTGATGCTTGGTTAAGCCAAGTTAAATAACTGTTATTGCATTTTAATGAGGTCTATTTGTTAGACAACACGATTTGTTAAGCAACATTAGATCTCATTGTTAATAAGACTCTCAGTACGTATTTGATAAAAAATCAACACTACCAGTGTTGGTTTTCCTTCCCTTTTCTAGGTGATTTTATGAAAGAACAACCACACAGACTTAAATGGCATATATTGTTTGTGATTACTATTTTGGCTATCGCTGCTGGTATTTATTCAGCATCGCAAACGATTAATTATAATTGGCAGTGGAATCGTGTATTACCCTATATTGTTGATACTTCTCCTGTCGATATCCTTGCCCAAGGTGATGGTAGCGCTAGCATTAATAACAATAGCCTAACTATTGTTTATGATAATGGTAACCCAGAGCGAGTTATCAGTAATGCGGATACAATTTTAGTCTCTGACGGAGATATTGTTTTTGAAGGTGACCTTTTAGCTCGTCAAGAAAGCGTCAGAATGGGGATATTAATTGAAGGTTTATTAGTTACCCTTGAAATATCTGTTATTTCACTGTTTTTCGCTCTCTTTATTGGATTAGTAGCAGCGTTAATGCGTATTTCTAATAATCCTTTTAGTAAAAATTTCTCTCTGTTATATGTTGAAGTAATTCGTGGGACACCGTTATTAGTACAGATTTTTATTGTTTATTTCTTCCTCGGTACGGTATTTGATTTAGAGCGTTTTACTGCTGGGATTGTGGCATTGTCAGTATTCACGGGTGCTTATGTTGCTGAGATTTTACGCTCTGGTATTCAATCTATTTCACCCGGACAAATGGAAGCAGCACGCTCTTTAGGTATGACTTATCCAAAGGCTATGTTGTACGTCATATTGCCGCAAGCTTTTAAACGTACATTGCCTCCAATGGCTAGCCAACTAATTAATTTAATTAAAGATTCTTCATTGGTGTCGGTAATTTCAATTACTGATTTAACTAAAGCAGGGCGTGAAGTTGTGAGTGGGAGTTTTGCTACTTTTGAAGTGTGGTTTACGGTAGCAGCTTTATATCTATTGCTAACATCTACTTTATCTTGGGCTATTCAACGTATTGAAAAGAGGTTAGCGAATAATGGTTAAGAAATATAAAGGTAATGACATGGTGGTTACTGCCAATGTCGACAAAATCTATCCGAATAATTGTCATGCTTTGAAAAAAGTGACCACTAATATCAAGCGTGGTGAAGTAGTGGTTATTATTGGGCCATCTGGCTCAGGTAAATCGACCTTCCTAAGAACCCTAAATCAGCTAGAAACTATTACCGATGGCGATATCATCGTCGATGGTGTGAACATGTACGATGAGCGAACCAATATTAATAAGTTACGTGAAAATGTCGGCATGGTATTCCAATCTTTTAACCTCTTTCCTCACTTGACGGTTAAAGAAAATGTCATGTTAGCGCCACTTAAAGTGTCTAACTTGCCTAAAAGCGAAGTAGATACTGAAGCACAAGCGTTATTAAAACGGGTTGGCTTAGCAGAAAAAATGGATGTTTATCCTGCACACCTATCAGGCGGTCAACAGCAACGTGTTGCGATTGCTAGAGCATTAGCAATGAAGCCTGACATGATGTTATTTGATGAACCCACGTCAGCACTTGATCCAGAAATGGTTGGAGAAGTGTTGGATGTCATGAAGTCGTTAGCCGCAGAGGGGATGACTATGATTGTCGTAACACATGAAATGGGCTTCGCTAATGAGGTAGCTGATCGTGTGTTATTTATGGAGGAGGGTTCTCTGCTCGTTGACGATATTCCAGAGAATATCTTTGGTGAAGTGGCTAATCATCCTAGGTTACAAAAATTTCTATCCAACATTCTATAACTCTGTAGGTGTTGTTGTATTTTATGAGGTAAATAATGTCATTAGTTCAATCTCCTAATGCGGTAGTGATGATCTGCCCTTGGAATTTTTATTCAAACCCTGAAACTTCTCGTGATAATGCGTTCCAAAATATCACTAATAATGATGATAAGGATATTAGCGGTTTAGCTAAAAAAGAGTTCGACTCTATGGTGGATAAGCTAGAGTCTAATGGAGTTAGAGTACACGTTTTTAACGATTATGGAGAAAAGGAAACGCCTGATAGTGTATTTCCAAATAACTGGCTTTCAACTCATTCGGGCGGGAATATTGCGATTCATTCTATGTACTCTCCAAGTAGAAGAAGAGAGCGTCGTAACGATGTGATTGAGCTATTAAAAAGTGAATATCGCGTTCAGTCAGTAATTGATTTTTCAGGGTTAGAGTACGATGACATTTTCTTGGAAGGTACAGGTGCAATGGTCTTAGATCATATTGAACGTGTTGCTTATACAGCGAAGTCTAACCGTGCAAATGACATTTGTTTAGAAAGGTTTTGTACTACGTTTGGCTATGAGCCAATGGCTTTTGAAAGCGCCGATAAAAATGGTACGCCGATTTACCATACCAACGTAATGATGGCGATTGGCACTGATTATGCGATGGTTTGTTTGAATATGATCGTTGATCTAGATCGCCGAGCAGAAATCAAGTTACGTCTAGAGGAGAGTGGGAGAGAGGTCATTGATTTAAGTTTTGAGCAAATTGATCAATTTGCAGGTAATGCGCTTGAGCTAACTAATCGTGATGGTAAATCTGTTCTCGCTTTATCACAAAAAGCTTATGACGTATTAACAGCAGAGCAAATGGCGACTATCGAAAAATCAGCAACACTACTGCCAATCTCTATTCCCACCATTGAACTCGCTGGTGGATCAGTACGTTGTATGTTAGCAGGTATTCATTTAAAACGACGCACTCGCGACTAATGTTAGATTAAGGGGAGTTTATATGACTCAACATTATGTTAGATCGGCAACTGGTGTATTGAAGCAGGTGTTATTATGCCCGCCTACCCATCTTGACCTGAACCCTATTAATAAAATAGCCGAAGATTGGCTAGACCAAGGACAAGCAATTGACCTTGAAAAATGTGCTGCAGAGCATCAGCAGCTTATATCAATTTATGAAAGTAATGGTGTTAAAGTAGAGTTGCTAGAAGCAACTAAAGCCCTAGACAGCCAAGTATTCGCACGTGATTTTGGCTTTAACCTGAAAGAAGGTTATGTATTAGGTCGTTTTAAAGAAAAAGTAAGACAAGAAGAATCACAAAAATACGCAGCTAAAATGCGAGAGTTGGGCGTACCTGTGATTGCGACGTGTGAGGAAGGTGTTGTTGAAGGTGGTGACTTTTGGCAATTAGACGATAAAACCTTAGCGATAGGCGTGCTACAGCGTTCCGATGAAGTCGGTATTGAAAATATTAGAGCACAATTAGCACCATTGGGTTACCGCGTACTATCGGTAGAATCAAAGCCAGAATATCTGCATTTAGATATGATCTTTAATATTATTGGTGAAAAAACCGCAGTCACTTATTACGAAGGTTTGCCAACAGCTTTTCAGGAGTATTTGGATAATGCAGGTTACGATTTAATTAAGATTGAAGAAGCTGGCGTATTTAAGCACTTTTGTAACCTGCAGGCATTAGGTAATAAAAAGGTGATTTCATTAGCCACTAATATCAAGGTTAACCAAGCACTGAGAGACAGAGGTTTCACTGTATTTGAATTAAATTCCACAGAAATTTTGAAAACGGGTGGTGGACCTCATTGCATGACTTTTCCGGTTAAACGTACTTAATTTTTATTCTTAATTTTCTTAAATTAGCCTCTGTCTGAGGCTAATCTCTTATTCATCTACTTTTCTTATACGTTCTTATCCAAAACTCCGTTAAAATAAACTTTTATTACTCAGATATTAAGGTTTCTATTATGTCATTAAGTGTTGTTATTCTTGCTGCTGGCAAAGGCACTCGTATGTGCTCTCTCCTACCTAAAGTACTTCATAAAATTGCTGACAAGCCGATGGTGCAACATGTTATTGATACAGTAAAAGGAATTGGTGCGGATAATATTCACTTAATATATGGGCATGGTGGCGACATCATGAAACAAAATATTCAAGATGCACGCTTAAATTGGATTGAACAAACTGAGCAGTTAGGAACGGGTCACGCAATGCAAATGGCACAACCACATTTTAAATCAGGTGAGAAAATCCTGATTGTTTATGGTGATGTCCCGTTATTATCAGAAACGACCTTAGCAAAATTAGTCGATGTACAGCCTACTGGCGGTATTGGTTTATTAACGATTAAAATGGATGATCCAACTGGTTACGGTCGTATCGAGCGCAATAATGGCCAAGTTGTTGGTATTGTTGAACAAAAAGATGCCAACCCTGAGCAATTGGCGATTAATGAAGTTAACACAGGTATTTTAGTTGCCGATGCCGATGCGCTGAATCGCTGGTTACCTGCATTATCAAATGACAATGCGGCAGGTGAGTTTTACTTAACAGATATTATTCAGATGGCTTATCAAGAAGGTTTGTCTATTGAAACGGTTCAACCTGAAAATGCATTTGAAGTGGAAGGGGTGAATAACCGTTTACAGCTAGCTAACCTGGAGCGTGCATATCAAGCTGACAAAGCAAATCAACTACTGTTGAGTGGTGTAATGCTGCGTGACCCAAGCCGTTTTGATTTACGTGGTGAGTTAACCTGCGGTCAAGATGTAGATATTGATATCAACGTTATTATCGAAGGTAAAGTAAACCTAGGTTATGGCGTTAAAATTGGTGCAGGTTGTATCTTAACTAACTGCACCATTGCCGATAATACAGAGATTAAAGCTAACTCTATTATTGAAGGCGCAACAATTGGTGAAAACGCATCAATTGGCCCATTTGCTCGAATTCGTCCTGATACAGAGATAGCAAACGAAGTACATATTGGTAACTTTGTTGAGGTGAAGAAGTCGTCATTAGGCGAAGGCACTAAGTGCGGACATCTAAGTTACATTGGGGATAGCCAAGTAGGCAGTGGTGTTAATGTAGGTGCTGGTGTGATCACTTGTAATTATGACGGTGCGAATAAGCATCAAACCATTATCGGTAACGATGTATTTGTCGGCAGTGATTGTCAGCTTGTTGCTCCAGTGACTATTGGTAACGGTGCAACTACTGGAGCCGGTACGACAGTGGTAAATAATGTACCTGATAATGCACTATGTATTTCACGCACTAAGCAACGAAACATTAACGGCTGGAAACGTCCTGTTAAACATAAGTAGTTTATGCAGGGACTGTTATGAACAGGTTGATAACGCAAATTATCGATCTGTTTGTATTTTTACACTCTATTTGCCTGTCTTTTATTTAGTATTATGTTTTAGTTCGACCTAAAAAGGTGCTTTTTCGAACATTTAAAGTGCATTTCTTTACAATTTTTCAATAAGCTTATCCCATTTTGTTTGATTACTTTTATAGTTAATTGATCATTTTTACGCAATTTTCATGGTTATTTTAATACGTTATTTAAGCCATTATATCCACTGTTTATATTAGTTTTAACACCGCAATCAATAGCATTTTTCATTTCCATATACTTCATCAAAGTCCAGCATTAATGGGTGTTTTCGCCTGTAAAGCACTGAACTTAAAACGAGTTTACCTGCTGATTATTATATTTTTAAAATTGATTATTAATCTACTTTGTGAGCTCCCCATCCGTGAGCCAGTAAATTACTTTTCTTTTAGTTGGTATAGTTAATGCTAATGTTTTGAATATCTCTTTTGATTGTAGTTGCACAAAAGTTGTTCAAGGTGATAAACCAATGGGAAACGTTCAAGGTGAAGAAGAACAAGTAAAAATGATCGGTTTGGATTTTGGATCTACGACGAGTAGTGCCATGATCGCAGTGGCCGGCGTAGGAATGAATTCAGTAACGGGGCGTATGGCATTTTCTGCGCCTGAGATTATTTATCGTTCTAAAGTAGAATTTACCCCTTTCAAAGGGACTGAAATTGATACTGATGCGATTGCTAAGTTGTTAGATACTTGGTTAGAGGCTGGAGAAAACATTTTTTCCGGTGGCGTTATTATTACTGGGCTTGCGGCATTACGCAATAATGCTGAGCATATTGCTAAGTTGATTAAAGCCCGTATCGGGCAAGCTGTTATAGCAACGGTTGATGATCCTAATCTTGAATCATGGTTGGCCTTTATGGGGTGTGTTGCTTTACTGTCTCGCCACTATAAACATGAGACCTTAATTAATCTTGATATTGGAGGAGGCACAACTAATCCCGCTGCAGGCCAAAATGGGCAGGTTAAAAGTACTGGGTGCTTTTATATTGGTGCAAGGCATTTTCAATTTATTCCAGGGACTTACCAAGTAGCTGGCATTTCAGAATATGGTTATGCAATATTAAAATACTTGAATGCGAGTATTGAAATTGGTGATGTTCTACCAATCGCATTACTCGATCAAATACTCAATTTCTATTTACAGGGATTAAAAGCCCTCACATTAGGCGAGACTGATTTTTTTGAAACTAGCATTGGTCAATGTTTATGCCAGACGCCATTCTCGTTTTCTTCCGATGTTCAAACGCCGCTAGTGACCTTCTCTGGTGGCGTTGGTGAATTGATTTATAAGTTAGCTGAAAAAGAGCCTGTGCCTGATACCACTTTTTACGGTGACTTAGGTATTGATTTGGCTAAAAAAATCATTGCTGATCCTTACTTTTCAAAACACATCTCTAATGTTCGCCCTGAAAATATGGGCAGAGCTACTGTCTATGGACTTACTTTACATAATACAGAAATATCGGGAGCAACTTTGTTTTTGCCTGATACATCTGCATTACCGTTAAATGATGTGCCCATTGTTGCACGTCTTGATATTACTTGTGATTTAGATGAGTTAATCAATGCCATTTCGGTCGTTGCACAACGCAGTGGTAAGGCGTGTATTCAAATGCTGCCCATTGTAGATGAAGACGATTTAGTTATCGCGGCAACACTAATGCAAATCAAAGAGCTAGGTCAAAAGATACATCAAACCTTATCCACTTTAACGATTGATTTACCACTCGTTATTCTTGTCCCAGGTAATTTTGGCAAGGCTTTAGGTAATTACGCGACAGATTGGGGGAACTCCTCTGCAAAACTCATGATCATTGATGAAATTCCAGATCGTAATGCTCAATTTGTCAACATTGGCAGTCCCTATCGTGGTGTCGTGCCGGTTTCTTTTTATGGTATTTATTAGCGCTGAAGGTTGATTGAATGAAAAAAATTATTCCACTTAAAGATATCCATGTGCCTGTTCCAGGCCCTGAGGAAGTGTATTCTTTTAAAATATTAAATGAAGTCTTTTATTTTCAAGGTCTTAAAGGTCTATTAGGCGCTGCAGATATTAGTAAAGCTGGTGATCGAACGACTAATCTCGCACCTAAAAATGCCATGGATAGAGAGGCTGCACGCGCTATCCTCGCATCATTAACATTACAGCATATTTACGATAATCCACTGACTACAGATGATGGCCATGTTGATTCAGTAATGAGAGCGGGTTATGAAATTGATATAGAGTTATTTCAAAGTATCGCTGGCATGACTTTAGGTGAGTTAAAAGATCATTTATTAGCTAGTAATGGTACTCGAGTAGCCGCTGTGGGTTTAGCACTAACCCCTGTTATGGCCTCCGCCCTCACTAAATTAATGGACGTTCATGAGCTTGTTTATCTACCTGGTAAAATATTTCGCCCTACTAAAGCAAGAACCTTAATTGGAACACCAAAAACACTTTCTTTTCGATTGCAGCCTAACCACCCTAAAGATAACTTAGATGCTATTTCAATGATGGTTTATAACGATTTAGCGATGGGAATGGGGGACTGTTTGATTGGGGTTAACCCTTCTGATGGTTCTGTGGATAACATAGCTGCCATGTTATGGCACATTGATAAATTACGTCGAGAGACAGGGGCGCCGACCCAAATTTGTGTGCTTGGCCATATTAAGAGTCAGTTAACCGCCTTAAAACAAGGTGCACCAGTAGAAATACTATTCCAAAGTTTCGCTGGAACTGATGAAACATTAACGGGTGAATTTGATGTCACCGTTGAGTTTCTAGACCAAGCTGTTGAAACGATGAAAAAAGAAGGGCCTTTAAAAGAGATTGCAGAACAGTTTATGTATTTTGAAACTGGTCAAGGTAGTGAAATGACATACCGTAAACATAACGGAATGGATATGGCGACTTGTGAGGCTCTGTGTTACGGATTATGCAGAAGATATGATCCCTTTATGGTCAATAACGCCACAGGTTTTATTGGTCCAGAAACTCATCTTAATGATTTTGAGTTGATGGTATCAACACTTCAAGATCATTTTATGGGGAAACTGTTGGGCTTACCAATGGGTATTAGTCCTAGTTATACCCTGCATTCAAATTCACATTTAGAAGGTCAGCAAATGGCTGTTCAATTAGCCACAGCAGCAGGTGCTAACTTCTTTATGGATATTTATTTAGGTACTGATCGCATGTTGGCTCACTTTGTTAATTCAGGTCATGATGATCAAACATTAAGAGAAGTTTACCACCGTAATCCAGCTCCTGAATTCTTACAGTGGGCTGTGGAAAAAGGCATTTATATACAACACACTAATGGTAGTGTTGAACGAGGCCCTAACTGGGGTAATCCAAGATTGTTCATTAGCAGTGATTTAGAGTTTCAACGCCTTCATGAAGCAACTCCTAATGCTCCTGGTTTTGAAAATGCTGGTCCTCGTCCTGCACATAAAGTGCAAGAAGTCATTCGAATTAACCAATCCGTAGGACGAGAAGCCGTTCACTCTCATCTTAAACCTGAGTTATTTACTGGTTTTGATTTTAGAGAATTTGTTTCTACCGCAAAAGACCATGCCGAACATCTTAAAAACCCTGAAGTGGGGGCCAAGCTCCCGCAATCTGATTTAGATACTTTATCTGCTGAAGGCAATGACGTTCAAATTATTATTACTGATGGTTTATCTGCTGAAGCTGTTCATCACAATGTCCCAGATATGATTCCTGTTTTAATGGATGGATTAGCCAGTCGAAATTACTCTTTAGGGAAACCGATTGTTACGCATTTTGGGCGCGTTAAGTTAGCGGAATGTATTGCGGATGTATTGGATTGTAATGTCGCTATTTTATTAGCTGGTGAGCGACCTGGTGGAGACGCTCTTTCTTCAAAAAGTATGTCTGCTTATCTCGTTTTAAAGTTAAAAGATGAAACTGCAAGACAAGCCGCTGCTATTTACAGTGAACATGAAAAAATTCGTTATGAATACACATTAATTACCAATATTTATGAAGGAGGTTTACCGCCTATTGAAGGAGGAAGTGTTGTTGCAGAAAAAGTAATGGAAATTCTTGAGAATCAAGCTGCAGGTAACCGACTAGAGGATTTACTGAAAGCCAAAATCGCATAACCCAATTTAACAAAGTAATGGCCAATAATATTTTATGAATATTTAACATGCATCTACATACATTAAATAAGGATATAAATAATGAGATTGAAAAAGAAAGTGATTAAAAAAGTAACGTTAGCAACCACTTGCGTTATGTTATTGCTATCGCCGGTTGTTCAGGCTGATTCTATGCGACTTAAGTTTGCCCATCAAAATAACGTTTATGATGCGGATCAGTTATTAGCTGAAACCTTTAAAACGTTATTAGAGGAAAAGACCGGTGGAGATTTAAAAATTTCAATCTATCCTGGAACGCTAACTGGCTCTGAAGAGGAAGCGTTGGAATTTGCTAAGGCTGGTACTGTTGCTTTGGCTGCAACGAGTGCTGGACATATTGCTGGCTATTACGAAGATATTCAATTTTTACAATTACCTTATTTATTTAAAAGCTTAGAGCACTATAAAGTGGCGAGAAGTTCTAGTGTCGTAAAAGAAATTTTGGCTGGAGCAAGTAAAGCAACAGGAATGAAAGCTTTAGGGGTATATTCTGATTGTAATGGCTTTGCAATTGCCAGTAAGGAACCAATCAATAGTTTATCTGATGCAAAAGGCGTTAAGTTACGCGCAATGCAAAATCCTCTGTTTATAGATATTTATGAAGCCTTTGGTTTCACTGTAACTCCGACAGATTGGGGGGAATTATACACTTCTTTACAAACTGGAATGGTAGAGGCTGATGATTTAGGAGTTTATTGTAATGACATATTTAAAATGAGTGAAGTGGTTGATAGCTATGCAATTTTAAATCAAATGTGGACACAGAAAATCTTATTTATGTCGCCAAAAGTATGGGACAAATTAACTGATGAGCAAAAAGTTATTGTAACGGATATTGCTGATGAAGCAATTGAGCTTACAGATGCTTGGCAATATGCTCGTGAAGCAAAATTCATTGAACAAGTGAAAAAAGATAAAGAACAAACGATCACTTATCCTGATACTGATGAATTTAAAACAGCCTCTGAGTCTGTTTATACGAAATGGTTTGCAAAAGAGCCGCAATGGAAAAAATGGTATGAGGAAATTCAATACCTTGATCCAAATGCTCGTTTGCCTAAAGCCTTTAAATAACCGTATAAGTTTTGTATCCGTTATGTATTAAGCATCTGTTTTATGTAACGAATACTAAATGGTGCAGTCTTTATGGTGAGACTGCACTGTTAACAGTATTGTATAAACAGTGAGGTAAATAAGATGCCTAATATAAAAGAGGCTGTATCAGATAATAAAATTGAATTGATAACTAATAAAATGAGTAACTTATGTGGTCGTATTTTATTAGTTTCCATGTGTTTTTTAATCATCTTACTTGGCGTGAATATATTTCTAAGGTATCTCTTTGATTCTCCTATTGCTTGGTCTAATACCATATCAAGATATATCTATATTATTATTGCTTTAGTGGGAAGTGCGATTGCTTACACTCAACAAGGCCATGCCCGCATTGATATTCTTTATAACCGTGTTGGTCCCACAACTCGTAAGGTGTTTGATCTTATACATTGCGTGATCATGATGGCACTTTGTATTATTTTCTTTGTGGTTGGTGGTGAGCATGTGGCAACCATGTGGCCAGTTAATCCCCCTATTATTCCTTGGCTTCCTGTAGGTAGCATATACCTTGCTATTCCGGTCTTTTCATTACTTATTTTCTTTTATCTATTAAGCAAAATAATATCGATTTTTAATAAGCGGAGTGTTTCATGACTTTTATTTTTTTAATGATTCTATGCTTTATTGTACTAATGGCTATTCGTGTTCCTATTCCTTTTGCCTTACTTGCATCAACATTCGTTTACTTTATTGGCGCTGATATTCCATTAAGCATTATGGTGGTTAGGTTATTCCGCTCCTTCGATTCCTTTGTTTTATTAGCTATCCCATTCTTTATTTTAGCTGGAAAAGTGATGGCAGAGTCAGGTATTAGCGATCGTATTATTCGATTGGCTGATTTGATAGTAGGTCGAGTAAAGGGTAACTTGGCTTACGTTAATATTGTCGTCAGTATGTTTTTTGGAGGTATTACTGGAACTGCTATTTCAGATACGACTGCGATTGGCTCGGTCATGATTCCAGCAATGACTAAAGCTGGTTATAAGAAGAGTTTTAGTGCTGCGGTAACTGCTGCATCATCAACAATGGGCCCAATTATCCCTCCTAGTTTAATGTTTATTCTTTATGGCTCTATTGCACAAGTTTCTATTAAAGATATGTTTTTAGCAGGAGCAATACCTGGCGTAATGGTAGGTGTTGCACAAATTTTAGTTGTTTGGCTTTATGGGAAGAAAAATGATCTCCCTAGAAGAGAAGAAAAAATTAGCCGTAAAGAAGGTTTTAATATTGTAGGTAATGCTTTCTATGCGATGTTGTTACCTGTCATTATTTTAGGTGGCATTTTAATGGGAGTAGTTAGCCCGACAGAAGCCGCTGTTATTGCTGTTTTTTACGCTATCTTTGTTGCTATTTTTGTTTATCGTTCTTTAACTTGGAAAAGGTTAATGGGAGCGATTCGTGAGTCTACGGTCGAAACTGGTAGTGTCTCTATTATTATTGCTGCAGCTGGGATTTTTGGTTGGGCTTTATCAAACGAACAGTTACCCATGATATTTGCTGAGTATTTAGTGGAAAATATCGAAGCTACTTGGTTAATTTTATTATTAATTAATGTGCTTTTATTTTTCTTAGGTATGTTTATGGATTCTATTCCAGCATTGATGATTGTGACACCTGTATTGTTACCTGTCTTTGATATGCTAGGTATTGACCCGTTGCATGCAGGAATCTTTATGTGTGTGAACTTGATTACGGGTTTAGCAACCCCACCAGTAGGTTGTTGTTTATTTGCGTCTTCAATTATTTCTGGTGAATCAATGGAAAAAATAAGTAAAGCAATACTACCGTTTATTTTAGCGAATGTGATTATAGTGTTGTTAATAACTTATGTACCTTGGATTACGTTATTCTTACCATCGTTATTGGGCTAGTAAGAATACTAATCATAATCAATAGCTTACCTTATTTTAAAGATATAAAAAAACCGATGTAAATATATTTACATCGGTTTTTAAAAGCGCTAACAGCAGATTATATAATCTATATTAAATTAGCATTTTTTAAGGTTTAGTGGGCGTTTACACACTTGTACATTTTTTAAATGCGTTAGTGTTTCAGCTGGCATACCTTTTGGTAATTCAATTGTAGAGTGATCGTTGTTTAGACGGATATCACCAATGAAGCGGCTGTTGATATTAGCTTCGTTTGCGATAGCACCTACGATGTTTTTAACTTGAACACCGTGCTCACGACCTACATCTAAACGGAACATTTCTAGCTCAACGTCAGTTGGACGACCACGACCACGTGGCTTGTCTTCGTTGCGAGAACGGTCGTTGCGATCTGGACGATCACCACGTGAACGATCATTACGGTCACGACGAGGGCGATCACCACGAGAGAATTCACGGTCATTGCTACGTGGCTCAACAAATTTTTCTTCTACTGGTTGTAATGGTTTTTCTTTTTGTGCCATTAATAATAATGCAGCAGCTAAATCTAAATCATCGATTTCAGTGTTATTTTGAATTTGTTCGAATAATGTACGGAAGAACGTTAAGTCTTCACTTTCACATACAGAGAACAATTGCTTTTGGAAGTTATCAATACGTGTTTGTGTTACTTCATCACGTGTTGGTAAGTCCATAATAGTAATTGGTTGGCGAGTTGCACGTTCAATTGCTTGTAATAAACGACGCTCACGTGGTGCAGCAAATAAGATTGCTTTACCTGTACGGCCAGCACGACCAGTACGACCAATACGGTGAACGTAAGATTCAGTATCTGTTGGGATATCGTAGTTTACTACTAGGCTGATACGCTCAACGTCTAGACCACGTGCTGCAACATCAGTTGCTACTAGAATGTCTAGGCTACCTGATTTAAGACGTGCAATTGCGCGTTCACGTGTTTGTTGGTTCATATCACCGTTTAGTGCAGCACTGCGGTAACCGCGTGCTTCTAAACGCTCTGCTAATTCAACGGTTGCTGTTTTAGTACGAGCAAAGATGATGACACCATCAAACTCTTCAGTTTCTAACATACGTGTTAATGCATCTAGCTTGTTTACACCACGTACGATCCAACATTTTTGTTCAATGTTTGAAACCGTTGATGTTTTTGCTTTGATCTTAACTTCTGTTGGGTTGTTCATGTAACGCTTAGTAATGCGTTTAATTTGATCAGGCATGGTTGCTGAGAAAAGCGCTGTTTGACGTTTTTCTGGCATCTCTTTCATGATCGTTTCAACGTCATCAATGAAACCCATACGTAACATTTCATCTGCTTCATCTAATACTAATGCTTGCAGGTTTGAAAGGTCTAATGTTTTACGTTTCAAGTGGTCCATGATACGACCAGGCGTACCCACAACTACTTGTGGTCCACGAGCTAATTGTTTGAACTGGATATTGTAGCTTTGACCGCCGTAGATTGGCATTACATGGAAACCACGTAAATGACGTGAGTACGACTGGAATGCTTCTGCTACTTGGATTGCCAATTCACGTGTTGGTGCTAACACCAATACTTGTGGATGGTTTTTAGATACGTCGATATTAGCTAATAGTGGTAATGCAAATGCAGCCGTTTTACCTGTACCTGTTTGTGCAAGACCTAATACGTCTTCACCATTTAAAAGGTGCGGGATAGTTTGCGCTTGAATTGGAGATGGTGATTCGTAACCCATTTCAGTAACAACTTTTACGAGTGCTTCTGGTAAGTTTAGATCTTGGAAAGTTGGTCCTGCTACTTGGTTTTCTGACTCTGACATAAGTGGCCTCTTGAGTTTATAAAATGCTGCACATTACTCGAATGTGCGTTAAATTCAGCCTATACCTACATCAGCCTAACAACTAAAATTGTTAAACGTGGTCCATTAACTTTTCGCGAAATCAATCGCGTAGTAGGTGTTACTCTGAATATTTTGCTTCGCTTTAGATGGATCAGTTTGCGAGGGAGGCGCATTCTACTGTATTTGTGCATTAAATGCTCGCTTTATTTTGACAAACAGCACATTTTTTAAAAATTTATTGTGTTAGGCGTAAGAAAGTACACAGGTTTTTTGTTATCTCAGATGTTAGGTGCTTTATGTTTTGATATTTTATTCATTTAACTTTTCTATCACTTAGGTTATAACGGTGCGCAAAATTAAATGATCAACCAAGATGAGTAAAGAATGGCAAAAACAGAAAAGTTATCGGTAATGCAAGGTGTTGCTATGTTGGTGTCTGCTTTATTGGGATCTGGTGTTTTTATTATTCCTGCCATTGCTGCACAAGTATCAGGGAGTTGGTCGTTATTAGCTTGGGCAATCATGGGGGTATTAATCGCGCCTATTGTTTTTACCTTTGCACAGCTTGGTAAGTTTTATCCACATGCAGGTGGAACGGCTTATTATGTACAGCAAGCTTTTGGGGAGCGAAGTGGTCGACTCGTGAGTTGGTTGTTTATCTGGGTGGTTGCATTAGGTACACCTGTCATTACTATTACCGCTGCAAACTTCTTACAAAATGCCTTAGTTGAAATGAAATTACTGAGTGAGATTGTTGATTACCGCTTAATGATTGCGATTGGTATTTTATGCTTAGTATTTGTAATTAATTTATTAGGCTTAAAGACCGCTGCGATTATTCAATCCGTATTAAGTGTGGTGATTGTTAGTACTTTATTATTTGCATCGGTAGATGTGCAGTTACAACAAAACTTACCCTTACCTACTTCTGAATTTAGTGTAAGTAAAGTCGCACTAACAGCTACCTTTATTCTTTGGTGCTTTTTAGGGATAGAAGCAATCACACATATTGCTGATGACTTTAGGCATCCTGAACGCGACTTCCCATTGACGATTTTTATCGGCATTACTATTGCGTTAGTGGTGTATGCCTTGATTAGTATCAGTTTATTGAAAATGGGGTTTTATGGGGATCAAGAAAAAAACCTAAATTCAGTTGTTCATCTCGTTGAAGCTAGTTTGGGCAGTAAAGGATATCTGTTAGTTAACTTAGTAGGGTTTTGCACCTGCTTTATTTCAATTAGTTTATATTTTGTAGGGTTTTCTCGGTTATTACAGAGTATGTCTATCCAGCAGCAGATTCACGGCTCATTTCAACGTATCAACTCGCACAATGTCGCTTATTGGGGATTAAGTTTTGCCGTTTTACTTTGCCTAGGTATGTTACTGGTGGCAGATTCAATACAATTAGCGATAGATAATTTAATTGCTTATGCGAATGGTTTATTTATTTTAATTTATTTAGCGGCTGGTATTGCTGGTGTAAAGTTATTAACAGGTAAAGCTAAGTATTTAGCATTTGTAGCGAGTGTGACGTGTTTAGTATTATTTGTTGCATTGGGGAAGGAGATGTTATTTGCAGTATTGTTGGTGGCTGTGCTGAGTGTCTATTATACGGCTATCTATTCTGCAGATAACCGTATTAAGATTAGCTAATCAGACTATTTATAGAAAGAGTGATCGCCTTGAGCATGTTCAGTTACATCACGTACTGCATTTAACTCACCCGAGAACTCTTCTAATAGCTCTTTTTCGATACCTTCTTTTAGTGTTAAATCAACTTGTGAACAACCATTACAACCGCCACCAAACTCAATCACAGCAACTTGATCTTCAGTGACTTCAATTAATTTAATGAAGCCACCATGACTAGCAAGTTGTGGGTTGATTTGCACCTGGATAACGTATTCAACACGCTCAATCAATGGCGCATCATCATTTACTTTACGCATTTTAGCATTTGGCGCTTTTAACGTTAATTGTGTACCCGTATCTTCTTCTACTAGATCAACAAAGGCCTCTTCTAAGAAAGGTAGGCTTACTTCGTCGACTAAAGCATCGAAACCTTCAAAGCTTAAACGTGTATCGCTCTCTTCAACCGCTTCTGGTGGGCAGTAAGAAACACCACATTCTGCTTTTGGTGTGCCCGGGTTGATAACAAACACGCGGATGTTAGTGCCTTCTTTTTGCGGCGCTAGTAATTTTGCAAAATGTGCTTGTGCAACTGGAGTAATTTCGATCATGTTAAACCTTTATGCTTGAGTAATTTACTTGGGCATTATAACGACAATTCCTTATAATAATAATGAAAAGAGCAAATTTGCTAAAAATAATAAGCATAAGATAGAACTACTTCCCCTAAAAATTTAGAAGATAGTTAATTATTACAGTTAGTTAGCTCTGTCTCCTAATTCAGTTCGACTAATACACCAAACATCTACTTTCACTACACCTGCGCTGGTCAAGCATTCACATAAGCTATTAATGGTTGCCCCTGTTGTCACCACATCATCAATGATAACAACATGTTTTCCCTTTAAATCTGCTCCATTACCTGTAATAGAAAATGCAGATTTCAGATTGAGGGTACGTTCTCTTCGAGTCAGGCCTTCTTGCGCAATGGTGGGGGTGTGGCGCACGATCGGAGCAATTAATCTTGCCTTTAGTGGTAGCGCTTTTAATAATGCATTAGCGATTAATTGAGCTTGGTTAAAACCACGAATTCGATGTTTTTTTATATGCAGGGGGACGGCGATAATACAATCAATCAGATCTAGTTCATCTTCGCTATAGCGCTGTTTAATAACGTCAGCTAACAAAAGTCCTAATAAATCGGCGTAAATAAGCTGGTGATTATATTTGAGCTTTTTAATTAATGAGGGGAAGGGAGCTTGATACCCAGAAACAGTGATTAACCGAGTAAACTTAAAAGGGTGCTTTAAACATTCCCCGCAAACGTTTTGTGTTTGTGCCAAGCCGTAACCGCAATGTAAACAACAGGGCCTATCTGTTAATATGGCGTGATAACAATGCTGGCAGAGTAGTTTATCAATGCTGTGTAGTCCGCACAAAAGACAATGACTTGGTAAACAAGTAAAGAGTAAGGTTTTGCTGTAGTGAATCAATTGCAGTAGAAAATATGGCAAACAAACACCTACTGGTTAATGAGGTAAAAGTGAGTATAGAACAAAAAATTGAAAATAATGGTCCAAGTACTTATCGAACCATTGGTGCAGGTCAAGATTTGGTACTTATTCATGGTTGGGGGGTTAACAGCAACATTTGGGCGCCTGTTGTTGAACAATTAAGTGAACATTATTGCGTGCATCTAGTTAATTTACCTGGATTTTCTGATGAGCCAGCATTAGAGACTTATTCCCTCGCTAATATTGCTCATAGATTATTGGCTGATCTACCGCAAAAGGCGATTTGGTGTGGTTGGTCTTTGGGCGGTTTAATAGCGACTTATATTGCATATCATTATCCGGAGCGTGTTGGAAAGCTGATTCAGGTTTGTACTGCACTTAAATTTGTTGAAGAAGCACAATGGTTAGGTGTGAAAAAAGAGGTGTTCAGTGCTTTTAAATCTGGGGTAGTTAAGCAGCCTCAAAAAACATTAAATCGTTTTTTATCACTGCTTGCGATGGGAAGTGAAACAGTAAAAACAGATATAGCCACTATTAAACATTTGATGTCAGATCAACCCGAGGGTAACGCTTCAGCTCTATTGGGCGGTTTAGTATTACTTGATGAAGTCGACCTACGGCAAGAATTTAGCCAATTGAGTATGCCGTCTTTAACGATTCTAGGTGAACATGATAATTTGGTATCAGTGGCTAATAAACCAAAATTAATCGAATTGTCTTCGACTAATCAACAGGTTATTTTTCAAAAGTCATCACATGCACCATTTATTAGTGAACCTATCTTATTTCATCAGGTCTTAATATCATTCATTGGCTCTCAAAAATAACGAATAAACTTTATTTTTGTTTAAAAATTAACCATAATAGGTATGTGATTACATATTTAGTAGGAGGTCTCTATGGAAATAAATTCAGCATTTAATTCAGGTGTGAATAGCTTAAATAAAGCGTCACAACAAATTACTGAATCCAGCGATCGTATTGCTAATTTAACAACCAGCCATCAAGGTACCTCATCAACGCCAGAAGGAGCAAACGCGCACAGTTATGTTTCTGGCCCAGTGACGACTGAATTAGTCAATATGAAGTTAGCAGAATTTCAAGCTAAATCAGCTGCAAAAGTGATTACCACTGCAGATGATATGGTTGGCTCATTAATTGATGTGTCTGTTTAACGCTAACCACTATGGTTAATGTAAATGTTCAACTTCCTCCTGTCGTAGCGGCACCTTTTCCTCAAGCCGCAGAAGGCCTGCATCGTGAAAACCTTCTACAAACTGCAATCCCTAAGACAGAGCAAGCACATGCTTACGCCAAAATACGTGGTGAACAAGAGCGCGAGGAAACAGCCTATCAATCAAGAGAAATTATTCAAGATAACGGCCAAGGCGCCTCACAACAAAAAGAACAATCGACATACTCTCAACAAAAGCGTGATTTTTTCTTTGCTGCAAAGTTAAAACTCTCACCTCATGAAGTTGAAGCCTTGAAAGTTGAACTTGAAGAGATTGCTGATTTTAAAAAAGTAATGTCAGTTATTCAGGCAAAGTATCATGATGCAGTATCGCCCTATCCTCAACCATCGTTAAGTTATGATGTCTAAAAGTAAAAAAAGCGATATATCCATCATATTAAATGAGCAATATATCGCTATCAATTAAGCAACGGCTAATTGTCTATTGCGCATATTATTGAGCTTAATGAGTTTGGCAGCTACCGCTTCCACAACATTCACTTTCTTCTTTCTGTTCATGGCTATGTGCTTCTGAACCACAACCGCCAGCAGCGTGAACGTGTCCGTGAGACAATTCTTCTGCTGTTGCTGCACGAACTGATACCACTTCGCCTACAAATTGCAGTGCCATACCCGCTAATGGGTGGTTTGCATCAATGCTAACATTTTCCTCAGTCACTGCTGTTACTTCTACAGTACGAGGGCCTTGATCTGTTTCCGCTTGAAATGACATGCCGACTTCGATTTCATCCACACCTTCAAACAAAGAGCGAGGTACTTCTTGTACTAATGCTTCTTGGAAAGGACCATAAGCATCTTCTGCTTCAAGCTTTACGTCAAACTTGTAACCTGCTTCTTTACCTTCTAGCTCTTTTTCCAATCCAGGTACTAGGTATTGTGCACCTTGAATAAACTCAAGTGGGCTACCGTTTTCAGTGCTATCTAGTGCATTACCGTCAACTTCAGCCACACCAAAGTGGATGGCAACTACTGAGTTCTTTTCAATTTTCATTATTTTCTCTCTTTATTCTTTATCGGGTTCAGATGGATCAAAAACACCAATTATTTGTTCAAATTGACGTGTTGCTGATTTAGCCTGGTTAGGCGTTTGTGTTTGTGTATAACCACAGCTAACACACGTTAATGTCTCAACTGCGTTTTCTAATGTCAACGCAATACTATCAATCGTCTTACATTGTGGGCATTCTGCTCCGGCGATGAAGCGTTTTCTATTTTTAGTCACTGACAAAGTCCAATCACAATTAACAAAAAGTACGACATCATATAACGATGAGAGTTGAAGATGCAAAGCTTCGCCAAATATCTTGAAGTAACGCATTATCAAGTAAAGGTGAGTAGTGATGGCTGAACATTACAAATTTCGTTATCATCTTGCTCTAATTTTATCTGATTGACATTGAGACTCTGAATTTATGATTGTTGCATCTAATATTGAATTTATCCGCGGCGGAAAACCTCTACTGGAAAATGCCAGTGCAACGATTAACCCCAAACAAAAAGTTGGATTAGTAGGCGCTAATGGTTGCGGGAAATCGAGTTTCTTCACGTTACTTAAACAGCAGCATCAAGTGGATGCTGGTGAGTTAACTATCCCGCATCATTGGCGATTAGCGAGTGTTGCGCAGGAAACACCTGCATTAGATATGAATGCGTTGCAATATGTGATTGATGGAGACCATGAGTTCCGGGCCTTACAAGCGAAATTAAAACAAGCAGAAGAAGCTGACAATGGTACAAAAATAGCTGAAATGCATATCTTATTAGACAATGCTGGTGGTTATACCATTGAATCACGAGCTGCAGAGTTGTTAGCGGGTTTAGGATTTAGCGAACAAGCACAGGGGCGCCCTGTTAGTGATTTCTCTGGTGGGTGGCGTATGCGTTTAAACTTAGCGCAAGCATTACTTTGCCCCTCAGATCTATTATTGCTTGATGAACCAACCAACCATTTAGATTTAGATGCGGTTATCTGGTTAGAGAAATGGTTACATCAATATCAAGGTACATTGATTCTGATCTCTCATGACCGAGACTTTATTGATAGTATTGTTGATAAGATTATTCACATTGAACAACATAAATTATTCGAGTACACAGGTAATTACACGAGTTTTGAACGTCAACGTGCCGAAAAATTAGTGCAGCAGCAATCTTCTTATGAGAAGCAACAAGCACAAATGGATCATATGCAAAGCTACATTGATCGTTTCCGTTATAAAGCCAATAAAGCAAAACAAGCGCAAAGTCGTATTAAAGCACTTGAAAAAATGGAGCAGATTTTACCAGCGCACGTGGACAACCAATTTAGCTTCTCATTTAGAGAGCCTGAAGCCTTGCCAATGCCATTACTAACGTTGGATCAAGTGAGTGCTGGTTATGATGATCTGTTGATCCTAGATAAAATCGAATTAAACCTGGTGCCTGGTAGCCGTATTGGATTACTTGGGCGTAATGGCGCAGGTAAATCGACACTAATTAAATTGCTTTCTGATCAAATGAAACCTAAATCAGGAAAGTTAGAAGTCAACGCTAATGCAAAGGTAGGGTACTTTGCCCAGCATCAATTAGAGTTTTTACATCTAGACGAAAGTCCGATGCAGCATTTAGCGCGTTTAGCTCCCGACGAAAAAGAGTTACCACTACGTAATTTTTTAGGTAGTTTTGGTTTTCAGGGGGACAAGGCTTTTGATCTGGTCGCTCCATTCTCTGGCGGTGAAAAAGCACGTTTAGTGCTAGCTTTACTCGTATGGCAAAAGCCTAATCTGTTATTACTTGATGAGCCAACCAACCATTTAGATTTAGAAATGCGCCATGCCCTGACAGTTGCACTACAAGCATTTGAAGGTGCAATGGTCGTTGTATCGCACGATAGACATTTATTACGTACTACGATTGATGACCTTTACTTGGTACATGATAAAAAAGTACAACCGTTTTCGGGTGATTTAGATGATTATCATCAATGGTTGTCTGATCAACAACGGTTAGAAAAACAAGCTGAGCAAGGTGAAGAAAAAGTTGTGTCAGTGAGTGCTAACCGAAAAGATCAAAAAAGATTAGAAGCTGAATTTCGTAAAAAACTCACTCCTTTCAAAAAACAATTAAGTACAGCAGAAAAAGCGATGGATACTGCTTCAGCACGGTTAACTGAAATAGAACAACAACTGAGTGAAAGCGAGCTCTATGAGCAAGAAAACAAAAAGAAACTAACTGATTTGTTAAAGGAACAAGGCGAAGTAAAAGACCTTTTAGAGGAAAATGAGATGCTCTGGATGGATGCACAGGAGCAAATAGAAACGCTGCAATCTGAATTCGAGGGTTGAGTTTTAGGCTTAGCTTAGCCATACTCTGTGCGCAATGATTCACCAATACATGAAATAAGAAGGGATTAAAATGAGTTTTGAAGCAAATGAATATTTCGATGGTAACGTTAAATCAATCGCATTCCAAAGTGAAACATTACCTGCAACAGTAGGTGTAATGGAAGTTGGTGAGTACACATTCGGTACTAGTGCTTATGAATACATGACAGTAGTAAGCGGCAGCTTAACAGTTCGTTTAGTTGATACAACTGAATGGAAAACTTATAAAGCAGGCGAAACGTTTGAAGTAGAAGCAAACTCAAGCTTCGATGTTAAAGTTGTTGTACAAACTGCTTACCTTTGTTTATACAAGTCTTAAGTAGCTCACTCTCAACTTAACAACAAATCAAGGAGCTTAGGCTCCTTTTTTTATGTCTGTTATTAATTAATAAACGTTAATGCCTATTGGTATTTGATAAATGTTACTTAGTTAACAAAAATAACCCACATATTGACAGTTAACCCATTGCCTCCAAAATCTTTCGCTAAGATCACAATTAATAATACAATATTATTATAAATTAATGCCTCTCATTTATTATCAACATAGATAAGCAGGTATTTTTAATGAAAAAAGCATATTTAAGCGCGATGATCGCAACTGTGCTAGTAGGATGTACAAGCACAGCACCAGACTCAAATAATCAAGCGGTTTATGAATCAGGAAAAGTCGCCACTTCAACGACACCTTTGCCAGCCTCTGCACACACAGCTAGTTTAATAGCTGCATTAGATCCAAATAAAGCACCCTCACAAAACTTCGATCTGACTAAATGGAAAATTAACATTCCTATGGAAGATGATAAACCTAGCCGTGCGGGTAAAGTGATGGAGATTTCTGCTCAGCAACTTGGTAGTACAACCCATCCGTATACACATCCAGATTGGTTCTATACAGATACCAGAACAGGCGCAATGGTATTTGCAACACCTAACAAAGCGATGACAACTCCCAATAGTAAAAATGCACGAAGTGAATTACGTGCAATGTTAGCGACCTCTTATAAAGACACTAAAAATAATTTCGCAATAGCAGCAAACCCTAATGCGTCGGATTACGGAGCGATTGGTGGCGAGCTTTCGGCAACATTATCGGTAGATTGGGTAAGTACGAGTGGTAATGCTGATAAGAACGGTGCTTTTTCTACCGTTATAGGCCAAATCCATGGTTCAAAAAACGAACCTCTAAAAATAGTATACCGCAAGCTACCTGGACACGAGTATGGTTCTTTATATTGGCGATATGAAATAAATGCAACAGGAGATAATTACGATAAACGTAAAGATATTTACCATAATGTATTTGGCGCTTACGACTTACGTAGCGGATCGGCTGAACCAACAGATGGTATTAAACTAGGTGAAGTCTTCTCATATAACGTCAATGTGGAAGACAACATGATGCAATTAACATTCATTAAAAATATTGATGAAGTAAATGAACAAGTTAAAACTGCACAAGTCGATCTATCAAAACCAAACTATCGAGGTGAAGAGTTCGATGAAGGTTATGCAAATGATTGGATGTATTTTAAAGCTGGAAACTACAATCAGTGTAATGTTGGATCTTCACAATGTACCAATGAGGGTGTTGAAGCAGGTGATTATGCCAAAGTAAGCTTTTATCAGTTAACTTTAGATCAATAAACCTTAGCTTAAGAAACTAAGTGATATAAGTATTAATGCCTTTCAAGTGAATGAAAGGCATTTTTTTATAAGTTTAGTAATTGCTTATGATGCTTTTTACAGTGTAGGCAACGCGATATCGGGCTTAATTAGACAATCGGTTAAAATCCGAAGAGCGATCGCATCTTATTAATTTTATCATTTACAGCTCAATTCACCTCACTTTTGCATGAAATATACACGCTTTGATGCTTAATTGAGCACTCAGACCTTTTTGTGTAAATAAATAGAATAAAACGCTTGCTTACCTTTTGAAGATCCCTATAATGCGCATCCACAGACACGGGACGGAACGCAAGTTACCCAGCGAGTTTGAGAACAAAATAAACGCAGTAAACGCTTCGAACTTCGGTTTGAAATTAAGTTGAAAATTAACGTTGACATTGTTTGAAAGGCGCGTAATATACGCCGCCTAGCCGAAAGGCACGCTCTTTAACAATTTAATCAAACAATCTGTGTGAGCACTTATTGTTGATGTGATTTCAAAAAAATCAAAGTCCTACTTGTTAGGCAACATCAATAGAAGTGACACACGAATTAATTCATTAATTCAGAATAACAAATCGTTACTTATTTATAAGTGGCAATTAGTTTTAGTCAGTAATATTGAGTCGCAACTTAGGTTGCAAATTAAACTTTAAATTGAAGAGTTTGATCATGGCTCAGATTGAACGCTGGCGGCAGGCTTAACACATGCAAGTCGAACGGTAACAGAAAGTAGCTTGCTACTTTGCTGACGAGTGGCGGACGGGTGAGTAATGCTTGGGAATATGCCTTATGGTGGGGGACAACAGTTGGAAACGACTGCTAATACCGCATAACATCTCCGGATCAAAGTGGGGGACCTTCGGGCCTCACGCCATAAGAGTAGCCCAAGTGGGATTAGCTAGTTGGTAAGGTAATGGCTTACCAAGGCGACGATCCCTAGTTGGTCTTAGAGGATGACCAGCCACACTGGAACTGAGACACGGTCCAGACTCCTACGGGAGGCAGCAGTGGGGAATATTGCACAATGGGCGCAAGCCTGATGCAGCCATGCCGCGTGTGTGAAGAAGGCTTTCGGGTTGTAAAGCACTTTCAGCGAGGAGGAAAGGTTGTACTTTAATAGAGTGCAGCTGTGACGTTACTCGCAGAAGAAGCACCGGCTAACTCCGTGCCAGCAGCCGCGGTAATACGGAGGGTGCGAGCGTTAATCGGAATTACTGGGCGTAAAGCGCGCGTAGGCGGTTAATTAAGTCAGATGTGAAATCCCAGGGCTCAACCTTGGAACTGCATTTGAAACTGGTTAACTAGAGTTTTGTAGAGGGTGGTAGAATTTCAGGTGTAGCGGTGAAATGCGTAGAGATCTGAAGGAATACCAGTGGCGAAGGCGGCCACCTGGACAATAACTGACGCTGAGGCGCGAAGGCGTGGGGAGCAAACGGGATTAGATACCCCGGTAGTCCACGCAGTAAACGATGTCTATTAGAATTTTGTGGCTATATGCCGTGGGATTCAAAGCTAACGCATTAAATAGACCGCCTGGGGAGTACGGCCGCAAGGTTAAAACTCAAATGAATTGACGGGGGCCCGCACAAGCGGTGGAGCATGTGGTTTAATTCGATGCAACGCGAAGAACCTTACCATCCCTTGACATCCAGAGAATCACCAAGAGATTGATGAGTGCCTTCGGGAACTCTGAGACAGGTGCTGCATGGCTGTCGTCAGCTCGTGTTGTGAAATGTTGGGTTAAGTCCCGCAACGAGCGCAACCCTTATCCTTATTTGCCAGCGGGTTATGCCGGGAACTCTAGGGACACTGCCGGTGATAAACCGGAGGAAGGTGGGGACGACGTCAAGTCATCATGGCCCTTACGGGATGGGCTACACACGTGCTACAATGGCAAATACAAAGGGCTGCTAACCAGCGATGGTATGCGAATCTCCTAAAGTTTGTCGTAGTCCGGATCGGAGTCTGCAACTCGACTCCGTGAAGTTGGAATCGCTAGTAATCGTGGATCAGAATGCCACGGTGAATACGTTCCCGGGCCTTGTACACACCGCCCGTCACACCATGGGAGTGGGCTGCACCAGAAGTCATTAGCTTAACCTTCGGGATGGCGATGACCACGGTGTGGTTCATGACTGGGGTGAAGTCGTAACAAGGTAGCCCTAGGGGAACCTGGGGCTGGATCACCTCCTTACGTAAAGAAACACATCCTTT
>NZ_JBAHZA010000012.1:0-121816 GCF_036697365.1 Psychromonas arctica
AGTACGTCTAGTTGTTGATTTCATAACACTCTCCGATTAATTGGTAGAAAAGTGTCAACCTTATTTAGGACGGGTCATAATCCATAAACAAAAAAGGAGAACATTGTTCTCCTTTTTTGATCTACTCAACAACGACTTAAAACAATCGTACTCTTAACGATTAGAATTAAACAGCTTCGCCATCTTCTTCACCTGTACGAATACGAATAACGCGTTCAACAGAGGTAACAAAGATTTTACCATCACCAATCTTACCTGTTTGTGCCGTTTTCATGATTGCTTCAATACAACGATCAACATACTCTTTTTTTACTACTAATTCGATTTTTACTTTCGGTAGAAAATCGACCATATACTCAGCACCACGATAAAGCTCAGTATGACCTTTTTGACGGCCAAAACCTTTTACTTCTGATACTGTCATACCTGTAATATCGATATCTGCTAATGCTTCACGTACATCATCCATTTTAAATGGCTTAATAATCGCTTCAATTTTTTTCATAATAGACTCTTAATGTTAATGGCAGAGCTACCTTCATAGATAACCTGCTATTTTAAATACAAGATGTAAGTTAATTAGCATGCATATTACACTATTCAGAATTCAATAAAAAACAAACTTTCTAATACTAAAGCTGAAATATACGCAAAATGTGATCTCTTATGAAGAGAGTAAAATGAGCTGTTTTTATGAAGTGTTTCCAATAAGTTAAGGGTTATATAGCACCTATTAGCTAAAAATTACTAATATTTAATAGCTGTAATATCTGCGCTAAGAATAAAAAGGGTCACAAGATTTTACTTTGTGACCCTTTTCAAGACTTCATCAAGTTAAGTAATGATTAATAAAGCTGACGCCAGCTTATTGGGCCAGTAATATTTAAATCATCATCAAAACAAGTCTGTTCGTTAGTAGTTAGGGTAATACAAGTCAACCCTTCCGCACTTTCGAATACAGTAATTTCTTCAGTACTTCCATCTTCATTGGTAATAGTTTCAGTTGATGTCGTTACAGAAGCGACTGATGTTAAACCTGTCGCAACACCATCAATATAAGTGTTCGAGCTATCTTCAGGTATCTCTTCAGATTCATCTACTGATGTCGTTGGATCATCTTCTACTTCAGTACCTGTGTCCCATGTTTGACCGGTATAAAGATTTAATTCCATATACCAACCACTACCACCTGCAACACAAGGGTCAGTCCCAGGTATTAGCGTTACAAAACTGACTTTGCTCCCTAAAATAGTACTAGCAACCACTTGGCGCTCTCCATAGTTGTTGGTATTACCATCTTCGGTGTTTACCAAATCAATATAGAAACCATTGATATTATCCCAATCTAACTCATTACTAGATAAAAGGCGGTTAGTACTACTTTCTTTAGTGATAGATTGTTTTTGTAGATTACTAAATCCGAAAGTAGAGCGTGAAGCAGTTACGACAGTACTACCTAATTTGTCCTCAATGACATAAAAGCTTTGTGTTGCCTGATCGTCGCTCGAGGTATCATCCGATTCAACATACTTACCTGTACCAAAAGCAATTAATACACCTTCGCCATCAGGATGGCGAACAACAGATGGGCGACTAGTAATAGGTTGAGACATATATTCAATGCCATCTAATGTTGGGCTGACAGCAGTAAACAGCGGAGCTCCATCAGTTTTGTTGATTCCCCAGTCATCAGGATCTTCACTAGAAATATCAAAGACCCACATATTGCCGAATAGGTCACCTGAATAAATATAATCGGCAATACCGTCACTATCGTTATCAACCAATAAAGGTTGAGCTAATGCATTAGGTCTATCTTCGCCAGTTGGATCGGTTTGCTCTCCCACGGTTAATCTTTTGATTAAGCTACCATCAGACAAATCAGCAATATAAATAGCACCCTCATCGTCTGTAGAGTTATATCCATTAGCAAAAACAACACTTGATATACCATTTGCAAGTTCAACAATTGTTGGCTCTGAAATACTTAACCCTAATCCCTCAAAACCATCGCTGTCAGTAGTAATTTCCCACTTCATCATATCTGTTGAAGGAGTACCGATGTCAGAAACATCGATAGCGTAAAGGCCTTTATAACCTAACCCTAAACGACCTACCAAAGTAGTTCTTGCAACAGACGTTGATACTCCGTCGATATCAATATCAACCATATCATTATCGTCAGAGTAAGCATTAATGCCACCATCTACTGAATATTCATGAATGTAAGCAGAATCAACAATATTACCGAGAGCGTCGTACACTCCACTTGGAATATAAGCAACTAACTCTTCTCCATCATCAGCATCAACAATATGCACCATGCCGTCATTAGCAGCAAAGGCAACAACTTCAGTTCCAACAGTATGGCCTTTCGAAGTTGAAACATAATAAGGACTAGAATTAATAACATCCCCCATAATGCTACTACGCTCTCTAAAACCACCGATCGTTGTTGTCACTTCGTTATCTCGATCACCACGGATATAATCGACTACGTTGGTCAGGTAAGAAAGTTTTTCTGTACTAGTACCTGTTGTATCTCCTAATAAACTCAATAGCTGATTATCAGTGAAAACACTAGTTAATGAACTTGCATCGGCAGAAGTCACACTGGTCAGTAAGCTATTTAAGATTGTTGAGCTAATTGCATCAGTATTAAACTCAAATACACTACCTTGCCCACTTAGATACAAAGCTTCATTACTACGAGTATAAATTAGACGGTCATCAGGAGACATCGCATCTAATTGCGTTGCGGCACTCCACGTTGCGCTACTTGTGTAGTCTCCAACAGAATTTACTTTATAAGCATTAACATCACCGTTCCATGTTTCTTCTTCAAAAGACGATTGGTAAGCCAACGAGCCACTAGTTAATAAATTAGAAGAGAAAGTAACAGATGAACCAGTCAACACACCGTCATAAGCTAAATCAAATGCAGCAGCTAATTGATCTTTTAATTCACCGGCATTGGTTACAGGGAAATAGTTGTCAGGATCTCCATCAGATCCACCATCATCTGCGCCACTTGTATCCCATTCACTGTCAAGATTTGGAGTACCATCGCCATCTGCATCATTAAAGCCACCCCATTTAGCTGCGTACCAAAGTGGTGAAGGTAAAAATTCTGCGGCATTGTCGTCACTAGGAAAGAAATTACGAGTTGCCTGCAAACCTAACTCAGTCCCGCTACCACTCTCTTTACGACTCTCAAATACTGTACTATCAGGCGTATCTAGATAATATTCAATATCTGCACCACTTACATCTTTAACTTCTAAGTACATACCATCATTAGTGGTACCAGAAATAATATAACCAGCATGTTGATCGATACCACCAGCGGCATAAGTTGAGTCTAAAGATATTTGTACGCCTTTACCTGTTTCTACACATTGATCGCCACTGTACTCTTTACAAAGTCCATCTAACACTTCATATGAATATTTTACAATCATATCCATATCATGATCGGCGCCTTGTTCCACATCTTCATAGTTGATACGGAAAACACCTGTTGTATCTGTAATCGATTCAATATACCAATCGACGATAGCATTTGTAGGTTGAAAATCGCCTTCATCAGCAGATATATTATTCCCCCAACCAACTGATTTTGCGAAAGGTACTATTTTAATAATCTCGCCATCAACATCCACTTCAATCTCAGGTAGAGTAGAGGCTAATGCAACAACCATAGTGGTTACTTTTTGGTCTTCGTCTTTGGTTAAATGTATATCGTTATTGAGCCCATAGTAAGCAACAGCAGCAGAACTATAACTACCTTTTTTAGTGGGCTCAGCAGGTGCGAGACCACGAACAGAGCCTAAACCAGAGATTTCCTTTGCGGTAGGTGCACCATCATTGTCTGAACCCGACTGCCCAATAAAGAATTGCCCGGACGTTTTTCCTTCTGAATTTGAAATTATAGATAATAATGAAGTAACACTGAAACCTGGTAGTGTAGTGCCATCGTATGTTTCATCATTATTACTTGAACTCGTAAATTGACTATATGCACCAGGAAGCTGATCAGAATCATAAGATGGGCTAATATCACTAATTAATAACACATTTGGGTTTGCGCACGTGCCTCGACCGTCGTAAGGGTCATCCCAATCAGGACTGGTTAAACCAACCTCTTCATCATAACCACCTGATGTTGAGTAGCTTGGGCTTGCCGATTCTGCCCCCGAGAAATAACGCATTGCTTCATAGAGCATCTCACCAGCAGGGTTTCCCCACGAAGCACATTGGCCATCCGAAATAGCCCCATTTACTACCCATCCACAATTTGTGTCATAAGTTTTATTACTATATTTAAAGCCATGCACTCTTAGTTTATCAATGGTTGCTACAATACCATCTTCAGTAGAAGTAAACTGACCAGTTTGCTCATCAACTTCTTCAGAAAACTCACTAATAGCTTGACGTAATACACCACCAGAAAGGTTCTTATTATAACTACCAGTTAACAGACCAAATAGCATTTGGTCACTTTCTCCATAATCGTGTAATAAACCAGTTGGTTTATAGTTTCCACTCGGATATAAATCACAATTAGTACCTTCGGTAAATCCATCAATACAGGCTTCTACTCTAACAACATAGTCATCACCGCTTGCATCAAGTACTGGGCGCTCAGTAGATGCCCAGCTCCAAACTCCCCAATCATCAGTAGAATAACTAACATTTTCACGCACACGTAAAATAGGATCTTCGCCTAATCCAGTATAAGTAACTGTACCGAAGAAATGCTGCTTACCTGAATCAGGAATAGAATAAGGTGTATAATCTGAAATATCATACCCATCCACTGCAACTGAGGTATAAGACTTTGCCCAACTATGCGCATCTTGAGGAATAAATACACGTTCTAGTACCGTTGTACCTTCGTCATCCGTACTACGCGTTCCGCCGTAAAGTACTTTACGTAACACATCCATACGCGTCATAGTTAAATAATTAAGAAAGTTACCACTCCAATGATTATTATTTGAGCAAACTGTTTCAATTGCTTTAGGTTTAAATCTGGATTTTCCGCTTCTATATTTATAACAAGCCGTAGAATCAAAATAACCTTCATAGGTATAATCTGGCTTAAAGGTAGTATCAAGCTCTCCATCACCATCAAGGTCAGAAGCGTCATTATAAGCTTCGTAAAATAACGTATGATCACGCCCCATAGTAAGCATCATCATAGGAGCTTCTGAAGTCCCCGTATAAAGCGGCTTAGTCGCAAGATCAAGATCTGCAGCATTAACTGATATTGACAGTAAATAACCTGTCGTTAACAATATCGTCCTTAATAATATTTTTTCCACAATAATATCCCTATTCCTTACCAACAATCTGATGCATCAGCTCCTGTGCTACCAGTATGTGTTATTGTTAATGTTCCACATTCATCTTCACTTTGAGCACCTGTTGATAAAGGTGCTGCCGATAAAGTAAATGTTGCTGCTGTTGCAGCACCGGTTAATCCATAATATTCACTAAACTCATCACTGACAGTAAAGTTAGTAACCTTAGCAGAAGAAATTGCGCCACTATAATCTAGATTCATGGAGTAATAACTTTCCATTAATTGTGATGCTTCTAACAATGTACGTATTGCTTCTTGTCTTCGAGTCTTCTCTAACACCCCTTTATAACTAGGGTAGGCAATTGAAGCTAAAATACCGATAATAGCAACAGCAATAAGTAATTCAATTAGCGTAAAACCTTTTGTTTTATTTTTATTCAATTTTAGCATATTTTTTCTACTCTAAAGTGATGTAGTAGCTTTGTAAATAAGCAACTGAATTCCCCTTGCCCTGTGCTTTAACGGTCACTCGATAAAAGCGTTTAGTCAAATCACCAGTGCCGACAGCAAGACCGCCGGTACCATCATCTTCAATTAAATAAGAAGGCGTTTCTGATCCAGCAGAGATTAAACCGCTTATGGCAGTTGCATCGCTCCAGTTATTAGAGTTTTTCCACCAATTAGCGCCGGTGTTAATATCAACCGCCAATGCTTGCAATGTAGGGGGATCAAGAAAATTCTCTGACATAACACTATACGCTGCAGATAAAGTTGACTCTGCAGAATTTAAACTTAAATTCTGGTCATAATTAGCTGTAGTTGTTTTGCGTAAAGAGATAACCTGCTGGCTTACTGCAACACCCAAAATAGCAATCACCACGACCATCAATAGTGAGGTAATTAGTGCTGTGCCACGCTGTTTATTATATATTTTTTGCACCTCTACCCTCCTTGATTTCCAATAATTACAGTTTCCATTACAACACTTCTATAATTGGTATCATTAGCAGCACTAATCGTTTGATTGAAAATAGTATAAGAATTACTATTCGTTAACCCGTGTGCAGATACGTCTTCTGATATCAATAAGCCCACTTTAACTCTGTTAATATCAGTCCAATCCGACACATCTGAAGCCGTAAAATAACGATAATCGTCTTCTGTACCATACAACAACTCCATGAACTCCACATTTTCATCTAATAAAACGGGGTCATCGTTGTTATCTTGGCACATTAACTGATTGCTTGTATTCACATATAAAAGTACTTCATTGCTAGTTGTATCATCTAAATCATCACCGACACAGGAAACAATTCCAGCTTCAGCTGCCCCTAAAAAGCGTACTACTAAAATATCAGAATCTACTTTTTCATCATCTATTTCACTTGAACTAGTCATCCCCTGGATAACCTGCCCATATGACCAAGCTTCCCCAGCATTAGATGTGCCAGCGCTAAACGTCGTCTCATTCTTTAAAGCAGCAGAATCTCTAAAGCCAGCTTGTTGTATGTACAATCTGATTGTCTGTATAGCCATACGGCTTTTTGTTACTAAACCCTGGGTGCTTCTGGCTGATTCATACGATCGCATATCACCCATCACTGAATAAAATAGTCCAGCTAAAATAAAAAGTGACACTAATAAAGCGATCATCAACTCAATTAAACTAAAGCCAGTATTGAATTTTCTCATTGAACCCATACTGACATGCTCCCGCATTGGTATGAATTTATTGTTGTTGTATCACAAACACCACTGCCTACACCGGTTTTAGCCGCGTCCCAAATTAATATCAAGTTATAGAGATTTGCATCAGAAGAATCTACTGCGACAGAAAAGCGTGGAGATGGTAAATTATTTTGTAAATGATCAAACCACTCAGCGAGTTCTTCCGTAGCAAATTCATCTTCATCACAGGTATTTGCAGAGCAATCTTTGGCCGCAACGATATCAGAACCATCACTCAAGTTACTAAAAACAAAACTACCAGCAAGATCCGAATTAGCACGCATTCTTTGAGCTAAATCTAATAGAGCAGTATTCGCAGTTTGAGCAAAAAAACCTTGTTGAGCAATATTCATTGACTTAGCTTGCATTTTTGCATGCCCTAACACGCCAATTGCCACAATAATTAAGGCGATTAAGACCTCAATTAATGTAAATCCTTTTTGAGCTTCCATCCTTAGCAGTCTCCTGATGCTTCTTCATATGTAATGCGTCCCATCCTACTTAATACCATCTGATACACCACTTTATTATCAGTGTTGCTGCAGATTTTAAATGTATTTGCTAATGAATGCCCTGTAGGAGTGAATTTAACTTCTTCAATCGAGCTAGTTATTAAATTGGTTTTGGAGCTAATGTTAGCAACAATTGTATCGCCACTATCTAAATCACCACTGCTATTATCGTCCTGATAAATTAACCATTCTCCACTCCAATCAGTGGTATCTTCACAACTAACTCCATCTGTTGTCGTACATAAGTAAACATTCAATCGTTCGCTTTGAGCTTGTTGTTTAGCTGTATAAATTGCACTAGCTAACGAGTCTCGAGTCGTACGTTCTTTACTAGATTCAATAATACTGTTGAAAGAGGGGACCACAATACTAAGGAGGATCGCCGCAACAGCAATGGTGATAAGCATCTCGATCAACGTGAAGCCTTGTTGATGCTTTTTGGAATTAATAAACTGATTCATAACATCCTTTGTTATAATAATATATTTTTGAAGATGCTTTATTAGATTACTCTTTATACAATGAATTTTATATAAAAAGAATATGGTTTTTGCTCTAAAAGAGCAGTAACAATGATAATGAGAGCAGATTCAAATTTAGAGTATGATAAATAGATCATTTTCATCATAAAAAAGGCAAGTATAAAGGTGTATTTACAAATTCAATACACCTCTTAAGAGATATTCAGAAAGGAGTGACTAATCTACCTGCTTAATTCGCAGTTCCGCTGGGACTTCAAACACGATGTTCTCTTCAACACCTGGGTTTTCAATGGCAATATCTCCCCCCAATTTTTGTAGTCTTTTAATTACTGCTTGAACCAACACATCAGGCGCAGAAGCACCGGCAGTCACACCAACAGAGTTAACTCCTTCGAACCACTCTTCTTGAATGTCTGATTCGTTATCGATCAAATAAGCATTTGCACCTACGCTGCATGCTTTTTCACGTAAACGGTTTGAGTTTGACGAGTTAGGCGAACCAACCACTAACACTAATTCCGCTTTATCCGCTAAATCTTTCACCGCATCTTGACGATTTTGTGTTGCATAACAAATGTCATTTTTACGCGGTCCTTCAATCTGAGGGTACTTTAGTCTTAACGCATCAATAACATGTGCAGTATCATCAACAGATAACGTTGTTTGCGAGCTATAGCATAAGCTCTCAGGATTTTTTACAGTTAATTTCTCTACATCCTCGGTAGACTCAACTAAGTAAATACCACCCTCTTCGCTATTGTATTGGCCCATTGTGCCGATCACCTCAGGGTGTCCTTGATGCCCGATCAAAATACACTCTTGATTACGACGGCTAGCACGTGTGACTTCCATATGTACTTTAGTTACCAAAGGACAAGTCGCATCAAACACCTTTAATTCACGGCGTTTTGCTTCCTCACGTACACTTTGCGCGACACCATGCGCACTAAAAATAACGATATTATCGTCAGGCACTTCGTCAAGCTCTTCAACAAAGACTGCACCACGAGATTTTAAATCATCCACTACATATTGATTGTGTACCACTTCATGACGAACATAAACCGGTGCAGGGAAAATCTCTAGGGCACGATCAACGATATTGATAGCGCGGTGCACACCGGCACAAAAACCACGAGGATTAGCTAAAATAATTTTCATAACAATCTCAATATAAAATAATGGGCAAATGGGTTAATAATAAATAATCAACCTAGACTTATATTTGCTTTATAAAACTTCTAATACATCTACGTCAAAGGTAACTGTTTGACCTGCTAACGGATGGTTAAAATCAACAGTAACACTATCAGCTACGATTTCACGGATGATACCTGGTAGCTCCGTTCCATCGGGTTGAGTGAAGCTAATAATAGTGCCAATTTCAGCAGGAACATCCGCTGAGAATTTGCTTAACTCAATATAATGGAAATTATCTGGATTTGGTAAACCAAATGCAGACTCTGGCTCCAAAGTAAAACTCTCCGAGCTACCTTCAGTTAAACCTAGTAAGCAAGCTTCAAACCCTTCTGTCAGGCTACCATCACCCATAACAAACTTAGCAGGCTTATTATCCACTTTAGTGCTGTCCACTGCTGAACCATCACTTAATTTAATAGAGAAATGCATCAATACTTCGCTATCTGCGGCAATTACTTTCTTTTCATTTGTCATTCTTTGCTTCTTCCTTTGCTTTTTCACGTTTCTCAGCCCAAAACAGAGAATCGATAATAATCATTGCAGCACCGATAAAAATAGCAATATCAGCAACATTAAATACAGGCCAACGATAAAAGCCTAAATCAAAATCTAAGAAATCAACTACATAACCAAAGATTAAACGATCAATAACATTACCAATAGCACCAGATAACACTAATGCATATGCGCTATTCATCCAACGATGGCTTGCTTTAGTGGTTTTCAATAAATAGATTAAATACCCAGAAACTGCAAAAGCAATTCCGCTAAATAAATATTTCTGCCAACCGCCAGCATCACCTAAAAAGCTAAAGGCTGCGCCATAGTTGCGGGCATAAGTAAAATTGAAAAAAGGCAGCACTTCGAAAGACTCATAAAGATCAAGCATTTCAATGGTTAGATATTTAGTAAATTGATCAACAATTAATACAATCAAAGATAACCATAAAAAGGTTAAACCTGTTGAAGAGTTAACGGGTGAATCAGAAACATTGTTTGTCATAAGATTTCCTAAAAAAAACGCCTTAAATCATTTTCATAACTAAGGCGCTTACTATCAGATTAATTTACAGCTTAATTAAGCTTAAGCGAATTGACGAGACTCGCCTTCACCGTCAACATTTGTAATACAACGACCACATAGTTCAGGGTGCTCTTCACTTTGGCCAACATCTTCACGATGATGCCAACAACGATCACACTTCGCAGCTGCACTTTTTTGTACTGCAACTGATAAACCAGATAATTCTGTAGCAACGGCATCTGCAGGAGCATCAGCGAATGGTTTAACAACAGCTTGTGAAGTAATTAATACAAAGCGCAATTCATCATCTAGTGTAGATAATAAAGCATTAACCTCTTCAGAAGCATACAAAGTTACTTCAGCTTCTAATCCACCACCAATAACTGCTTCTTTACGCGCTAATTCTAATACTTTATTTACTTCTGCACGTACCGAGATAACTTGAGACCACTTATCGTTATCTAATACTTCATTCTCAGATAAACCAAATAAGCCTTCGTACCATGTTTCAGTGAACACAAATTGATTACGCTCACCCGGTAAACGTCCCCAAATCTCATCAGCTGTGAAGCTTAGGATTGGCGCCATTAAACGTACTAAAGACTCAACAATATGGTACAACGCGGTTTGACAACTTAAGTGAGCATTGCTCCCTGTTTTTGCTGTGTATTGACGATCTTTAATAATGTCTAAGTAAAAACTACCTAAATCAATTGAACAGAAGTGCATTAACTTTTGATAAACAACATGCATATTGTAGTTTTCGTAAGCTTCAATCACTTCGTTTTGCATCGTCAATGTTTTAGCAACGATCCAACGGTCTAATGCCACCATTTCTGCTGCTGGCACTAAATCAGTTTTAGGGTCAAAACCATTTAAGTTAGCAAGCAAGAAACGAGAAGTATTACGGATACGACGGTAACTATCAGCACTACGGTTTAAGATTTCATCAGAAACAGTAATTTCACCTGTATAATCCGTTGAAGCAACCCATAAACGTAAGATATCAGCACCTAGGTCATTCATTACTGTTTGAGGTGACATTACGTTACCTAATGACTTAGACATTTTCTTGCCGTCGCCATCAACTACAAAACCATGGGTTAACACTTCTTTATAAGGCGCAACACCATTGATTGCAGTACTAGTTAATAATGAAGATTGGAACCAGCCACGGTGTTGGTCAGAACCTTCCAAGTACATATCTGCTTGCGCTTGTGTACCATCTTCTAGCGTAAACTCGTCACGAACACCCACTACTGAGGCATGCGTTGTGCCAGAGTCAAACCAAACGTCTAGCGTATCAGTTACTTTACGGAATTTTTCAGCTTCAAAACCTAATAAATACTCAGGCTCTAAATCGAACCAAGCTTGAATACCTTCTTTCTCGATTTTTTGTGCAATCAATTCCATCATTTCAACAGAATTCTCATGCAGCTCATCAGTCTCTTTATTTACAAATAAAGTGATTGGCACACCCCAAGTACGTTGGCGTGAAACACACCAATCAGGACGACCTTCAATCATTTTCTCGATGCGGCTTTGGCCCCAGCTTGGGATCCATTTAACATCTTTAATCTCTTTTAACGCACTATCACGTAAACCTTCTTGATTCATTGAAATGAACCATTGTGGTGTTGCACGGAAAATAATAGGCGTTTTATGTCTCCAACAATGTGGGTAGCTGTGTTTAATATTTACATGATGGATTAACGCATCACGCTCAGTTAACACCTCTAAAACTGCATCATTTGCTTTAAACACATGTAAACCAGCAAAGAACTCAGTGTCTTCACGGAATACACCGTTATCATTTACAGGGTTAGCAACTTCTAGGTCATATTTTAAACCAGCAGAGTAATCGTCTTGACCGTGCCCTGGTGCAGTATGTACACAACCAGTACCCGCATCGATAGTGACATGGTCAGCAACAATCGCTGGCACTTGTAGATCTAAGAACGGGTGTTGGAATAATTGCTTTTCAAGCGCAGCACCTGTTGTAATGGCTAAGACAGTAAACTCTTCGATACCGTAACGGGCCATACAATCAGCCACTAAGTCTGTAGCAAGGATTAAACGACGTTGACCAGCTTGAACTAATGAATACTCTACTTTTGCAGCTAATGCGATAGCGCGGTTTGCAGGTAATGTCCAAGGCGTTGTTGTCCAGATAACTGGTGAGATAGTACCGTGACCAAAGTCATCACCTTGTTTATCAAAACAAGCTAATACCGCATCAATATCAATCGCATTAAATGCAACATCGATAGCTGCTGATACTTTATCTTCATACTCAACTTCCGCTTCTGCTAACGCAGAACCACAGTCTGTACACCAATGCACAGGTTTTGATCCCTTGTGTAGGTGTTTGTTTTTAATGATGCTTGCTAGAGCACGTACGATATTTGCTTCCGTTTCGAAGTTCATCGTTAAGTAAGGCTTATCCCACTCACCTAAAACACCTAAACGTTTAAAGTCTTTACGTTGGCCATCAACTTGACGAGCAGCATATTCACGACATTTAACGCGGAATTCAGCAGGTGTTAATTTTTTACCTGGCTTACCGTGTTTTTGCTCAACTTTTAGCTCAATTGGTAGACCGTGACAATCCCAACCTGGTACGTAAGGCGCATCAAAATCAGATAATGTTTTAGACTTAATAATAATATCTTTTAAGATTTTATTAACCGAGTGACCAATATGAATATCACCGTTCGCATAAGGAGGGCCATCATGCAGAATGAATGTTTTCTTACCTTTTTTAGCCGTACGAATCTTGCCGTAAAGGTCTTCTTTATACCAATTTTTAAGCATATTTGGCTCGCGATTAGCTAAATTAGCACGCATCGGGAAGCCTGTTTTTGGTAAATTTAATGTACTTTTATAATCACTCATCGGTTTTTATTCCATCTAACGATCTATTAATTAAGCAGGTGCCATTCTCTAGCTTGCTGAATGTCTTTATCAATTTGTACTTTTAACTCTGCGAATGACTCAAAACGAGTTTCATCACGCAACTTACTCTCAAGTAACACTTCTAGTTGGCGACCATATAAGTCACCTTCAAAATCAAAAATATGTACTTCTAACTGTTGTCTTTCACCGTTAACGGTTGGACGACAGCCAATGTTTGCTACGCCAGTGTAGGTTTTATTGTCGATGCCTAAAATAGACACAACAAACACCCCAGAAACAGGTGATACTCGACGTTTTAAAAACAAATTAGCGGTCGGCACACCAATCGTTCGCCCTAGTTTTTTACCATGGCCAACACGCCCTGCTATACTGTATTTTCTGCCCAGCATTTGCTCAGCTTGTTGCAATTCGCCTTTGGCTAATGCACTACGAATGCGCGTACTACTTACACGGCAAGTATCTTGCGATAGACTTTTAGTATCCACCACTTCAAAACCGTATTTTTTGCCTGCTTCTTTAAGCAACGCAAAATCCCCTAAACGTTGATAACCAAAATGGAAATCATCGCCTATCACCAAAAATTTTACATTCAGCTTTTTAATCAATAGTTCTTCAATAAATTGATCGGCGCTTAGATTAGCAAATTGATGAGTAAAGGACACGCACAGTAGACGATCTAAATTTAATTTTTCAAGTTGAACAAACTTATCGCGTAAACGACTCAAACGACCTGGCGCATTTTTCCCTGCAAATAACTCAGCAGGTTGAGGCTCAAAGGTCATCACCGTAGACGGGACTTGCAAACGCTCAGCTTCTTTTAGCAAACGCGATAAAACAGCACGGTGACCAAGATGGATACCATCAAAGTTACCAATACTTAGCACACAACCTTGAGGTTGATGCTGTAAATTATGAATACCGCGTATTAATTCCATAAATAATGTCTTAATTGATTGTAAAACTAAGCGTTGAAAATATAAAAGAGCCGATTATATATTAAGGCAACAAAGTATTCAGCTTTCATTTTAACGATTTACCATTAAATCAGTTAACTGGCTTTAAAATGATGTAAACGTAAACCTAAAATGACATTGCTGACTAAATAGACCAAAGCACCACCAATAATTAATGCTACCAACTGTAGTATTGCATCAAATAAACTTAACTCGACCCACATGCTCAACGCAGGTGTCACGTATAATAAAGCAGCTACCATCACCGCACCTGAACAAATAATACGAATTAACACACTAATACTTTGCGGTTGACCTTGATATACGCCACTTTTATATAAACCAAACCATAACAAGCCAGCATTCAATGTCGCAGATAACGAAGTCGCAATGGCCAAACCAACATAACCAAATGGAATAGCAAAAATAATATTCAACAACATATTACTAACCATAGCAATAACACCAAACTTAACCGGTGTCTTAGTATCTTGACGAGAGTAATAACCCGGGGCTAATACTTTCACCAACATAAAGCTCAGCAAACCAGTGGCATAAGCGAACAAACTCATTGCAGACATGTTTACATCTTGGATATCAAACTCACCACGCATAAACAACACGCGTAACATTGGTTCAGCCAGTATCATCAAACCCAACATAGCAGGAACCCCTAAAAAGCAAACACTACGTATTCCCCAATCAAGCGTTTTAGCAAACGCTTCTGGAGATTTACTAACGTGGGATGAAGATAGACTAGGTAAAATGACAGTCGCAATGGCAATACCAAATAGCCCTAATGGAAACTCTAATAAACGATCTGAATAATATAACCAGCTGATTGAGCCGGTTTGTAGGAAGCTGGCAATAAACGTATCCAGTAACAAATTAATTTGGCTTACTGACACCCCAAATAAAGCAGGAATCATTAAAGTACGAATTTTTACGACACCTGGGTGATGCCATTGCCAACTAGGTTTAACTAATAACCCCTCTTTTTTAAGAAAAGGAATTTGGAATAGAAACTGTACTAAGCCACCAATAAAAACGCCGATTGCTAAACCAATTTCTGGTTGTGCTAATTGCGGAGAAATATACACAGCAGATCCGATGATCGCGATATTTAAAAAAACCGGTGTAAATGCTGCAACAGCAAATTTGCCTAAGGTATTTAAAATAGCACCCGATAACGCCGTGAAAGTAATAAACCATAAATAAGGAAAAGTGATTTTCAACATATCTGAAGCTAATTCAAACTTATACGCTTCGGTTCCGTCATGCCACCACTCTAAAAACCAACCGAAACCAAATAATGCAGTGATCACCGAGGAACCAACAACCCCTAAAATAGTGATAATAGTAATGATCGTCCCTAACGTACCGGATACTGCTGAAATCAGCTCTTTTACTTTGTCGCGAGACTGAGTTTTCTCATATTCGGTTAATACTGGAACAAAAGCTTGGGCAAAAGCACCTTCTGCAAATAAACGACGTAAAAAGTTAGGAATTTTATTAGCAAAGAAAAATAAATCTGCAGCTGCTCCAGCCCCCATTAAATTAGCAATAACAATGTCACGTACTAATCCTAAAACACGTGACACTAAGGTCATAGAACTTACGATCATGCCTGATTTTATTAACTTTTTACTCACACTGAATGTCCTAAAAACTAAGTCTTAATGAGACTTAGGAAACTGAAAGATAATATTCGCAACCACAAAATACACGTTTTCATTAAATTTAATAGCCATAACAATGGATATATCGACGAAACAATCGACACTGGATTTGCATCTGTAATGGGTTGAGTATAAAATGCGCGCAGTTTAACCATCCACCTGGTTTCTTACCAGTTATTTTATTGGTTAATAAAAAACCATTTGACAATATACGTGTTACAAGGCATATTCCACGACCTTTGATTATCCCTTGTTATACAGAATTTAGGAGTTAAGGTCTTGGCTAATATCAAGTCTGCTAAAAAACGTGCTTTATTATCTGAAAAAAGCCGTAAACATAATGCAAGCCGTCGTACAATGATGCGTACTTTCATCAAGAAAGTTGTTGTTGCAATCGAAGCTGCAAACAAAGAACTAGCTACGGCTGAGTTCATTAAATTACAATCAGTTTTAGATGCTTACGCAACTAAAGGTCTGATCAGCAAAAACATGGCAGCTCGTAAGAAAAGCCGTCTTTCTGCTAAAATTAAAGCACTTTAATTCTTACTTAAGAATAAGTCTTTTATTTAGAATATTAAAAAACCGACCTAGTGTCGGTTTTTTTATATCCAAAATTTATCAAAGTTCGATATGAATTAGTTTTAAATACCCATACCTGATAATGCATTAATTAAATCTTTTACAAATTTTCCTGCTACTGGATTGGTTTCTTCAAATTCAACTAACTGCTCTGTTATTTTTTTATCTTGGATTAATTTTGCAGGGTCACGAGAAAGAATAGCTTGTTGTAATTGGTCATGGACTGTTTTTAATTCGCCTGCTGTGCACTCATCTGCAATCACACCGTTAGCTAAAATATCGGTTAATTTTTCAAATTCACTCTGCACTTTTTTAATTGGCATATACACCTCACTTTTCATCGAAAATCAGATAATACCAATTACATTAAATACGTGATCTAAATTTTGCGTAAGAAAAATAACTGAGCTCAAGGCATTATTTAACAAGTAAAAAAAGATCCGTTAATTAGCGTAATTGATATAACTACTTTAACATCAGTCTATTGCTCGCTTTGTGATAAAGCGGTCAATAAAACGCGTAAACAATAAGTAACCTATCACAAACACAATACTCAGTCCGATTAATCCAATCTTAAACCAGCTATATGATTGATAAGCTTCTAAGAATTGACTGGAAATATAGATAGCAAATAGCCAATAAACAATGCGTAATAAGTAACCCCAAATAGGGTAACCCTTATCTGTTAACCATAACTTTGCCATCTACCTTCCTTGTGAAATAAAACTAACTATATGATTGGAATAAAATATTACGAATTATCAATATTAAAGCTTAAGACATCATTAATATGATCTTGTTCAGTTGCTAACATTAATAGTCTATCTAAACCTAAAGCAACGCCAGCACAATCGGGCAAATGATCTAAGCAATCCACAAATTTCTTATCGATAGGCATTTCAGCCAATCCCATATTGGCTCTTAATCGATTATCGGCTTCAAATCGTTTTAATTGCTCAGCACTACTATTTAACTCATAAAACCCATTCGCTAGCTCAATACTTTTATAATAAACCTCAAAACGATCTGCAACGCGAGTATCTTGAGTGTTAATACGCGCTAAAGCTGCTTGAGAGGCAGGAAAATCATAAACAAAGCAAGGTGATGTTTGACCAATCTTCGGCTCAATAGCAACACAAAAGAGTAACTGCAAAATAGTATCTTTATCGTCTTCATTATCTAATACATCGCCTAATTCGAGATGCGCACCAGCCAACTTAAGTTCCTCGTTAGAAGCACTCAAAGGATCGACCTGTAAATGTGTAAAAAAAGCATCTTGATATGTGCATCGAGTAGGCTCAAGGCAATTTAAAATCGCCATCAATAATTGCGTCATTTCATCCATCAACTGATGATGATTAAACCCAACTCGGTACCACTCTAATAAAGAGAATTCAGGGTTATGGTAACGTCCAGACTCTTCGTTACGATACACTTTAGAGACTTGATAAATAGATCCACTACCTGCGGCTAAAAGCCTTTTCATATGGAATTCAGGAGAAGTCTGTAAATATAAAGGAACAGCGCCATCAACTAGTGGTTTATCACTAATATTACGCCCTACAAATTGCGTTTTGAAACAGTGCAAATGCACATCAGTAACAGCAGCTTGGCTAAGTGAAGGTGTTTCTACTTCTAACACTTGTAAGCGACTAAAAAAACCTCTAATAGTGTTTAGCATGGCAGCTCGAGCCTTTAGCTGAGCCAGTGAAGCGTTAGGTAACCAGTTCATTATATCTCCTTTAATAAAGGACATTTTATACCAATTATATTAAATAAGTGATCTAAATTTTACGCAGGAAAAATAACTAATTTCAAGGCGTAATTTAAGTTAAGCAGTTGTTCTACTTACGAAAATCACAACGGAGAAATAAGTTGTTTTAACAAGTAAAATCAACCTCAATACTGGATAAGAAAACAAGCCAACACCGCTATTTACCCCAAATTTAGAGTACGTATTACCGATAAAGGCGACAAAGTATCCAGCAAGATTAAAGGCAGAAAACAGATACAAAAAAAACCAGCACTAGGCTGGTTTTATAGCAATTACATTAAGTAAATGTTATTTTTTAACGCGACCAACATATTCACCAGTGCGCGTATCAACTTTAATGATTTCGCCGATTTGGATGAATAATGGAACACGTACAACAGCGCCTGTCGATAACGTAGCTGGTTTACCACCAGTACCTGCAGTATCGCCTTTTAGACCAGGGTCTGTTTCAGTCACTTCTAACTCAACAAAGTTAGGTGGCATAACCGCGATAGGTGCATCATTCCAAGTCGTGATAGTACAAATGTTTTGCTCTACTAACCACTTGTCCATATCACCGACTGCGTTTGCATCAGCAGCGATTTGCTCGAAAGTATTGTTATCCATAAAGTGGAAAAATTCACCATCGTTGTACAAGTAAGCTAAATCAAAATCCATTACATCAGCAGATTCTACTGTTTCATTTGATTTAAATGTTTTATCAACCACTTTACCTGAGATAAGCTTACGGTATTTAACACGACTAAATGCCTGACCTTTACCCGGTTTAACATATTCATTTTCCATGATCACACATGGTTCATTATCGAGCATGAATTTTAGCCCGCCTTTAAAATCACTGGTACTATATGTCGCCATTACAACCTCTATAACTGAACTGATAAAAAATGCTTAAAATAATTGACGTGAATAATACCGCTGACTTGCCAACATGGCAAAAGGAACTCGCTAATGCGGTCAAAAATCCACAACAACTGTTACAAATATTAGAAATTGAGCAAGAAACGACACAAATAAGTGAGCTTGCTAAGAAACAATTCCCTATGTTGGTGCCTATGCCTTTTGTAAAAAAAATGCAAAAAGGCAATATTAATGACCCTTTATTAAAGCAAGTATTGCCTATTCACGATGAAGATTTGCAATTACCGGGTTACAGCACAGATCCATTAGTTGAACAAAATAATCAGCACAAAGGATTACTGCATAAATACAAAAGTCGAGTTTTAATCATTTTAAAAAGTGGTTGTGCTGTCAATTGTCGCTATTGCTTTAGACGTCACTTCCCTTATGCAGATAACAGCGTGAATAAATCACAACTAAACAACATTGTTAGTTATATCCAAGAGCACCCTGACGTAAATGAAGTCATTTTAAGCGGTGGTGACCCATTAATGACCAAAGACAAGCAACTTGCAGAGTTACTTGACCAATTAGAGGCGCTGCCACAATTAACACGCTTACGTATTCATACACGTTTACCCGTTGTTATTCCTTCGCGTATTACTGAATCACTGGCCCAGCGATTAAAACAAAGCCGCCTGAAGATAGTAATGGTATTACATATCAACCATGCTCAAGAGATTGATAAACCTTTTGCAGAAGCCATGCAACGCTGCCATGACGCAGGTATTCAATTGCTCAATCAAAGTGTACTACTGAAAGACGTTAATGCTGGTGTGGATGCACTAGTCGCACTGAGTGAAGCGTTATTTTCAGTCAACATATTACCTTATTACTTATTTCTTTTAGACAAAGTAGAAGGCGCTGCTCATTTCGACTTAGAGCAGAAAGAAGCACAACAATTGCACAAACAGATGCAAGCAGAACTGCCAGGCTATCTAGTGCCTAGATTAAGTAGAGAAATAGCAGGTGAACAAAGTAAAACGTTAATACATTCGTTATAATACAATGACATCAATAATTTAATTGCACAGGAGAAAGCAATGAGCAAAGAAAGCGTGCAAGCACAGCTGCAAGAAAACATAAAAATCATTTACCACAGAGCTGTGGATGCAGACCAAGCGTTAACTGAATTACGTAAACAGAAGAATGCAACTTTCGCACATATTTTTACAGAAGATACACCGTTTAGTCAGCATGCGAATACTTTCCTTCCTTACGTAGAAGAGTTAGCAGCGGACTTACAAGCGATGGAAGTAGAAGATGATGAGCAATATAAAGTGCAACTACCTGCACTAGTGGTAAAAATTGAATTATTGTTTAAAACTTTAAACGCTTTCAAAGAAAAACTGAAATCTAAATAATTCAGATTTCAACAGATTGATGACTACAGCAAATCATTACTGTAGTCATCAGTGGTTAAGATAAGGTTTCGTTACGGTAACAACATACTTTATTCCGGCCAGTATTCTTAGCTTCTTCTAGCGCTTGTTGTACAAAAGTCATTTGCTTACAAGCATCTTCAAGCTCTTCAATTTCCTGAACTTGCATCAACCCGATACTCACAGTGAATCCAATTTTTCTATCATTCACAACTGTTGGCATAGCGTTAATCTCACTTCTGATGCGCTCCATCAAAATAAGTGCATTACTTTGATCGGTTCTTGGCATTAACAAAATAAAATTTTCACCGCTTAAACGTGCAAACACATCAGTTTGGCGCATCTGATTATCGACTCGAAGCGTGAAATCAAGTATCACTTTATCGCCAAGATTATGACCAAATCTCTCGTTAATAAGCTTGAATGAATCGATGTTTAACATAGCAAGACAATAAGGCTCTTTGTAACGTAGATAACGAATATGCTCCTGAGCCATATTAATTTCAAAGTAACGACGATTATAAATATTAGTCAAATCATCATGAGTAACTAAATGCTGAAGCTCTTTATTATTGTCTGATATAGCTTTATTCTTCTCTTGGATAGTTTGTATATAGCCTTTTACTTGTTTAGCCATCTCACTCATGTCATCTGAGCCTTTAACCGCAATACGATATTGTTCTTGGCTGTCACCAGCATCAATGACTTGTCGAATTAAGCCAATTTTACGTAATAGGTTGGTCTGTAGAGTAATTAAAATAATCGCAACCACTAAGCTAGTTAATAAGAGAAGATAAAGAAACGACTCTCTTATTGATATTTTCTCTTCTACTTTAGTTAAATTGGTCAGGAATACTTTTTGTGCCGATAATGCACTGTCTCCCATAACAGTAATAATCGACTGAGTTAACTCTTTATGCTCAGCTTTCAACGCATCAACAACCGCTAATTGTGCTGAATACGCTTGGTAATCCTCTGCAATCGATGAAGGCCCAATTAACAAAGTAGATAACTCTTCAAACGCTTGTGTCGATATAGTTAATTTTAGTGGTGATATTATCGCTTCAATAGCCGATGAGTCGGTCTCTAAAGAAGAAGTATCAAGCAACGGATTGAATAATAAAAGAACATTATCAAGCGCAAGTGTAGTCTGGATTTTGCCTTGTTCTAGCGTCTCTTTTCGATATTGCTCAATGCTTTTATAATCAGATAAAACTTGCTCAAATAACGTTATTTTTTTCATCATCGCAGCAGAAATGACATCACTTTGAGAAGATAAAGTCATCGTTAAAGACAATAACTCTTGGTAAGAATACAAATTATTAGGGTATTTCTCTGATGTTTCCGCGACCACATTAGCTTTATCAGTAATGTAAACATTCTCCCACTCAAGATCTTCATCATTAGTAGCAAGGAACATATTATTAGTCGCAGCAAGTATCTTATTAGTTTGCACTTTAAGTTGAGTTATCTCTAATAAACTATCAAAGTGATCATCTTTAACACGTTGATAGTCTTCTTTAAGTTCGTTTAAAGAAGCAATCGCAGACATTCCCACAACACCCGTCATGATGGTGAGAGTAATCGTCATGATAACAACTCGTAAATTCAATTTATGTTTTAAGCGAGGCATATTGTCCTTGAGAAATGCATGTATAAAATAGCTCCTTAAGAGCAAAACTAATCCTTAAGGGTAATATTATATAGTAAAATTAAATAAATTGATTAAATCTTAATTCACAATTTAAAGAATAAAATTTTAATAAAGAGAAGCAATCTTATCAATTCTTAAATATAGGTAGCATGATAGTCCTCTTAAAGTAGAAGTACATTTCTGAGCATAAAATAATCACTTGAAGAACAAACAATAGCCTTTGTGTGTATGAATTTAAAGCAGTTTTATAAACCTAAGCAATCACTACCAAGATTTGCTAGTATCGCGGCCTTGTTCATAATCAAATTGCGTTTTAAATGATTTTAAAGGGACTCGCGCAATCCACTAAAAGGTATCTTTATGTTAACAGTACTTAATGCTTTGAATGGCTTACTGTGGGGTCAAATCCTCGTTTATTTACTCATTGGTACAGGCGTTTACTTCACAATACGTTTAGGCTTCATTCAATTCCGTCATTTCTTCCATACTTTTTCTGTCATGAAAGGCAGTCGCCAATCAGATAAAGAAGGCATCTCTTCTTTCCAAGCTCTTTCCACCAGCTTAGCGGCACGCGTAGGAACAGGAAATTTAGCAGGTGTTGCTATTGCAATCACAGTCGGTGGACCTGGCGCTATCTTCTGGATGTGGCTAATTGCAATACTAGGAATGGCAACCAGCTTTGCAGAAAGTACACTTGCGCAAGCTTATAAAGTACATGATGAAGAAGGTAACTTCCGTGGTGGCCCAGCTTATTACATGGAGCGAGGCTTAAATGCACGCTGGATGGGTAGCCTGTTTGCAATCTTCCTGATCATCGCTTTTGGTTTAGTATTTAATGCTGTTCAAGCAAACTCAATTACAGCAGCGCTCAATGAATCATTTAATCTAGATAAAATGACGGTAGGTATTGTACTAGCGTTAATATCAGGTGCAGTTATCTTCACTGGTATTCGTGGGATTGCAAAAGTAGCAGAGAGAATAGTACCAGCTATGGCACTTATTTACTTATTGATTGCCGCTTTTGTTGTGGTTATTAATATTGCTGAATTACCAGCTGTTATCGGTATGATCTTTGACTCTGCATTTGGTTGGCAGGAAGCAACCGGTGGTGCATTTGGTGCAATGGTTATGACAGGGGTACAACGTGGTCTATTCTCTAACGAAGCAGGTATGGGTAGTGCAGCAAATGCAGCAGCAACAGCCTCACCTTATCCTCCACACCCAGCATCACAAGGTTATGTACAAATGTTAGGTGTATTCATTGATACCATCATTATCTGTACTGCAACTGCATCAATTATCCTGTTATCAGGTGGTATTGAGTCATTCTCAGAGATGGGCGGTGTAGAAATTACGCAACGTGCTTTAGATTTCCAAGTGGGTAACTGGGGTGGCTCTTTTGTTGCAATTGCATTGTTGTTCTTTGCATTTACTTCAATTATTGCCAACTATTCTTACGCAGAAACTAACCTAGTATTTTTACAGCATAAAAATACACGCGGTTTAATCGTTTTACGTATTGCAGTGTTAGCGATGATTCTTTTCGGAGCAACGCAAAGTAATAACGTAATCTGGTCTTTAGCTGATGTTTCTATGGGACTGATGGCTATTGTTAATCTTGTAGCGATACTATTACTTTCAAATGAAGTTATTAAATTAGCAAAAGATTACAATCAGCAACGCAGTGCCGGCAAAGTCCCTACTTTTGATCGCACTAAACTACCTGAGTTAGACCGAAAAATAGAACCAGGTATTTGGGAAGCTAAAAAGTAAAATAAATAACACCGCAGACCTGACAGCATCAAAATGGATGAATGTTGTTAAGGTCTGCTACTCTTCTCTTCTATAAACTTTCCAAAACCTTCTTTTTATTGAAAATTCAGCTTAAAAAAACACCAAATTAACCATAAAATGAATTGATCTTTTTTTGTGATAGTTCAAACTATAGACAATCAACAATATACTTAAGGAGAAGTAATGTATCCAAACCTTAGAGACATCGGGATCCGTAACCCAGAAAATATCAAACGCTATTCACTGCGCAAGGAAGGCGATAAGGATATTTTAAAAGTATATTTCCGAAAAACAGGCGGAATGTTGATTGGACGTAGCAGTAAATATAAATTCCAACGTCAAATCAAAACGGTGAGTGGCGGTCAGCACGTACACCATATTCAAGGCACGACCGAGTTATCTGAAATTAATCCAACGCTACATAAAATAATTAAAGAGTTGGATAGTTTAAGCTTACACGTTAGTACTGAAAAAGAACTAAAACAACAAGTACTCTCAGACTTAAAACACTTACAGTCAGTAGTTGATAACAAAATTCAAGAAATTGAAAGCAAACTAGACAAGCTGCAATAAGTAGCTTAAAGCTAAAAATAACTCACTTAGCTTAATACTGAAAGTTTCAATAAAGGGCTTTCACTCCCCCCAAAAACGAACAGATTGTTCGTTTTTTTGTATCAATATATACCAATACCAACAACCTACTTTTATAGCAAAATCAAATTTTATAAATAACCCACTTTGATCCTGTGACCTAGTACTCGAATTAACATAGTGCCCTTCTCACTTTATTGTAATTAAGTAATACAAATGATATAAATTGATCATTATTAAAGGTGAATTAATAGCATTAGATCCACTAAATCTACGCTGTTATAAAATATAAGGTGCTTAGCTGAAGGCGCTTTATAGCCTGATATTCCATTAACATTCCTTGCAATTGAATAACTTATTATTGCTGGGCTGGTATAAATTTATTAATTTCATAAGTAGAGGTTTAAATGTCTAACAAATCTTTTGATGCCATCAAAGCAATCAAATTAGAAAACGACAAATCTGCTGGTAATCTTCTTGACGTGATGCCAGTTCAAGTACAAAAGGCAGAGATTGATCTATCTTTCCTGGATAATTTAAGCGTTGAACATCCTCGCTTATTAGTACAAAGCAAAGACTTACCAGCTTTTAAAGCCAATCTAAAAAATGATGCAGGCTACTGTAAGTTTGATGCATTCATGAACAACTCAACGAATAAGTTTTTAGATGTAGCGCCTTACGCAGAGCCAAAAGCTTACCCAGAAGAAACCGTAGGCAAAGCCTCATTATGGCGTCCATACTGGCGTCAAATGTACGTCAGTTGTCAAGAAGCCTTCAATGCAACACGTAACCTATCGATTGCCGGTATAGTATTAGAAGATGAAGCGATCATCGCCAAAGCAAAAGCATGGACACTACAACTAGCTTCTTACGATCCAGAAGGCGTAACATCTCGTGGCTACAACGATGAAGCTGCTTTCCGTGTTATTGCAGCCATGGCTTGGGGTTATGATTGGCTACACAGCTACTTTTCTGATGCAGAACGTGAAACAGTAAAACAAGCGCTTATCGTTCGTTTAGAAGAGATCATGCATCATCTACAAGTAACGGTAGATCTACTGGCTAATCCACTAAACAGCCATGGGGTACGTTCAATCTCTTCAGCTGTTATTCCAACTTGTATCGCGCTTTACAATGAATACCCGAAAGCACGTGAATACATCGAATACGGTATTGAATACTATGCAGTACATTACCCACCATGGGGCGGTAAAGATGGTGCTTGGGCAGAAGGTCCAGACTACTGGAATACACAAATGGCATTCCTAGGTGAATCATTTGATTTACTAAAAAGTTACACATCTATCAACATGTTTAATAAAGAGTTCTACAAAAATACAGGTGATTTCATCATGTACTGTATGCCTGTTCACTCTAAGCGTGCTAGCTTCTGTGACCAATCAAGTATTGGTGACTTCCCAGGCCTTAAATTAGCTTACAACATCAAGCATTTTGCTGGTGTTAACAACAAACCAGAATACATTTGGTACTACAACCAACTGAAAGCACGTGACACAGAGGCTCATACAAAATTCTATAACTTCGGTTGGTGGGACTTTGGTTACGATGACTTACGTTTTGATTACCTATGGAACGATATGCCTGAAGTTAAACCTTCAGACGAACCACAACTGAAAGTATTCCCAATTACAGGTTGGGCTGGTTTCCATAGCAACATGACAAACCGTGATGAACATATTCACATGGTTTACAAATGCAGCCCATTTGGTTCTATTAGCCATTCACACGGTGACCAAAACGCCTACACTCTTCATGCGTTTGGCGATACTTTAGCAGCTATCACAGGTTACTACGGTGGTTTCGGCGTAGACATGCACATCAAATGGCGTCGTCGTACCTTCTCTAAAAACTTACCGTTATTTGGCGGTAAAGGTCAGTACGCTGAAAATACAACGACTAATTTTGAAGGCGAACATCAAGATCGCTACTGTGTGGAAGCAGGCGGTAAAATTACCGACTTTGATACAGAATCAGATCTACTATTTGTTGAAGGTGATGCATCAACATCTTACCAATTCCACAATCCAGATCTTGAATCTTACAAGCGTAAAATCTGGTTTGCTAAAGGTAAAGTCTTTGTAATGCGCGACTTAGCGACACTTAAGTCAGAGCAAGATCTAACATGGTTACTGCATACAACATTTAGTACTGAAACAGCGGCAGACTCTTTCAAAATTATTGGTGAAAATGCACAGCTAGACGTGTCATTTATCAATGACAGCAAAGATGATCTACTTTCAATTGAAAATGTAGAAGGCTTTGGTGAAGTTGACCCAAGTGAATACAAAGACCTTGAGATTCACCGTCACGTTGAAGCGAAGTTTAAAGCGAAGAAAGAACACAACATTCTAACGCTATTAGTACCAAGCAAATTGAACGGTCCTAAAACAGAGGTTTCGTACAACCTAACTGATACAACATTAACACTAAATATTGACGGTGAAGATGTAGTGATTGAGCTTTAGCTCAGGCCTTAGAAGGTTTACTTGTAAAATAAAGCCGCTTAAATAAGCGGCTTTATTGTTTTACTGATTAACGTTGAAAATCAATTAAAAGAATCCCATCGGATTAATATCATAACTCACCAACATATTTTTAGTTTGTTGATAGTGATCTAACATCATCTTATGATTCTCGCGCCCAATACCAGACTGTTTATAACCACCAAAGGCAGCATGAGCAGGGTAAAGGTGATAACAATTTGTCCAGACACGTCCAGCTTGAATACCACGCCCCATACGGTAAGCGACATTACTATCTCTTGTCCATAACCCAGCACCTAAACCAAATTCACTATCATTAGCAATTTTTAAAGCATCTTCTTCATCTTTAAAAGTGGTAATACTAATCACAGGGCCAAAAATCTCTTCTTGGAAAACACGCATATGATTACTGCCTTTTAACAAAGTAGGTTGAATGTAATATCCATTATGTGCCCCATCCACCTTCTCAATGGCCCCACCCGTTAACACTTCTGCACCTTCACCTTTACCGATTTCAATATAGGATAAAATCTTGTCATATTGCGCTTTAGAAACTTGTGCACCAATTTGACTGTCAGTATCAAATGGATTGCCTTGTATAATCTTTTGAGTACGCGCAATCAAACGCTCGATAAACTCATCGGCAATCGACTCTTGAACTAATAAACGTGACGGACAAGTACATACTTCACCTTGATTAAAGAATGCCAACGCAGCGCCTTCCAAACATTTATCGATGAAAGTATCTTCATGGTTCATCACATCAGCAAAGAAAATATTAGGCGATTTACCACCCAGCTCAACAGTAGAAGGGATTAAGTTATCTGCCGCACACTGCAAAATATGTTTACCGATAGGGCTAGAGCCAGTAAAAGCAATCTTAGCAATACGCTTAGAAGTCGCTAAAGCTTGTCCAGCCTCTTCCCCAAAGCCATTCACAATATTCAACACACCAGGTGGTAGTAAATCACCAATAATCTCCATTAAGAACAAAATAGATAATGGCGTTTGTTCAGCAGGTTTAAGCACAATACAATTACCTGTTGCCAATGCAGGTGGTATTTTCCAAGCAGCCATTAATAGTGGAAAGTTCCACGGAATAATTTGTCCAACCACACCTAACGGCTCATGGAAATGATAAGCAACAGTATGTTGGTCAATCTCACCTAACGAGCCTTCTTGCGCTCTAATACAACCAGCAAAATATCTAAAATGATCGACAGCTAAGGGAACATCAGCTCCCATTGTCTCTCGAATACATTTACCGTTATCCCATGTTTCAACCAACGCCAGCATTTCAGCATTAGCTTCAATTCTGTCAGCTATTTTAAGCAAAATATTAGAACGCTCAGTAACAGAAGTGTTACCCCACGCTTGTTTAGCCTTGTGTGCCGCATCTAATGCAAGGTCAATATCTTGCTGATCTGAGCGTGCAACTTCACATACATCATCGCCTGTTACTGGCGTTTTATTGGTGAAATATTGTCCATTAACTGGTGCAACCCATTGCCCATCAATGTAATTATCATAATGAGATTTAAACGTAATTTGTGACTCTGCAGAACCTGGATTTGGATAAATCATAAACACCTCTCAGTTATTTGTATGCCTCTGTGTGATATTCATCCTATCCGTAGATTTTTTATATGCATGACTGTTAATTCAAAAGTATTGACTGTCAGTTTTAAATGGTAGGGAGTGTGACAAAAATGATAACTCAACATGTTCAAGATCAAAGAAACAAGCCTCAAGTTTTGGTAGAGAACAAAACATCTTTTGCCGGAGAAGATGCAGAATTGAGCATATACGACACATTCGAATCTGCTACTAACGTAAAACTCGCCTCTGACCAATTGATGTTTTGCGGCATGCTTTCAGGCAAAAAAATCATGCACAGTTTGCATAGACGCTTTGAAACTGAATTCTTCCCACATGAATCATTTATTATGGCACCCAACCGCCCTATTCAAATTGACTTCCCAAATGCTAACCTCACTGCACCGACTACCTGTATCGCCATTGAAATTAGCCAAAACAGAGTAAAAAAAGTTTGCGATAAATTAAATGCAAACGTCCCGCTATCAGGCTATCAACAAGAATGGCAATACGACAATAAGTTAATGCACACTCACCACAACACAGAAACCCAAACCCTATTAAGTCGCATGATCAACATATTTTCAGAGAACCATCCAGATAGAAATTTTATGGTTGATCTCGCAGTCAGCGAACTAATTACGCGGTTATTAAGAGAACAAACGCGTGACTTTATTATTTGTCACAGCCTCAACGATCCTGAACACAATGGAATCAACTCAGTGGTTGCCTACTTATATAAGCACTTAGGGGAAGCCATCAATATAGAAGCCTTAATCAAACTATCATGCATGAGCCGTACTAAATTTTTCTCCGAATTTAAACGCACAATCGGATGCACGCCTCAGGACTTCTTATTTCAATTACGCCTAAAAAAGGCAGCAGATCTATTGAAGAAAAACCACTCAGTAACTCAAGTCTGCTTTGCAACCGGTTACTTAAGCACCAGTCATTTCAGTCGTAGTTTTAAGAAATTTTTTGGCATTAATCCAACCCAATACAAACTCAGACACAACCCAATTTCAGCAATAACCCCAAATTAAACATAATCGAGCAAACAGCCAACCTCCAACACAAAATACGTAACGCTCGATAGCATCGTAAACAGCTTAACTTGCTGTTTATAATCTGAGAGCTTATCATTCATACTATAAAATTGTGTTTATCGAAGTGCCTACTAACGACTGACACCACCTACGCTTACATATAGGAAGTAACATGAAAAAGCAGACACGTTTATACACATCATTACTCGCACTAACAGTTCTATTATCAGGCTGTGAATCAGTTTATTACTCAACAATGGAAAAAGTAGGCATTCACAAACGTGACATTCTTATTGACCGAGTAGAAGAAACAAAAGACTCGCAGGAAGAATCACAAGAAGAGTTCCAATCAGCACTAGATCGTGTAACTGCATTAATAGACTTCCAAGGTGGTGACTTACAAAACACCTATAACGCATTAAACGACGACTACCAATCTAGTTTAGATGCCGCCAATGAAGTCTCAGAAAACATAGATAAAGTAGAAGATGTCGCCAACGCCCTGTTTACAGAATGGAGTGAAGAGTTAGAACAATATAAAAGTGCCTCTTTAAAACGCCAAAGTAGCCAAAAACTAGCGAGCACCAAACAGCAATTTAATACCATGCTGCGCTCAATGCGTAATTCAGAAAGCAAAATGCAACCAGTGCTATCCTCTTTAAACGATAATGTTCTGTATTTAAAACATAATTTAAATGCACAAGCGATGTCTGAGATAAAAGGCGAATTCACCAACCTTAAGCGAGACATTCAACAACTCGTTAATGATATGAACCAATCTATCGCTGATTCAAACAAATTCATTGAACAAATGAACAGTGCCAGCTAACAGCGACAACTGATTAATAAGCCTGATGATAAAGGCTTATTAATCATGCTTTAGTTATGCCCCTCTTTCTCAGCATCACTAACCGCCAGCAATGTAATACTTTATCCACCTTACAAATCATTATTTAAGCCCCGATTAAACAGCAAGTACCCAAAAGCCCAAACAAATTTAACCTAATCCAAGCAATTTCAACTATCTTCCTAAATACCTAAAGGTTAGAATCCGTGCGCTAATTTTAATTTAGCAATTCTCAGGGCGGGGCGAAATTCCCCACCGGCGGTAAACCTGTTAGGTGAGCCCGCGAGCGCTTTATTGATTATTTAACCTAGTAATACTAACAATAAAGGTCAGCAGATCTGGTTTAATTCCAGAGCCGACGGTTAAAGTCCGGATGAAAGAGAACACAAAGCATTACATTCGTAGTGCTATTTAGCATCGCCTAATAATTGGGTGATGTTATTCTCATGCCCTGATTCTGGTAACTATTCAAAGGAAAATACCATGAGTCAGTCTCTATTAAGTTTATTCGGTGATGCACATTCGCGTGTATCAAATGCCATTCAATCAATCAAAAACGGTTCAGGTGTGTTGGTCGTTGATGATGAAGACAGAGAAAATGAAGGTGACTTTATTTTTGCTGCTGAAACATTAACAACGCCACAAATGGCGATGATGATCCGCGAAGGCAGTGGCATAGTATGTTTGTGCTTACCAACAAAAACCACGCAAAAGCTACAACTTCCACAAATGGTCAGCAACAACACCAGTCAAAATACCACTGCTTATACCGTGAGTATTGAAGCAAAACACGGTGTAACTACAGGTGTTTCTGCAGAAGATCGCGTCACCACCATTAAAACCGCCGTTGCACCAAACGCAACAGCCGATGACCTATCTCGTCCAGGTCATGTATTCCCTCTACAAGCCGTTGAAGGTGGTGTACTGGTGCGAAGAGGACATACCGAAGCAGCCGTTGATTTAGCCACACTAGCAGGATTTGCACCCGCAGGTGTTATTTGTGAATTAAGTAATGAAGATGGCTCAATGGCACGTTTACCAGAAGTCGTTAAATTTGCACAGCAACATGATATGCCAGTGGTCAGTATTGATGATTTAGTGAATTATATTAAAGCAGAGCAGGTAGCGTAATTCATATATAGCTAGGTGTAGTTTTGGATTGCCAAAACGTCTAAAACTGAAGTGAGTTATAGCTTTATGGGCTGTCTATAGAAATATAGATGGCCTTTTTTGTTGTCGCAACAATTGTGCTTTTTCAAATTGAAGTGCTATTTAATTAACATCACAATTCGTCTGCGCTTAACTTAATGAATAATCGTTGCTTGGTGTTCCGCCCTATCGGCGTGTTACTTTCTTTTGAGTGGCCAAAAGAAAGTAACCAAAGAAAAGGCCACACCGAATATTTTTTAATCTGAATAAATGACTACCTTCTTAACGCACCGCTCATACGCGGTGTCCATGCCGCGAAGTTCGCTAGCAAAGGCCACGCAGAGCTTAGCCCGCTCATATGACTATGCTGTCGCATAAATCGCTCCCTGCCTAACCTTGCTAAAGGCAATCATTGATTCAGAAAAATATAACGGGGAAATTGATGTAGCCGCGTTGAACGTTCTAATTTGTATAAGCTCACTAAAACAATATTCCTCTAAAATAATCGTTTTAAATGTACCGTTTCGGACGTGCATCCATGCACTAGCCTCAACTAATCCAAACATTCTGTTTGTACTTTACTAAAATAAGTTAGTTGCTTGGGAAAGCTCAACAGTGTCGAATTGTAGTCATATTGAGTTTTGTATTACTCTAGCAATAAAATAAAAGTTCCTGTTACATATAAATTCAAAAAACTAATTCTGCTCTTCTGTTGTTAATACGAAATGATTCTTCCTTTTAATATCATTAAATTTTGACTTCAACATCCATAAATTTGATTTACTTTTCATACTGCGTATTATCAATTGATTTTTAACAAATTAATATATTCTATATTTACACTAGAAATATGGAATTTTTCGGTTTAAGAAGCTGTTAGTTTTTACAAGGAGAGTTGGCATTGTCAGCAGAAAATTTTTTAAATGCAGAAACTGATACTTTTGGTGGAATAATCAAAGGTGATAATAAATTCAAAGTTCCTCTATATCAAAGAGACTATTCATGGAACAAAACTCATTGGAATGATCTGTGGTTAGACATAGAAACTAACAGAAAAAATGATTCTAAACATTATATGGGTTCTGTTGTTTTAGTATCTAAAAACAAAAAACAATACGATATTATCGATGGTCAGCAACGATTAACAACTCTTACCATATTAGTACTGGCTGTCGTTGATACATTAAATGATTTAGTTAAGCGTGAAATCGATATTGAAAACAATGAGAAGCGAATAGAACTATTAATTACTGACTTCATTGGTAAAAAGTCGTTATCTTCATTAAACTATGAAAACAAAATTGAATTGAATGAAAGCAATAATCCTTTCTTTTCGACCTATATCACTAATTTTAGAAAACCTGTAAATATCAAATCAACTATTAAAAGTAATAAATTACTTTTCGACTGTTTTAATTATTATAAAGAATTAATCAAAGAAGAAATTTTTATGGACGAAGATGTTTCTTCATTAATTTCTTTTGTTGAATATGTTTCTGATAGTTTGTTGTTTATCCAAATTACCGCAACAGATGATTTAAGTGCTTATCTAATTTTTGAAACATTAAATGACCGAGGCTTAGATTTATCCGTTACAGATTTATTGAAAAACTATCTATTTTCAATTGTTGATGATTCTGATAAAAGCCATGTTAAAAATATTTGGGATGTAACGATTAATCATGTTTCGTACTCTGGTTTCCCCAAGTTCCTTCGCCATTATTGGATGATGCAAAATGGTTTGATTCAAGAGAAAGAGCTGTTTAAAACGGTAAAAAGAAATATTAATACACCTAGAACAGCGTTTGACCTATTAAATAGTATGAGTGAAGTTTCAGAGGTTTATGCAGCTTTAAGTGATTCTTCTCATCAATTATGGGAAGGTAAAGAGAAAGTTAAAAAACATATTCGAGAATTGAATCTATTTAACGTCACTCAATGTTATCCGTTATTGATTAATGCATACTTATACTTAGATCACGATGATTGGATCTCTACTTTAAGAATATGCTCTGTAATATCCTTTAGATATATGGTTGTCTCAGGCTTAAACCCAAATGCTTTAGAGTCAAAATATAATGATGCGTGTAAAGCAATAAATATAGGAACAGCCAAAACAGCAAGGGACATCTTTGTCATTTTACAGCCGCTTTATATTAGTGATGAAGATTTTGAGCGTAACTTTGAATCCAAATCTATCAGAACTAAAAGGTCTGCTAAATTAGCAAGGTATATAGTTTATAGCATCGAAAATCATCTATCCGAGCACTCATTTGATTTTGAGTATGATAACGGATCACTTGAACATGTTTTACCTGAAAACCCATCGACTGAATGGAATGAAAATTTTCCTAAAGATATCGAAGAGAGTTTTATTTATAGGCTTGGAAATTTTACATTATTAGAGCCAGACAAAAATCGTGTTATCGGTAACAAAAACTTTGAACATAAATCCGGTGTTTATGAAACGAGTAGATATGAATTAACAAAAAAATTCGGTTATCAAAAGTGGAATCAAAACAACCTTAAAGCTAGACAAAAGTATTTATCAAAACAAGCGAAAGCAATCTGGCGCCTACCTTACGCATAAAGTAAAAACTAACAAAATAATTGGACTCCCCTACCAATCAGATAAGCTGAAACTGCATATAATCATAATTTAAGGGAGTTCAGTATTATGAAGAATAGAAAATGAAGTCTGGTCTTGCTTTTGCTTTTGCTTTTGCTTTTTTAAAACACTTCACTACAAAACCCCAAAAAACGATACTCAATGTGGCTACAACTACCCCACCGTTGAGCTTTCCCAAACGATAAATTACTTTCAGCAACAGCAAACAGGACGTTTGCTGTAAGCTCATTCAGCACATGGATGTGCTATATGAACTGGTGCGTTAAGAAAGGCATTTAGCGTTTGGAGTAAGAAAGCGATTCGGTGGCCAGTTTCTTTGCATCCTTTCTTTTCTGGTAAAAGAAAGGATGTCGCCGACAGGGCGAAATCTCAGCTAATAAAAACCTAACAGCCCAAATGAGCGTAGACGAACCAAAAAACAATAAAAGCAAAAAGTACGAAACACCCGGTAATCATCCCCAAACATTATTAACGCAAGGGAGCAGCCCTTAACTCAATAAATCCCTCATATTTAGCCCTCTAATCACATTTATGACTCAATTTAATCAATTAGTTAATAAAAACAAAATAATCTATTTAATCTCAAGTAAATGTAAGCTACTGTCGTTTTTTATTTAAATAAACAGGCTGAAAATGAGAAATTCTACAGCCTTGTTATAAGCCCAAGGAGGGTTTACTGTAAATGAAATTATATGTACGAAATCGCACAACGGGTCAAAAAACGTATTTAAAACAAAGTGCTATTTCCAGACGAGAATTAGCGAATCAATTAGGTACCAAGCGTTTTCAAGTTGATAAACAAATATTTTCGGTTAATGAAGTGAAAGCTGAAAATAATTCAAATACACCAAGTGCAATGGCTGCCGGTGGTTTTGTAGGCGTTGTTGGTGGTGTTCCTGGTGTGATTATTGGTAGTTTAATTGGTGCACTTCTTGGTAAAAGTACTGATAGTGAAGATAAAGTTAAATCTGAAAAATTTAATCGGAGCGAGTTATGAAGGCTCTAAACTTTAAACTTATCGGTGTTTTTATTTTTTTGATTGTTTTGTCATTTATTCTTATGTCGAATACGAAAGCAACAATGCTTCTTATTAAGTCGGTATTAAAATGGGAAAGTTTGAATGCATCATTATGGTTAGGTTTTATATGTTGTTTTGTTGTTCATTACCTGTCTATAAAAGATGATACTTCATATAATGGAGGACTTATTTTTAAGCATTTTGGCAAGTTTGCAGATTCCGCATTTGCGATTATAACTTATGGTTTAGCTTCAACGACTTCATCATCAATTTTAAAGGGTGTTTATATTCAGCAATATTTTGAAGAAAAAGTTTACTTTAATCACTTTGACCAAATAGATATTTATTCCATGCTTGTAGTTTGTTTATTTTTATTGGGTTACTCACTTTATGCGGCTATCTCTGCTCTTCGAAATGCAGTATTACTTTCGCAAGCAGAGCTAGCAATCCCAATCGCAGATTAAAGGGTTTATTTATTATAGTAAATAGCGGTTTTTATACTAAAGGAATTTCGATGAGTCAGTTTCCTGAGGGGGAGTTTAACTAAAATAAGATCGATGAGAAAATAGAGTCAAGTCTTGTTTTTTACTTTTTAAAATATACCTATAACAAAGCTGCAGATAATCGATGCTCAATGTGGCGACAACTCCCCCACCGTTGAGCTTTTCCAAACGATAAATGACTTTCAGCAACAGCAAACAGGACGTTTGCTGTAAGTTCATACAGCACATCCATGTGCTGAATGAACTGGTGCGTTAAGAAAGGCAATTAACGTTTGGATAAGAAAGCGATCCGGTGGCCAGTTTCTTTGCATCCTTTCTTTTCTGGTAAAAGAAAGGGTGTCGCCGACAGGGCGAAAACACTGCCAATAAAAATCAAACTGCCACGACGAGCGCAGACGAAACAAAACTAAAAACGGCTAAAAAAGAATAGGTTTAGGTATGTTTTTTTGCTTTTTAAAAATGCTTGCCCACAAAACCCTAAGAAAAACAAAGCTCAATATGGCTACAACTGCCCTACCGTTGAGCTTTCCCAAGCGATAAATGACTTTCAGCAACAGCAAACAGGACGTTTGCTGTAAGTTCATTCAGCACATGGATGTGCTGTATGAGCTGGTGCGTTAAGAAAGGCATTTAGCGTTTGGAGTAAGAAAGCGATTCGGTGGCCAGTTTCTTTGTACCCTTTCTAGTAAAAGAAAGGGTGTCGCCGACAGGGCGAAAACGCTCCTAATAACTAGCTAGCTGTCAGGGTGAGCGCAGACGAAGCAAAAATCGAGCTTTATCAATCACCCTTAAACATCAAAAAATGCGTAGGTTCTTGTTTCAATACTTTGTCTTGGTTTGTTGTTTTCGCCCTGATTAGCTAATGGGAAAGCTGTATGCATCGCAAAGCGAGCGCTTGTTGGTTCACTATCAAAACCTTTAATTAATACAAGGAAGATCGAGGTCCCCCATAAACTTAGTCGGATCATAATTACCCTTCTATCTTTTAGTTATGTAGTTTTACATGCTAAGAGGTAGTTGTTGTGACGCAGTCACGCCAATCTCAAGTATCGTTATCTAATCCCCCTTATTATCATTGTATTCCCCGTTGTGTTCAGTAAAGTCACAGTGAAAAAAGGATTAATAAATGCACGCCCCGCCAAGATAAAGTGAATAAGCAATGGCAAATGTACTGTCTCACTCATAATACAGAGAAGTTAAGGAATAATTTAAATTAACCAAGGGTTAAGCTCTTAAACCGCAATAATAAAACCTAATTAACCTCATAAACACTCTTACAACTCAATTCAATCAATCAATCAATCAATCATTTATTGAAAAGTGAATAATTTATTTGAATATCAAGTAAATGTGAATTAATGTTGTTTTTTATTTTAAATAATAAGGCTGAGAATGAGAAATTCTACAGCCTCGTTAACAATATTGAGATTATAATTATGTCCGGAATTACAGAATTAGATAAATTATTAAAGTCGATGAAACCAGAGTTATTAGGATCTGATTTTGTTTTTTGTACTGTTCCTGGATCTTTCACTGAATATACATCGCTTAATCCGGTGGCAACATTTTCTGAAGCAGAGGGGTTAACCTTAGTCTTAGAAAAAAATGTTGCGGAAGGTGCTGAACTTCAATTTGAAGGTTCATTTCGCCAAATTACATTAACAGTCCATTCTAGTCTTGAAGCGGTTGGTTTGACTGCAGCCGTATCAGAAAAACTAGCTAGTAAAGGTATAAGCGCTAACGTTATCGCTGCTTATTATCATGATCATGTTTTTGTACAATCGTCTAAAGCTGACTTAGCACTTTCGGCATTACAAGAATTCGATGAGCAATTGTAAATATATTGCTAATAAGTGCCTTAAACGGAACAAAGAATAATAGTGTTTTATGCTTAGCCTTTTTGTACTAGAAAAGTTAATAGAATCCCAAATGAAACTGTTAAATTTGGCTATCTTTCTTATAGATAAGTAAAATATAGAAATAGAAGGTGAGAGTCTTTCTATTGAGTATGATCATAACGATAGCTCAGTCCTCATTTCATTAATGTTGTCTGCGGGTGGTTCAATAGAAACAATAAAAGCAATTAGTTCTTTATCAAGCCTTCGTTTCAGTGATTCATTACCTATAGCTAGGTCTGTTGTTGAGGGGTGTATAAATGCGACATATGTTTTGGCCGAAGGTAAAGATGCAGTTGATAATGCTATTGCACATGCAGTAGCAAAAAGTCATAAAAACCTAGAAAAATCGACCGGAATTGGCAACCATAAAATTTCAATAAAGAGAAATAGAGAAATCACTTTTAGCGAATATGTTTGCAAGCAAATATATGATTTTACTACTAAAAAAGGTTTTACAAAAAACTGGACTGATTTAAGTGTACCCCAACGAATTGTTGAAATAGAAGAAGTATTTGGTAACGAAAGAGCCATGGAATTGAATGGTGCTTATTTTATGGTGTATGGCGATGCTTCAGAAGTTATACATGGTAGTTATTATGGTTCATTACTTTCAAGTGGTCGTACTTTTTTTAATGATTCTCCTAAGAATGTTGATGAGCAAACTAAGGCGCATGAAGCCCATATAGAGTGTGCTTATCTTTCTTCATTCATGGCATTATCAGGCTTACTATATGCTTTTTCACAGCGCTTTGGTTTTAAAACACTTCAGAAAAAATTGGACCAAAATATGTTAGGACTTGCGGAGTTTGTAAAACACGATAAATAATTATTGGCTTTATTCTCACTTAAATAGAGAAATTATATAGTCTTGTTATGTAGCAGTTTTAGCTAAGTTTTTTTTATTATCAAACAATCAGAGAATAAGCTTATAGAGTTTTTGCTTGGACAATTTGCATCTATGTTATTTGCTCTGCCAACAACAGTATTACTTTGGTTAGCAACCAATAAGTATTTAACTTTTTGGGGACCAGAAAATGCATTTATAGGCAGTATAGGTTTTTGGGAAATATTTGGTTTATTTGCCTTTACTTCTTTATTTTATCCTCGATTATTTCCATCTTTACTTGGTAAAGCTTGGAATGAGCTGATGAAAGCTGGAAATGGCTGTAGCCACATAACAAATCCATTTAAACGAAAGTAGTCTCTCTCTACGTTAGTAGATACCTTCTCATCATTCTGAGGAGGTTAAAATACTTAAATATATACAACTAAAAACATGCTTTAACTAATTGATTTTAAAACTAAAGCAATAAAAATAACCAAATTTAAGGAACACATGAAGCTTCAAGGTAAAGTAATAAACTGGAATGACGACAAAGGGTTTGGTTTTGTGGAGCCAAACGGTGGCGGTACTCGTGCTTTTGTCCATATTAAAGCTTTTAGTTCAAGATCACGTAGGCCGGTTAATGGTGAACTTATTATCTACGAATTAGTACATGAAAGTGGTAACCGATACAAAGCGACTAATATTAGATTTGCACGAGATAATAACCAAGAAAAAACTAAAAGCCGTGAACGTCATTCACCTAAAAATAGTAAACCTAAAAGCTATATCTTGAGTTCTATATTTACCGTACTTTTTTGTATTGGATTAATACTTGCTGTGTTCAGCCGTAAACTTCCATTTTTTATTGGTTTCGTCTACGCATTGATTAGCTTAATTACTATTCTTGTTTATGCACAAGACAAGTATTCGGCGCAAACAGGCCGTTGGAGAACTTCAGAAGCGACATTGCATTTCCTTTCTCTGATAGGTGGGTGGCCGGGAGCGCTAATTGCACAAAAAGTATTACGACACAAAACAAGTAAAAGCGAATTTATTAGTACTTACCGCGTTACTGTATTTTTTAATATCGCCACCTTACTTATTATCTATACAGAACAAGGTCAGTACCTTTTACACGATATGGTATTACCCTTTTTTAAATAGCTAATTAACGAAGAAAAATAGAGTTAACTCTTTTTATTTTTAAATGCACCTATCAAAGCGCTACAAGTAATCAAAGCTCAATGTGGTTCTAACTACCCCACTATTGAGCTTCTCAATCAAGCTTAAAGATCAAAAAATGCGTCGATTATTGTTTCAATACTTTGTCTTGGTTTGTTGTATTCACATCAGACGATTATCTTTCTAATAACATCTCTCTTATCAATAAGACATAAAAATCACTTTAAATTCATAAATACTACCATAAGAAATTGATTTAATTCACCCCAAGAGTATTATCATGCTTTTTTAGCAAATAAACACATTTCTAGCCGGAATGTGGGGGTTTTCAGCTTAAGAAGCTAAAAATTTTTTAAATTATAATAAATGGAAGTATAAAAATGTCGTTAGTTATTAAAAAATGGTACGCAAGTGAAAGTCAAAATGAAGATGGTAATTTTGTTCATATAGTGGGTAGACAAGGAGGCCTGCTTTCTTGGTTATTATCTTTATTTAAGATTGATCCTACAAATGAAATTGAAATTCAAGATAATTTGTTGAAATTCACTACATCTTCATTAGCAGGTCGAGAAAAAAGAATAATACCAATGAAATCTATAAGTTCGTCATATTATGGTTATGAAAAACCTTGGAAAATGGCATTGTTTTTAGGTGTTATATTCACACCTTTATTAGGTTTAGGTCTTGTGATTGGTCCTTTGTATTACATTTTAAATAAAAGTTTAACTGTTGGGGTTGTTGAAAGCTCTGGATGGGTTGGAGCTTTTTCATTTAAGCGCTCTATCATTGAAGGACAAAATATAAACGAAGAAGACGCATATAGAGTTATAGAGATTATAAGATCATTAATTGAGGAAAAAACAGTCTAACAAGCTGCTGAGGAAAGTTCGAAGATATCCGTAAACTTTCCTTAGAGTTGATTAGTGTTTATATAATCGGAATCGTTTTGTCGCTAGCATTAGAATATTTAATGCTAACAATAACTTAAAATCGTAACAGAAATGATGGGTTATTTTTTCGTTCCTCAACAAAATTTTAGCCCACAATTTTTGTCCACATAAGTGGGCATTAGTTTTCACAAATAGGTCATTTATGGAAATATTAATCGTACTTGTAATTATTTTTATTTTTACAGTTATACCTATAAAAATAGGTGCAAATCTTTTAAAGATTGAAGGAGCAACTTTAGGTGTGTGTTTTATTGCCGTTATTCTTTCAATAATTGCTAGTATATTGGCTACTGTTTTAATTGGTGAAGGATTCTTTCCTAGTTTTATTGCTTTCCTGATTACTGCTGTTTTTTTCTCATGGCTGTTTAAAACGAATACCGTTACAGGTTTCGTGCTTGCCGCGATTAGTATTGCTGTTCAATTCGGTATTGCATTAATTGCTGTTGGTTTGGGGGTTGCACTAGCAATATAAAACTAACAAAATAATTGGACTCTCTACACCACTCAGCTAATTTGTAGTTGTATGTGCTCATGGCTCAGGGAGCACAAAACATGGAATACGTTATTATCAATGTTGATTTAGCTGTAAAAGTTATTTATCAGTTTGCGTTTATGTAAATAAAAAAGTGTAATCGAATACGAGCATGATAATAAAGACACCCATCTTAAATTATTATTAGCTTGTATTAGTCAGCTCAAGGCGCGTTATTTTTAAGGAGTTGCAATTGTTCAGTTTAAAAGTAGACAATGAAATTAAGTTATCATTAATTCAAAAGTCTTTTGCTCCAATATACGCAAAATTGGTCCAAGAGAATTTACCTTATCTTGAGCAGTGGTTAGCATGGCCTACACATTGCAAAATTGAACAGGATTTTTCTTCATTTATAAATAAATCCCTTCATGATTACGCCGATGGAAAGTCAATGGTCTGTGCCATATTTTATAATGAAATATTAGTTGGCAATGTATCCTTCAATACGATTAATAATGAATTAAAGAAAGTCGAAATTGGTTATTGGCTTACAGCATCAGCTCAAGGTAATGGTATAATTACTCGTGTTTGTAAAAAACTTATAGAAATAGCATTTGATGAATTACTAATGCAAAAAGTTCAAATATCAACCGCTACTAAAAATTTGGCTAGTAGAGCTGTTTGTGAGCGTCTAGGCCTTAAACAAGAAGCTGTTATTGCTAATGCTGAAAATCTAAATGGACGAATTGTTGACCATGCAATTTACGTCCTTCATCGCACATAAACATAAATAATAACAAAGAAATACACTTTAAAAATTGTTGTGAAAGCGGCTTTATTAAGTTATTTTCTTGATCGCTTTTCAACTTTTGCTTCACTCGCTCCCTTTCTTTTCTGGTAAAAGGAAGAATGTCGCCGATAGGACGAAAACGCTCCTAATAAATAGCTAGCTGTCAGGGTGAGCTCAGACGAAGCAAAACTCGAGCTTTATCAATCCCCCTTAAGCATCAAAAAATGCGTAGGTTCTTGTTTCAATACTTTGTCTTGGTTTGTTGTGCTCGCCCTGATTAGCTAATGGGAAGGCTGTATGCATCGCAAAGCGAGCGCTTGTTGGTTCACTATCAAAACCTTTAATTAATACGGCTTCGGTGCCATCCATCTCTGGGTAGTAATACCATTTTTGGTGTTTATTCTTTTTCAGTGCGAAAATCTCACCTTGATGCTTTTGTGTTGAGTGCATATCGTTAAATGAAATATTAGCCTTTACTAAATCGTTATTATCTAGCGTAGAGAAATCTAAAAATGCTAAGGGATCTTTCTCTATCACGCCATCAATTGAACGCCATAGGTTTATTTGAACCATGCGCTTTCCTGCAAAGCGTTTTAGGATAGCTTCATCCAATACGGTTTGTGCTCTTATCGGTCCGGTTTGATGTGTGTAATCGTTATGCACATGGTAAGCAGGATGACGGTTGGAAGCTTTAATGCCACGACGTACTGTATGATCAAATGCAACTACATGCGCTGCGCCCGTCTGTGCTTTTATCAAAGCTTCCACTTGCGGATAATAGTCAGCTTTAACCGTTTCACTTTCTAAAAAATCAACTTCATTGGGTTTAAAATGGGTGAGCTGAAAACCAGCGTTGTCTAAGTTAAAAACAGTCTCTGTTGAAACCGCCCTTGCATTGATTACTTCCGTTTCTTCGAAGCCATAATGTGCGCTATATTCTTGCTGCTCATCAAAGCCAGAATAATTGATCACGGGTGTACCTGTAGCACTTGCCTTAATAAAATGAAGTGTTGTTTTTTCAACTGTATTAGTACTCATATCAACCTCTGCTATTTAACTCTAACTATCAACTGCTGTTCACTCTCGTTGTTAGTTATCCAAATTAAACCCAAGCTATCTATCGATAGGTAATTATAGTTATTAAAGATTAATTAGTTACTAATAGCAATCTATATTAGCCATTTTTTAGTGCGCTCTATAAAAATGAAGGTGTGAAATTAAAAAAGTAATTAAAAATCAATAAATTAAAAATTCAACTAAATGAGCTAGCTATAAGGTGAGTTTGATATGAGTACCGCCTTTTGCCTAAAACTCACAGCAAAGGTTTTGGATAAGAGACAATTAAATTAAAATACTTTGGTTTAGGCAATAAGTGGGTTATCAAAATAGTAAGCAATAAATCGTGAGGAAGTACTTAATAGGATATGGCACTGGATACACTTAACATTACCGAGAACTAAGTGTACCCGCGAAACTTTTACTGAGTCGCTAGTTTAAAATAGCTGTGGTCATTTAATGCCTTACTGATCATCATTGCACCTTCTAATGTGCTAACGGTAAGGATAGCTGCATGTAATGGTTCGTTTTCTCCATTAGCAATATGCGCTTTTTGTAACCACGCTAAGTTCAGGTCAAAAAAACGTTTTACTTCTGAACGAACCTTTTCAGGTAAGCTTTCATTTTGAGCGCCTAACAAACCACATAAACACATTTTGTCATCGTTGAGTAACGCACTTCTGAACAGTTGTGTATAAGCTTCAATAGGATCTTTATTCGCAGCTTTAAGTTCATCCACATCGCCTAATGCTCCTAAAAAAGCATTCGTATATTGATGAGCTAACTCAGCGCCTAAGTCCGCTTTGGTAGGGAAATGGTAGTGGACACTGGCACTTTTTATACCCACTTCATTAGCGATTTCTCGGAAACTGAAATTATTATAGCCACCTTGTCTTACTTTATCTTCTGCAGCTTTTAATAATGCTTCTTTTTTGCTCATTCTTGTATTCCCCATCATTGAATATAAATTATCAAGCAGAGCATCACTATTTACAAGTAATAATGTATTCTGAGTAAGGCAGTTAACCGCCAAGATCCCTTTTAAAGTTGACTTATAAACAATTAAACCATATAACTACCTATCGATAGATAACTACTGTAGCAAAATTGGAGGTAATATGAAAATCGCAGCTGATTTTAGTCAACGCGCTGTTGTACACAGCCAGCTTCAAGAGTGGATAGCATCACCTATGGCGGGCGTTTACCGCAAGCCCCTCGATAGAGTAGGCGCTGAAGTAGCAAGAGCAACCACCATCGTTCGTTATGAGCCAGGCAGTAAGTTCAGTGAACACACTCACACCGGTGGTGAAGAGTTTATTGTGCTGGAAGGTATTTTTGAAGATGAGCACGGACAATTCCCTACTGGTTCATATATACGAAACCCACCACAGTCTCGCCATCAACCAAGCTCCAAAGGCGGCTGTACTATGTTGGTAAAACTTTGGCAGTTCGATGCAAACGATCGTACACATGTTCGTTTACAGATGAATAAAATGGGTAAAACACAACTTCATGATAATAACCAAGTTGCTGTCACTCCACTTTATTTAGATAATATTGAAGAAGTTAGTGTATTGCACTTTCAAGCAAATGCGACCTACTCGCTTGAGGCAAAAGGCGGCGCAGAGTTATTGGTACTTGAAGGCTCAGCACAAGAGTCTACAGATACCTTAAATAAACACAGTTGGTTGCGTACTCCAATAGGCAGTAACTTGCAGCTCGAAGCGGGTGAACAAGGCGCAACGATATGGGTTAAGACTGGACATTTAACACAAGTTGAAGAACAAATAGCACGCGTAACAAATGCATAATTCTATAAATGGCCACTGTTTAAGTGGTCATTCCTTCCTTTAAAGCAGCTATTACAACTCCCCAAAACTAATAACCTAGCAACACATCACTTAATATAACTTATTGTTATTGTTATTAAAGACATTAAAAATTTAAACATATACGTTGTTTAAAGTCACGTTTTAGCTAGGATTTTTTAAAGGGGTTATGACGAGAAGATGGTTTAGATAGATTGGTTTTGCTGTTAGAAAAAGAAAAAAGCAAGAACACTGTTGATACCAATTATATTAGTGTAATTGATATAAGCTGCTCTTGCTGAAAATGAACTAATTCACTTAGGTCATGTGGAAGAAACAAAGTTTGTTGCCATCCAAGTCATAAACGTATGACCCATAGAAGAAGTCAAAACGTTGACCTGGTTCACCGGCGTCTGTTGCACCTAGTTCAATAGCTTTATTGTAAAGCGCTTGTGCACCTTCAATTGAACCACCAGGAATAGCCACTTGTTGACCGTTACCAGCACTTTGTGGGTTGTTATCATGAGGAGTACAAACAGCTAGCATTGCGCCACCAGCATCTGTTCCGTAGAACTTAATTCTATCCATTTCTAATAAAATTTTACCGCCAACTAACTCAAGTAGTTCATTGTAAAAAGAAACTGCTTTATCTAGGTCTTTTGAACCAATCGTAGTGTATCCAATCATAATTTAATCCCTGTTTTAAAAAGATGAAGTAACGTTATTTAAGTCTCAATCAATAGCCACTTGGTAACGTTGTGTCGTTGTTAACGACACGAATATTTGCATACCTACCGATAGATAGTCAATCTGTTTTTTAAAAATAAACGCTATCGAATAACAAGAAAAGTGATGAATATTCAAAAAGATGGTTTAAATAGCTTTAATAATCAATAAGTTATATTTCATTGGGAAAAGTTATTTTTTATAATAAAGTGTGATCATAACCAAGCGATTAAGATCATCACTTAGAATATGCACAATAGAAGGGGAAAAATAGAAGTATTAACTGCCCATTACAAATAGTAAAAAGCAGTTAAGAAAACAGACTAGAGGTATTAAACAATCGAGGATTGTTGTACTAAGTTATAACCGTAAGCAGCAATAATTAAGACCAATACGCCCAACCCTTTTAATAAACCTTTTTTATTAACTTGTGGCTCAATTTCACAACGCTTTCCAAATAAAAAATGCCCGATTATTCCCGCAAAAATACCATAAATAAGCGCGACCATATCAGTTTGCTTAGCAACAACAAATGGGTCATACAAATGATGAATTAACTCGCTGGTTAATAAAGGAATCTGCACTAAAAAGGTTTGAGTAAGTAGCATATAAGTAATAAAAAAAACAAATATAGCAAAGGGTAATCGGTAAGGAATAAGTTTAGATTCTGTCATTTTTTTCTTCTGTTTAATTAGGGTAAAAAATAATTGGTTATCGTATCGATAATCAAATTTATTTCATCTTAATAAGTATCATCATATTAGTCATTGATTATTGTTGATTATGCCACAGCTTACTCTTTCATATGTGAGCTAATCCCCTATTTACCCTCAGTTCTGGTTAATGAAAGTGAAATATTATATAAAATCAGATAGTTAAATTATTTAATAGGCAATACAGATATCAAGCGATGCCTAGACAAAACAATAAATAACAATTAACTATCAATTATTAAAATTAAAACGATTTTACCTATTGAATTAATGCTCGTATATTAGCTAAAAAGTTTAATAGGGACATCAAATGAGCCAAATACCAGTACCATCATTCGCCAATACACCTAACTGTGAAGCAACCCAACCCGTTAAAGAAACTGCACTTGTTGTTGAAGGTGGTGGTCAGCGTGGTATTTTTACAGCAGGCGTATTAGATAGCTGGTTAGCCAAGGACTTTAATCCTTTTTCTATTTTAATTGGTACTTCGGCTGGAGCTCAAAACCTATCAACTTACATGACTCGTCAATCAGGTTACGCTAAACGATCGATTATGCAGCTTTCAAGAGATCCTGAGTTTTTTAGTATAAAACGTTCTTTTACTAAGCGTAATGCAATGGATCTTGATTGGTATTTTGACCGTGTTAGTGAGCCAGAATATCAGCTCAATATGCAATGTGCAGAAAACCAATTAGTGAATCGTCAGTTACTTTTTTCAGCGACAAATATGAATGGCTTCTGCCCTACATTTCTTGAACCTACGGCAGACAACTGGTTAACCATGCTCAAAGCATCCAGCGCATTACCTTATTTGTATAAAAAAGGCGTGGCAATTGGCACTGACCACTATGTAGATGGCGGCGTAGCTTTACCTATTCCGATTCAAGAAGCGTATAATCGCGGCGCGAAGAAAATCATTGTTTTACGCACAGCGCCAACGGATCGTAATGTAGGTTACCCGTGGGCACGAAAGTTAAAGTCTTGGGTTTGTAAATCCAATAAATGTCCGAAGGTATTAGATATTATTACTGGCTATGAGAATGCTTATAACCAAGCCATTAGTTTTATTCAGCAGCCACCTGAGGATGCACAAGTGATTGAAATATCTCCGCCTACAAAGCTAGCCAGCCGTATTTTAGGCAGCAGCGATAAAGCGTTAATGGCAGATTATCAATTAGGTTTTGAAGTGGGTCAGGCCTTTTTACAAAGCCAGTCAGCACAACTATTTAAAGTGCATTAATTGATACAAAGGTAACATGGTAATCGCCGTTTTATCTTTGTTTGTATTGTGTGGAGCAGTAAGCTCGGCTAACTTCAGGCGACCTTAGTTTTAAGTGTTTGGTTTTTCTACCACTGACTCTCGCACGCCATAATCTGAAGCTACCTGGCTTTAATTGCCCACGCATAAAACTAATTAATGCTTTTTCACTTAAACCAAATTGATCTTCAATTGCTTCAAAAGGCGTTCTATCTTCCCACGCCATTTCAATTACTCTTGATACTTCACTTGCTGTCAGTGCCATTGTTCTTTCCATCAAATTTAAAAAATCTAATACGAAAGTACACGTGACAAGGTTTAATCTTTGCTTATTTTTCATTAAAAACTGATTTTAATAACGGTAATAAATTTGTCATCTTACTGCTTTAGTCTAGAGCTCGATTTTTATTCCCCCCTTTAAATAAATGAAAAAGGTAATAAACATGACGGACTTATTAGATAAAGAAACGGACTTTAGTAGCATGATTGACGCACGTTTATCACGTCGTCGTTTCTTAATGGGCACAGCAGCAATTGGCGCAGGTGCATTTTTAGCAGTTAGCCCAGTAGCAAAAGCGATTGCTGCAAGCATGGACAGTAAGCTTTTAAACTTTACGCAAATTCCGACTTCAACCAGTGATTCTGTGATTGTTCCTAAGGGTTATAGCACTAGCCAACTAATGTCATGGGGCGATCCGATTTTCCCTGATGCACCAGCATTCAATGCTGATGGCAAACAAGATTCTCAAGCACAAATGATGCAATTTGGTGATAACACTGACGGTATGAGTGTTTTCCCATTATCAAAAGATCGCGTAATTCTTGCAGTAAACAATGAATATACGAACTACCAATTTTTATTCTCACATCAAGGCAAAGCAATGACTGCTGATGATGTTAAAAAAGCTCAGGCGGCTGTTGGTGTGACGGTTGTTGAGTTAGTGAGAAAAGAAGGTAAATGGGTAATGGACCCAACAGGTAAAGCAAACCGCCGCATTACTGCAAACACTGAAATGCATGTAACCGGCCCAGCTGCTGGTCATGATTTATTAAAAACAAAAGCCGACCCAACAGGTAAGAAAGTATTGGGTACATTTAATAACTGTTCAAATGGTCACACACCATGGGGCACTTACATTACTTGTGAAGAGAACTTTGATGATTTCTTCGGTTCTGTAGATGAAGCATCACTGACTGATGACCACAAACGTTACGGTATCGTCGCAGAACAAAGTAAATACCAATGGCACAATTTTGATGAGCGTTTTGACCTTGCTAAAAACCCAAATGAGCCAAATCGTTTTGGTTGGATTGTAGAAATTGATCCAAATGATCCAACGTCTACTCCATTAAAACGTACTGCACTAGGTCGATTTAAACATGAAAACGCTGCAATCATGGTCAATGATGATGGCCATGTAGTGGTTTATTTAGGCGATGATGAACGCAGCGAGCATTTATATAAGTTTGTCACTAAACATAAATACCAAGAAGGTAATGACCAGGCAAATCGTCAACTACTTGAAGAAGGTACGTTATTTGTTGCTAAATTTGCTATGCATGCCGACAAGTTGGAAGGCGAAGGTGAATGGTTAGAATTAACTTACGGTAAGAATGGTTTAACTAAAGAAAATGGCTTTAATAGCCAAGCTGAAGTGATGATTTTTGCTCGCCGAGCTGCAACACAAGTAGGCGCAACAACAATGGATAGACCTGAATGGGTTGCTATTCACCCAGATAACAAACATGTTTTCTGTACTTTAACTAACAATAAAAACCGTGGTGTTAAAGAAGGTCAAGATGTAGGGGGCCCTAACCCACGTGCAGAAAACCATTACGGTCAAATTCTACGTTGGGCACCAACTAAATCTGACCATACCAGCAATACCTTCACATGGGATTTATACTTGGTAGCAGGTAATCCAACGGTTCATCAAGGTGATTTATACGCAGGTAGTGCAAACATTAATAAAGACAATATGTTTAACAGTCCTGACGGTCTTGGTTTTGATAAAGCAGGTCGTTTATGGATTCAAACTGACGGTGATTTCTCAAACAAAGGTGACTTTGCAGGACAAGGTAACAACCAAATGTTATGTGGTGATCCTGAAACTGGTGAAGTACGTCGTTTCTTAACTGGCCCTGTTGGTTGTGAAGTGACTGGTTTAACTTTCTCTGAAGACCAAAAAACCATGTTCGTTGGTATTCAACATCCGACAGGCCATTTCCCGGCTGGCGGCGATAGTAAGCCACGTTCAACAATTATGATGATCACTAAAGATGACGGTGGTGTTATCGGTAGCTAATACCGATATTCCGTTCGGTTATATCTAGCCGAGCCATACTTAACTATTAGCTCAATAAAGGGGAACCTATCTGCATAAGGTTCCCTTTTTTATTCCTTTTAAAACGCTTTATTTATCGATCAGTGCCACAATCAATAAATCCACAGAAGACGTATTAACAAGCCCTCCGACTGTTGGACTAACCCTGCTCCAAAAATCATGGTGGTGGCCGCAAATAATTAAATCAATACCCGCCTCTTTCACAGGAGTTTCTAAGCTATGACTAATATCGCCATTCACCACATAAGTGTGGGCAACATCATAATCAAGCTCAGAGGCTAATGTTGTTAATTGTTGGGTAAGCTCTTCCAAGTCTGGGTAGGCGGCTAATCCTGCAAGGCTTAAATCCATTAAGCCTGTAAAACCATACTCTGCGAGCAGTTGATTAACATGGACCAGTGACAACTTAGCACCGAGTGATTTAGCCAAGTTAACACCTTTATCGATCACTAATTGATTGTCTTCCTCAAAATCTACAGTAACTAAAATATGACGGTAACTCATGGGTAACCTCCTTCTTCAACATATCACTTTATAATATTAGTACTAAAGAGGAAGTGAGCTTGATGCCACCAGCACATTACTGCAAAATTTAAGGCTTTTTCGCTGTTCTAATGATTTAGATCAAAGCTAGAAAAACGATATAAATGGAAGAAGTTAGTTATGTAAGGTGAGTTATGTAAGATGAGTAATGAACAAACTAAATCGCTCACATGAAGAGGATAAAACTAAACTATTTTGTGCGACAAAATAGTTTAGTTTTTGGTTGATTTGGCTGAGTTAAACAGCTAGTCATTTAAGGCTTCATCCAACTCTTTGGCAATCCCTTCAGCGGCTAGCATGCCACGGTTTAGAGACCAAAGTGCTGAAGACACCTGCACCATTTGTCCTGTTTTACTGATTTTAAGTAATTTAAATAACGAATTATTTTCCCAGCTTTCCAACACAGTAACTGGCTTGCTTCTCACATAAAACAACCAATCTGGGTTTACTTTTAACAATACTTCTAAGTTAGCTTGTATTAAGTGATTATCCTGTAAATCAGGTAATGCTGATTTCAAACCAAGGTAACTAAATAGACTGCCAGTAAAAGACAGTGGTCCATGCATCCACATGCCACGTTCATTAACCGTAGTAAATTGAATCGTTTCTTCACTCTTGAAACGTTCACGATAGCTATCCATTAACTGTTTATGTTGGCTAATACGGGCTAACATTTCTGACTCTTTACCTACTGCTTTACCAATCACTTTAGCGGCTTCCAAAGCATCAAGGTAACTTTCTCCACGACTTTTTAGCAACATAGTAGGAGCTATTTGAGAAAGATCTTGATAACTAACACGGTGGCGATAAATATCACCAATAATCAAATCAGGTTTAAGACGTGCAATTACTTCTAGGCTAGGCTGCGAGCGCATGCCGACCGAAGTCCATGGGTCAAGTAACTCACGTACAGCAGGAATGATTCTTTGCGGATCTAAATCATCTGCAACACCAATCGGTGAAATACCAATTGAAGCAAGTGCATCAATAAATGAATACTCTAATACCACAATACGTTTAGGCGCTTGTGGCAAAGTTAACGTACCCAGTTCATGCTCTACTTCAATACTTGCCTGTACTGACAATGCAGTACAAAGCAGTATTAAAGCGCCCAAAAGGCGCTGATAAGTAAGCTTAAACACAGTTAGAATTTACCTGATAAACTGAAGGTAATATTACGTGGATCACCTGCGTAAATATTAGTATCACCAGAACCACCGTAGTAATAGATTTCATTAAATAAGTTTTCAATATTTAATGAAGCGCGGTAATGCTCAATTTCATAATGAAGACCAATATCAACAGTTGTATAACCTGGTAGTTTAACGCGGTCTGTTGAGTCTTCATCAGTATAACGAGAACCCTCGTAGTTTGCCCCTAATGTAGTCCCTACGATACCGTCAGCAATTTTGTATGGGAAGTTATACTTAGTCCACACATAAGCATCATGTAGAGCACTCGCAGCAGTACGGTTGCCTTCAATATTATCATCAGGGTTATCTGACACTCTAGCATCAACGTAAGCATAACCTAGTTTAACCTGCCAGTTCTCTATCGGCATCATTAACAGCTCTACTTCAACACCGGTGCTCTTAACACCACCTAACAGCTCATCTTCCCCAGTTGATAAGTTTTCTTCAACGACGTTAGTTTTCTTGATATCAAAGTAGGCAATAGATAGGTTAGCTTTGTTATTAAATAAATCGGTCTTCGTTCCCACCTCATATTGACGACCTTTTTCAGGGTCGAAATGGTCACCGTTAGCATCAGTGTCTTCGATACTATTTGGGTTAAAGCTTTCACCATAACTAGCATATAATGAAGTTGCTTCAGATAAGTGATAAACCACACCAGCTTGAGAAACAAAAGCATCGCTCGAGCTTGAATCAGTTATCCCTCTATCTACTCTTTCAAAATCAGCATCTTGACGGGCATATCGAATACCAGTCATTAATGTCCAAGTCTCATTTAAATAAATTGTATCTTGCAGATAAGCTGCGTAGTTCATGTACTCTGTAATACGATGGTTAACACTCGAATCACCTTCATGCCCAGTTAAATCTGTTGGATTAGAGAAATCTACAGTACGAGCATCATCATAAGTTAAACGATCAAAATCTTTTTGTTCATAGCCAAAACTTAAGCCAGCTAATAACTGGTGCTCAACTTCACCCCACCACAAACTGCCAGTGGTTCTAGTATCAATAAAGTGATATTGACGTTTATTATCATTCTCACGGTCAACTAAGCTAACAGTATCAGTAGTATTATCAACTGAAGTTGTTCTGTAGTATTCACGAGTATCTTCATGCCACACGCTTCGCCAATCAACTGTAATATCAAAGTCATCAGTGACCAAGGTATTAAAAGTAGCAAAAGCCACCAAACCTTTATCTTCACCATTATCATCAGCAGATTGATAATGTGTATCTATTTTAGCAATTTGATTGATATCGTTATCTAATACAACTAAACCATCATCAGGAACGCGTTGCTCAGTTTGTAATTCCAAACCAAAGGTTAATTCTGTTTCATCACTTGGACGATAAGTTAACGTTGGGAAAAAGTAATAATTTTGAGAGTCAACATCATCTCGATATGAATTATTATCTTCAGCACTTACTATAAAACGGTATAACCATTTTTTATCATCCGTTAGTGGACCTGTTGCATCTATCGATCCTGTAAAACTATTGTCATCACCAAATTCACTAACGCCAGTACTATAGCTATTACCTGAGATATCAAAACTAAATGATGCTTCTTCTTGTGGTTTTTTAGTGATGATATTCATCAAACCACCTGGCTGTACTTGCCCGTACATAATAGAAGCAGGGCCTTTTAAAATTTCTATACGTTCAACATTAGCTGTTGTTGGTGAACCAAAACGAGAAGCTAAACCCGGTAAACCATTCACTTGAATGTTATTAAGGTCAGTATCAATACCACGTAAGCTAAAACTATCAGCGTTTGTACCTGATTGACTTAACCCAGTTGTATAACCATAAGCATCTGATAAAGATTCCGCACGGATATCCTGTAAAAACTGTTGGTTAATCACATTGACCGTCAACGGTGTATCTTTAGGGTCAACGTTACTCTTAGTGGCAGTGCTTACTTCTGGGTTTAAATAAGAGTTTTGTTTACCTACAACCACCATTGTATCGAGTTCTGTAGCGGTTTCTTCAGCAGATACGTAAGAGGTTAATCCCAAAATTAGGGCGAGGCTGTGTGTCACAGGATTGATAGCAAATTTCATGGTAGATTGCTCATGTTGTAGTTTAGGTGATAGAAAATCCGTTTAAGGCCTTCTGCATACAATTTTTTGGTTCAACTCACTCATTCCAGTAGTGTCTGAACCTATATGCGAATAGTATTGATAATCCATATCATTAACAAGAGAAAAAGTCGTTTTGACTAAGTTAAATCCTTTTATTTGATATTGATTGTTATTACTCTTTAAAATAGAATCTTCGACATCTAACAGGTGATATGACTTTTGTTGTAAGGCCTAAGCGAATAAACAAGGTAGCTTCTTCCTTCACTTAGGTATTTCAAAATATTATGCCCCTCTCTATTCGATATATTTTGCTCTTTGTTTGCGTATTTACTTTGCTCTTATTTAGCTTTGCTTATTCTCTCATTGCTTGGTCTAGCTTCCCGCTTGACCTGTCACATATCTCAGCTTATTTATTTAATTTCGACAGTCAGAGCATTGAACAGCAAATATTAGCAACCACGCGTATCCCGAGATTATTAGTAGCAATATTAATTGGTACAAATTTAGCGGTAGCTGGAGTGTTGATGCAAGGCTTAACCCGCAACCCACTTGCTTCACCTTCTATATTAGGCATTAACTCAGGCGCAGCTTGCTTTATGGCGCTAGCAAGTATTGGTATTAATGTTTTAGGGGAAGTATCAAGTTTGGTATCGGCATCGGTTGGCGGTTTAATTAGTGGTGCATTAGTGATTTTTCTAGGCGGTTTTTTCTCAGCTCGGAGTAACCCATTAAAATTAATTTTGGCGGGGATCGCGATTAATGCTTTATTGATTGGAATTACTCGTGCAGCAATTATCTTAGCGGATGATAGAGCATATAGCGTGATCACTTGGTTATCAGGCTCTTTAGCAAGTATGGATTGGCAACAATGGCAGCAGTTATGGCCAACCAGTCTGGTTGGTTTAGCTATTGCAATCTATGTTGCTAAAAATCTTAATCTGCTCGCACTAGGCAATGAAGTCGCCACCAGCTTAGGTATTAATATCGCCTTTACTCGTTTTTTATCTTGTCTGGCGATTATTTTATTAACCGCTTCTAGCGTTGCGGTAGTTGGGCCAATCGGCTTTGTTGGTTTAATCGTCCCGCATATTGCAAGACGATTAGTGAGCAACAACTATCTCTTATTACTGCCTATTAGTGCATTATTAGGCAGTTGTTTAATTGTTTGGGCAGATGCCTTATCACGTGGTATTGCCTTTCCAGCTGAAACGCCTGTAGGTGTGGTCACCGCATTAATTGGCGCACCTTTTTTCGTATTCCTCAGTATTAGGAATAAAGCCCTATGAGCCGTTTAAAACTCACTTCGCTATTACTTCTTTTATTGTTAATTGGCGTTGGCAGTTTATTTGTTGGTGCCTCAACGCTTTCTGGAAAGCAGATCATCGATACCTTACTGCATAGTGGCGAATATGATTTCATTGTTAATCAATACCGTTTACCTAGATTGTTATTAGCGATTGGCGTTGGTGCAGGCTTAGGTTTATCTGGCTCTCTGATTCAAGGTGTTATTCGTAATCCTCTTGCTTCCCCTGATTTAATGGGAATTAGTGCAGGTGCAGGATTAGCAGCCACCAGCTTATTAGTTTTTTATGCAGCAGCACCGGTTTATCTATTACTTTTAACCGCCCTATCGGGTGGTTTAATTGCCGCCGCAGTTATTTTATTGATCGCCTATAAAACTAAACCAACACCGATCAGACTCGCGTTAATAGGCATTGCGATTAGTACTTTCCTATCTAGCGGTATCGATTTTTTAATTATCGTCAACCCAGTTGAAATGAATACTGCGATGGTTTGGTTAACGGGTAGTTTATGGGGAAGAAACTGGACACAAGTACCTATTATTTGGGCGACACTTTCCGTTGTTCTGCCTTTTGCATTTTGGTTAGCATGGCGATTAGATGTCATGGGACTCGGTGAAGACTGTGCAACGTCCCTAGGTATTCGCCCCTCTAGGTTACAATTAATTGCACTATTAACGGCTGTGATCTTAGCCAGTATTAGTGTTGCAGTAGCAGGAACGATTGCTTTTATTGGATTATTGGCTCCTCATCTTGCACGTATGTTATTCGGGCATAATCATAAATACCTGATTCCTGCCTCGGCTTTACTAGGGGCTTTGATGTTGATTATTGCAGATACATTAGCAAGAGGCTTACAGCCGCCACTGGAATTACCCGCAGGTGTATTAACCTCATTAATTGGCGCCCCCTACTTCATCTTTTTACTACAACGTTATAAGGCTTGGTAATGATCTCTACGGAAAACCTCACTGTCTCCTATGGAGATAAAACCATTATCCAAGATCTTAACTTAACCTTACCTAAGGGAAAAATCACCGCTTTAATTGGCCCTAATGGTTGTGGTAAATCGACTCTATTAAAAGCGTTAGCCCGTATTAATAAAGCCAGTGCAGGGCAAGTATTACTCAATAATCAACCTTTACAAGCCTTCGCCGATAAACAATTAGCGCAACAGCTATCTTTATTACCGCAAATACTCACCACACCTGAAGGCGTAACCGTGCAACGCTTAGTAGAATATGGACGCTCTCCTTATATTTCTCATTGGGGTAAGTTAAATAACCAAGATAAGCAGCTCGTTAATCAAGCGATGCTCGAAACAAAAGTCAGTGAATTTGCAACATAAACTGCAAGTTCCCTTTCAGGTGGTCAAAGACAGCGAGCTTGGATTGCTATGGTACTAGCCCAAGATACCGAAGTGGTGATGTTAGATGAACCGACTACTTATTTGGATTTATCACATCAAATTGAGTTGATGAAACTAATGCAGGCAATGAAAGCCAAAGGTAAAACTGTGATTGTTGTCCTGCACGACCTTAACCAAGCTTGCCGTTACTGCGATCATCTTGTAGTGATGAAACAAGGTGAGGTAGTTGCAGAGGGTGAACCAGAAGTTGTCTTCACTGAACAGTTATTACAAGATGTATTTTCTCTCGCGGCAAAAGTGGTTCCAGACCCTATTGCCAATACGCCGATGTGCGTCGCTTATTAGGCAATAAAATAAATATCTTTCAATTTCAATCTGATAGGCATTTAATAACACAGTAATATAAAGTATTTATCTTAATTATCTTTAAGAATAGGAATATTCTGTGAATAAAACACTCTTAGCAACGCTCGTTTCATAGACTCTTATTATCACAGGCTGTAGCGATAAAGATGACAGCTATTCAGCGACTCTACGTATATTAGAAACATCAGACATACATGCCAACGTGATGGATTACGATTATTATAAAACCAAACAAGATATTACTATTGGCCTCGCGAGAACGGCTAGTCTTATTAATATGGCACGTAATGAAGTTGAAAATACTTTGTTAGTTGATAACGGTGATTTACTGCAAGGCAGTCCTATGGGGGATTATATTGCAAGTGAATTTAAGCAAGGCCGCGAATTCACTCTTCACCCTAGTTACAAAGCAATGAACCTATTAGATTATGAAGTTGGTAATATAGGTAATCATGAATTTAACTATGGTTTACGCTTTCTTGAAAAAGCGATCAATGGTGCAAACTTTCCTTATATTAATGCCAATGTGTATTGTCAGTCAGATTGTTGGGAAGATAAAAGAGAAGGCGATAATCTATTTACGCCTTACCTAATCAAAACAACCGATATTATTGATAATGAAGGTGTAAAACGCACGATTAATATTGGTTATATCGGTTTTGTGCCTCCGCAGATCCTGCAATGGGACAAACAAAATCTCAATGGCAAAGTCACAGTAAAAGGTATTGTAGAAACCGCACAAAAATTCATTCCTGAAATGCAAGCAGCTGGCGCAGATCTGATTATTGCAATACCTCACTCAGGTATAGGATCAAGTGAAAACCCAAATAATGTTCATGCTGAAAACGCAACCTACGCCTTAACGACAGTGCCGGGAATTGATGCGATTATGTTTGGCCATAGCCATTCAGTTTTTCCTAGCCAACAATTTGCAGAAATACCTAATGTTAATATAGAAAAAGGGTTAATTAATGGTATTCCTGCTGTTATGCCAGGTCGATGGGGTGATAACTTAGGGGTGATAGATTTTAATTTAACTTACAAAGATAACAAATGGCTAATTAACGATGCAAAGTCTGAATCTCGCCAAATATTTAAACGTGATAAACAAGGCACTAAGGTCGCATTAGTAGAAGCAGATAAGAAAATTCATGAGGCGGTTGCAGAAGACCATAAAGGCACATTAGCTTTTGTAAACGCTCCTATCGGTAAAGCAGATAGTGATATGTATAGCTTTTTAACTTTAGTACAGGACGACCCGACAGTTCAAATAGTGTCTGATGCGCAGTTACGTTACATCAAAGAACAAGTAGCAGCATCAGATAATAGTGCGTTAAAAGGCCTACCTATTTTATCCGCTGCAGCTCCTTTTAAAGCAGGTGGTCGCCATAGTACGGCGTCCGATGTTGATGCTTACGTTGAAGTACCTAAAGGCGATTTAACTTACAAAAATGCGGCAGATTTATATCTTTCCCCCAACACAGTAGTTGCATTAAAAATTACTGGAGAACAGGTAAAAGATTGGTTGGAGTGCAGTGTAAATCAGTTTAATCAAGTTGATAGCACTTCCACTGAACCGCAATATTTAATCAATTGGCAGGATCACCGCACCTATAACTTTGATGTGATGGATGGTGTTAATTATGAAGTTGATGTTACTCAACCAAATAAATTTGATGGTGATTGTGCTGTTATTAATCCTGATGCTCAACGTATCATTGATTTAAGCTATACAGACGATCAAGGTAAGACGTTAACAGGTGACGCATTAATGAAACAAGAGTTTATTATTGCAACCAACAACTACAGAGCATTCGGTGGGAAATTTGCAGGAACAGGCGCTGAATACGTAGTGATGGAACAACCCGATACCAACCGAGATGTACTATCCGCTTACATCACAGCAGAAACTAACAATAATGGAATGGTTGATCCATCTGCCGATAACAATTGGGATTTTCTAGATATTAAAACAGATACCACCTTAGATGTTCGCTTTGAAACCCAAGATAGTGAATTAGCAGACCGTTTTATCATTGAAAATGCACAACGCACATTAACCAAACGAAGTGAACCAGATAACTTAGGCTTTGCTGTTTATAATATTGATTTAAAAGCGCAATACACTAAAGATTAATAAACGTAAAAGCGAACCAAATGGTTTAATGCCTGCCAGTTACGGACTGACAGGTATTAAACAACAAGGAGATGTTTTTTAATTAGCTTCTTAATAAAGTTTAAAACTAATTAACTAAAGAAGCAGTATATCGACGTCTAATCGCGATTAAAGTAAGCGCAGACAATGCAATAAACCCAAGGCTACCGCCACTAGAGCTGCTTGACGTTGTAACTGTTTCAATTACATCATCTGAAGTATCAATTTCATCTTCTGTAGTTGTATCCGATGAATCCTCGACTACTTCATCAATATCAGTAACTTCGTCTGATGTATCAACGACTTCTGCATCACTATCATCATTTACTAATAGTTCAGCTGTAAACGTACTATCGCTAGTAATGGCATCATTTAAATCAAACTCTATTTCACAACTTGCAATAAACTCTTCCGTTGAAAATAGGAAGTTATCACTACAGGCATCACTAAGGTTAATGGTATCGCTGTAACTTTGATCATCAAAAGTCAAACTACCAATATCTGAATAGGTTTCTAAATCGTCACCATATTGATACACACTTAATAAACCTGCAGTAAAGGTTCCGCTATCCGCATCATAAGTCGCAGTTCCCTCTTCAACCACCTGAATACCATCAATATTCTCCAAAACCCAAGAACGTAAATTACTGACTTTGGTATAAACACCAGGTGAGTTTGCACAAGATGAAGACCCCCAACTCACTAAACCTACCAATGTTAATTGCCCATCAAGATCGGCAAAAAGTGGTCCTCCACTATCTCCAGAACAGCTATCAACTTCAATATCATCATCTTCGGAATAACCAGCACAGAACATATTATCAGTGACTAAACTTCCCCAACTACATTGATTGGCAGGAATAAATGGTAAATCACCTTCTTGAAGAGTAGTGGGTATAGTTTCTTCCGGAGTAGCATCTTCTTCACCAGACATTTTCCCATAACCTATGACGGTCAGTATATCCCCTTCTTCGATAGCATTAAATTGACTCGCTAATGGTAATGCAGGCCCAGGTTGATAATAAGCTGATTCTAATTTTAATAACGCTATATCATAATCATAAGTATCCGTGTCATAGTCAGGCTGAATAATGATATCGCTTAAATCATACACAGAGATATCTGCTTGCTCTGCTATGTTGGTTGTCGAATAATGCGTTGACTCACCTATTACTACACTAAAATCTGCAGCATCGAAAGCAATTGCATTGCCATCGCTATCATCGGTGTCATAAACACAATGAGCAGCGGTGGCTATCCAATTCGAACTAATTAACACACCGCCACAAATAAAATTACCAGAACTATATATAGCTACCATCCAAGGGTATTCTCGCTCAGCGTCATCACCACCAACAATGTATGTGGTTGGTGTTAGTGAAAACGTGTCACTGTCGACAGTGCCTTCTACTTCTGTTGAAAATCGTAGTGAGTAACTCTCATATTCATCCGCTGCGAATGAAGATGAAGACAAACCTAAAGTTAAACTGGTCGCACTCATTAAAAATGCTGATATTTTAGTGGTTAACGTCATAATTATGTTCGCTCTATCCATGTAATATTCAAAGACACATTAGTCTAAAAAATGTTATTTATCATTATAAAAATGACAATTTCAGTGGTGTTCTAATTAGTTTATTAACAGTATTATTAATTTCATAATATGCGTTATTTATAAAATAGAAGTGTTAACAAGAAAAGTATTTACGGTTCAAAAAATAGTTTAACAAGCTCCATTATTGAACTTGAAATACTCAATTATAGCTATATCTTGATAATTACCCAGCTACCCTTTAAGAAAAAATAGATTAATAGCTATTACAATGTATTAAAATTATTAATAAATAATATAAATCAATTGCTTACTAAAAATTAATTTAGAAAACTTTTATCTATAATTTTGATATAAAAGTGAATTAATTTTTCCTGATAAAAAGGAACGTGCGTATCTAGCAACAACATGTGGAAGTATTATTTTCATAAAATGGTACCCAAAACTCTACCGACTATCTCGATGGATAAAATGATTCACTAGTTTTTTAATACTTGCCATGCTTCACAGGCTTTCAGAAATTTATCTTTATCTCCAGTTACTCTATCTGGGTGCAATTCCAGTGCTAATCGACGCCATTTTTTTCGTATTTGTTGTTGTGTAGCTTGTGTTCCTAACCCAAATATTTGTAACGCATTGCTCTTATCAATGGTGCTTATCGAAGGACTAATAGTTTGATGATAACGCTGCCAAAAGCCTGTCAACATAGCTTCTATGTCATCTGAGTTTGTTTCAAAATTCTGCCAATCTAAATAGTAACTACGTAATGCAGAAGTTTGACCAAGCGCTCGCTCAATATTTTCAGGAAGGTATTCAGATAATTGAATGTTCATTGCTTCAACTTGCAACCACTGGGCTGGCAATAGTATCGCTTGTAGTTGGTATAAGGCATTCATCAACAGGAAATTTCTTTTAAATAAGTCTTTATTTGGGTCCTTATCTAGCTTTTCCAATAACCCGTTTTTTTGCAACTCTATAGCGAGATGGTGAATTTGACTGCTTTCTTCGCTAGCTTCAATTAAGGCTAATATCGGCCAGACTAACGGGTTTTCAATATTGTTATCCATGAATATTTTCAACCACCTAAAATATCAATAAAAAAGCGAGTATTGATAATGAACAATACTCGCTTTCTTTGTCAACTTAATTGCTAAGTCTTAAATAGTTTTAAGGTGTTATTAGCTGATACGTTCAAATAATAAATCCCATACCCCATGACCTAAACGGTGGCCACGAGATTCGAATTTAGTCAATGGACGCCAATCCGGACGCGGAGCATAATCGCCCTCAGTACTAATGTTTTTGAAGTCACTTGCAGCTTGCAACACTTCTAACATGTGCTCTGCGTAATTTTCCCAATCTGTCGCCATGTGGATAACACCACCAATCGCTAATTTAGGGCGCATGTTTTCAATGAATGCAGGTTGCACGATACGACGTTTATGATGGCGTGCTTTGTGCCAAGGATCAGGGAAGTATAATTGAAAAGTCGACAGGCTTTGATCTGGGATCATAAACTCTAACACTTCAACCGCATCGTGATTCATTACACGTAAGTTAGTCACCCCTGCTTCACCTGCGTCCGCTAAACAAGCACCAACACCTGGGCCATGTACTTCAATGCCTAAGAAGTTTTTCTCTGGTGCATTTTTAGCCATTTCTATCAATGACTTACCCATACCAAAACCAATTTCTAAAACAACAGGGTTAGCGTTACCGAATAATTCAGTAAAGTCGATCTGTTGTTCTTGGTAATCTACACCCATGGTTGGCCATAAATCATCAATAGCAGTTTGCTGACGTTTAGTCATGCGTCCTTCACGTTTAACAAAAGAACGAATTTTACGAATATACTTTTCTTTCGTGTTTTCAATATTGTTGTCTTCTGTTCCATTATCTGTCGCAGACTGGTCATGCTCTGTCATTTTCTTACCTTTCAGTTTTGATCTTCGGCTAATTATCCGTGCATTATGCAATGTTATATTAATTGTGCAACTCTGCTAGACTAGCGCTCTTTTTTATTATCGAAGAGTTTCTAGTGAGTGAGTTGCATTTTAGCCAAAGAATCAATGATTGGCACCAACAACATGGCCGTAAAACCTTACCTTGGCAAATAGATAAGAGTTTATATAAAACCTGGGTCAGTGAAGTTATGTTACAACAGACGCAAGTGGCGACTGTGATCCCCTATTTTACTAAATTTATGCGCTCATTTCCTTCTATTTCCTATTTGGCGAATGCGCCTATTGATGAAGTGTTACATCACTGGACAGGATTAGGCTACTACGCTCGCGCACGCAACTTGCATAAAGCTGCACAAATCGTCAGAGATCAGTTTAATGGTGAATTCCCTGAACAGTTTGATGACGTGTTAGCGTTACCGGGTATTGGTCGTTCAACAGCAGGTGCAGTGTTGTCACTGACACTGAATAAACACTTCCCTATTCTTGATGGTAATGTAAAACGAGTACTAACACGCCATCAAAAAATAGAAGGTTGGACTGGCGAGAAAAAAGTTGAAAATCAACTTTGGGCACTGGCAGACAAAGTCACTCCTAAGAAAGACACTAACGTTTTTAATCAAGCGATGATGGATATGGGAGCAATGATCTGCACACGCAGTAAACCTAAATGTCGCGAGTGCCCAGTATCCGATGATTGTTTGGCATTAGCAGATAACTGCATGACAGATTACCCAACGCCTAAAGCTAAAAAGAAGATCCCGGTGAAAACAGCCGTGATGTTAGTATTAAAAGATAAGCAACAAGCTATTCAGTTAATACAGCGACCTCCGACTGGTATTTGGGGGGGATTATGGTGTTTTCCTGAGTTCACAGATAATGAGTCGGCATTAGCTAGCTTAACGAATATTGGCATAACCGAATATAACGCCACTGAGTTAGCGACTTTTCGCCATACTTTTAGCCATTATCACTTTGATATTTCACCAATACTTGTGGAATTTAGTAAACAAGATAGCCAACAAGTCATGGAACAAACTGGCCAGCTTTGGTATAACTTACAACACCCACAAAAAGTGGGATTAGCGGCAGCAACTAAAAAAATATTAAATACCGTTAATAAAATAACGCACAAGGAATAAATGATGTCTCGTACTGTATTCTGTACCTATTTGAAAAAAGAAGCGCCTGGTTTAGCGTATCAATTAATTCCAGGTGAAGTTGGTAAACGCATTTACGACAATATCAGTCAGGAAGCATGGGCAATATGGCAACATAAACAAACCATGTTAATTAATGAGAAAAAATTAAACCTAATGCAAGCTGAAGATCGTACTCTGATCCAAGAAGCAATGGTTGGTTTCTTGTTTGAAGAAAAAGATGTTGAGATCGAAGGTTTCAAACCTAAAGATTAACGTAACTAGATTAGGTGTTCACAATTAGAGCACTTAACGTTCAAAGCACAAGCAAACACGTTAAAATGTTAATAAAACTGTAAAAATAGGTTGACGATACACGCTAAAGTCTATTTAATACGCCTCGTTCCTGATTAGTTAGCTCGGTCTGTTGTTTAAGACAGAGTTGATAGGAAAAGATGCTTCGTTAGCTCAGTCGGTAGAGCAGAGGATTGAAAATCCTCGTGTCCTTGGTTCAATTCCGAGACGAAGCACCATTATTTAAGTTTATTGATTAGTCGATAAACAAGAGCGAAAGCTCAGAACGGTTTATGTGCCGACTTAGCTCAGTAGGTAGAGCAACTGACTTGTAATCAGTAGGTCACCAGTTCGACTCCGGTAGTCGGCACCATTTACAAAACATCGTAAGATGTTAGAATTTATTAAATCAGTTAATAAATCAAAAGTTTTGCTTCGTTAGCTCAGTCGGTAGAGCAGAGGATTGAAAATCCTCGTGTCCTTGGTTCAATTCCGAGACGAAGCACCATCATTTAAGCCTCAAGCATGAAAATGTTTGAGGCTTTTTTGTATCTGCTCGGAATGTCCTTGGTTAGCTCTTTGGTTAAAAATCAGCGAGACGAAAAAGCATCATTAAAGGATCGGCTTCAACATTATTTGCGCTTTTATTTTCAAAATAGCCTGTCATTTAAGGCTTTTTGGAAACACTTTAGAGCAAGTTATTTTATAACGATTCCTCAGCCTCAAGCATGAAAATGTTTGAGGCTTTTTTGTAACCTTATTTAAAATTACTGATAGCCCATTCGATGTTTTAACTTTGGGCCGCTAGATTGTTCGTGCTTTCTTTGATTTTTATTTTGTTGTAAATAACAATTGCGATAATGATTTACCCACTAGTACTCGTTAAGGTAAATATTAGCTTTGTTATTAGGGTAACGAATGATTGTAACCAGTACACTTCTTTCATTTACTTTTGCTACGCCTCAATTCAACAATTAATTAACACGCTAGATATAACCATTCTCTTTGACATATAGACATAAAATTTTAGCCTTACGGCAAACTAACAGGTAAGCTCATCATTTATTTTGGTTATAAGGTTTATTGAGTGTTTTACGAAGGTACTGAAAAGCGATTATTCATTTGCACTAAAGATCTCAACCTTTTAACGCTTAAACAAAGCTTTTGGCATGATTTGGTGTCTTATGCTGGCGCTGAAATCATCTCTAATATTAACAACTACCACGTTAGTGCCTACTTGTTATCTGAATCTAGCTTATTTATCTGGGAAGATAAATTACTGCTGATAACCTGTGGTAATACACAATTAGTTAAAGCAGCTTTGTTTATCCAACAACAATTAACCAAGCAAAAGATATCGACACTGATCTTTCAACGCCATCAAGCCCTCAAACCGCAATTACAAGCCACAAACTTCCAACAGGATAGGATATTATTGGAAAAGCAGTTTAATGGGCACCTGCAGCATTGTAGAGATAATTATCAAGGGGATCTGTTTGTCTTTGGTGAGATATCTACACACACTATCCCTACACAGGGGATTTATATGTTACATGGCTTACGTGGTGAGTTTGCAGAGAGTTTACAAGGTAAGCATATGGATAAAGCGTCTATTTTAAAGAGGTTAAAGTTTACTGATTTCTTTGATAGCTTGACGATCGACCACTTCAGCTTTAAACCTAAAGGCTACTCCCTGAATGCGATTAACCAACAAAATTATCTGACCATTCATTTAACGCCAGAAAAACTGAGCACTTATTTAAGCATTGAAACCAGTTTAACAGAATCACAATGCGCCCCTTTTATTAAACATTTAGAGGCGCTGTTTTTGCCAATCAGTCTTAAAAGAATTCAATTCAAGACCGACAACCAACAATTAACCATCATCAGTGCCTAAGGCTCTAATAAAAAAACAGCATCAACACTATCTGTAATAGTAATTTGATTATTTTGATAGCTTGAAGGCATTTGGTCACTCTCCATTGCTCGCATCAACACAGGACGAGCGCTACTTGCTCGGTAGTTGATAGAGAAAATATCACCCAAGGTTGCTTGATAGTTATCCGCTAACCCTTTAGCTTTGTTAATTGAATCTTGTACTGCTAAATTACGCACCTTCTTTTGCCATTGTTTTGGATCTTTTAACGCGTAATTAATTTGCCCAATATTAGAAATATCGCTTTTCACTAACACTTGTAAAAACTGATTTACTTTAGTCACATCATCTAGCTGGTAACTAAGGTTACGAATAGCCTTTACACCAATTTGTGTTCGCTGCTTTTCGATATATTCAAACTCTGGACGAATTTGAATATCTGCACGTTTAAGTGATGCTTGAGAGAAACCGCCCTCTTGTAAAGCGGCCAATATATTATCAACTTGTTTATCAACAACTTGCTTAGCATTATCACTATCATTTTCCACGGCAACAGACTGAAACTTAATGCTTACCGTATCAGGTTTCACTTCTAGCTTAGCTTGACCTGATACTGAGATATGAGGTTGAGCAGGCAGACTATTAGCGTTAGCCCAAGAGAAAGGGGTAAGTAGGCAAATCAACAACGCAAGGTTTGGTTTTTTCATGGGGTTCTCGAATTAATAACAAAGGAATACAGTAATAATCAATTGACCCATTTAATACGTAAAAGTTCATCTTTTTTTTACAAAAATAAAAAAGAAAATAATTTAAAAACTGTTCTCTAATACAGGAATTTAACTGACTGATTTTAAATTATTTTGTAATTGTCAATCATCTGCTAATAATTAAAGTTAATGATAACTACTTGCATTAAAAAGCATGAGATGTATGTTGATATGTACTATTCAACTTGTTGGAGATAATGATGCAAATATTTGAAAAGCAGCTTAATAGATTTAAAGAAGAGTTAGGCTTTATCGCAGCCCTTGATCAAAGTGGAGGTAGTACACCCACTGCACTTAAGACTTACGGTATCAATGAAGATGACTATAGCAGCGATCAAGAAATGTTTGATTTGGTTCATTCAATGCGCTCTCGTATTATCACTAGTCCCTCTTTTACAGGTGACCGCGTTTTAGGGTCTATCCTATTTGAAAATACTTTAGACCGTGACATTGAAGGTAAAGCTTCATCACTGTATTTATGGGAAGAGAAAAATATTGTGCCCTTCCTTAAAGTCGACAAAGGGCTTGAAGCTGAAGAAAATGGTGTGCAATTAATGAAGCCAATCCCAGGCTTAGATGAGCTATTAAAAAAAGCCAAATCAAAAGATATATTTGGTACCAAGATGCGCTCAGTTGTAAAATTAGCGAATGCAGAGGGCATACAAGCCCTAGTTGAGCAACAGTTTGAAGTCGCGAAACAGATTTGCTCAGCTGGTTTAGTCCCAATAATTGAACCAGAAGTCGATATTAATAGCCCAGAAAAAGCAGCGGCTGAAGTGTTATTGAAAGAGCAATTATTAAAACAATTAGACCTGCTTGAAGCAAATGAATTAGTCATGCTAAAAATATCATTACCGGAGTCAGCAAACTTTTACCAAAGCTGTATTAGCCATAAAAATGTCGTGAAGGTTGTTGCGTTATCTGGTGGTTATCCAATTACAGAAGCAAATCGTCGTTTAACAGAAAATAATGGCGTGATAGCGAGCTTTTCGCGTGTATTAACCGATAACCTATACAGCGGACAACCTGATGCAGACTTTAACGCAGCATTAGCAGCTACCATCGCACCGATCTATGAAGCATCAAAAACTTAGTTTTTTAATAGGCATAAAAAAGCCAGCAATTAAGCTGGCTCTTTATCTTACTGAAAGATCAGTAAAATTATAGTACGTCTACAGCGTTAAGGTCAGCAAATGCTTTCTCTAGACGAGTAACCATTGATGCTTGGCCTGCACGTAACCATACACGTGGATCGTAGTATTTTTTGTTAGGTGCGTCAGGACCAGTTGGGTTACCAATTTGACCTTGTAAGTAATCGCGGTTAGCAGCTTCGTAAACACGAACGCCATCCCAACATGCCCACTGTGTATCTGTATCGATGTTCATTTTGATAACACCGTAACCGATAGACTCTTGGATTTCTGCTTCAGAAGAACCAGAACCACCGTGGAATACGAAGTTTAGTGCGTCAGCAGCAATACCGTGCTTTTCAGAAACGTATGCTTGTGAATCACGTAGGATTGTTGGAGTCAGTTTAACATTACCTGGCTTGTATACACCGTGTACGTTACCGAAAGAAGCAGCGATAGTGAAACGTGGGCTGATTTTTGATAACTCAACGTATGCGTAATCAACTTCAGATGGTTGAGTGTAAAGTAGAGACTCATCCATATCAGAGTTATCAACACCGTCTTCTTCACCACCAGTACAACCTAGTTCGATTTCTAGCGTCATACCCATTTTTTCCATGCGAGCTAGGTATTTACCACAGATTTCGATGTTCTCTTCTAGAGGCTCTTCAGAAAGATCGATCATGTGTGATGAGAATAGAGGCTTACCAGTTTCTGCGAAGTGAGCTTCAGAAGCGTCTAGTAATCCGTCGATCCATGGTAGTAATTTTTTAGCAGCGTGGTCAGTATGAAGAATAACTGGAACACCGTAAGCAGCAGCCATTGCGTGAACGTGCTTAGCACCAGAAACAGCACCTAAGATTGCAGCTTCTTGACCTTCAAGTTTAAGACCTTTACCAGCGTTAAATACAGCACCGCCGTTAGAGAATTGGATTACAACTGGTGCTTTAACTTTAGCAGCAGCTTCAAGTACAGCATTGATTGAATCAGAACCAACAACGTTTACCGCTGGAAGTGCAAATTTATGTTCTTTTGCTACTGCAAAAACTTTTTGAACATCATCACCAGTGATAACACCAGGTTGTACAACGTCTAAAATCTTAGTCATGAGATATACCCTATCTATTGTTTGTAATTTGAATAAGTTTAATTGTGCGTATTTATTTGGCAATTATGGCACAAAGAATACGCATTAAAAAGCGAGATCAAGATCTCACTATAAACATTTGATTAATCGTTGGCACGTAGCTCTAACATTGCTACAGCTGGTAACTCTTTACCTTCAACAAACTCAAGGAAAGCACCGCCACCTGTTGAAATGTAAGAAACGTCTGCTGTGATATTAAATTTATCAATTGCAGCAAGCGTATCGCCGCCACCAGCAACAGAGAATGCAGCAGATTCAGCGATTGCTTTAGAAATACCAGCAGTACCCGCTTCAAAGTTTTTGAATTCAAATACGCCAACAGGGCCATTCCAAAGAATTGTTTTTGCATCTTTTAGGATAGTTGCAAGTGCCGCTGTAGATTCAGGACCTAGATCGAAGATCATGTCATCATCTTGTACGTCTGCAACGTTTTTAATTTCAGCTTCAGCATTTTCATCAAATGCTTTTGCACAAGCAACGTCAGTTGCCACTGGGATTGCACAATCAACCATTAGCTTTTTAGCTGTATCAACTAAATCTGCTTCATATAATGATTTACCAACATTGTGCCCTTGTGCTGCGATAAATGTATTCGCAATACCGCCACCAACAACTAATTGGTCTGCGATTTTAGATAGAGACTCTAATACAGTTAATTTAGTAGATACTTTAGAACCACCAACAATAGCAACTAGTGGACGAGCAGGATTATCCATTGCTTTACCTAGCGCTTCTAATTCAGCAGCTAATAATGGGCCCGCACATGCTACAGGAGCAAATAAGCCTGCACCATTAGTAGAAGATTGAGCACGGTGAGCTGTACCAAATGCATCCATTACGTAAACATCACATAATGCAGCTAACTGCTTAGATAGTGTTTCGTCATTTTTCTTCTCGCCTTTATTAAAGCGAACATTTTCAAGTACTACCACTTCACCAGCATTTACTTCTAAACCGTTTAGGTAGTCAGTTGCTAGGCGAACAGGTACATCTAGAGCTTCATTTAAGTAATCAACAACAGGTTGTAGAGAGAACGCTGCATTTTCTTCTGCAGAAGCGCCTTCAGTAGGACGACCTAAGTGCGACGTGATCATCAACTTAGCACCTTTTTCTAGGGCTAATTTAATTGTTGGGATAGAAGCACGAATACGCGCATCAGATGTAACTTTGCCATCCTTAATTGGAACATTAAGATCTTGACGGATAAATACTCTTTTACCGGCTAAATCTAGATCAACCATTTTTTTTACTGACATGATGTGTCCTCTCATTTTTAAAAACTATAGAATTCTTATTTCTGTCTACATGTTTATAGGCTCAGTATTTACACTCTTCTACAGTGTAATATCGTAGAGCTTTCCTTTAATACCGAGCGCATTATAAACCAAACTGTTTGTTACATCGATCACAAATAACATTGCAGTGTAATTTACCTTTTTAATCGAGGGTAATGGTTTGATTTGCATCATTATATACAACGCTTTTTTCAATGATTTGATTTTCAAAATACAATCACTCTAATTTTTTATTGTGAATAATGTTAAATAGGCTAATAATTTGAACTAAGCAAATAGGCTATTCGTATTGGCCTAATACTAATTTTATTAAGTAATTGTTCTAATTTTTATCTAAAAATAGGACAGTAATTAATGAAATCAGCATGAAAACGAGATAAATGGACCTACTCTCTTAATTTTATTCTGTTATCAATAAAATTAAGATAAACAAGAGTGCTAGTATTGAAAATATTTTCGTTGAATAAAAATACGTGGTTAATCTACTACTGCCTGATTGCTATCAGTAGTCTATTACTAATCACCAGTATCAATGCGCGATATGATGAATTACTGTCTAAAAGACAAGATGAGCAATTCTACGTGACTAAGATAGTCAAATCAGATATTCATGGGATTCTTAATCACTATGAAACTATGCTCGACTTAATTAATGAAGACTTTACTGAAGATGAGCACTTTAACCAGTTTATTCTAGAACGCATTTTGCAAAAATCTGACTTATTAATTGGATTTGTTATCTTCAATATTGATGGGACCTTATTAGCAAAAAGTGACAACCTTCCTGACAAACTATACAAAACACGTTCAGATGATTACTTTAATAATGGCTTCCACGGTGAACTAGAAAAAGACAAACTGATGATAAGTAGTGCAATCCTATCGCCAGTGACCAAAAAATGGATTATCCCAATCCGTAAAACACTCCTAGACAATAATGGTGAAGTAAGGGGCTTTATTGCGTCGGCAATTATCTTAGATAATTTAAAAAAGAAATGGTCACATACACAAGCCTTTGGTAATAGCATCATGTTAACGCTAGACCATAGCTTCTACCAGTTCCTACATACAGGAATGCCACCTGAAAAATACAATGCTACTTTTGCTCAGCCACTCACTGAAAAACAAATTACAGAAACACAATCCGTACTACAAAAGCAGGGGTTAAATTTTGACAAATTAAGAGCCAATAATGCAGTAGCACAAGTGATGATGGCTCCAAGTGATATTCCACTATTACACAGCCTAAGTTATGATAATAAATATAAATTTTGGGTACATACGAGTCGCCCTTTAAGCGATATTAATCAACCTTTGCTATACACTGCACTTTATTATCTTACATTATATCTATTATTCCTCGCTCTTACCTTCCTGCTTTTTAGATGGGTACTAAATACAGAAAAAAGTAAGTTAACAGCTCTTACTTACATTACCGAACATGATGAATTAACTGGGTGCTTTAACCGAACAGTGTTAGGCAGGTTAGTAGGCCAACTCAAAAAGCACCAACAAGCCTTTTCACTTTTATATATTGACCTTGATAACTTCAAAAATATAAATGATTCATTTGGCCATAAATATGGCGATATCTTATTACAGGAAGTAAGTCGTAAGCTTCAAGAGAGCCTAAACACTATCCCTGGTAATTTAGTGCGTTACAGTGGTGATGAATTTGTTTTATTAATAGAAAATAATAATGAAGAAATCGTCCGTGGCTTTGCAAAATCACTATTACGTAATATGGCAAAACCCTACTCAATTAATAATAATTCTTTTTACATTACCAGCTCCATTGGTATTGCTCGTTACCCTAATGATGCTAAAAGCTTAGATACTTTAATTAGTTACGCTGAAAACAGCATGGCGATGGCAAAAAACACAAAAAATCAATACATTTTCTTCTCGCAAGATGTGCATCAACAGTTACTAAAACAAGCAAAAATTGAACAAGCACTGCATTACGCGATTGAAAACAACGAAATAAGTTTGGTTTATCAACCACAGTTGAACAAACAATATAAGTTATGTGGTGTCGAAGCTTTAGTACGCTGGCACAGTAGTGAGCTTGGATTTATCCCACCAGAAGTATTCATCCCTATTGCAGAACAAACAGGCTTAATGCCTAAATTGGGGCAATATATAATGAATAAATCCATGAATGAAATAACTGTATTACAACATAAATTGAGCACGCTATTTTCATTGGCTATTAACGTCTCCGTTAAGCAATTTATTCAACTCAATTTCTTTGAACTGCTAATGCAAAGTATCGAAGATTTTGGTGATAAAGAATTACCGTTAACTATCGAGATAACAGAAAGCCTATTTATAGAAAGTATGGATGTATTATTACCAATATTTGAAAAAATGAAGCAGCACCAAATTTCTCTCGCCCTCGATGATTTTGGTACCGGCTATTCTTCATTAAGCATGTTACGTGAAGCACCAATTGATGAATTAAAAATAGATAAAAGTTTCGTGGATCATATTACTGAAAATAATATCGACAAAGCGATGGTTAAAAGTATTATCAATATGGGCAAAAATCTGAAGATGCGTGTATTGGCAGAAGGGATAGAATCATTAGAACATGCAAAAATTTTGTCTAAATATGGTTGCGATCTTTTCCAAGGTTATTACATATCAAAGCCATTAAACATTAAAGAATTAGAGGTTTACGTTAACACCATTCTTAAGAAGAACTAGCGAGAATGGTGCAACAAAAAACTAATGTAGTAGCCTAGTAAATTAACCAATAGAACGAATAACCTCAACACCTTTATCTTGCAGATCTGACGTTGCGTTATCAGATAAATTAGCATCGGTGATCACTAAGTCTATTTTCTCAATATCTAAAGCATGAAATGTTGCAATTTTTCCATACTTCGACGAATCCGAAATCAAACAAACTTTTTTTGATACCTTAGCAATAGCACGCTTAACAGTAATCTTATTTTCATTAGGTGTTGATAGTCCCCTTAAACTCCAAGATGAGGTGGATATAAATGCAATATCTATATTCATATCCAATAAGAAGTCAGCGACTTTAGGCCCTACAGTAGATTGATTATCACGATCGGCTTTACCACCAGTATGATAAATTTCATGGGAGGAATGCGCCATCAACAAGGTTGCTATTGAAAAGTCATTAGTAACAATCACTAAATCCCCTCTATTACTCAATTGATGAGCAACCTCTAAGGAAGTGGTACCTGCATCTAAATATACAGTTGAGTTAGGCGAGATCAAATCAACGGCACGTTTACCTATTTGCTCTTTTTGCTGAGAAAACTGCATTATTTTCATATCACGCGATAATTCACTATGCAGCACTTCTGTGAGCTGTACCCCTCCAGAAACAGAGTTTACACGCCCCTGTTTTTCTAGTTTTTCGATGTCTCGGCGTACTGTCATATGTGAAACATTAAGTAAATCAGCAAGTTCAACAATGCTCACGACTTGCTGACTTTTTAACATAAACAGAATTTTTCGTTGTCTTTCAGCTGGAATCATAACATCCCTATTTATTCGTATGTAGAGCGCTCAAGAGTAACAGATAAACACCAACTTGTTAATAAATGTGAACTTATGTGTAAAAACTTTTCTATATTAATTAAATTTGTTTTAAAAACGTTCAAAAATAACATTTAAATCGACAATAAAGATAAAAACCGACATAAATGTTAAATAATGTTAATTTACGTTAATTAGTGTGATTAAAGACGCATTATTTATTGAATTGTGTGTATATACTCCTTTCCACAAACATAAATTAACAACTATTTAACGGAGAGAACATGTCAAATGAAGTGAAATCAATTGGAATCATTGGACTTGGCTCAATGGGCATGGGTGCCGCAAAATCTTGTATTAATGCGGGCTTAGATGTTTACGGTATTGATTTAAACGAAGCTGCCCTAGCAACATTAAGTGACGCAGGTGCTAAAGCGGTTTCAACCAATGCATTAGACTTTTCTCAACAATTAGATGCAGTATTAGTGCTGGTTGTTAACGCTAAACAAGTTAACACTGTGTTATTTAAAACCGGTCTAGCGGCTAGTTTAAAACCAAAAACCGTGGTTATGGTATCAGCAACAATTTCTGCAGACGATGCCAAGCAGATCGAACAACAACTTAACTCTTATGATCTGATTATGTTAGATGCTCCTGTTTCAGGCGGAGCTGCAAAAGCAGCAACAGGCGACATGACAATCATGGCATCAGGTTCAGCAGAGGCCTTCTCAAAACTAAAACCAGTACTCGATGCAACGGCAGCCAAAGTTTACAACATAGGTGAACAAATAGGCCTTGGTGCAACGGTAAAAATTATTCATCAATTATTAGCAGGCGTACATATCGCAGTGGGTGCTGAAGCAATGGCATTAGCGGCGCGAGCGAATATTCCTTTAGACCTAATGTATGACGTTGTGACCAATGCAGCTGGTAATTCTTGGATGTTTGAAAACAGAATGAAGCATGTAGTAGATGGTGATTACTCACCAAAATCTATGGTCGATATTTTTGTTAAAGATCTCAACTTAGTCGCTGATACAGCAAAAGATCTGCAATTCCCATTACAGCTATCAAGTACCGCATTAAATATGTTCATTTCTGCCAGTAATGCAGGTCATGGACAAGAAGATGATAGTGCTGTGATCAAAGTCTTTGATGGCATAACATTACCTGGCGTGGAGAAATAATATGTTACTTGGTGTAATTGCAGACGATTTTACAGGTGCGACCGACATTGCTGGTTTCCTAGTTGAAAATGGCATGCGTACTATTCAAGTTAATGGGGTTCCAGATAAGGAAATGAGCATTGACGCAGATGCTGTTGTAATTAGTTTAAAATCTCGCTCATGCCCAACTGAACAAGCAATTAGCGACTCGCTTGCGGCATTAATTTGGCTTCAACAACAAAATTGCCAACAATTTTATTTTAAATACTGTTCAACATTCGATAGCACTGAAAAAGGCAATATAGGGCCAGTTACCGATGCTTTACTTGAACAGCTAAACGAAGACTTTACCGTTATTTGCCCTGCACTTCCTGTCAATGGACGCACTGTTTTTAACGGGCACTTATTTGTATTTGAACAGTTACTTAGCGAATCTGGAATGCGTAATCATCCAGTAACGCCAATGACTAACTCTAACTTGATGCAGCTGATGGATGCACAGGCGACTGGTTCAACAGGGTTAGTGGATTACCTTAATATCGAGCAAGGTGCTGAGAATATCGTTAACAAACTTCAGCAGCTTAAAACAGAAGGTAAACGTTACGCAGTAGTAGATGCCTTCAATGCCAATCATTTAAATGAAATTGGTAAAGCCGTCCACCAACTTAAATTAGTCACTGGCGGCTCAGGTTTAGCAGCGGGTATTGCTAAAAATTGGTCTGCACATTTACAAGATCAAACTCAAGCAAAACAAGCTGGTTACCCATCAAAATTACCAACGGTTATCTTTTCAGGGTCTTGTTCTGTGATGACTAATCAACAAGTTGATCATTACAAAAAGACAGCGCCACACTTTGCAATCAATGTGGAAGATTGCCTAAATAAACAGGACTACAGCAAACAAGTTTGTGAATGGGTTATGAGCCAATCAAGCAGTGAATTGGCCCCTCTTGTTTATGCAACGGCAGATACTGATGCATTACATAAAATTCAACAGCAATACGGTGCAGAAGCATCAAGCCTTGCAGTAGAAAACTTCTTTAATGACCTAGCAATTCAATTAAAAGCGGCAGGTATATGTAACTTCATTGTAGCTGGAGGGGAAACATCAGGTGTTGTGACTCAAAGCTTACAAGTAGACAGTTTTCATATCGGCCCACAAATCACACCAGGAGTACCTTGGGTTAAAGCAGTCAATGACAACCTTTCTCTCGCATTAAAATCAGGTAACTTTGGCGACCCTACTTTCTTCACTAAAGCGCAGGAGTATTTTCAATGAATGAAGCTCAATTAAGACAACAAATGGTTGACCTTGCCCGTTCTATGTTTGAACGAGGTTATGCAACTGGTGGCGCTGGGAATTTATCTGTTAAGTTGCCAAATGGTCAATTTTTAGCAACACCAACGGGTTCATCTTTTGGTCGCCTAGTCGCAGATGAATTATCTGTTGTAGATAATACTGGTGCACATATTTCTGGTAAACGCCCTTCGAAGGAAGTGGCATTTCACCTAGCTATCTATGAAAAAGATCCAGAATGTAATGCCATTGTACATTTACATTCTACCTATTTAACCGCGCTTTCTTGTTTAGAAGGCTTAGATTACAGCAATGCGATTAAAGCCTTCACTCCCTATTATGTGATGCGAATTGGTGAGTTACCTGTAATCCCTTATTACCGCCCAGGTACACCAGAGATTGCACAAGAGTTATCTAAGTTAGCAGGAAAATACCGTGCCTTTTTATTAGCAAACCACGGTCCTATCATCACAGGTACTGACTTTTTAGATGCTGTAGATAATGCTGAAGAGCTAGAAGAAACAGCAAAATTAGCGCTGTTATTAGCAGATAAACCAACACGTTATTTAACCGATGTTGAAGTAGAAGACTTAAAAGGGAGAGGAAAATAATGGCTAAGTTTGCAGCAAACCTCACCATGCTTTTCACTGAAGTCGAATTTTTAGACCGATTTGAACGCGCTCACAACGCAGGTTTTAAAGCCGTAGAGTTTTTATTTCCTTACACATTTGAAGCTGATGTTGTCGCCCAAAAGTTACAACAATACAAGCTTGAACAAGCTTTATTTAATATGCCTCCGGGCAATTGGGATGCCGGTGAAAGAGGCTTAGCGGCTAGACCAGGAAGAGAACAAGAGTTTCGTGACAGTGTTGAAACAGCGCTACATTATGCAACAGCATTAAACTGTAAAAAAGTACACGCTATGTCTGGCATGATCGATCCAAATTATAGCATTGAAGAACATATCAGCACGTTTATTAACAATATTAGATATGCTGCTGATGCCTTTGCCAAGCAGGGTATTGAATTAATGATTGAACCATTAAATTCACGTGATGCACCTAATTACTTTATTGCTCATCAAAGACAAGCTGCAGAGTTGATCAAGCAAGTCGACAGAGCAAACGTAAAACTTCAACTTGACCTTTATCATGCGCAAATTATGGATGGTGATTTAACTACACTGATCCAAGATCTTGCCGATGTAACAGGTCATATCCAAATCGCTTCTGTCCCATCCAGAAATGAACCCCTGACTGGCGAAATAAATTATCCATATTTATTCAATGCATTAGATGCATCTGGTTACCATGGTTGGATTGGCTGCGAATATAACCCCAAAACAACAACTGAAGATGGCTTACATTGGGTTGCTCCCTACTTGTAACCATTGCCCTTAAAACCACCATTAAATAGTTTATTTAATTAACTTTTTAACCTACTTATTTAATTAAAAGGAGTTCCTCATGGATGGAGCACTGATTGGAATTATTGTTGGCATCATTGCCATGATGTTAATGATTGTAAAAACACGTATCCCTGTAGCACTAGCAATGATCATCGCTAGTATTATCATGGGCCTGTTTGCAGGTATGGTACCTTCTGACTTAATTGGAGCAATTAAATCTGGGTTTGGTGGCGTCTTGGGCGGTATCGGTCTAATCATCGCATTTGGTGTGATTATGGGAGCCTGTTTTGAACGCTCTGGCGCAGCAGTTCGTATGGCCAAAACCTTCGTTAAATTATGTGGTAAAGGGCGTGAAGATTTAGCGCTTGGATTCACTGGTGTACTAGTTGCCATCCCGGTTTTCTGTGATTCGGCTTACATCATTTTACATTCGTTAGTTCGTGCTATTTCTCGTGATACAGGAAAATCTGCTGTGGGACTTGGTGTCACATTAGCATTAGGTCTACTGATTACTCATGCGCTAGTGCCACCAACACCTGGTCCAGTTGCTGTAGCGGGTATTTTAGGTGTTAATCTTGGCGAGTACATGATGTGGGGACTATTAGTATCAGTACCTATGATGTTACTTTCGATGATCTACATTCGTCGCGTAGGCAATGAATACTACCGTGTGCCTAATGGTGACTTATGGATCACAAATGCTGCTGAATGGGCTAACCTTGAAAAAGTACAAGCTACTGACGAAAGCACATTGCCAAGTAACTTTTTATCATTCGGTCCAATCTTAATCCCTATCGCACTGATCCTTATTGATACTTTGTTTGGTGAAGGCAGCTCATTTTTCCACTTGACTATCCAACTTATTGGTAACCCAGTAGTGGCTGTTGGCTTAGGTGTGTTAATGGCTCTATATGGCTTAACTCGAAACATTGAACGTAAAGATATGGTTGGCTCAATGGATGATGCATTATCAACAACAGGTTTAATTCTAATTGTAACTGGTTGTGGTGGCGCAATGGGTGCAGTACTCAAATCTTCAGGAGCTGGTCCCCAGGTTGCGGAAGCGATAGCAAGCAGTGGTATTCCACCATTACTGGTACCTCTAGCAATTGCATCAATGTTACGTTTAATTCAAGGTTCTGCAACAGCGTCTATGATGGTAGCAGCTACAATGACCTTGCCATTAGTAGAAACGCTAGGCTTAGATCCTGTATTTGTTGCCTTAGCCTGTGCTGTTGGCCCTGTTGGGTTCTCACACTTAAATGATTCATACTTCCATATTATTAACCGTACTCTTGGTATTACTGAGTTAGCGGATCAATTAAGAATTTGGTCAGTATCGTCAACCGTCGCTTGGGCAATCGGCGCAAGCATTATAATGATATTAAACTTAGTTTTTGGACAAGGTGGAACTTGGATTGATCCTGTTGTTCCTATTGTTATTCTAGGTATGATTATGGCTTGGATAAAAATAAAATATCCAGCATCCCCTAGCCAGTTAGCAATGGCACAATAAAAACAAAAAAGGCCTAGTAAATACTAGGCCTTTTGCTTTAAAGGTAACTTAAATAGTTAGCTTATTTTAAACCTGTTACTAAGTTATCAGCTAGACTGTTTAATAAAATGAAGTAAGCCTCTGGGCCTTGCTCAATATCAGAACCTAATGGGTCTAACACACCAGTTGTTGCACCAGTGTCTTCAATAATAGTTTCTACTAAGCTTGACTCAAATTGTGGCTCACTAAATACAGCACGAGCACCCGTTCTTTTTACACGATCACGAATTTCACTAATACCTTTTGCACCAGGTTTTCTATCTGGATCAATAGTCACAGAACCAACTGCATTCAAGTCATAAGCAGCTTCAAAGTACTGATATGCAGAGTGGAAAGCTAAGTAAGGAATAGTTTTAACTGGCGCTAATTTTTGTGTTAGTTGTTGGTCTAACAACGTTAGTTTTTCTTCTACTTTCGCTGCGTTTGCTTGGTATTGAGCAGCGTGTGCAGGATCTATTTCAATTAACGCTTTAGCCGATGCTATTACTACTTTTTGAGCCATTTTAGGATCTAACCAAAGGTGCATATCATTTACACCGTGATGATGTCCTTCGTGACCAGTATGTTCTTCGTGGTCTTCGTTATGGTCATCATGTGCTGCGTGTTCTTCATCGTGGTCGTCATGTGCTGCATGTTCTTCATGACCTTCGTGCTCTTCATCGTGGTCAGCATGTTCTTCGTGACCTTGATGTTCTTCAGCATGCTCGTCATGATGTTCGTGTTCATCCCACTCTGCACCACTACGAGTTTTTAATAATGATGGCTCCAGCACCTCAGCAAGTTCTAATTGCTTTGCATTATCAGCAACGGTTTCTAATGGTTTTTCAAGGAAGCTTTCCATCTCATGGCCAATCCAAATAACAAGATCTGCATTAGCAAGAGCTCTAGCTTCTGAAGGACGAAGTGAGTAAGCATGTGGAGAGCCTTTTTTAACTAATAAGGTAGGTGTTGCAACACCTTCCATTACAGAGCTCACTAATGAATGAAGCGGTTTAATACTAACAACAACCTTAGGAGTTTCATCTGCCATCAATGACTGCAATGACAGTACAAGCATAGATAGACAAATAAAGAATAGTTTTTTCATGTTTAGTCCTTTAATATAGTTGATATGGTTAATGTTATAATATAACATTTTTTATTGTCAACTATCTACTGAAACATACTTTGTTTAGATCATGACAAAACACCGATCAGGAACACTTCAAATAATGGTATTTTGCAAAACATGCTAACCTCAAAAAAACAGGATACGAGCCAACCGCTCCTCACCTTAACCAGCGTTAATTTAACGATAAGTGAACGTTCTTTACTTGAGTCCGTCGACTTAGAGTTGCACCGAGGCGAAATCGTTACCGTCGTTGGGCCTAACGGTGCCGGTAAGACAACTTTATTACGTGTTGCACTGGGTTTACAAAAACCAACTTCAGGTTCAGTGACTGTCGCGTCGAACATCACCATTGGTTATGTGCCACAAAAGCTGCATATCGACCCAACTTTCCCAATCACAGTAAGACGCTTTTTAGCCTTAGCTAAAGCGCACAATAAACATTCCTTTGAAAGTTTATTAAAAGATGTGGGTGCAGAGCATGTAATCGACTCTCCGTTACAAAATCTATCTGGTGGTGAATTACAACGTGTATTAATGGCCAGAGCATTAATGCGTGACCCAGACATTTTAGTCTTAGATGAACCGGTTCAAGGCGTTGATGTACACGGCCAAGTTGAGTTATATGACTTGATCAGTCGAGTGCGCACCGAACGAGGCTGCGCTATTTTGATGGTATCCCATGATTTACATTTAGTAATGGCGTCTACCGACCGAGTATTCTGTTTAAATAAACATATTTGTTGTAGCGGTACACCTGAAGTGGTGGTTAATGACCCTGCTTATACTGCTTTATTTGGTCCTTATGCAGCAAGACACTTAGCTATTTACGTACATGACAAAGAACATCAGCATGACCATGACCACAATCATGAATGCTGCGGTGATGGAGAGCATAATCACAATGGATGATTTTTTATTAAGAGCGCTATTAGGCGGATTAGGCGTAGCACTGGTTGCAGGCCCTTTTGGATCTTTTGTGGTGTGGAGACGTTTAGCTTATTTTGGTGACACATTGGCACACTCAGCTTTACTGGGTGTCGCTTTAGGTTTTCTTTTACATATCAATCTAACTTTGGGTATTTTCCTGATCTGCCAAATGTTGGCAATTTTACTGTTTGTTAGCCAATTTCAACGCCAATTAGCCAGTGATACCTTGCTAGGGATATTTTCCCATGGAGCGCTATCCCTCGGCTTGGTCGCACTCGCCTTTATGGATAATGTCAGGATCGATTTAGTCAGTTATCTATTTGGTGATATTTTAGCGATTGGTTACAGTGATCTATTCTGGATCTATGGAGCCGGCGGAGTTGCCTTGCTTGGTTTGATTTGGATCTGGAAACCACTGCTATCGATCACTATTCATGAAGACTTAGCCCGTGTTGAAGGTATACCTGTTGATCGAATCAACTGGTTATTCCTAGGCTTAATTGCATTGATTGTAGCGATTATGATGAAGGTGGTTGGTATGTTACTGGTAACCGCACTACTGATTATTCCAGCAGCAACGGCTAGGCGCTTTGCTAATACACCTGAAAGCATGGCGCTTATCGCTATGGTAATTGGTGGAATAAGTGTGGGTTTAGGGTTACTAGGATCTTTCCAATACGATACGCCATCAGGACCTACTATTGTGGTCGCTGGTTGTATCTTGTTTATTGGTAGTATTTTGTTACCGAAAAGACATTAAATAACAGCTTAAAGCTACAAATTAACAACAAAAAGGAGCTAATAATTAGCTCCTTTTTACTTAGTCATTGAGTAAAATTAACGTACTAATTATTTACCCCAATCAAAAATCTGCCACTCAGGATGTTTAAGTGCTTCTGCGGATAAGCGTTTGCAAGGGTTTACTAAGTAGGCATAATCGGCATATTCACATAATGGTAAATCATTGATTGAATCACTATAAAAGTGTATTTCATCAAAGGTATTAGCTTGCTCTGTTAACCATTGTTGTAAGCGTAATATTTTACCTTCTCGGTAAGTTGCTATACCGGTAACTTGATTAAGATAACAACCATCTTTACTCACAAGATCAATGCCTAATGCATCTTCGATACCAATTGTTTGCGCTACTTTTTTCACAATAAAAGTCACCGTTGCTGATATCACTAAGCAAGCAATTCCACGTTCTTTTAATGATTTAACTAACGTTAGTGCCTCTGGAAATACTAAAGGTAAAATATCAATATTTACAAACTCATCAACCAAACTATCTATTTCATGCTGAGGTATATGAGTAATAGGCGCTAGGGTATAAACAATATACTCCTCCATATCTAGCTCGCCCTTTGCATACTGCTCCATCAAGGCTTTATCGTTTGCTAAATAATCAGGATCCGTTACAACACCTTTTTTAACAAGAAATGCACTCCATAAACTAGCACAATCTCCATTCACTAAGGTTTCATCCATATCAAAGATATGTAGTGGTTTGCTCATATTATGCTCTCACCGGTTGTATTTCATTTAAATTAAACATCAGCTCAAGTGAGCTTCCCGCTGCCATTAAACGCTCTGAAGAACGATTAAGTAAATCAACAGTTAGCGCTTTCTGCTCTACTTCAATACTATAACGAATAACATTACCTAATAATTGATGAGAGAGTACAGTGCCTTGCTTCGCTACTGAGATATGATCTCCATATTGACGCCCCGCTTCTCTGATATAAATAGACTCAGGACGAATGGCTACTTTTTGTTTACTATTAATAGCAAACCATTGATTAGCGGTTTCTGCATCGATCAGGTTGTAATGCCCCATAAATGAAGCAACAAACTCATTAGCTGGTTTAGTATAAATATCTTCCGGCTTACCTTGTTGTACTATTGCTCCTTGATTCATTAAAAAGATGCGATCAGACAATAACATCGCTTCTTCTTGATCATGGGTAACGAAGACGGTAGTTAGGTTTAATTCTCTTTGAATTGTTAATATTTGCTGACGTAAGCTTTTACGAATCTTTGCGTCTAAAGCTGACAATGGCTCATCTAATAATAAAATACGAGGCTTAACCACTAATGCCCGTGCTAATGCCACTCGCTGCCTTTGCCCACCAGATAATTCACGAGGATAAAATTGTTCTTTGCCATCTAACTCCACAAGATCAATCATACGTTTTGCTTCAGCACGAGCTTCAGTTTTATTAATGCCTTTCATTTTTAACCCAAAGGCAACGTTATCTAACACCGTCATATTTGGAAATAGAGCATAGGATTGGAATACCATACCTATTTCTCGTGATTGAGGTGCTGTCTTGGTAATATTCTCTTGGTCGACCCATATTTCACCTGCATCGACTTGATTTAAGCCAGCTAAACTACGTAACAAAGTCGATTTCCCACACCCACTTGGGCCTAATAAAGTAATAAACTCGCCTTTTTCAATGGTGAAATCAATCTCTTCAAAAACCGTCACATCACCAAAACGCTTAGCCAATTGGCTAACTTTTACATAACTCATTATTCATTCCCTTTACTAAAACGGGTGGCTAGCCAAGTGCAAACAAAAATAAAAGCAAAATAGGTCATCACTAAAGCCGAGGTAAAATGGCCACTGGTTTGGCGCATGTTATAAAGATAAATTTGTAAGGTCTCGTAACGTGTTCCAACAAGAATATTTGCGAACACAAATTCCCCTAATAAAAATGAGAAAGATAGAAAAGTCGAGGCTAATAACCCTTTCTTTAAATTAGGTAAAATAATTAGCAGGTATGCTTTTGTAGTGCTTGCTCCGAGTAAGTGTGCAGCATCCACTAGGTCTCTTAGATTAATCGAGGTAAAACTATTAGAAATAGCACGATACATAAATGGCAAAGCAATAGTGAAGTAGGTACCAATTAAAATCCATGGAGTCCCCACTAACTGCACTGCGCTATCTGCATAAAGTTGTAATAGACCAACCGATGAAACCACTGGCGGTACGGCAAAAGGCAATAAGATTAAAATATTCATTACTTTATCTAGTGCAGGGTAATAATAAAACACCACAAAAATCATCGGTAATACTAAAACCATTGCTAGAATCAATGATGAAATACAAATAAATAGTGAACGTCCAAATGCCTCTATAAAACGAGGATCAGTCAGTAATTGCGTATACCATTTAAATGTAAATCCATCAGGTAAAACAGTCGCTCCCCAACTTGAAGAGAACGAATAAATAAATGTTGCTAAAATAGGGATGAAGAGTAATGCCGACAATCCATAAACAATACTTTTGTGAAACAACAGGTTATTATTATCCATGATAGCTCCTTGCGATTAACCACTGATTAACAGCAGTAATAATACCCAGCAACAACATTAATAATGCAGAGATAGCAGCCGCTAAATTCGGCTCTAAGAACAGATCACCAGAAACTAAACTAGCGATACGAATAGTCACCATGTTGTAGTTACCATTAGTTAATGCATAAACGCTAGCATAGGCACCTATGGCATTAGCAAATAAGATAATAAAAGTGCCTAACAAAGCAGGTGAAAGAATAGGTAAACCTATTTTCATCCAATATTGACGAGAACTTGCACCTAAGAGTTGCGAAGCTTCATAGGCATCTTTTTTTAACGCATCGAAAGCCGGATAAAGTAATAAAGCACCCAGTGGAATTTGGAAATAGATATAAAGCGCTAACAAACCAGATTTACTATATAAATCAAAGTCTCCTAATAATCCCCATTGTCTTAATAACAGGGTTACTGCACCGTTAGTTCCTAAAATAATAATAAAAGCAAAGGCCAATGGCACACCAGAAAAGTTACTACTCATATTGGTAAAAGCGACAATCGCATCACGTATTCTGCTGTTGAGGTGACGTAATGACGACACTAAAATCGCCGCTAACACTAAACCAATAAGGCTTGACCAAAAAGAGATCCAAAGACTGTTGCTAAAGCCTTGTAAAATAAAGGCTGAATCAAATATTTCGCTATAGTTTTCAATTGTCCATTCACCATCGTAAATAAAACTATTAATTAACACCCATACCATTGGTGCAATTTGAAATAGATAAAAGAAAGCAATAAAGGGCAATAACCACAATACAGGCTTATATTTACCAAGTGTAAAAGAACTGCTTTTATGCAATTCGGGCTTAGCTGTACTCATACATTATCCTTTGCTTATGCTAATGCATCTTCCGCAAATGCTTTTTGATGCTGTAACCCTAGTAACTCGCACATTAAACCACAGAGTTCTGTTTGTTTAATCGCAACATCGAGGTGACTAAAACCATCACCAATTAAATACAAAGGTACTTCGCGCTCTTCTACTAGAGTGCCACCATGTGATTTATCATTGTTCATACCATGGTCACTGGTGATCAGAATTTGGTAACCTTCTTCAATCCAAGTCGGTAAAAAATCAGATAAGAGAATATCTGCATGGCGAGCACTATTACGATATTCAGGCGAATCTAAACCAAATTTATGGCCTGCATCATCGATATTCATCGAATGTACTAATAAAAAGTCAGGATCAAACTCTTGTCGAAGATACTCGGCATCTAACATTAATGCTTGATCTGGATAATGATCCCAATGATAAAAAACACCATGTTGAATTTGTAAGCTTTCATTATGTGTATGGCGATCTCGAATTGCATCATAAGGAGAGCGATTGTATAGCTCACTAACCCAATGATAAGCTGCTGCAGCAGTTGTTTTGCCTTGTGCTTGAGCCAAGCTAAACACAGATTCAAACAGAGAACGGCGTGTTACATTATTATGTACGATGCCACTTTCAACAGGCGTCACACCAGTTAATATACATTCGTATAAAGGGCGAGACAGTGATGGAAGCTCGCTGTACAGCGAGTATTGAGTTGCTTTCTTGTACTCTACTAAACCGTTTAGGTAACCCAAACAATCTTGGGCTACCTTTAAGTTTAAGCCGTCAAGAACAACAAGAATAACCTTATCGTTCATAGTAGCCCCTTATTAGTTTTGGTGAATTAACACACCTTCCTGCCATTGACGTGGTAGCTTACGTGCCGATTTTTCCCAAGCTTTAAAATCTTTGATTGGATGAACTGATGTGTACTGATCATTCGGAATCAATTTAGCTTGAATTTCAGCTGGTAATGTTACGCTTGTGCGAATTGGACGCGCATAACCATCAGCTAAGTTGATCTGCCCTGCATCACTGAAGATATGTTCACGAGCTAATTTGGCTGCATTTGGGTTTTTAGCCCATTTGTTGATGATAGTTGTGTAACCTGAAATAACAGAACCATCTTGTGGGATATTCACAGAAAAACGTGAACGGTCGATTTGATCTCGATAATTAAGCGCATTAAAGTCCCATAAAATAGCGACTTCAATTTCACCTTTCTCAAGGTTAGCAACACTTGGATTTGTGTATGATAAGCGGCCTTGTTTTGCTAATTTACCAAAAAATTCAATGGCAGGATCTAAGTTCCCTTCATCTCCACCATTAGCAATCGCAGCAGCTAATACTGCATTATTTGCCTGAGAAGCAACACCGACATCACCCACAGTCACTTTATAAGAACCAGCTAATAAATCTGCCCATGTTTTTGGTGCGTTTTTCACTAAGTTATTATTTGAGATAAATGAGATAGTGCCGGTATAAGCTAATGCCCAATGTCCATCTGCATCTTTCGCCCAATTTGGAACGTCATCCCATGTGCTTGTTTTATAAGGCTGTGTTACCCCTTTCTTCACTGCAACACGTGCAAATGCAAAACCAACATCGCCGATATCGGCTGTTGCGTTAGTTTTTTCTGCATCGAATTTAGCGATTTCTTGTGCTGAGCTCATATCAGTATCTTGATGCTTAATACCATATTGCGTGTTTAGGTCTGCCCAAGTGTCTTTCCAGTTTGCCCAGCTATCGGGCATCCCGACGCTATAAACTTGACCTTCCTTTTGAGCGGCAGCCACAAGAGAATCGATATTACTTGATTCAGCGGCATAAAGTGAGTGTGATAAAGAGAGTGCGATAAGCGTGCTTGTAACTTTAAATGTATTCATTTTACTTCCATCCTCTGGACTAGTTCAGTGAGTTCATTTTTCATACTACAAGGCAAACATTACATTTTTTTTACAGTAAGTAAAAACTTTTTTTGAAAGTTTTTGTGAAGCATTTTTGATATCCAGGCTTTTAACGCCCTGTTTGTAAATATTAATGTATAGTAAAAAGATAAGTAATAAATAAAACTGGACTAGTTCAAATATGAGAAAAAACGCCGACAATCCTAAAATGAAAGATGTGTTACGTGAACAGATTTTTGGTCGTGCGTTATTACCCCTGCAAAAATTACCATCAGAGCGAGAGCTGAGTGATCTTTTTTCTACTACCCGAATTAGTGTGAAGGATGCACTGAGCGCATTAGAAACTGAAGGGTTGATTTACCGTGAAGACCGCAGAGGTTGGTTTGTCTCTCCACCACGTATTCGTTATAACCCACTATCGCGCTGTCACTTTAATCAAATGATCAGCGAGCAAGATCGTATTGCTGAAACACAATTAATTAATATCAGCACGATTATGGCGCCGAGTGATTATGCTAAGGTATTAGAATTAAGAGAGTTAACCGAGATCCATGTGATCGAGCGTTTGCGATATATCGATGGCAGAGTAGTGTTATTTGTTGAAAACTGTTTAATTGGCCATTTCTTTCCAGGAATTTTAGAAGAAAATCTAACTCAATCATTAACCCAGTTATACCAAGAGAAGTTTAAATTTACTACCAGTCGCTCACGCTTTGATGTTGTACCCGCAGCAGCACCAGCCCACGTAGCAAAAGCTTTAAATATCAGTGCTGGCCAACAAGTGTTAAAAATATGTCGAGTAAATTACAATCAGCAAGGGCAAATTATCGATTGTGAATTTGAATATTGGCGCCCCGATGCAGTGATGATCAGTATCGACAGCATAGAGCATATATAGCGTACAAACAGAATAAATTAAGCTCTGTTAAAGCGCCGCTTAATGAGATGGCTCATACTAGGTAACAGCTATTAAATTTTCACAATTTGCTTACCAGTAAAGCTGCCATTAAGCTGTCGATGTAATGCTTCAGTTACTGAATTTTGTTCAAATTTAACCTCAGAAATTTGCGGTAATTGAATTTTATTTTCCGATAGATTTTGCAATAAAAACTGACACAAAAAGCTCATTTTTTGTTGTGCGCATAGGCTCTTAGCTAACCATGCACCACCTAATGAAACAATGCTGATAGTGGGTGCTTTTAAAAACATTAGCCCGTTATCAATGACAGGCAAAGGCTTCAAACAGGCAATACGGCCACAAAAACGCATCAACTCTATATTACGATTTGTCGCTTCACCGCCAACGGAATCCAATACTGCATCAAACCCAGTCGGACCAAGCTCTTTGCAGATTTTTTCACACAGCTTTTTATCTTGATAATCAAATACAAAGTCAGCACCCAATTTCTTAACCAGTTTATGATTACGCTTAGAAGCGGTAGTAAAAACATCTGCACCACGCTGTTTGGCAAACTGAATTGCAAATTGTCCAATGGCCCCTGCACCAGCTTCAATTAAGATGCTTTCACCTTCTTTCAAATGTAATTTATCTAAACAAATCAAAGCTAGCATACCCGCACAAGGTAAGGTTGCAGCTTGTTGTGCTGAAATATTATCTGGTACAACTGATACGGCATAGTTAGGCACTTTCGCATATTCACTCAACACACCTTGTTGCGCAATATTAGCGTGCCACATGACACGTTCACCAACTTTCGGATACACTCCCTGTGCAGCTTTAACTACCACTCCCACGGCATCAAGCCCCAAAATATGCGGGAATTTCCATGGCATAAAACCTTGTTGTGCGAAAATAGCGTCCACTCTGTTTAAGCCAACGTACTCGATTTTCACAAGTAACTCGTCAGACGCACATTGCGGAATAGGAAAAGTCATTTCAGATAGAGTAAATGCATCACTCGGCTCACTTAACGCTAAAGCCTGCATTGTATTAGGAATAGTTTGTTGTGCAGATGTTTCGAAATTAGGCATGTCTACCTCTAAGTATGACAACCATGTCTATTTGAATAATAAGAATATTGTACATCTATTTTAATTGAATTCTCCCTCTGTGACGTTAGTTAGCTCACAGAAGGAGAGTTCAATATAATGAGTAGCCTATTTATCTAGCGACTCAACTTGCTTTACAGGGTCATTAGTCTCATTTTTGGTTTTACTTACTAACATATAAAACACAGGTGTTAATAATAAACCAAATACGGTTACACCAATCATCCCAGAGAATACTGCGTTCCCCATAGCGTGACGCATCTCTGAACCCGCACCAGTGGCTAATACTAACGGTATAACCCCAGCGGTGAAGGCGATCGAAGTCATCAATATCGGGCGTAAACGCATGCGACAAGCCGCTAAAATAGCCTCAATATGAGATAACCCACTATCATTTTGATCTTTGGCGAATTCGATCATTAAAATCGCATTCTTAGACGCTAATGCCACTAATACAATCAAAGCTATTTGCGTGAAGATATTATTGTCTGAACCCACTAACCACACACCCAACAAGGCGGAGAAGATAGTCATTGGGACAATCAAAATAATAGCTAATGGCAAACGTAAGCTTTCATACTGGGCCGCTAATACCATGAATACTAATAAGACCACCAGCGGGAATACATAGACCATGGTATTGCCAGCAAGTACTTGTTGATAAGTCACTTCAGTCCATTCATATTCAATGCCTTTTGGTAACGTATCTGCTAATACTTTCTCAATGGCTGCTTGCGCCTGATCAGAACTATAACCTGGTGCAGGACTACCATTTAACTCTGCACTTGGGTAACCGTTATAATGCATTACACGATCAGGTCCAATACTCGGTACGACTGTTAATACTGAGCCTAATGGCACCATTTGCCCTGCATTATTACGTACTTGTAAATTAAGAATCTGCTCAGGATCTTGACGATATTCAGCATCTGCTTGTGCATTTACTTGGTAAGTACGACCAAATAGATTGAAGTCATTAACATACACAGAGCCTAAGTAGATCTGTAATGTATTAAATACTTCATCTAACGGTATTCCCTGTATTAGTGCTTGTTCACGGTCAACATTGATATCCATTTGCGGCACTTGAATACGGAAGCTTGAGTAAAGCCCAACTAATGCCGGATTTTTACGTGCTTCAGCGATCACTGCCTGCAAGCTACCAAATAAAGCATCAAATCCTTTATTCGCACGATCTTCAATTTGTAATTTAAAGCCGCCTGTTGTCCCTAAACCTTGAATTGGAGGTGGTGGAAATACTGCAACAAAAGCCTCATCAATAGCTGCGAAGCGTTGATTTAATTTTCCAGCTATCGCCATCGCTGATTCACTTGGATCAGTGCGTTGTTCAAATCCTTCAAGCGTTGTAAAAACAATACCGCTATTTGGACTGTTGGTAAAACCATTCACCGATAAACCAGGGAAGGCTACAGTATGTGCAACACCCGGTACTTCTAAAGCAATTTTTTGCATCTCTGATAATACGTCTTGTGTACGATCTAAACTTGCAGCATCTGGTAATTGCGCAATTGCCACTAAGTATTGCTTATCTTGCTGTGGAATGAACCCACCCGGTACGGCATCAAATAATTTAACTGTACCGCCCACTAAAACAACATAAGCAACCATCACAATAACGCTTAAACGGATCAGTTTTTTTACTATTTTCTCGTAACCACTTGCCCCTTTATCAAAAATTCGATTAAACGGTTTAAACAGAAAACGCCCAAATAATTTATTTAACACACGCGTAAACCAATCTGGTTTACTATCATGTGATTTTAACAATAATGCTGATAATGCAGGCGATAACGTTAATGAGTTAAAGGCTGAAATAATCGTTGAAATAGTAATAGTTAACGCGAACTGTTTATAGAACTGCCCTGATAAACCACTGATGAAGGCTGTTGGAATAAATACTGCAGATAACACTAAAGCAATCGCAATGATTGGCCCGGTTACTTCACTCATAGCGACACGTGTTGCTTCTAGTGGAGACAAGCCTTTTTCTATATTTCGCTCCACATTCTCAACCACCACAATTGCATCATCGACGACAATCCCGATCGCAAGTACAAGTCCAAATAGAGATAAGGTGTTAATCGACACGCCTAACCATTGCATAACTGCAAAAGTACCAATCAAAGAAATAGGTACTGCGATTAACGGGATAATAGACGCGCGCCATGTTTGTAGAAACACAATAACCACTAATACAACGAGCACGATTGCTTCTAATAACGTGCTAATAACCGCATCAATCGAGCCACGAACAAACACAGTCGGATCATATACGATGTCATACTCTACGCCATTCGGAAAATCCTCAGATAAACGAGCCATGGTTTCACGTACTTGGTTCGACAGCTCAATGGCATTTGATCCAGGACGTTGGAAAACTGGCATAGCAAGTGCCGGCTGGTTATCTAATTCTGCACGTAAAGAATAACTATCTTGCCCCAATTCAACACGAGCAACATCTGACAAACGCGTTAACTGTCCTTCCTCACCAACTTTAATGATCACGTCTCGAAATTCATCAATATTATTTAAACGCCCTTTCACGTTTAAAAGTATTTGAAATTGGCTATCAGTAGGAACAGGTTGTGCGCCTAAACTACCTGCTGCAACTTGTTGGTTTTGGGCACTTAATGCATTAACTACATCACTAGCAGTTAAGTCTCTTGCTGCTAAGGCATCTGGATTCAACCAAACACGCATCGCATACTGACCACCACCAAATAAACGCACATCACCTACTCCTGGTAAACGTGCAATTTCATCTTTGATATTAAGATCAGCATAGTTCGAAAGGTATGCTGTATCTAATGTATTTTCTGGTGAATAGAGATGTACTACCATGGTTAAATCTGGAGAAGACTTCTCAGCAACAACACCTAAGCGTTGCACCTCTTCGGGTAAACGCGGTAAGGCACTGTTTACTCGATTTTGCACTTGTACTTGTGCTCGGTCTAAATCCGTTCCTAACGCAAAGGTCACTGTTAGTGTCATTGCACCGTCACTGGTAGCTTGAGAGAACATATACAACATGTTCTCAGTACCATTTATTTCTTGCTCTAATGGTGTTGCTACAGTTTCAGCGATAACCGTAGGGTTAGCGCCAGGGTAACTTGCCGAAACAACAACTGTTGGAGGCACGACTTCAGGATATTCACTTACTGGTAATTGGAACAATGAAATTCCACCAGCAATTAAAATTACCAGCGATAACATCGCCGCAAATATAGGGCGCTGAATAAAGAAATGAGAAAACTTCATTACAGTTCCTTAGTACTTGCAGTCAAAGATTCATGTGAAGCAGATAAAGTGAAAGTCACATCCTTAGTATCGATATTAACTAGATTAGGCTCAATTGGCATACCAGGCCCGACACGAGCGGGGCCGTTCACAGCAATTTTATCCGTTGCAGTTAAACCAGATGTAATCACACGTAAGTGACCGTAACGATCGCCCACTTCTACTAGCTTGTATTGCAGTACGTTATCCTCACCTACTGTTAATACAAAACGGTTATTTAAATCGGTACCAATTGCTCTATCCGGAATAACAATTTGATCGGTAATATTATTAGCCGCTAACCGAATACGTGCAAATGAACCTGCTCGTAAACTATCATTCTGCGCTTCAAATACCGCGCGTACACGTAACGTACCGGTTGCAGCATTAATACGGTTATCAATAAAGTTGATGTAGCCAGAATATGGGAAATCTTTTTGACCCACTTTCTGCATTACTACTTTTTGTTCGCTAGCAGCAGTTACGTCATTAAAAGAACGGTTCCAAGTACGTTCGTCTACATCAAAATAACCATACATACTCTTATTAGACACAATTGAAGTTAACACTGTTTGTCCAGCAAGAATGTTATTACCTCGAGTCACATTAGTACGTGAGATAACACCGTCTATAGGAGAACGAATAGTGGCAAAATCTAAATCAAGCTGAGCAGCAACTAATTGTGCCTTTAATGCAGCGAGTTGTGCTTCACCTTGTGTTAATGCAGATGCTCTAGATTCAGCTAACTCAGTAGAAATTGCTTTCTTTGCAATCAAACGAGATGCTCGTTTTGCTTCGCTACGCACTTGTTGTAATGACGCTTCAGCACTCTGTACTTGTGCTTTTAAACCTGCAACTACTGCTGCAAATGGACGAGCATCGATTTTAAATAAAAGATCGCCTTGCTCAACATGGTCACCTTCATGAAATGATACTTGTTCTACCACACCAGAAACACGCGGCATTAAAGAGACCTGCTCAGGTGCTTCTAAACGCGTAGTGTAGGTATGCCATTTTTGCACTGGCTCAACTAAAACTTTAGCGACATCAATAGGCTGAAGAGGTTGTTGAGTAGCAGTTTGGCTAGGTGCTTCACCACAGCCGATTAACGTTAAAGTTGTAACAGCAATCATTACTGTCATGAAATATTTGCGCATAGCGATGCTCCTTTTCTGATGGTTGCATAATACGGAATAAATTAGTGCACAAAAAGCATCGTTTTTTAAATTCATTAGTGCCAAAATAGCAACAATAAGCATTTAGGAGCTCACTATGGATATCACCAGTCGCCTTTTAATTTTCCTCGAAGTAGTAGAACAAGGTTCTTTTGCTAAAGCGGCGGAAATCAGAAATATAGATCGCTCAGTAATATCCAAACAGATCAGTCGTTTAGAGGATGAATTAGGAGCGCGTTTATTAAATAGATCAACTCGCTCTTTCTCATTAACCGCGGCAGGTGCTGAGATGACTAAGAAAGCAGTGGAAATACGTGAGCTATTAGCAGAGACACTTCGCTTAGCTGAAAACTTCCATCAAGAGCCTCGAGGCATTCTCAAGATTACTAGCTCATCTATTATTGGTAGACGTTATTTACAGCCTATAATCAATGATTTTCAAAAGCGCTTTCCACAGGTCGAAGTTGAGTTACGTTTAGATGATCGCGTGGTAGATATTATTGCGGAAGGTTTCGATTTAGCTTTTCGTATCGGTAAACCAAAAGACTCTTCACTGATCTCACGCCCACTCGCACGTAATCGTTTACTGATCTTGGCTGCACCTGAATTTATTAAACATTATGGTAAGCCAGAAAAGATTGAAGATTTATTACCTTTACCTGCTGCTAGTTTTGCAAATGCAACGATCCGTGTCAGAGACATTAAATATATCGATAAAGATGGGCTTTCAAAAGAACAAAAAATGAATAGTATTTTCCGAAGTAATGACCCTGAAACGTTATTAATGAAAGTACTTTCGGGCAGCGCTTACTCAATCACACCAGCATTTATGATCAATAACGAAATTAAAGATGGTTTACTCGTCCCACTACTACCTGATTTGACATTAGAAAACTACCATCCAATGTATGCGGTATACCCACATCGTGATTTACCAGTGAGAACACGTTTGTTCTTTGATGCTGTTCGTGAATATATTGGTAAAGAGGTGCCTATTTGGGAGCAATCTATTCCAGACTTCGAGCATTTGTACCAATAAAATCGAACACTTATACCAATAAAAAGTGATATTAACGGTAATATTATTATTAATAACTTGAGTAAAATTACCGTCGTTACCTTATAAAAAACAGTCATTTATATTGAACTTTTTTACTTTCCATTAAACCTGATAACTATTACACCTGACCCTGTAAATAGTTCATACCCAAACACTCCCTCATTTACATAAAAACAAACAATCCCTTAAAAAACAATAAGATAAAAAACTGGCACAGTATTCGCAATACTCTTTGTACACATCAATTAAAGGAGACAAAATATGAAGCGCATGACAACTATTGCACTTTCGACTGTACTACTTACTTCATCAACACTTGCATTGGCAGGCCAACAAGATTGGAAAGATGAGTCACTTGATGCGTGGATAGATGGTAAAGCTGAAACCACTTTATTACTTAATACTAATCTTAACTCTTTTGATATTGATACCGAAGTAGAAGCCGGTGTCGTGACATTAACAGGTGATGTTAATAGTGGTATTGAGAAAGCGTTAGCAGGTGAATTAGTTACTGGGTTAGAAGGTGTTAACAGTGTTGACAATAATTTAACCATTTTGAATGAAGATGCTGACGCAGATATCGATGATAAAGCACTATCAGCATTAACCGATACCAAGATTACTACCGTTGTTAAAACTCGCCTATTAATGGCTGATGATGTTAGTGCAATGGATATTGAAGTAACAACAACTGACAATGTTGTGTTGTTAGCAGGTAATGTAAAAACCGATGCTGAACATGATTTAGCAATGAATTTAGCGCGAAATACCGATGACGTAACATCAGTTATCGATAAGCTTGAAGTTGTTCAATAGATTCATACAACTTAACGTTCATTAATTTTTACTTAACCATCAATCTCAAATAAATAGGAGCTACAACATGATTCGCTGGGTATTTATATTTCTAATAGTCGCTTTAATTTCTGCAGTATTGGGTTTTGGCGGAATTGCAGGAGCCGCAGCAAGTATTGCTAAAATTATATTTTATCTATTCGCAATATTGTTTGTTGTATCAATTGTTTTTAATTTAATAAGTTCGAAGAAATAGGAGACGCTATGAATAACTCAAATACATATAAATCATTCGCTGCAATCGGTGCTGCATTCATGTTATTGAGTGCATGTAGTGAAGGGCCTGCTGAGAAAACAGGTGAAAAAGTAGATGACGCAGTAACAGATGTACAAAATAGTATTGAAGATACTTGTGAAAATGTAAAAGATTCACTGAATACAGAAGATAAAGATTGTTAATAACTGTTACTCATTAGCGGCGCACATAAGTGCGCCTACTTTTATATTGAAATCCACTATTCCCCATTTGCATTTACTTAAGGAATAAAACAATGAGTAATATTTTTGAAGAACTACGTGAAAGCCACGAAAAACAACGTTTATTGATGGACGCATTAACAAGCACTAAAGGTGATTCCGCTACCCGTCAGATTTTTTATGCTGATTTAAAAGAAGAATTACAGCAACATGCGATTGCTGAAGAGCGGTATTTTTATGCGCCTTTAATCAAAAAAGATAAAACCGTTGAGCTATCTCGCCACGGTATTGCCGAACACCACTCTATCGATAAAATCATTGAGAAACTCGATAACACTGAATTCAGTTCGCCAGCTTGGTTAACCATCATGCATTCATTACAGCATAAAGTACTGCATCATTTAGAAGAAGAGGAACATCGTTTTTTCCAAATGGCAGGTAAGGTCTTTACAGAAGATCAAAAACTCAATTTAGCAACCCAATACCATAAAGAGATGGTTAGCTAACCATACCTTGATGGTCACAATATTTATTATCTAACCTATGCTACATAAGATTTATAGTTTAGGTATCAGTGAGGGAAGCCCATGTTTATAACTAAATATTATTTATTCGGTGTTTTACTAAGTGCAGCTTTAGCCTGGTTTTCACCTTGGTTAATATTGAAATTATTATTTACATGGGTTGCTCTTTCTTTAGCCATTGTCAGTTTTGCTTACCTTTTTAATATTCCTTCTATTTTTAGAAAAAATAGTGATGGAAAAATTGTTTACTGGATTCAATGGGCCTTTATCCCTTTTATGCTCGGGATTAGGGGTTATAACGCATGGGCAAGAAAATATGATTCTGTCCCAGCTATCCAAAAGATAAGTGATGACCTATACCTATCAAGACGACTACTTCCTTCAGATCTCGATTATTTAAAATCTCAGAAGATTGATTGTATCTTAGATTTAACCGCTGAATTCGCTGGGCTTGAAAGTGCCATGACGGATAAACATTTTCAATATTTAACGTTGCCTGTTTTAGACCATAAGGCACCAACATTAAATAAACTACGCCATGCACTTTGTTGGATTGATGCTCAACGCTCTCAATCAAGATCTGTAGTAATTCATTGTGCTCTTGGTCGAGGCCGTTCTGTCTTTGTGATGGCAGCTTATTTATTAAGCCAAGACCCTAGTTTAAGTGTTGACCAAGCATTGGCTAAGATCCATTCCATTCGTTCTTCGGCTAATTTGAACAAGCGACAATACAAAGTATTAAGCTCAATACATCAAAAGCAAAAACTATTGCTACCAACTCATACCTGGATGATAGTAAACCCAGTATCTGGTTCTGGGAAATGGCAACAACATCAACAACAGTTAATCAGAGAACTCACCAAAAAATATCGTTTAAACATTGTAGAAACAAGTCAACAAATAACAGCAACGGCGTTAACAAAACAGGCTGTCAAAGAAAATGCTAAACAAATTATTGTCTGTGGTGGAGATGGCACAGTAACAGAAGTAGCAGATCAGATTATTGAGACGGATATTGTATTAGGGATTGTGCCTTTTGGTACAGCTAATGCGCTATGTCATGTACTGTATGGTATTGAAGCTAAATTTTCCCCAGTAGAAAGTGCCTGCAAAGCTATTTTATCTGACCAGGTTCGTACTATTGATACTGCACGTTGTAATGATAAATTGATGTTATTGGTTATGGGTATAGGCTTTGAGCAACAAATGATTGAATCAGCTAACCGTGAAAATAAAAATCAGTTTGGTCAAATGGCTTATTTGAATGGTTTTTTTAATGCGATAGCTTCTGATAACCCGCAAAAATTAACCATAAAAATTGATCAGAATCCAGTAACAGAAGTCGATGTACAAAGCTTAGTGGTTGCTAATATTGCGCCTTTTAGCACAGTGTTGGCACATGGAGGAGATATTCCTGAACCAGATGACGGAAAATTACACGTCACTTATCTAGATTATAGAAATAGCATCTCAGAAAGAGTGCTAGCATTATCTGACTTGGCATTTTCAAGTTTAGGTATACAAGATAAATCCACTGAATTCGAATATCATTCAGGTAGTCATATCGATATTTTTTCGAATCAACAAATAAATTACGTGGTGGATGGTGAACATTACGCTGCTTCACACATTTCACTCAATATCTTACCCTCTTCTTTAAAAGTAAAAGCTGCAGTAACATCTTAATAGTTCAGTTAATTTCATCTTTCAGAGCAGGGTTTAATTAGACCTGCTCTACTGTTTTAATCCACCTCTAAGCATTATAAAACATCTATTTATTGCAGCTTTATTTCACGGACTTTTCGTCTCTGTGAAAAATGAAATCATTATAAAATTTGACAAATTTACTTTGCATCGCGATGATAAGGATCCCCTATCAAGAGTTGATTCGTTATCGTGAGATCAAATTAATGCATAAATTAAGCTTATTACTAAGCGTACAGAACGAATCATTACGCCAATCTATCTTAAATAATAACGAATTAAATCAATTCGATGTTACTGCATTGCCAGCACAGCAGGATTGGATATCACAACTTGCAAAAACCTGCCCTGCTGTTGCTGTGATAGGCGTTAATGAATTTAGTGAGTCTGATTATCAAGCTTTATCCAAGCTTGAAATACTAAATGAAATGGATCTTATTCTTATAAGTTCTGGATTACCCAATACAAATCTAGATAAATTAATGCAATTGGGCGCTATTTTTCATTACCGGATGCCCCTAGACCTAGAGATTTTGTCAGAAACATTGCAAGATGTAAGACAATCTCATCTATTAAAAAGCCCGGTAGGACAAAAAGTAGCGACCAGTGATTTAGACCAATTTGGTCAATTAATTGGTTCTTCTAGTCCAATGCACAAGCTATACCGAATTATTAGACGTGTAGCAAAAACCGAGGCATCAGTTCTAATTATTGGCGAAAGCGGCTCAGGTAAAGAATTAGTTGCACAAACTATTCACCAAGCAAGCGACCGAAGTAATGAACCTTTTGTAGCAATTAACTGTGGTGCTATCAGTCCGGATCTTATTGACAGTGAATTATTTGGTCATAACAAGGGAGCTTTTACTGGTGCAGACAAGCCGCATCAAGGTGTATTTAAACAAGCTCAAGGTGGCACTTTATTTCTTGATGAAGTCACTGAGATGCCTATTGAACATCAAGTTAAACTATTACGTGTATTGGAAACAGGCGAATACCGTCGAGTTGGTGGGCAAAATGTCCATTTGTCTGATGTCCGTATTATTGCTGCAACAAACCGCGATCCACAAACTGCAATTGAAGAACAAACTTTGCGAGAAGATTTGTACTTTCGCTTAGCGCACTTTCCAATAACAGTTCCTCCTTTAAAAGACCGAGGTTCGGATATTGTTGGTTTAGCAAAGCACTTTATTGCCCATCAAAATGCGCAAGAAACAAAAGCAAAAACCATTTTAGATTCAGCAATAGATAAAATTGCGAATTATGATTGGCCAGGTAATGTTCGAGAGTTAAAACATACCATTGAAAGAGCTTTTATTCTCGCAGATGAGGTGATCAAAGCAGAGCATATTATTTCAGAAACGCCTTTTTTAGAAACACAAAATGCCACTGAAGGGCTGGTTCCAGTTGGAATTCCTTTAACTGAAATTGAGAAAACAGCAATCGTCAATACATTGGATAACAATGAAGGCAATAAAACCAAAACAGCTCAAGACCTAGGCATCAGTGTTAAAACCTTATATAACAAGCTGGATAAATATGAAGTACCTTAGGCATTAAACTATCCAATCATGTTAGGCTTCGAATACATTGGGTAAACTGATTAATTATTTTAAACAGCTGTTTAAAAAGAAACAGAGGTAATAGCTAACCCTATTACCTCTCTTTTAATATAAGGTGAATACGCCCAAATATCTCCAACCTTTCTAATACTGTACTCACACAAACCAATAATGGCACACCGATTAGCATCCCCATACTTCCCCATAACCAGCCCCATAAAATCAACCACATAAAGATGATTAGTGGATTAAGGTTAAAACTTTTTCCCAGTAAAGTAGGAGTAACAAACTGACTTTCCAACATATTAATAAATAAATATATGGAAATAACAATAAAAGCGTAACTCATAGAATCAAACTGCACATAAGTTACAACCGCAAAGCATATCATTGAAATAAGCGGCCCCAGATAAGGTGCAAAATTCATAATGCCAGCTAATGCTCCCCATAAAAAGGGATCATCTACACCTAATATTGAGAATACAATACCAACGACTACACCCAATAATATGTTGATGAGTGTTACGGTACCTATATACCGAGATAGGTCATGCTGAATAGTTCTGACTAGCTCAACAGTTTTACGTTTATTCTCAAAACTATCGAATTGCATTAATAAACCAGTGAATAATGAACGACCGTAACTCAGCATGAAATAAGCCATAAACAATGCCATCATAAATTGCGTCAGCATAGTAGGTGTTGCCATAGCAATACTTTTTACCAACGACACCATGGTATCGCTTTTAAATTCGCCCACATTACTATCGTTAACAATCGCCTGGTTGGCCGCACTATTAAAACTGGTATTATTGGCCGCTGTAGTGATCTCTTGAGAAACATCTTTTACTAGAGTCGGTAACTTAATCCACCACTCTTGGGCGGGACCACTTAGTAAATTTAACCCGCCAAATATTAACCCCACAATCACAAAAATAACCGCCAACACACCAATTAATCTTGGTAAACCAATTTTAACTAAGTAATTAACTACAGGGCTACACAATAAAGCGATAAAAGTACTCGCGATAATCGGCAAAAGAATAGACTTAGCAAAATAGATACTAACCATCAGCACGATGAAAAATATAAAGCCAAAGCCCATTGAGTATAATTTACTTAAGTCTGCGCTTTCATTAACGTAAATAGGCTGTTCAGTAGTATTAGGTGCGGCTTGTGTAGATGTTTTTTCTATTCCATCGTTCAAGGTTTTAACTCCATTGAGAGTACGGGCAGGCCAAAAAGACCTGTGTGTTACATTACTTTTTTATTAATTTTTTTACTAGTTATTGCGTTTAATATAGTTAAAACCTAATGAGGCAAGTGGATAAAAGGTTTTTATTTTACGTCTGTATTTACTTAAGATAAAACCAGTCAATACACCACCGATGGTCACAACTAGTGGGTGTTTTTTAGTATGTTTATTTACGTCATTTAAAAACAACTTTAAAGATAAATCGACTTGTCTTATATTATCTTTACCTTCTAATCTTTTTAATTTAATCGAGTGATTTAGACGCTTTAGAGACGACATCTACCCCCTCCTTTATTTGTGCAATTGTTTCTGTAAATCCAATCATTTTCATTAAACGTTTTTGCCAATAAGCCAATGCACTAAGTACGGCGATCATTGATAATAAAAATGTACCTACTCCAATCAATAACTGGCCTGTTAAACTATAAAAAACAATACCAACAGCAATACATGTACTAAAAACAAACAGGATGAGTAAAGGAATAAATAGGACTTGGCAGAGCAGGAACTGCTTACTAGCGTTAACGCTACGTAGCAGCTCCATAAAGAACACTTGTATGGTAGATTCGGACCATTTACCAAGTGTATCTATTGTGTCTGATAACTTATTAAATAAACTACTTACTTCGTCTATCTTTTTCTCAATCTGCTCAGTATCGAATAAGTTATCTGGCTGAGTGTCATCAGAGATCTTATTTTCATCGCAAACTTGTTCGGTGTTGTTTGTCATAAAATCTCCAATTATTAAATTATTTAATTAATTTAGATACAGCCCAGCCTGCTAAGAATGCACAACCAATACTTAATAACGGACGCTCTTTGATGACGCTTTCAGCCTGAGCTGTTGCCGTTTTAATTTTTTCTGAACCTTCAGTTAATGATTCTTGCGCTTTATTTTTTAAAGAGTGAACAGCCTCAGTCGCAGCTTCTTCAGCTGAATGATAAGCATCTTCTACTTTGCTTTGTGTTTCTTGTGTTTTTGCTTTTGTAGTTGTAGTAGCCATTTGTCAATCTCCTTAATAATAGAATATGTCGCTTTCTATCATGTTAAAAAATAATAGAGGTTTTACATTCCCCTATTCTCGATTGTTCAATATAACTATAGCGAAAGTCATGCCAACTAATTAAAATTAAAGTAAGTGATTGATTTTAAGTTAAATAATTATTTTTAACTTATATGGTAATGATTAATAGGCAGTGTAGTTTTTACAGAAACTAGGAATAACCCTGTAAAATTTACTCGCGGTAGTAAAACTTAAAAAATGAAGTGCACGTCATTAAACGCCACACTCCATCAAGCCATTTGATAAGGAAGGAAATTACTCTGCAGGTTTCAAGAAATAAAGCTCGGCAAGGCCATTATGAATAGCCGCTAATTCAACTTGAATGTTATCAATATAATCATGTAGATAACCTTTTTTCAACTCTCGTACGTCTTCACTTTTTAATTCATTAATCGCATGATCGATAGATTCATTAATTTCCAATGCATTCGGTAAAGGCTGAATTAAGATTTTTAATTCTTCTAGACAGAACAGTATTGAGCGCGGAAATACCTCGCTATGCATTATAAATTCAATCACATCGGAGCGCTGAACTCGCACCCCCATCTCTTGTCGATACATCTGGTAAGCACTAAGAGAGCGTAACAGGCTTATCCATTGTATATTTTCGTAGGGTTTCGCTTCTGTACTAGTGATTAAGGTTTCAGAGCGAATATCTAAAATACGTGATGTCATATCAGCACGTTCAATCATCAATCCAATACGGATAAAGGTATATCCAAGGTCATGATTGATAGTGGCATCTAAAGTACCAAAAATTTGATGGGCTGCATCAATAATGGTCTTTAAATAAGTAAATCGACCTCGTTTGCTTAACCCCTCATTCTGATTATCTTTTACATAATAATATAGAGAATTTATCTCCTCCCATACATCTCTTGGGATAACATCTCGAATAGTACGAGCGCTCTCACGAGCTGATATAATCGAATTTAAGATAGAGGAAAAATTATCCTTACCAACCAATAGATAACGTAACGCTTTTTGCTCAGAGAAGTCTGTATGCGTCTCTAAGTAAGCTTTTCGTGCTCCAATGATATCGACTAAAGGCTCCCAGCCTGTACTCACCCCTTTGGGTAAGTCCATCATCAACATATTATTAACATTGATTAAGCGAGCGACATTTTCTGCGCGTTCAATATAGCGAGATACCCAATATAAAGTTTCACCGACTCTTGATAACATATTATTTAGCCTCCTCGTCTACAATCCAAGTATCCTTACTACCGCCGCCTTGTGATGAATTAACTACCAATGATCCTTTAGTCATTGCTACACGTGTTAAACCGCCTGTTGTAATTTGAGTATCTTTGCCAGAAGACAAAATAAAGGGTCTCAAATCAGCGTGACGACCGTCAGGGCTAATGCCATCTAAAGTAGGAACAGTGGATAAGTCTAAGGTTGGTTGAGCGACCCAGTTACGAGGATCTGCCTTAATTTGTGCAATGGTTTCTTGCTGTTCTTTTTTAGTTGACTTAGGGCCAATCAGTAAGCCATAACCACCCGATTCATTAGCCGGTTTAATAACTAATTTATCGATGTTCTTAATCACATGATCACATTCTTTAGGATCAAGACATTTAAAGGTAGGAACATTCGCTATTTTTGCATCCTCACCTAAATAATATTTAATAATTTCAGGTACGTAGGCATAAACTACTTTGTCATCTGCTACGCCAGCACCAGGTGCATTTACTAAAGCGACATTCCCCTTAGACCATGCTCTCATTAGCCCAGGCACCCCTAATTGAGAGTCAGGTAAAAATGCTTCAGGATCTAAAAATAGATCATCAATACGACGATAAATAACATCTACACGCTGTAAACCAGTGATGGTACGCATGTAAACGCAATCATCTTTTTCAACGACTAAATCACGACCTTCCACCAGCTCACAACCCATCTCTTGAGCTAAGTAACAATGTTCAAAATACGCAGAATTAAATACACCAGGAGTCAACACCACTACTTCGGGTTTATCATCGGGACGTGGCGACATTGCAGCTAACATATCAAATAGTTGAGAAGGGTAATCATCGACGGGTAAAATAGGGACTTGTTCAAATAGTTCAGGGAACACTCGTTTCATTACAGAGCGATTTTCAAGCATGTATGATACACCGGAGGGGACCCGCAAATTATCCTCTAGGACATACATAGTACCTTTGCCGTCGCGTACTAAGTCTGAACCACAAATATGTGCCCATATTTTGTTAGGAGGTGTAATACCAACGCATTGCTGGCGAAAATTAACAGATTTTTCTAATAAACCTTTAGGAAAAACACCATCTTTTATTATTTTTTGGTCGTGGTATAAGTCATCAATAAAAAGGTTTAATGCTTCAACTCGTTGTTTTAATCCTACCTCTACACCTTGCCATTCTTTTTTACCGATAGTGCGAGGGATAATATCAAAAGGCCAAGCTCTATCAATCATGTTACCTTCGTTATAGACAGTGAAGGTAATCCCCATCTCTTTAATGGCTAAATCAGCAACCGCTCTCGCTTTTTTTAATTCTTCACCTGAGAGCTTTGAAAAGAATTCTGCCAGTTGCTTTCCATGTGTTCTTACATTCCCTTTGGCGTCAATTAATTCATCAAAAAAACCATTCGTTTGATACGCTTTCCAATCAATTTCCATACACTTTCGCCTTTTCATTAACTCATGTTTAATAATGACGTTGTATTACTACCCTAATCGAATCATATCCACCGCAACATCTAATGCCTGAGATCCTCCACCAAAGACGACCCCTTTTAAAGGAGTGACATCTGAAAAATCTCGTCCAACAGCTAAGGTAATATGTTGATCTTTAGGTAACACATCATTTGTAGGATCAAAATCCAACCAACCGTATCCAGGAACAAAAATAGCAAACCAAGCATGTGTTGCGTCGGCCCCTTCTAATTTTTCTTCACCTTCTGGTGGCAGTGTTTCTATATAACCACTTACATATCTTCCCGCTAATCCAATGCTACGTAAGCAAGCTAGCGCAAAGTGTGCAAAATCTTGGCAAACGCCCCTTTTTTGTGCAAAAACAACACTTAAAGGCGTACTAATCGTAGTAAAACCAGGGTCATACTGGAACTCATGAAAAATTCGTGCCATTAAATCTTTACATGCCTCGATCAGATTTGCTTTTTCAGTAAAAGAGACTAGAGCATAGTCACGTATGCCTGTTTCTAATTGAGTAAATTGTGAGGGTAAAATAAATTCAGATACAGTTAATAGCTCGCTAGTGTCAGGTTTAGCGAGAATATCTCTGGCTTTTGTCCAAGGCATATCAATGCCTTTAAGATCGATATTATCAGGTACTAATAATTCCACTTCACTGACCATAGTGACAGCCAACACTTTGTGTTGAGTAGTAATTTCAAATACAGTCACTCTGTTATTAAAATAGTCCGTGTACTCTTTCAAATAACTGCTTGGGGGATCTATTTGTATTTGACTACTATGGCATAACTGCGCTCGATTGGTTTTCGGCGTTAAACGCGCTTGATTTTGGCATAAGCTAACAAAATCTGCGTATTGATAAGTTGTCGTATGTTTTATTTTATATTTCACGATTGAGCTTGCTCAATGTTAGTCCAATTTAATTTATTGGCGGTTTGTGTATGAGAAAAGTATTGTAGTAGCAATACGTCACAAAAGGTATTCAAGTTACTGCGAATGTGGTGATTAAATTCTATTAATTGCTCACGCTTACCTTCCGTACTCGCTTGTAAATAATCTTTTTCAGTGACATAACAAGTAGTTTTTGAAAGCACAATTGCTTTTTCATGTGCTGCAATGACACCCGGTCGCCTTTTTGTCGGCAAGTGCTGACAAAGGGTATTAATCTGCTCTAGTTGAAATAACAATGAGCGAGGATATTCGGCATCTAATAATAATAGCTCAAGTCCAGTACCAATACTTTGGTGCATGCGATAACGACGCTTATGGGTCACTAAGCTAACCTGACAGGTTAACACTGACTCTAACAAAGCAATTTCAACCGGTTCCTCTAACTCTTCAGTTAATAAGCCAGCGCTTAATGAGGTTATTTGTAAACTACGCTCAATACGACGACCAATTTCTAATAAGAACCAGCCATTGCTATTTGGCATACAATCCGCAATAGAGCCATTGAAAGCCATAATAGAGCCAATTACTTTATCTAAACTAGCTTGTAAAGCACGAGATGTTGTATTGATAGTCAATGTTGATAACATTTTTACCAGCTCATTAATTTCATCAATGATACGGCGACTATCGTAGGATAGTAGCTCTTGGATTTGCACTGCTGCATTTGCTAAATACTTCAAAGTATTAACAATACTACCTGCACATAATTCACCAGCTAATAACTGGAAGGCCATCGTTTTAGCGCTATCACTATTCAATGTTTGTAATACCGGCTCTTGTTCAATATATGGGTAAACAATATGCTGAGACTGAATCGCGCTAAACAAGCGAGTTACCATGGTGCGACGCATCGCATCAGGATAGATGGCTAACTCAGTATAACGATCAATAAATATACGTAACACTCGAACAGTACTCTCTGCTCTTTCTAAGTAACGCCCTAGCCAAAATAAATGCTCAGCAGTACGACTAGAAATGACGCCTTCTAATAACGTAACATCCATGCGTTTGCGAACTGGGATAGCAGCAATTGAATCAGTTTCATCATCACCATTGCGAGCATTAATCCATGTATCTTTAATCCAACCAGATAAACTCGGGTAATGGCTAACTTCATTAGAAAAACACAACGCGGAAGGCAAAACTTCGACTCCGTGCTCAGTATTTAACGCATAACAACGGAATACGACTGGTTTGGCAATCAGTTGACCACCACTCCAAAAAGGAGCACTACTAAACGTGGGTTTATCTTGAAAATAATAATCTTGAGGTTGTGCGTTAATTAGCTTTTTAATTTGTTCGATATCTGCAGCCCCGTCTAATTTAAAACGGCTATCTTGATAACTGAGTAATTCCAGCACGCTCCAATCAATTTCTTCTACTTCATCTACAGCATAATACTTAGCTTGGGCCAGTAACAAAGGCTGCGCTAATAACTTTTCCGATAATAATCCTAGATTAGCTTGCACAGTAGGTGATGAAAGAATGCCACTGCCGAAAGGGTTTAATACTTTAACGGTTCCTTCACGCACCGCCTGCAATAAGCCAGGAATCCCATGTAATGAATATTCTGTTTGTTCAAGTGAATCAATACTATGATCAGGTAACCAACGTAAAATGACATTAATTTTTCCTAACCCTTGTAATGACTTCAAACACACTTCACCGTTTCTTACGGTTAAGTCTGCGCTTTGTACCAAGGTATACCCAAAATAAGTGGATAAAAAGGCGTGTTCATTATAATTAGGATCATCAATACCTTGCGTCAATATTACGATTCTAGGGTCATCCATATAACGTGTGTATTCATTAATCGTGTCTTGAAATGTCGCCAAAAATTGTTTTATTTGCTGTACATGACACTCGGCAAACTCTTCTGCCATAACACGTCGAGCAATGACACGACTTTTAAGCAATAACCCTAATCCCAAGGGACATTGGCAATGATCAGCTAATACTTTAAATTCACCACTTGGAGTTCGGTATACATCCACAGCAGTAAAAAATAATTTTAATTCGTTACTCGGGAGACTGAAGCCTTCACGCAAATAATTTTTATCTTGAAATAGTGCTTTTGCAGAAAGTGAGCCATCCATTAGTAACTGTTGCTCACCATAAATATCTTGTTGAATTTTATTTAACAGTAAAACTCTTTGTTTAATTCCTGCTTCCAGTGCCTTCCAATCTTGTTTCGAAAACATAAAGGGCAATGGATCGAAATGCCATTGATGGTTGCTTTCATGTTTAATATTGCCATTTTGTAATAACTGACTGATTTCAATAGCGCGACTACTCACATCTTCAGCCGTTAAACTAGACAGGCGATTAAATAAGGTATCCCAATGTTCTGGGTGTAAACCACTGTGATTGACTAGCTCATCATGATCATGTGATTTATTTAGATAGAGGGATAACCATTCAGGCAATTCCGGCATACTGTTGTTAATGTTATACATGCTGAAAATGCTCCATTATTAAGACAAGATTAGCTGCCATTGTTGAGTTCAAACTGATGAAAAAAGGTATTCCACTTTAATTAATTTCAAAATGGAATACTACTTTAATCCGTACTTATTTAAAGGCAGGCTGACGGCGTAAATCCAAGGTGTGTGGGTAGTCTTGATTAGTATTTTCTTCTGCGGGCACTACGAACTCAGTAACTGAATCAGCGGCATGGAAAGTATGCGTTGCTGCAGAAGGTACCCAACTTGGTTGATCTGACATCAACAACGATGGTGTATGACCATGTTCCCAGAATCTTGCAACACGACGCCCTTCCGCTTCAAAAGCATTAACAGGCAATGTTTCTGGGTTACGCCCTCCAGCATGGCTTACATGATATACAAAACCGCCAAGTGAACGCCCTTCCCAAGTATCAATTAAATCAAAAGTTAATGGCGCATGAACGCCTATGGTTGGATGTAATGCTGTTGGTGGCTGCCACGCACGATAGCGAATACCTGCGACCATTTCATCTTTTGCTTTACCTTTGACTGCTTTGAGTGGCACGCGACGACCATTACAAGTCACCACATAGCGATCACTCATTGTCCCCTGTACTTTAATTTGCACCCTTTCTAGTGAGGAGTCTACATAACGTGCGGTACCAGAGGCACTCGCTTCTTCACCTAATACATGCCATGGTTCAATAGCGGTTCTTAATTCTAGAGTCACATTATCCAGTTCTCGCGTACCGCACACTGGGAATCTAAACTCAAAGAATGGATTTAACCAACCTAATTGGAAAGCAAAACCAGCTTGCTGTAAGTCACGAGTTACTTCCGCTAAGTCATTCTCTACATATTGCGGTAATAAGAATTTATCATGTAACTCTGTTCCCCAACGAACTAAAGGCTTGTGATACGGTTTTTTCCAGAACCACGCCAATAGCGTTCGTAATAACAACATTTGCACTAGGCTCATTTGTTCGTGCGGTGGCATTTCAAAGCCCCTGAACTCTACAATTCCTAGGCGACCTGTTGCAGAATCAGGTGAATACAATTTATCGATACAAAATTCTGCACGATGCGTATTACCCGTTAAATCCACCAATAAATTACGTAATAACCTATCTACTAGCCAAGGCTCTGGTACTTCACCTTCAGGCATGTGTGAAAAGGCTATCTCTAGCTCATAAAGTACTTCATCACGTGCTTCATCAACACGCGGCGCCTGACTTGTTGGACCAATAAATAAACCAGAAAATAAATAAGACAACCCTGGGTGGTGTTGCCAATAAGTAATAAAGCTCCGTAAAATATCTGGGCGGCGTAAAAATGGACTTTGCTCCGGTGTTTCACCACCTAAAGTGACATGATTCCCCCCGCCTGTTCCAGTATGGCGGCCATCAGCCATGAATTTATCAGTGCCTAAACGTGCTTGTTTAGCTAATCCGTAAAGTGTAGTGGTTCGCTCAACAAGCTGTTCCCAAGATCTAGATGGATGGATATTCACTTCAATTACCCCAGGATCCGGGGTCACTGCATACTTTTCAACTCGACTATCTTTAGGTGGGTTATATCCTTCGATCACAACAGGCATCGATAACTCTTTAGCCACTCCTTCAATAGAGTTTAATAAACCGAGGTAATGTTCGAAATGACTAGTCGGTGGCATGAAGATATATAAGCGCCCTTCTCTTACTTCTAGTGCCATCGCTGTTTTGATCATCTCTTTGCCAATAAAGCCTTTTTTAAGCTTCTTAGTTTTAGCAAAAGTGGCAGGAATATCAAAAGGGTCTCGGTCAATAATATTATCAGTCCAAGCAAGGCTATCTAAAGGTAAACGATAACCTAATGGAGATTCACCTGGTAACAAGAAACAGTGCCCACGTTTAAATTCCCACTCGCAGGATTGCCAACAATTTTTGCCATCATTCCATTGTAAAGGTAATACATAACCAACTGGTTTCTCTATACCTTTTTCCATTTTTTCTAAAAAGCCTTTACGGCTCATAGCATGTAATAATTTAGAGTCTTTAGGGCCAGGCTCGCTCGGTAAAGAACCTTCTTGCCACATATGATAAAGAATATCTTCATAGGCAGTAGTTAATGCAGCTTTACTTAAACCAAGTGCGTCACTTAGCTTTTCAGCAAATTTTTGAGAGTCGGTATGGTCTAATTCATAGTTTTTATTAGGATCTGCTAATAAATTGGCATCTTTCCACAAAGCCACTCCATCTTTACGCCAATAACAAGCATATTGCCAACGTGGTAACGGTTCACCTGGATACCACTTACCCTGACCATAATGAGTAAAGCCACCTTTGGTAAATACTTTATTCATTTCAACAAACAGATTTTGTGCTAATACTCTTTTTTCTTTACCATCAGCTTCCGTATTCCACTGCGGGTGTTCCATATCATCAATCGAGATAAAAGTGGGTTCACCTCCCATAGTAAGGTGGATGCCTTGATCATCATAGATATCATCAACATGTTGCCCTAAACGATTAATCGCAGACCACTGTGCCTCTGAATAAGGCTTGGTTACACGAGGATCTTCATGAACACGTGTTACCTTGTTGTAGAAACTGAACTCAGACTCACAATCATCAATGCCACCAGTGACAGGCGCAGCAGAACTTGGTTCAGGCGTACAAGCTAATGGGATATGGCCTTCACCGGCAAATAGACCTGAAGTTGGGTCTAAACCTATCCAACCAGCACCAGGGATATAAACCTCTGTCCAAGCATGTAAATCAGTGAAATCTTCTTCGGGGCCACTCGGACCATCAAGTGATTTCTGATCTGAAGTAAGCTGCACCAGATAACCTGACACAAAACGCGCAGCTAAACCTAAATGACGAAACAACTGAACTAATAACCATGCCGAGTCACGACAAGACCCAGTTTTTTTAGTTAAAGTTTCATTTGCAGTTTGTACACCTGGCTCTAAACGAATTCCGTAACCGACTAACTCATAAATAACTTGGTTCACTGCAACTAAGAAGTCAACACTACGAATCGGTTCTTTTGGTATTAAGGAAGCAATTAATTCTAGAAGTTTAGGGCTGGCTTTGCGTTTTTTAAGGTAAGGGGCTAATTCAGATTTGGATATTTTGTCATAAACAAACGGAAATTCTTCTGCATATTCTTCTAAAAAGAAATCAAAGGGGTTAATCACCGTCATTTCTGCAACTAAGTCTACAGTGAAACTAAACTCTGTAGTCGGCTCATTAAATACGACCCTCGCTTGATAGTTACCAAAAGGATCTTGCTGCCAATTGATGTAATGATCTTCGGGTGTGATTTTTAATGAGTAACTTTTAATTTTTGTGCGACTATGGGGGGCTGGACGTAAACGAAAGATATGCGGCCCCATGTTTACTGAGCGGTCATATTTATATTCAGTATGATGCGAAATACCAACAGTGATTGTCATCGACGAATTCCCCTTTAATGATATGCAGCTATATAAATAGCACGAAAATGTTACTGGGTGTTGATTTATTTTTTGCAATATTTATTCCACTTGCATGAAATATAATGGAAATAAGTCATTAAGCTCAAATAAAGCCCCCCAGGGCTAAATGACAGAATTTTAGAAATAAAGATGACACCAAGACGATTATGTAAAACGCGCTAACTGGTGCAAGAAACGCACTAAAATGGCACTAAAACTTGAAATAATAACCACATAGGTTAATTACTATTTTTCATTTTATAAATAACAGCTCCCTGCATTTGGTAATCATTACCTCATCCTATTAACGATAAAAAATAGTTCATAATAAGCTGCTGTGTAGGTTAACAATGGTGCTATGATAGAACATATTTTAAGCATTTATTGACGTTAAAGTAATAATAAAAAAATTCACAACGCCATAACGATTTATTCACCTTACTAACCATACTTAACATTATTAAATGGGATACAGCCTTATGCAAAAGCTAACAGATATTGGTGAACACTTTGTCAACGAGCTCTCTTCTCGCTATGGCTTAAGCCATGATGCCATCATACACATGCTCGTTGCAGTAAATAATGGTGGCTGCTCCATGGCACAATTCAATTGTCCTGAACTAGGCGGTTCAGGACAATGGATGCGTGGAGGGATGACCATGGTAGGAGACATGTTTAATAACGGCTTAAAAATGACCGTGGATAACTTATGCAACGAACTAGCGAATATTCTGGCTAATAATCAAGTGTTTCCTGTTGTCCCTGCAGGTACACCAGGCAGTAATCAATGGTGGCCAACAGAATTGGGACAGCCATTTAGTAGTGGAGCTCAAAACAATATTCGCTATGCAGTATTTCCTAATAGGTTAGCAGTTGAATTGAATGGTCAAATCTCTATTTACGATACACTTGACCATAATATTGGTGGTGTTAGCCAGCAACAAGGTGCCGATGACTCACTTACTTTTAGTAGTCAATGGGGGAACATTCATATTAGTAGTTTGCCTTTAATTTCAGGTCAATCATTACCTACTTCAAATAATACAAATTTTGCGCAAGAAAACCATTCAGTATTCCAATCAACTGAATCATCTGCAACAACGTTTGAGACACCTCCAAATGAACTACCTAACCAACAGTTTGAAGCTGCTAATCAGATGATTGACATTATTACTAAATTGGCTGAATTGAAAGATATGGGTGTGTTAACTGAAGAAGAATTCATTAAAAAGAAAACAGAGCTATTAAACAAAGATTAAGTGCTACTTTATTAACGTTTAATACGGTAAAAAAATGAAAACATTTAAGTGTAATTGCAGTGAACAGCCAATTCTATTTTTTGAAAGTAGTCACTGTCTTGCCTGTGGAAAAACTGTCGGTATTGATGATCAATTTGATCAAGTTCAACCCTACGAAGTAGATTCCAAAACAGGGCTTTTTTATAAGAAAAGTACTCCACAGGTAAAATATAAAAAGTGCGATAACAATGTACAATTTAATGCCTGTAATGGCATGGTAAATTTAAGTACTTTTACCCCAATTCCTGACAGTGATGAGATGCTGTGCTTTGCTTGCCGCTTTAATGAAACAGTACCAGACTTGAGTATTATAGAGCACATCCCATTGTGGCATAAAATGGAAACAGCAAAACGACGCGCACTTTACACACTAAATGCTTTACCTGTTCCCTTGCGCAATCTAGCGCAGGATCCAATAACCGGACTGAGCTTTGATTTCATCGCAGATCGTAATGTAAACGATCATTTTTCTAGCCCACTCGCTGGTCAAGAAACTGTCTTTACTGGCCACGACTGTGGACATATCACTATCAACTTAGCAGAAGCCGATGATGTCGCTAGATCACAAACCAAACATGCTATGGGTGAGCGCTATCGGACGTTGCTTGGCCATTTCCGCCACGAACTAGGTCACTATTATTTTGATCAATTAATTGCTCACACACCTGAAAAACATGCGTTATGTAAACAGTACTTTGGAGATGATGAATTAGATTATCAAGCGGCACTTGCGATCCATTATGAGCAGGGTGCACCTAACAATTGGCGTGATACTTTTATCAGTGAATATGCCACTATGCATCCCTATGAAGATTGGGCTGAAACATGGGCTCATTACATGCATATTATTGATACGTTAGAAACAGCACAAAATTTTTCTATTAGCGGTTCGACTTCAGGTGAAGAGGATACAGAGGAGTTTGAGTCTTTAAATTTACCACAAGATGCCTCTTATTTTATGGGCCAAAAAGGCATTACTCAGATTTTAGATAGCTGGGTAGAGTTTTCAATAATGTTAAATTCATTGAATCGAAGTATGGGACTGGCAGACGCTTACCCTTTTGTATTAACACAAGCAGTAAGAACTAAACTGTCTTTTATTCATCATGCGATACATGACAAATTACATCTACTTCCTAAGTTAAGCAAAACAGAAAAAAACAATCTCACAATGAGCAAATAAAAGATAATAGATGGATATCCACACCGCACAACAATCTACGGTGTCGTTGTTTTAATAAAGTGATGCTTTGATTAATGGTTTTAATAAATAACTGAGTACCGTTCGCTTCGCACCAAGTATATCTACTTGGGTAATCATACCCGGCCTAATAGGTAGTTTCTCACCATTGCGTTCCAGATAATTTTTATCAGTATGTATTAATACTTGGTAATAATACTCTTTGCCTTGCGCTGTATCTTCTTCAAAGGTATCCGCGCTAATTTGTTCTAACGTACCTTCTAAGTCACCGTAAATAGTATAATCGTATGCAGTAATTTTTACTTTTGCCTTCATACCAGGAGCTAAAAATGCAACATCTTTAGGCTTTATACGTGCTTCAATTAATAGTTGGTCATCAACAGGTAACACCTTCATGATAGGCTCACCAGGTTGAATAACGCCACCTCTAGTTGTCACTAAAATATCGTTAATTTGCCCACGTACTGGTGACACAATTTGAGTACGCTTTAATTGATCTTTCTTTTGTACTAAGGTTTCCATTAATGCATTTAAATAGCCTTTTTTTTCGGTAAGCTCTGTATAAGCATCTTGCATATAGCTATTGTTTACACTGGCAACTTTACCTTTTAACTCTTCAATGGTTTTATCAACCCTCAACAACTCCATTTTACTAACAGCTTTACGTTTTACTAATGGTTTCAGTACTGAATACTCTTTATTCGATATATCAATTTCACGTTGCAATGAGGCAATTGTTTGCTGCTTTCTGTCTCGGCGAGCCTTAAATAAAGCTATTTCAGATTTCACTTCAGGTGTCTCTAAATCAAATCCATCAGGGAAAGTGATCATATTTTGATCTTTGACTTCAGAGTCTAATCGGGCAATCGCTGCTTTCAAAGCAACAGATTGGCTAAGCCCTTCCATGTAGGCCGCATAAAAACGTGTTTGATCTAAACTCACTAACACTTGTCCAGCCTCTACCATATCGCCTTCATCCACTAACAAAGCTTCAATGATCCCTCCCTCTAAACTTTGGATCATTTGTAAACGGCTAGAAGGGATAATGCGTCCTTCCCCTCGTGTTACTTCATCTATTTCTGCAAAGCTTGCCCATACCACAAATAAAATCACCGTAATAATACTCAACCATAATCCTGGTTTTGCAGCGGGATGCATGACCGTATACTCAGGGTCATTCAAAGACCTCAATAGTCGTGATTGGTTATGCTGTTTAGACATTAGACTTACCCTGTTTATTATTAGAAAGAATATCTTTTAATGAGCCGTCCATGATCACTTTCCCTTTATGAAGAACCACTCCTCTTTGGCCAATTGATAACATTCTTCTTTTATGTGTAGACATAATAAGTGTGCGCCCTTTCAACCACTGATTAAGAAAAACCAGTACTTTTTCTTCACTATTTTGGTCAAATGCAGCAGTCGGTTCATCCATTAGGACAACTCGGGGGTCTTGCAATATAACACGCGCTAATCCAATGGCTTGTCGCTGTCCGCCTGACACACTGCCATTCCCTAAGATAGGTAAATCGAGGCCTAAAGGGTGTTCTCTAGTTGCAGTGCCTAAACCAATTGCATCTAATGCTTCAAGTAACTCGTTGTCACTATGGTTTTCGCCGTCGAGTAGCAAATTATCTCGTAACGTCCCATGAAATAAGGCGATATCTTGTGGGAGATACCCTATCCCTTGACGTCGATCACTGGGATCTATTTGCCCTAAATTAACGCCATCCAATAATACTCGCCCGTCACTCGGGTCACTTAATCCAGCTAATATTCTCAATAACGTTGATTTACCTGCACCATTACAACCCAATAACATAACTCGGCTACCAGCTTTAATTTTTAGGTCTTGAACATCCAAAATCAATGCGTCTTCTTGAGAGTAACGAAACTTAATATTATCTACATGGTACTCGCCTTTTAAATCAGATTTACGTACAAACTTGCGATCTACAGTACGCTCAATAGGTGCATTCATTAATTCATCTAGGCCTTCGAGAGCAACTTTCACATGTTGCCAACGTACCAACACGCCGGCCATTTGATTCACAGGTGCAATAGTACGAGAGACCAACATGGTACAAGCAATTAAGCCACCTATAGTTAGGTTGCCATTGTTAATTTCAAAAACACCGATAATGAGCACCCCAACATAACAAAGCTGTTGGGTCATTGAGGCACCTAAGGTTAAAAAGGAATGAATTCTTTTAAGTAACACATTTTCATCGGCTAGTTGCGCAGACAACTCTTCCCATAACTGTAAATTTCTACCTTCTGCTCGTGTCGTTTTTACTGTTTCTAGATTATCAATCACTTCTAACATTAAGCCGTGTTTTATGGCCCCTTCTCTCAGGTTCGCACGGGATAATTTAGCTAACTTTTTTTGCATCAATAAACTAGGTAACAACATCAATAGAATACCGATTACTGGCACCCACACCACAGAGCCACCAATATAAGCAATAACACTTAAGAAAATAATGATAAAAGGAAAGTCGCTGATAGTGGCTGCTGTTGAAGAAGTAAAAAACTCGCGGACGCTTTCGAACTCTCTAATCTGACTACTAAAAGCACCAGTCGATCCGGGCTTAGCGGATAGACGAATCTGCATCACTCGTTCAAATAATAGAGAAGATAATTTTATATCAAGACGTTTTCCGGTGGCATCTAATAAATGCGCTCGTATCACTCTGATCACAAAATCAAGGATAATGGCGAGAACCACGCCAGAGGAGAGAACAAATAACGTATCAAATGCGCTATTTGGTACAACTCTATCGTAAACTTGTAACGCAAATAAAGAGGTTGCTACAGCGAGTAAATTGGCCACAAAAGAGGCAACAGCCACTTCGGCATAGGCAGGCCAGCAGCGGGATAATGGCCCTTTAAACCAATGTTCCTTTTCTTCTTTTGCATAATTTCCAGCACGATCGTCTTTTCTAAACTTGGGTTTAGCAAGAATAGCTGTGCCTGTATAAATACCTTTGAGTTCATCAAGGCTTAGTTCATTAATACCGCCACCAGTTTCTGGCAATAAAATTGTAGCTGTACCTTTCTCGATATCTAACTCAGAAAGAATAACTGTTGTGCCTGACTTAGTTAATAATAACGCGGGTAACAAGCGTTTAAAAATATCTTCAAGTTCAATATCGACAACTCGTGCAGACAAACCAATACGGGCAAGAGAACGTGGAACATAATCTAATGCCAGTTTGCCTTCATGCAATGGATAACCATCGGCTAACTCAGAGGAGGTTACTTTTCGGTCAAATAATCCACAAAATAAAACAAGCCCTTTTCTTAAAGGATCTTTTTGTGCTTTTGTAAATTGAAATCGACGAGAAGAATGAGGAAGCGCTTTTTCTTGTTGTTGTGCCGTTCCTTTTTCCATTAATATCTTTCTCTCTCACCTTGCAGTAATAATAGTTTATTCAACATGCCTAGTTTTGAAGCGGTACGATAAGGCAACATTTTATGTTCCGATGAAGCACTAATTAGCTGTGTTTTTAATTGGAATGTCTCAGCTTCATTAGTCAATAGATCTTCAATCGTCCTTAAACCAGCGCTGAACTGATCTAAATACACGTTAACTAAATGTGTAGACTCTTTAACTTGCGCTTTTAACGCTTCAATTCTTTGCTTTAACGCAGTGCGGCTCTCACTGTCAGAGCCAAATTCTCGTGCTAAATCACGATGCACTGATTGTAGCTCCCACTTTGCAGCTTCTACTAATTGTAGTTCAGATTGAGCTTGATAATAGGCTGATAACCCTTGATTTATTTGCATTTTTACATTGATACCAATTGAAGAGTCTTTGGTAAGCACACCGTTTACATCTCTTTTTATCGTACTTGCTTCCAATACCACATTAGGTTTCAAGGCTGCATTAGCACTTTTAGCATCAAACTCCGCGATATAAATATCTTGCTGGGCTTGCATATAATCAGGAGATTGAACAATATTCTCCTCTAATTTATCTTGGGTATTTAGTTGTTCAAATATATCTAGTGGCTCAGTAAAATTAGGTAGGGTACTTGGAGGCTGTCTAAGTAATAATATGTAAAGCCGTTCAGCGGCTTTAAGCTCCCCTTGAATAGTTGCAAATTGCTCATCAACATAAGCTTGATATTTAAATACTTTGCTTAATTCTGAGCTGTCGCTAAATTGATAATTGTCTCGTTCTTTAGCTAACAAATAAATACCATGCAACTCACTTTGATACTGCTGTAATGCGTTTAACTTTTCGCGCGCGGTATAAATCTCGTAGCAAACTTCAATGACTTCTAATGCAACTTCAGATCGAGCTCCTAGTAGGGCTTGTACTTGTTTTACTTTTTTCGCTGTAGCCGAATCAATATTATTTGCCACTTTCCCCCAGTCATATAAAGTTTGTGACAGAGTCACATCATAACCTAACTCCCCATATAAGCCGTGCTCTGGTCCAACCGATAAGTCTAAAGAAGGCCAATACCCGCCCTCTTCGACTTTTATTTGCGTGATAGCACTTTGAATTTTCGCCTCTTCTACTTTAATTTTTGGGTTATTTGCTAACCCTATATTTACTAACTGTGCTAAAGAAAACTGATTAGTGCTCTGATTATATTCATCTAAAGCATAAACATAGCTGCCTTTAACACATAAAAGCAGCATCACCATAAAGTAACGTTTAATGGGCATATTAAATAGTTGTCCCTATCTCTTCATCAACATATAAGGTAGTTGTACCTAAATGATATTCGTTATAAGCGACTCCATTTACCACTGAACTTCCAGCAAATGTGGCGCCTTCAATATCGACAGAGTCGTTAGCATCACCATTAATAGTTAATGTATCTTCCTCATCCGTTAATGCTTTCACCGCTTCTTCAGTGAGTTTTAACACATTACCACTTTCGCCTTCACTTAAGTCAATCGCTTCAATATTAGTGATAGCGCCAATGCTGGCATCGCTCAAGTCTAAATCTAGTCCATCATCAAGCATTAAAGTATCACTACCTTCGCCGCCATCAATACTTTCAAACTGAACACCTGAAATAGAAATCAAATCATCTCCATCGCCACCACTGAAGGTGTCACTGCCATTACCATCAATAAGCATATCGTTACCAGCACCACCAATTAAGTTATCATCACCAGTTCCGCCACGGATAAGGTCATTACCACTGCCGCCTATTAATTCATCGTTATCGCCGTAACCATATAAACGAATGCCGCTTGAACTATAGCTATAATCCATTTCGTTTTGACCGCTATCACCCTCTTTAACCGTATCAATATCAAATAAGATATCGTTAAGAGCATCAGCACTTACTAGGTCACCTAATGAGCCACTGCTACTTGCACCTTCTGCATCAGTCGCAGTGATCGTTAAATTATTTAACACATCCGCTTGTACATTTAGCTCAAGAGCTCCACCTAACAGTCCCTCATTATCGTAAAATTGAACGGTAGCGAGTAATTCATTAATTGATTGATTATCTATTGTGCCACCATCAATTGCTGTAATAGTTAGCGTTGAAGAAGCTGCAACAAGTCCTAATAAACCAGAGTTATTACTAACTTCTATTTGCAACCCTAACTCAGCAGCCATCTCATTTGATGCAGCTAATGTTAACTCTGTTAAGCTGACATCTAACAAGGCTTGGTAGTTAACTTCCACACTGGTTAAGTTACCATCGATATCCACCGCAGCTAGCGCTTGGTTATCTAAGTTAATAATGTCTAACGCTTGGACTGCTACTAACCCTAATAAAGAAGTATTCGAAGCACACACGATTGGTGCACTATTATCAACATTTGAAACAACCTCTGGCTCAGCACCCGAACTTTCAAAGTCGACCGTTGCTTGTGAAACATCACCGTCGCCATCAACTAAACCAACATCGATAGTTGTTGTTCCACCTAATACATCATCACCCAAAGTAAGGTCATCGACTAATAAGTTGCCATTGGCGAGTAAGTTTTCAATAATATCTTGGTCACTTGAAAGTCCTTCCGTTATGTCTACCCCACTAAATATGATGCTTTGATCAACTTCTGCTGTTGCGTAACCACCTTGGAAGTCACCATCTGCACTGATATAAAGAATTGTATCTGTTCCATCAAATTCAAAGTGTAAGAAGTTAGATAAATTACCTGCACTTGAGGTGCCTATTTTTCCTTCGCCATTTAATAGTTCAGCAAGGTCAATAATATCAGCACCACCCGCAACAGACCCAATTTCAAAGTCGGTAATAGTATCAACACTAGCTACATCAACGGTTTCCCAACGGAATACATCATTTCCTGTACCGCCAGTTAAGGTATCATTACCTATTCCACCAATAAGGATATCGTTACCTGTTCCACCATCCAAGATATCATTACCAACACCACCACGTAATAGATCTGCACCTTCGCCACCATTTAAAGTGTCATTACCACCATAACCATAAATTCGGTCGCTGCCAGTTGTACCAGTTAAAGCTGTATTACTAGCGTTACCCCCTTCGATTAAATAATCAGGGCTATCACCTGTTGATAAAAGCCCAAGAGAAGCGAGGTCCGAGTTCATAGAACTGACAGCATTACCTTCTGAGTCAGTAGCTGTAATTGTTAAAGTAGGTAATACACCAAGTGAAATACCAACTTCCTTCCAATACACACTTCCAAGAAACTCATTCAATTGTTGATTAGTAATGGTTGAATCATCTAAAGATGTGATGGTAATTGAGGCAGTAGTCCCAATTAAAAAGCCTAAATCATCTGTAACGATTTTTAGACCAAACTCTTCAGCCATATCAACTGAATACTTGAAACCAGCAGAACCTAAGTTAACACTTATACTTTCAGTCGAGATAACAACCTTTGTTATGTCATTATCAGCATCAGTTGCAGAAAATGCTTGGCTCGAGCTGAAATCAATAAGATTCAAAGCATCAACGCCTACTAATCCTAATAAAGAATTATCTGCACCTAATGCAACTTCAGGGCTAGATTCAACGGTAGCTTCAACATCTGCAACACCTGTTGTGGTATAGCTGTATTCACCTGAGGATAAATCAACGGTGATAGTTTCACCTTTAATAGTATCTATAGTTAATATTTGAGTATCAGTATCATAGTCCGTTTCCTCAAAAGCATTCACAATATCAGAGCTACCATAAGTGGTAATTAAGTTACTGTCAGTATCGTAACTAAAGGTATAACCATCTATTGTAATAGTTGATACCTCAACGCCATCTGCACCAGGGTTGACCACAAGATCGCCACTGTAAAGGGTATTAACCGTATCAACGACCTCTTGCTGATACGCCGTCACACTAGCAATATCGTCAGTCACATTCACAACTAACTGCGCTGTTTCACCAATATTACCAACGAGATCTGTCGCCTCAACACCAAATATGACAGTTAATTCATCACTTCCTTGCGCTATATGATCAAGTGGAGCAAGCAAGTCGAAATTATAATTACCATCACTATCTAATGAGAGTATTGCTACATCACCAGAACTAGTGCTAGCTGTTAATATCTGCGTATTTTGTGCATCTATTGATAAGGTCCAAGTAACTGCTTCTCCTTGTGATGTATAAACATCTGTAGGAGCTATTAATGTAAGGTTGCTTACCTCTTCAGAAATCGTTAGAGCTCCTAAAGCAGAAGCTGTAGTCGCAAGATTTGATTCATCAACTGTTAACAATAGATCGTCTACGGTAGGCGACGTTAAGTCTAAAGTGATGGTGCCGGTTGCTGCGTCACTGCTGTTATTCGCGGCATCCGTTGCCACGACACTAACTGCTATCTCTCCTTCAGACAGTGCTGCTAGTTCGTTATCTGCTAATGT
>NZ_JBAHZA010000013.1:0-101484 GCF_036697365.1 Psychromonas arctica
GAAGATACGCCAGTGGTTATCGATGTCGTCGCAAATGATACCGATGCAGATGGTGTCACATCTCCTGTTGCGTCAGTAACAGACGGCACAAACGGGACTGTAGCAATTAACGCTGACGGTACCGTGACCTACACGCCAAACGCAGACTTCAATGGTGAAGACGAATTTACGTACACTAATGAAGATGGCAATACAGAAACTGTGACAGTGACGGTTGATCCGATTGATGATCCAACTGAAATTCTAGTAGGAGCATCAGATAGTGATACTGGTGAAGTAACTGAAGATGAAGATGTAAGTACTACACAAACTTTAACGGATTCAGGAACATTAACATTTTCTGATGTAGATGCTGAAGATAGTGCGAACTTTGCACCTACTGTAGCGTTTTCTCCTGAGAACGAAGGCGATACTGCTTTAGGTGAAATATCTATCGATGCTGATGGAAATTGGACTTATGAAGTAGATAATAGTGCTGTTCAATACTTAGCAGAAAATGAGTCATTAGTAGAAGTATTCACAGTGACATTAAACGGAACTACACACGATATTTCAGTCACCATTAATGGTACTGATGATCCTACAACCATTGAACCAGTAGGAACAAGAGATGCGTACGCTAGACTTACTGAAGATGACGATGTTACATCTGGATTCTTAACAACAAATGATACTCTTGAATTTACGGATGCAGATGATTCGGATAATGCTTCTTTTGAGCCTGAAGTTAACTTTACAAGTACCACTTCTAACTTAGGTCAATTAGGAACAGTCACTTTAGAGAGTGACGGTAACTGGAGCTATAGTGTTGATAACTCATTAGTTCAACATTTAGATGAAAACGAAATAATAACTGAAATATATACGGTCACTTTAAATGGTACCGAAGAAATTATTACGATTGATATTATAGGTGCCGAAGATCCTACTGAAATTATTGTTGATAGCAGTGTTGGCGATAGTGCAGAAGGGCAAGTATCAGAAAATAGTGCGGATACCACTGCAACATTAACCGATTCTGGAAAGGTTACTTTTGCTGATGTAGATGACTCGGATAGAAGTAATTTTTCACCAACAGTCACATTTGCTTCTTCAACAGCAGGTACTAGTGCACTTGGCTCGTTGATTATCGATGCAGATGGGAATTGGACATATGAAGTTGATAACAGTGATATTGAGGATCTAGATACTGGTGAAACTATTGTAGAAACATTTACCGTAGAATTAAATGGTGAAACTCAGGATATTTCTATCACCATTAATGGTGCTGATCCTGTAATAGCAGTTGATGATGCGGAAGCACCTATCACTGGGTTAATCGGACAATACTGGGGATACGATGAAAATGCAGAAGGTCAAAATACTGAAACCTTAACAATTGTAAAAGATTATATCGATGCAAACCCTGTTGCAGATATTTCATTTGTTTCAACTGAATTAGATTATGGGAATGTAAACGGTTCTAATTTAGCTACTGGAGTTCAAGATGGAGTGCCAAATCGCCTAGTTGGGTTTTTAAATAATGATGCCGACTCTATTGAGACAATTAATGGTGGTTCATCAAACACAGCAACTGACGCGATTATTGATTTAACAGGTAATTTATATGTCGCTGAAACAGGCTTATATACTATTGATGTTCAACATGATGATGGATTTCAGCTGTTAATTGATGGCGAAGAAGTCATTACTTTTTCTGAAATCACACCAAGTATCCAAACAAGTGTTTCATTAACTCTAGCTGAAGGTTATCACTCAATAGAGATTATTTATTGGGATCAGGCTGGCGATTATGAATTGACTCTAGATATGAGTTTAGCGAATGGAGATAATATTTGGGTTGCTGAAAACTTATCTTACGCTGATGGAGCAAGTGTCGACACAGGAAGTTCAGTTGAACTAGATCTGTTATCTAATGATACTGGTAACGGTCTTTCGATCAATTCAATTAGCGATCCCGATAATGGTACTATCACTTTGGTTAATGGGGTTGCTACTTATATTCCAGATGATGGTTATACAGGTATTGATTCGTTTACTTATGATGTGATTGATGAAAATGGTAATGTATCAAACACTGCGACAGGATATGTAACCGTTACTCATGCTAGTCCAGATGGGATCATTGACAGTACAATTGACGAAACAGATTCGACTACCACTGACGAAGCTGTAGATGGTAATGAAACAGATTCGGATACCACTAACGAACCTGTAGATAGTAATGAAACAGAGGGCCAGAACATCGAAGGGACTGGTAACGCCGATACACTAGAAGGCGGTGCTGGTGATGATCAAATTAACGGTAACTCTGGTGATGATATAATTTATGGTAATGCTGGAGAAGATACTATTTCTGGTGGCGATAATAACGATCAAATATTCGGTGGAGTTGGTAACGATACATTAAGTGGCGGCACTGGTAGCGATACTGTACTAGGCGAAGACGGTAATGATACTATCTACGGTGGAGATGGAAGCGATACCCTTCATGGTAATGCTGGTGATGACACTATTTTTGGAGGAGACTATGCTTCAGATGTATTGTTTGGCGGAGATGGTGACGACTTATTAACAGGCGGTATCGGAGGCGGTGACATACTTACAGGTGGAGATGGAGCAGATACCTTTATTTGGGGAGATGCAGATACTTATGGTAGCGATTCAATCACCGACTTTAACGTCGCAGAAGGGGATAAGTTAGACTTGAGTGATTTATTGCAGGGAGAAACAGAAGACTCTCTTGGACAATACTTTGATATTAGTTTTGATGGAACCGATACGACGATTAGTGTTAGCAGTAACGATATTAATGAAAACCCAAATAACACATATAAAGGCACAACGATTGTGTTGGAAGATACGCAGTTAGACGGTATTACTCATGAGGGAGATTTAACTTCCGATGAAGTAGAAACTGTTATTAATACTTTATACGATGAAGGAGCATTGATTATTACTGAAGCAGATTCAGGAGAGGTGTCTACCTCTTCAGCTGGCATAGATGATAATATTGTGTAATAAAATGATATCATCAACAAAAGCGTGCTGATGGTCAATAAAAGGTATTTAATAGGTCATGACAATGCTGTTGGAAAAATAGTATCATCATGACTATTAATTTTAAGGGGTAACTTTGAATCCAAACAATTCTCAACAAAATAAATGGGAAATTAACGCGTCAACACGCATCGGGCATGATCCTTTATTAGACTGTTTAGTTCTCTTAAGTGAATATTTTTCTACACCATGTTCTGCGGAAGCATTGGCAGCTGGTTTACCATTGGCACAGCAAAACTTAACTCCTGAATTAGTTCCTCAAGCCGCTAGCCGAGCTGGGTTAAGTGCAAAGCTTGATCGTCGAAACTTAGATTCATTACCTGGTATGTTATTGCCTTGTATCTTAATGCTTAAAAATAAACAAGCATGTATTTTACATGAAATAGATACGCAAAATAATGAAGCAAAAGTATCCTTCCCTGAAACTGGAGGGCAAGAAGTACTCAGTATTGAAGCGTTAGAATCTGAGTACGTTGGTTATCTGTTTTTAATTAAGCAGAAATACCACGGTGATCGACATTTCGATGTTCATATTCATGAATCTACCAATACTTGGTTGTGGGATAGCATTAAAGAGTCTGCATCTATATATCGAGATGTCATTATTGCGTCTGTTTTGATTAATATTTTTGCCTTACTCTCACCGTTATTTGTAATGAATGTTTACGATAAGGTTGTTCCTAATTTAGCTTTTGAAACATTATGGGTGCTAGCTATAGGTGCTTTTATAGCTTATATTTTTGATTTCATCTTAAAGCAAATTAGGGCTTATTTAATCGATGTTGCTGGTAAAAAAGTTGACGTTGAAATATCTTCCAAACTATTTTCAAAAGTTATTGGGGTACCACTAGAAAAAAGGTCGTCAAGTGTCGGTGGTATGGCTCGCCAACTTGGTGAGTTTGATAGTGTTCGAGAATTTTTATCTTCTGCAACAATCACTGCTTTGGTTGATCTCCCTTTTTCTATTTTATTTATGTTTATCATTTGGCTTGTCGCAGGTGATCTAGTTTACTTTCCAGTTATTGCAACTTTCTTAATTATTGGATATAGCTTTACTGTTCAATCAAGGCTAAAGGTTGCTATTGAAGAAAGTAATAAGTTTTCGGGTTTACGACATGGGCATCTTGTGGAAAGTTTATCTTCATTAGAGTCGATTAAAGCAAATGGAGCAGAAGGGCTTATTCAACATACCTGGCAGCAGATGGTTGGTCACACAGCTAAATGGCAGCTAAAGGTGAAAATGATCACTAACTCTGTATCTAATGTTTCAAGTTTCGTTATTCAAGCCTCGGTTATTGCGGTTATTGTTCTTGGGGTTTATCGTGTCTCTGAAGGATTAATCTCAATGGGGGCTATTATTGCTGCAGTTATGTTATCGAGCCGAGCAATAGGACCTATGGCAAGAATTGCTGCTTTGATGACTCGTTATAATCAAACAACTAGTTCACTCCGCCAAATTGATGGAATAATGGAGCAAGAGAGTGAATTTGAAAATAAAGGGCATCTAGTCAGTCGTAATAAGTTGGAAGGTAATATTGAATGTGAGCAAGTTTCGTTTCAATATCCTAACAACGAGAAAACAGCATTATATCCATTTTCACTAAAAATTAAGCCTGCTGAAAAAGTCGCTATTATTGGACGTAATGGCTCTGGTAAAACAACTTTAGCTAAATTGATTCTAGGGTTATATAAACCATCATCTGGCAGTATTCGTTATGATGGTTTGCATCAAGAGCAAATACACCCGAGTGATTTACGAAGTAATATTGGCTATTTACCTCAAGATATAACACTTTTTCACGGTACAATTAAAGACAATATCTTATTTGGTACAAGACAAGTTACTGAATACCAATTACTGCGTGCAGCGCAATTATCAGGTGTTTGTTTGTTTACGGATTTAGCATCGGAAGGATTAGATTTACAAGTAGGAGAAGGTGGTATTTCTTTATCTAGAGGGCAAAGACAAGCCGTTGCTTTGGCTCGTACTATTTTAAATGATCCTCAAATATTATTATTAGATGAACCCACTGCGAGTTTAGATGCGCGAGCTGAAAAACAATTCATTAATTCAATGAAACAAACAATTAAAGATCGTAGCATGTTATTAATTACACATAAAATGCATCTTTTACAATTAGTTGACCGTATCATCATTGTCGATAATGGAAAAATTGTTGCGGATGGACCTAAAGAAAATGTATTAGAAAAACTAGCATCAGGCCAATATGCTACAGCAACAAAAGAGGCTGAATAATGAAAGGTTCTAAGCAAGATTTAGAGATGGCTGATGATGTATACGGAGCAATGATAACCGAAACACCAACAGCACAACGCTTAACAATATGGGCTTTATTTGCATTATTTTTATGTTTTTTTATATGGGCTTATTTTGCTAAATTAGATCGCGTTGTCAGAGGGGAAGGTAAAGTCGTACCTTCATCACAAGTACAAGTTATTCAAAGTTTAGACGGCGGTATTCTTCAAGAACTTTACGTTAAAGAGGGAATGCTTGTGACTAAAGGGCAACCCTTAGCACGTATTGATGACACTAGATTCCGTTCAGATCTTGCCCAGCAAGGACAGGAAGTAGACGCTTTAAGAGCAGATATTATTCGTTTGCGTGCTGAACTAAGTAGTATTCTTATTGCAAATGTAAAAGATTGGACTCTGCAAATTCAGATTCAGCAAAAGAAATTAGAGTTCCCCGAAGATATGCAAACTACAGCAGCGGCATTAGTGGAACAACAGCAAGATGAATATATAGGCCGTTTGAATAGCTTAGAAAATCAAGTGGCTATCCAAGCACAGCAAATTAAACAAAGACAACAAGAGATCACTGAACTTAATTCAAAAATGCGTACTTTAAGAAGTAGTTTAAATTTAGCTAACAGAGAGTTAAAGTTGACTCGTCCGTTAGCACTGAAAAATATTGTACCTGAAGTCGAATTACTAAAATTAGAAAGAACGGTCAATGAGTTAAGTGGTGAATTACGTTCATTACAAACACAGTTACCAAGGAATGAGTCTGCATTACAAGAGTCTATTTTAAAGCGTCAAGAGTTAGTGTTGGAGTTTCGTAAAGATGCTCGAGCTCAACTTAATGAAAAACAAGCGGCTTTATCAAGTATTACCGAAGCTCAAGTTGGCGTGCAAGATAAAGTAAGTAAAGCACTAATTACCTCCCCAGTAGTAGGTACAATAAAGACGCTACACATCAATACTTTAGGTGGAGTCGTGAAGCCTGGTCAGGTATTATTAGAAATAGTACCAACAGAGGATAAATTGTTGGTTGAGGCTAAAATTATCCCTAAAGATATTGCATTCATTCATGTTGGATTACCAGCGCGAGTAAAAATAACTGCTTATGATTTTACACGTTACGGTGCTTTGGATGGTGTTGTTGAATTAATTAGTGCGGATACCACTCAAGACGAAGAAGGTAATAGCTTTTATATTGTAAGAATTCGTACGACTGAATCGAGTATGAATAAAGACAATAAAAACGAAATGTCTATTATTCCAGGGATGTTAACCAGTGTTGATGTCATGGTAAGTAAAAGAACCGTACTTGAATATATGTTTAATCCAATTTTAAGAGCCAAAGAATCGGCTTTACGAGAGTATTAAGTTGAGTAAAGGATATGGAGAAAGAATGAAATCATTACAAAATGGAATTACTAAAAAAGTGGCCTTAGTTGCCTTCAGTTCTTTAGTATTAATGCCTTTTCAGGCGCAAAGCCAATCTTTAGAGGAGGCCGTTGCACATACTCTAGATACAAATCCAGAGATTCACACTTCCTTTACACAATTTAAAGTGAAAGAAAAACAAGTGGAGCAAGCAGAAGCTGATTATTATCCAACGCTTGAGGCTACTGGTGGTATTGGCTATGAATATACAGATAGCCCGACAACAAGGCGTTATACTGATAGTTTAAATAATACAGAAGAACTTACTAGACGAGAACTTGGGTTAAGTTTAACTCAAAATCTATTCAATGGTTTTAAAACCAGTGGTGAAGTCGATCGTACTAGTTATGCAACAAGTGCTGAACAGTGGCGTCTACATTCTATTGCTGAAGATATTACACTAGAGGTGACTAAAGTTTATATTGACTTGATTGAAGCTGAAAAGTTAGTGGTTTTATCAGAAAAAAATCTTCAGTCGCATATCGATATTTATGACCAAATAAAAGAACGTACTGAGTCTGGTTTTAGTAGTAAAGCAGATTTGTCTCAAATAAGTGGTCGTTTAGCACAAGCTGAATCAAACTTAATTGCTGCTAAGAATAATTATTTAGACAGTAAAACTATGTTTTATAGTGTAGTTGATCAAACACCTGAAAACTTAGTTATTCCTTTTCCAGATAACAGCATGCTACCTAAAACACAGGCAGAAGGGCTAGAAGCCGCACTTAAAAATCACCCTTCAATCTGGGCATCAACTAATGATATTCAGTCTGCGAATGCACAATATAAAAGCGCAAAGTCGACTTTTTATCCGGAATTAAACTTAGAGATTGAAGCTAATTTTAACGATAATATAGACGGTGTAGATGGTTACAATGGTACTAATGATGTAGGGGGTAACAATGATGACGTTGTTGCAATGTTACGTTTTAGGTATAACTTGTATAATGGCGGAAGAGATAAAGCTTACGCTAAAGAAACTGCTTACAAAATTAATGAAGCTAAAGCACTGAATATGAAAGCTCACCGTGAAGTAAAAGAAGGTTTTACATTATCATGGGATGCTTTCGAATTACTTAATAAGCAAAAGCAATATATCAAAATGCATGTTATTGCAGCTAAAGACTCTCAAGAAGATTACAAAGAGCAGTTTAAAATTGGTCAACGTAGCTTGTTAGACTTGCTTGATACTGAAAATGAGCTTTTTGAAGCAAGAAAAGATTTTTTAGAAGCTGAATTTGATGAAATTACAGCACAATATAGAGTATTACATGCAATGGGAACATTGCTGGATTCTTTACGTGTAACACGCCCTGAAGCGTGGAAAGGGGAGCAAGAATTTGATGGTGGAGTTTACAATGAAAAAGATTAGTTTATTAGCCGGAGTCGTTTTATTAAGTGGTTGCTCAATCAATGTCATTGATCCTGCCAATGTAACCACTGAGCAACTTTATGATTTATCTGACCCTGAAGGTGATGGTGTAATCAATGCTCGTGATAATTGTATTGATACTCCTTTGGGAGCTGCTATCGATAATAGTGGTTGTAGTGAAGATGTCATTGAAAAAATGAGAGTGACGTTGTTAGTAAACTTCGATAATGACTCATCCATAGTAGACCCTAAGTATTTTCCTGAAATACAAAAGCTAGCTATCCTATTAAAGGATTATAAATCTGTGAATGTTTCAATTGAGGGACATACAAGCAAAGTTGGCTCAGCTGAGTATAATAAACAGTTATCATTAAAACGAGCTGAAGCTGTTAAATCGATTTTAGTGAATAGATACAGCGTTAACCAAGATCGTGTAAAAGCGATTGGTTATGGCTTCGAAAAACTATTATCTGAAGGCGATAGTGATTATGCAAACGCACAAAATCGTCGTATTGTTGCTGAAATTGCCGGTGGTAAAGAAGTTATTGATATGAAATGGAATATTTACAGTGTAGATAAGCGTGATCAATAGTCTATATTACGACTAATAAAGTGTCATTTTTAACAAAATTCATAATAACTGTTTTGCTTTTGTATGTAAGTAATCTTTATACCTATGCAAGCAGTTCATTAAGTTTTAATACAAGTAAACTCATTTCTACATTAAGTCAAAACTATGGAGATAGGGCTGCATTACGTGGAAAAGCTTGGTTGAAATTATTAAATGCAAGTTATGAAAATGAACAGCAAAAATTACTTCGCACTAATAGATTTTTTAATCAATTACGATTTACAACGGATAAAAAATTATGGGGCGAAAGTAATTATTGGGCTACACCTGTAGAGTTTATTGGTGTTAATGCTGGAGATTGTGAAGACTTTGCATTAGCTAAGTACTTCACATTATTAGCAATTGGTGTTGATGACGATAAGCTTCGTATTGTTATGGTTAAGTCATTAACTTTAAATCAATATCATATGGTTGTTGCTTATTATGATAAGCCTACATCGGAACCGTTAATTTTAGACAATATTGATGGCCGAATAAAAAAGGCGAGTAACCGAAGTGATTTGGTTCCTATATATAGCTTTAACGGTAAAAGGCTATGGTTAAACAATGAAAAAAGACAAGGTCGTGTCGCAGGAAAACCAAGTAGACTCAAACGATGGAATGATTTAAATACTCGTATGGGACTTAACAAACTAAAACAACCTGTATTATCTATGGAGTAACTTATTTATGACACTGTTTAATCAGATCAACTCATTATTACTAGGGCTATTTTTACTAGTAGTAACGAGTTTGGCGTATTTTCAGTTCACCGAAACTAAAACGTTTATGGACAGCCAGATAGCATCTGACTTAAATAATACAACTAATGCATTAACATTAATGTTAAAGCCGCATTTAGAAACTGGTGATATAGCATCTGCAGAAACGGTCATCAATGTTATTTTTGAAGGTGGTTTTTATAAGAAAGTTAGTTTAACTTGGCTTGAAAATGGCAAGACTCAGGTTTGGGATAATCCAGTACAAGCTCAAGGTGTGCCTGATTGGTTTATCAATTTAGAGCTATTTGAAACGCAAAGCACAGAAAGCACCATTACTAATGGCTGGATACAGTTAGCGACATTAAAGTTAGAAGCTAATCCTGCAATTGGTTACAGCCAATTATGGAAAGTAATGGCCGATACACTGATTACACTAACTATTTTATTTATCTTATCTGTTATTATTTTACGCCTTCGTTTAACTAGGATCTTGGCTCCACTTCATCGTGTTGCAGATCAAGCTAAGTTGATTGCAAAACGTGAATTTCAACCAGATCTTAATATTCCTGAAACCATTGAATTGAAAGAAGTTGTACTAGCAATCAATAGTATGTCCGGTCAACTTCAGACCGTCTTCTCTCAACTTGATAAAGAAGTTGTTTCATTAAAAAATGAAAAACTGACTGACAAAGTATCGCAATTACCGAATCGATTATACCTCAATGGCCAATTAGGAAGCTGGATGAAAGATCCTGGCTATGGTGGCGTTTTAATTGCGAGATTAGATTGGCTACAAGAGATCGATGATCAATTTGGTTACCAAGTAAGAGATAATACGATTCAAATTTTAGCAAAGGAGATGCAACGTTCTTTACCCTCTATTGCGCCTTGTGTTATCGCCCGTATTTCTAGTAGAGAGTTTGTGTTTTTAGTTACTAAAGCTTCAAATGAACAATTAAAAGTATATTTACAGAGCGTTATTCGTCTTATTAACCAAGCAATGATCAGCGCTAATTATCAAGAAGAAGACCAATTCTCAATTGGTGTAGCTGTTAGAGCACAAGGTATGACTGCATCTCAGTTATTAGGGAATGCAGATAGTGCTTTGCAATCTGCTTTATCAGACAAACAAGTTTGTCAATGGTTTGAGAATAACGAAGAGCAAGAAGTTGCTATTTCACAATGGCGAGACCTGTTACAAGAAGCAATTGTTAAACGAAATTTCCTATTACAATGGCATCCGGCACTATCTTTTGAAGATGGTACAGTTATGCAACGTGAAATTTATAGTGGATTAAAAATAGAAGAAAATATTGTTCGTGCTGCTCAATTTATGCCTTATATTGAACAACTTGAGTTAGGTAGTGAGTTTGATCAGTCGTTATTAAAAGTGATTGCCGAAAACTCAACTATTTTATCAAAACAAGAAAAAGTGGCGATTAATATAACCCAAGACAGTATCTTAGACTTACATTTCCATGATTGGTTGGAGTTGTTCATGAGTCGTCAAAAGAACCCACAACGTTTTCATTTTGAAATACAAGAAAGTACTGTGTTGACGTACCCTAAACAGTCGCAGAAATTCACTAATATCGTTAAGCAGCAGGGTGGTAAAGTGGGTATTGATCACTATGGACGAGAAATTGGCTCGGTAGCTTACTTACAATCAGTAAAACCTGACTATGTTAAATTAGATCAATCGCTGTCTTGTAATTTGAAAAATGAGATGGAAGTGGATGAATTAACCGAACGCCTAGCTCTAAGCCGAGCAGTAATTAATACTGCACGTGGTTTGGGTATTGAAGTTATTATCACCGCAGTGGAAGATCAAGAGCAATTAAATATGCTTAAAAGCTTACACGCTAACGGTTATCAAGGCTTTATTACACCACCGACTTATATTAGCTAAACTAGCTCTTAATGTTAATAAATGAATAAGCCCTGTGCACCTGTACAGGGCTTTTTATTAATGTCTATTTCTTCAATAAAGCCTGATGTTGTGCTTTAAATTTTTGAAATTTAGGGGAAATCACTGCCATGCAGTACCCTTGGTTTGGATTATTTAAGTAATAATTTTGGTGATAATCTTCAGCAATAAAAAACTCAGTTCCAGCTTCTAATGTCGTCACAATATCTTGATCAAATAATTGTTGCTCATTAATTGTATTGATCATTGCTTGCGCTATTTCTTTCTGTTCTTTGCTTTGATAGAAGATAACAGAGCGATATTGGGTACCAATATCATTACCCTGTCGATTTAGTTGTGTTGCATCATGCACACTAAAGAAAAGAGTTAATAGTTGAGAGTAATTGATAACTTGATTATCAAAAGTGACTTCAACTACTTCGACATGTCCAGTGTTACCAGTACAAACTGCTTGGTAATTGGCTTGTGATGCTTCTGACCCTCCGGTGTACCCAGAAACCGCCTTGATTACACCTTCAATTTGATTAAATGCTGCTTCTACGCACCAAAAGCAACCTGCACCAACAACCATTTTTTCTTGTGCCATAAAACCTCTCGTTAAATTATATCGATCATCAAGGATTGAAATAATAGGAAATAGTGAATCTCTCTTTTTATTTACAGCATATTGGTATTAGTTTCCATTATTCATACCAATTACATTAAATAAGTGACCTAGATTTTACGCAGAAAAAATGACTGAGTTCAAGGCGTAATTTAAGTTAAATATTTGTTCTATTTGCGAAAATTACAACGAAGAAATAAGTTATTTTAACAAGTAAAATAGATCAGTTAATTAGTGTGATTGGTTTTAACAATCAAATGATTAAAATAATAGCAATTATGCTTGTGGAACACCTTATTCATAAGGCTTTGTTCAGCAAAATTTACTGATAAAAAATGCCAAATATTGTAGAAATTATGTTAACTTACTTATCAATTTTAATCTTTATTATTAGTTGCTTAACTGAGTCTAGAACAGGCTTTTAAGTGGCAGTCGTTTATTACACAGAGAAATACGCCATGTTTTGTCCTTTTTGTAATACTCAAGATACAAAGGTTATCGATTCTCGCCTTGTATCCGAGGGTTCTCAGGTGCGTCGCCGTCGTTCATGTAATGAATGTAATGAGCGTTTTACTACCTTTGAACTTGCAGAGTTAATTATGCCTCGTTTGATTAAATCAGACGGAAGTAGAGAACCATTTAACGAAGAAAAATTACTCGTTGGTATCAATATCGCTTTAGAAAAAAGACCGGTAAGTATTGAAGCTGTTGAGAGTGCTGTTAATAAACTAAAATCCACCTTACGAGCAACAGGAGAGCGTGAGGTACCAAGTAAAATGGTAGGAGAATTAGTCATGGATTTACTTAAAGGGCTGGACAAAATAGCCTATATCCGTTTTGCTTCCGTTTATCGTGCATTTGAAGATGTTAAAGAATTTGGCGAAGAAATTGCTAAATTAGATACAACGAATAAATAAACTTACCTACAACTTAAAAAGTATTTATACATGTTATTTACTGACGCAGATTATCATTACATGCAACGTGCCTTATTACTTGCTAAAAAAGGGCGTTTTACTACCTCACCAAACCCAAATGTTGGTTGCGTTATTGTCAAAGATGCTGCAATCATTGGTGAAGGCTTCCATCAAAAAGCCGGTACTCCTCATGCAGAAGTACATGCTTTAGCGATGGCTGGTGAATTAGCTAAAGATGCAACTTGTTATGTTACTTTAGAACCTTGTGCTCATTTCGGTCGTACTGGACCTTGTGCATTAGCATTAGTAAAAGCTGGTGTTAAACGAGTTGTTGTCGCAATGATCGATCCTAACCCCAAAGTGGCTGGAGGAGGAATACGTATTTTACAAGAGGCAGACATACAAGTTGATGTTGGCTTATTGACTAAAGAGGCTGAACTGTTAAATCCGGGTTTTATTACTCGTATGAAGCACCAACGTCCACGTATCACCGTAAAAATGGCATCCAGTTTAGATGGTAAAACGGCTTTAAAGAATGGCGTAAGTAAATGGATTACAGGTGCAGATGCTCGCGCTGATGTTCAATATTATCGAGCACAGCAAAGCGCTATTTTAACAGGTAATCAAACTGTATTGGCGGACGACCCTAGTTTGAATGTTCGTTATCAAGAGTTATTAAATAGTGCTAGCTTCGACCGAGAGTTATTGACTGAATCGAAATTGCGTCAACCCATCCGTATTATTTTGGATTCTCATAATAAATTGACGTTAAATGAGAAGCTATTTGATTTGCCTGGAAAGGTATGGATTATTTCTACTGTTGAACGCGATACGACAGGTTTCTCAACTAAAAAAGCATTAATAGAACAAATTATTGTACCTGCAAACAACAACAACCAAATTGATTTACAAGCTTTGTTAACAACACTGAATGCTCGTGAAATTAATGATTTATGGGTTGAAGCCGGTGCGACCTTAGCGGGTGAGTTTTTTAAAGAGGATTTGGTAGATGAATTTATTCTTTACCAAGCGCCAAAATTACTGGGCGATCAAGGCAGAAACTTAGTAAACTTACCAGAATTTTCCACGATGAATGATATTGTTAATCTGACTTTGCACTCAGTTGTAAAAGTAGGTGATGATATTCGTCTTATTAACCATCGAGAATAATATGTTTACAGGCATTGTAGCCGCAGTGGGCAAAGTCACTGCAATTCAAAATAACGAAAAAGATATGACTATTACCGTGCATGCCGGAGATCTTGGTATGAATGATGTTAAATTAGGCGATAGTATTGCTAATAATGGGGTGTGTTTAACAGTAACGCACCTAACGACTGATAGTTTTAATGTAGACCTTTCCTATGAAACACTTAAATTGAGTGCCTTTTCAGGTATTCAACCAGGTTTTCTGGTGAATTTAGAAAAAGCGATGCAGATGAATGATCGCTTTGGTGGACATATTGTAAGCGGACATGTCGATGGTGTCGGTGAAATAACCGCCATTTCACCACTAGGTAATGCTGTGGAATATTGGATAAAAGCCCCAACAAACTTAGCAAAATATATTGCTAAAAAAGGCTCAATTACCGTCGATGGTATTAGCTTAACGACTAATGACGTTGATGGCGCTAGTTTTAAGTTAACTATTATTCCTCACACAATTAGTCAAACGACCATGCAGCAATATAGTGTTGGTAGTAAAGTGAATTTAGAAGTTGATGTGATTGCTCGTTACCTTGAGCGCTTAATGTTAGGCGAACAAGCTGCAAAACCAAACGACAAACAAAAATCGACAATGGAACTATTAGCAAAAAGCGGTTTCATGGGTTAACACAAATTTAAGTACATATTTTAAAGTACAGAGCGTTAAGGAAAAATAATGAAGTTGAATACAAGTGCAGAAATTATCGAAGATATTCGCTTGGGTAAGATGGTTATATTGATGGATGATGAAGATCGTGAAAATGAAGGCGATTTAATCATGGCTGCTGATATGGTCACTCCTGAAGCAATTAACTTTATGGCGACACATGGCCGAGGTTTGATTTGCTTAACATTAACAGGGCAACGTTGCGAACAGCTTAAATTACCATTAATGGTAGAAGATAACACAGCAGCATTTTCAACTAACTTTACTGTTTCCATTGAAGCAGCTGAAGGTGTTACGACAGGTATTTCTGCTGCTGACCGAGCTGCAACAGTATTAGCAGCAATAGCAAAAGATGCAAAACCAACAGATATTGTAATGCCTGGTCATATCTTCCCACTAAAAGCACAAGAGGGTGGCGTATTAACTAGAGCAGGGCATACAGAAGCAGGTTGTGATCTAGCTCGTCTAGCTGGTCGTGAACCTGCTGGAGTTATTGTAGAAATTCTTAAGGAAGATGGCAGCATGGCTCGCCGAGCTGACTTAGAAATCTTTGCAGAAAAACACGGTATTAAGTTAGGTACAGTTGCCGATTTAATTGAGTACCGTAATAATAACGAAACCACTATTGAGCGTGTTAGTCAGTGTAAATTACCTACTGAATTTGGCGAATTTGACCTCGTTGCTTATCAAGATACTATTGATAAGCAAGTTCACTTTGCATTAGTAAACGGTGATATAAAGCCTGGTGATACAACAAATGTTCGTGTTCACCTGCAAAATACTTTTGCTGACAACTTCTTCTCTGATCGTTTAGCTCCTCGTACTTGGCCTATGCATACGGCTTTAGCGCGTTTAGCAAAAGATGGTGGTGTATTAGTGATGTTAGGGCACCAAGAAACCGCTGAATCATTAATAGAGCAAATTAAATACATTAATAAAGAAGATGCAGGCGAGCGCGTAGCCGCTAAAGCTCAGGGAGCTAGCCGTCGTGTTGGTGTTGGTTCTCAAATATTGCAAGATCTTGGTGTACAGAAGATGGCGTTATTTAGTTCGCAGAAAAAATATCATGCACTTTCAGGTTTTGGGCTAGAAGTGGTTGAATATATCACTGAATAAACAGTGTCGATATAGAAATGAATTGTGTTAGAATGCACAAAATTTTGTAATAAGGGTAGAAAATGAAAATAATTGAAGGTGGCTTAGCCGCTCCACACGCTAAAATCGCAATCGTGATTTCTCGCTTTAACAGCTTTATTAACGAGCAATTATTAGCTGGTGCCGTTGATACCCTTAAACGAACAGGTCAAATTGCAGATGATAATATTACTGTCGTTCGTGTACCTGGTGCTGTTGAATTACCGTTAACTGCAAAACGTGTTGCAGCGTCTGAAAAATTTGATGCAATTGTTGCATTAGGTTGTGTTATTCGTGGCGGAACACCACATTTTGAACTTGTTATCAATGAATGTAATAAAGGTTTAGCACAAGTGTCATTAGACTTTAGTGTTCCAGTTGCATTCGGTGTGTTGTCTACAGACTCTATCGATCAAGCAATTGAGCGAGCAGGAACGAAAATGGGTAACAAAGGTAGTGAAGCTGCTTTAAGTGCGTTAGAAATGGTTAATGTAATGGCGGAATTAGGATAATGGCAATGAAACCAGCTGAACGTCGCCGTGCTCGTCAATTTGCAGTACAAGCTGTTTACCAATGGCAAATCACTCAAGCGGGTGTAACGCAAATTGTTGAGCAGTTTGCTGTTGACCAAGATATGTCTAAAGCGGATGTACCTTATTTTAAAGAGTTATTAATGGGGGTTGTTAAAAACTCTGATTCTTTAGATGATAAATTAGCACCGTACCTTTCTCGTAAAATTGACGATGTTGACATGGTTGACCTTGCGGTATTACGTTTAGCAATGTTTGAATTGACTTTCCGTACTGATGTACCACATAAAGTAGTATTGAATGAAGCAATTGAACTAGCAAAAGATTTTGCTACTGATGAGTCATACAAGTTTGTAAACGGCGTATTAGACAAAGCACTTCGAAGCTTAAAGTTACGTGAAGATATTGCTAAATAAATACTAGTTATATTTTATGATGTAATAAAATCCAGTTATTTATAACTGGATTTTTTTTGTTAAAAATATCATATCAAAGTCTATTAATTTGTTAATCCAAATAAGGAAAAATCATGAATAAAAGTTTAATGACTAATTTAATTGCTGCATTAATTTTAGTGATTGGCCTATTACTTGAGGAAAGTACCGCTTCTTCTATCTTAGTAATGGTAGGGTTATTTGCCTTATCAGGTGCAGTCACAAACTGGCTTGCAGTATTCATGCTTTTTGAAAAAGTCCCTCTTTTATATGGCTCAGGCGTTATACCTGCTCATTTTGAAGAGTTTAAATCAGGTATTAGAAACTTGATGATGAAACAGTTTTTTACAGCCCAAAATGTAGAGCGTTTTTTATCGGCAGGGAGCTTTTCATCAACTCAATTAAATCTTGAACCTGTGATTGAAAAAATAGATTTAAATCCAACTTATGACGGGCTGATTAAAGTGATTATGGAGTCTTCTTTCGGTAACATGATAGCTATGTTTGGCGGTGAAGAGTCATTACAGCCATTACGAGAACCTTTTATTAAACACATGAAAAGCTCTGTGATTGATTTGACACAATCTGATAAATTCAATGAGCTCTTGCAAAGTGAAATGGATCAACCTGAAATGATGAATAGTATTTTAACTAAAATAGAAAGCATCATTGAACAGCGTTTAGATGAATTAACACCACAAATAGTCAAAGAAATTATTCAAGCAATGATCCGTAAACACCTTGGGTGGTTAGTCGTTTGGGGTGGAGTATTTGGTGGTTTAATTGGCTTTGTTAGTGCATTAATTGTTGCATAAATATCTACAGGGTCTTGATATAGAGGTCATTTCATCAACATGAAATGACCTTTTTTATTTACCAAGTATCCTCTATCTTCATGAGTAAGTTATTCTTGATTTTTAATACCAGCTTATAACTAATCACTGATTCTCTGTTATAAATTTTATATTTAGATAGTTAAGATGATTAGACTCTTCCTCTTAAATCTGTCATAACTAATTTTAATTATCTTAAATAACAAGAGCCTAGTCATGTTAAATAATGCCTATAACACTTATAAAACCTTTTTCTTAACCAGCTTTGCATTATTAGCCTTTGCCGCTAACTCTGTTTTTTGTCGTTTAGCGTTAGGGGATCAGCAAGTTGATGCAGGGAGTTTCACCGTTATTCGTTTGTTATCGGGCAGTTTATTTTTAGGTTTATTTCTTGCCGTAAAACACTTTTATTTTGATAAGAAGAATAAAGCTGCTTCAACCGGATTAAATACAAAAAAAAGCACAGGTAGCTGGTTAAATGCAATTTGGTTGTTTGTTTATGCGTTAACGTTTTCATTTGCTTACATACAACTAGATACAGCAACAGGGGCGTTAGTATTATTTGCGACGGTACAGGTAACCATGTTGCTAACGCGTGTTTTAAAAGGACACCTATTGAGTCGTGCTGAGTTAATTGGCTTAATATTAGCTGTTGCTGGATTTATTTTATTATTAGCACCACAAGTATCAAGCCCATCTTTAATTGCTTTTATCTTAATGTGTGCTTCTGGCGTCAGTTGGGCTTTTTATACCTTAGCAGGCAAGAAAAGTGTCGATCCAACCTCGGATACTATCTTTAACTTTTTCCGAACAACACCTTTCATTATTATTTTTGCACTGATTAATTTTGATAGTACTTATTTGAGTATTGATGGTGTTTTGTATGCCATTCTTTCTGGTGTACTTGCTTCTGCGCTAGGTTATTTGCTGTGGTATCAAGCATTAACTAGCTTACGCCATAACGTCGCTGCAGTGGTGCAGTTATTGGTGCCTGTGTTAGCCGCTGTGGCGGGCTTTATCTTTCTTGGGGAAAGTGTGTCAGTAGTTTTCGTTATCTCCAGTCTAATCATTCTAAGTGGGATTTTATTAGTGATTAAAAACCCAACTTTAAAATAGACTTTTTCTTAATATGGTATTTTAATTTAACGGCTTACTTCAGTAAGTTGTTAAATTTTCATAATGCATCTTATTAGGAAATAATGATCGAGCTCGAATATTATAGTATTAACTCTCTTCTACTCTAGAGTATCTATCGCCAACAAACTTATCTTAATTTCTTAATTTTATCGTGCTTAATTATCACTATCGTTCCTATTATTAATGTTTTTAATGGATATAACTAAGTATTAGTGTGTAGTTTTAGAGCCAATACTTATGATTTCATATCTATTTAATAACTTATCACTGCTTAATATAATTATTATAAAAGATATTGATCACAGCATCGGTAGCATTATGTTGGTGTAAATATAAAATGTGATCTCTGTAATTGTATTAATATAATATAGAACTACATTGTGAATTACCTTTAATCAAACCAAGGAATGGACCGTGTATAAAAAATTATTATTACTCTCAGCGATGGCTGGATTAACTGCATGTGGTGGCTCTGATAGTAGTTCAAATGATGCTGGTGACGTAAGTAATGAGCAAGTGACAGAATCTACAGCGGCAATAATAAGTGGAACCACCTCGGTTGAATTGTATTATAAAAATGGTGATGTTAATGAATCACTAACTATTGTCGACCCCGATGATGGCGAAGAAGCTTTCATTGTTCAAACCGATATAGCGACTACTTACGGTATATTCTCACTTAATTCAGATGGAGAATGGACCTATGAAGTACCAGAAAATGAAACGCTGGGCGACTTAAATGAAAATGAAAGCGTTTCGGATAGTATCACCGTCAACTCTATTGATGGCACTGAAGCAACGATACGTTTCACTATCCTTTCTGCTGATGCACTTTCTGAGGACAGTGATGACGATGATCAAGGTGATAGCGATGACGATGTTGACACTTATGCATGTTCAGATGCATTCGACGATGACGGGTCTGATGATGCAAATCCTGTTGTGACAGGGGCAACTCATAATTCAACACTCGATGATTTAAATGAGTTATTAAACAGTGGTGATGTGCAGGGTGGGGATGAAATCATTGTGTCAGGTGATGGTGAAATATCGATTAAAGACACTTGTTTCGATGTCCAAGTATTAATCAGAGCTGAAAGTGTTGGCAGTATCAGTTTAGAAACGGCTGCTATTTCCAATTCTCAAAATATTACTTTGCAAGGTTTTGTATTGGGCCCAAATGATGCCAGTACATTACTCAAAATTGTAAACTCAAAAAACATTAAAGTGTTACGTAATACATTTGATCATAAAGATATTACTGATGGGCAAACGTCTGTGGTGCTAACTGAATCAAGTGAAGAAGTCTCAATTGCATATAATGAATTCTTGGATAAAAACATTGTTGTTGAAGATGACGATGGACAAATAAATTCAGGCAGTTACATCAAATTTCAATATGATGATGATACTGAAACAATGACAACTAATGCACACATTCATCACAACTACTTTAAAAATATTGTCCCTTACGTAAAAGAGGGCAATATAACCCCTGAAGGTGATTCGGACCGTGAAGCAATCGTCTTCGGAGATTCAGGTTCTCAAGATGTAGAAACAAACCATCTAATTGAATATAACTTGTTTGAAGATACCGATGGTGAAAATGAAATTATGACAGTCAAAACGTCAAATAATACCTTCTCAAATAATACTTTTTTAAACTCTATGGGCTCGCTATCGTTCCGTTTAGGACATGATAATAAAGCAGAAAATAATTATTTTTATGGAACTGGCGATAGCACGTTAGTATCCGATGCCAACTACGAAACCGGTGGTATTCGAGTATATGGCTCAAACCATACAGTCAGTAATAACTATATGGAAAACCTATCGGGTACTAGTTGGAGAAGTCCTATATTAATTGATTCAGGTGATGTATCTGATAGCTCTAATGGCAATAGTCATGAAGCTCCAACTAATGTGACTGTAACTAACAATACGTTAGTAAACAATTTAGGTGGCGGTATTTTTATTGGTCGAGATAATTATACTATTGTACCTCAGGACATTACTATTTCAGATAACTTAGTGACGGGAAATGAAGGCAGTTTATTCAATAACTACGCTAATGATGATTCTAATACTTGGTCTGGCAATCAATCATATGCAACAGGTTCTGCAGTTGATAATGAAGATGGCACATTAGGCGCTGGTCAGTTAGAAGTACTTTCATCAGAGCCTACTATTATTGCTCCTATCCCTTTAACAACAGAAGATGTTGGCCCAACTGCAGACTTGTCTAGCTAACAGCCATCATATTAATCTAATAAAATTAATGCTATAAAAAAGCCGATTATATTAACATATAGTCGGCTTTTTCTATTTTAAATAGCTATATTAACAACCACTTTGAGGGTTACATAATACGCTGTCCTGGTTTAGCTCCAGAGTCTGGATTTAAGATATGAATATCTTCTCCACCAGGGCCAGCTGCTAATACCATACCTTCAGATAAACCAAACTTCATTTGACGTGGTGCAAGGTTTGCTACCATTACAGTTAGTTTACCTTCTAAGTCCTCAGGTTTGTAAGCTGACTTAATACCAGCAAACACAGTACGTGTCTCACCACCTAAGTCTAAAGTTAGCTTTAATAGTTTGTTTGCTTTAGGCACATGCTCCGCTTTAGCAATCAAGGCAACACGTAAATCTGTCTTAGCAAATGTGTCAAAGTCAATCTCAGGCGCGATTGGCTCTTTATCTAGTTCACTTTGACTCGCTACTTGTGATGCTGCCACAGCTTTGTCTTTTGCTGCTGCGTCTGCCGCTGCACTTGCTTTAGAAGACTCAACCATTGCTTCAATATTCTTTGGATCAATACGTTGGAACAAAGCTTTAAATTTATTGATTTGATGGCCCGCTAAAGGAGTGTTGATGCTATCCCAAGTTAATGTTTCATTTAAGAAAGCTTCACTACGCTCTGTTAGTTTAGGCATGATTGGTTTCAAGTAAGTCATTAATACTCGGAACAAGTTAATTCCCATCGAACAGATATCTTGTACTTCTGCTTCTTTACCTTCTACTTTTGCTAAAGCCCATGGTGCTTTTTCATCAATGTATTTATTCGCGATATCAGCTAATGCCATAATTTCACGAATAGCACGTGCGAACTCACGCTTTTCGAATTGCTCTGCAATAGACTTGCCTGCGTCAACAAACTCTTGGTATAAAGCAGGTTCAGAAACCTCTACAGATAGTTTGCCATCGTATTTTTTAGCAATGAAACCTGCTGTACGAGAAGCTAAATTAACTAATTTATTCACCACATCAGAGTTAACACGTTGTGCGAAATCTTCTAAGTTGAAGTCTAAATCATCAACGCGTGATGTTAATTTTGCAGCATAGTAATAACGTAAACACTCAGGATCTAAGTTTTCTAGGTAAGTGCTCGCTTTAATGAAAGTGCCTTTTGACTTAGACATCTTCTCACCATTAACACTCACATAACCATGAACATTTACACCTGTTGGTTTACGGAAGCCGGCGCCTTCTAACATCGCTGGCCAGAATAAGCCGTGGAAGTTGATGATATCTTTGCCAATAAAGTGGTATAGCTCTGCTGTACTGTCTTTTTTCCAGTAATCATCAAAGTTAAGGTTGTCAGAGCGATCACATAGGTTTTTAAAACTTCCCATATAACCGATAGGGGCATCTAGCCACACGTAGAAAAATTTTCCAGGTGCACCAGGAATTTCAAATCCAAAATAAGGTGCATCACGGGTAATATCCCAGGCTTTTAAGCCACTCTCAAACCATTCGCCTAATTTATTTGCTACTTCGCTTTGTAATGCACCTGATTTTGTCCATTCAACTAGCATATCTTGAAATTGAGGTGCATCGAAAAATAAGTTCTCAGTATCTTTCATTACCGGCGTTGCATCAGAAACCACTGATTTTGGATTAATCATTTCAGCTGGGCTATAAGTCGCACCACAAACATCACAGTTATCGCCGTACTGGTCTTCAGCTTTACATTTCGGACAAGTACCTTTTACAAAGCGATCCGGTAAAAACATCTCTTTTTCTGGATCGTACAATTGTGAAACGACTTTTTTAGTGATGTAACCATTATCACGTAGTGCTAAGTAAACTTGTGATGATAAGGCTTTGTTCTCTTCTGAATGCGTAGAATGGTAATTATCAAAGCTGATATTAAACCCAGCAAAATCTTTTTCGTGATCAGCTTGTACATCGGCAATTAATTGCTCAGGTGTAATACCCATCTCTTGAGCTTTAAGCATGATTGCAGTGCCATGAGCATCATCAGCACAAACAAAATGAATATTATTGCCACGTAAGCGTTGGAAACGCACCCAGATGTCAGCTTGTACATGCTCTAGCATATGCCCTAAATGGATTGGACCATTTGCATAGGGAAGGGCGCAGGTAACAAGTATATTACGGTCTTGATTAGCCATTTATTTGATATTCCTTAAGTCTAGGCGAATTTTTTTAAGCCTATAATTCTACCGAAAAAATGCTAATAATCCCACTCTTATCTCAGACAGTTAAGGGCAATGTTTTGAAATCTGCATTGGTTGATTTGATGCTTTTAATACAGTCAATAATTGAGTCATAATTTATCCATCAATATTAAAAAATAAGGCTTATTATCGTTTTATTAATAAGGATGATTTATCTGATTATTTTGATAGACTAATCAATCAATATAGATAAGAGGTTGTATATGCTGTTTCAAAATAAAACCAATCAACAACAAGTGTTAGATTGCTTAACACAATTTATCGAGCCCGAAATATTTAATAAATTACAGCAACAATCTCTCTTGACGGTTAATGTTGATGCGGCCGAAATTGTTATCTGTTTGCCATTCCATGCACCTGCATGGTTAACCAATTTAAAAGCAAAAACCGAGCAGCCTTTAACTGAATTATTTAAACAAAGCCCTGCATGGAAAGTTTCTTATAAAGTGCCGAGTTTTGAACATAAAAAAGCACCTAAACAAAATGCTAACATTAAAAATATAATTGCTGTTTCTTCAGGCAAAGGCGGTGTTGGGAAATCTACCGTAAGTGTTAATTTAGCTTTGGCTTTAGCCAAGAATGGCGCAAAAATAGGCTTACTTGATGCTGACATTTATGGTCCTTCAGTACCTATGATGCTTGGCGAGAAAGCAACAAAATCAACCTCTTCGGATGGAAAACTATTACAGGCAATTTCAGCTCACGGTATTGTTTGTAATAGCATTGGTTTTTTAATCGAAGATAAAGATGCCATGGTATGGCGTGGTCCGATGGCAAGTAAAGCTTTACAACAAGTATTAAACGAAACAGATTGGCCTGAATTGGATTATCTGGTTGTAGATATGCCTCCTGGCACAGGTGATATTCAACTTACTATGTCACAAAACGTTGCTCTAACGAGCGCGGTTATAGTCACTACACCGCAAGATGTGGCATTAATTGACGCTAAAAAAGGCGTTACTATGTTTAACAAAGTGGATGTGCATGTCACTGGATTAATTGAAAATATGAGTATCTATTCTTGTGTTAAATGTGGCCATCAAGAAGCTATTTTTGGGACAGGCGGCGGTAAGAAATTGGCTGAGGAATTTAACTTACCTTTCTTAGGAGCATTACCTCTTCATATCCAATACCGTGAAAACACTGATCAAGGCTATCCAACTGTTGCTAAAAATGAACAATCTGAATTAGTTGCTCCTTATTTAGCATTAGCTGAATCGGTTGCTATTAACTTATTTAAAGATTTACAACCTACGATAGAGCAAATCAAGATTACAGAGCTTAAGTAATAGAAACTAGTTTTCAACTGCAGGCAAAACGAGATAGGAATAAACAAAATAATTTGTGAGCAGATTGCCCTTGAAGTTAGGTTAATTTAACAAAAAAATTTGTTAGTTTTTAATGAAAATATGAATGTTGTTGATGATAGCGAAGGTTTAAACGATACGGGATCTTCATTAGATGATAAACTTTATGTTATTGCAAAATTCTTTTGAAAACTTAAAAAGTTAACTCAGTTCAATGCAAAATATTAAGCCAATTTAAGTTGCTTAATCGACCTAATTTAATGTTAAGAAGAAAAATAATGTCAAATAAACCATTAATCGAAGAGCTAACACAAGCTCTACAATGTTTACCAAGTGTTGGTCCTAAGTCTGCACAGCGTATGGTTTATCATTTGTTAGATAAAAACCGTAATGGTGCTTTGAAACTGAGTGATGTGTTAGCAAGAGCGGTTACAGAAATAGGCCATTGCAAACAATGCCGAACCTTTACAGAAGAAGATCTTTGCTCTATTTGTAGTAATCAAAAACGCAATGACAACGGAGTAATTTGTATAGTCGAAATGCCCGTTGATGTAGTTGCAATCGAGCAAACTGCCTTATTTTCTGGCACTTACTTTGTATTAATGGGGCATTTATCTCCATTGGATGGTGTTGGACCTGAGCAATTAGGCTTGCATTTACTTGAGCAGCAGATGCAAAAAGGTAATATTACAGAAGTTATTTTAGCAACTAACCCGACGGTGGAAGGTGAAGCAACAGCTTATTACATTGCAGAAATGGCAAGAAAGCAAAAAATTCAGGTAAGCCGTATTGCACATGGCGTGCCAGTGGGGGGAGAGCTTGAGTTTGTAGATAGCACAACCTTGTCACACTCTTTTACTGGACGTTCGATGTTATAAGTTAGTATTACTTTGAATGGTAAAACATGGATACGATAGAAATATTTATCGAGCTGATTACTGGAGAAACCATTCAAACAAGCGAATCCAAACTAATATGCACAGTGAGTAGATGGTAGAACTAAAAAATAGATAATATCTCACTCACTATAAGCCCATTTTTATATTGAAATTTATACTAAAAATATAAACTCATAATATTTAGGACTACAGCTAAAAGGAAATTTAATGTTCAAAATAATAATTATTACCGTATTAAGCACTTTATTATACGCGTGCACAAACAACTCTCATACCTTAGAAGGACAGTGGTTTTCCCCTAAACCCACTAAAGTAATTGAATTTAAAAATGGCAAAGTCATTGCGCACCGAATTGGAAGTGAAGAAGTATTAGAACTCGCTGAATATGAGCAATTGACTGATTCAACATACATACTAAAAGGTGAAAAAATAAATAAAGGAGTATTAACTATCACTGCGGATTGGAAGGATAACTCCTTTTCACTTACTGAGATGAGTGAGTATAAAGATAAAGTCACTGGCCCTTTTACGCCTGTGCCTAAAGCTAAACTATCAGATATTACCGGAACATGGTATGAACATACAATTGATCAAGAGTATGAAACTTCTATTATTATCACTCAAAGAGAATTATCATATGATTATGATTCTCTTGAAATTAATCATAATAACAAAACCTATTCAAGGATGTTCACGCCAAACATACCATTTACTTTTAAAGATGGATTTATATTTAATGAAATAGACCCAGAAACAGGGGACACATTTTCGTATTACTTGACTTCTTATAATGATAAGGAAGTCAGTTTTATCGGTCAATATGGTAATTTTTGGACTCAAACAAGATCAAAAAATCCTAGCCATATAGCTATTCCTAAAGGTTATACAGAAAAAAAATAGAGGAAATAAAAAGCCTCAAAGTTCGATTAACTTAATTGTGCTTTGGGCTTCATAATAATTTATATTAATGAGTAGCCAACTTTTAACCTTGTATATAAAAGGTTGAACAAGTAGGTGGCGTTTTATTCACTATTAAGAGTCCTTTATTAATAAGCTCTAATACCAATGCCTTAATTTTTAGATTCAGCTGTTTTATATGCGTTGATCTTTGTTCAATTTCTTTTATAAATCAAACAATGTTTCATTGCTGTCACAAACAGTGAATAACGTTTTTTGATATTTAAAGCTCTATTGATTGGATTGTGTCATTCAATTTTATTTCTTATTTATTACAAATACCTGAATGAAGTTGCAAAAATAATGCATTCTGATTATCACTAAAATTAAATATTTTTGTTGTACTTGAAAAAGTTTAACCAATTCATGGAGCGTTGACGTGGGGCTATGAAGAACTTTCGCGGTATAACGATTGCTGGTTATCTTAGTACTCTGTGGAATAAAGTATGTAACCAAAGTTAACTTTATTTAATTTAGACTAACGGAAGTTTTCAACTCATCTTGATAATTCGTTATTATATGGTTAAGCAATAATATATTTACGTTTCAAGGAAATAGATGTCTAACAATCAAAAAGGGACTTTTAAGGGTTCTGATAAAGCAAAAACAGCAATACAGGATTCGTTAGCTCGATCTATTTTTAATACGTTAATTGCTAATCGAATCCCTATCTCGATTGCTGATAAATTATCTCATCAAGCCGCTACACGCGTAGATATGGTGACACTTTATAGTGTGGTCGCACAAGATATCCAGTCTCTGCATCAACCAAAACAACGTATCTTAGATAGAACGATAGTGCATATGTTTGAAATTTTATTTCGTTTAATTAATGCACCTGCTGAAGACAAGAAGCCTAATGCCGAATTTTTTAATTTAGTACCACGTGGGGAGTGCTTAGACTTGTTTTTACAATTAGTTAAAGAATATTGTATGGGTGATATTGAGATACAAGGATATACGGCTAAGATAGAACCACTGACACAGCAGTACAATAAAGTAGGTGTCATTGATTGGGATAGTTTATACCAAAGTGAAGCATTTAAAGGATATCTATCAGGGCTCCTAAAGTTAATTTTGACTCACTTAAAGGAAGACAAGAAACCTATTCCTGCATTAGAGAATCGTATTCCTACACATTTCCAACCATACAGAATCAATTCTTTCTTAAATCAGGTATGTAAATTAAACCAGTCTGGTCAAATAGGCTTGGGTATGTAATTGGTATAATATCAGCTAATGAACTCATTAACCGGGTCGTATTAAAAAGGGCTAGCTTTGTGATAAAGCCAGCCCTTTTTAGTATTAATAAGTTAAACACCAATTATTTTTGAAATTGATTGGTACTGAAGCGTGTTAGGCCTTGTTTACCATTCGCTGGTTTAGTGCCAAACTTGGGCTTAGGTTTACGTCTATTATTTGCGGCTGCTTTACCTTGTCCTTTTGGCGTGCCTTTATTACCTTTTAAAGGTGCTTTTGCTTTTTTAGTATTACGACTAAGAATTTCAGCACGTGTTTCTTTTGGTACTAAACAAGTTGCTTTACTACCTATCAAGGTTTTATCTAAACCCATCTTGATTAAAGCTTCACGAATAATAGGCCAGTTGGCTGGATCGTGATAACGCAATATAGCTTTATGAAGGCGACGCTGGATTGTGCCTTTTGGAATAGATACGGATTCACTATTTCTTTTTACATTACGCAGCGAGTTAATCTCTGTGTGATACAAAGTTGTTGCGTTAGCTAAAGGTGAAGGGTAGAAGTTTTGCACTTGATCCAATTTAAAGTCATTCTCTTTAAGCCACATTGCCAGATTGATCATGTCCATATCCGTTGTGCCTGGATGAGCGGAAATAAAGTACGGGATCAGGTACTGCTTTTTACCGGCTACTTTAGAGTAGTGATCAAATAGCTCTTTGAATTTATCATAGCTTCCCATACCTGGCTTCATCATTTTATTTAATGGGCCTTCTTCCGTATGTTCCGGTGCTATTTTTAAATATCCACCAACATGGTGTGTTGCCAGTTCTTTAATGTAATCAGGATCTTCAATCGCTAAGTCATAACGTACGCCTGAGGCAATCAATACTTTCTTAATGCCTGGTACTCTTCGAGCTGCTCGGTATAGCTCAATGGTTGGCGTGTGGTCTGTATCAAGGTGTCCACAAATCGTTGGCCATACACAAGAGGGTTTACGGCACGTTGCTTCGGCTTTTGCACTCTTACAACGCAGTTTATACATATTAGCTGTTGGGCCACCAAGATCTGAAATAACGCCAGTAAACCCAGGCACTTTAAGTTTAATATCTTCAATTTCATTAATAATGGATTCTTGCGAACGGCTTTGTATGATGCGTCCTTCGTGCTCGGTGATACTACAGAAGGTACAACCACCGAAACATCCTCTCATGATATTGATAGATGTTTTTATCATATCGTAAGCTGGAATTTTAGCATCGCCATAACTTGGGTGCGGCACACGAGCATAAGGTAAACCAAACACACCATCCATTTCACTTTCTTCTAGTGGTGTTGCTGGTGGGTTTAACCAAATTGCGCGATTACCATGTTTCTGCATCAATGCTTTTGCTGACGTTGGATTCACTTCTTGGTGAAAAATACGAGATGCATGCGCATATAGTATTTTATTGTCTTTCACTTGTTCAAAAGTGGGTAAATTAATATAGGTAGTTGACCAAGCTTTTGCTTTCTCTATCCACCTCTTTTCACGCTCTTCTTGTGGTGTACTTTTATGAGGTGTCATCTGAATAACTTGTGCTGTTTTTGTTACATCAGACGTTTCATCAACCACATCATCATCTTTTGCAGTATCACATTTTTCAGTAAGATCTTGGTACGGGCTAGGGATCGGATCTATTTTACCTGGCTTATCGACGCTACGAGAGTCTATACCTGTCCAACCTGGTAATGCACTATTGGTTAAAAAAGCACTGCCACGAACATCGGTAATGGTTTTGACATCTTCACCTTGTGCAATACGGTGTGAAATTTCAATTAGCGGGCGTTCTGCATTACCATAAATTAACAGGTCTGCCTTTGAATCAAATAAAACAGATTGACGTACTTTGTCTGACCAATAATCATAATGTGCAATACGGCGTAAACTTGCTTCAATACCACCAATGATAATTGGAACACCTTTATAGGCTTCTTTACAACGCTGTGTATAAGCAGTAACGGCACGGTCAGGACGTTTGCCTCCTTCATCATTTGGCGTGTAAGCATCATCGTGTCTTAGTCTTCTTTCTGCTGTGTAGCGGTTGATCATTGAATCCATGTTACCGGCAGTCACACCAAAATATAAATTAGGTTTACCTAACTGCATAAACGCATCTTTCGAATGCCAATCAGGTTGTGCAATAATACCTACTCTAAAGCCTTGGACTTCAAGCATTCGTCCAATCACAGCCATGCCAAAACTAGGGTGGTCTACATAAGCATCACCTGTTACTAAAATAATATCGCAACTATCCCAGCCGAGCTTTTTCATCTCTTTGCGAGACATAGGTAAAAAAGGAGCAGCCTTAGAGGAAGCTTCACCTCTGTATTTAGGATATGAAAATAAATTGCGGTCTTTGGGGGTAGTTATTGGCTTCAAGAAAAATAATCTCTAGTGTTGGAATATAAAATTGCGCCATTATAACATAGAGTTTAACAAAGGTGGTTGTTGTACTGATTAAATAAAATCAACAAGTACAAATGTTAACCAGTTGATGATGAAAATCAACTGGTTAACATTTTAAGTTTTTTAACCTAATGGCTCAGCTAATTTTGCGATTAATTGGCGAGACTCTGGTTTAACAGAAGTAAGCATGACATCGATGACATCGCCAAGTTGTAATTCTATTTGCTCGCCTACTTTAACAACACCTTGTTCGCGCATACACTCTATCTTTTTGGCATCATTACTTGTCTTACCTAATAGACTACTTGGGATAAAGAAAGTCGCGCCGTTTTCTTGAACTCGAACACGACAACCAGCTTTAACAATATCAAAAATTTCTGCTTTATAGCGCCAATCTGAGTTTTCTTGATCTTTTAAGTAATTGCAGTACAACAGATTATTGACATCACGTTCCGCCATTCGTTGAGATTTACGTGCTTCATTTAAATGAATACCGATATCAACTGCAACAGGGCTAGCAGCTTGCTGTGTAAGCACAGATTTAATTAAACGATGGTTAATTAAATCACCGTATTTACGAATAGGTGATGTCCAAGTTGCGTAATGAGCGACGCCCATTGTGAAATGAGGAGCTGGTGTAGCGCTAGTATCTGCATAAGATAATAAACGACGAAGTCGGTGGTCTAAGTAAGCGTTATGTAATTTAGCCACCTGTTGACGCATTTCTACATAACCGTTCAATGTGACCAGTGACTCTGCTGTAACCTCAATACCATATTCTGCTAATAAGCTAACAGCTTTATTAATACGATCGCTAGCAATACCGGAATGAACATTAAACACACCAGCCTGTTTATGCTTTGCTAAAAAGTCACCTGCACAAACATTGGCTGCTATCATAGATTCTTCTACCAGTCGGTTAGCGCTGCGGCGAGGTTCGCATAAGATCTCATACACTTCACCTTTGTTGTTCAATTTTAGTGTGTAATCAGGTTGGTTTTTCATCACAATGGTGTTTTCACAACGCCATTGATGGCGAGCTGCGGTTGCTGTATCCAGAATTTTTAATAACTGACTTAATTCTCTATTTGGTTTCCACTGATCTTCTTTTAACTCATCACTTTCTAAATAAGTTGATACGTCATGATAGTTAAGGCGATAATGTGATTTTATCCAAGCCGCAAAAAAACTAGGCTCTTGTGTCATTGCACCTGTTTTATCAATGTGCATAGTACAACAGATAGTGGCACGTTTTTCACACTCCTTTAAGGAGCATAAACTATCGCTGAGATCTCTTGGTAACATTGGTACATTAAAATTCGGTAAATATAAAGTAAAAGCACGTTGCCACGCTTCTTTATCCATCTCTGTTTGTTCTGGTACATAAGCAGAAGGATCTGAAATAGCGACTGTTAGTGCCCAGCCTTGCTCATTTTCTTCAATATACAAAGCATCATCCATATCCTGAGTATTAACACCATCAATAGTAAAAAAGGGCGTTTTAGTCAGGTCTTGTCGTGCTAACTCAGGGTCAATAACTTGCCAAGGGTGGTCGAACTCAGGTGCTTTGTTTGGTAGTTTGTGTGTTGCTACTGCGATCATACGGTACGCAAAAGGGTCATTATACTCTGCTACTTTTTCAACAACTTCTACTAAAAAACCATTATCCTTTAATGCATGGTTTAATAGTTTAACCTTAACCCAATCGCCATCATGGTAACCTTGAGTCGTTAGCTGCATCGCCCCTTTAATTTTAAAGAAGCCATTGATCAGTGGATTATTTGCTTTGATCGAGACACGTTTACCACTTATTGATAATTGTGCAACAAATTCTGAAATGTCTGTTTGCTTTAGCTCTACAGGTGTTGCCGTTGACTTGTCACCATTTTCTTGAATGGTCGCGCTAATACGGTCCCCGTGTAATACTTTTTTCATCTCGTTAGGTGCGATAAAAAAACGTTTACCTTTATCGGTTTCTAGAAAGCCAAATCCACGCTCTGATGCTTTGACAATACCAGTACGCTTAGGCGTATTGTCTTGCATTGTTTGTTTAAGTTGATTAAGTAATGGATTGTCTTGAAACATGCTTGAAACCTTTAATAAATTACAATAAGTAAGGTGTTTAGAGAGAAAGTTTTATCAACAATAAGTCTGAAATAATAAAAGCGTTGAAATCTATAAACTTGTGTTGAGATAGTAAAGGTGAATGGTATTTAATTAAAGGTTGAACTGCTGAATTCGTGAAATTTAAATAGATTTATAAAAAAATGGAAAAAAGACTTGGCTTTTATTTTAACTTGTATATTATACGCCTCGTTCTGCGGAGGGGTGGCAGAGCGGCTGAATGCACTGGTCTTGAAAACCAGCGAGGGTTAATAGCTCTCCGAGAGTTCAAATCTCTCCTCCTCCGCCACATTAAGAAAAAAGGCTTCTCATTGAGAAGCCTTTTTTCGTTATAAATCTAGTGACTTACCTCAACTAATATTATTTTGTTTAACCTTCTGATCAAAATTAGTTTTACTTATATCAATAAGACTAATTAACTAATTTACTTCACTTCTTAAAATAACTTATTTATTCATTGTTATTTTCGCAAATAGAACAAGTATTAAAGAATTAACATCTTACCGTCAATTCTCCGATAAACTATTAACGAAGTTAATCGACGAAAGTCTTAAATTGCGCCTTGAACTCAATCATTTTTCCTGCGTAAAATTTAGATCACTTATTTAATATAATTGGTATAACGAAGCCATCTTTGGAGGTTTCAATTTACGTATTCGAAAAATAGTTCATTTTTTAGGGATAAATTGTTCTAAAGTGCTGTTCCCCTAATTAAGTTTATAACGAAAAGAGGGCTGATTAAGAAGTAAGTTAGATAAGCTATTTATTGGAGGCGGTATAATTATTTAATATAAGTGGTATTACATACAAAGAGAATAATTAATAGATATTGTATAACAAGCTGATTTCCTTGTTGTTGTGCTTTTTTATTCGCCACATTTAATGCGTTAAACAACAACTAGTTTGAAAAGTAAGCACTTAAACAGTTTTTTTAAAAAATAGCTTGGCTTTTATCTCAGATTCTATAATATACGCCTCGTTCTGCGGAGGGGTGGCAGAGCGGCTGAATGCACTGGTCTTGAAAACCAGCGAGGGTTAATAGCTCTCCGAGAGTTCAAATCTCTCCTCCTCCGCCACATTAAGAAAAAAGGCTTCTCATTGAGAAGCCTTTTTTCGTTTTGCTCCAAACAACTATTTATAATCCTGCATTTTATTTCTACTATATACAACCTCTCCCTGATTTAATTTTTTGACTCCCTTTTAACTCAAATGTTTTAGTACTAATTGTGTTTAATATGTAGATTTGGTGGCGTTGTTAAAACACAACTCTAACCATTTATCCTTCTATTAACTTTATTATTACGATTAAAACATATCTTGTCTAAATAAAGCGGCAATCACTGCCTCTATGGCAATATGAGCCTGCAATTTTATTGCCTATTTCTTATTTAAATCCTAGTAATTATTCTTTTTTACACAATATAGTCATTATTTTTTTACTACTTTTGAAATATTGTTCTATTATTTAAGTAGTATTTATCGTTTATTCGTCGAACCATTCATAATGGCATAAATAATGCTTTTGTTTATTTTGTAAACGGTAAGTTTTTTTAAATAAAAAAAGAAAAAGCTTAAGTTTTTTATTTTCCTGTCGATAAATTGACGTGGACATTGAACTAATTAGAGGGATTTATGACAAACATTGGCATTAATCATTACAACACTAATCTTAAAGTTGCCCAGCCTCAAAATGCACAAGCTAAAGAGGCTGAAGCGACTAAAGAGGCAACAGCTGTTGCACCAGCAGAAAATAAACATGTTGAGTTATCTGCTAAGGCTAAAGAGCTTTCAGCAGCGGAACTTGCACAGACGGCTAAACCTGAAGAAGAAGGCACAAGTAAAGTTGAATCTTTTGCCCATGGAATGTTAGGCATGGATCATCCTGAAAAAGATAAAGAAGAAGCTGATGATAGCTATTCTGCTGGGCAATTTTTGAAAGGTGCCTTGTCTGTCGGTGCTTTATTACTTGCAGTGGTTTAATGCAATAATAAATGTAAACATGATGCCAATCTTTAGCACAGTCTACTTAGTTGGTCGAGTTATATGCAGTGCAGTTTTTTGTAGATAGCGACTTATAGTAAGTAGACTAGCTTGGCTTATGTTCTGTCTTTATTTTTGAATGTTTGTTTCATATCAGTTTTGTATCGCTTTCATTACTTTCTATTTAACTTTGAATCCATCGCATTTTATATTGTTTTTGAATCTTTACAGCTAACGTTAATTTTTATACCTTCCTCTGCACATAAACTGAATGGTAATAGGGCTCCTTATATTACTTTCTATCCCTTATACCAATCGCACTAATTAATTGATCTATTTGACTTGTTAAAATGACTTATACCAATCACACTAAGTAACTGATCTATTTTGCTTGTTAAAATAACTTATTTCTTCGATGTAACTTTCGTAAATAGAACAACTATTTAACTTAAGTTACGCCTTAAACTAAGTCATTTTTCCTGCGCAAAATTTAGATCATTTATTTAATGCAATTGGTATTATTTCTTTGTTGTAATTTTCGCCAATAGAAAAACTATTAAAGAATTAACATTTCACCGTTAATTCTCCGATAGACTATTAACGATGTTAATCGACGAAAGGCTTAAATTACGTCTTGAACTCAGCCATTTTTCCTGTGTAAAATTTAGATCACTTATTTAATATAATTGGTATTATTATTTATTAGCTTTAATTTTTACGTAATAAAAATAACTAAATTAACAACTTCCTTTTTTCTTTTTCCTATTTAAATATTCCAATGTTAATTAATAGCCTTTAATGGTTTTTTAAAGGCTATTAATTAACATCTCTAAAAATTCTTTTTCTAGGCTACATTTAAAGATGTGTTGAATTTAAATAAAATTAATTCATGTTGATTATTTTGTGGCATGGATTCTGCTTTATCTAAGTATATTCACAGTGATTATTACTTTAAGTTTGTTTATTTACGTTATTAACACAAATAAATGTCATAAAAATGGCGTTAAATATCAAAAAATCGACACAAGCTTTATCAAGTTATCGGCAGCACCAGATACTTTGGAAAATTTTGGCTGTATTCATATTAAACACTATTTTATTTTAAGGATTAAAATAATGAAAAAGTCCATTTTAGCGTCTCTCATTGTACCTGCATTAGTTGTTGGGTGTGGTTCAGGATCTTCAGGCTCAAGTGCTCCAACTTATCAATGGCAAGTGGTGCAATTAAAATCAGTAAGCGAAAGCTCGTTAAGTAGTAAGTGTATTATATACGCTGACTCAGAATTAAATGACGGAGAAGTGATCACTGCTTATGTCGCTGAGGATGATTACAATATTCTTTACCATAATGCTGATGGAACTATTGCAGAAACTTTCTCTGCGGACGATATTACCAATGGTTTGTTTACCATTACCAGTACTGATGTACCAGATGACGGTTATGTGACACTGGAAGAGATTGAAAGCTTAACTGGTGGTGATCGTGGTAGTTACATGTTTAGTGTACAAAAAGATCTGCTTGAAGATTTGGTGTTAAACATTACTCAAGAGCAAGATAGTGCTTGCTATACTGGCAGCGATTACCGAGAGACTGATTCAGATACTGCTTTAGTAAATGTACAACAACCAGATTCAGATCCCGATTATTACCAAAGTAGTTACGATGTTGACTCTGTGAATGGCAAAGCGACAGCAACAGCTATTCCTGTTGACTCTCCTTACCCTGCATCTCGTGACGTATTGATTACCGCTTTTGCTTCATATGATTCAAGCTCAACAGAGTACACTGAACTTTCAGAATGGGCATTTATTAGCTCTGCTAACTTATATGAAGATTCTAATGATACTGCAAGCACACTTACAGCCAGTCTTTCAGGCAACGGCTTAACAGATGTTTACTGGTTTACCACTGATACTGTAGAGCTAGACAGCGACAGTGCAATTATTGCAATACATGATAATCAAAGTTACTTTTGGCAACCTATTTATGACGATGTTGATCTATTAACTTTAGCTTATGATACATCGGAAGTGTCTTTGTGGAGTGGATACCTATCAGGTACTATTACTTCAAACGATTGGTTATTCACAACTTTCACTGAATTGGATGATGTTACTTTCCTTGAGTTAGAAGCATTTGCTTTGGTAGAAGATGTTTTAGACGGTGTGAGTGTGGCTAGCACTTGTGATGTAGCTGACGCATTTTGTCTTGATATGAATGGAAGCTATTCGAGTGATGACTTTGATTATCAACGTGTACATTTCCGTTTAGATGAAGATCGTACAAGTTCTTCTAGTAATATCTCTTATCAATCAATTTATTCACTTGCTAACGAAGAACCTGTTATATTAGTTAGTAGCCTATTTGATTATACCGACCCAACATTATCACGTATTGAAGTTAATTTAGTGAGCTCTGATGCTGACAGTGGAGATGTAATTCAATACCTGATGACAACTAATGTCGACCTAGTTGATTTAGGTGAATATAGTGCCTCTGATTTTGTAGATGATGATGCTGCGACAGAGTTTTATAGTGATTTAAACGGTTTAATTACTACCACTTCTGATACAGAAGATTTGTATCAAGCTATGCTAGAGAGTAATACTACTACTTTAAGTAATGCTTACGAATTTTAAATTTTATTAATTTGAGCCCTTTAGCCCTGCCTTTCAGCAGGGTTTTTTTTGCTTAGTATTTTTGCCTGTACCAGATGTATTAGGCCCTTTTAGAAGGGATTCACATAAAACTAAGATTGGTTGGCTAAAGTACGTGTTGTAGATGTGCTGTTAATTTTAGGTTTTGGAACCTATTGGCTAGTATGTTGTCTATTAGATTATCAAGTTAATTGTAATTATTTTATTTTTGGAGCTCATATGCGTTTATTAACTTTAGTAGGTATTCTTTCTTTATCATTGTCTTTATCTGGTTGTGGATTTTTTCATCATCATGGCGGTGGTCATGGAGGCGGTAATCATAGCAATCATAGTGACCGTCACTAAATCGTTACTAATAACTACCGACAAAGAATTTTGTCGCTACAATATAATTCATCTTAAATACTAATTAAGATGAATTATATTAAGTTTGCTGGGGTATTAATGTTAACTTTACTTGTTAAAATAGCCCACTTTTTCGTAGTAAATTTCGTAAAGGGACCTGCCATTAAAGAATTAACATCTTTTAGTTAATTCTTAGTTAGATCATTAACTAAGTAAATCTTTGAAAACCTCTATTTACCTCTTGAATTGAACTGTCTTTCCAAGACAACATATTTAATGTAATTGGTATTATTTTTAAGTATTGCTTTCGTTTCTGGGATCAAGAAAAGCTTATTCTGGCACTAAGCAAGCTATAAATTTGCTTGCATAATCAGTCTACTAAAAATTAACTGCTTTTTTTAGGTTAATATGGACTTGATTATGTAAGGTAATACATCATGAATATAGAGACTCATCCAGCCCTTGTCGGCTCACTTAGTTCTACCGCTCCTTCTGAAGAAGTAATCAATTTTAGCCCTGGTCCAACTTCGCTCCCAAAAGACGTTGAAGCACAAATTGCTGCTAGTTTTAATAAACCAGGTTTTACATCATTATCATTATCGCATCGAGCACCAGAATTTTTAGCTATTTTAGAGCATGCTATTGCCACCGCACGTGCAGTAATGGAAATCCCAGAAGAATATGAAGTACTTTTCACTCATGGTGGCGGTCATGGTCAATTTGCAGCATTACCTTTAAATTTATGTACAGATATGTCAGATATTGCGACTTATGTAGTTAATGGCACATGGTCTGCTCGTGGTCGAGATGAAGCAAGTAGATATTGTGATGTACATACTATTGATGGGAGTGATCCTGAAACTGGTTTATTTACACATTTTCCAGAATTAACTGAATCTAATGTCCATACTGATAGTAAGTATGTTTATTTTTGTTCAAACGAAACTGTAAATGGGGTTGAGCTACATCGCTTACCTAGCTTACCTGAATCATTGAAACATATTCCATTAGTTGTTGATGCGAGTTCCGATTTTACTACAAAACCGATTGATTGGCGTGGTAGTGGAGTCGGTATATTGTTTGCTTGTGCATCAAAAAATATTGGTCATCCAGGTCTAACAATTACGGTTGTTCGTAAAGATCTATTAGGCAAAGCATCACCGCTATGTCCGGGTATATTTAATTACACAACTAACAGTGAAGCTGGAAATCTGTGGAATACACCGGCTACTTTTAATATTGAAGTGGTAGGTATGGTCATGGATTGGTTACTTAAAGAAGGAGGTGTACATGAGTGTGAACGCCGATCTATTGCTAAATCCGAGGCGCTATATAAAGTAATTGATCATTCTAACGGCTTCTATGGAACACCTGTTAATAATAAAGTATTGCGTAGTCGTATGAACGTTCCTTTTAATATAGCTGGTGGGGATGATGCATTAACCAACAAGTTCTTAATTGAAAGTTGGGATAAAGGCATGGTGGGTCTTAGAACATTAACTCCTTTTGGTGTTGGCGATTATTTACGTGCAAGCTTATACAATGGTGTCACAGTTGAAGAAGCAAACAAACTCGCTGCTTTCATGACTCGCTTTCAAATAGAAAATGATCTTTCTAAATAATAGGCTGTAATAAATTGTGTTGCTGCTTATAAACAACCCTAGGTTTTTTTGTTTAGAAAGCCGTTAAACAGTGCCTATCAATTATATTTTTAATATGCTGGTTTACACTCGTAGTCCGGCATTTTCTATTTTAAAAACGCAATTATTAGAATTACTACTTTTTGAGCAATATAAACCACTCATATCATTAATTAATAATAAATATTATTCCTTTATGGATAAAAAAGTTATATATTAAATAACATCATAAAGTAAGCTTACTAACAAAAATAAGTCAGTCTGATGGTTGGTTCTTATTTACCTACATGGAGTTTTGTAAGTATTAATAAATAGTTTAATTCAATTTTATTGATTCATTATTTACTTAAATAACTTATTTTATCGTTGTCATTTTTCCAATGAAATAATCACATCATTTAAAATAAGTTATTGCCAGGCATAAAACGTAAAAGAGAATTACTAATATTTTTAATTAACCTATACTTTTATTAGTTAACTATTCTCTAAGGATGTCATATTTTAAATATCATTGATAACTTAACCTCTGCTATTTTCCTTTTTCCAAAAGTTATTGTTACCTATTATGCATGACAACAGTAAAACTCTTTTAGCAGCAATCACTGTATATAGAGGCAGTGTCAATATGGTAACAAGTTGTAATGATGCTTTTATTGAACTATCAGGCTTCTCCCGAGCAACTATTCGTAACCTACACCTGCAAAGTAAACTGATACTTGATAAGAGTAATCGTTATTCGACGTTAGATGTTTTATTTGATGAAACAATGCATAGCGACGAAGGGGTTATTACTAGCGCTAAAATATTTAATCAATTTTATTATGCAGTAAGTGTAAAACTACATTGTGTCTATGAGGGAGCGGATATTTTTAAGTTGTACTTTAATGTTTCTGAGAATAAATCTATTGATCCAATCACTAACCTACCAAATGGTTGGGCTTTAATTTCTCGTGTTAATTATTTACTAGATAGCGGTCGTTTTGCATTAAAAGATATGGTGCTATTAGTACTAGAAGCCGACAATTTCTCTGCTATTAATTTTCGTTATGATTATACCATTGGTGATCAATATCTCACTTTATTGGGGCAGCGTTTACAGTCTTTATTAAAAAGTTTTGGGTTTGTTATTCGTTTTTCTAATGCTAAATATGCGATACTCATTGAAGACAATGAAAATTTATCAGAGTTAGTACTAAGAAAGCGTATTGAGCTTATTTGCCAAAATCTTTGCTTCTCTTTAGCTAAACCTATTGTTATCTCTGATGATCTGGCTATTAGTAAGTCATTTAGTATTGGAGTGAGTGCCCCTGGCTATGACTACCACAGTTATCATTCGATGCAAATTGCAGCAGAAACAGTAAAACAAAAAGCTAAAAAATACAGTATTAACAATTATTTTATTGCTACACCTGAGCCCAAAGAAGATTTCTTACGGTATAAATTGATCATAGAAGCTCTGCCTAAAGCAATGTCTGCGGATATTATCGATATCCATTATCAGCCTCAATATGATATGCATACCCAAGCGTTAGTTGGATTAGAAGCACTTTCTCGTTGGACAGATCCGAGCCTAGGTGTTATTCAGCCAGATATTTTTGTCGCTATTACTGAAGAAATTGGTTTGCACTTTGAGTTTGATCTATGGGTATTTGAAAAAGTATGTAAGCAGTTAACACTCTGGCAACGTCAAAGTATCCATGTGCCAAGAATTGCTATTAATGTATCTTTTAAAACCATGGAAATGAGTGATTTTATTGAGCGTATTAAACAGATTCTTGTAAGGACAAACTGCCCGACACATTTTATCGAATTAGAAGTAACTGAAACCTCATCAATTAATAACGATAAAATGCTTTCTGATAATATGTTGCAAGTGAAAGCATTAGGAATGCATATCGCTTTAGATGATTTCGGTACAGGCTATTCATCCTTAAGTTTGATTCGAAACTTTCACCATTCCATCAATAAACTAAAACTGGATCGTAGTTTGGTTGATAAAATTTGTCATACTGAACTAGATAGAAATTTTATTAAACATATCATTGAACTGGGAAGAATTTTGGATGTAAGAGTATTAGCTGAAGGAGTGGAGACTGAACAACAACTTGAGCTATTAATAGAGTTAGGTTGTGATTATGTTCAAGGCTACTTTTTTTCCAAAGCTTTACCTCTATCAGAGATTATTGAGCTAATTAAACAAGATACTGCAATAATTTAATTCATATAATATAGGATTTTATTAGCCCATAAAACTTTTCTAAATAGTAAAAGATCAGCTGGCTTGTATTGCTCATTAGTTATTAATGCAGTAACCTAAAGACGTTAATTAGTTTTAGTGATGATCCAATTAAGAGATTGTTATTAGTTACTTTTTTGTTTCACTAGGCTGTTATGTGAGTAACAGTTATTACTGTAAGGAAATAAGATGACAGAGATTGATATTGGTATTAGTAAAGAAAATCGTGCAGAAATATCTGAAGGCTTGAAACGTCTTTTAGCGGATTCTTATACTCTATATTTACAAACGCACAACTTTCATTGGAATGTTACGGGCCCACAGTTCCGTGAGTTACATTTAATGTTTGAAGAGCATTATACAGAACTTGCAGTTGCAGTTGATGATATTGCTGAACGTATTAGAACCTTAGGTGATGCTGCACCGGGTACTTATAAAGAGTTTGCAAGACTTAGCTCGATTGAAGAAGTTGAAGGTGTACCAAGTGCATCAGATATGGTTTCTCTATTGACGAAAGCACACGAGCAAGTTGTAAAGACATCTCGTAAAGTATTAAAAGTTGCACAAGAAGCAGATGATGAGTCTACTGCATCTTTAGTATCAGACCGTATGCGTATTCATGAAAAAACGGCTTGGATGTTAAGAGCGACTAAAGCGCTATAATTTAGTCTTTTTAGACGAATAATAAGCGTGTGGTCGTCATGATCACGCGCTTTTTTATTTTTAAAAAAGTTATGCCTATGATATCAAGACTTCCACGTTGGGTTGAATCTGGTGCATTTATACTTGCGTTAATCGCAGGGTTTATCAATTCAATTGGCCTATTAGGTTTCCAACATCAAGCTATTTCACATCTTTCTGGTACTGCAACACAATTTGGTACAGGATTGATCACAGCCTCTTTTTCATCTAGTTTACATCTTTTATTTATTCTAATTAGCTTTGTTATTGGTTCTGTTATTTCTGGTTATTACTTGAAAGGTGGTTCGTTAAAATTAGGCCGACGTTATAGTGGGTTACTGTACTTAGAAGGGTTGTTGCTTTTAATGAGTATTTTTTATTTATCAAAGGATGGGGTAGCTGGACATTATTTTGCTTCCGCTGCCTGTGGTTTGCAAAATGCTTTAGCCACAACCTATAGTGGAGCGGTAATTAGAACAACCCATATGACTGGCATTTTTACCGATATCGGTATTATGATAGGTGCTAAATTACGTGGCGAAGCTTTTGATAAAAGAAAGTTACTGCTCTTTATGTTAATTATTACAGGATTTATTAGTGGAGGAGTACTGGGGGCTTATTTTTTCGATCTTTTTTACTTTCAAGCTTTATACATCCCTGTGTTCATATGTATATTCCTCGCATTATCTTATTCAATTTATAGTTTAAAAATGAATAGATAAAATGGATTTTTAATCTCTTTAAAGGAAAGTTAAATAATGGAAGCACACTCATTAATTTTATTTGTTATTGCAGCATTATCGATTAACTTGATTCCTGGGCCTGATGTTATTTACATTGTAAGCAATACCATGAAAGGTAATATAAAATCTGGTATTCAAGCGTCGTTGGGATTAGGAGCGGGTTATTTAATTCATACTTTTGCCGCAGTGATAGGATTATCTGCATTGATTGTCAGTTCAGCTTTGTTATTTACGGTAATAAAATATTTAGGGGCTGCTTATCTTTTGTATTTAGGGGTTCGCTCACTAATTAACTGTTATCAACAACAAAGTGCTTTTTCTATTAATACCAATGAGAATCAAAAATCTAAACATGTATTTAAACAAGGGATGATTGTAAGTGTATTGAACCCTAAAGTGGCTATGTTTTTTCTGGCTTTTTTACCGCAATTTATTGATCCTGCTAGTAGTAATGCGAGTCATCATTTGTTGATATTAGGTTTATTGTTTAGTGCATTAGCAACGCTGTGCAATTTACTATATGCCAGTTTAGGCAGTGTGTTAATTAAAGGCACAAAAGCACAAGGCTATAGCCGAATACTAGAAGGAGTATCCGGTAGCGTTTTAATTGGACTAAGCGCAAAAATAGCGTTAACTAAGAGTTAATAATAATTAACTAAAGTAATTGATTGATACTGTACGACGGTAGAAAATAACTTATTGATCTTTTACCGATATAATTATTTCTAAAGCATGTTGACGCTCTTGGTCATCATATAAGTCATTGGTAAAAATAAATTCATCAACAGTAAATTGCTTTGCGATAACCTCAAGCTTATGTTTAATGCTAGTCGGCCCACCCACTATACTTAAACTCAAAAAACTGTCGACTTGTGCTTTTTCTTGAGCTGTCCATAAGCCCGTCATAGAGTCGACAGGTGGTTTTAACCAGAGCGGTTGCCCGCGCATTAATGCGAGTACTCTTTGTTTAGAGGTCGTTGATAAATATTCGGCTTGTTGATCTGTTTCAGCGGCAACAATAGGTAAAGCTAACATAAAATAAGGCTTAGTTAAGGTTGCAGAAGCTTTAAACTCTTTACGATAAAGTGCGACTGCTTGCTCTAAAAATTGCGGGGCAAAATGTCCCGCAAATACGTAAGGCAACCCTTTTTCTGCTGCTAGTTTAGCACTGAATAAACTTGAACCTAATAGCCAAATTGGTATATTTGTGTCTTCTCCTGGAATAGCTCGTACAGAAGCATTCGCATTCTCAGACCCTAACAACCTTTGTAGTTGGCTAACCTCTTCAGGAAACTGTTGTGCTCGTTGCAGGTCACTATTCAAGGCTCTGCTGGTGACACTATCACTACCAGGTGCTCTGCCTAATCCTAAGTCTATGCGGCCAGGGTATAAGCTTTCTAAGGTACCGAATTGCTCTGCAACGACCAAAGGGGAATGATTAGGCAACATTATGCCGCCTGAGCCTACGCGAATACGTTTGGTTTTACCTGCAATATGACCAATTAAAATACTGGTGGCGGCACAAATGATACCTGGCATATTATGATGTTCGGCAAGCCAAAAGCGGTTGTAACCAAGCTGATCTGCTTTTTGTGCGTATTGTGTGCTTTTGGATAATGTTTCTGCAACGCTTGCTTCTTTTTGCATTGGTGCAAGTTCTAAAAGGGAGAAAGGAATTGTTGATAACAAAAAAATACCTCTGCATAGAGTTGTACATACCTTAGCGATGGCATGAATAGAAATGAACTCAGTTAGTTTGACAGTTTTTTAATGCACTGTTAACAGCAATTTAATAAATAGGCGAGGGAACTATTCAATAAAGTACTATTGATTTACTGTGTGTTTGCTAATTGTTGGCGTTGAAGTTTATAGTTTTCAGAATCCACACCTTGTTTCCAGTAGCCTGAAGCGACTATTTGAGTGCGAGATACTTGGTATTGTTGAGTAAAAAAATCTTTTAGCTTACCCATTAATCCAGCTTCAATAGCCATAAAAATAATACTATCTTGTGAAATAGACAATTTATCCAACGCACTTGGAACATCTTGATTCGGTGTTTCTGTCACTAGCCAATTTACCGATCTTTTTGTGTCTAATTCTATAATATCTTGTTCAGTTGGGACATGAACAATGGCATCAATGCGAGCTGAGTTCGGTAGCAGGTGGAGGTAACCTTTAATCGCGTTAACTGAAGTTAAGTCTCCAATTAATACATAATGTGGTTGATTTAATTCATCGAGCTTTTTAGGTCCTGGTCCAGCAATGGCCAACTTATCACCGACCTTAGCTGTTTTTGCCCAATCGGTAGCAGGCCCTTGATGCATATTAATAACAAAATCCAAAGTTAATGCACCAGTGTTTTCTTGTACATCTTGAATGGTGTAAGAGCGCATCCAGGCATTTTTCATCTCTATATCACTAATTGGTTCGGCCTCTTTAGCGAGTAACACTTTGACATAGCTGCCTATTAAAGAGGAAGTAAAGCCTTTAAATTCCTCAGACCCAATGACAATTCGTTGTAAATGAGGAGTGATCTTTTGCGTACTTAATACATTTGCTTGTCGAATTTGTTTGCGCATATTATTCCTTGTTGAACTTATACCAATCACAATAATTAATTGACCTATTTTACTTGTTAAAATAACTTATTTCTTCGTTGTAATTTTCGCAAATAGAATAACTATTTAACTCAAATTACGCCTTGAACTCAGTCATTTTTCCTGCGCAAAATTTAGATCATTTACTTAATGTAATTGGTATTACAGTGTTGGCGATATCAATCATTATTGTTAAAAATATTATATAAGCTCTTCACGTAGATAGTGCTCATTTTAAAACTCATATCTATATTTGCTATTGTGCATGTGTTATGGTTGATAATGTCAACTATAGCGTTTTGGTTGACTTTGTCAATCAATGTGAGGCGCGCATGGATACTCCCCTAATTAATTCACTTTTTACATTAATGCAACATTACCGAGTAACGATACGAGAAAGTATCAATGCTAATGAACTGGGTTTAAATGCTATGCATGTACGTTGCTTGTACATCATTAATGATATAGAAAATTGTACTGCAAACGATATAGTACAAAAAATGCGGCGTGATAAAGCGCAAATAGCACGTTTAATCAAAGAGTTGATTAATTTAGGATTGGTCGAAAAGACAGCATCTATCAAAGATAAAAGATGTTTTATTATCTCTTTTACAACTGAAGGAAAAGCGCTATTAACCAAAGTGTTAGAAGCAGAAAAAGCAATTAATGAAAAGATGTGTAAAAATATTTCTGAGGAGCAAGTTAACACATTTACAAACGTCATCGATAAAATGAATAACAATTTAAAATAGCTTATCTTGTTAAGGATAGCGCTAAAAACTTAAAAGAGGCTAGTATGAATTATCAGGATATTTATGATTTTTGGTTTACTCAATTACAACCTGAACAATGGTGGAAAAAAGACGTTGCCGTAGATAGTTACATTACAACTAATTTCAAAACATTACATCAGCAAGCAAATCGCGGTGAATTATTCCAGTGGCGAAAAACGCCAAAGGGACGGTTAGCTGAAATCATCTTGCTAGATCAATTTTCACGTAATATGTTCAGAGGATCATCGCGAGCATTCGCTTCGGACTCACTCGCACTGATACTTGCACAGGAAGCAATCTCAATAGGTGTAGAGAAAGAGTTAACGGCTGTTGAGCGAAGTTTTATATATATGCCATTTATGCACAGTGAGTCTTTGCTAATTCATGACCAGGCAGTACAGCTTTTTACGCAAAATGGACTGCAATCTAATCTCGATTTCGAGATTATGCACAGAAATATTATTGTCAAATTCGGACGTTACCCTCATCGTAATGAAATATTAAAACGTACTTCGACAACTGAAGAGCTCGCTTTCTTAACGCAGCCAAATTCGAGTTTTTAACCATTAACGACAAAAAACAATAACCAATAGTTGGAACCCAGTACTATGAACGATCTATTCAATATACGAGAAGCAAAAACAAGTGATTTAGATAGATGTTATGAGATTGAGCGAGCCGCTTATGCCGGTGATGAAGCGGCGAGTAAAGAAAAAATATTGTGTCGAATTCAGCAATACCCACAAGGTTTTCTTATTTTAGAAAATGATATAGAGATTATCGGTTTTGTGAATTCAGGTGCGACACACCATGTACAGTTATCAGATGAAGCCTTTAAAGAATTAGTCGGGCATGATGCAGCGGGGAAACATATTGTGGTGATGTCCGTTGTTGTTCATCCTGATTACCAAGGTAAAGGTTATGCAGATACTTTATTATCGGCTTTTATAGCGCAAATGCAGGCGTTAAAAAAATCAGACATCTATTTAATCTGTCAAACAGAGTTAATCCATTTATATGCTAAGCACGGTTTTACTCATTTAGGACCGTCAGACTCATTACATGGCGGTTTAAGTTGGCATGAAATGTCACTTTCTTTATAAATATCAATTGATTAGATTATAATTTAGATGTTAATTACAACCTAATTAAGAAAGGCAGCAAATTGTATCAATGAATATGTTATTAAGTAATTGATTATACGTGTAATTTTGATATTGTGATGTTAATTTTATATTTTCTGATTTGTTATTGTACAGAGCCGTTTATTTAGTAGGGGAGTCGCATGTCAAATGTGAAAAAAGCAGGCTACAAAGCCTTATCGTTGGTGGAGCACATTGGCTTATTTACCATTGCCGTATTAACAGTTATTGCAATGGCTGCAGAAGTCTGGATTGTTTTCAAAAATTGGGAAGTGACTTTAGCGGATTTATTACTATTATTTATCTACTTAGAAGTATTTGCCATGGTGAGTTTATATTTAAAGTCTGGCCGTTTACCTGTAAGAATGCCGCTATATATCGCCGTTGTTGCTTTGGCACGTTATATGATTTTGGATATGAAAAATTTGGATACGTGGAGAATGCTCGGTTTATCGGCATCGATTTTAATTATTGTGTTAGCCATTTTAGTTATTCGTTACGGTCATATTAAATACCCTTATGGAAAATCCGATAAAGATATCTAGCCTACCATTAACATTTCTAAGCGGGGATGATAACAATGCGAGAAAATTATAAAGTCGTAAGTTATTGTCCTTCAAGAGCTAAAGAAATTGCAGAGCTATTTTATCTGTCTGTTCATTCCATTGACCCAAATATTTATTCAGTTTCACAACAGTGTGCTTGGGCTCCTTCCCCCATAAATTATCACAAATGGGAGAAGCGATTAGCTAATAAAAAGCCATTTTTATTATTGATAAATGATAAAGTCGCAGGCTTCATGGAACTTGAAAAGGATGGACATATCGATTGTGCTTATGTTCACCCTAACTATCAGCAGCGAGGTGTCGCCACTTACCTATTATCTCACCTCATCAAACGTGCAAAGTACTCTTATATCTCTACTTTGTATGTAGAAGCCTCGATAGTTGCTAAACCTTTATTTGAAAAGTTCGATTTTAAGACTATTAAGTCACAAACAGTCATTAGAAATGACGTACCTTTAATGCAATACTTGATGCAAAAGCGATTAGTGTAATTGTATCAGTATTGAGGAAATAGTATGAAAATAGCGATATTAATATTTGATGGCTTTAATGAATTAGACTCTTTTATTGCCGCGGGTATATTGAATCGAATTAAAGAACGAGGCTGGGATGTACAAATTACCAGCCCGTCGCCTTCTGTTGTATCAATGAACGGTGTTACGATTATGTCACAACAATCTTTAGAGTTTGTTAACATTGCAGATGTTGTTTTATTTGGAAGCGAGCTATTAACTCGAGACATTGCTAAAGATAGTCATTTATTATCTCGTTTGAATTTAGATCCTAGTAAACAACTTATTGGTGGCCAGTGTTCAGGTACGTTATTAATGTTTGTACTAGGCTTATTGAATGGCGTCGCAGCATGCACTGATTTAACAACTAAGCCTTGGGTTATTAAGTCGGGTGTAGAGGTGATAAATAAACCTTTTAACGCGCAAGGTAATATTGCAACCGCAGGTGGATGTTTAGCTTCTCAATATTTAGCAACTTGGGTTATTTACAAATTAGTTGGTAAGCAACAGGCAGAAGCTGCGATACATTATGCTTCACCAGTCTCTGAAAAAGTACAATACATTTAAGGTAATCAGATGTTAACTTGTCATCAATATGACTATATCGAAATAGTTTGTATGTATCACTATCCAGTGAAAATATCCTTAAAATCAGGGGATATTATTGAAGGTGTTGCAGTCGACACAGTAAGAGATCAAAACAAACAAGAATGCATTAAAATTGATAATAATGGCCAAGAATTAGTCATTGTCTTAGACCATATAGCTTCTCTTTTGGTGATGGTTGATAACCCACACTTAAAACAGATAAACTTTGTTGAGTCTTAATAAACTTACAATGAGGTAAAAGGAGTGCTGGGTGATTGATAAATTTAACAATAATAAACTTTTTCCTCATCGCATTATTCATCAGCAATTTATTAAGGGAGAAAAACTAGTCGTCAAAGAGTCTGCAACATATAGATGGTTTGAATATGCAGGTTGTTCAATACAATCGATTATGTCTCTATCCAATCCAGTTCAAATAATTATGCCGGTTACGCAATCTTTTTTATTGTTCTTATTAATTAACCCTAAAGCCTTAAACATATTGAATCTTGGGTTGGGTGGAGCTGCGCTAGAACGTTGTCTAGCGCAATATTCTGAGTTTTCTATTACTTCTATTGAGTCTTCATCATCAATTGTCGATATGGCAAAACAGCACTTCTTATTAACAAACCAATCCAATGTCATATGTACTACAGCAGAAGAGTTTGTTGCTAGTAGTGATCAACAATATGATGTTATTTTATCTGATCTGTTTATAGGTGAGCAGGGGAGTAGTTGTTTACTTGAAGAGCAGTTTTACCAACAGCTGATTAATATCACTACTGAGAATGGATTAGTATTAATCAACCTTTATGTAGAAAATGCTCAGAAACTAACTGATATATTATTAACCATAAGAAAATATTTCTCTTATCTAGCATTAGTTGAGTTTAAGAACTTTAGCAATATAGTCGTCATTGCTAGTCGTGTCGGAATTGCCAGCCAACAACAACTTAAGAGAAATAAATTATTGTTCACAGAGATGGATTGGCAGGAAATTGACGATATTATTGAGCAAATAACCTATCTACCTGCGTGTAACATTAAGCGCTGTTATTAAATGCTACATAGCGGCATTGTTGTTAATAAAATTATGTCTCTATGTAGTAAAAAATCTTAGTAAGTAGGATTAAATTTCCTCTTTTTCTTTCTCAATTGAGATAATCACTCGCCTGTTTTCTTGGCGTCCTAAAATATCCCTGTTATCTGCAACATGATGTCTTTCACCGTAACCAGAGACTTTTATATTATCATTGTTGAAACCAAGTTTTGCTAAGTAACTTTTTACCGAGTTTGCGCGTTTTTCAGATAAAATTTGATTGTTATTAATATCTCCATAGCCATCTGTATAACCAGAGACAAGGATAACGTTAATTGATTTATCGTGCTTTATATAATCGCCAATCATTTTTAAACGCTTTTTAGAAAATTGAGTTAACAATGAACCATCTTTCTTATAGCGCAGAATACTGTAAGAAATATCATCAAAGTTATAAGGCAATAATTGTGATATACAATCGTTAAACGCATCATAGGTTTTGTTGAAGTTAATCGATGATAATCCAACACTAATTAATTGCTGGTTGTTGTACCAATCATGAAAATAAAAAGTAGGGACTTGGCCTCGTTCTAATTCACTTAGCATACGCCATGCACTTTGCTTAGTCACATAACCATCAAACTGCTGGTGGAAAGTGACTGTATCAATTAATTCTGGTGCCGCGCCAGGGTGCCATTCTGGTGGAACAGATTTTAATTGTACAACTTCGGTACTAGGCATTGCTCTTTTACTATCTAACCTAAAATCTAAATTGATTTTCTTACTCGCTTTAGCAACAAAATTAGCTTGGCCATATCTAGGAATTGGATGCTCAAGTGTACATTGTATTGGTGATGAGCTGCTTAAATACCAATTAGAGTTATCTAGTCCTGCATGATACTGCTTACTTGCAGAGTACACTGGCGTAGTGGTCATAATGAATATTAAAGGTATTATTTTTTTCATAATCGCTCGATGTATTTGATCTCTGTTGTTTATATCGACAGACGACAGAATATCTTTAGTAAATTTATGCGGTTTTTTTTACTTTCTGGCATAATATTTGGACTTTATTTTAACAGTGAGATGAAATGGATAATAAATTAGCAGAAAGGTTCCGAGGGTTTTACCCAGTTATTATTGATATCGAAACATCAGGTTTAGATTCAAATGTGCATGCAATGCTTGAAATTGCGGCAATTTTCCCTGAAATGGATGAACAAGGTTATTTAATCAGTGTTGATAAAATGCATTTTCATGTGATGCCATTTGAAGGTGCAGAATTAGATCCTAAAGCATTGAGTTTCACTGGTATTGACCCTTTTAATCCTCTACGCGGTGCTGTTGATGAACGTGAAGCTCTAACAGAAATTTTTAAAAAAGTACGTAAGTATCAAAAGCAAAATGAATGTAATAGAGCGATTTTAGTGGCTCATAATGCTTCTTTTGATCAAGGTTTCATTAATAAGGCAACGGAGCGTTGTAAATTAAAGCGTGTTCCTTTTCATCCTTTTGCTGCATTTGATACGGCAAGTATGGCTGGTTTAACCTTAGGGCAAACCGTATTAGCTAAAGCCTGTGAAAAAGCTGGTGTTGATTATGACAATAATGAAGCTCATTCTGCTTTATACGATACAGAAGTAACTGCAGAGTTATTCTATTACATGGTTAATCGCTACAAAGCATTAGGTGGTTGGAATTAAATAAAATAAATATTTATTTAATCGTTTCTGATTTAATGATTGTGAATTATAAATTTATTAAATAGAACAACATTATATATTCATTTTAATACTAGTTGTGAATATTTTTTAAACCGTTTCAGTATAAAAAATATATAATATCAGCGCTGTTGCATGAACTAGTTATCGCTGTTTCTGTCATAAAAAAGCTATTAATATTGGAAAATATTAATGGCTTTTTTATTTTTAACAACTACTCTTTATGGGGTAGTTTCTGTAAGCGTTACAAAAACTCGATTTTGATGTTTTTATTGTAAAACACATTGGTAGGCATGAGTAAACTAATTTGATTAATACATTTACTAATCATTGGATTAGCTTTTGTGAGGTCATGTCTGCTACGTAATTTATTGATAAGCAGTCTATTTATTATAAATAGCATAATGGGTTAGAAAGGGGATTGTATAAAAAATGATAAAAAATAAATGCAACAAGCTGATTGTTTTAATGGCTTTTCTTTCAGTCACTGCATGTGGTGGGGGAGATGGTTCTGAAACGGCAGAGCAGGTAGAAGTAAGCGTTGAAGAGTCATTTGAAGAATTAGTTAGTATTACCATTGATGAAGAACCTGAGGAAGTTGAAACCGCATCACTCGAAATTAGCTGGGATGACTTAGCTGATAATGAAGATGGTTTTTTAATTGAGCGAAGTGTGGATGGTGAAGATGACTTTATCGTAGTCACATCAGTAGATGTAAATGAAACTAGTTACGTTGATAATAATGTCGAGGCTAACAGTATTTATTGTTATAGGATCGGTGCTTATAACGAGAATGGTATAGCATATTCAGACATAAGTTGTAGCGAAGATGTTTAATAAACATACTAAAAGAAATATTTTTTGTTTTAAAAATAATTAACTTGTTCGTTAAAGAGTTGGTTATTTAACTCTAAAGAAAAAGGCGCTCACTTGTAAAAGTAAGCGCCTTTTATTACAAAAAAATATTATTCTGCAGGTTGTGCTTTTTCAGCAGTAGCAGTAATTAATTCTTGTAATTCACCTTGTTGAAACATTTCTAAAATAATGTCACAACCACCAACTAATTCACCTTCTACCCATAATTGTGGGAAAGTTGGCCAGTTAGCGTACTTTGGTAATTCAGCTCGAATATCTGGGTTTTGCAGAATATCAACATAAGCGAAAGGTTGACCACATTGCATTAAAGCTTGAGATGCCTGTGATGAGAAACCACAGCTTGGTAATTTAGGCGAACCTTTCATGTATAGTAGAATAGTATTTTCGCTTAATTGTTCTTTGATTTTATCTAATGTTTCCATTATTTTTCCTCTAACGATAGAATATTGTCATTAATTGCACATTATAACAGTTGTATACGTGCAATCTATCCATGAATTTGCGATCATTCTATCATAGATATAAAATGATCTAGGTCAATTTTTATGGTGGCTTTTTCTTACTAAAGAAAGTATAACTAGATCAAACAGATTTACCCCCCCTCAGCCTTTATTAGGAGAATTTAAAATGGCTTTTGAATTACCAGCATTACCTTACGCAAAAGATGCATTAGAACCACATATTTCAGCTGAAACTTTAGAATTTCATCATGGTAAACACCATGCAACTTACGTAGCTAAACTAAATGGTTTAGTGGAAGGTACTGATCTTGCTGAAAAATCTTTAGAAGAAATCATTAAAACTTCTGAAGGTGGTGTTTTCAACAATGCTGCACAAATCTGGAACCACACGTTCTACTGGAACTGTCTTGCACCTAACGCTGGTGGCGAGCCTACTGGTGAATTAGCTGCTGCAATCGATGCTAAATTCGGCTCTTTTGCTGAATTCCAAGCACAATTAAACGATAAAGCGGTTAACAACTTTGGTTCTTCATGGACTTGGTTAGTTAAAAAAGCTGACGGTTCTTTAGAAATCGTTAACACTTCAAATGCAGCAACTCCACTAACTGAAGAAGGTACAACACCGCTTCTAACTGTTGATTTATGGGAACATGCATATTACATCGATTACCGTAATGTTCGTCCTAACTACCTAAATGGTTTCTGGGCTCTAGTTAACTGGGAATTTGTTGCGAAAAACTTCGCTGCATAATCTATGTAACAAATATCATTAGTGCGATGATATTGATATTAAAAACCTAGCTTGTTATTCAAGCTAGGTTTTTTTAGTTTTAAAAGCCTACAAATAAAAACTAACTAGATTAGTTAGGTTGCTGATGAGACTGGATAATGACTTATTCAATACGATTTAATGGATTAGAAAGCACTTGTTGTTTGTAAATATCAACCCAAGCTGCCGTCGCCCCACATACTGCAATTGGCATAATAATAAAATTTAATAATGGGATAGTGGTACAGAAACTAATAATCATGCCAAAAGTAATATTCTTACCAAAGCGCTTTCCTAGAGTTTCACGCATTACAGCAAAAGAGACTTTGTGATTATCAAATGGGTAATCGGCATATTGAATAGCCATCATCCACCCAGCAAAAACTAGCCATATAATTGGTGCAATAGTTTGACCTATCACTGGTATAAAAAATAGAATAAAACAACCTAACATTCTTGGTAAAAAGTATGCCCATTTCTGACATTCACGCTTCAGTATTCTTGGTAAATCTTTTAAAAGATCTTGCCAGCCATCATCATTAATCGCAGACTTAGTCAGTAAAATTTCTGTCTTTTCAGCCAGTAAACCATTAAAGGGTGCGGCAATTAAATTGGCAATGGTTGAAAAAATAAAAGAAAACGAGAATAAAATAGAAAAAATAATCACCGGCCATAATATATAAGATAACCAGCTTAAAAAGGCCGGTAGCGCTTGCATATAGGTTTCTATCCAGTCTGTAATACTGGAGAATAAAAACCAGAAAGCGCTGGCGAAAATTAAGACATTGATAAATAAAGGGACTAATACAAAAACTCTCAATTGAGGGTGTCTAAGAAGTTGTACTCCTTTGAATAAATACCCTAAACCTGTCAGGGGTTGTTCAATTATAGTATTGTTGTTCATAAAGAAGCCTTGTCATTGATATTTCTGATAATATTACCTTTTAGTGAGTAAATATCAGCTAATAAATCGATTGTTTTACCCATTGTACCTAAGTTTTGTAAAAAATTAGGGGCAAATGATAGACGTGCAGTACGATACAGGGTAATTTAACAGTCATAAAGTTATCTATAATGAATCAAGAGAATCAATAATGCAGCACTTTCAATCTATTCTTATCGTTATTGGTATTTTGGCTATCGCCGGCGTATTAATTCACGGTTTTTTGTTAAATAGAAAAAATAAACAAGCGTTAAAAGCTGAACAACAAGCTCAATTAGATGAGTTAGAGGCCTTAGCGCTTGAAGAGGCTGGTGAAGAAGAAGTTATTACGGTCCAATCACCTGTTACAAACAAACTAAATCGAGATTTCGATTCTGTTGCTTTTAGCAGTGATGAGAATGATCATCGTGCAGAGCCTGATGCTCACCAGTTTAATGTTAAAAAAGCCGATGAGTTAACTAATTCAGCTCAGCCATCTCACCCGGAAGTTAAAAGTGAACGAGTTGTACTTTCAACTTTGGATGATTTACCAATTCAACAACACATTGATATGATTGATTCACTAGATGAGCCAGAAACTATCAATGTTGAAACTAAAAAAGTTAAACCTATAACAGAAGAAACTGATTTGTTTATTTTTAATGTTGCGGCTAAAAGTGGTGAGCGCCTAGGCGGACATGAGTTATTGCAGTTCTTTCTAACATCAGGTTTCCGTTATGGTGAAATGAACATTTTCCATCGTCATGAACATTCAGATGGCACCGGCGAAATTTTATTTAGTATCGCGAATATGATGGCACCAGGTACTTTTGATATCGATTGTATGGAACAGTTTAACTCTCAAGGTATTTCTTTCTTTTTTACGGCGCCTAATAAAAATATCAGCGTCAACAAATCTTTTGATATGATGTTGAGAGCGGTAGAGCAAGTCGCAGAAGAGTTCGATTGTGAAGTATTAAACGAGAAACGAGAGAAATTCACTGCTGAGCAGTTTATGGAATATCGTGCCCGTTTAGAAAAATATACGTAATCGCTGAATTAGCGAGAAACCTCTCCTAAGAAAGCCTCGTTTTACGAGGTTTTTTTATTGGCAAAAATATAAAAGAGCAAAGATCCATGAGTAGTAAGATACAAGTTGCAGAACAAAAAATAAAAGAATTAAGTACTTTATTAGAAGAGTATAACTATCAATATTATGTGCAAGATGCACCATCTGTTCCGGATGCTGAGTATGACCGTGTATTCCATGAATTAAAGCAACTAGAAACAGATTACCCAAATTTATTATCCGCGAATTCACCTACTCAGAAAGTTGGGGGAGCGGCGCTTTCTAAATTTGAGCAAGTAACGCATGAATTACCTATGTTAAGTTTAGATAATGTTTTCGATAGCGATTCTTTGAACGATTTTATGCAACGTGTAATGGATAAATCCAATTTAGCTGAAACTGCTTTTTGTATTGAGCCTAAGCTAGATGGGTTAGCTGCCAGTATTATTTATGAAAATGGTGTACTGGTGCAAGCTGCAACACGTGGTGATGGTTTAACAGGGGAAAATGTCACTGAAAATGTTAAAACCATTGGCAATTTACCACTAAAGCTACGCGGAGAGAATATCCCTACTCGTTTGGAAGTACGTGGCGAAGTCTTTATGTTGAAAGCGGGTTTTGAAAAGCTTAATAAAAAATTAATCGATGCAGGTGAAAAACCATTTGTTAATCCTCGTAATGCCGCTGCGGGTAGTTTACGTCAGCTCGACTCAAAAATTGCTGCAATACGACCATTAGCCTTTTATTGTTACTCAGTAGGGATTTTCGAAGGGGAGTTACCTAACAGTCAATATGACCGTATTCAACAGTTAAAACAATGGGGATTACCAGTTTCAAGTGAAGTGAAACGAGTGATTGGTGAACAAGGATGCCATGAGTTTTACGACAATATTGCAGAGAAAAGAGCGGCATTAGCTTATGAAATAGATGGTGTTGTTTATAAAGTTGATGATATTGGATTACAACAAAAAATGGGTTTTGTAGCTCGTGCTCCTCGTTGGGCAACCGCTTATAAATTCCCGGCAGAAGAAGCAGTAACTGTTGTCGATAATGTTGAATTCCAGGTAGGCAGAACCGGAGCGATCACACCTGTTGCTAAATTAAAACCAGTATTTGTTGGCGGTGTGACGGTATCTAATGCAACTTTACACAATAAAGATGAAATTGAACGTTTAGGGATCTTAATTGGTGACGTGGTTGTTGTTCGACGTGCTGGCGACGTTATTCCACAAGTTGCACGGGTTGTGATGGAGCAACGTGATACAGAAAAAACACGTGCTATTGTTTTCCCTGAGACTTGCCCTGTATGTGACAGTGACGTTGAGCGTATTGAAGGAGAAGCCGTTACCCGTTGTACTGGTGGTTTGTACTGTGAAGCACAGCGTAAACAAGCAATTAAACATTTTGCTTCACGTAAAGCATTAGATATTGATGGCTTAGGTGATAAATTAGTGGATCTGTTAGTTGACCATAAGATGATAAAAGACCCTGCACAGCTCTTTTCATTAACGGTGCAGCAGTTGGCTAGTTTACCAAGGATGGGAGAAACATCGGCTAAAAAGTTAGTTAATAGCTTGCAAATAAGTAAAAAGACCACCCTAGCTCGCTTCTTATATTCTTTAGGAATTCGTGAAGTAGGTGAAGCAACCGCAGCGAATCTAGCACAGCACTTCAAAACATTAGAGGCAATAAAAGAAGCAGGCATTGAGTCATTTAAAAGTGTTAGTGATGTTGGTGAAATAGTTGCTAAACATCTGTATTACTTTTTGCGTCAAGACCACAATTTAGAAGTGATCACACAACTTGTAGATGCTGGTATACATTGGCCCGCAATAGAGGTTAAAGATGAAAGTGACCTGCCATTGTTAGATAAAACCTTTGTAATAACGGGTAGTTTTACTGCAATGTCGCGTAATGATATAAAAGCTGCTTTGCAAGCTTTAGGTGCTAAAGTAGCTGGTAGTGTGTCTAAAAAAACCAATACACTAGTTGCAGGCGAAGCCGCTGGTTCGAAACTGACCAAGGCGACTGAACTAGGCATCGAAATTTTAGATGAACAAGCTGTACTAGCCTTATTAGGTAAGTAATGCTGTTTAATCTACTGAATAAATTACAATTATGTTGGTTAAGATGGATAAGGTGAGTGAATGAAAAAAATTAAGAATGAATCACAGTTACTGCAACATGCCACAAAATTAGGTACAGCCTACGCTTTAAAACGAGGTTATGTTGGAATCGACAGTACAACTTCAGCTAAAGACAAACAAGAGTGTATCTATCGTTTATTGGTACAGGATAAATTGATTAATCCACTCAATGTAGCCGATGAAAATACGGCAAACATCCGCCATAAGCTGGTTACTTGGATCATGAAGAACTTACCAGAAGACCATTCTTTACTTAAATAGTCCTTAAATAATGGTGAGCAAACAGTGGTTTGTTCACCATTGAGGATTGATTCTATGCTGATTTTTTACTTGGTAGGATAGCTGCTAGTGCAACTACAATAAAGATACAAAGGTAAATTGCAAAGCTAACGATCAACCATTGAGGCATTGAATAACCCAGGAAAGTCCAAACAATATCTGAGCAGTAACCAGTAGGGTTAAATAGCCATGGAAGCATTTCATGCAAAGGTAACCATTCAGGAAAATTAGGGTAAAAATCACAAGTTGCAAAAGGTGATGGGTTCATTTGATAATCAGTATGTTCTATTGCGAGTAATAAGCCCCACACAGAACCCAATGCCCAAACAGCAAAAGCACTTAATCGAATAAAAATATTATTAGGAGCAATTGCTCCTAATAATCCAGCTGCAACAATCGCTAACATAGTTAACCGTTCATAAATACACATCACACAAGGTTCAAGGTGCATAACATGTTGAAAGAACAAAGCTGTTAACTCCATTATTAGTGCACTAGCTGCTAATAATAGCCAAGGCCATCGTTGTTGAGAAAGGTATTTTAACTTGCTTTGAGAAGGGTTTGAAATCAAGGGGTTCTCCTAATAGAATATTTCAGGACGTATATAACCTCGTATTTCATAAAAATTCAACATAAATAGAAGGCGTTGAGTTTAAATTTAGATAATATAGGCGAGTTGTTATCTTTATTAAAATTAAGCATTTGATCTAAAGCAGACCGAATGAAAAATTAATTTCATTTAAAATCAATCTATTATATCTCTATAATAGATGAACTAATATGCATATTTATGGTACTAAGCATGAGAAACTCTCATCTTTATGTCGAATTACAGTCGGTTATTGCTACTGTTTTTTCAAACAGTCATCATAGAGTCAAATGAATATGTTAAGATGCGGTTATATTATATTGGAAAATCAAAATAACAATGATAATGAAAGTTAAAGGGCCTGCCGACGTAGCAGAGCAATATCTAATAGAGTCTATTTGGAATGGTAGTATACCGATTCATTCCGAGTTACCCGCTGAACGATTATTAGCAGATAAAATTGGTGTAACTAGAACAACTTTACGTGAAGTACTGCAGCGTTTATCTAAAGAAGGCTGGATAACCATTCGTCATGGTAAGGCTACTAAGGTAAATGATTTCTGGGAAACCTCTGGTTTAAATGTATTAAGCACAATTACTCGTTTAGATAAGGAACGTCGTGGCGATTTTATTGACCAACTCATGTCAGTAAGAACAAACATCAGTACGATCATTTTGCGCATGGCTGCAAAACATAACAGTAAAAGCATTATTGAGTTTTTAAAAGAGGTGCCTTCTGTTGATGCTAGTAGTGAAGCATTTACTGAGTTCGATTACCGTTTCTATCATCATGTAGCGGTATCATCAAACAATATGATTTATGTATTGATTCTTAACGGCTTACAAGATCTTTATCGTAAGGTTGGAATGTTCTATTTTTCGAACAGCGAAGCTAAACTCATTGCATTATCATTTTATGCGGATATTAAAAGAGTATTTGAAGAAGGGAACGGCCAACAAATCATGCAAATAGTGCGAGAAACAGCTTTTGCGAGTGGTAAAATTTGGCTACGTTTACGCGATCAATTACCCGATGACTTTTTAGATTAATTATATTTTCGTTTTTTACCATGCCTTAGGGCAATTTTTATATTTAGGGTTATTTTCTTGTCAAATCGCAAATTATTAAATCACCTATCAGGGGTGCAAAAATTACTGGAAGTGGGCATTATCATTAGTGCCTTCGTTGCCATCTTTATTACTTTATCCCTATTCACTTTTTCTCCTGTTGATCCAAGCTGGTCTCAGCAACAGTGGGTGGCAGAAATTCAAAATTCAGGCGGTCGAGTAGGGGCGTGGATTGCGGATATCCTATTTTTTGGGTTCGGTTTTATGGCCTATTTAATCCCCGTGATTATTGTTTCATTCGCTTGGGCTATTTTATGGAAACCATCATTTAGTTTGGATGTAGATTTTTTAAATCTCAGTTTACGAATTGTCGGTTTCATTTTCACATTCTTTAGCTTGAGTGCTCTGATTGCGCTTAATGTCAGTGATTATTTTTATTATCCTTCGGGTGGTTTAGTTGGCGATATATTAGCACAAAGTATGCTGGGCTTTTTTAGCTTGGTTGCAGTTAATCTTATCTTACTAACTTTTTTAATTTCTGGTACCACTCTTTTATTTGGCTTTTCTTGGATACGTTTAATTGATGGAATAGGTGAATACACACTTAATTTTATTGCTTGGCTAGGTAATTTGCCTGCTACGTTGAACGAAATGAAAGAAAAGCGAGAAACTGGTGAAGACCAACGTTTATTCGAGAAACAGCAATCTTTACAAGATAAATTAGAGAAAAAGCAACAAAAGCAAACAGAAAAAGAAAATAAAAGACTGGCTAAAATAGCCGAGAAAGAATCACAAATTGAAGTGGATGAACAAGATGAAGAGATCGACTTCAGTCATTCATTTGAGCAAGATAATCAACCTGATGACGCTTTCCTTGGAACAAACTTTATTGACCAACAAGAAGAGCAGTTACCTGAACTAAATATCGATAATATTGAATGGCAAGCTGAAACTGATGAAGCACAGCTCGAAGTAGAAGAACCACCAGTGGTAAAGAAACAAGCTAAAACTGACTTCTCACACTTACCTGAGCATGCTCGACCTGCAGAAAGGTTTGTCGCTGAAACAAATATTGCACCTCTGCCTAGCATTGACCTGTTGGATAGACCTGACAAAAAAGAAAATCCAGTTTCTCAACAAGAGTTGGACAATGCAGCTCGTTTAGTTGAATCAAAGCTACTTGAATTTAAAATAAAAGCAGATGTGGTTAACGTTTTACCTGGACCAGTTATTACTCGTTTCGAATTAGATTTAGCGCCAGGTATGAAAGTTAGTACCGTTAGCAGCTTAGAAAAAGATTTAGCGCGTGCTTTATCTGCAATGAGTGTACGTGTTGTTGACCAAATCCCAGGTAAGTCAGTAATTGCATTGGAGCTACCAAACCGACATCGTGAGATAGTGTACATCTCGGAAGTATTGGATTGTACAAAGTTTCATGAGAATAAGTCTGCTCTAACCATGGTATTGGGGGCTGATATTTCAGGTTCTCCTGTGGTTGTTGATTTAGCCAAAATGCCACATTTATTAGTGGCGGGTACAACCGGTTCAGGTAAGTCTGTTGGTGTGAACTGTATGCTTGTTAGTTTATTGTATAAATCCTCTCCAGAAGATTTACGCATGATCTTAATCGACCCTAAAATGTTGGAATTAAATGTTTATGAAGGTATCCCTCATCTACTCACCGAAGTTGTAACCGATATGAAAGATGCAGCTAACGCTTTACGTTGGTGTGTTGGTGAGATGGAACGTCGTTATAAACTATTAGCTGAAATTGGTGTCCGAAACTTAGCGGGTTATAACTCAGCCATTAAAAAAGCCAAAGCGGCCGGAGAACCTATTTATGATCCACTATGGAAGCCAGGTGATAGCATGGCTGAAAGTGCACCAGAGTTAGAAAAACTGCCAACAATCGTAGTTGTGGTTGATGAATTTGCTGACATGATGATGATTGTAGGTAAGAAGTGTGAGGAGTTAATTACACGTATTGCACAAAAAGCACGTGCGGCGGGTATTCACCTTATTCTTGCTACACAACGACCATCTGTGGATGTTATTACAGGTTTAATTAAAGCAAATATTCCAACACGTATTGCTTTCCAAGTATCGAGTAAAATTGACTCCCGTACTATTCTTGGCCAACAAGGTGCGGAAACATTATTAGGCCATGGTGATATGTTGTACATGCCACCAGGATCAGGTATGCCGACTCGTGTACATGGTGCCTTTGTTGATGATCATGAAGTACATAAAGTGGTTGCGGATTGGAAGAAACGTGGCCAACCAAATTATATTCAAGAAATTTTAGCTGGCGATGCAGATTTAGATATGTTGTTACCGGGGGAGCAGTCTGAAGGTGAAGAGGAAATAGATGCACTATTTGATGAAGTCGTTGCCTTTATTACTGAAACTAGAAAAGTCTCTATCTCTAGTATTCAACGTAAATTCCGCATCGGTTATAACCGTTCAGCGCGTTTAGTTGATCAATTACAAGCTCAAGGTGTGATTAGCGCACCTTCTGGTGCTAATAGTAATCGTGATGTATTAGCTCCACCACCCGTTAAGGATTAAAAATGAAAAACAAATTAATTATCGCCCTAACTTTATGGTTTTGTACCTTTTCTGCGGCACATGCGGATACTGATAGTGAGTTATTACAACAAAAGTTGGCTAAAGTAAGTACTATGCAAGCTGATTTTTCACAAGAGGTAGTTAGTGCGCAAGGCGATTTAATTCAACAAAGTGTAGGTAAACTAACTATAGCTCGTCCAGGTAATTTCCGCTGGCAAGTGACTTCACCAGATGAAGAACTTATTGTTTCGAACGGGCTTGATATGTGGCTATACAGTCCGTTCATTGAACAAGTAACTATTATGAACTTTTCTGATGCAATAGCAGGCACACCATTCGCTTTATTATCAGGAGCAGATACGTCTGAATGGACAAATTTTGATGTTGAAAAAGTAAATAACACATTTGTTGTCACTAATAACCACAATAAAGTAAATGCAAATCAATTTACTTTTGTATTTGATAAAACAGATAACATCAGCGAATTTAGTGTAAAAGAAGCACAGGGCCAAACCAGTACTTTTACACTAAGTAACAATAAGGCTGTAACTAATCTTGCTAACGATTTTTTTGAGTTTGATATACCTGCTGGTATTGAGATAGACGATCAACGCTAATGCAAGATCTGTTCTCCTTCGAAAATCAATTTCAACCTTTGGCTGCACGTATGCGGCCAAAAAACTTTGATCAATATATTGGTCAATCTCACCTCATTGCAAAAGATAAACCACTGCGTAAAGCACTAGAAGCAGGCTATGCTCACTCGATGATATTATGGGGACCTCCTGGTACCGGTAAAACAACTTTAGCGGAATTAATTGCTGAATATTGTGACGCGCATGTTGAACGTTTATCAGCGGTTACCTCTGGAATTAAAGAGATTCGTGCAGCTATTGATATTGCCAAACAAAACCAAGTTGCAGGCCGCCGTACTTTATTATTTGTCGATGAAGTGCATCGTTTTAATAAAAGCCAGCAAGATGCTTTCCTCCCTTATATCGAAGATGGAACCTTTTTATTTATTGGTGCAACCACTGAAAACCCGTCTTTTGAACTTAATAATGCATTGCTTTCTCGTGCTCGTGTTTATCTATTAAAAAAGCTAACAGAAACTGAAATAGTTGAAGTGATTATGCAAGCATGTCAATCATCAATTGGTTTAGCAGAGCAGAATATTGAATTTGCTGAAAGCGTATTGGATAAACTAGCTCAGCTAGTGCAAGGGGATGCACGAAAGGCATTAAATTATCTAGAATTATTAAGTGACATGGGCGAACAACATAATAACAAACTAGTTATTGATGTATCTTTATTAATGGAAATAGCAGGGCGAGAAGGTGTTAGCTTTGATAAACAAGGCGATCTTTTTTATGATTTGATTTCTGCTTTTCATAAGTCTGTTCGTGGTTCAGATCCAAATGCAGCTTTATATTGGTATGCACGAATGCTTGCTGGTGGTTGCGACCCTTTATATGTGGCAAGACGTTTATTAGCAATTGCTTCTGAAGATATTGGTAACGCGGATCCAAGAGCGATGCAAGTCGCTATGTCTGCTTGGGATTGTTTTACTCGAATTGGACCTAAAGAAGGTGAACGAGCAATTGCACAAGCTGCGGTTTATTGTGCTTGTGCAGCTAAAAGTAATGCGGTCTACACTGCATTTGCACAAGCTAAGCAAGCCGTTGAGGCTTATCCTGATTTAGAAGTACCAGTTCATTTACGAAATGCACCAACAGAATTAATGAAATCTTTAAATTACGGTGAAGGTTATCGTTATGCGCATGATGAACCAGGGGCTTTTGCGGCTGGAGAAGTCTATTTACCGGAAGCATTAGCGGGAATGGAATTTTATCACCCTGTGGAGCGCGGTTTAGAAAGCAAAATAGCAGAAAAACTGCGTTATTTAAAAAATAGTGACCAACAAAGTGATAAAAAACGCTATTAATCAATGTTAGTTGGCGATGCTTTGTGTGTTTGAGGATGTAAAATGAACAATCTTATGGTGAATATTGCTTTTGTTGCTTTTGGTGGCGCATTTGGTGCAACTTTCCGTTATTTAATTGGTATTGGTATGGTTAGCCTCTTTGGAAAAGGTTTTCCTTTTGCTACACTTACGGTCAATGTGATTGGCTCGCTGATAATGGGCTGTATTTATCAGTTAGTTCAACAAGAAACAATCTCCTCTTCACCTTGGTGGCCATTAATTGGTGTAGGTTTTTTAGGTGCATTAACCACATTTTCTTCATTCTCCATGGATAGCTTGTTATTAATCCAGCAGGGTGAGTTATTGAAGGCGATGTTGAATGTGGTATTAAATGTGATGGTATGCTTATTGGCAGCATATCTAGGTACTTTATTAGTTTTGAAAAGTTAGGGAATAAGATGTTAGACGCAAAGTTTCTACGTAATGATATTGAGCAAACTGCTGAGTTATTAAAAAAGCGCGGTTTTGATTTAGATATTAAATTACTCGGTGAATTAGAAGAAAAGAGAAAATCGTTACAAATCAGCACTGAAAACTTGCAATCTGAGCGTAATACTCGCTCTAAAGATATTGGTCAAGCAGCAAAACGTGGTGAAGATATTAAACCATTACGTGAAGCGATGAATGAATTAAGTGATGCGTTAGAAAAAGCAAAAGAAGAGTTTTCTGCTGTAAGCGAGCAAATTAAAACTATTTCTGACAGAGTACCTAATTTACCACATGAATCAGCACCTATTGGTAAAGATGAAAGTGAAAATGTTGAAGTATTAACGTGGGGCACGCCTAAGAAATACGACTTTGCGGTTAAAGACCATGTTGAATTAGGTGAAGCACTGGGGGGGTTAGATTTTAAATCAGCAGTCAAAATCTCTGGCTCTCGTTTTATCGTGATGCAAGGGCAAATTGCTAAACTACATCGTTCACTAGCACAATACATGCTTAATCTGCACACTAATGAGCATGGTTATACTGAAATGTATGTTCCTTATTTAGTAAATGCAGATAGCTTATACGGTACTGGCCAGTTACCAAAATTTGGTGATGATCTTTTTAATACTAATCCAGCAACGGAAGAGGGTATTGGTATGTCGTTGATTCCAACGGCTGAAGTACCTTTAACAAATATGAGTCGAGATGTGATTTATGATGAATCAGATCTACCGATTAAAATGACGGCGCATACTCCTTGTTTCCGTAGCGAAGCTGGGTCTTACGGTCGTGATACGCGCGGCCTGATCCGTCAGCATCAATTTGATAAAGTAGAAATGGTGCAACTTGTTCACCCTGATAAAAGCTTCGAAGCATTAGAAGAGCTAACGGGTCATGCAGAGCAAGTATTGAAAAACTTGGAACTACCTTACCGTAAAGTTGTATTGTGTACGGGTGATATGGGCTTTAGTGCAACTAAGACTTATGATTTAGAAGTATGGTTACCAGCACAAGATACTTATCGTGAAATCTCTTCATGTTCTAATGTGGGAGATTTCCAAGCGCGCCGTTTACAAGCAAGATTCCGTCGTGCCGGTGCGAAAAAACCTGAATTACTGCATACTCTAAATGGTTCTGGTTTAGCGGTAGGTCGTACATTAGTAGCTATTTTAGAAAACTATCAATGTGCCGATGGTCGTATTGAAGTACCTGCTGTGTTGCAAAGCTACATGGGTGGCTTAACGCATATTGGTTAAAAACTAAAGAGTTTTATTAGTCAATAGAAAAGGAGCTTAATGCTCCTTTTTAGTGTTTTTATTTATAAAGATCAGTTAATTATCGTGGTTGGCATTACTCGCTAATCATCATCGTTATAGTCACTCAATACTAAATTGGCCGCTGCAAACGCAGCTGATTCTCTTATATTTTCAGGTAAGTTTGTATTTTGTGCTATCTCATCCAATGTATTAACTGCACAAGTGATTGCTTTAGGGACATAAGCGGTATCGCCACTGCCAATTAGATTAATAAGGTTTTTGGTTTTTTCACTGTATTTGAACATAGTAGGTCCTTATGAGTACACATTTATACTAGTTAACCTCAATACTGGATAAGAAAGCGAGCCGACACTGCTATTGACACGGATTTATACATTCAACTATTTTACAATATCGGTTATTGCTTCAATAATTTGCCTTGAGCTACGTATAATTAGCGGTATTGCCTATTAAATGATTTAACTCTCTTATTTTTTATAATGTATTGTTTTCCTTAACTTAACTAGGACTGAGGTTAATTACATTAAATAAGTGTTCTAAATTTGTGTCGTAAAAATGACTTAGCTTAAGATATAATTTATTGTAAGTATTGGCTAACTTTACGAAACTTACAATGAAAATAAGTTATTTTAACAAGTAAAAAAGATCAATTAATTACTGTGATCAGTATTAGCTAAATTTTGATTTAGTCTTTTCGTGTAATGATTCTGCTGTGTCTAAATCTTACAACAATAAAGCTGTCTATAGAATCAATATAAGCAAGGTAACTCACCAATAAATGATTCTAATCAAGTTTATTCATACTAAATATCTTTTTAATTACCTTACTCAATGCCTTACTCGACACTCTTCTATCATGGCTCATTATTCCATTTCAGTAATAAACCGAAGCAGGTGTTCTACTGTGTTGTTAACGAAAAATTTTAAGCTATAAACTTAGTTTATTGATTACAGTAAATAAAACAGCTTGTGTTGGTTTGTTGTGCATCTTCTTCGATTATTGAACGAGTTTGTTCTGTTAATTCGTTTACCCAAGTCACTACTGTGCAGTAATTACTACTTTTCAATAAATTTGAGAGTAGAGTTAGTTGATCGTCTACTTTACTTGAATCGATCATTAATACTCGACTTTTATCGATTCCTGCCGCTTGAAAAAATTGTGTATTGGGTTTCCCTGGTGGTGCTAAAAATAGAATCCAACCTTTATCTTCACCCATTTGCATATGTGTTAATAAATTTTGGTAATTATTTTCTTGATAATGGACATTTACTAGTTTTGAACAAACTGGCGTTGTTGATTCATAACTCTGTAATATGAATGGATTCGTTTGTGATGTCGTCATTAATCTAGATAGCATTGGATTCACCTGTATAAATAAACACTGTATGTAACAACAGTATTATTATTTTCATTATTGATCAAGCAAATTTTGCTTAAATTGTTCATTTTTTGTATTTAATGTTTAAATAATCAGCAGATATCTATGTTTTTATACATAATGCTTTATAAGTAGGTTTGTTAGTTCAATAAGGAAGTAATAACAATTAAAGGATGTTTACAGTGCGAAGAGGTGAGTTTTTATTTGATATAAAAAAACCTGCACAAGGGCAGGTTTAATAATGAAGAGGTAAACAGTCCTTTATAAGTTCTGTTCGCCGCCGAAAATGTCCACTAAAGAAGGAACAAGCTGTTTTATTTCTCCGGTCATCAAAATAAAGTCTGCATCGAAACGCGCTGCATAGTCATCAGCTTCGATATGTTCATTTTGCTCTTGTAACACATCAGAAAATTTTAGACGTTTTAATGCAAACTCTTCTCCGATTACAAAAGAAATACTATCAGCCCAGTTTAACGCTAGTTTGGTTACAAATTTGTCTGAGTCTAAATGTTTTTTAATCTCTTCTGATAACAGATCCTGTTGTTTACAACGAATGATACCGCCACCTTCTAAGGCTGAACATAACTCTGCTTCATCTTCTAATTGGAAGTTTGCTGGGATATTGCCTTCAACTAACCAATCGGTCATTACCACATCTGTTTGATTTTGTAATTGAACAGGAACAACCGGTAAGCTACCTAAGGTTTTACGTAATAGTGAAATAAGCTCTTCTGCCTTACGCGCGCTTGAACAGTCTACGTATAGCATGTTGGTTTCATTATCTATCCATGCGTAAGTTTGGGATGTACGGCTAAATGCGCGAGGTAGCAGCTGCATAATAATATCTTCTTTCAAACTGTCTTTTTCTTTTTTCTTTAATGCTCGACCTTGTTCTAACTCAATGGCTTCAACACGTTCATTCAATTGATCTTTAATGACCCCTGCAGGTAACATTTTTTCTTCTTTTTTAAGACATATCAAAATTTGTTTTTGATGTATATGTGTGAACATACTGCCATTTTTTCCCATTGGAAAAACCCAGCCTAGTTTAGATATATCTTGGCTTCCACAAGGCTTAAATTTAAATTCCTCTAGATTTCTTTCTAGTGCGCTGTCGTCTTGTTCCATAGGGCGAGTAAAACGATAAACTTGAAGGTTTTTAAAAAACATGAAATGCACCTTAATATGTAAGAGGTTAAATAGCAGTCGAGTGTAAATGATTTTATAACAAGCATCAAAACTTGCTTTCATCAGGTAATAAATATTTCATTATTATTTACTCATTTCGATGTATTAATTTGGTTTTTTCATGGCCTTTATGTCTATACTAATACATCAGTTTCATTTTATTGGGTAAACGAGAAGCATTAAATTTTATTTTTGTACTCTACTAGGCCAAATTTAAAAGTGAGTAATAATTAATATGTCACAGAGCAACTAAATATATTACAAAATAAAATAACATAGTATAAACTCTAACTAGTTGATTTTGTTTGTTTATTGTCATGGTTGTTATTTTTTAAGATACGGATTTTTTATATGGAAATTACTAAAGTGAGCATTATGTCGCGTGTGAAACGTTATCAATATTTTTACACGGTGCTATTTGCATTATCTGGTAGCGTATTTTTTGTCGGTTCTGCTTATGCAGAGTTGGAGGAATATAATGATGCTGATGATTTACCGAGCTTGGACTTTGATAGTTTAATGGCAGCAGATATTCAAGTGACGTCTGCCATGAAGCGCTTACAAAATAAATCTGACACAGCCGCTTCTATCTATGTACTCACTAATCGTCAAATTATTCAATCAGGGGTCACTTCAGTTGCTCAAGCGTTAACGTTAGTACCAGGCATGCAAGTAAGGAAATTAGATAATAATCAATGGGCTATTACCTCTAGAAGTACTGCAGGAAGGCATTCTAGTAAATTGTTGGTGATGATTGATGGCCAAAGTATTTATAACCCTGGTTTTGCAGGTGTATATTGGGAAGCCATTAATGTGCCATTGTATGATATTGAACGTATAGAAGTCATACGCGGTCAAGGTGGCTTGTTATGGGGAAGTAATGCAACGAATGGTGTTGTTAATATTATTACTAAACATACCGCAGATACTCGAGATAATATAGCGCAATTAGCTACAGGCACAAAACAAGATTATAAAGCTGACTTTAGAGTTGGTGGTGATTTAGCTAATTATAGTTCCTTTAGGATTTCTGGAGGTGTTGAGCAAAGTGATGCATCAAGTAAAAGTAGTAGAAATGAAGAGAACTTATCTGCACAAGATAATGGTAGAAAATTAAAGCTAAATGGCCGGGTTGATTTTAATATTAGTGATGATTTAAGCTTATTAGCACAAGTTTGGTATAACAATATTGATATGGGGCAGAACCTAAGATTAGCTGATATCAATTCTACGGATTCAAATAATGTTTATGATCAATATTCCCTCGATTATTTACAATTGATGACACGCTTAGACCATCGTATATCACCTGAATCTAATCAAATGCTACAGGTTTCATTTAGCTCACAAACTGGCCAACAAGCTTATTACAGAGATAAATTTTTAACCACAGATATTGATTATCAAATGAATACGTTAATCAAACAGACTCAATTAGATTGGGGAGTAAACTATCGTTATAGTGATGTATTTATTGATGATAATGACTATTTTACTAGCATCAGTGATATTAACCATTACGACCATTTTGGTGGATTTATTCAAGCTCAATTCAATATTATACCGGACTCATTTAAATTAATTGTAGGTAACCGTTCTGAAAAAAATAGTTTTACTGGATGGGAGCATCAGCCTATTGCACGCTTTTTATGGACGCTTAATGATAAACATAGTATCTGGGGATCTGTTTCTCAGGGAGTACGCGTTCCTTCATTCCTTGAATACAATAATATTGCACGTGTTAACTCATCTTCATCTCGAAGTTACATAGCAGGCAATAATGATATTGATGCAGAAAAGTCATTCTCTAAAGAATTGGGGTATCGATATAATAACGATAACTGGGGAGCTGATGTTTCTCTGTTCCATACTAAAGCACGTGATGTGTTAGTAATTAGCCCGGAAGTCAGTGATATCATCATTTTTAATTTTGTTTCCGATGGCGAGTTAACAACCTATGGCGGAGAAGCGACATTAAATTGGACACCTAGCCGTAAATTTAATACTGAAATTGGTTATAGCTTAACTTCTTACCAATACGATCTACCAGAAGGAACAATAGAAGCAATTGGTTATGACGCTTACATGCGTCAACTTATCGCTAAAGCGAATATTACTTTAACCGAAGAGCATCATTTATCATTGATATACAGGGTTGAAGATGGAGAAGCTTACAATACTAAAGATTATGCCGTATTAGATGTCAGTTGGCGATGGCAGATTAATGACACAGTCTCATTTTCATTATCAGGTAACAATTTATTATATGGGAAGCATATCGAATATGGGAATAGTAGTGAAGCCTATACGATTGTTACCTATATTGAACCTAGCTATTTAGCCCAAATAACGGCAAAGTTCTAGGTATAACGTTATGCTGATATTACGTAAGATTCGTCTTGTATTGATATCGCTATTGCTTTTCCTTATGTCAGGAAATACTATGGCGAATTCAAGAGAGGATGCTATAAAATCTGGATTCATATACAACTTTGCTCGCTATTCACAAGGTAAATGGTTTAATGCTAGTGAACAAAAAAGTTATAATATTTGCAGTTTTAATAATGAGTTTATTGTTACGGCAACTAAAACATTAAAGGCGCTTTCAATTGAAAATCGACCTGTAGAACTAGTGCTCTTAACAGGTGATAAACCAGATATGATAAATTGTAATACTCTATTTATATCAAAAGCAGATGCTGATACTTGGCATACAATACTAAAAAATGAAGCGATGCCTCCCTTAATGCTAGTGGGTGATTTTGACCGATTTTTAGCTACTGGAGGCCATATTAATTTTTTTATAATTAGTGGTAAAGTTAGGTTTGAAGTCTCACCAAGTAGATTAAGGAAGTCCGGTATAAAAATGAGTTCTAAAGTACTACGCTTAGGTAGGGTCTTTGAGGAGACTGAATGAGTTTACCTCGAGCGCTAAGCGGGTCATTAAATGCTAAATTACTAATGATCTTAATGATGGTTGCGTTGTTTAGTAGTATGACTATCGCGGCCATGTTTACAGTATACGAACTTAATGCTGTCACCAAAGCTGAGCAATCAAAACTAAATTCAATTGCAAATATTCTTGCACCTAACCTGACTGCTACCTTGATATTCCAAGACGAAGCGAGTGCATCTGAACAGTTAGAGTCATTATTAGGGCAAAGTAATATTGTGAGTGCTGCGATCCTTGATAAGGATGGAGAGCAGTTTGTTGGTGTGTCTACTGAAAAAAACAATCAAATAAAGATTTTTAATAAATTGATGGTAAGTTCAACTCCATTAATGATGAAAGGTGTCAAACATGGCTTACTAACCATTAGTGCAGATTATTCAGTTATCGAACGAAGTTTACTTTTTTTCAGCTTCTTTGTTTTGGCTATTTTAGCCTTAATTTTACTGCTCAGTTTTTTACTTTCTCTCTTTTTAAGAAAAAGCCTTATCTATCCGTTAACCCATTTAGCCAGCGTCGCTGAAAGGGTAACGAAGACTAATAACTACAATTTACGCTCTAAAGTGTTATCTAGTGATGAAGTTGGTAATCTAGCAAATTGTTTTAACTCTATGCTAGAAACGATTAAGCAACGAGATAATTCAATGGAAGAGATTGTCCAACAACGCACAAATGCATTGGAGGCAGCTAATAATAAATTAACCACTCAGGCCTTCAGTGATCCTTTATCAAGTCTACCAAATCGACGTTATATCTTGGATAAACTATCTACTTTAACTAATTTACCAGAAGCTCATGAATTTGCTTTATTAGGGTTAGATTTAGATGGTTTCAAAGAGATTAACGACACCATGGGACATGATTATGGTGATTTACTGCTTATTGAAGTGAGTTGCTGTATTACAAAAATTCTTGATAAGCGCTCAACCTTAGCACGCCTAGGCGGCGATGAATTTTTAATCTTAGTGGAAGGTTGTATTGATAAGCCTGCTTTAAGTGCCTTAGCGACTAAAATTAATCAAGAGCTTACAAAGGGTTTTCTCATTGAAGGTAAACATGTATTTGTAACAACGAGTATTGGTATTGCATTATTTCCTATCGATGGTCAGAGTGTGGAAAATTTAATTAAATATGCCGATCTTGCTATGTACAAATCGAAAGAAGCAGGACGCAATAGCCATCACTTTTTTGAACAAAGTATGCTCAATGCAGTTATTCAAAAACATCAATTAGTTGAAGATCTTCGTCATAGTTTGGCAAACGATCATTTTGAGCTTTATTACCAGCCTATTGTTAACCTTTTAACCAATAAAATGTGCAAAGCAGAAGCATTGATTCGTTGGAATCACCCTGAGAGAGGTCTCATTCCACCGAATGAGTTTATTGCGATAGCTGAAGAGGTGGGGTTAATATTAGAGATGGGGGAGTGGGTCGCTAGAACCGCTGCTAGTGATCTTGCTCAATTTAAAAAGTTAGGTGCAGCAGACGATTTTCAAATTAGTATTAATGTTTCTCCGGTGCAGTTTAAAGGTCATGGACGATGGATATTGGATTGGTTTAAATATACAGAGGCATTAGGTCTGCCACGTGATGCAATCATCATTGAAATTACTGAAAATTTATTGATGGAAAGTGAAGATTCAGTTCGTGCTCAGCTTACCAAATTAAAAAAACGTGGTATTGCGATCGCGATTGATGACTTCGGTGTTGGGTACTCGTCATTATCTTATTTACAAAAGATGGACGTTGATGTGCTAAAAATTGATAAGTCATTCGTTGACGAATTAGAAAATGAAAAAAATAGCCGTGAACTTTGCCAAGTAATTATTATGATGGCGCATCATTTAGATATTCAAGTAGTGGCAGAAGGAATAGAAAACGCGGCACAAAAGCAAATCCTAACTAATGCCGGATGTGAGTTTGGTCAAGGCTATTTGTTTTCAAAACCCCTCCCTATTGAAACCTTTAAAAAACAATATTTTATTCATAGTTCACCTATCGACTTAAGTTTGATATAACCTATAAATATCTGCTTTAATTAAGTAAATAACACTTTTATGACAGTTTGCATACAGTTGTAATATAAATGTAATAGTCAGTGGTAATAATAGCCTTATTTAATAGACATAATGATTAGGTGGATTGAATGGCGAGTCGAATTTTAGTAGTTGAAGATGAAGTAGCAATTAGAGATATGTTAAGTTTTGTTTTAGAGCAGCATGGCTATGAAACATTAGAAGCAGATAACTACCAAGCGGCATTAAATCATTTACACGAACCTTATCCAGACTTAATTCTATTAGATTGGATGTTCCCTGGTGGTAGTGGTATCCAGCTTTTAAAGTTCCTGAAACAAGATGAGATATTACGCCAAATACCTGTTGTAATGTTAACGGCTCGTGGTGAAGAAGAGGATAAAGTACGTGGTTTAGAAAACGGTGCCGATGATTATGTAACTAAACCTTTCTCTCCGAAAGAGTTAATGGCAAGACTTAAAACCGTAATGCGTCGTGTGAACCCAACTTCATTAGATGATACCTTAAAAGTAGGAAAGTTAAAGTTAGATCCTATCTCTCATCGCGCTAGTTTAAATAATACTGCATTGGAAATGGGGCCAACTGAATTCAAGTTACTGCATTTTTTTATGACTCACCCAGAGCGAGTTTATAGCCGAGAACAGCTACTAAATAACGTATGGGGGACCAACGTTTATGTCGAAGATCGCACCGTTGATGTTCATATTCGTCGCTTACGAAAAGCATTAGTTGACCATGACCATTTAGTACAAACAGTACGTGGCGCAGGTTATCGCTTTTCCACACGTTCATAACCTATTTTTTTATAATCATTAGCAATAATTATAAATGACGAGTAACAGTCGTCCCAATGTAGAGTAGTGCATTTGAAAGTATATACATGGAAGCAGTTATCTTGGGCCATCTTCTTAATTTATGTGCCTGTTATTATATTAGGTTTATTAACCGGGCTTTTAATAGAATTATTATTAGTCTCTACCATTGTTCATATCGGTTGGCATTATTATTTCTTAAAAAAACTAAATGACTGGTTGTGGGTCAGTAAAAGTATGGTGTTGCCGCAGGGGAGATCTGTTTGGGAGCATGCTTATATTGGTATCCATAACATGCAGCAAAGGAATCGGAAGCGACGTAATCGCTTAGCCAATGTGATAAGCCGATTCCGTGAGGGCTCTGAAGCATTACCTGATGCTGTAGTGGTATTTAAAAGTGACGGCGAGATTGTTTGGTGTAATAAGTTGGCGCAATACCAATTAGGTTTTAAGTGGCCTGATGATGCGGGTGATAACATTACTAACTTGATTCGTCACCCTGACTTTGTTGAATATCTTCGTAGTGAAGCTTATAACGAACCCTTGGATCTTATTTCACCTATTAATATTGATAAAATCCTTGAATTTAGGGTGATGCCTTACGCTAAGAATCAACGTTTGTTAATTGTCCGAGACGTAACTAATTATCGCCAAATGGATGAAACCAGGCGTAATTTTGTTGCCAATGTTTCTCATGAATTACGCACTCCACTGACTGTATTACAGGGTTATATAGAAATTTTAGAGATGAGTGCACAAGATAATAAAATGCAGTTAAAAACCATTAAGGTGTTAGATCAACAAACGGCAAGAATGTGTTCATTGGTTGAACAATTGATGACATTATCTAAAATTGAAGGTGCAGCTACTTTAGATTTTCATGAGAGTATTAATATTCCTGCATTATTGACTCAAATTGAAAATGAAGCGATTACATTAGGGCGTAAGAAATCACACTCAGTTCAATTTAAAGTTGACCCTAAATTGTCTGTCGTAGGCGATGAAATGCAATTACGTAGCGCCATGTCTAACCTTGTTTACAATGCGATTAATTACACACCAGAAGGTGGCAGCATCAAAGTATTATGGAAAAAACTACCTGAAGGTGCTTATTTTTGTGTAATGGATACAGGTGATGGTATTGCGCCTGAGCATATACTTCATTTAACAGAGCGTTTCTATCGAGTTGATTCATCTCGCTCACGTGATACAGGCGGTTCAGGGCTTGGTTTATCTATTGTGAAACATGCTTTATCGCACTATGACACGCAATTACAAATTGAAAGTAACATTGGTGAAGGTAGCCAATTTTCATTCATTATTTCTAATAACTATGTTCAGTAGTTCTCAACAATGATCCATGTACGAGTTAAATATGATTTTTATTATAAATAATCATATTTAACTTCCACTTTGTTTTAATAAAAATATCAATATATTGAAAATTTCAATTCTATCGATTGTGATCGCAGTTAGTAAACTAATCATGAATGGTTCAAAGCTAACGTTACCAATCCCTTTATATTTTTTAAGTATGGCTATTCCTATCTCAAATAGACTTTTTATTAATTTTTCAATTATTTAAAAGACTTCATTAAGTTCAATAACTACTCTATTATCAGTAGTACTCACTGATTTTTAATACAAATTTAATACCGTATATCTAATACGTTGCTCGGTATATTTACGATAGGGATAATTAATGCAACCAATACTGAGTGATATTGTGACCGCGGTTAGTCAGGTCTTATTGGGGAAGGAAAAGCAGGTGAAATTGGCCGTTGCGTGCCTGATTGGGCGAGGCCATCTCTTGCTAGAAGATTTACCTGGCATGGGGAAAACCACTCTTGCCCATTGTTTGGGAAAAGTACTAGGTTTAGATTATCAACGAGTGCAATTTACCAGTGACCTATTGCCTGCCGATATTTTAGGGGCAGCGGTATTTGATAAACATCAATCGCAATTTGCATTTCATCCAGGGCCTATTTTTACTCAATTGTTGCTAGCAGATGAGATAAACCGCAGCACACCAAAAACGCAAAGTGCTTTATTAGAAGCAATGGAGGAAGGGCAAGTTAGTATTGAAGGTGAAACACGTTTATTACCCTCACCATTTTTTGTGATTGCAACTCAAAATCCTAGCTCTCAGTCTGGTACTTTTATGCTCCCTGAATCGCAATTAGATCGCTTTTTAATGCGTGTTAGCCTTGGTTATCCAGATCACCAGTCAGAACGCTTATTATTAGAAGGGGCTGATCCTCGCCAACGGATCACTGATATGCAACCAGCGATAACCCAACAACAACTGCATACATTACAGGAAGAGGTAGCAGCGATAAGATGTAGTGATGCTTTACTAGACTATTTACAAAGTCTAATCACTTTTACTCGTGAGGATGGACATTTTACTTACGGGGTGTCTCCTCGAGGTGCTCTTGCATGGTTGAGCGCCGCCAAGGCATGGGCATTACTAGCAGGACGTGATTATGTAATTCCTGAAGATATTCAAGACGTTGCGAGAGCTGTTTTAGGACATCGAGTTCGAGGTGGAGAATTTGAGCACGGGCAAACCGACATTATTGATTACTTATTAACATCGGTTAAGGTTATTGCTTAAATGAGCAATAAAAAGCAAGGATTCGCTTCTCCATTCTCCCCTTTACAAAAGCGTTTTTTTAAGTGGATAGATAAACGCAGCCCAATGACGCAAGAGGTCCTTCTCAATAGGCGAAATTTATATATATTTCCAAGTCTTACTGGTTTCAGCTTATTTACATTAAGTGCAATTCTTTGGTTGTTAGGGACCAGTTACCAAAATAATCTAGTGCTTGCTTTAAGTTATTTATTACTTAGTTTAATGATAGTGGCGATTTTTCACACCTATGCAAACTTAGCAGGGTTAACGATTAAAACACTTGGTGTTAAGCCTGTTTTTGTTAATGATGTTGCTTTGTTTAATTTAGAGTTATCAGGGATTTCTCACAAACATTATGAAAATTTAACCATACGCTGGTGGCAAGGTCAGCCAGCTAGTTATGAACTACAAAAAGGTAAAGCATCATCTATACAGGTAGGATTACAGTCAGATAAACGAGGTGTATTGAACCCTGGTAAATTACTTATAGAAACAACTTTTCCGTTAGGGGTGATCCGTTGCTGGACATGGGTTAACCTGAAAATCGCTGCAGATGTTTTTCCTCAGCCTGTTAAAGTGCCATTTCCGACACAGTTGAGTGGTGGTGATGCTGGTGAGCAAGGCAGTGGTGGGCAAGGTAGCGATGACTTTAATGGCTTGAAAGTTTATCAGGCCGGCGACCCTATTAAACATATTGCATGGAAACATTATGCCAGAGAACAAGGGTTATACTCTAAACAATATAGCGCACAATTACAGCGTGACTGTTGGCTTAATTGGGATGATTTTAGTCAATATCAAGGCGAGAGACGATTAAGTGCTTTATGTTATTGGGCCGTTTATTTTGAAAGCATTCAACAACCTTACGGTCTATCAATACCTCATAAACAGATCAAACCCAATCTAGGCGAGCAACATCGTATAAACGTGCTCACTTCATTAGCGCGATTTAATTTCGATGGAGGAAGCCTTTAATATGCAAACGCCACAGCATAGCTTTCAACAACAAAAACTAATCCAACACCATAATTTAATTTGGTTATTGGTTGCACAAGGAATCGTTATTTTACCTTTATTAGTGCAACTACCAATATGGTTGTGGGTGATATGGGGTGGGGCGCTATATTGGAGATGGAAGATCCATGTAGGTAAATATCAATTTCCTCGTAGTCTCAGCAAATCAATCATAAGTATTACAGCGATTACAGGGCTATTTTTAACTTATCAAGGCGCTTTTGGTGTTGAGGCTATGGTTGGTTTCTTAGTCTTTACTTTCATTGTTAAGTTATTAGAGCTACGCACCAGAAAAGATGGATTATTAATCATTTTTATCGGCTTTATTGCAGTAGCCGCCCAGTTTCTTTTTGTTCAATCTATCTGGGCTACCTTGTATGCTGCAGCCTCTTGTATGGTGCTAATCACTGCTTGGAAAACTATTTATACCACTGGAAATTTAACAGCAAAACGTAAGTTAACAGGTGGCGGTATTTTATTACTACAAGCATTGCCGCTAATGTTGTTAATGTTTGTTGTGATGCCTCGGCTTGGCCCTTTATGGCATACGCCTTTATTAAATCAACAAGCACAAACAGGCTTTAGTGAAAGCTTATCACCGGGTGATATTGGTAGTTTAGTGCAATCCACCGGTACCGCTTTTAGAGTGACTTTTCTTGATGATGTTACGCCAAAACAAAGTGAGCTGTATTGGCGAGGGTTAATACTTGAAAATTTTGACGGAAGAACTTGGACAAGAAAAAGACTATCACGTTTTTCAGATAGAGCTCTTGAAGCTAAGCAAGGGGATGTAAGAACGGTTAATTATGAAGTCTTGATGGAAGCACATCGCTATCCTTGGTTATTTAGTTTAGCAAACCCCATTACCGCAGATACAGGCTCGGTTCGATCTAGAATTACTAGCAGTGGCTTATTAGTTGCTAGAGAACCATTAAATACACGTTTGCAATATCAAGTTAGCAGTGTAGATCCGCGTGATACTTTAATAAATGCATTATCTCCACAACAACGCCAACAATTAACGGCTTTGCCATCAGGATTTAATCCCAAAGCAGTGGCTTTAGCGGAAAGCTGGCGTAATACATTAGAATCTCCTGAGCAAATCATTGCTAAAGCGTTAGATTTTTACCATCAAGATTTTCACTATACGTTAAGTCCTCCGCTATTAGGGGAAAATAGCGTGGATGACTTTTTATTCTCTTCAAAACAAGGGTTTTGTGAGCATTTTGCAAGTAGCTTTACCGTATTAATGCGCGCCGCGGACATTCCAGCAAGGGTTGTGGTTGGATACCAAGGAGGACGTTATGAACCATCCGAGAACTATTGGAGTGTTCGCCAAGCAGATGCCCATGCATGGACAGAAGTCTGGTTAGATGGATTGGGTTGGAAACGTATTGATCCAACCAGTGCTGTTGCACCTGATCGAGTGGAACAAGGAATTGATAATGCATTACAAGAAGCTGACAGAAATCGTATTGCAGCAGGGCAATTTAGCTCACCACAATGGTTAACTAATTTGCGTCACCGTTTTGATGCGGCAAATTACCTATGGAGTCGTTGGGTACTCAGTTATGATGCACAACAACAAAACCAATTACTTAAACAGTTATTTGGAGGCAAAGAGCCGTGGCGTATTGCTATAGTATTTTTCGCTATTATTTCATCATTAATGGGCTGTTACATTGCTTTGGTTATTCGTCCCAAATGGCAAGCAAGAAGCCCATTACAAAAAGGCTTAGCTAAATTTGATAGAACCTGTCAACAATGGAAAATACAACGCGCAGAGCATGAAACGTTAGCACAGTTTTGCGTGCGATTAGAGACCAACCAACCGCAATTAGCAGATGCTTGCAAACATCTTGGGGCTTTATCTCAAGCTGCTTTATATGATCCAAAAGAAGGTAATCAGCAACAGTTAGTAAAAGCGTTAAAACAGTTTCCTAAGGACTCGCTATATGCCCAATAAATTAAACCTTTTAGACTTAACTTATTGGCTTTTTTGCTTGGCTTTATTGAGTTTTTCTGTGAGTGCTCATTCAATGACTTCAATATCATTGAGTAAATTAACTGAACGCTTTGCTGTTCCAAAGTTTACGCGTCACATATTTGTAGATCAAAAACTTAAGCAATCTTGTCAGCATTATGACCCGACAACTAGGCAATGTGATGCGACTAAAGCGTTACAACTAGCTTTACCCAGCCTTACAGAAGCGGCCAAAATGGCTGAGCCTGGCGATCTGTTTTTGATTCGTGCTGGACGATATAAACAAGTTTTACATCTTACTAAAAGTGGTACTGCACAGGCTCACATAGGATTCAGTGCTTATCATAATGAGCAGGTATTTATCACTGGCGTTAATTCTCAGGATCAAGGTGAGCAGTATGGAGCGATATGGTTAGATGAAGTCTCTTACAATGTGATTAATGGGATAACAGTTGAAAAAAGTATTGGCTTTGGGCGTTTTAATAATGCGCATCATAATCTTTTTGCTAATAATTATTTTAACGGTTCTACTCTTTATAATGATGGTAAGGGGGCAAGTAAACGTGGTGGTTTATACATCGCCTTTAGCCACCATAATAGCATTGTTAATAATCACCTTCAGAAAGGAACGGATCTTTTAGCCTTAGTACATTCCAACTACAACTTAGTTGAAGGTAATGAGCTGTCATTAGCTGGTCATGATTTATGGAATATTAAATGCGGTAGTTTTAATGTTATTCGAAATAATATTTTTAGTAATAAAAAACAGAAAATTGGCTCAGTATTTGATTGTGAATCAGCAACAATGAACTGGCATGGAAATGGTAGATTTAAGCAAGTACAACCAGTGTTAGATGCAAGTCAATATAATGTTATTGAGCATAATATTTTCAAAGATGCAGTACGTTATTATTCGGCTAGCGGTGGTAACGGTATTCAATATGCAGGGCAAAACGGAATTATTCGTTTTAATTTATTTTACCGCACAAATGTAGGTTTTAGCTTAGCAAGTTATCAAACTGAGGCCGCTTATAACTACGGAAATCGTATTTATAACAACACGTTTCACGATAATTGGTGTGTTGGTATCGCGATAGGCCGTTGGCAAAAACGCCTCGAAGATAATCAGTTCGTTAATAATATTTTATGGAATAACCAAGGGCTAAGTATAAACCAGTGTAAGGACAGAAGTGCAAAGCAGGTTTTATTTATTGCGAGTGAAGGAGACCAGTGGTTTTTAAATAATAATATTGCTAGTAATGAAAGTAATAAGGTCATTGGTTTGTGGGGCAAGAATAAACAAATGAGCATATATGATTTTGAAGGAAGCTTTATCCCAGTACAGTTTAAAGATACTTTAGCGACTGACCCTTTATTTGTTGATTCGGCTCAATCCAATTACCAGTTATCTTCGAATAGCCCGATGATCGATGCAGGTGTGTTATTAACTAAAATACCAAGCAACAGCGGTTCTGGTAAAGTCATAGAAGTAAGTGACAGCCAGTTCTTTTTTGACGGGCAGGGAATTGCAGGAGTAAGCGGTGATAAAGTTGTTTTGCGCTCAAAGCTTACGGGCAAATTACAATATGCGGCCATTGTTAAAGTCGTGCCTGAGCAGAGCCTGCTTTATCTGGATAAAACAGTGACATGGCAAAAAGGCGATCAGGTATCTTTAACTTATTATGGTGAAAATCCAGATATTGGTGCCGTTGAATATGTTCAAAAGTAATCTTTACCTTTATCATAATAAGCTATAACAACAATTCCCCAATTTAGAAGTGAAACCTATGAATAACCGTAAACTTGCCAACAAGCTAGATCAATTTTTAGAAATCCATCAATTTAAAGATTATTGCCCTAATGGTTTGCAAATTGAAGGGAAAGAGCAAGTAAAAAAAATAGTAACTGGAGTGACGGCTAACCAAGCTTTAATCGATGCTGCTATTGAATTAAACGCAGATGCTATTTTAGTTCACCATGGATATTTTTGGAAAGGTGAGTCACAACCGATAGTAGGGATGAAATATAATCGTATCAAAGCATTAATAGAAAATGGCATTAATCTGTACGCTTACCACTTACCATTAGATGTACATCCAGAGCTAGGTAACAATAAACAACTTGCTGAATTATTAGGCATTACCGACAGGCGTCCGTTAGAACCTTGGGATAAGCGTAGTGTTGGTCGAGTAGGCAAGTTTGAACAAGCATTAACACCTCAAACATTGGCTAAAACGATCACTCAGCAATTGAACCGCGAACCTTTATGGATTGATGGTGGCAAGTCAGAAATTAAAACGATTGCTTGGTGTACTGGTGGTGGTCAAGATTATATCACCATTGCTGCCGAACAAGGGATTGATGCATTTATCAGCGGTGAAATATCAGAGCGAACGACACATATTGCCAAAGAGATGGGAATTCATTATTTTACCGCAGGTCATCATGCAACAGAGCGTTATGGTGTTAAAGCGTTAGGTGAATGGTTAGCTGACGAAATGGGATTCGATGTCACATTCATTGATATTGATAATCCTGTTTAACTTAATTTATACGTTATACGCTGCCTTGCTATGAAACTGAGCAGGCAGTGTGCCCCCCATAAAATACACATCACTAATCCAACTTTTAAAATAGAGGTTATTGCTATCTACACTTTTTACCGCTATTGATATAGATAAACAGTAAATTTATCTTACTATTGAAGCTGTTAGCGAGCAAATCAGTACGTTTTTTCAATTTATTTTTAAAAAATACGTCTATTTCCGACTTTGTATTTGCTCTTAAATACAACCATCACATTACATTCTTTCACTTTTGTATAAAGTGATAAAAATTCCAGCATTACTACACAAGAAAAACAACAGTTTATATTATTAAAATTGATTTTAGTTACCTAATTCCTATTTATTGGAATTTTAACTTTTAAAGTAATACTCTATGGATTAATGTTAACCGAATGGTCAGTTTATTGTGTGCTCAGTAAGTGCATGATATTGCACCATTAATATTTATTAATGCACTAGATTGGTGAAAAGCAGCTTGTTAGCCTTTAGATTGTGCTTTAAGTGATTGATATAATTTAAATTATTTTTTGGCTTCTATATTGCTCCCTTTCTACCTGTGTTTACTGAGTAAACTTATACTTGATTATGAAAACGTTATTATTGATTGTCTGTTTTATGTATTTTCATTACTAAGGGAATGTTAAAACAAGATGGTTTAATCATCATATAAAGGAATTAATTGTGAATAAAAATAAAATAACAAAAGCATTACTCGCAGGTTTAAGCCTTTCTTTCGCAGCAACATCATTTAATGCAATCGCTGCAGATGTCCCCGCGGGCACTAAATTAGCAGCTAAACAAGAGTTAGTGAAAGGAAATGGTTCAGAAGTCGCGTCAGTTGATCCGCACAAAACACAAGGTGTACCTGAATCAAACGTTATTTTAGATTTGTTAGAAGGATTAGTCACACAGGATGCAGAAGGGAATACAATCCCGGGTGTTGCTGAAAGTTGGGAAACAACGGATAACAAAACATTTACTTTTCATCTTCGTAAAAATGCTAAATGGTCTAACGGAGATTCTGTCACTGCGCATGATTTTGTATATAGCTTTCAACGTGCAGTAGATCCTGCGACGGCTTCTCCTTATTCGTGGTACTTGGATATGACGACCATGTTAAATGCGTCTGATATTATTGCTGGAGAAAAAGATAAAAGTACATTAGGTGTTAAAGCGATAGATGACTACACCTTCGAAGTTAAGCTCGCGACGCCTGTTCCTTATTTTGTCATGATGATGGGACATACCACCATGATGCCAGTTCATAAAGCGACAGTTGAAAAATATGGAGAGCAATGGACTAAGCCTGAGAATTTTGTGGGCAATGGCGCTTTTGTAATGAGTAAATGGGTCGTTAATGAACGTATCGAAATGACGCCAAATAAAAACTACTGGGATAACGGTAAAACTGTCTTAACTAAGGTAACTTATCTGCCATTAGAAAATTATGTGGCTGAAATGAATCGTTTTCTTGCTGGTGAAATCGATATGACTTATGACGTGCCAAATGAACACTTCAAACGTTTAAAGAAAGAACATCCAGAATCCTTAGCAATAAAAGGCGACTTGTGTACTTATTATTATAGTTTAAATACACATAAAGCTCCATTTGATGATTTACGTGTGCGTAAAGCGGTATCTTATGCCATTGACCGTAATGTAATTGCTAACTTTCTATTAGGTAAAGGTGAAAAACCCGCTTACGGACTAACACCTGAAATTGTGGCACATTTTGATCCAGTATTACCTCCTTATGCAAAATTAACTCAAAAAGAGCGTAACGCAGAAGCTAAGAAGCTATTAGAAGAAGCTGGTTATAACGCATCTAATCCACTTAAGTTTTCGCTACTTTACAATACCAGTGAAAACCACAAAAAGTTAGCCGTTGCAATCGGCTCCATGTGGAAAAAAACGTTAGGTGTAGAAGTAACTTTAGAGAATCAAGAATGGAAGACTTATTTAGAAACTAAAAACCAAGGTAACTTCCAAGCTGCCCGTGCTTCATGGTGTGGTGACTACAATGAAGCGTCGACTTTCACTTCGTTAATGGAAGGTAACAACACCACTGGTGGTGTACATTATAAAAGTGCAGAGTACGATAAGCTAACGGAACAAGCGATTCTTAGCACCTCTGAAGAAGAGCGTCAGAAGCTATATTATGCACAAGAAGCGTTACTTGCTAAAGATATGCCGATTATTCCAATCTACCAATATGTTAAAGCTCGCCTCCTTAACCCGCATGTAGGTGGTTATGCTCACCATAATGCTGAAGATAAAAACTATTCTAAAAATATGTACATCATTGCAGAGTAAATTCTGAATTTTTGTACTGTTTAAGATGAGAGGTGAATACTCGCCTCTCACTATCTATTTTGAGTCATATTAAATATGCCGGCGATTAGCTCGGTGCATTAATTTGATCTATTAAATTGAGAATATTATGTTTAAATTTATCTTAAAGAGAGTTATTGAGGCTATTCCTACACTGTTAGTCTTAATTACTGTCTCTTTCTTTTTGATGCGCTTTGCACCAGGAAGTCCTTTTTCAAGCGAACGTGAACTTCCCCCGCAGGTAATGCAAAACATCAATGCAAAATATGGTTTGGACAAACCTGTTTTTGAACAATACACCACCTATTTAACTAATGTGCTACAAGGTGATTTAGGGCCATCATTTAAATACCAGGACTTCACCGTTAATGAATTGGTGATTGCTGCTTTACCAGTGTCTGCAAAAATTGGAGCATTTGCTTTTATTTTTGCGTTAGTGTGTGGTGTTGCAATAGGGACAATAGCTGCATTAAAACAAAACACCTGGCTTGATTATGGTCTCATGTCGACCTCTATGTTGGGTATAGTGATGCCATCTTTTGTGTTAGCACCTGTGCTTATCTACATCTTTTCTATTGGTTTAGGTTGGTTTCCTGCTGGTGGATGGTTTGATGGATCGTTGAAGTACATGGTGTTGCCTGTCTTAGGCCTGGCCATGATGTATGTTGCGACCTTTGCGCGTATTACCCGCGGTAGCATGATTGAAACACTCAACAGTAACTTCATCAGAACAGCTCGAGCCAAAGGATTAAGTTTCTCTTATATCGTATTACATCATGCATTAAAGCCTGCCATGTTACCTGTTGTTTCTTATATGGGGCCTGCCTTTGTTGGTATTATTACTGGATCTGTTGTTATTGAAACTATTTTCGGTTTACCTGGAATCGGCAAATTATTTGTGAATGCTGCATTTAATCGAGATTACTCATTAGTCATGGGGATCACTATTTTAATTGGATTATTGTTTATCGTATTTAACGCCATTGTAGATATATTGCTGGCGTATGTTGATCCAAAAATTCGCTATTAAGGGCTGAATCGATGTTTACAAAAAAACAAAATGTGCAAGCGGTAGAAGCCTTTTCTACTAATCTGGAAATACAAGGGCGTAGTTTGTGGCAAGACGCACGGCTTCGTTTTATGCGAAATAAAGCCGCGATGGTCAGCTTAGTTATTTTAGCAGTGATCATATTAGCCGTTATTTTCGTGCCTATGATGGCAGAATTTACCTATGATGATACTGATTGGTATGCGTTGCATGAAGGGCCATCTACAACACATTTATTCGGAACCGATAGTTTAGGACGAGATCTATTCGTTCGCACCTTTATTGGTGGAAGAATCTCAATGATGGTAGGGGTACTAGGAGCATTAGTTGCTGTGGTTATCGGTACCGTTTATGGTGCAACGTCGGGTTTCATCGGAGGTAAAGTTGACCGTATTATGATGCGAGTGTTAGAAATCCTCTATGCGATACCTTTTATGTTCTTAGTGATTGTATTAGTTACTTTTTTTGGTCGCAATATTGTACTGATTTTTGTTGCTATTGGTGCCATTGCCTGGTTGGACATGGCGCGTATTGTGCGCGGGCAAACACTGAGTTTACGCAGCAAAGAATTTATTGAAGCTGCACATGTATCGGGTGTCAGTAAATGGAATATTATTCGTCGCCACATTATCCCTAATGTGTTGGGGATTGTTGCAGTTTACTCCACGCTGCTAGTACCTAGCATGATCCTAACTGAATCCTTCTTAAGTTTTTTAGGGCTTGGTGTACAGGAGCCGATGACCAGTTGGGGAGCTCTTTTACAAGAGGGTTCACAAAGTATGGAAGTTGCTATTTGGCAATTAGGTTTTCCCGCTGCTTTTATGGTGATCACGTTATTTTGTTTTAACTATATTGGTGATGGTCTGCGTGATGCGTTAGATCCAAAAGACCGATAGTTGCATTAAGGAAACAAAAAATGAGTTTATTAGATGTAAAAGATCTCCATGTGGAGTTCACTACCCAAGATGGCAATGTAACTGCTGTTAATGATTTAACGTTTTCTCTGCAACCCGGCGAAACATTAGGGATTGTTGGTGAATCAGGCTCAGGTAAATCACAAACAGTGTTTGCCTTAATGGGATTGCTAGCAAAAAATGGCATTATTTCTGGAAGTGCAAAATTTGAAGGTAATGAAATCCTTAATCTATCGGAGAAACAATTAAATAAAGTACGTGCTGAAAAAATTGCGATGATTTTCCAAGATCCAATGACATCATTGAATCCTTATATGAAAGTCAGTGCACAAATGATGGAAGTACTTATTTTACATAAAGGGTTAAGTAAAAAAGCTGCTTTTGAAGAATCAGTTGAAATGCTAGAGGCGGTTAAAATACCAGAAGCACGCAGTCGTATTAATATGTATCCTCATGAGTTTTCTGGTGGCATGCGACAACGAGTGATGATTGCGATGGCGTTATTATGTCGCCCTAAATTACTGATTGCTGATGAGCCTACTACTGCACTAGATGTAACAATTCAAGCGCAAATTATGGACCTACTAAATGAGCTAAAACATAAGTTTAATACAGCGATTATTATGATCACTCATGACTTAGGTGTAGTAGCAGGTAGCTGCGATAAAGTATTAGTGATGTATGCCGGACGTACTATGGAGTATGGTTCAGTTAACGAAATATTCTACAAACCAAGCCATCCTTATACAGAAGGGTTATTAAAAGCAATTCCACGCCTAGATAATCAGGCTGATGAATTACCTACCATTCCAGGGAATCCTCCTAATTTATTAAACCTTCCACAAGGTTGCCCTTATCAAGATAGGTGCCATCGAGTGGTACAGGGCGAATGTGAGCAAACTCCTCAGTTAACGGCATTTGCTGAAGGGCGTTCACGAGCTTGTTTTTCTAATTGGGAGTCATGGTAATGGAAACAGATAAAAAATTAATACTTGATATTAAATCATTAAAAGTACAATTTAATATTCCTTCTAAATCCCTGTTACCTTGGGCTAAACCGACGCCTTTAAAAGCAGTCGATGGTATTGATCTTAAGCTTTATGAAGGTGAGACCTTAGGGGTAGTGGGGGAATCTGGTTGTGGTAAATCGACATTGGCTCGTGCCATCATTGGTTTGGTGCCGGTCAGCTCAGGGCAAGTGGTTTGGTTAGGTGAAGATCTTGCTACTTTGGATGAAAAAGCATTGCGTGATAAACGTAAGCAGATTCAGATGATTTTCCAAGATCCACTCGCGTCATTGAACCCACGTATGAATGTCGGGGATATTATTGCCGAGCCATTACGTACCTTTTACCCTCAGTTAAGTAAACAGGAAGTAAAAACCCAGGTGAAAGAGATCATGGATAAGGTCGGATTGTTACCTAATGTAATCAATCGTTATCCACATGAGTTCTCAGGCGGACAGTGTCAACGTATCGGTATTGCTCGAGCTTTAATTTTAAAACCTAAGATGATTATTTGTGATGAACCCGTATCGGCATTGGATGTGTCAATTCAGGCACAAGTCGTTAATTTACTTAAATCCTTACAGAAGGAATTAGGCTTAAGTTTAATTTTTATTGCTCATGATTTATCTGTGGTGAAACACATTTCAGATCGCGTTTTGGTTATGTATTTAGGCAACGCAGTGGAATTTGGTACTTGTGAAGCGTTATTTGCCGATCCTAAACACCCATACACCAAAGCCTTGATGTCTGCTGTGCCAATTCCTGATCCTAAAATTGAACGCAATAAAAAAGTACAAATGTTGGAAGGGGACTTACCCTCACCAATGAATCCGCCATCGGGATGTGTTTTTAGAACACGTTGTCCTATTGCCGTTGATAAGTGTAGCAAGAGTGATACGCCACTTAAAGGTCGTGAAAGTCATGCTAGTGCTTGTATTTTAGAGCTGTAATAAAGTTTTTTAATAGCTAGATTGTCGGCTGTAAAAAAGAATAAAAGCACACTAATCACTAAGTGCAGTGATTAGTGTGCTTTTTACATTTAGGCTGCAAATTTTATTAATCTTTTCATTAAATTGTAAAAATTATCATCTTGCATTGAAATTCTCGCCGTTTATACCTTATGATGTGCCCCAAGAAAAACAATCGAATATCATTTAGGGAATTATAATGACTACATATAACATTGCTTTATTAGCTGGTGACGGCATCGGTCCTGAAGTTATGAAGGAAGCGGTAAAGGTTTTAAAATTAGTTGAAGAGCGTAACGCTGACGTTAATTTTGAATTAAACGACGTATTATTTGGTGCTGCTGCTTACTTCGCAACAGGTAAATCTTTCCCTGAACAAACAAAAGCGGCTTGTGATAAAGCAGATGCAATCTTAAAAGGTACGATTGGTTTAAATCACGAAGACTCTCAAAAAATTCCAGTTGACGAACAGCCTGAACGTGGCGCTTTATTACCATTACGTCGTCGTTACAACACTTATGCTAACTTCCGTCCTGTTTACTTACCAAAAGGTCTAGCTCACTTCTCTCCATTAAAAGAGTCTGTAGTAGGTGACGGTATCGACATCATGCTAATCCGTGAATTAGTAGGTGGTTTATACTTCGGTGAGAAAGAAACAGGTGTTGATGCTGAAGGTAAGCGTTTTGTTCGTGAAGTATTAGAATACGATGAAGATCAAATTCGCCAAATCATCCGCGTTGGTTTTGAAGTTTCAATGAAACGTAAAAAAGTAATGCACAACATCCATAAATCAAACGTATTAAAATCAAGTGTTTTGTGGAATGAAATCGTTGAAGAAGAAAGCAAAAACTTCCCTGAAGTTGAAGTAATCAATATTCTTGTTGATGCAGCTGCAACTTACCTATGTCTAAAACCAACAATGTTTGACGTAATGGTAATGGAAAATATGTTTGGTGATATCTTAAGTGACCAAGGTGGTGGTATCTTAGGTTCTTTAGGTCTTATGCCTTCTGCTTGTAAAGGCCCTGAGAAATCTTATTACGAACCATCTCACGGTTCTGCGCCAGATATCGCTGGTAAAGGTATTGCTAACCCATACTCAATGATTGGATCTGTTGCACTGATGTTAGAAATGAGCTTTGGTATGGAAAAAGAAGCGAAAAACCTGTGGGCTGCAATGCAAAGTGTATTTGCAAACGGTTACTCAACATCAGACCTATCTAAAGAAGGTGAAGCAAACTTAGTAAGTACTGCTGAATTCGGTGATATGGTTTGTGAAGAATTAGCTAAAATGCCTGTATAATTTTTATTCATTAAAAATTTATAAAGCCACGTTTTACGTGGCTTTTTGATATCTTGAACATGAGTTTATAAAGCTTAATCATACTGCTTAAAAATCGATTTCTTCATTATAAATACCCTAAAAATAGTTACCTCCATTAAGGTAATACCAATCACACTAATTAACTGATCTATTTTACTTGTTAAAATAACTTATTTCTTCGTTGTAACTTTCGTAAATAGAATAACTATTTAACTTAAGTTACGCCTTAAACTAAGTCATTTTTCCTGCGCAAAATTTAGATCACTTATTTAATGCAATTGGTACAACTCTCAAAATTGAATCAATACTAACTCCAGAGAGATAGCTGATCTGTTTTTCTGCTAAAAGCATTTTTTTATTTAATATTTAAATTGACTATTTATTCACTTTTGTTGATATTATGGTTTTTTTATAATTTTTAAATTTAATTATGTTAGGGATGAACATGAAAATATTTAATAAAATCATATTTATATTGGCTATTACACTTAGTAACTTATTTAACTTCGTACAGGCTACCGTTATTGATAATAATACTTACACTACGGTTAACGGGTTAGATTGGTTAGATTGGTCATTTACATCAGAGTTAACACAAGAAGAAGCAATCGAAGTATTTGATAAACCAGGTTATGGCAATGCTTTTCGTTTAGCAACACACGAAGAAGCAATCGCAATGTTGGAAGCTGTTTTTATAGATACTTATAAAGATATCGATGGTCGAGAAGGTATTCCTTGGAACGGGAATAATATAGTTTCACACCAAGACTCTTATGCAGCTGAATTTACGATTGATTTCTTAGATTTATTTGGAACATCAAATTCACCCGATACTTTTTCTGGTAGGTTTCGTTCATATGGTTATATTGATGATGGTGCATATGGGATTTATGAGGAAGAATGGATTTTTGGTGGTTCTGCATCATTTAATGCCGATCAAGGTGGAATAGCCTTAGTAAGAGTACCTGCTCCTAGTACTTCAATTCTATTTGCTATATTCTTAGCTTTTATAATCACAGCTAGACAGAAATCATCCATGTAGCTCGGGATAGAACGCTAACGAATAAGTAACATTCTAGTTAATATATTTTTAAACCACGTTATCTAACGTGGTTTTTTTTGGAGAAAGAAAAATGGCATTAAAGCCGACTATTATTAAAATGAACATCAATGTGTCTAATTTAGATGATGATGTTTATGAAACGATTCCACTAACGATTGCTCAGCACCCATCGGAAACTACTGAGCGTATGGTGACCCGTACATTGGCTTTTGTGCTGAATAATCAAGAATTTCTGAGTTTTACTAAAGGGTTAAGTGAGGCAGATGACCCTGATATTTGGGCAAAGAATTACAGTGACGAATTTTTATGCTGGATTGATGTAGGTGAACCTGCCTTTGAGCGTATTAAAAAAGCTTGCCATCAAGCTAAAAGCGTAAAAGTATATAGCTTCAATACTAAATCTAATGTGTGGTGGAAACAATCTGAAAGAGAGTTCAATACAACTAAAGCACAGGTATATCAGTTTGACTTTGAGCAAATACAAGCCTTTGCTACATTAGTAGAGAGAACGATGGATTTCAGTATTACGATGACAGATAACGTTTTCTATATTGCGACATATAAAGGAAGTTGTGAAGTCAACTTAACAACATTAAAAAGCGAATAATACCAATTATACTAAATAAGTCATCTGAACTTGGTTTATGAAAAGGTGACTAAACTAAAGCCGTAAATAGGGACATTAAAAATATTAACTAAATATATCAATTGCTTAACCTATTGTTCTTTTATCAAATCTACAGTGAAATATAAGTTATTTTAACAAGTGAAATAAACTAGTGGGGCAGTATGGCTGGTATAAACATTGCACACTACAATTGACAGCGTATAATCCGCGTTTCTTAAAATTAACACAGTCCTGAATCCAAAGTTGGTACCCCCATGAAATTTATCGTTAAACTTTTTCCTGAAATCATGATGAAAAGTAAACCTGTGCGTAAGCGTTTTAGTAAAATGCTGCAGGGAAATATCCGTAATGTATTAACTCGTCATGACGAAGATATTAAGGTAATTCTAGAGTGGGATAAAATCATCGTACGTAGTATTAACGATGATCCAGATAATAAAGCAACAGTTATTCATTACCTAAAAAGTACCCCTGGTATTGCACACTTTTTAGAAGTGACAGAATCTAGTTTTACTGACATTCATGATATCTATGAACAAACAAAAGCTTGTTTTGGTGATAGCTTAGCGGGAAAAACCTTTTGTGTTCGTGCGAAACGAATTGGTACACATGACTTTGGTTCAAATGAAGTAGAGCGTTACGTTGGTGGTGGTTTAAATCAACATACTGAAGCGCTTTCAGTTAAATTAAAAAATCCTGATGTCACCGTTAATATTGAAATAAACGAAGATAAACTGTTTATGATAGACCAACGTCATCAAGGTTTAGGCGGTTTTCCATTAGGGACGCAAGAGTCAGTATTATCACTTATTTCAGGTGGTTTTGATTCTGGTGTTTCAAGTTACAAGTTATTAAAACGTGGTTCACGTGTGCATTATTGTTTCTTTAACCTTGGTGGTGCAGCACATGAAATTGGCGTGAAACAAGTGGCTTACCATTTATGGGAACGTTTTGGTGCTTCACATCGTGTTAAATTTGTTTCCGTTCCTTTTGAACCAGTTGTTGCCGAAATCCTTGAAAAAGTAGATAACGGTCAAATGGGTGTCGTGTTAAAACGTATGATGATGCGTGCTGCAAGTAAAGTTGCTGATAATTTAGCTATTGAAGGCTTAGTGACCGGTGAAGCGTTAGGTCAAGTATCAAGTCAAACATTACGTAACCTTTCTGTTATTGACCAAGTAACCGATACATTGATTTTGCGTCCGTTAGTGGCAACGGATAAGCAAGAAATTATTGATTGTGCGCGTGAAATCGGTACATCTGAAATATCTGAAACCATCCCTGAGTATTGCGGTGTTATCTCACAACGTCCAACAGTTAAAGCTGTGATGAGTAAAATTCAGAAAGAAGAATCACACTTCAATATGGATTTAATTGATCAAGTAGTTGCTGATGCAGTGACATTGGATATTAAAGAGATTGCTGCAGCCGCTAAGCAGAAAGTGCCTGAAGTTGAATCTGTTTCTGAATTTTCAGAAAATGAAATCTTACTCGATATTCGCTCTGCAGAAGAGGAAGATGAAAAACCATTAGAGATTGATGGTGTTGAAATCAAACATATTCCTTTCTTTAAACTCGCGAATCAGTTTGAAAAGTTAGATCAAAGTAAAACTTACCTACTTTACTGTGAACGAGGAGTAATGAGTCAGTTACAAGCTCTGTATTTGAAAGAAGCTGGTTTTGAAAATGTAAAGGTATATAGACCATAGGGTAACCCTAAACAGAAAATCCATTATCTAAAAACGACATTAACCATGTCGTTTTTTTATGCAAGTAGTTTGTTAATTCACAGTTTTTTTGAAAAAGAATAGGCGAATAGCGGTAAAAAGTCGTATGCTGAAGAGGCGTTCACTCATTATTAAAAAGGATACAAAGATATGCCTCATTCAATTGATAGCTATAGATTAATTACCGGCAAAGACGATTCAGATTTTTGTAAGCGTATCACAAAAGCATTAAGTGAAGGGTACGAGCTTTATGGTTCTCCAACCATGACCTATAATGGCCAGCATGTTGTAGCCGGGCAAGCTGTGATTAAAAGACCTTCTCAACTGGTATAAATAGAGCATTATACTCTGTAAGCAAGCCAGATGTTGGCTTGTTTTATTCTTCGCTAGTCACCGCAGTTATTATTTCTTGTTTTTGCAGATTCTTAAGCACCCATTGTTGTAACTGTCCTAAATATTCATGCATAGAAATTTCTGATTTGTAGAGCTGATAGGCTGAAGGTATGTAAGTATACCAAGGCAAGCCATTGCTATTATCTTTGGCAAGATACATTGCAGGCGCCGGAGTGGGAGACTGGTTGAAACGTTTAAATAATTGCATTGCTCGTGGCATGTGAGTTGCAGAAGTTACTAAAGCAGCTTTTTTACCATCAATAATTAATGACATTACTTTCGCTTCTTGTGCTGTATCTTGAGTGTAATCTAACCTAATGATTTTTTGCTTTGGAATATTGAATTCGGTAGCCAATTGTTCTAACAGTTGTGCATGACTTTTAGTATCTCCAAAGCCAGATCCAGAAACAATAATCATCGCATCAGGGTTTGCATAGTGTAAACGAAGCACTTCGCTAAAACGGCTTAAAGCAGTCGCTGAAAGTTGTCCAGTAACGGGTAAGTTCGGGTCATCTATGCCAGAAGAACCTAGCACTAATATATAATCAAAGGATTGGTTAGCTGCCAGTAAAGGCGGATACTGACGCTCTAATGGTTTAGTTAGATGGTAGGCAGCAGGCAATAAACTGAATGAAAGTAAGATTAGGAAACTGCATAGGGTTAGCACTTTTGCGACCATCTGACGATCGCTAAAAAATAACATTAAAAGGCTAGCAAATAATAATAATAAAGCGAAAGGCAAAGGCATTAATAACCCACCAACCCATTTTTTTATTATAAATTCCATTGAGATTCCTTTATTACTTATTGTGAAGTGATACTTATCGATAATCTAGTTGATTGAATTAATACGGTTTAATTATTGATTTAGCTCACTCATCTCTACCTATTTAGTTAAGTGTTTTCATTACAATATCACTATTTATTAGGTGAAGTGAACTGAAATTATTTGCTTAGCATTTTGAATATTGTTCATATCAAGATAGATTGTTTTTGGATAAAATCACGTACAATAGCTTATTAAATTAGATAGATGAGATGTTGTAGTGAGTGATCATAACTTTGACCCGATAGCAGAAAAATTTGTAAAAAACATTTACGGTAGTGATAAAGGTAAGATCCGAAAAGCAGTTGTCTGGCGAGAACTTCAAGACTGTATAAAACGCTTAGACAAGCCGTCTTTGAAAGTTTTAGATGCTGGTGGTGGTTTTGGTTTTTTTAGTCAAAAATTAGCAGAGCTAGGTCACCAAGTTGTATTGTGCGATATTTCTGGTGAATTATTAAAAGTTGCTAAAACACAACTTGAAGGTCAGCCTTACCAACAGAATGTCACCTTATTACATTGTCCCATTCAATCTTTATCTGGTCATGTTTCTGGGCAATTTGACCTGATTTTAAATCACGCCGTATTGGAGTGGTTAGCCGACCCACAAGGGACTTTAATCAACTTATTGCAGTGGCTTAAAAGTGACGGACTTTTGTCATTAATGTTCTATAACAAAGAAGCACAACGCTTTTTTAACTTAGTGTCAGGTAATTTAAACTTTGTAGAACTGGGCATGCCTCGCAAAAAAGTGGTGCGCTTATCACCAACTAATCCGCTATATGAAAAAGATGTGTTAAATTGGCTAGATCAAGCCAGCATGGTCGCGGTGCAGAAAACAGGTGTTCGAGTTATCCATGATTACATGAAGTCACCTGACGTTGCTGAAAGCAGTTTTGAGCAGTTATTGAAGATGGAGCTTAGCTACTGCCGCCAAGAGCCTTATGCTTCATTGGGCAGGTATACGCATTTAACCTTAAAGAGGAAAGGCTAATGCAATCTTATCATTTTAGAATTAATATTAATTATCAAGAATTTGAAAAGTTATATCGAGTACCTAATACCGTGGTTAAAGTGCGAAGTGAGCAAGGTGCTACAATTCAATTACCTGCAATGCGCTTTGTCCCATTTTTTACACAATTAGGTGTCAGAGGATATTTTGAGTTACAACTAACAGACGAAAATAAATTTAAGCAGTTAATTTACCTTCACTCTTAACTTGTTTTTGACTTTAAATTGACTTTGTTTTTCTTTAATTTAAATTCTAGTATTTATTTTACCCTTAACTGAGTAGTCGCTTTGCTTGCTGTAATTATCATGCGTCTTTACTTTGAATTTGACTTTTTTTATATATAATACAAGGCGTTTTTAGCTGTTAAAGTAAATTAAGTTCTCTTAAATCTAGGTTTTTCATTTATATTTATTCGGGAAGCATTATCAATTTTCCCAAACTATTTGCTTTATCGACATAGCCAATATTGTTTTATAGGATTTTTCATGAAAAAAGTATTAACCGTTTTTGGGACTCGTCCAGAAGCGATTAAAATGGCGCCTTTAGTGCATAAGCTAGCGGCTGAGCCTGCTATAGAGAGTAAAGTCTGCGTCACAGCACAACATCGAGAGATGCTAGATCAAGTACTACATATTTTTTCAATTAAGCCTGATTATGATCTAAACATCATGAGAGCGGGGCAAGATCTATTCGATGTTACTGAAAATATACTTAATGGCTTAAAGCAGGTATTGGATGACTTTCAACCTGATGTGATATTGGTTCACGGTGATACGACGACTACTTTTTCAGCTTCATTAGCCGCTTTTTATAAACAGATTGAAATAGGGCATATAGAAGCAGGACTTCGCACCGGTGATCTCTCTTCCCCTTGGCCTGAAGAAGCTAATCGCAGGCTAACAGGCGTATTAACACGATACCACTTTGCTCCAACAGAACTATCCAAACAAAATTTACTAAAAGAACAAGTCGCCGAAGCTCATATTAGTGTGACCGGTAACACTGTTATTGATGCATTGTTATGGGTAAAGCAAAAACTAGATGCTGATGTAACGTTACAACGTAGTTTAGATGCACAGTTTCCTTTTTTAGATAGCAACAAAAAAATGGTTTTAGTTACAGGACATAGACGTGAAAGTTTTGGTGGTGGTTTTGAACGTATTTGTGAAGCATTAGCAAATATTGCCCAAGCTCAACCGGATGTACAAATTGTTTATCCAATGCACCTCAACCCTAATGTGCGAGAGCCGGTTAATCGTTTACTGACTCAGTTTGACAATATTTTCTTGATTGAACCTCAGGATTATTTACCTTTTGTCTATTTAATGAATCGTTGTTATCTGATTATTACTGATTCAGGCGGTATTCAAGAAGAAGCGCCTTCGTTAGGTAAGCCTGTGTTAGTGATGCGTGATACAACAGAAAGGCCTGAAGCGATTGTCGCAGGTACAGTGAAATTGGTTGGAACTGACGTGCAATGTATTACAGAACAGACACTGGCATTATTAACACAAGTCGACAGTTATCAAATTATGGCAAAAGCTCATAACCCTTATGGGGACGGTTTAGCCAGCGCTCGAATAGTAAACGAATTATTAAAGGATTAATTATGCCATTTCAAACCGTTTCAGTTATTGGCTTAGGGTATATTGGATTGCCCACAGCCGCCGTTATTGCTTCACGCGGTATCGATGTAATTGGTGTTGATGTTGTTAAGGAAGCAGTAGAAACGATTAATGCTGGGAAGATACATATTGTTGAACCAGATTTAGATATTGTTGTTCGTAGTGTTGTTACCACGGGTAAGTTGCGCGCGACAACGCAAGCTGAACCTGCTGATGTATTTATGGTAGCGGTACCGACTCCTTTCAAACAAGCTGCAGATGCAAACCATTCTCCTGACTTATCTTATATTGAATCTGCTGCAAAAATGATTGCGCCAGTGTTAGCCAAAGGCAATTTGGTAATTCTTGAGTCAACTTCTCCAGTAGGTACAACTGAAAAATTAGCTGGTTGGTTAAAGTCTGCTCGTCCAGATCTATCTTTCCCGCAGGATAAAGGCGATCTAGCTGATATTAAGGTTGCACATTGCCCTGAGCGTGTTTTACCGGGCCATGTATTGCAAGAGTTAGTGTCCAATGATCGAGTGATAGGTGGGATGTCTAGCGCTTGTAGTCAATTAGCCACACAGCTTTATCAAAAGTTTGTACGTGGTGAATGTATCGTGACTAGCGCGCGTACCGCGGAAATGGCGAAACTAACAGAAAACTCATTTCGTGATGTCAACATCGCTTTTGCCAACGAATTGTCGGTAATTTGTGATAAATTAAAAATCAATGTTTGGGAGTTAATCAGGTTAGCGAATCGCCACCCTCGAGTGAACATCTTAAACCCAGGACCAGGGGTTGGTGGACACTGTATTGCGGTTGATCCTTGGTTTATTGTGGATAGTTGCCCTGAAGAAGCTAAAATGATCAAACAAGCTCGTTTGATTAATGACGACAAACCACATTATGTGGTTAATCAAATAATACGTGCCGCCGATGAATTTAAACGCCCAGTGATTGCCTGTTTAGGCTTAGCATTTAAGGCGGATATTGATGATTTACGAGAAAGCCCTGCGTTAAATATTGTTGAGGATCTCGTTGATAAAGGTTTCGCAGAGATTCTTGCTGTTGAACCTAATATTAAAAAATTACCAGAATCATTATCAAAAACAGGACTACAATTAACCTCACTTGATGATGCATTAGACAAAGCCAATGTGATTGTTGTATTGGTTGACCATAAACAATTTAAAGCGACGGATCGTACTAAATTTGCAACCAAAGTAGTGATTGATACCCGGGGTATTATTTAGCGTTATCTGCTATTACTGCCCAATGAAGAAATTTAAAGGGAAGTAAATGTCAGGACAACAGCATGTAAAAGACAGTGAAAATGTTTACTCGGCGTTATACCGAGGAATCGACTTTTTAACTATTCAACTAAGCTTGTTTTTAATTCTGCTTATTAGAAAAGAAGAGTTCACCAATACTTACTTAGTTGTTGGCCTGATTGCTTCCATTGGTTTTTTCTTTGCCGCCGAGAGCTATCAGTTATATCGTTGTTGGCGTCTCGGTGAATTTTCTCGCCTTTCCAGTTCGACCTTTATATGTTGGTTTGCCGGCGTATTTTGTGTCGTCGTCTTTTTGTTTTTTAGTAAAACTGGTTTAGATATTTCCCGCCTAATTGTTGGCTTATGGATCCTGTTCAATTGCATTGCATTAGGTGGTTGGAGGGTCTTACTCTATCTGTTTATCTATAAACGTCGCAAAGCCGGTTTTTATACTCGTAAAGTAGCTGTATTTGGCTTAACACGATCTGGTGAGCTATTAGCAGAGCAGTTTATTAACAAACCTGAGACAGGTTATATTCTGACAGGGTTTTATGATGATAGAGCTGACGCACGTTCACCCAATCAATACAAAGAACATCTAATCGGCGGTATCAATCAAGGTATTGAATTAGCTAAGGCTGGTGGTATTGACGTGATCTACATTGCTTTGCCATTAGCCGCTCAAAAGCGTATTGAAGGCGTATTAAGGTCATTAGGCGATACGACTATTGATGTATTTATCGTACCTGATTTCTTTACCTTTAATCTGCTTAATGCGCGTTTATCACACCTTGGTGCTATTCAAACTATCAGTGTCTATGAATCTCCAATGACAGGGCCTTCAAGGCTGTTGAAACGCCTCGAAGATATTCTAGGTTCAATGCTCATTTTATTGATCATTTCACTACCCATGTTATTTATTGCTCTCTTAATAAAAATAGACTCACCAGGGCCTGTGCTATTTAAGCAATTACGTTATGGTCTAGATGGGCGAGCCATTAAAGTTTGGAAGTTTCGCTCCATGCACTCTATGGATAACGGAAAGGTTGTTAATCAGGTCGTACCCGGCGATACGCGAGTGACCAAGTTAGGTGCTATGTTACGTAAAACATCGCTAGATGAATTACCACAGTTTATTAACGTATTGTTTGGCAGCATGTCTTTAGTCGGCCCTAGGCCTCACGCTGTTGCACATAATGAGCAATACCGTAAGTTAGTTGATTACTACATGTTACGTCACAAAGTTAAACCAGGCATTACAGGATGGGCGCAGATTAATGGTTGGCGCGGAGAAACCGACACATTAGTTAAAATGCAAAAACGTGTTGAGTTTGATTTAGAATATATTCGAAATTGGTCAATTAGTTTCGACCTCAAGATTATCTTTCTCACTATCATCAGAGGCTTTACGGATAAGAATGCTTATTAAAGACATTATTGGTGAGAGATAAAACACCACATTTAAAACAGTGAACCACTCTTAGGCAGCTAGACAGTTAAAAATTCAGCCATTATATCAATATCTGAACTTAGTATTTAACCCATAATATTTGGGTTTTCGGGGGCGCTGGCTTCAGCCTGCTTGTTTTGGCTTTTCCTAGTCTTCATAGCCCTTAGTGGGAATATATCTATTTACAACACTGCATAGCATTTAGCACTGATTAATACCTGAGCTCGTACAGTCTGCTTTAACCTTATCAACAGTAAATAAGTCAAAAAATCTGCTTTCAAATCACTTCCCAATACAAATTGTCCTGCTTGTATTTTCTTGATAAAGCAGAATAGCCATTCATGATTTTACGACAAAGAATATATGTATATTTATACATTCTAGAGAATTTGCCATATTTCCGGTGTAAATACTGCATTTTGTCACCTTTCCACATGACTTATATTTCACATTTCATTTTAAATTGTTGATTAAAATGATGATTGCAGTAATCTAAGTCTATTATTCATCATTAGATGTTTGCCATCTTTCCGCTGGAAGTGTGACAATTTGTTATCTAATAATATGTTATGCATTCCTCAAGGAGTTTTTTTGAACAAATTTTTATTAATAGCAATAATTGCAGGTGTTTTATTTTTTTATTATCAGGATACTAAAGAAAAAAATATTGCATCTGAAAATCGAATTTCACTCTTAATTGAAGAGGTGGAAAAGGGAGAGTTTTCAGAAAAAGAAAAAAGTGAAATAAAGGAAATTGTTAGTATTTTATTCTATGAGAATACTAAGCATAAAAAGCAAAAACCACAAAAAGTAACTTCCCTCGGGGTGAAACTGTTAATTAAACAGGCGACTAAAGAAAAGCAGTGTAAAAACTTAATAGATAAATTGTTAAGTGCAATAGAATTAGGGGGAGAATATCGTACAAATTTTATTGCTAACTTTTTAGAAGCCCTTACATCCTCTGCTCGCGACATAGTAGTTGAAAGTAAAGTATGTCACTCAGTAGCGAAGTCAGCTGTAGCTTCTGGGTTATATAATGAGTTTTATAAGTCCAGTAATATTTAACGTTTCATAGAATGCATAACAAGTTGCTTAAACGGAACTAAAACAGTTGGTCATCGCTTCGCGATTATAACCAACCATTTTAGTCCGCTTAGCAAGGCGTTGAGGCTGTAGAATTTCTCCGAAAAGAACGTTTTTACGTTCTTTTTTCATAATCTCTCATTGTACAAAAAACAACCTTGATTGAGCTGATCGTCTGTGATCTAATAGTTATTATTCGTTTAGAGATAAATGTGATGGCCAACTACAAACCTGACTTATCTTGCCAAAGTAAATTCATTCCGATTGATTTTGCACAGCAAATTATCCCCGGTACTTTTGAATACGCACTTTCTCATATCGTCGACAAACACCTTGATTTAAGTACTTT
>NZ_JBAHZA010000014.1:0-85254 GCF_036697365.1 Psychromonas arctica
TAGGGATTGGATTAAACTGAACAGTTAATTTTACAGATTGGTGTAAGTGGCGATAGCCATTAAGCGAAGCTTAATATTAGGGGCGCTGGCTTCAGCCTGCATATTTATGTGTTGAATTTAATTTTGGTTTTTATTTATAACAGTCTAAGTAAGAATGTAATCTAATTTATTTACCTATTTTAGTATTGTTGATGAAGTATATAAAGCCTGACATAACTTACTCAGTATTTCTATAAGAGTGAAAAGTATATGCTTTAGGGATTGGATTAAACTGACCAGTTTATTTTACAGATTGGTATAAATAAAAATGTTGCAGCCAGCTATCATCTATATTAATCGCAGAATTAGGCCTACGTCGTCCATATAAAACCTGCGATCTTAAACTTAATGTTAAAAAGAGCCTAAGGGCTCTTTTTTTGTTTGCGGGCTTTAAAAATTAAGACTTACAAATAAAAATATTGCAGCTAGCTATCATCTGTATTAATTGCAGAGTTAGGTCTACGTCGTTTATATAAAACCTGCGATCTTAAACTTAATGTTAAAAAGAGCCTAAGGGCTCTTTTTTTGTTTGCGGGCTTTAAAAATTAAGACTTACAAATAAAAATGTTGCAGCTAACAATAAGCGGCATTAATCGCAGAATTAGGTCTACGTCGTCTATATAAAACCCACGAATTTAAACTTAAATTTAATTTTAAAAGAGCCTTAGGTTATTTTTTGCAGCTGTTGAAAATGTATTTACTGGCAGAGCAATTTATCAATTCTTTTCCTGTTTATTAGTTCGCTTTGATTTAATTATCCTAGTTGAGCAAGTAAATGGTAATAAATCTCATCTAAAAAACCTTTATTCACTCTTTGCTATTGTTAAATTGATGTTATTCATATATTTATAGTACTAAAGGGGTGCTTTAATGGATTACTTTTCATTATATTGCGTTTTATTTAGCGCAAAGGGATAGCACTTAAAATGAATATAAATATAAAAAGGTTAATTTAAATGGATTTTTCTTGGCTACTAATCTGTGCGCTATTAGTGTTTTGCATGCAAGCAGGTTTTTTATGTTTAGAAAGTGGCAAAATTCGCAGTAAAAATAGCATCAATGTAGCTGCTAAAAATATCTCTGATTTCATTCTCTCTAGTGTTATTTTTTGGATCTTTGGTTTTGCCATTATGTTTGGTGATTCATTTTATGGTGTCTTAGGCTTTAGTGAGTTTTTTGTTGGCGAGCAACAGTCGGCCTACCAAATTAGTTTTTTCTTATTTCAAATGATGTTTTGTGGGACTGCGGCAACGCTTTTATCTGGCGCTGTGGCTGAAAGGATGACCTTCGTTGGCTATCTTTGTATTGCCTGTATTTTATCTGCTGTAATTTATCCTGTGGTAGGGCATTGGGTGTGGGCTTCTGCTTATCAAGCAGGAAATCAAGGTTGGTTAGAGTCCATAGGTTTTATTGATTTCGCTGGTTCAACTGTTGTTCATTCTGTAGGGGGATATGTAGCGCTCGCTGCGATTATCATTATTGGGCCAAGGCTTGGGCGCTTTAGTGGCGAAAAGGCATTTTCAATAGGTAATAACGTTCCATTGTCAGTATTAGGAGTTTTATTACTCTGGTTTGGTTGGTTTGGTTTTAACGGCGGGAGTACACTTCAACTAACAGATCGAGTCCCTTTAATTATCTTAAACACCTGCCTAGCTGCTTCTTGGGGTGGCATTATTTCTTCTCTGTTACATTATTATTTTAAACGTTTTTTTGATATCGGGTTTCTTCTTAATGGTGTCATTGCAGGGTTGGTCTCCATTACTGCTAACTGTCATGTTGTATCTCCTTTTGAAGCCATGTTAATTGGTATCGTAGGTGGCGTTATTTTGTATTTTTCTACTTTATGGTTGGAAAAATTAAAAATAGATGACGCATTAGGTGTGGTGCCTTCGCATCTATTTGCTGGAATATGGGGAACATTGGCTTTAGCCATATTTGCAGACTTGTCATTACTGGATACTGGGTTAACTCGTTGGGGACAAATCCAAGCGCAATTAATCGGTCTGGTAAGCATAGGTGTTTATTGTTTTACGCTAAGTTACCTGCTGATATCACTACTGAATCGCTTTGTGCTACTTCGGGTTAGTGAAGACAGTGAAACCAAGGGAATGAATGTATCGGAACACCAAGCTTCAACCGAGTTAATCAACTTACTCAGTACTATGCATCGACAAAAAGAAGCGGGAGCGTTTAATGATCCAGTACCAGTCGAGCCATTCACTGAGGTTGGACAAATTGCTCGCCAATATAATGAAGTTATTGCTCGTGTAAATAGTGAAATGTCCAAGCGTGACAATGCGATCAATGATTTTAAAGCCAGTGAAAAGCGTAAAAGCGCAATTCTTGAATCCTCTATGGACAGTATTTTAATTATCAATTTAGCTGGAGAGATTATTGAATTTAACCCTTCTGCAGAACGCAATTTTGGATGCGTAAAACAGCAAGTGAAGGGAAAAAATTTCATTGATATCTTTATTCAAGATGCTGACCGAGATGTTATTCAAGCGAGCTTAGATTGCAAGTTTTCTGGCTCTGAAGGTATTTTACGTAACATTCGTAATAGCATTACTTTGATGCGTAATATGAGCGAACCTTTCTCTGCTGAAATAACTGTAACCAGTGCTAATTTTGGAGATTCGAAACAAAACGAATTTACACTACATATTAGAGATGTTACGCGCCAACTCAAACTACAAGATAATTTACGTCAACTAGCATACAGCGATCCTCTTACTGGTTTATATAATCGAACATATTTAATGGGGTCACTTACTAAAGCTATCGAATTAAACCAATATAAAGATAGTAATGTTTTATTATTTTTCATGGATTTAGATAAGTTTAAGAAAATCAATGACACCTTAGGGCACAAAGCAGGAGATGATTTACTCTGTGAAGTCGCTGAACGATTAATTCATGTTACACATGATAACGATATCATTGCTCGTTGGGGAGGAGATGAGTTCGTTATTTTAATGACTGGTCAATTCACTCCTGAAGTCGCTCATAAAAAAGCAAACGATGTGTTAACCGTCATGCGCAATCCGTTAACCTTAGCCGGACGCAAGTTAACTATTCCTACCAGTATTGGTGTTGTGATGACCGAAAAAGGCAAACAATACAAAGCTGAGCAATTGATTCAGCATGCTGATATCGCGATGTATCACGCTAAAGAGCAAGGTCGAGATAACTATCAAATATTTGAAATGGAAATGATACACAGTGTCCAACGAAGCTTTAATTATGAACAAGAGATGCAAGTAGGTATTGTTTCTGATAAACAGTTTAATTTGGTTTATCAACCTAAGGTAACAGAATTAGGCGAATTACTGGGTTTTGAGGCGTTGATGAGATGGCATCACCCCAAAGAGGGCTTTATTTCACCCGTTGAGTTTATTCCGATTGCTGAAGAGTCAGACCTAATTATCAGTATTGGTGAGTTCGCGTTATTAGAGGTTGTTCAACAGTTAAGTGACTGGCAAGCAAAAGGTTACCAAAATGTCCCCGTTTCCGTGAATATTTCAGGTAAGCACCTTGTATCTGAGCGTTTAGTCCCGTTCATTGAGACATTGTTAAGTGAGTATGCGTTAGATGCAAATTTGCTAGAAGTAGAAATTACCGAAGGAGTTTTATTAACTGATATCGATCGTTGCATCGAAGTGTTGTCTCAACTCAAAGAGCTAAATATTAAAATATCTATTGATGATTTTGGTACAGGTTACTCCTCTTTAAATTACCTAAAACGATTACCGATAGACGTATTAAAAATCGATAAATCCTTTGTCGATGACTGTGCCACGTTAATAGAAGATGGGGAGATTTGTGCCACCATTATTAACTTAGCCAATAGTTTGCGATTAATGACAGTGGCAGAAGGAGTTGAAGACCAAACTCAATTAAACTTTTTATTAGCGCATGGATGCCAAGTTTTTCAGGGGTACTTATTTTCAAAACCACAACTAGCGCAAGAGATAGAACAGCTCTATTTCAAACAGTAAAATGCTTAAATCAATGACAATGCGTCAACGTAGATTGCTTGAAAAAGAGGCTATTTATCAATGCTCCTCTTAATTTTTATACAAGAAATGAAACATTTTTTGATGTAGCAAGGATCTATTGATAATTTTAATAATAGGCGCTTGGTAATATCAAAGTTAACTGTTAACGTTAAGCGATGAAAGCCCGACATATACTGTGTGTCAGGCTCTAACCACGTCTCAAACTTGATAACGCTAAAATAGCTTACCTAAAGGATTATATTATGAAGCTAAATTCAATTTTAAAAACCTCTCTTCTTGCTGCGGCACTTATCTCTTCTGGCTTACAAGCAAAACCTGTTTATGTTGCAACGACAGCAATCGTTGAACATCCTGCGTTAGATGCTGTTCGTGACGGCATTAAATCGGTATTAGACGAAAGCAAATATAAAGGTGACGAATTAAAATTTACCTATGAAAGTGCACAGGGACAACCTGCTATCGCTGCACAAATTGCACGTAAATTAGTAGGTGACCAGCCAGACGTGATCGTGGCGATTGCGACACCTTCTGCACAAGCTGCTGTGAGTGTAAGCCGCAATATTCCAGTTGTTTTTTCAGCAGTTACAGACCCTATCGGAGCAAAGTTAGTACCAACACTAGAGCAACCAGGCGGTAACGTAACTGGGCTATCTGACATGGTAAACGTAAAACAACATATTGAATTAATTAAAGAGTTTGTTCCTAACCTAAAAACATTGGGCGTACCTTATAATCCAGGTGAAGCTAACTCTGTATCAAGTGTTGCTGCACTTAAAGCTGCCGCTGCTGAAATGGGCATTAAAGTGATTGAATCTGCTGCGCCTAAATCATCAGATGTAATGATCGCAAGTAAACAGTTAGTGGGTAAAGTTGATGCGATTTACTGTCCAATCGATAATACAATTATCAGCGCAGTAGAGTCTGTCATTAAAGTAGGTATCGATGCTCAAATCCCTGTTTTTGCAGGTGATACAGATACTGTTGCTCGTGGCGCAGTTGCCGCTGTTGGTTACAACTACTTTGATTTAGGTCGCCAAACAGGTGATATCGTTGTCAGTATTTTAGACGGTGAAAAAGCAGGAGCAATTGATGTTAAGTTAGCAAAAGGTACTGATTTATTTGTTAACCCTAAAATGGCTGCTCGTATGGGCGTAGACGTACCTGAAGCGGTATTAACACGCGCTACTAAAGTTATTAAATAAGAACGGAACACTATGTCACTTTTTTCATTTTTAGGTACGTTAGAAATTGGCCTCATTTATGGTTTAGTTGCCATTGGGGTCTACCTTACTTTCCGTATTTTAGATTTTCCCGATCTGACCGTTGACGGTAGTTTCACCTTAGGTGCAGCGGTAACCGCAACGTTAATCGTGATGGGGGTTAATGTTTTATTGGCAACTGTCATTGGAACATTAGCCGCTGCTTGTGCTGGTTTAGTCACTGCATGGTTAAATTTACGTTTTGATATTTTGCATCTTTTAGCCAGTATTTTAACCATGACCGCACTGTATACCATCAATCTACGTGTCATGGGCAAACCTAATGTTGCCTTGATTATGGAGCCGACTATCTTAACGCCATTTGAAGGGATCTTTGGATTACCTGACATGTATATGCGTGTGATTTTTGTTGCTGTCTGTGCCGTGGCTGGTGGGTTATTAGTGGCTTGGTTCTTACGAACACAATATGGCTTAGCAATGCGTGCCGTGGGTTCAAATAAGCGAATGGCACAAGCAAACGGTATCGTCGTTAAACAGAAAGTTTATGCTGGTTTAGCATTGTCGAATGGTCTAGTAGGATTAGCGGGAGCATTATTTGCACAAACAAATGGCTTTGCTGATTCAACCATGGGTATTGGTACGATTGTTGTTGGTTTAGCGGCGGTGATCATTGGTCAATCATTATTCGCAAGCCGTTCTATGTACGTCATTGTATTAAGTTGTATTGTCGGCTCTGTGTTATACCGCCTTGCTGTTTCTTTAGCACTTAACGCTGACTTCTTAGGATTTAGTGCCTCAGACCTTAATCTAATTACGGCAGTATTAGTGGCATTAGCATTAATATTTCCTAAGTTACGTAAAGAATGGAAAGCCAAACAAGCTGCGAGGAATGAAGCATGATCTGTTGTAAAGATTTACACGTTACCTTTAACCGAGGTTTACCAACGGAAAAGCTAGCATTACGTGGTATTGATTTAACCATTCCTATGGGTGAATTTGTGACAGTAATTGGTTCAAACGGTGCGGGTAAATCCACACTGTTAAATACCATTGCTGGTGATATTAATAGCACCAAAGGGCAAATCTTATTTGGTGACCGTGATGTGACTAAGTTACCTGCAACTGGCCGTACTGCTGATATTGCGCGTGTATTCCAAGATCCATTAGCGGGGACATGTGGCGACTTAACCGTTGAAGAAAACATGGCGTTAGCTTATGGGCGAGGTCAAAGAGGGCGCTTGTCTTCTGCGCTTAATAGCAAAATGCGTAAAGTGTTCCGTGAACAATTAAGCCGTTTAAACCTAGGTTTAGAGAATCGTTTGGAAAGTGAAATGGGGCTATTATCCGGTGGTCAACGCCAATCTGTTAGTTTGCTAATGTCAGCGTTACAGCCTAGTACGATTCTATTATTAGATGAGCACACTGCTGCATTAGACCCAAAAACAGCTGCATTAATCATGGATATCACCTCACAAATCATTGCTGAGAAGCAATTAACCGTGATGATGGTAACCCATTCAATGCGTCAAGCTCTAGATCATGGCTCACGTACTATCATGCTGCATGAAGGTAAAATCATCTTTGACTTAGCTGGTGAAAAACGTGCCGGTTATGAAGTAAAAGATCTACTGAACCTATTTGCTCAAGCAAAAAGTGATGGTGAAGAATTAGATGATGATAAGTTGCTACTAGGCGCTTAATGACCAATCATTTGGTATTACGAGTATTCAAAACAAAAAGGAGCCTTCAGGCTCTTTTTTTATACTTGCTAACTTTTAACCTTTAATTAATAGAATCATTAAACAAGCAAGAAGATTAAAATAAACAAATATTCAAAAGCTTAACCCAAGGAAGGTGACAGCTTATTCAAAATAATAGTATGGTTGGTTTTTCTCTCCACTCATCAAATTAGGAAAAACAATGCGCCCAAGTGAAGATTTAAAGCAAAGTTGTATTAATAACTGGTCAGCAGCAACGACTCATCCCTTTTGTATCGAACTAGCCAATGGCAGTTTACCTTTAGAAAAAATGAAACGTTATCTCGCTCAAGACTATACTTTTATCGATAACTTTGTTCGCTTGGCGGCATCTGCAATTCACCACGCACCTAGCTTGCCAGATCGCCTACCATTAGCACATTTTCTTGGCATTATTGCTGGCCCTGAAAATACCTACTTTCAACGCTCATTTGATATGCTAAATGTACCTAAGTCAGAACAAACATCACCCGAGCTACTCACTCCAACCAGTGACTTCCAAGCATTAATGCTCAAGGCTGCTAAAAGCGGTGAATATGGCAACATGGTCGCTGTATTATGTGTTGCTGAATGGGTTTATTTAAGTTGGGCGGAGCCAATGGTTGATGCTGTTGAAGCATTACCATTTTATTTTGGAGAGTGGATAACGCTGCATGCAGGGGAATACTTTGAATCTGTCGTTGAGCATTTACGCTCTCAGCTCGACACCGCTTACAATAAAGCCGATGCAAGCCAACAAGAAACCATCAAAGAGTACTTTCAACAAGCTGTATTATTAGAAAAGCAGTTTTTTGATGCTTGTTATGCATAGATAACTACCGTCTATCTGTAATCAAAACAGGTCGCTGTTATAAGTAAAAGTTCAAATTTAAGCCTATTCAAATCAGAACTTAGATACTGAACTTTTACTTCTTTATATCACCAAACAGAATATCTCGATGTCCATCAACCCATAATTCATGTTTCGCCATTACCTTAGTAAACATTGGGCTTTGTAGGTAACTATTTAACCATGCTCTAAGCTTTGGGTAAGGGGATTGCTGATACCATTGACGCTCAACTTTAGAGAACTGGCGTACAAAGGGCATGAGAGCAATATCTAATAACCCTTCACGCTCTGATGTTAAAAAAGCATGTTTAGATAACCGATCTTCTAATTTTTGCAGGTAAACCTCACAGGCTTGGCGACACTCAACTATGTTTGTTTCTTGATAACGTTTAGCACACTTATAAGCTTCAACAGCAACAAAAAAGTGTTGTTCGAACTCTTCTATTATGCTGATTATTTCAATTAAAGGGAGCTGTCCTTGAGCAGTTAATAAATGATCAGGGTCACTCTCTTTTAATACCTGCAACATAATATCGAGACTTTCTTCAATCACTGTTCCATTGCTTAACACCAACATTGGCACTGTCCCTTTGGTCGAGAGGGCTAACATTTCAGGCGGTTTATTATTGAGTTTAATAGCACGTATCAGGACTGCTTGCTTAGAGCGAAAAATAGCAATGCGTGCACGCATCGCGTAAGGGCAATGTTGTAGTGAATAAAGAACGGGTAATTTACTTAGCATTTCAACTCATAAGACAGACGTAAATAGTTCATATACTACCTGTACAGTAGCAATGGCGCTAGCTTAGAAGGCAATTGTAGAATTGATCGGCTTAATTTGTACACTTTTTAGAAGATTCGTTGTTTAGCAGATAATTTTTGATAAGGCTGGTGGTTTTCTCTTAAAATTTTCATCTAAAAAATGTTAAAACTTGTCTTCATCACGTATACTGTCGGCGCGATAAAAAGCAAAATGAAAATAATACTATTAAAGGAAAAAAAATGACTCCTATTGTAAAAAGTTTCCAGTATGGCGAACATACGGTAACACTAGAAACTGGCGTAATTGCACGTCAAGCAACTGCCGCTGTAATGTGTAGCATGGACGATACATGTGTATTCGTTTCTGTTGTTGGTAAAAATGCAGATGATCAAGAGCGTGACTTCTTCCCTCTTACTGTTAACTACCAAGAAAAAACATACGCTGCAGGTAAAATCCCAGGTGGTTTCTTCAAACGTGAAGGCCGTCCATCTGAAGAAGAAACGTTAATTGCACGTCTTATTGACCGTCCAGTTCGTCCTCTTTTCCCTGAAGGTTTCAAAAACGAAGTACAAGTGATTGCAACTGTTGTTTCAATCAACCCAGAAGTTAACCCAGATATCGTTGCTATGATTGCAACTTCTGCGGCACTATCTATCTCTGGTATGCCTTTTAACGGTCCTATCGGTTGTGCTCGTGTTGGTTATAAAGATGGTGAATACCTACTTAACCCAACTAAAACAGAACTAGAAACAAGTGAGCTAGACTTAGTTGTATCTGGTACAGACAACGCTGTATTAATGGTTGAATCTGAAGCTGGTATCTTAAGCGAAGACGTAATGTTAGGCGCGGTAGTATACGGTCACGATGAGCAACAAGCTGTTGTATCTGCAATTAAAGAATTCGCTGCTGAAGTAGCTCGTCCTGCATGGGATTGGACTGCTCCAACACGTAACGAAGCATTAGATGCTGCTGTTGCAACTGAAGCGCAAGCGCGTTTTGAAGAAGCTTACCAAATCAGTGATAAAGGCGAGCGTTACGACGCAATCAAAGCTATCACTGCTGAAGTAAAAGAAAAATTATTAGCTGCAGACGAAGCGCTAGCTGCTAAGCAAGTAGGCGAATACCTACATGATTTAGAGAAAACTGTTGTACGTACTCGCATCATCAAAGGTGAGCCGCGTATCGATGGTCGTGATCCTGAAAGTGTTCGTGCACTTGACGTTCGTACTGGTGTATTACCACGTACTCACGGTTCTTCACTATTTACACGTGGTGAAACGCAAGCACTTGTTACTGCTACATTAGGTACACAACGTGATGCACAAATCATCGACAGCCTTATGGGTGAGAAGAAAGATCACTTCTTACTACATTACAACTTCCCTCCATACTGTGTAGGTGAAACTGGTTTTGTTGGTTCACCTAAGCGTCGTGAAATTGGTCACGGTCGTCTAGCGAAACGTGGTGTATTAGCAGTAATGCCTACAGTTGAAGAATTCCCATACACAGTACGTGTTGTATCGGAAATCACTGAATCTAACGGTTCATCTTCAATGGCTTCTGTTTGTGGTTCATCTCTAGCACTTATGGATGCTGGTGTTCCACTTAAAGCATCTGTTGCTGGTATCGCGATGGGTCTAGTTAAAGAAGGCGAAGAGTTCGTTGTTCTTTCTGATATCTTAGGTGATGAAGATCATCTTGGTGATATGGACTTTAAAGTAGCGGGTACAACTAACGGTATCACTGCTTTACAAATGGATATCAAAATTGAAGGTATCACACGTGAAATCATGCAAATTGCGTTAAACCAAGCAAAAGCTGCACGTTTACACATTCTATCTGTAATGGATGAAGCGATTTCTGAAGGTCGTCAAGATATTTCACAATTCGCACCACGCATTCACACACTGAAAATCAACACAGATAAAATCCGTGATGTTATCGGTAAAGGCGGCGCAGTTATCCGTGCTCTATGTGAAGAAACAGGTACAACTATCGAAATCGAAGATGATGGTACAGTTAAAATTGCTGCAACATCTGGTGAGCAAGCTGACGATGCAATCAACCGCATTAAAGCACTGACAGCTGAAGTTGAAGTAGGTACTATCTACACTGGTAAAGTTGTTCGTTTAGCTGACTTCGGCGCATTTGTTAACATCCTTCCTGGTAAAGACGGTCTTGTTCACATCTCACAAATCTGTGAAGAACGTGTACAAAAAGTTTCTGATTACCTGAAAGAAGGTCAAGAAGTTAAAGTTAAAGTACTAGAAGTAGATCGCCAAGGTCGTGTACGTCTTTCTATGAAAGAAGCAGCAGAGAAGAAAGAAGAAGCTCCAGCAGCTGAGTAATTTTTCTTAAAGTGTCTTTTCTTTAAGACTAAGACACTTTAGCGCTCACTTTATAAGCAAGCTTCGGCTTGCTTTTTTGTGCCTGTAATAAAATTGCAGAAAGGGGATAGCTCGTCTTCGCTCGTCGGGCTTGTTGATTTTTATTGGCTGTGGTTTCGCCCTGTCGGCGACTTTACTTTCTCTCTGCCAGCAGAGAAAGTAAGCAAAGAGACTGGCCCCGATCGTTTTTTAATCTGAATAAATGGCTACCTTCTTAACGCACCGCTCATACGCCACATCCATGTGGCGAACTGAGCTAGCAACGGCATCCATGCCTTAGCTTGCTAAAGGCAGCCATTGATTCAGAAAAACTCAACGGGGGGGATTGACCTAGCCGCAATGTGTAACGTTATTTTTTATATTGTTAACATTTTGAGTGGAGAATACTTTCTTATTAGACGTAGTGAAGTTGGCTCGTCTGCGCTCGTCGTGGCTTTTTGATTTTTATTCACTGTGGTTTCGCCTTGTCGGTGACCTCCTTTCTTTTACCAGAAAAGAAAGGGGGCAAAGAAACTGGCCACCGAGTCGCTTTCTGATCCAACCAATGCCCATGTTTTAAAAAAGCTTTCTTAACGCACCAGTTCATACGCACATCCATGTGCTAAATGAACTTACAGCAAACGTCCTGTTTGCTGTTGCTGAAAGTGCTTGATTGTTTGGGAAAGCTTAACGGTGGGGGAGTTGTAGCCGCGTTGGGTTTTCATCTGTATATGTTCAGCAATAGCCATTACAAATGGTGATTTCATAAAATACCTCTACAAATAAAATGCATGGTTATTTATATGGTGTAGTGTTTTTGTCATCTTTCCACCGTAAATGCTGTACTTTTCCGCCTTTCTTGTTGACTTATATTTCATGTTTTATTTTAAATAATTGATAGAAATAATAAGATTAGTAGTCTAATGGTGTTCTTTAGGGTTAAATTTTTTATGTTATTGTTATTTAGTTTTGGTTTTTGTCTGGTGAAATGTTATATTCTAACAAGGAGAGATCATGCAAGGATATGAAATTGTTCACTCTTCTCAAGTGGATGGGGAATTTGCAGGCTTTGATGATGACGTCCTATTTCAATTAATGAATGGAACGTACTGAATTCAAGGTGAATATAAGTATTAGTATCATTATTCATATTGTCCAGAAGTAAATCTTCTTCGAGCTAATGGCAGGTTTTACATTCAGCTAGATGGTCAAAATGAAATTGTCCTTGTTCGTCAAATCCATAGTGTTATCAAAAGCAGAATACATTTTGAGTTCAAAGGATGGGAAGGTAAAACATCTTATGAGTTATTAAATGAATAAGATTAGCAGCAATCTCATTACAAATATAAGTATAAATATGCGCATCGTGGGATGTTCTAATTTTTAATCCTAGTGGTGGCGATATGATGTAAGTCGCAGGAACATCAGCCAAAGTAAAACGAGTAAAGTGAAACATAACAAGCGTATCAAATCTGATGTCACAAATTGTTCAATTTTTTGCTTAAAAGAAAATGACGCAAAATAGCATCTAACATGCTCCGTAGCTTATGGGCCCTTAAATTCAATAAGTACAGTATTCTTAAGTACTGTTTTATATAATTTTCTAAGAATTCAATATGAGTAAGGTTTAATATGGAAAACACAAGTACTAAGCAAGTAATCACCGCACCAGTGGCATCAATTATTATTACTTTGACAATATGTTTGACCGTACTATTTGGTTTAGGATCCTTCAATGCATCAAAGTTAGATTATGCGACAGTTAACTTTGATGGTGGTTATACAAAAATTGGAGTAATCAGCGAACAACGTAGCTTTTCAGAAGTTGAGGTCAAGTTTAATGATAAAGTATTATGGTCAGGCACATTAGATTATGTCGCGGATGAAATTACTAATAGCATGGCATTTGAAAAAGACCCTCAGAATGTAACATGGAAAGAAGGTGTTGTCTTAAACGGGATAGCTGGTGTTTCATGGGATGGAAGTGAAAGTTCTTTTAAACTAACAACAGAAACAATCGATTTAGTATCAACTGAGGAAGTCCCATTGGTAGTTCAAGATGTTATTACAAAACTACGTAAATTGGATAGAAAGGTTAAAGATGAAAACGATATTAGTGCAAAGCAAGCATTAACTTTTTCAGAAGCTCCTAGTGCTTCATTTACTTTTACTAAGTTTCTTGCAGCATTAAGAAACATATAAATCATTAATTTAAAAAATCAGAAGATCTTGGGTGTTTATTGATAAAACAGAACTTATTAATAAGTTTTCACAACAAGTAGTTTCATTAAATAAAAAGTTAAGCTATCTATTTTCTTTAGTCTTATTTGTTTTTGTAGTTACATTGGCGCTAATTGCCATTTAATAAGTTACTCAAACGGGTGCTAAAATTTGGCTAGCTTCGTTTCTCGTAATTTTAGCCAACAATTTATCGCCGCTGGTAAGGTGTTATGTTTTTCGAGAGGTTAGTGTTGATGTCTAAAGAAGAGTTAACTTTAATTGCTGCAATATCCGCTGCATTCACTTCTATTTTGTCTTTATTTTTGGGGGCAAAGTTAACCTTTAATAGAGAGAAGCGCTCTTTGCGTTGGAGTAAAGAAATTGAAAGGTTACAAAACCTTGAGGAGCAAATTGGCATCGCTCGAGAAGTTGTTTCTGTATATACAGGCGTAGAAAAACTAGTAAGTGACTTTATTCCTTTGCATGAAAATTTAGAATATGCTGCAGGGAGGTTTGCTCGATATCCTGAGTTAGCGAAAGCTATAAGAGGTTTTGTACATGCTTGTAATCTTACCGTTAGTGCTAAAACTGAACATAGAGATTACCGAGAATATAAAGATATGGTTTCTGCTGAGTATAAAAAAGTCATTCTAGAGTGTGATCGTATATTAGAGCCGAAGTTGTTAAATGGTTTTGTAAAAAGAAAAGAATAAGAAGGAAAAGTACTGAATACCTATTAGTTGAAGGCTATAAAATCAGTCAGTTATAACTTAAAGTCGATGAGTGTAAAGTTTTATTATTTATCATTCCAACTTCATACGATAATTATTTCATTTTTACTTTTAACATTGTATTTTTTAATTGATTCCGTATTTCAGTTGTTAATACGGAATAATTCTATCTATCCACATGACTAATTTTTTATTTTTATGTGGCATATTGTTTTTGTGCTTCAAAAGCGTATATTTTAACAAATTAAAATATTCTGTATATCTACCGTAAATATGGAATTATTCTGTTTAATATGCTGTTAGCTTTTAAGGATGAATCGTGGATAGACTACAGATAGCATTAATTGCTTTAGTAGTTGGTTGGGGATTATCACAACTGACTGAATTGATAAAATCAAAATGTAAAATTAAAAAGCTAAAATTAGCTATATCCTTGGAGTTAAAAGATTTAGAAGTACTTCTTGATGAACGTAAGAGAACGGTTAAGAAATCAGCTTCAGAGTATGGACATGATAATAAATATAGTTACTCGCTAGGTGCTCCTGTCTCAACACTTGTTCTTGACGCTTTTTATTGTGATGTTGCTGACAGTTTTATTCATGAGCAACGATACAATATTCGCGTATTTCGTGATCATATTCGAGCATACAATTCAATTGTTGAATGGTTAGAAAAAAATAGTTCAGGTACAGCGACTCAAAACGAAATAGTGTTTAAGCTTTTTGAAGCCTATAAACAGACTGCCTTTGCATCTGTATACATCAAAGAAGCAAATAAAGTTGGTGGTAGTGTTAAAATTGCTGATGACCACAAAAGTCTAATTCAATTGCGAAGTGAATTTCCTGATTTAATTGCTAAGCTTGCAATTAAAAGCTAACAAGAAAATCAACAAGGACTAAAAACAGCGGGCTGTTCGTTTCGCTCCATTTTAGCCCACTATTTTTAGCCTGTTATTTAGGCATTAGGTTGCAGTCATAGATAGGAGATCAAATGTCACAGTGGGACGATAAATTTAATGAACATGCAATTCATGCAAGCATTGAAAATTTGACTGAAAGGTTGGAAGATAAAGAGCTTATCTCTGAAGATCTAAACACGATTGAAATTATAGATCGTATTACTCAAGCAAAATCTTATACGACGCTATGTCTTCAAAACTTAATTCCTGCAATAGTAAATCATGCTCATTTGAATAAAGCTAATAGCTATATAGCTAGTATTACGTCAGAAGTTAATAACTACATATCAAGCAAAAATGTAGGACACCTCAATAATACATCTGCGCATATTGATAATTTGATGGCGCAGCTAAATGCTTTACCTGTCAATAAACCTGTAATTACAGAACAGTCTTTTACTAATTCACTTCTAGAGTTTAAAAAGTTAACAGAGAGATCATTTGCCGAACTAAAGAAATCCAAGGATGAATTGCGTGATTCTATAGAAACTATTACTACAGACGCGACAGATCAAAAATATAAACTTGAAGAGCTTGTGTCTGAAATAGAGAAGTACGATGAAAGTATTCAGACATCACTTAGTAGTTTCAACGAAAGATTTGATGAAACTGAGTTAAAGTATTCTGAAAATTTAGATGAAACAACAAATAAATTTGAAAACCAGTATCAAAGTTTTTCAGAAGATATTAGCGAGAAATTAAACGCTAATGTGGAAACAAATGAAGAGAAGGTTGAACAACTTCTAGTTGAACATAAAAAAAGCTATACAGAGCAAACAGATAAACAAAAGTCAGATGCTCAGGTAGTTTTGGACGAATTAGAAGAAAAGAGAGTTGAAGCATCTACATTATTGCAAATAATTGGGAACATAGGCATTACAGGTAACTATCAAAATATCGCAAATAATGAGAAAGAAGCTGCCGATAACTGGCGGCGTATTGCGCTTGGTTTGATGATAGGGATGGTCTTGATTATTGGCGTTACTATTCTTATTTCTGCTACAAATGGTTTTGATTGGAAATTAGCATTATTTAGAGTAGGAGCTGCATTTGTCTTGGCTATACCTGCAGCATATGCAGCTAAAGAGTCCGCCAAACACCGAAGTCTAGAAAACCATAATAGGCGCTCTGAATTGGAGTTAGCTTCTCTCGATCCATACTTGGAAAAGTTACCCCAAGACACCAGAGATAAGGTTAAAGAGGAGTTAACTAAAAAGTTCTTTGGGCTAAATAGTACTGACCCGAAAGTTGAAGAACCAGTTTCTAATAAAGCAATATTCGACTTGTTAAAAACGGCAATAGATAAGAAGTAGAAAGTACGGGACACCCATAAACTTATGATTAGTTTTATATTGATTTTATTTATCATTTTGTTTTGTATTAATCTAATTAGTGCAGTTAGAGATGGGAATGTTTTTCTTCCTGGTTACCGTTTAAGAACGAATAAAAACATGAGTGTTTTTGAACTCAAGAAAGAATTAAACAAACAGTTTTCACTTGGAACGTGGTGCAAGGAAGGGGAGTCAGTTTTTTTAACTGGCGTTATTTTTAGTGTTACAGCTATATTTTTTCTTGTATTTATTTTGGTGTAAAAGATATTGGACACTCAAGCGTTGATGTTATAGATATCAAGTGATTAATGGAAAGTCGATGCTAAATATGGTTACCTTTCTCCTCCCGTTGAGTTTTTCTGAATGAATGATTGCCTTTAGCAAGGTTAGGCATGGATGCCGTTGCTAGCTCATTTCGAGACATGGATGTCGAGTATGAGCGGTGCGTTAAGAAGGTAGTCATTTATTCAGATTAAAAAACGAATTGGGAGCCAGTCTTTTTGCCTACTTTATTCTTCTGGTAAGAAAAAGTAGAGTCGCCGACAGGGCGAAAACACTGTCAATATAAATCAAACAGACTCGACGAGCGTAGACGAGTTAAAAGTGAAGTTAGGATCAGGTCTTGTGTATTTAATTATTTAATTATTTAAGTTTTTAACTAAAATAATTGCTCGTATTTTGAATTATTCTATTGTATTCGTTAATTGTGTAAAGATCGTGGACACCCATAAACTTTGACTGGCCATAATCATTCTTCTAGGAGATATTCACCTTGAAAGTAATACCTGAGTTAGAAACTGAAAACTTAATTATTTCTGTTTTAAAACCGGATGATTTTGAATTACTTGTCAAATATGAAAGTAATAACTTCAGTCATTTAGCTCCTTGGGAGCCGGTAAGGCCTGTAGGATATTTTGGCTTAGAAGAAACAAAAAAACGTGTGGCGTTAAACTTTAAAAGTTTTCAATCTGGGGCTGCAATTCCGCTTGTTGCTTTTGATAAAAGTAAGTCTGAGATTATTTGTGTATGTACATTTTCTAATATTGTTCATGGTGCGTTTCAAGCTTGTCATCTTGGCTACTCAATCTCTGAGAAAAACCAAGGTAAAGGGATAATGTTTGAAATGCTGCAAGCATCAATACAGTATGTATTTACCGAATACAATTTACATAGAGTGATGGCTAACTATATTCCAACCAATACGCGTTCTGGCAAGTTGTTGGAGAGGCTAGGATTTCAAAAGGAAGGGTTAGCAAAGTCTTATTTAAAAATAGCTGGCTCATGGCAAGATCATGTTTTAACGTCAAAAATAAACCCGAGTTGAGCTATTAGATAACAAAGGAACAAGCTGGTCTCGTAATAGTTTTTTTGTCTGACTTCCTTTCATATTTCATCAAAGAATAACATGCCGCCTAAAATGGCGTGCTACTCCAATAATTACCTGGAGGGTTTCATGGAAGAACAATCTCGACTTTATTTAGAAAAATTCCTCAACACTTTAAGTGATTCGGATCGCCTGAAGTATCAATCATTCAGTTCAGACTACTTTTGTGCTGATGAACATAATGCCAATTTATGTGCCGAATTAATCAAAATTGGTCAAAAGACAGCAACTTGTAGTCTGAGTCATTGGTATGACTCAGGTGAAGAGCCAATGCCAACTGCTGGGCATTTAATGGTTGTTATTGATTGGGCGCGTAACCCTGTTTGTATTATTGAAACTGACTCCGTTGAAAAGTGTAAATACAATGAAGTTACCTCTGAGTTTGCTTATGCAGAAGGAGAGGGCGACCGTTCACTGGAATGGTGGAGAAAAGCACATTGGGACTTCTTTGCTAAAGAATGCAATGATTTGGGTATTGAGCCAAATGAAAATATGATGCTAGTTTTAGAGCGTTTCCACGTTGTTTATCAATAAAGTAATATAGCAACCAGATCAATCTAAAAGAGCTTAGATACCAGTTAATTAATCAAAATGAAACTAGCATATTAAGATGTAAGCTTTAAGTGCCATTGTTGAGAGCGCTTAATATAGCGCGCCCTCAATATCACTCTGTTTACCTTACTGCCTGTTGTTGACTAAACAATACATATTTAGTTGTAACAGGCATGCAGACTTTACGAAGGTAAAACTTCATCAATACTTTTACTACCGTTAAAAATTTCGGTAATAGCGCTTGTCTTAGGTGGATTTGTCACTGCAAATAACAGTGCTTTAGCCACGTCATCGCGCGTGATTGTCGCTTGTTCTTTTTGCTCTGGTCGCTCATTGGTGAACTTGCCTTTACCTGTGTCATTGGTGAGTGAACCAGGGCGTATTATTGAATAATGCAAGCCACTGTTCATTAGGTGGTCATCTGCCATATGTTTGGCCACTAAATAGGGATGCATGTTTTCTGGACCTTCTGACGGATCACCGGCTCCAATCGAACTGACCATAGTGAAATGCTTCACATCGTGATTTTTTGCATAATCAGCTGCTCTACAGGCTGCCCATAAATCGATCAGTATGGTTTTATCTGCGCCAGTATGGCCACCAGAGCCTGCTGCAAAAACGACATTTTCACAGTCTTTAAACGCGTGTCCAAAATCTTTGTTAAGATCTTCTTCAACAATGGTTAGTTTGTCATTATGTATATCTGATAGTTTGCTTTTATCACGCACCAATGCGACTAAGTGTTGATCGTTATCTAGCATCAATTGTGTGAGTTTTTTACCAATTTGACCACTTGCGCCAATAATTAATGTCTGTTTCATTTTATCTCCTGCTCGGTTTTAAGATTAGGTTTATGTTATTAAAAATAATGCTTAACGTTGTTATTGAGAATTTACTTATTATGAGTGTGCTTGTTTTGATGTTAGTTATTACATCTCGTCACTTATTACTTTTAGAGCTTATGATTGAATAAGTCCTAGACCCAATATCACTAACATAACTACATTTGCTGCTATACCAATCAAAAAGAAGTAGGTGCGTGGACTCGGGTTCTTTTCAGTTGCAATGGTGTAGTACAACGACATGTGCACAATTCTGGCGACAAGGTAAGTCCAAATACAAATAGCAAAAATAGGGCTTTGTACGTTAAGTGCAAATGCCAATAGCACCGTGCCTACAAATAGCGCACTGTTTTCTAGGGTATTGTGGAAAGTACGATGCGCTCTGAAAACAAAACTATTGTGAGATAGATTTTCATCAATTTTCCCAGGGACTGCATTGGGTTGTTTTGATTTACTAAAGGTGGCAACTACCCACTGAATCAGTAACATCACTAAATATAAATAAAATGCCATGTGTCCTGTGTAAGCAATGTCGTTCATCTTTATTTACCTTCTCATCAATTCAGTGATATTAGAACTGCAACTACTGTTCCAATTTTAACTTGTTGATTTAAATGCATTAATTTATTGTTAATTAAAAGGTACATGAAATAAGTACAGAGGGATTGTAAGATTTACATAGGTAAGTTGTTGTTTAATAATAGAAATATTCTATTTAATGAAAAGCACTCTATAAAATGGATATTGAAGGGGGGACTGATTCAAAAAAGTAGGACATCCAAACCTTTTGACTAACATTTAAAAGTAATCTACTTTTTAGTAATCCAGTTTTATTACTAGGAGGTAGTTTATTGATTTGCTCACGCAAATAAGTAACTTTATGTTTAAGCGTTAAGGGAATAGCTTGCGAGAATAAGTGTTGCAAAGAGTTACTTTATTTTGAGTTTATCCTGTGTTTCCAATTTATACTGACTCGGAATACAAAGAGTTAAAATAATGCAAACTAAGCACAACGAAAAAAAAGTTATAAGCGTCCAAGGAATGAAGGGCTCAAAGAATTGAACTCCAAAAACTATGAGCAAAGAAGATAGTGACGCAGATAATTTACGCCAATCAGTAAATGTATGTAATGCTCCGCAATTTACACATCTAGTTTTTGTTCTAAAAAATGCAAAGAAAAACCAGCTTACAGATAATTTGGCTGAACATTTTAGGCATACAGGTAGCATTTCCAAGACTCCGCTTTCTTACGATTGCTAATAGGTTATGTGCAATAAATAAAAATCATCAAAAATAACACGCATAGATTATGGCTGTCTAGAATTGCTTATTTCTATAATCTGCAAGTGAATACCTTTATATTTAGGCGTTAAGGGAATAGCTTACCAGTACTAGATATTACTATTAATTTACTTAGTGTTTACAATAATGCCATGTATTGATGTTTTTGGTATGTTTGCCGACGCTATATGAATATAATACGAGGTAACTGTATCAAAAAATAATAACCCTTCAGTTTTACTTGTTTTTGAGTAAGGCATCATTAAATAAATATTGAGATTTTAAACCATGGCACCAGCAACTAGCCTCAGCGTACTTGAAATAAGTGCGATATTTTTATCAATTACCGCGTTACTCACCTATGTAAACCATCGCTTCATTGGCTTACCAACCACCATTGGCGTGATGGTTATTTCAATGCTTTTATCTATTGTCGCTATATTTTTGGGCTTTTTAGGATTTGATGAGCTTATCGATTACGAAGTGAGCTTACTCGATCAGTTAGATTTCACTGAGGTTTTGCTTGATGGCATGCTCTCTATGTTGCTTTTTGCTGGGGCGCTACACGTAAATGTGAGCGACTTAAGGCGCTACAAATTACCAATAGGTATTTTGGCGTGTGTTGGTACTTTATTATCGACGGTTATCATTGCTGGCGGGCTTTATTTACTGCTGCCTTTGCTTGGTTTTGAGTTAGGGTTCATTTGGTGTTTATTGTTTGGTGCATTAATTTCACCAACTGATCCGATTGCGGTAATGGGTATTTTACAATCTGCTGGTGCGCCCAAAAGTATTGAAACTGTGATTGCAGGTGAATCATTGTTTAACGATGGTATAGGCGTGGTTATTTTTGTGCTTTTACTAGGTGTGTTATCCAGTGGTGATATTCCTACAACTTATCATGTAGCGCACTCGCTAGCAGTTGAAGCTGGTGGCGGTATTATTTTTGGTTTGGTAATAGGTGCTATTTTATATTACTTACTTAAAAGTATTGATAGTTACCAAGAAGAGGTGCTACTTACTTTAGCGGGCGTTCTTGGTGGTTATGCACTGGCAAGCCATTGGCATTTGTCAGGCCCACTTGCAATGGTCATGATAGGGTTAATGATTGGTAATCATGGGCGTAGTATGGCGATGAGCGATAAAACGCGTCATTACGTTGATCTGTTTTGGGAACTGATAGACGAAATTTTAAATGCCATTTTATTTGTATTGATCGGGCTTGAAGTAGTCATGATTACATTCTCGAGTAATTTGTTTATAGCTGGTGGCTTAACCATTTTAATCGCATTGCTCGCACGTTTAGTGGTTGTGGGTGTAACAACCACTACATTTAATAAACAATTAGAGTTGCCATCTGGCGCGTGGAAAGTATTAACTTGGGGTGGTTTGCGTGGTGGTATTTCGGTGGCACTAGTATTGCAATTACCTGATGGAGCGCAGCGTGATATTTTATTAGCCCTGACTTATGCCGTTGTGGTGTTTTCTATTTTAATTCAAGGTTTGAGTATTGGTAAAGTAGCGAGAACTCTTCGTTAAATATAAAGATATTAAATATAACTGTTCAAAAAGCGTATGAAATAGCTATATTTCATACACTTTTTTATTTCTCTCTTATTTTTATTTCTCTCCTATAAAGAAGGCAATTAGAGCGCAAAGGTGAATGGCACTTAGGTGTTTTGTTATCTAATCAATATTATCCGAACTTTTAGGTTAAATTTTCTTAATACATAGCTTTATACCGCTATTTGTGTGGTTAATGACGAGAATGTATAGAGTCTATCTGCTGTTGTTGAACAGCTATTGTTAAGTGAGAGGTTTTAATAATAAAAATGTTATTACCTTATACCTTACTACCTTATTAACTGCCTATTAACTATCCATTACCGTTATAGAGTAAATATAAGCAGTAAATCTAAATATTACTGACAATATACTATTGATTCTGCTTTAGCGGTTTAACTAAAATTATCCTGTATAACATGTAGTTATGTGATGAAAACTTCATGTTTATCTTGATGCATTGATAACTGTGAGTTAATATATTTTTTTAATCAAAAATAAGTAATTAATAATATGACAGCATTTACAGAATACAAAGTCGTCCACGTGGTTGAGGGCGGTTGCGGTACTATCTTTTTAGGCGCTAGTGGTTTACCAGTACAAAAAATGGAAGCAGACTTAAACAAGTATGCACAAGACGGATGGCAAGTGGTTTTCCAAGTTGTTGAACAAAAACGTTTCTTATTATTTTGGAAACGTGAAGCTGTTATTATTACTCTTGGCCGTTAAATATATATCGCTAAAATTGATCCACCTTTATCAATCTAAGGGGGGATCAAAAAAGTTATTAAATATCGAATGTAACTTTGAACCAACATGCTCTGAATATACAAAACAATGTATTCAGAAGTACGGCGCGTTGAAAGGGTGGCGATTAGGTTTATCTAGAATTAAACGATGTAATCAACCTGATTTAGTAGAGAAAATACACGATGAGGTGCCTTAATGTCGATATTTGAACCATTGCAAGAACTAGAAAAAAAAGAAGAATTGTTTAGACAACAATTAAATGGTTTATCGAAAGAACAAAGAAAATCCTTCTACGAAGTTCAATCCCAAAATCTTAAAGATCCAGATACCTATGCGGCATTAAATTGGCTATTTCTAGGTGGTATTCATCATTTCTATTTAAAAAAATATGCTTTGTTTGCAATGGAGTTGATACTTTTAACCGTGAGTGTTATTGGATTCTTCTTAGGGCATGCAAGTTCGATATACATTATTATTTTGCTATGTGTATATGAGTTACCACAACTCTTTTTCTCGCAAAAAATAGCAAGACAGTATAATTATAATTTATCTTGCAATATTTTGAATGAAACCCGAAAAAGTTAACGAAGATAGTTAAGTAGAGTTATCGTTACAGGTGAAGTGTCTTTGATAAAGTACTACGTTTATCTATGCCAATAACAAAGTAAGTTTCGACTTGCTTTTTTTATGCATAAAAGAAAACGGGGGGGCTTTGTTTTATTAAGCTAAACCTTCTGCTTTATCGATAGCTCTACGAGCTTCAATTAAAGTACAGCCTGTTTCTTTTATTAAGCGGTTAATGGTCATTCCTGGTTCAGATAGGGCTATTGCCACTAAATCAAAGCTGGGCTTTGGTAAACCTTTGGTAATAGCTTCAGCAATCCAAGCCATCTTTGGTTGCTGTAGTTGTTCTCTTATCTCAATAAGTTGGCTTTGTTGTCCTGTTAATAGCCAATTCTTAGAGCGGCGAATTCGCTTTAAACTGCAATTATATTGATTAACCAAAGCTATGATTGTTGCCTTACAATCAATGCGATGCAGAAAGTTATTCAATTGGATAGATAGAGTTGTAGTGTCGCTTTGGAGCACAGGTTATTACAGCCATTCTTAATATTTAATAGCGTCATCATAACCTTTACCTATAGAAAGTGTATAGAGGCTTGATTGGCAATAGTCGTTTTACCGTTCATTAAAGGATTTAGTTATCGAATTTGCAGAAGAGTTCTCCTTAAAAGAGAAAATACAACGTGTCATCTTATATACACTGATTGGTGGCTTGATTGTTATTACCCATTTGAAATGGGTATTTCCATATATAGGTTGGTATGCGGAGACTGCCTATTGCCATACTCCCTTTGGCTATCCTGGTATTATGGTGCTTTGGTATTCATTATTTATTGGGATGCCACTATTGTGTGGAGCCTTATTTGCTATTTCTTCTGTACCAATTGGGATTCGTAGTTTAAGAGATAAGCAATTTCCACCGAAAGGTTTCAAAGTTTATAAGCCAACTAAAATTGTTACTGGCTGGCGTGCAAAAGTAAAATCCTTAGGTTACACATTTGGTGGATTACTCTTTGTTGTGATCGCTATATGGGGCTACTTTCAAGTAGATAGCATGCCAAACGAACCGGAAGCATTTGATTACAGCATATGTGAGTCTGCACTGCTCGGTCATCCTCTGTTTGAATCTTTTTAATGTTATCAGTTTGCTATTTAAAGGTTTTGCTTGTTAGGTACATCATCGTCTTTAAGTTCACTGCTTAATGGTACTAAGCATCAGTATTTTTTCTTCTTAAATAACAGAATAAATGTTTGGACGAATGGGTTGAAACTCTGGACTATCTCATTCCTTTTTATCTATAGAAAGCGTTACATTATCAAGCAAGTAAATAATTTTATTACTTATTCATCTCATCTTTATACAACATCCAAAATAGAGAACATAATATGTTTAAATCTTTTTTTATCATCGTAGGTATTACCTTTTTTTCATTAAATGTACAGGCAGATAAGGCAACAGATACCATTGCAATTGAAGCGGCTGTAAATGACTATTTCCAAGGACAGGGCGAAGCGAGTAAAGAACGATTATTCCGTGCTTTCGCTGCAGACAACGCGACAATGGTCGGCGTAGTAAAAGATGATAATGGTAAAGAGATCATTAAATCGTGGAAAGACATGAACAGTGTATTAAATAAATGGGCTGCTAATGAAAATCCAGCAGGTGGGAATTTAGATGGTGAAATCCTAAGTCTTGATATTGTTGATGAGCGTTTAGCAGTGGTGCTTTTCCGCTCTACTAACCGTTTTTATGATGCGTTAACATTAGCTAAAGTTAATAATGAATGGAAAATAATCGGTAAATCTTACGTGCTTCAATAGTGATTATTCTAATTACTTGAGAGGTTTTGTTTCCAGACGTTTTTGAATAGAAAAGGAGTCTCTTTTCTCACGTTATAGCAAGCTTTGGCTTGCTTTTTTATTTCTGAAGCCCTTTGTTAATAACTCCACCAATCTACATTGTCTTTATTTTCTATAAATTTTTGATATTTACGCTTAATGAGTGCTAATTAGCTTTTTTACAGTTGTTATCAAGGCCAAAGTTAAAAACTCTAAAATAGATTTGTTGATTTAACTAAGTTATGAAATTGCTTAGAGTAATTTGATTAAACCAACAATCAAAATAATGAAACCACCTAGAATATATAAAATAGGATATATTCTCGATTTTTTACTCACATCACGGACTAAACGTACAGTAAGGAAGCAGTGAATAAAATCATCTCTGAATGAGTAGTTACTATCTAAAGAGATAGCTCGCCTAAAAGATAGTATTCCATACGATATGAAGCCGATAGATATCAAGGTCGTCATTAATAATTTATACCATGACACTTCAAACAAAATAATATTTCTGGGAATGATATTTATTCATAACCGCCTCTTTTCAAAACTGTTTGCACTTTTTATCATATTTGAGTCATATGCAGAATCCATTTATTAGTCTTAAATGACTAAATTATATAGCCATAAAGAGCCTTTAATTTAACTATTCCTCCCTCATAAAAAATTCTGTTTTTATAATTCTTTTTGTATCAGTTAGTTAAGTAAGCATACAAGGTTCATTAAACTGTCATATTCATTTTGTACTTTAAGGTAATGAAACAAATTTATCTTAAGGTTTTCAATGTTAATGAATAAAACAACTTTAGCCCGTGTGTTGTCAGGGGCTTTATTATTTAGTGCTGTTAGTCAGGTTACGGCTGCGGAAGTAGATTCGGTTTTTAATGCTTTTTCGAACGAGGGCAGTCAATTACCTTATTCAGTTTTACGTGCTGATTTACAGGATGCAAAAACACACTTACCGCTTGAAATTCGTAATGGTGGTTATGGCTCTGCGATGACAGCTCATCCTAGCCAGAAAAACCAATTTTATGCATTAACAGACCGTGGGCCTAACGCTAACCATCAAGGTGAGTATGGTAAAGGTAAGAGTTTCCCGGTTGCTGATTACACGCCGCGTATTGGTTTATTTGAAGTGCAAGCGAATGGCAAGGTTGTGCAATTAAAAGAGATCCTATTAAAACGTCCTGATGGTCGCGTTATTTCTGGATTACCTAATACCTCTGCATTAGGAGGCACAGGCGAGACGCCTTATCACGCTGATGGAAAACCTGTCTTAGTTGATGATAGTAAACCGTATAATGCAACAACGAATCCGATTAAGTTGGATGATTATGGGTTAGATGGCGAGGGTTTAGTCGCGCTAAAAGATGGTTCATTTTGGGTAAGTGATGAGTATGGACCACACATTGTTCACTTTGATGCTAATGGTGTCGAAATAGACCGCATCAATGCATTTAAAGATGACAGTCGCGCTTCATTACATTTGCCTTCTGTGTATCAGCATCGTCGTCCTAATCGCGGTATGGAAGGGTTAGCAATTACACCTGATGAAAAAATGCTGGTAGGCATTATGCAATCTACGCTGAAAAATCCTGATAAGGCGGCACAAAAGGGCGACCTCACCCGTATCGTTACATTAAATTTAAATAATGGTGAAACAGAACAATATTTATACCGTCAAGAGAAGCTTGAGAATGCAAATTCTGAGATTGCAGCATTGACTGATAATAAATTCTTAGTGATTGAGCGAGATGGGAGTTTCTTGCTTGGTGGGCCTCAAAAAGCCAATCCAGATGCACAAAAGCAAGTTTATCGTATCGACTTAAGTAGTGGAACTTCACTTTCAACGGTTCCTTTATCTTCATCTATCACGCAAGATGAAAGCCATGGTTTGTTAATTGATGGGTTAACACTAGAGCAATATGTGCAGAAAAACGGTTGGGATGCATTAGCGAAATTAGGAATTAAACCTGTCTCTAAAAAGCTGGTGGTCGATATGGTTAAAGAAGTTGCTTATAAACATGACAAAATGGAAGGTTTATGGGTAATTGATGATCAGCATTTAGGTGTGTTAAATGATGATGACTTTGCGACTTGGTCAACGGGTGGCAAGTTAGAGCAAAAGTATTTAGATCAAAATACGGTTGATGCGAATCGTTTATACATCATTAATAAGAACTTACTTGCAGAGTAATATTAGCGTTCAGTTGCATTTAGCAAAGGAAGTTGGCTTATACATGAACTGGACTTTTTAAACTATCAGGGCAGGCGAATAGCTAACTTGGTAGTTTAAAAGTACAGCTTACTCCTTCTGTATTAGCGACTGACATTTTTAGCAGGATCTTTTAATTGAGGAACGTCGACACTCATAAACTTTATTCGCTAAACTACACCATCAAAATTAAGCCCTCAAAACTAAGCTATCAAAACAAGACTGCTTTCCAAAATATGGCTATTCAGGCTGTCTATTCAGCTTGTTTCCCTTTACCTAATTAGAAAAAATGAACACACTGTATTTAGGCATTTTGATAGCTCCATTATTTGCGCTAACTTGATCGGTCACTATGCCATCAGACCATGCAAATAAACATGTCGCTTCTTTGTTTAGTCCGTTTAATACATATTCGTTTATTTCTGCATCAGATAGGTTCAGGTAAACATTAATTTGTTCATCAGCAATGCCATTCGAACGGCTGAATCCAATAATCTTATGCTCGTCATCACGGTGTATAATGTCTGTTTGGTCACCGGTTAACCCTGCTGAACTACCCTCATTATTTTTACGCAATGCAATTAATTGTTGGAAGGCTGCATAATATTCATTAAATTGCTGTTTTTTGTGCCAATTAAGTGCTTCATTATCATCAAACCAGCCATCTTCTTTCATCTCCTGCCCTTGAAATAGCATCGGGACACCCGCTGTGGTCAAGACTAACGTGGCTGCAATAATGCCTTTTTGACGTGCAAAAAAATCATCGTCAACGTTACCGGGGGCAATTTCTTCTACGATTCTAGCTTGCCCGTTAGCAACTTCATCATGTGATTCTGTATATATAACACGTGAATAAACGTTGCCACTGTGACTATGCAGCAGGGCACCTATTACTTTATCAAGGTCTATATCTTTAGCGGTTGGCTGAGTTAACGCTGCTCGTATTGGGTGCACAAATTCTGCATCCCACTGCGATGTAAAACCACAGCCATTTTGTTCTACTGGAGCAGTGATGAAATCATGCTTGTGCAGATCTTCGGCTATACACATTTTATTAGGAAAGCTTTGTTTGATGGTTGAATTGATATCCTGAATCAGTTTATAGCCTTCTGGAATATCATCTTGTCCGTTATCTTCCCCAGAAATACAGCGCATGAAAGGCAACATATCGACTCTCAATCCATCGGCTTTAAACTCTCTTAGCCACATTAATGCACTGTCTTTGATGTAGTCGCATACTTCGATACGACCGTAATCAGGTCGGGTCTCGCCCCAAGGTGTTGAACTTCTGTGGTCATTGTAAAAATAAATGCCGCCTTTATCGTTTTCGCTCCAACCATCGAATTGCCATATGTCTAAATCACTGGGGCCAAAATGGTTATACACAACATCTAAAATGACACCAATATCTCGCTGGTGTGCTGCATCTATAAATCGTTTTAAACCATCGGGACCACCATAGGCTTCCTCAACAGCAAAAGGGGAGGCAGGGTTATATCCCCAACTAATATCACCAGCGAATTCATTGACTGGCATTATTTCTAATACATTGACACCTAGTTCAACTAAATCATCCAGCTTATCAATTGCAGAGTTAAAAGTGCCTCGTTGGCCTGATAGTTGATTAAAGGTGCCGATATGCATTTCGTAAATGATTCTTTGATGGACGGGAGGTAATTCAAAATCGTCTATTTTCCAACTAAATTCATCATCGTATATGATTGAATTACCTACGCTGTTAGTCATTTTTCTAGCGCGAGGATCATTTTTTGTGCTCTTCTTATTATCTGCGGGCTCAATACAAAATTTATACTGATCATTGTTTGAAGCTGTTGGAATATCGACCCACCAAATCCCGTTATCTGTTTGTTGCATTACATTTTGGTCTTTGTTCCAATCATTAAAGTCACCAACCAAAGAAACTGATTTAGCATTGGGTGCCCATACTGAAAATTGGTAACCTTTGTCTATTTTATTAACACCTAAAACTCCTTGATATGTTGACATAGTTTTGTGCTCCAATAATGTATTCGATAAGATGAAAGAAGTTTTTATTTAATTTTTTAAACTATCATTAATGTGGAATATGAATAATATCTTTAATCATGAAACGATTAACTAATGGGATCTTAATGCGTCAATCAATTCTTGTTTATTCATCTTAGAACGGCCATCAATGGTTAATGTTTGTGCTCGTTTATACAATTCAACTTTAGTCCAGTTTTCATATGGCTGCGCTTTTCCGCCTTTTTTAGCTGGGTGCATATCTGGGTTCGCTTGTGCATTAGCGATGCGCGCCGATTTTTCTTTACTGTTTCCTTGGCTAATTAAGGCTTCGTAAACGCTGTCATTTTTAATTTGTTTACCATGTTGTTCAGACATTATTTTCTCCTTCAGTTGCGTTAAAACGACCGCATTAACGGCCTGTTTTAATAAGTGCATCAGTTTCTTTAGCCTCTATCAAATATCACCCATTTCATTGATATCGATGGATAGTTGTTTCTTTTTTTGTTCTGCGTGCTGGTGAAGATTATCAAACACTTTTTCTACTTCTTGGGATTCATTTGATTTAGCAATACCTTGGTAAATATTTGAGAAATATTGGTTAAAGCGATCTGCTAATGCTTCAACTTGTTCACTCGTTACTTCTGGATGCTTAAACTCAGTTGAAAATAAAGCATCAGGGTTTTGCTCAGGATCAAATTGAATAAATGCTTCTCGAGTTTTATTCGATGCTTTATCAAGGTAGGCACTAACAAAATCAAGCAATTCAAGTTCGTGTTTTATCAGAATATCCAATAATAATTTGGTTCTTTGATTTTCAGCCTGCATTGATAATGATTGATAAAATTCTGCAATACGTGAGTGCAACTTTTGATTTTGTTTTAAGAAATCTGCTACGTTATTAAAGTTATTCATTAAGTTGCTTCCTTTAAGTTTTTACTTACTTTTTAATGTTGATTAATAGACCCATTAAGCGAGTTAAATAGGCCTAACTATGTAAATGAGTAATGTAAATGAGTAATGCAAATGAGTCATGTAAGTTAGTTTGTCGGCATGAGTGTTATTTCTCTAACATCACAACGAGGGTTAGCGGAAATGGCATAAACAACCGCTTCTGCAACATCTATAGGATCTAACTTGTCAGGCTTAGCTTCATCGAAGAAAGGGGTGTTAACCATGCCTGGACAGATGGTAGTGCAACGACCTTTCCATTCTGCCATCTCAATCGCTAAATTTTGTGCAAAACCATAAGCAAACCATTTTGAAGCGCCGTACACTGAACCTTTAAGTGAAATTTTTCCTGCTATGGAGCTAGTGACGATGAAGTGCCCTTGAGTTTCTTTTAGTGCAGGAAGGCTCGCTTTAGCGGTATAGAGTAACGCGTTTATATTGACATCTAGCATGGTTTTCCACTCATCTGGGTTGCCATTTTCAATACCAGGTGTACTTGCGCCCATACCTGCATTGGCAAATACAACGTCTACTCTGCCAAACTTCTCTTTCGCTTTATTGATGACGTTACTAATTTCATCCAAGTTTGATACATCTGCTGTGACCGCTAATACTTTATCCGCTCCCCAGCGTTGTACTATTTTGTTAAGTTTTTCTGTGCTTCTTGCTGTGATCACTGCTTTGTGTCCAGCTTCGATGACTTTATCGACTGTCGCTGCGCCGATGCCACTTGAAGCACCTGTTACGACTACTATTTTTTGATTGTTCATGTTTCACCTTCTACTTATCTTTAATGTGAGTAATTTAATGTGTCAGTTGGTATGCAATCGCATCGACAAAAGCAGGAATGTCATCAGGGTTGCGGCTCGTTATTAGTTTTCCATCGACAACTACTGTTTTATCTTCCCAGTGCGCCCCTGCATTTTTTAAGTCTGTGCTGATACTTGGAAAAGAGGTGACCTTTTTATTATTTACAATATCAGCCTCTACTAATAACCAAGGACCATGGCAAATAGCAGCGATTGCTTTTATGTTGTCTTCTTTTGTGGCTTTTTGAATTAACGACACCACTTCTTTATTGGTGCGTAAGATGTCTGGATTGATTTGACCGCCCGGAAAAATAAGACCGTCATAATCTGAAAGGGTGATATCGCTAACTTGTTTATCAACATTAACTTTTTCGCCCCATTTGTTGACATCCCAGCCACAAATTTGTTGATTTTTATCGATTGATAAAACGTCAATTTCGGCACCCAGTGCGGCTAAATTTTGTTTAGGTTGAAGTAATTCGCTTTGTTCAAAGCCATCGGTTGCAATCATTGCTATTTTTTTGTTTTTAAGTGAATTGTCGTCATTCATTCTGCCTCCCATTCAAATAAATTAATGATTATTCGCTTATCCTTCTTATATATTGTTCTGTGTAGCGTCTAATCTGGCTATTTAGTTACTTTGACGTTGCAATACCAATACCATGTTGTAAAAAGTTGGCTGACATCATTTAAAATAGGGGGCTAAGAGGAGTTTTAGGCTTTGTAAGAGAATTAATGTTTTGGAAGAAATGATGTAATATTTTTATTTATAAATGTAATAATTTCATGGTGTGGTTACTTTTATGGAGCTTGAAATATTTGTATTTCAGTCAATAAATCTCTCTATTAATTTTTTAAATAGTGCGCTAAATACGCATAAAAAATATTAATGTTTTAACGGGGGAATGTTAGCTTTGAATCATATTGATATAGAGTTACAAGCCTTATAAACACTTGTTCTAGATTCATCTCTATTTAAGATGGAAGTTGTCTGTTTCAATTTGTTAACTCAACCTATTTCCTGATGCAATATTTTGTATCTCCCCCCATAAAAGTACCGCCTCTTTTTAAACTGTAAATCCGTGGCATGCTATTTGCTCTAGTCTTTATTGTTACACGAATATATTAAGCGAGGAAAGTTGCTACAGGTTGTTGAAATCGCCGTTTAGCCGTTTCCAAAGACTCATTTACATTTAAGGATTAACCAATGGATATTATTCGAATTATTTTTGCTGTTTTATTGCCACCACTAGGTGTTTTTTTACAAGTCGGATTCTCTTGGACATTAGTCTTGAATATCATTTTGACGCTTTTCGGTTATATTCCGGGCATTATCCACGCAATTTGGGTTATCGCAAGAAAGTAACAAAGTAGATTAAATTTGGGGTTCATGCTTACCAATTGGTGCTAAGAGAGTGGAGCCTATAAAGCGAGTGGACAGCCATAAACTGTATCGGTTGATCCACTCCACTAAAAAAATACTTCATTATCAATAACCCACTATATAAAATACGGAGTAGTTTGTTTCGTTATTTTAAAATAATGATGTTGTCTATTTTGTTGTTCAACTCACAACACAATTTTTTGTTAAATCTCCAATGTAAGCTGCTTTGAGGTTTTCTATTGCGCATGTAATCATTGCAACTCTTGTTTCTGAGGTTGCGGAGCCAATATGGGGGAAAAGCGTTATATTTTTTAACTTCATTAAAGGAGAGCTTTGTGGAAGTGGCTCGACTTCATAAACATCCAAACCTGCGGCTCTGATTGTTTGGTTTTTTAATGCGATTGCTAACGCATTTTGGTCAACTACATTTCCTCGTCCACCATTAATGAAAATGGCTGAATCTTTCATTAGTTCAAATTCTCTTTGGCCAATGAGAAGGTCAGTTTGTTGGTTAGCGGGTAATATTGAACAAACAAAATCTGAATCAGCTAATAATTCATCAAGCTCCATTTTTTGTGCGTTTAAGTTGTCTTCTGCTTTTGAATTTACACTGCGGTTATAGTAATTTATTTGCATGTCAAAGCCTAAGTGTGCTCGTTTCGCAACGGCATAACCTATACGCCCCATGCCTAATATGCCGAGCTTTTTACCGTGAATATCCACACCAAAATAATCATCTTTTAAGTTATTAGACCATTTACCGGATGTGACAAAGTTATTTAATTCAGTTGTTCTTCTTGCTGAACACATGATTAAAGTGAAAATGGTGTCGGCAGTGGTATCCGTTAAAACATCCGGAGTGTGCATTAATGCAATGTTGCGCGATTTTAGGTATTCAAGATCAAAGTGATCATAGCCCACTGAAATAGTTGATATTACTTTTAAGTTCAGAGCATGCTGTAAAATTTCTTGATGCAATTTAACGCCTGAGCCAATTAAACCAATGGCATCTTTAATTTCGTGGATAAATTGTTTTAAATTACTTTCATCTATATTATCAAAACAGATCAGGTTAAACATTTGGCTTAATAACAATTTTTGTTGTTCTGGGATTTTTTTATATAACACAACTTTATCTTTCATCATTTTCCCTTTTAAACCTTTTGAGAGGGGACAGGCTAAAATGTTAATTTAGTTATTCATGGCTAAAAATGATATTGCCCTAGTACGAGCTCACCTTATTGTCGCTATTACAGTAAAAGTCGACAAGACCAATAAACTTCGCAGCTTAACCCACTTCCCAAAACAATACTTCCTTACCAATAACTTACAGTTAAAGGTGAGACTTCTGTCTATAAAATCGTGGACATATTTTTAAAAAAAGACTCTTCAACTGAACTTTACGTTTTTATATCACGTATTTATTGATGTCATTAATTAAAAGTTTGTAATTCGATAAGTGCAATTTATCCAGCATAAAAATGCTAAGTATATAAGAATTGATGAGCAGTTATCTTTGCTCTTTTTACTCAATTCTCGCAACAATAGATAGCGTATACGGCATATTCGATGTTCCAGATTATCAATGATTAACACAATGGCAATAGGTTAAGTAAGCGTCATTTCCTATTTGAAAGTTATATGCCTGATGTTGCTTTTGTTTCAATACTCATTTTATTGCTGCATGAGTTAAACATAATTTAAATTCAAACTTATACGAGGTCTATGATTATGTTTGAAAGTTTCAACGCCGAGACACTTGCCAGAATTCAGTTTGCATTCACTGTTTCCTTCCATATTATATTTCCAGCTTTTTCGATTGGACTCGCTAGTTATCTAGCCGTTTTAAACGGTATGTGGCTAAAAACGCATGATAAAACTTATCTTTTTTTGTTTAACTATTGGAAAAAGATCTTTGCGGTTGCCTTTGGTATGGGCGTCGTTTCCGGTATCGTTATGTCCTATCAATTTGGTACTAACTGGTCGGTGTTTTCAGATAAAACAGGGCCGGTTCTTGGACCACTTATGGCCTATGAAGTACTTTCCGCTTTCTTCCTCGAGGCTGGTTTTTTAGGTATCGCTTTATTCGGGCGTGAGCGTGTGGGCGATAAGCTACACATGTTCGCGGTCAGTATGGTTGCTTTTGGTACATTAATGTCAGCAACTTGGATTTTATCTGTTAACTCGTGGATGCAAACACCTGCTGGCTACAGCATTAATGAGTTAGGTCAGTTTGTTCCTGAGGACTGGATGCAGATCGTTTTTAATCCTTCGTTCCCTTACCGTTTAGCACACATGGTTGTCGCCGCTTTTCTAACAACAGCTCTAGTTGTTGGCGCTGTCGGGGCTTTACACCTATTAAGAAGAAAAACCGATGTTGCTGCCCGTCGTATGTTTTCAATGGCAATGGGAATGTTAATCATTGCTGCTCCTTTGCAAATTGTGGTGGGAGACTTTCATGGTTTAAATACGTTAGAGCATCAACCAGCCAAAGTAATGGCGATGGAAGGGCATTATGATAGTCACCCTGAAGGTGCTCCGCTGATTTTATTTGGTATTCCTAATCCAGAACAAAAGAGAATTGATTACGCGATTCAGATACCCAAGGTGTCTAGCTTAATTTTAAAGCATGATTTAAATGCGCCGCTTGCTGGTTTAGATACGATTGCAGATGAAGATGAGCCACCTGTTGCCATTGTCTTCTGGAGCTTCCGTATCATGATTTCTCTCGGTTTTGCGATGTTAGGTTTAGCTGTATGGAGTTTTTGGGGACGTATGCGTGGCAAGCTTTATGATGATGATTGGTTAAAGCGCGCTGCGATCGTAATGGGACCAATGGGATTTGTAGCCGTACTCGCAGGTTGGGTTACTACTGAAGTGGGTCGTCAACCTTTCACTGTCTATGGCTTATTGCGAACTTCAGATAGTCTTGCACCCATTGCAGCACCTGCTGTAGCAGTTTCTCTTATCGCATTTATTGTTGTTTACTTCTTTGTGTTTGGGGCCGGTACTTACTACATATTAAGATTGATGAATAAATTGCCGGAGGCATCTGGCGTTGACATGAGTGATGGGCCCATCAGAACCGCAGAAAAACAAATTATTGAAACCATCGATATAACTCACGCAGACCATAAGTCAGATGGCCAAGGAGATAACCATGGAATTTGAATTATCATTTATCTGGGCAATCATTATCACGTTTGCTGTACTTTGTTATGTCATTTTAGATGGCTTTGATTTGGGCATTGGTATTCTGTTTCCGTCGGCTAAGTCAGAACAAGACAAGTCGGTCATGATGAATACTATTGCACCTGTTTGGGACGGTAATGAAACTTGGTTAGTGATGGCGGGTGGTGGCTTGTTTGCTGTTTTTCCTCTCGCCTATGCGGTTATTATGCCTGCCTTATATATGCCTATTATATTGATGTTACTAGCGTTAATTTTTAGAGGTGTCGCTTTTGAATATCGTTGGAGAACGGTTCGTTGGAAACCTGTTTGGGACTTTTCTTTCTTCGCAGGTTCGGTGATAGCTGCCTTTGCTCAAGGTATTTCTCTTGGCGCTTTAGTACAAGGTATTGAGGTTGCTAACCGTGCTTACGCTGGTGGTTGGTGGGACTGGCTGACTCCATTCTCATTATTTACTGGGGGTGCTGTTGTCATAGGCTATGGTTTATTGGGCTCTACTTGGTTAATCATGAAAACAGAAGGCGAGTTACAAACCAGAATGCGTGGTTATGCTAAAGGGTTAGCGATTGCTACCCTCGGATTTATAGGCGTTGTTAGTGTCTTAACGCCTTTCCAAGATCCTGCTTATTTCCAACGCTGGTTCTCGTTACCAGGTAGTATCTTTAGTGTATTGGTTCCTGTTTTAGTGGGGTTATGTACTTGGTTGCTCTTTACTGGGTTAAAACAGTGTAAAGAGGCACAACCATTTTTAGCTTCACTTGGTTTATTTGTGCTTAGCTTTATCGGTATTCTTATTAGTTTCTACCCTAATATTGTACCGCCAAGTTTAACCATTACTGAAGCTGCAGCACCTGATTCGAGTTTAAAATTCGCTTTAATGGGAACAATAGTATTAATACCACTTATTTTAATTTACACCGCTTATGCCTACTGGGTATTCCGAGGTAAAGTAAGACCAGAGGATGGGTATCACTAATGGTTATGAATAAATATAAAAAACTCGCTTGGTTTATTGGCATTTGGCTTGCCGGAGTATTGGCACTATTTGTTGTGGCTATGTTGATTAAGTCAGTCATTCTTTAGCTGCTTTTGTGCTAGAAATTGCTGTTAAAAAGCGAGTCTCAACGGTCGTATAAAAGGCTTGAAGGTTAAGCCGGCAATGTAGGGAGAAAAGTTCGCTTTTCTCCCTTTTTCATTGTCATGGAGTTAGAGATGGTTGGTGTATCGACCACTCTTGAACAATCGAATTTAGATGGGGTAATCTACTAACGCAACTAAGAGTTCTTTAGTAGTATTTATAGCAGAGGCTATTTCTCCTTTTTTATTGCTGCTCAAGTTTATCTAATAATGATTCAGCTTGATTAGTTAATGCTGAATTTGGATTTAAGCTGAGTGCTTTTTCTGCGAATGAATGTGCCTGAGCTGTTTTGCCTTGGCGTTCATTTAACTCTGCTAGGCGCAAATAGACTTCAGGGTTACGAGGAGAAATTCTAATTGCTCGTTCCAATGATCTTGTTGCACCCTGTAGGTTCCCACTGTTCTCTTGTTGTTCAGAAAGACTTAATAATGAGCTTAATGCAGAGCTTCTCTTAACGGAATTATCAGTACTATTTTTGGAAGTATTGATTGTGCTTGGGATTGTCGGATCTGTCACTGGAGCTGTAGGTTGTGTACTACAAGCCCATAAAAAACTAGATAAACAAACAATAGCAATTTTATAATGATTCATTATGTTGGTCTCTTTATATCAATGATATTAGATAATTGATCTATTTTAATAAGTAAAATAGATCAATTAATTAGTGTGATTGGTATTAGTCAGCTAAATTACGGAACCAATCGATAACTTTATCTGTTGTACTACAACGAATTTCTTCTTTTGGCTCACTGCCATTTACAAAAGGCAGTGGAATAGCATTGCCACAACCTTCTTGGCTACCAACACCCGTTTCACTATCGACCCAACTTATAGAAACATTTTTTGGCGGTAAATTTTGTAAAGGCTGTTCAGCACGCGCTTTAAAAATATCAGCCCAGACGCGAAGTGCACCACTTGAACCAGTTAATCCAGTTGTTTTATTATCATCTCGACCAAGCCAAACAACCGCTTGCATATCATCGGAAAAGCCTGCAAACCAACTGTCTCGTAGGTCATTGGTTGTTCCCGTTTTCCCTGCCACAGCAAAATCAGGCAGCAACCATTGTAACGCTTTAGCAGACCCTTCGTGTGTTACTGCTTGTAGTGCATGGCGTAAAACGTAAATAGTACTGGAATCAAAGCGTTTTTGAATGTCGATAGGGTAGCTTGTTAATACTTCTCCGCTTGGATTCACAACCGCGCTAATTGCTAATAATGGCGTATAAAACCCACCAGATGAAATAGTTTGATACATCTGAGCAACGTCAAGTGGACTCAGTTCAGCTGCTCCTAATGTAATTGCAGGTACAGCAGGAACATCACTCTCAACACCAAGTTGTTTTATGGTTGATAATATATTGTCCAAGCCAAGTTCATTACCTAAACGTGCGGTTGCTTGGTTGTATGAATGAGCTAATGCTTTATATAAAAGCACATCACCATGATCTTTTAAATCATAATTTTTTGGAGCCCAAGTGTCACCGTTAGCGAATTTTTGCTCGTAGGCTGCATCACTTACTGAACTCGCTAATGTATATTGTTCACTTTTTTCCAATGCGGTTAAATAGACGGCTGGTTTCATTAATGAACCAATTTGACGACGAGCATCAATGGCGCGATTAAAGCCTGCATATTGAGTATCGCTTCCACCTACAATAGCGGTAACTGCACCTGTGTTAGGTTGTGTAACAATCACTGCACCTTGTAAGTTTGCACTTGCGTCAGATTTTTTCTGTTTAGCAATCATTTTAACCAAGCTAGACTCAGCCGTTTCTTGGATTAATGGGTTAAAATGAGTGAAAATAGATAAGCCATCAGAACTTAAGTCTTCTGGTTTATAGTCATTTTGCAACTGTCTGCGTACTAGGTCTAAATAAGCAGGGTAGCGTTTGCTTTTACCGTTACTGCGTGTACTAACCCCGAGAGGAGTTTGCTTCGCTGACTCAGCAAGATCTGCATCAAGATAGTTTTCTTTCACTGCAATATCTAGCACTAAATTACGACGTTTTAATGCGCGTTCAGGGTTACGCCATGGGTTGTAATAGCTTGCGCCACGTACAAGAGCAACCAATAGTGCTTGTTGTGACAGGGATAAATCCATCAGATTTTTTTTGAAATAATATTGGCTGGCTAAACCAAAACCATGAATGGCACGTGGACCATCTTGTCCAAGGTATATTTCATTCATGTATCCTTCTAAAATCTCTCCTTTGCTGGCATGTAACTCCAATAATATAGCCATCAGAGCTTCCTGCGCTTTACGAATTAATGTGCGCTCCGGAGTGAGGTAATAGTTTTTAATTAATTGTTGTGTCAGGGTTGATGCTCCCTGTGAAAATCCACCATTTTTAATGTTTTCAACCATTGCTCGGGCAATACCACGCAGTGAAATACCATAATGATTATAAAAATCTTTGTCTTCAACGCCGACCAACATTTTTTGTAATGATACTGGGACATCATCAAGCTGCACTAGAATTCTATCTTCATTGTGTGATGGGTAGATCCCACCAATTACTAGCGGCTGTAATCTCACTAAGGGTTTATTATTTTGGCTTTCTAAGGTTGATACAACGCCATTATTTAAGGTGAGTTGTATTTTTTGTGCTGCTGCTAACTCATCGCTGAATTGGAATTCAGGGATATAAATAGTCACTTGATTTTGGTTAATGAACGCCTCGCCGGGGTGGTTAACATCTTTGACAAATTGATACCCGAGCATTGTCATTTCTTCACGTAAGTCAGCGAGTGTGAGTGGTAATCCTTCATAGATTTCTAGAGGTCGAGCATATACTGTAGATGCAACTGACCACTGTTTATCTTTAAACGTGTTATTAACAATAGAGTCTAAGTAAAGGAGGGTACTAACAGCTGCAATGACGAATATTAATAATGCTGATCTTCGTTTATTTAAGTATTTATGACGCACAGAAAGGCCTTTTGAGAACGAGAAATAAAAATAGAGTAGTAACATGGACAGCAAATTATTGCAGAATGTTCAACTTATCGGCTATATCAAACGATTTATTTTGAAAACTGACTTTAGTCAATGAGAAAGGCTTGAATGAGCTAGCTAAACAAACATGATTATTTAACCCTAGTTGAGAGTATTGGAGGGAGTTTAATTGTGTTTTCTGATACTTATCTTTGTGTGAGTACGAATAAGATATCGAAAATACTGCATTAAACGTTGATTTTATAGACGATTACGATTCAAAATAATTAATAGACAAATAATGATTATAAATATAATGTAATTTTGCACTTTTATTATCAATAACATACATGGAGTTCCAATGAAGACCTTTTCAAAATGCTTGTTAGCAGTCACATTAGCGACGACTGTTGTATCTACTTCTTTTGCCGCAGATAAGACGTTTACTACGAAAGACTTAAATGATGAGTCTGTTTTAGCGTTGTCATGGATTCAAAATGCCGCTGAGTACAAAGCGCTTTCTTATCAAGCCTTTAATATCGCTAAGTTAAGATGGGATATGGATAAGCAAGCTGGTAAAAAAGCGATCATTGTAGATGTGGATGAAACCATTATTGATAATAGCCCTTTTAACGGTGGCTTAATTGGTAAAGACTACGGCTATAACGATACAAGATGGAAAGAGTGGGCTGATGATAAAAGTGCCACTGCTATTCCTGGGGCTGTCGCGTTTTTAAATCATGTGGTAGAAACTGGTGGTGACGTTTTTTACGTGACTAACAGAAAATCAATGCCGGAAAAGAACATGGATTTGAAAGCGGTAACAATGGAAAATTTGAGCGCATTAGGATTTCCGCAAGTTGATGAAAAACACATGATGTTAAGAACCGGAACATCTAAAAAACAAGAACGTCGTGATAATGTTACTGATATGGGATACCGCGTTGTTTTATTAATGGGTGATAACCTAGCCGATTTCGATGAAGCTTTTGATGGCGATACAATGGATTCTCGCAATGCTGCAACAGAAGCTAATGAAGCTAAATTTGGCGATAAGTTCATTGTCTTACCAAACCCAATTTATGGCGCGTGGGAAGGTGCGGTATATGGTGGCGGTAAATGGTATAAAAAATCATCAGAAGAAAAGTCTGAGCTAAGACAAGAAACTTTAAGAAAGTTTACATTCGAAGAATAATTTAAGTTCGCTTTTTACTTTAAATAGTCCAGTACTTCTTAATCTACTTTATATACCTTTTAAGGCGAAGTAGAGTGGCGTACTGGGCACAGCCTCAATATTAATAAATATCCTCCTCCTTAGTGATTACTTATCTGCTTTTCCCATTTTCTGAGCTTTTTTTAAACTTTTGAACATCCATGAAAGACTGACAATGTGTGATGTAAAAGTTACAGAGAAAATATTATTTCAAATATTCCATATTATTTTTTTCTTAAAATTCAGTTAGTTATTTTTTGGCATGTAACTTGTAATCCCACTTAGTAAGACTATTAATTTTTTTAACTAAGCAATGGGGTTATATAATGAATAACGACATAATTAAAGGTAAGTGGAAACAAGTTTCTGGTACATTAAAAGAGAAATGGGGTAAATTAACCGATGATGATTTACAGGAAATTAACGGTGATCTAGAAATCTTCCAAGGTAAAATGCTAGAGAAATATGGTATGGAAAAAGATGAAGCTAAAAAAGAATTTGATCAATCAACTTCTTAACTCATCTTTGATTAATTTTCATATTATTAAGGGCCATGATTAGGCCCTTTTTTATATCTGCTTGACAATACCACTTTGAGTCGCAATCGAAAACATAAAAGAGTGTTGTCAATTTTGAGCTTCATTTTGTAACGAAAAAACCTGCTTTATCACCTGCATCATCTACAATACAATCCTAACCAAATGTTTAATGGCTGATCAGGCAGTGCTCGATACGCTAAAATCAATATAATCAACTTACTTAATGACTCAATGACTTATTAACCTATGAAAGATATTAACTTTAAAACCGTATTTAACGATATTTTTATTGAACTGCAACCACTTGAAAATAAAGGTGTTGCTGCTTCTTATATTCCTGAATTAGCTAAGATTGACCCTGATAAATTAGGGATCCATTTAGTACACGTTGATAAAGGTAATTTTTATCAAGGTGACAGCCAAGAGCGCTTCTCAATACAGAGTATTTCTAAGGTGTTCTCATTGACTCTCGCCATGCGCATTATTGGTAGTGAGTTGTGGTCTCGTGTCGGTGTTGAGCCATCTGGGACTGCTTTTAACTCGTTAATACAGCTAGAGGTTGAGAATGGTATCCCGCGTAATCCATTTATTAATGCAGGTGCAATTGTAATATGCGATGTATTAATGAGTTATTTGGATAATCCTAAAGTTGATCTATTAAATTTCGTGAGAAAAATTGCCAATAACCAAAATCTACAATACAACGAGAAGGTTGCTGAATCTGAAAAATTAACCAGTGATCGAAACAAAGCGTTAATTTATCTGATGCGAGATTTTGGCAATATTCATAATGACGTTGATGAAGTGTTAGATCTTTATTTTTACCTTTGCTCGATTGAAATGAATTGTTGCGAATTGGCACATTCTTTTATGTTCCTTGTAACAGGTGGTGTCGACCTTACTTCTGGCGAAATGATCGTAAATCCTAGTCAAGCTAAGCGTATCAATGCGGTGATGCAACTATGTGGGTTCTACGATGAAGCAGGTGAATTTGCTTTTAAAGTAGGTCTGCCAGGCAAAAGTGGAGTTGGCGGTGGTATCGTTGCGTTACATCCAGGTAAATATGCGGTTGCTGTTTGGAGTCCTCGCTTAAATAAAAAAGGTAATTCTTATATGGGTATGAAAGTATTAGAGTTGTTAACGACTAAAATGGAAGACTCCATTTTTTAGTTTTTATCGTACTATTTTGCTCTTCGATTTAGCCTGAATTTAAGTGTTAAATTCAGGCTAAATTATTTTAAATTTTATGAAAAATATTGCTATCTTTTTTAAATTGTTGGGAACATAATCTCACCGTTAGCAGAGTGCTTAATGCCTCGTGTAACGTACGTCAAACGGTTAGTAGTTGTTTATCTTAATTGAAAGGAAAGCATCGTGAGTAAAGGCCAAGACAGTAAAAAAGACGGTAAGAAAAAACCGCTTTTAACAGCCAAAGAAAAAAGAGCTGTAAAAGTCGCTAAAAAATCCAAAGTTGGATTTTTAGGTAGATAGATATTAGATGAAAGGTCATCAATTTAATGATGACCTTTTTAACATTATATTCATGCTTTATAAGCATACTTTCTGCAATCTTTTTAGTTAACCTTTTGGCCGTATTTTTTCATTCGCCCATTCAGCAAAATCTTGTAATGTACAACTCTCCGTTGAGCCTTTTCTGTCACCATCTGCAATCCGGTATATCACTAGATAACGAGATGGATCTTGATGTTTTCGCTGATCAATCACTTGGCGTACAGACCACTGTCTCCCTGGTTTGCTATTGGTATAGTAAGCACCAAGTTCTAATACAAACTGCTTAATCAATTCTTCCTGGTAAATTGCATCGGCTAAATCCACTACGCGTTTTATTTGTTCGTCACTGGCATCAATCACTAAATCTGAGCGTTGTATGGCTTGATGAATATGTTGCATCTTGATACGTCGTGTATCGGGGGGATAGCCAACACTTTGGTAACGCATAAAGCTTTGTGGATAGCGCCTCCAGTGAAATAGGTTATTAAAAATCATCGCAATTAAAAATAATATACTGCAATTGATTAGCGTTGGTGTGATCACATACCAATAACCAAGCCCATGGATAGTTGGTCCGCCGATTACCGCTGCTAATGCTGTTGCTCCACCTGGCGGGTGTAAACTGCGCGTTAAGTGCATGACTAAAATAGATAACGCCACTGCAATTGGTGCTGCTATCAACATAGGCTCTATCAAGGTTGCACAAGTTACGCCAACAATAGCGGAGAGGATATTACCTCCTAAAAAAGCCCAAGGTGTAGATAGCTGACCGTGAGGTACTGCAAAAAGCAATACTGCGGAAGCGCCCATAGAAGGCAGGATAGCCACCGAACCAGCATCTCCTGTAAAGTAAACGGTTGCATAAAAACAACAAAATATAGCTAACATGCCACCTATTGTTGCGACAGTCTTTTCAGAGTTAACGACGCTACTTTGAATACCTAAGAATCGAATAATTGTTTGAATCATTTGCTATCACTTGTGTTATTTATTTTTATTATTAATTGGGACTGGGTAAGTTTCCAAGGCGATAGAGGATATAGGGTGAAGTCTTTAAATCAAAGTAAACTATTTGAATAAGGTATGTTAAATTTAATGGGTAGATATGTTAATAGGATGAATGGTGAACATTTGAGGTACTGATTTGGATAACCCCCCTGAGTATGTTATTTCTATTACCTTGCTTCAAACTCTTCAAAAATATCATTAAGATGTTACTGCACCTTACAACACAATCAGAATGAGAAGGATTACCTATTTTATGAACAATACTATTGAGACTATGCTAAATCATCGTTCGATTCGTCAATATACGGATCAACCGATTGAGAAAGAGCAGCTCGACACGATCATTCAAGCTGGGTTAGCGGCTTCTTCTTCGAGTATGCTACAGGTTGTTTCTATTGTTAGAGTTACCGATAAAAATAAGCGTAAATTATTAGCTGAGTATGCAGGCAACCAAGTTTATGTTGAAAAGGCGACTGAGTTTTTAGTGTTTTGTATCGATTATCAACGCCATGCTGCTATTAATCCTGAAGTACAAGCTGACTTTACTGAGTTGACGCTGATTGGTGCTGTTGATAGCGGAATAATGGCACAAAACTGTTTGTTAGCGGCTGAATCGATGGGGTTAGGCGGTGTTTATATTGGCGGATTGCGCAATAAAATTGAACAAGTTGATGAACTGCTCGAACTGCCACAGAATACATCAGTGTTATTTGGTATGTGCTTAGGTTATCCGGCACAAGATCCTGAAGTTAAACCACGTTTACCAGCACATGTGATTATGCATGAAAATCAATACCAGCCTCTGAATATCGATGATATTAAAGATTACGATCAAGTAGTGCATGACTATTATGCAAGCCGTAGTAATAATCAAAAACAGAGTAATTGGTCAGAGCAAGTGACTGGGCAGTTATCAAAAGAGTCTCGTCCTCATGTCCTGCCATATCTAAATAAAAAAGGGCTTACAAAGCGTTAAACTTTTTGAATTAAGTTCTTTATTGTTTAATGTCAGCCTTAATCCCATGAATTATTATGGGGTTAAGGCTTTTTCAGTTGTCATTGTTGACGCAATAATATTGATTAGTATTCACTTACCTTAAGCATATATTCACCAGCTTCATTCTCACTCGCATATAAATTTTCTTGGTATTCAAATGTTAATGGGGTCGCATCTATTACTTTATGTTCGTTCCAATAAACATGATTTACATCTTTTGAAAAATGATCGGAAATGATATTGAAGGTCTCTGGATCTGCACCAGCAATAGGGTCGTTATAATAAAAAATTTGATCGCCTATTCTAACAAATGTTTTTTCCTCAGGATTCAATACGACTACGTCATCAGGTTTAACACCTTCTAATTTGTTCGTTCTCGTGTAAACCTCATTTTGGTACGCATAGAACTGGTTGGTAATGTCTATCACTTCTTCACTAGGCACCATGATAACCGTTTTCGGGTCGAGATGAAGCGCCTTCCACTCCCATATTTTTTGAAGTTTATTCGCTTCAGAGCGGCTGACATCGGAGGGAGCTCTATTACTGATGATATAGCCATCGTAGTAAATGTGTTGGTGATCTTTTGAGATAGCGTCATTTAATACTTTAAAGGTGTCAGGGTCACTGCCAGGAATAGGTGTATTGAAATAATATGCTTGGTTTTTATCTTTTCTGTAATAGGGTGAAATAACCGTAAAGCCTTCTGGCACCATACCATCTATTAACTCTCCTTGGGCGTAAACATGCTGGGAGTCTTTGGCATATTCATCATTAATGATTTTAAAACTATCCGCATTCTCGCTAATTACTTCTCCATGATAAAGTATTTGATCACCATGCTTGATGTATTGATCATTAGCTTTATTGACTGCAGAAGGCGTTGCTTTGAGCGGGATCTTGATATCTTTGTAATAATAAAGGTAATGTTCATCCATACCATATAAACCATGCAAATAAGTGAAACTATCGGCATTAGCCCCATCTATGATCTCTCCGTAACATAACACCTTTCCTCCGCTAATCAGGTATCCAGAGTCGACGCTATTTGTGTTTAGCCCTGATTTTACTTTTATTATCGGATCAGGTGTTACACCAACAAGGGGCTTTCCGTCGTAATAGAGGTGCTTGCTGTCTTTTGCATATGAGTTATCAATGACCTCGAAGGTGCTTGGGTCTGCTTCTTCAATTTTTACTTCACCTATTTGGAAAAAATTGCCATGCCTTACATAAACAACTTGATCCTCTTGGAAGTAATATTGATTGCTCTTACTATTATCTACTGCGCTAGCATTATGTGTACTAGGGCTGCTAACGTAAAAAGCGAAAATAGCGGCTACTAGTGCATAGATTACAAATATGATTAAAAATACGATGCCAATCCACATTAGAATTTTCATAGGTATATCCTGCAAGTTATTAATTTTATTGAAGTATAAGATATCATATTTACAAAATTTTGATATCAAGAGTTTAAGGGAAATATTAATAAAGTGAGTAAGCTAAAAACGTTAAATGATTATTTCTAATGCCTGTTATTTTTATTATAGCTATTTGAAAGGTCAAATCTTTTAGTCTGTTCTTGCTTGTTGATAGCTAAGAGTAGAGTAATATTTATTGGACTATCTTTTAGTAGATAGTTAGAGTAAACCATCCTCATTCATTTATAAGGTTTTATATGACTCAATCTCTCCCTCTTGCCATCATCGCTGGTTCAGGCTCCGGTTTAGGATGTACGTTGTTAAGTCACTTTGAAAAAAATGGCTATAAGGTTATTGGTTTAAATCGTTCGTTACCTTCAACAACAGATTTTGATATTCGAGTGGTTGACTTAACCGATGAGAAAGCAACAAAAGTGGTTATCGACACCTTAATAAAAGAACATGGTGCACCTAAAGTAGTGGTTCATAATACTGCGCAATTAGAAATCAAACCTTTAGCAGATACAACGTGTAATGATTTTGAGGCTTGTTGGCAAAGCATGGCTTTGTCTGCTTTTATACTGGCGAAATCATTGATGAAACCGATGGTTGATAATGGTGGTGGCACATTTATTGTGTCAGGAGCAACTGCTAGCTTACGTGGTAGTGCTAATTTTTCTGCTTTCTCTTCGGCTAAGTTCGCTTTGCGAGGGCTAACACAATCACTTGCTCGTGAGTTTCAACCTCAAGGCGTACATGTTGTTCATAGTATATTAGATGGCATCATTGATACCGATAATAGTCGTTCATTACATAGCTTAGATCCTAACAAGATGATGAAGCCAGAAGATATTGCTGATGTGTATTTTTCACTTTGCCAACAAGCTAAATCAACATGGACACATGAGTGTGATTTACGTCCTTTTGATGGGAATTTTTAATAGGCGCTTCAAGAAAAATTTTAATAGTAGTTTAGTATTTTACCAATACCTATAAATCGCGGATCTGTTTTACTTGTTAACATTATCCTTTTTATGGTTATAAATTTCGTAAAGTGAACTGCTATTTACGTTAATTTTCGCTTTGAATAGAACTGCTTTTCTAGTGCAAAATTTGGATGACATATTTGATGTAATCAGTATCAAAAGTTATTAACGCAAGATGATAAAGCAAACTTTGGTTTGCTTTTTTTTATACCTAAAATATTACTCGATAGTGATTTATTGCCTGATACTGATTGAGTTAGTAGCTGCTAGTTTTTTGGTTATTAGAATAATGAGTTACTGTCATCAACCTCTTACTCAATTCCTTTACACTTAGATTAATTATGCGTGTGATTGATTTAATAAGTTTTATACAAGCATTGTTAGATAAATTTGATTCGTTAAATAGAGGTAGATTGAAATTTTTATCATAAATACGCGGTCTTTTCGAGGATAAGTTATTGTTAAATTAACAGGTTATTATTTGCATAGAATAGGGATTTTTATATTCATATATGCAATTAAAGGATATTAATGGATTCAGTTAGCCAAATCGTCTTGGGTAGTAGTATTGCAGCAGCTATTGCACATAAACAGTTGGGGCGAAGTACACTTGTTATTGGTGCTGTATTGGCTACATTGCCTGATTTAGATGTTTTATTACCAGCAACAGATGCAGTGACACGCTTTACCGAACATCGCAGTTTTACACATTCTTTGTTTGTTTTGTTTCCTTTTGCTTTTATCTGTTATTTCTTTTTAAAGCTCTTCTTAAAAGACCGACTGACAAAAGTGGCTATTTCTAATCAACGTCTGTTTTGGTTATGTTGTTTACCTTTAATTACTCACCCGATGCTTGATGCTTTCACAAGCTATGGTACGCAGTTATTCTGGCCATTAACGGTTCCTCCAATATCTATTGCTTCTATTTTTGCTGCTGACCCGTTATACACATTACCTTTGTTAATTGGTTGCGTTTATTTATGGAGAAATAGCGATAATCGAAACAAATATAAAGCGAGACGTATAAATTATTTAGGATTAACACTCAGCTGTACTTATTTGTTACTAGGTCTGCTGTTACAAAGTCAGGTACAACAAAAAGTAAATACTATTCTACTGGCGAATCATATCGCACAGGATAAAACTTTTATCTCACCGCTCTACCCGAGTCTAAATTGGTGGGGAGCTATCGTCATCGATAATGGCGTTTATTATAACGTGCAAGTAAATCTATTATTAAATACCTCTGAATTATCCGTAAAACACGATTTAGGTTATGGCCAACTTGGTGTTTATCCACCTGCATTAAGGTCTTTAGATTGGTTTACGAATGGCTTTATTCGTTTAGAAACGTTAGACGAACAATTGGTCGCAACAGATTTAAGAATGAAAACAGGGCAGTTAGATTATGCTTTTAAATTTGCATTAGCAGAAAAAAGTGGTGAACATTGGAGTGCAATAACTCCGGTACGTTTATGATTATTAGCGTGATTAACACTTTGATAATAAAGATATTAAATCGTTATCATTTTATAATTGTGCACTTAAGGTTAAATGGTTGATATTCAATGGTGGGGAAGTGATAAATCCCACCTTAGTATTGCTATTCATTAAGTTAAGTTGTGTAAATTTTTTATAGGTAGTTACTTTCTATTTCGGAAACGTTAAGTGGTTTATCAAAATAATAACCTTGCATCTTATCGACTCCTAAATTGATGCATAGATTAAAGTCGACCTCGGTTTCAATTCCCTCGGCAACAATTCCCAGATCTAACGACTGAATCATTACCACTAAGCCAGTTAAAAAAGGCTTAGTATTATCTTTTGCTAAGGCACTGGGCATTAGGCTTTTATCAATTTTAACCGTATTAATAGGGAAACGATGTAAATGGGAAATAGAAGAGAAGCCAGTTCCAAAATCATCTAATGAAATTTTACATCCTAGCTTACTAATATTTTCGATCACTTTAGCACTGTTTTCTTGTTCCACTAATAAAGCGGTTTCAGTTAATTCAAACTCAATTTGAGAAGGGAGCACATTATGCGTTATTAGAGTCGATTTTATATAATCAATTAGTCCTTCATCGGTTAATTGGATCGAGGATAAATTTATCGACATCGTTAAAGTGGCAGTTTGTGCTATCTGCCAAATACTTAGTTGTTTAACAGATTCCGTTATAACCCAACGCCCTATGTCTATAATTAATCTCGACTTTTCTGCGACAGGAATAAATATATCTGGTCGTTGTATAACGCCTTCAATATCAAAGCGTATCAAAGCTTCAACGCCAGTTATTTTACCATTCTTTGAGCCAATTACAGGTTGGTACAATAAATAGAAATCATTGTTTGTTAGTGCATTTCGTAATTGGTTTTCAATTAAGAAGTTTTCTAAAAATGTTTCTTGCATTTTTGCTTCGAAAAAACAAAATTGACTACGACCATCACTTTTAGAACGATACATTGCAATATCTGCGAACTTAAAGAGCTCTTTAACGTCGTTACTGTCATTTGGGCATAATGCAATACCAATACTCGCACTCGAAGAGATCACATGAGTACCAATTTCAAAAGGTTTCTGTAGTGATTCTATGATTCTTTTGGCAACTGTACTCGCACCAAAAGCTGACTCTAAATTAGTGAGTGTGATGGCAAACTCATCACCTCCTAAACGAGCAAATATTTCACTGCCACGCAAACAGTTAGTAATACGTTGTGTTACTGCGATTAGTAATTGATCGCCTACATCATGCCCATAGTTATCATTAACGTATTTAAAATAATCTAAATCTATTAATAGTAAGCCGAGTTGGCTATGTTCTCTTTGTTGTTTTTTTATTTCATGGCACAGAGATTCGTCAAAATAATAGCGGTTCGCTAAACCCGTTAGGTTATCTCGCTCAGCTAGTTCTTTAGTGCGTTGATGACTGCGAAGTAATTCTTTTTCTAAAGAGGCGCGTACCTGAGCGTTAGCAATTGCTCTTTGTAACCTGAAAGTATTGATCTCTGTCTTCAATAAAAAGTCTTGTGCACCTGCATTAATACTGTTTGTTGCGAGCTCATCCTCCTTGGAAGTACTCATCATAATGACAACTGTATCCTCTTTTGCAGGCATATCTTTCAATTCAATTAGCAGTTCAATACCGTTACGTTGAGGTAAATTATAATCCAGTAATACAACATCAAATGCTGTGTGTGCTAATACTTCAAGTGCACGGTCAACCATATCAACTTGTGTAATATTACATAAAATATTACTTCGGCTTAAGGCTCTGACGATCATTGCTCTATCGATTTTATCATCATCAACAATGAGTATGTTCATATAGCTTTCATATCCTCTAATCCTATAGTTGTACTACTGCTCATCTTAATCTTCATTTAAATATACTATTTCAAAGTAGTTATTTAGCATGCTAACAAGACCTGAAAATCGATCTCCAGTTTCTCCTTTGACAAAGTAACCTGCAATATGTTCACCATAGCTTGATGCAATATCTGATTTTGCCTTAGAAGTTGTCAATACAAAGACGACTAGGTCTGATAACAATGGATCTGCTCGTAACGTTTTTAGAAATTCAATGCCGCCCATTCTTGGCATTTGTAAATCAAGAATAATGACTAGCGGTTGAGTGACTTTTTTATCTTTTAATAATGCTAATGCTTCGATTCCATCGTATACCCTGATGACAGGGTTAGTAATATCTTGCTTTTTGAAGCTACGCTTAATTGTCATTGCATCAATGTCGTCATCTTCTACGAGTAATAGCGTGATCTCATTTGTCTTTTTCACATTCTTTAGCCTATATTGTTTGTGGCTTCTCATCTTATTCTTATTTTTTAAAGGTGAGGGCTTTATCGCTAGCTCTATTGGTTGTGATGCCTATGGATTACATAGGCCATTAAATCAATCTGGTTGAGAATTCATTGGCCATAGAATATTTATTTTAGTGCCCCGTTTCCCATCTGATATAATATTGACACTTCCGTTATAATGAACCACGATTCTTTTAATCATAGCAAGTCCCATGCCACTTCCTTCTACTTTGTCTCGTGACTGTAATGTTTGAAACATCTCCATTGCTTTGTCATGGAATGCTTTTGGGATTCCTGGGCCATCATCTTCTAATGATATTTCATGGAAGTTATCTTTTTTGGCATAGTGAATGGTGATTTGACCAGTTGGTTTATCATGGTGTTTTATTGAATTAGAGATTAAATTTCTCAACACAATCTCAAAGGGGAGTTGTGGGATATTTATTTCAATATCTGGAACCAGACAGCTAAAATTATCGTTACTTTCTAGCAATGATAGGATGTCTTGGGCTTTTTCTGCTAAGTTCACCTTGTCATTTGATGCTGTTGTTAAGTTTAGGCGTGAATAATCTAATAGGTCGTCTAATAGTTTTAACATGCGTTTACTCCGCTGACGTAGTAATGCTAAATGTTCTTTAGATTCTTCTGGTAAAACTTCTTCACAGTCTTCTTCTATCCAACTGGCCAACTGCTCAATTGCATTGAGCGGTGACTTGAGGTCATGTGATGCAACATAGGAAAATTGTTCTAAATCGTTATTCGATTTCTCTAAATCAATATTCGACTTTTCTAAGTGTTTTGTCTTTTCTTTCAACTCAGCTGTCATTTTTTCGGCATACTTTAATGCTTGTCTATTAGCCTTTGTTAAAAACAAAAATAATATTAATAAAAAGCCATCGATGATTAATCCGCCGATAAGAATTACTGAAGATTGGTTCAATGTTGTGTTTTGTCTAAAACTGATGTTTGACTGAATTAAAAATGTCCAAGTACGCCCGTACAAATCAGTCTCTATTTTTTGATTAAAAAGAGGGCTTTTATCAATTTTTATAGCATCATCATTTAAATGATCATCAAATAGTAAGTCTGTTCCATCCCATATTTGAAAGCTGACATACTTGTTTGATTTTTCAAGGATCCCTTTCATTAATTTTTCCATAATAAAAGGGGCATAAGTAACACCTTCAATTAATTCACGTCGTTGCTCCAAGGTTTTAGGCTTGGCGCCTTCTTTATAAAATGGTGTGTAGAATAGAAAGCCTGGGCTTTGTTTATCATCTTGTACCAGAATAATAGGTGCTGTTAGTAAAGCATCCCCTGAATCTCGAGCTTTTTTAATTGATGAATAACGATTGTTTTCAAAAGCGATATCAAGACCGATAGCTTGCTGATTTGAATCGAGTGGTTCAACGAAAGTGATTGGCCAAAACTCATGATGGCTATGGCTTGGGTGCATTTGATAATTAGGTCTTTGTTGATGTTGCTTTTGTAAGTAACTATCAACATTTTCAGGTTGTATATTATGAATAACACCAAAACCATTAATACCTGGATAATTGATATCTATTTGTAAGCTATTGGAATAGGTAGACCATTGTTTATATGTAATATCTGTTTCGACAGCATCTATGTAGGCAACGCCTCCCCAGAGTACATTTTCATAGAGTGTCATTCTTTCTTTAACTAAATGAACTACTTTTTCAGCTTCACGTTCAAATTGAATTTCGAGTTTTTGTGATTGCTGAGATTGAGAGTAGTACCACGCACTAAAAGTTAAAATCACTGAAAGTAATACGATTAACCAATGTACAGTATGCATTTTACTAGCACGGACTAGCTTATTTTTTTTTTCGTTATTGTTTAACCCATCATCCATTAGGGGCTCCAAAATGATCGTTATATATTAGGTATTGAGTGCATGAGATCTATTCATTTAATGAACGAAAAAAGACACTTATTGTTTTCACTATCTCGTTGCTTGTTTCTATCTAATAGAGTCTCATTCAGTAAAAAATATGAAACCTAATGAAAATAGTAATAGCCGTCATCACTCCTTGATTTCGAGCTGTTCTATTTAAATAATCATCTTGTTGAATTAAATTTAAAATATGAGGACTTTGTTCTGTTGTCGTCAGAACCGATATATAAAAGAACGCAAAGCAAGGTTAGTTTATAAATGGAAATTTAACCAATTTTAATAAGTTATTTAAATTTAAGAGCGTATATTGATTAATAGTTTCTTGAATTAGTTTTTTAAGTTTAAGCCGGGGATTAATCAAAATTAATGTTAAACAATAGAATTCTGTTATTTTGATAAGTTGTGTTTATCTACTTAGTTAGTCGAGAATCACAATCGTATATTTTTATTAGGCTTATATAGAGTTTTAGCTAATTCAAATTAACACTTTTCTTATTTATAACTAATACTTTATATTCATAGAGATTTACTGTGTTCGTAGCGAGCAATGAGCGCTCTATTTACTGAATTTACATTTTAATATATCTATTTGTAAATAAACAATAAGAGGTATTATATTGATTATTGTTTTTTATGCTATATTTTATTATTAGCTTTTTAAAAATTGTATTAATACTGAGAAATAATATTTAATTTTATTAGTAAATTAGGCTTTGTATAGACAAAAGAAGTATCACCCTTTTAAAAGTTTAAATAGCGACACCTCAAGGGGATTATGTGGACGAGTTCTTTATTGCGATGATTATTTTTGGAACTGGGCTATTGATGGCCAGTTTAATGGCGACATTAAAAATTTGCCGAAAGAGCGAAAACACTGCTTGGTATTTTCTTTTCTACTTCATTATTTTATTCATCATTGGTTATCTTGGTATTCTTTATTACTTCATTAGTCACCCATTAGATCCCATGTTAGTTTCTATTGTCTCTTGTATTTTATTTGGCGGCGGAGCGTTTGTCTTTGTGGTGATTAAGTTAAGTTTTGATAGTTTATTGAATATAGAAAAGGCGGTTGAAGTACAGCGCTATCAAGCTGAACATGATGCATTAACTGGTTTACCTAATCGTAAAATGTTTTTTGGTATTTTATCCCAAACGATTAAAACAAAGACCCCTTGCACTGTACTATTTATTGATTTGAATGATTTTAAACAGGTTAATGATTCTTTTGGTCATCACTTCGGAGATCAACTGTTAATTGCTACTGCACAAGGAATAGCAAGCCACTTAAGTAAATATGCTTCGCTTTACCGATTGGGTGGAGATGAGTTTGCAGTGCTTTCAACTTTTCAACATGAAAATGGCTTACAACAATGTATTGAAGTAATTACTAAGTCAGCTAGTGCGCCTGTGGAAATTGATGAACAGTTTATCAATGTGCGTTTAAGTATCGGAGTGAGTCACTTCCCTCAAGATAGCAGTGACATGCATGAATTGGTTAGGTTTGCTGATTTGGCTATGTACGAGGCTAAGAATAATAATCAAACTCTGGTTTTTTATGATAAAAACTTAAGTAAAAAAGAAAATAATTTTCTGTTGATGACGAATAGAATTCAAACAGCCATCGAAGATGGAGAGTTCATATTGTTTTATCAACCGATTGTTTGTGCAAAAAGCGGTGATGAACACGGGTTAGAGGTATTAATTCGCTGGCCACAACCTGATGGTAGCTACCTTTCTCCAGAATATTTTATAAAAATTGCAGAGCGTAGCACGCTGATTTTATCTTTGACTAAATGGGTGATTATGGAAGCACTTAATAACTTAGATAGTCTTTATGAGGCGGGTTTTAAAGGTATGTTGCATATTAATTTATCTGCCCAAGACTTAAAAAGTAATGAGTTTTATAAATATATTTGTTCGCTGTATGAAAAAGATCCATCAATCAGTAATATCATTATTTTTGAAATCACTGAAAGTGCTATGATGACCGATATAAAAAGTGCTAGAGAGATGATTTTAGCACTTATTGAAAAAGGTTTTCAATTCAGTATTGATGACTTTGGAACGGGTTTTTCATCGTTGTCTTTATTGAGAGAATTGTCTATCACACAGATTAAAATCGACCGCTCTTTCGTTAATGATATGTTGGAGCAAAAAGCTGATTATGCAATTGTTAAATCTATTATATTTTTAGCTGAACAGTTATCTTGTAGTGTAGTTGCTGAGGGCGTAGAGAATCATCAAATAGAACAAGCATTAATCGGTTTAAATTGTGATTTTGTACAAGGATTTTATTACAGTCGCCCTTTGCCGATTGAAAACTTGAATATGAATATCAATCACTTTAAAAAGTCTATTAACTCGCCTTGTTAGTCGGAGCTGTATTGTGCAAATAAAATTAGATGATTTATCGAGTATCGAAGTGGCTTTATTACTGCAAGAACACCTGCAGGAGATGAGAGAGACTTCTCCGCTAGAAAGCGTACATGCTTTGGATTTAACTGAGTTGAAAGACGCTTCTGTGCAGTTCTGGACTGCCTGGGATGGGCAAGAATTAGCTGGATGCGCAGCTATTAAAAAACTTGATGATCAACACGCTGAAATCAAATCAATGAGGACCGCCAAAAAATTTAAACACCAAGGTGTTGCTTCGCAGTTATTACAGCATATTATTGTTCAAGCTAAAGTTGGTGAATATAAAAATTTAAGTCTTGAAACTGGTTCAATGGATTACTTTTTGCCAGCCCATGCTTTGTATTTAAAACATGGTTTTAGTTTTTGTGGACCATTCTCTGATTATCAAGAAGATCCCAATAGTAAATTTATGTCACTCGATTTAACTCATATTATATAAGGCCTCACTTTCATTAACCGAAACTGAGGTTAACTAAAAATAGTTGCAGTAATTTTAATATTATTCATCTGCTTTAGCTTGTAGACTAGTACTTGAACTTTACTTAACTGAGTTTTAATCAAGATGAATAAAATAGAAATTAGATACTGTAAAAAGTGCCGGTGGTTAATGCGCTCTTCATGGATGTCTCAAGAGTTATTGAGTACATTTGAGGATGAACTTGATGAAGTTTCTTTGTCACCCGGCGAAGGTGGCATTTTTGAAATATATGCAAATGGCACGTTGATTTGGTCACGCAAAAAGATGGGCGGCTTTCCTGAGATTACTGAGCTTAAGCAATTAGTAAGAAATGTAGTTGCGCCCGATAAAGACTTAGGCTGTATCGATCGTAAAAGTAGTAAAAGTTAATCGATAGTTTGGAATCTACATGTCATTAATTGCTGATACACCAAAACCACCTTACTATGCTGTCATTTTCACCTCTACTCGTACTGAAGGTGATCATGGCTATGCAACCACTGCGGATCGCATGGTAGAACTTGCCTCACAACAATCTGGTTTTTTAGGTATCGAATCAGCTCGAGAAGAAGTGGGGATTACTGTTTCTTATTGGTCCGATTTAGCTTCCATTAAAAAGTGGAAAGAAAATGTTGAACACATAACGGCTCAAAAAATGGGACATAAACTTTGGTACGGTGAATTTAAGGTACGAATAAGTAAAGTAGAACGAGATTATGGTGGAGACCTTAAACCTAAATCACAGACTTAAGTACGCTGTTCGTTAATATCTAAACTATCCACTTCTTCGTTATTTAGGTCATGTACCACTAAGTCTAGTAAATGCATTAACTGCTCTGCTTGCGCGCTATCAATACTATTGAATTTGCATTGTATTTGCTTGGGTATACCTGCGGCTTGATGTTTGAGAGACAAACCCTGTGTAGTTAATTGAATATGACGTTTACGTTTGTCAGACTCATCTTTAATCACTGTTAATAGCGCTTTATCGGCCATTTTTTTTAAGATTTGTGTCAATGCACTACCATCAATTGCTGTTTTTTCAATTAAGGCTGCAATGCTGATTTTATCTTCTTCCCATAGTGCCATCATGACTACATATTGAGGGTAGGTCAGGTTAATTTCAGTTAATAGTGTGCGGTAGGTACGAGCAATGCTATTAGATGCCATGTACAAACGGTGACATAGTTGATTCTTTAATTGTAGTTGTTCAAATGACATGGCAGCTCCTTTACTGAATATTTTAATTTGCATGCAAAGCATTTGCAATTGCTATTTATTCTGGTTACTATTTTGCGTGCAAAATAAATAATTTTAATCAATGTCAACATTGGAGTTCATTATGAATGTATTACAAGAAGTCGCTTACACAGCTAATGCTACAGCAACTGGTGGCCGTGAAGGTATCGCTAAATCAGATGACGGCCGTTTAGATGTTAAATTATCTACTCCTAAAAACTTAGGTGGCGATGACGGTCAAGGTACTAACCCTGAACAACTATTTGGTGCAGGTTATGCAGCTTGTTTCATCGGTGCGCTTAAGCACGTTGCTGGTACTGAAAAAATTGCATTACCTAGCGATCTATACATTAACTCTGAAGTATCTATTGGTCCAATTGAAGGTGGTTTTGGTATCGCTGTTAAATTATCTATTTCACTAGGTGATATGGATAAAGCACAAGCTGAAGCATTAGTAGAAAAAGCTGATTTAGTATGCCCATACTCAAATGCAACACGTGGCAACATTGCTAAAGAATTAGTGATCATCTAACTATTTTTTAATCAGTATTAATATTTAATATTGATTGATGATATTAAGGCCGCTCATAGTGCATATGAGCGGCCTTTTTTATACTAAGCTGAATGTATTAGTTGCTTGTGTTGCGCTTTGTATTTCACTTGGTATACCACTAATAATAATAAGCAGATAATTAATGCAATACTGGTACTGCCTAGCACACCTTGCCATCCCCATTTGTCATAAAATGGTGCAATAAAAAACACCCCTAAACTTGCTCCACTGTAATAAAATAAGCTGTATAAAGCTTGTGCGCTGCCTTTACCTTTTTTCACTGAGCGTCCTACCAATGTACTTGCTTGTGCATGGCAGAAGAAAAAGCCGAATGCCATTAAGATCATGCCAAATGTCATTACAGATAGGTTTTGATGGCTGAGCAATAAGTTCGCGGCCAACATGATAAAGATACCAGTAGCAACACCTGCGAGTTGCCCATAACGTTTGCTAAATTTTCCTGCTAGTGATGCGCTCATAGTACCACCCAAAAAAGTCACAAAGATTAGACTACGCAAGGCGCCTGGCAATTCATAGGGCGCTGCTTCCAATACACTCATCAAGTAACTAAATAGGTTAACAAAACAACCAAAACCTAGCCCAATAATAATATAGATAATTAATAATTGTGGGGTTTGTATATGTTTCGCAAACATATTTAAGCTCGGTTTCAATTGGAATTTTTGTTTAGTAAAGTGGCGTTGCTTTGGTAAAGCTAAGTATACCCCAATGAATAAAATTGCAGTGACCAACGCCATACCAAAGCCAGTTGCTTGCCAACTACCTAATAGGTCAACAGATGCACCGCCAATTAACCTACTACTGATTCCACCAATGGTATTAGAAGCGATGTAAAAGCCTACAGCAGAGGGTAACCAACTCTTTCTCAACTCATCGCCTAATAATGGGATGGCGACAGCAGGGCATACTGATAATAGAGCGCCTTGAAGAAAACGCAGCGATAAGAATACTGTGTAGTTTTCTACCATAGGAAGAATGAATGAAATACACAAGCCTGCAATCATACCTTTTAATAGAATAGGACCACGACCAATTGAGTCTGAAATACTGGCAAAGATTAATAAACCTAACCCCATTCCTAATAGAGGCGCTGACATCGCTAAATTAGCTGCTAGTAAACTCACATTAAACTCATGCTGTAACGTTGGAAGCAGTGGTTGTAGCCAATAAATATTAGAAAATGTAACCATTGAGCATAGACAGACAGCAATAACTAAACGGTTGTAATGTGTGAATTTTTTCATATTTTTAACAGGAGCCCCTTGTTCAATAGGCGCATAATAACTGTCTAATATAAATAAATAAATTCTGTTGTTTTTATGTTATCCATAGATATAATTTATGGGTTTTTGGATCAATTTATGAGGATATAAAAGTGGAATTTAGGCAACTCCAACATTTTGTCGCTATCGTCGAAACAGGTAGTATTTCAGCAGCGGCTCGTCACCTTTTTTTAGCACAACCGGCGATTAGTGCGAGTATTAAAAAACTCGAAAATGAATTAAATATGCCTTTATTACATAGACGTGAACGAGGTGTATCGTTAACTGAAGCTGGTGCAAAATTTCTACAGCATGCTAAACAAATTTTGCTTCAGGCCAGTGATGCAAAGCTAGCAATGCAAGCAATTGAAGGTTTAGACCAAGGTGAAGTCGATATTGGTGTACCACCTATGCTCGGCTCATACTTCTTACCGCCTTTACTGATGGCCTTTAAACATCAATATCCGGCGTTAGGTATAAATATTATAGATACTGGTACTCGCAATATTCGCAAACGTTTATTAGAAGGGGATTTGGAGTTAGGTGTGGTTGCGGACCATGACTTACCACCTGAGTTTGAAACAGGTAAATTGATGCGCGAAGAGATGGTGGTGTGTATGGCTGCTGATCATCCTTTAGCTGAGTTCGATAAAATAGAATATGCTGACTTTTTGAAGCATGAATTAATCTTGTTTGGTAAAGGCTATTATCATCACTCACTAATTGAACGAATTAGTCAAAAGGAGAAAGCCAGTCCACAGATTGCATTTACCAGTAATCTACTGCCTTTAATTAAGTCTATTATTCGTAAGGGTTATGCAATATCGCCGATGTGGAAAGTTGCGATTCAAGATGATGACGAAATTATCACTCGTCCTTTTGTTGAGCCTTTCTGTATTGACCTTAGCTTAGCATGGCGAAAAGATAGTTATTTATCTCGCGCAAACCAGGTATTTCGTGACTTTATTTTGGAGGAGGTTAAAAACAAGAAGTAGTAAAAATGAGGTGCCTATTATTAAGGTACCTCATGAGTTTATAGGAGTATTATTTATTGCAATTTAAACTTCTTAACTAATAAATCCAGCTGATTGTTTGCTGCTGTTAGTTTTTCAGTGCTCTCTAGCGTTTCTTCTCCATTCATTTTTAGTTGCTGCACCATTTCATTAATGGTTGTCATGTTACAACTTACTTCTTCTGTAACGACACTTTGTTGTTCTGAAGCTGTGGCTATTTGAGTACTCAAGTCATTAATATGAAAAATAAAGTTAGTCATGTTATCTAAGCTATCTGTCACACGTGCTGTATTCTCTGCTGTTCGTTGGCAGCTACTTCGAGTGACATCCATGGCAGTTACTGCATTTTCTGCATCGTTACTGAGAGTGGAAAGTATCTGGTTTATTTCACCAGTACTTGTTTGTGTTCGTGCTGCTAATGAGCGGACTTCATCTGCTACCACTGCGAAGCCTCGCCCCTGTTCACCTGCTCTTGCTGCTTCTATTGCAGCATTTAACGCTAATAGGTTAGTTTGATCTGCAATTTCACCAATCACACTTAATGCTTTAATTATCTCTTGAGTGTTGTTGCTCATGGTATTAATACTTGCTGATGCTGAATCTACCTCATCTACCAGAGCTATAACACTATTTGATGCCTCTGTTACAATTTGTTTGGATAGTATTGCTTCATCATTGGCTTTTTGCGTATTGGTTGAAGTATCAGCTGCATTTTGTGCAACACTTTCCGACGTACTACTCATTTCTGTAATAGCACTTACTACTTGATCAGTTTCACTGGCATGAGTGAGTAGTGCGCTGTTTGATTTTATTGATTGTTCATTCAATTGTTCAGTTGTGGCTGTGATATTTAACGATGCTTGGGATATATCAAGCATCATCGACTGCAGGTAAATAATAAAATTATTTACAGACTGGCTGATGTCGCTTAGTTCGTCGTTATTAACAATCGCTATGCGTGACGTTAAATCTGCTTCACCAGTGGATAAGGTATCAATACGATCTTTTAGTATGCGTAAGTTTTTCATAATAGCTGTGATAATCCAAATAACGATCACAAATGATAAAAGGATTAACACGCTCGCAGTCGTGATCATTGATGTTACTTGCTCATCGAATATATTTGCAGTGACTTCTGTTAAGCTATTTTGAACCTCAATTATGTCGTTTTCATATACACCAGTAACAATTGTCCATCCCCAATCTGGGAAGATATTACGAGAGTAGGTGATTTTATTCTCATGTTCTTTTGTTGTTGGATTTTCATATACAACATTCACCAATGCTTCTGTTTTACCTTTGATGGCCTCTGCAATTAATTTAGTGCTTTCTGTGGTTGTGTTTATGATGGATTGTTTAGGGTGGGCAATGATTTTACCATTTGTATCTTGAATCCAAAAATATCCATTTTTTCCATATTTAGCAACTATCACTGCGTGTAAAGCAGCTTCAATATTATGTGCTCGTAAAGTACTGATATACTCTCCGCTAGCAATAACAAGATTTAAAGGTTCGAAATAAAAAGAAGCGGTTATTTTATCTTCTTGAATATTTGTTGTCGGATTAGTGAAGGCATATTCACTAAATCCTATCTCATTGCTTTTAGCAGCTTTGACAATATCTTGGACATAGTACTTTCCGTCACCACTGACTTTATTATAGTCATTGTTACCTATGTTTTTTAAATTGCTGCCATAGGCTTTTGCAATATAAGAAGAGGCATTATAAGCAAATAAATAACGACCATTATTCCATCTATATTGATTTATAAAATTATAAATACTTGTTTCTGCTTCTGCTTTAGAACTGCTATTTTGATAAATCTTGTCAAAAGTCGCTCTAAACTCTGACATTTCCTTAGCTAAACCTTTTTTTATATTGTCAATTTTTGAGTTGTTATAAAAGTCAGTGATGGCATAAGTAATTGTATCTATTTGACCTTGAAGGTTATCGTTGAGTACTTCTGCGAGTTGGACTTGTACATTTTCTTTTTCTTTATCAAGTACGTAATGCTCTGTCTCGATGGAAGAATAAATGAAAAATGCAGCCATTATTAACAATGGAGCACACAGCGTAATGACGAGCTTTGTTTTGATAGTTAACTTTATGGACATGTATATTCCCTATTGTAGATATTTTAATTTAACTACAGGAATTATAGACTAGAAAGGGCCTCAAACTGTTACTAATTACCACTTTAGTGATATTTATCAATTATGGCTATTATTCTTCATAAAACAGTTCAATGTCGACTTCTCAGGCAAGAGAAAATGCTGTATTGGATGTAAATGATTAGAGTAAAGGGTAGCAACTAAATTATGCTAATAAACAAAAAAGGGACTCAATGAGTCCCTTTTAATAGATTAGTACATGCTTATTAGTTTAATAAACGTGCGCGGATTGTACCTTCAATTTGTTTCAGCTTTTCTAATGCTGTATCTGCATCTTCACTGTTTACATCAATAACTACGTAACCAATGTTTTCATTAGTTTGTAAATATTGAGCTGCAATGTTGATATCGTTATCAGCAAATGCCAAGTTAATCTTAGTTAAGATACCTGGTTGGTTGCGGTGAATGTGTAACAGACGGCTTGCGTTTTTATGTGCAGGTAAAGATACTTCTGGGAAGTTTTTAGAAGACAGAGTAGATCCGTTATCTGAGTATTTAACTAGTTTTCCTGCTACTTCATAACCAATATTTTCTTGAGCTTCCTGTGTGCTACCGCCTACATGTGGCGTTAGGATCACATTATCAAATTCACGTAATGGAGATTCAAACTCTTCAGTGTTTGATTTTGGCTCTGTTGGGAATACGTCTACCGCTGCACCCGATAATTTTTTGCTGCGTAATGCATCACAAAGCGCTGGAATATCAACAACGGTTCCACGTGCTGCATTCATGAAAATGGCACCATCTTTCATTTGTGCAAATTCTTTTGCACCCATCATATTTTTCGTTGAATCAACTTCTGGTACATGTAAGCTAACAACATCTGACTTAGCTAATAATTCTTGTAGGCTAGCAATTTGTGTTGCATTACCTAGTGTTAGTTTACTTTCAATATCATAAAAAGAAACATTAAACCCCAAACCTTCAGCAAGAATACCGAATTGTGTTCCGATATGACCGTAACCGATAATACCTAAGTTTTTACCGCGAGCTTCGTATGATGCTGTTGCAGATTTATCCCACTCACCACGGTGCGCTTTTGCATTACGCTCAGGAACACCACGTAATAGTAGCAATGCTTGACCTAGTACTAATTCAGCAACACTACGAGTGTTTGAGAAAGGTGCGTTAAATACTGCAACACCTTTTGCTTGTGCTGCGCCTAAGTCTACTTGGTTCGTACCAATACAGAAGCAACCAATAGCCACTAATTTTTCGGCAGCTGCTAATACTTTTGCATTTAAGTTAGAGCGCGAACGAATACCGATGAAATGCACATCTTTAATCTTTTCAATTAAATCTTCTTCACTTAATGAAGTTTTAATACTTTCAATGTTGGTGTAACCCGCATCAGTGAATGTTGATACTGAACTAGGATGTAAACCTTCTAGTAGAAGAACTTTAATTTTATCTTTATTGAGTGAATACTTAGTCATTGTATTTCCTTGAGCCTTATTTAAAGGTGAATGGACAATTTTGCGAATAATTTTAGTGCTCGTAAAATAGCAAAAACAGTCATCATTGTGAATCTGAGAGTGCTGTTTCTTATATAATAAAATGAAACCACTTTCTACTGACTACTGCTGTTGTATTACGCTGAATTGACTCTCAGTATATTGAATTTAGTTGAGAGTCAAACGTGCATTTATTTTAAGGTGTTCACACCACTATCTGTACCAACAAGTACAACGTTAGCCGCGCGGTTTGCGAATAAACCATTAGTAACTACACCGACGATTGAGTTGATTTGGTTCTCTAAGGTTAATGGCTCTGCGATTTTAAGATTATATACATCTAAAATAACATTGCCGTTATCTGTCACAACACCTTCACGGTAAACTGGGTCTCCGCCTAATTTAACTAATTCACGAGCAACGTAGCTACGCGCCATTGGAATCACTTCAACTGGTAACGGGAAGTCGCCAAGGATATCGACGTTTTTAGTGTCATCTACAATACAGATAAATTTATCGGCAACAGCTGATACAATTTTTTCACGAGTTAATGCTGCACCACCGCCTTTAATCATATGGTTGTATGGATTAATTTCATCTGCACCATCTACATAAATGCTCAACTCTGACACTTCATTTAGGTCAAACACTTCAATGCCAAACCCTTTTAATTTTTCAGTGGACGCTTCTGAACTGGATACTGCACCAACAATGTTATTTTTGATTGTTGCTAATGCATCAATAAAATGATTTACCGTCGAACCTGTACCAACACCAACAATGGTATCTTTTTCTACATATTCTAGGGCTGCATAAGCTGCTGCTTTTTTCTTATCGTCTTGCGTCATGACTTTTAATCCTGTTCCGTGAGAGTGAGTCTTGAAAGTGGCGCGATTATACCCCTAATTGCGTTGTGAATTTAAGCTAAATTTACTAAAAATATTAAAATAAGTGTGGGTATTATTTTTGCGTTGAAAAATGTAAATGTTGCTGTGGGGTAATTATTTCTGGCAATGGCACATCCCAAGCCTGAATTGGTAATGATTCGACACACTGACAATCATGTGCCAATCCTATTGGATATGGTCCCGATCGATCTTCAAACCATGGTGCGAGTAAGCGATCGTAGTAACCGCCGCCCATACCAATTCGGTTTCCTTCCGTGTCAAAAGCCACTAAGGGGGTGAATACGATATCTAACTTGTTAGCTGGGAAAATTTCAGGGTGCTCAGTAATATTAGATAATTGTTCTGGGGAATGATTAAATAAACTGGCTAATTTGGGCTCTTTGATGCCATAGCGATTAGTTATCATTTCAGTCTCTGGGTGATACGCTAAAAAGAATAAATGCCCTTTAAGTGTGGGGTGCACCATGGGTAAATAAACGTTTTTACCTTGTCTCCAACACCATTCAATGAATAAAGTTAAGTCAATTTCGCCATCGTAAGCTAAGGTAACAGAAACGTGTTGTGCTTGTGTAATACGAGGGTGATTAATCAAGCGAGAGAATAAGTCTTTAGACGCTAGCTTTTGTTGTCCTTCGCTCAATGCTTTTCGTGCTTTACGCACTATTTTTCGAATGTTGTCTCGTTGAGAATTAATAATATTCGCCACCAATAATTTGTGATGTTGAGAGTGTTAGATACCGAGTATTTTAGCAAATACATAGTAAAGCATACAACAAAATGAATTGATTAATATTAACGAGTTAGGGAATAAATGTAGAGGTGTTTTTACCAGCTTTAACTGATAATTTTGTTGCCATAAAAATAATAAAAACAAGCTTAAAAAGAAGTTAACCCAAGGATACCGCTGTTGACTGTGACCTTGAACCCGAAGGTCAAGGTGGTGTATTAGTGCTTACCGCAGGTTTCTCGATACTAGTCGAGTTTACACAATAGTAATCAACCTAATTCACCAGGGTAATACTTATCGGCTCAGGGACTTAGTCAAGATTAACGGGTACCCGAGGGTTGAATAAACTGTACCTACTTTAATTCGTTTTTTAAAGGGTTTTTAAGAAAAAATGGGAAGTTTGTGACTGCTTGATGTTTTTTTACACACAATATTTACCACGCTAATTAACAGCGTTATTTTGTATACGGTCTTTGCTTGATAACTAGACTTAAGGAGTAGGCTGGGAAAATACTTTATGTTTCAACTCTTTGTCTTTCATTTGCTATTTTTCATTAACATTAGCTGGCTCACTTAAGGGCGATTAAGAGGCATTGATAGTGATTAAGTGGAATTAAAAGAAAAATTGTTACAAATACCGAAACCGCTAATTTTTTATGTAAGTGGTGTCGGTATGTTTTCAGAAAGGGTAAAAAGATAAGCCAGATGTCGTTTTAATATGTTTGTTTTGATTTATTCTTCTGTTGGCGGTGTTTTATCTAGTGCGCCATTGATCGCATCTTGTAATTGTTGAATACGATTATTTAACTGATCTGTCTGGGCTTGCATTTCGGCTTTGATCGTATTGAGTTGATGGCGATAATTTAAGGCCGCCATCACCACTAATTGATCGTTACGAAGGTGTCTTGTATTACCTTTCATTTCTTTAAGATGCTCATCAACTTGAGCAACTGTACCTAACAGGTTTTCTTGTTCACCGTCAGGGCAACCAATTTTATACTGTTGGCCTAAAATAGTAATATCAAGATGTGCCATAATGCCCCCGTTAGATTAAGTAAATAAGGGAGTATTCTGTTTCCCTAAAAAAAATGTTGTATTGTGCGCGAACTATATCGACCTAGCTATCAAGTTTCAAGTACTTACTGGCGACGAGATCTCGTGGATGATAGAATAAGTTAACTATCTTTCGTTTATTATGAGTGTCGCTATGAATTCTGCTGTGTTACCAAGTTTTGATAAAATTTCGCAAGCCCTTGAAGAGGCTGAGCTATTCACCAATGCCGCGGAGACCCATGGGGTACTGTCTGGCTTTGTTTGTGGAGGCATTGCATTAGATGATAAAAGTTGGCAACCTTTGTTTAATGATGTTGTAAATGAAGGCATGGCGTTATCTTCTTCTTTAAAAAAACTGATCGCTGAAATATATGCGGACGTAGTAAAACAATGTGCAGACGATGGTTTAGGTTTTCACCTGCTTTTACCGAAAGATGAGAAGCCTTTAGATGAGCGTGCTGAAGCGATGGCACAATGGGCTCAAGGCTTTTTAGTAGGATTTGGTATGGTCCAGCAATCTTTAAACCAAGCCTCTGAAGATGTACAAGAAGTGATTCGTGATATTCGAGATATTTCTCAACTATCTCTTGATTTTGAACAAGAAGATGAAGAGTCTGAAATTGCATTTACTGAAATTGTTGAGTACCTTCGAGTGAGTGCGATGTTATGTTTTAATACTTTTTCTCGTCAGACATCATCACCTGTTTCTAACACACTGCATTAATTAGAGAGCCTATGACTGAATTTACTAAGCGCCGCCAACTATTTGCTAATAGTATGCTAGACAATAGCATGGCTATTTTTCCTGCTAATCAAGAATTAACTCGCAGTAATGATACTGAGTTTCGTTTTCGCCAAAACAGTGATTTTTATTATTTATGTGGATTTAATGAACCTGATGCGTGTTTATTATTAATTAAGCAAAATGACCAATTAACCACTGTTTTATTTAATCGTAAAAAAGATAAAACAGCTGAAATCTGGCACGGTTATCGATTAGGGCAAGAAGCTGCGATTAACTCACTGGCAATCGATCAAGCTTTTGTTATCGACGAATTTGAAAGCAAATTAACTGAATTGTTGGTGGGTATTGAGACTTTATATTATCCAATCTTAAGTGGGATGAGCTTAGATCAGTCATTACAAAATGTACTTAATGGATTACGCAGTCGCTCACGTAGTGGTTTGATTAGCGTTAATCAATTTTTAGATTGGCGACCTGCGCTACATGAAATGCGCTTATTTAAAAGTGAAGCAGAGCAAGCCATCATGCGTAAAGCGGGTGAAATATCTGCGTTGGGGCATGTGCGTGCAATGCAGCAATGTAAACCGGGGATGTTTGAGTTTCAGTTACAGTTAGAAGTGGAATATGAGTTTGCACGTCAAGGCACTCGTGATGTGGCTTATAACAGCATTGTTGCTGGAGGTAACAATGCTTGTATCTTACATTACACGGAAAACGATCAAATATTAAAAGATGGCGATTTAGTATTAATTGATGCCGGTGCTGAATATCAGGGCTATGCAGGTGATATCACTCGTACTTTTCCTGTGAATGGCCGTTTCTCTGAAGAGCAAGCAATTATTTACCAGTTGGTATTAGACTGCCAGTTATTGGCCTTAGAACTAGTGAAACCTGGGATCAGTGTATTAGAGATTAACCAACAAGTTGTCACTAAAATGACTGAAGGGTTATTAGCATTAGGCATACTAAAAGGCGAATTAGCGAACCTAATTGAAGAACAAGCTTATAAAGCCTTTTACATGCATGGCTTGGGGCATCCACTTGGTTTAGATGTACATGATGTTGGTAATACCGGAACGATTCAGTCGCCACGTGCATTACAAGCTGGGATGGCGATTACTATCGAACCAGGTTTATATATTAGCCAAGATGCAGATGTAGAAGAACGTTGGAAAGGTATTGGCGTTCGTATCGAAGATGATCTGGTTGTCACAGACTCTGGATGCGAGATCTTAACGGCGGCAGTGCCTAAAGAAATTGAAGCAATTGAAGCGTTAATGAATGGCTAATTTATCTCAATACAAAGATTTAACAGAGCACTCACAAGAAACTATTATCTATGATGTAGTGATTGTTGGTGCTGGTATGTCGGGGGCTTTACTCGCATTAACTTTATTAACGCAAAAGCCATCGTTAAAAGTTTTGTTGCTGGATGAAAATGCTCAGCGTTTATCATCCTCCGAAATTAAAGCTGAACATAACCCTAGCTTCGATGCGCGTTGTATTGCATTAAATGCTGGCTCTGTAGATATTTTAGATAGTTTGTCGCTATGGACAGATATCAAAGCTCATGCTCAAGCTATCGAGAGTATTCAAGTCTCTGACAAAGGTTATTTTGGCGGTGCCGAGTTATCTCCTGAGTTAGATGGAGATGCTTTTGGTTACGTGGTTGAATTACGACATGTGGGTCGGGTACTTTCTCGTGAGTTAGGAACATTCCCCTCATTAAGTACACGTTATAAAGTTAAATTAGATAGCCTATCACAACAACAAGATGTCATTCATTGTGTATTGGATAACGGTGAAACAGTCACAGCTAAATTGTGTGTCGGTGCTGACGGTAGTCGCAGCCAAGTCCGCACTTTATCTGGGATCAGTAGCAGCCTTTCTGATTATCAACGTAGTGCTATTATCTGCAATATTAGTTGCCACAAAGCACATCAAAACACTGCCTACGAACGCTTTACAAAAAGTGGGCCAATCGCTTTATTACCTATCAGCAATAAGCGTTTTTCATTAGTTTATTGTGTTGAAAAGCAACAAGCGGAACAGATAGCTCATTTATCTGATAGTGAATTCTTAGCACAATTGCAGAAGAAGTTTGGTTACCGTGCGGGCTTATTTGAACAAACGGGTAAACGCGATATTTACCCTCTAAACCTACTAAAAACGACTAAACCTATTGCTCACCGGACGGTATGTATTGGTAACGCTGCGCATAGTTTACACCCGGTAGCAGGCCAAGGGTTTAATTTGGGGTTAAGGGATTTGTTTGTACTGGCCACCATTATTGCAGAGTCTGATGATATCGGCTCGTTCTCTATGCTCAATGACTATTGGCAATGTCGTGAAAAAGATCATCACAACACAATTTGGATGACCGATAGTTTAGTGCGTATTTTTAGTAACCACTATCCTGTATTAACGATTCCTCGCAATATTGGTTTAAAAGCAATGAATCTTTTTCCATTTTTATCCGCGCCTATTATTGAACAGTCTAAAGGGCAGTTTGATTTGTTTAACAGAGAGAAATTATCATGATGCAGTCCTATGATGTCACTATTGTCGGTGGCGGTATGGTGGGTTTAACGCTGGCGCGCTGTTTAGCTAATAGCAGATTGTCGGTTGCGATCATTGAATCTAAACAACCAGCTGCATTGAGCGAAGAGCCAGAAAATCGCGTCAGTGCGCTAAGCTATGCGAGTAAAACCTTGTTTGATAATTTAGATGTCTGGTCACAATTAAATATGCAACGTGTTACGCCTTACCATAAGATGCAGGTCTGGGAAAAAGATAGCTTTGGTAAAATAGCTTTTGATGCAAAACAAGTTAACCAGTCCGACCTAGGGTACATTGTTGAAAATGCCAATCTGCAACAAGCCTTGCTAACAAGCGTTCAAAAACAAGCAAATGTTAGCTTCTTTTGTCCTGATGCTTTACTGAATATGGCGATCGGTGATGGAGAAGCTTGGCTGACTTTGGAAAGCGGTAAACAATTAACCTCTAAATTAGTCGTCGCTGCTGATGGTGCTAATTCATGGGTTCGCCAGCAATTAAATATCCCTTTAACTCAATGGGATTATCAACACAATGCGATTGTTGCGACTATAAAAACAGCTGAATCTCATCAATCTTGCGCTCGACAAATATTCACTTCGCAAGGACCATTAGCTTTTTTACCTTTGTACGAGTCACAAACAAACTCAATAGTGTGGTCATTACCTCCAGATCAAGCCAGTTTATTGATGGCCTTAGATGATCAAGCTTTCAATCAAGTGTTAGCGCGTACTTTTGATAATCGATTAGGTCTGTGTGAAGTGCAAGGTAAGCGTCATAGTATCCCTTTAACGATGCGTTATGCTCGTGATTTTGCTAAGCATCGCGTGGCGTTAATTGGAGATGCAGCTCATACGATTCACCCTTTAGCAGGGCAGGGCGTTAACCTTGGCTTACTTGATGCAGCTTGTTTAGCTGAAGAGATTCTCAAACAGCTTGAACAGGGCAATGATATTGGTTTGTACCAAAACTTGCGTCACTTTGAACGTTGGCGCAAGGCTGAAGCTACTGAAATGATTGCTTCAATGGAGTTATTAAAACAATTATTCGACGGTGATAATCCCGTTAAAAAAGTACTTAGAGATGCAGCCTTATTAATGGCTGATACCATTTCGCCATTAAAGAAACAATTTATTAAGCAAGCAATGGGTGCTAATGGTCATAAACCTGCCATTTGTTTACCAAAAGCGCTTGTTTAAAGACTAAATCATTAACTTATATTCTTGTTTTTTGGCATTTGCTAAGAGAACAGGTATATTAGCGATAATTTTACTTACGCCTTTAATTAAAGACCTCGTTTATTGATAAAACGAGTCTATGATTGGAGGTTTCTAATACCATAAGAGCGAAATAATATGATCATTAAACCAAAGATTCGTGGCTTTATTTGTACGACTACACACCCAACGGGTTGTGAAAAAAACATTCAAGCACAAATTGAATACACAAAAGAACAAGGCAAAATTGAAAAAGGCCCTAAACGTGTATTAGTGATTGGTTCTTCTGCTGGTTACGGCATGTCATCACGTATTGCTGCTGCATACGGTAGTGACGCATCAACGATTGGTGTTTTCTTTGAAAAACCTGCTACTGATCGTAAACCTGGTTCTGCTGGTTGGTACAACAGTGCTGCTTTTGATAAGCAAGCAAAGGCAGATGGCCTATACGCTAAAAGCGTTAACGGTGATGCATTCTCTAACGAAACTAAACAACTTGTTATCGATACAATTAAAGCTGATCTAGGTCAGATTGATGCAGTTATCTACTCAGTTGCTGCGCCTGTTCGTAAATTACCTGATACAGGTGAAGTAGTACGTTCAAGCCTAAAACCAATTGGTGAAACTTACACATCAACGGCTATCGATACTAACAAAGACACGATCATTGAAGCATCTGTAGAGCCTGCAACTGAAGAAGAGATCGCTAATACTGTTACTGTAATGGGTGGACAAGATTGGGAACTTTGGATGAATGCATTAGCAGACGCTGGTGTGTTAGCAGAAGGTGTTAAAACCGTTGCTTACTCTTACATTGGTACTGAAATTACTTGGCCAATCTACTGGGATGGCGCATTAGGTAAAGCAAAAATCGATTTAGATCGTGCTTCTACAGCTATCCAAGCACAACTTGATCCTCTAGGTGGTGAAGCTTACGTATCAGTACAGAAGAGTGTTGTTACGCAAGCAAGTGCTGCGATCCCTGTAATGCCTTTATACCTATCAATGGTCTTTAGAATCATGAAAGAGAAAGGTTTACATGAAGGTTGTATGGAACAGATTCACCGTCTATTCACAACACAACTATTTAAAGCCGATGGTTCTGCACCAACGACTGATGAAGCGCGTCGTCTTCGTCTTGATGATTGGGAATTACGTGATGAAGTACAACAAGCTTGTGCAGAATTATGGCCACAAATTACAACAGAAAACCTGTTTGAATTAACTGATTACCAAGAATACAAAGATGAGTTCTTACAACTGTTTGGTTTTGGTGTTGACGGTGTTGATTACGAAGCTGATGTTGATACATTAGTAGAGTTTGATTGCCTGTAATCACGTATTGAATGCTCTCATTCATTAATAATACCCGCTACATGCGGGTATTTTTTTAGCCAACAATCAACTTTGTGGTGTTAGTTACATAACAAACAGATGACTTTTTTGTTGCAACTTTTAACTAAATAATTAAAATTGTGCAGCATCGGTATGTAGCGCAGCTTGGTAGCGCACTGTCATGGGGTGTCAGGGGTCAGAAGTTCAAATCTTCTCATACCGACCAATTTCCTCGTTTATTAGACTGATCACTGAATTAGTGTGATTGGTATTACCTTTCCTCTCATATAAAGGAAGCTTCATGTCTCGCTTTTCATTGCCAGAATCTCAATTATTAAAAGAAGTTAAAACCGTTTTTGAAGTACAAAGTGCTGCGATCACGGACCATAGTAATCAAGTGGGTGAGGCTTACTTACAAGCTTTAGCATTGATGAAAAACTGTCAAGGTCGTGTGATTGTATGTGGTATGGGTAAATCTGGACATATCGGTACTAAAATTGCGGCCACATTAGCTTCTGTGGGCACGCCTTCATTCTTCATGCATCCTGGTGAAGCTTTTCACGGAGATTTAGGTATGGTCACTAAAGATGACGTATTATTGCTTATTTCTTACAGTGGTGAGACAGATGAGTTATTAAAAATCATCCCATCATTACAACACTTTGGTAATAAAATAATCTCTATTACTGGCGGTAAAGATTCAACCTTAGCAAAGCATTCTGATGTTGTATTAGATGCGAGTGTTGAAAAAGAAACATGCCCAAATAACTTAGCACCTAGTACTTCTACGACTTTAACCTTAGTGATTGGTGATGCACTGGCGAATACCTTAACGTTAGAGAAAGACTTTAGTCCAATGGATTTTGCGCGTTTCCATCCGGGAGGCAGCTTAGGTAAACGATTACTGACTTTTGTTCGTGATGAGATGCGCAGCGATAATTTGCCTATTGTCTCGGCTGACACCTCCGTTACTGATGTATTAATGGTAATGACTGAAACGCGAACTGGATTAGCGTTAGTATTAGATGGTGAAAACTTACAAGGCGTGATCACCGATGGAGATGTTCGTCGCTTTTTAATCTCGGGTGAAAATATTGTTGATAGCAAAGCATCGAACTTAATGAATGCTACACCTCGTCTTATCTCAGCTTCTGCACGCTTAACTGAAGCAGAAGAACTAATGCGTGAAAAACATATTAAATGGTTAGTTGTTAGTGAAGATGGCAAAAAGGTCGATGGTATTATCGAGTGGGGACAGTAAAACTTACTAACTAAAGACTTTAAAATAGAAAGGATGAACTGGTGTTCATCCTTTTTGGGTTTTAAGACTTTCTTAATTTAGTAAACGATCTTTTAGTTGCCACATCTTAAACACACCAAAAAAGAATATTTCAATACCTTCTTTCTTAGTTAATTTTAACTTTTCAGCAAAAGCTCCGTAAACTACTAACAGTTGAATTGCATGCATTACCACAACAAAAGCGAGTAAAAAGTAGAAGGCCATGGCCGCTTTTCCCGGAAAAGGAAATATTAAATTAGCCAGTAATAAGCCCCAAATAATCACCATCAAGCCTTTTGCAAAGGGGATAAAATAAGCCATTAACTTTCTCTCTTGAATAATTGGTAACGAACTTGCCCTGCATTTTTCTCTTTTAGCAACGTCCAATTACTTGGGAAGCTCAAGTTAGTTAAGGTATTTTCAACTTCCACATAAATAAGGCTGTTGTCGGTTAAATAACCTTGCTCTTCTAGTTGTTCTATACAAGGTTGAGCTAATCCAAGATTGAAAGGCGGATCAATAAAAACAACATTGTACTGTCGACTGGCGTTTTGCGATAAATAACGTAAAGAGTCACCTTGTATCACTTCGGCGTTTTCTGCTTTTAAAGTCGAAATATTATTTTGTAGTTGAACTGCAACTTGTTTGTCTAGCTCTAAAAATGTACAAAATTGACAGTAACGAGATAATGCTTCAAAGCCTAAGCTACCGCTGCCACTGAAACAATCGAGGCAGTTTGCATCACGAATATCATGCATTAGCCAATTAAAAAGGGTTTCTTTAGTGCGGTCAGTGGTTGGTCTTAACCCTTGTTTATCTTTTACAGGGAGCTTTTTTCCACGCCATTGGCCTGATATTAATCGGATAAATCCATCGGAGTTGGGCTTTTTACCTTTTTCTTGGCTTGAAGCTCGTTGATTTTTACGCATATTATTTTAAGTCCGGGAAGCAATAGTGTTAATATAGCAATTCAGTATGCTCGCTATTTTAGCAGGGTAATCAGCTTGTTAGTAAGGTTTTTAATTAATGTCTAAAAAGAAAGGGTTGTTTTCATGGTTTTCTAAAAAACCAGCCAAGAAAACAGAGCAAGAAATACAGTCAGAAGTATTAGCTCAACAAAAAGCAGCGGAAGCGGAGCAGCAAGTCGAATTAGCTGCGCAGAAAGTAGAGCAAGAACGTATTGCTGAAGAAGCTAGGTTAGCCGCGGAAAAAGCAGAGCAAGAGCGTATTGCCGAAGAAGCTAGATTAGCCGCTGAAAAAGCAGAGCAAGAACGTATTGCTGAAGAAGCTAGATTAGCCGCTGAAAAAGCAGAGCAAGAACGTATTGCCGAAGAAGCTAGGTTAGCTGTAGAAAAAGCTGAAACAGAAAAGCAAGTTCAACTAGCCGCAGAGCAAGCACAAAAAGCACAAGCAGAGAAGGCTCGTCAGGCTTACCAAGAAGCACAACGTAATGCAGAATTAGCGCGCCAACAAGTTGAGCAAGACAGTGTTGAAGAAGTAGAAAGCCAAGAAGTCTCAGAAGTTAGTGAAGTCGTCGCTCCTGAAGAAGATAAAAAATTAGGCTTTTTTGCTCGCTTTGCTCAAGGTTTAAAGAAAACACGTTTAAGCATAGGTAGCGGGTTATTATCTTTATTCAAAGGTAAAAAGATCGATGACGATCTATTTGAAGAGTTAGAAGAGCAGCTAATCGTTGCGGATATTGGTGTAGAAACGACTTTACGCATAATCAACAACCTTACTGAACATGCAAATAGAAAACAGCTAAAAGATGCAGAGGTGCTTTATGACCTGCTGAAAAAAGACTTATCAGATATTCTTGAAGAAGTTGAACAACCTTTAGTAATTGATGCTACCAAAAAACCTTATGTTATTTTAATGGTAGGGGTGAATGGTGTTGGTAAAACAACCACAATTGGTAAATTAGCTAAGAAATATCAAAATGAAGGTAAATCAGTGATGCTGGCAGCAGGTGATACCTTCCGTGCCGCCGCTGTAGAGCAATTACAAGTATGGGGCGAACGTAATGACATTCCTGTTATAGCTCAACAAACTGGAGCTGATAGCGCATCGGTTTTATTTGATGCAATGGATGCTGCCCAAGCACGTGGGGTAGATGTTTTAATTGCTGATACTGCTGGGCGTTTGCAAAACAAAGACCACCTAATGACAGAGTTAGCTAAAGTTGTGCGTATCATGCGTAAAAAAGATGAAGCTGCTCCTCACGAAATCATGTTAACTATTGACGCGGGTACTGGGCAAAATGCCATTAGCCAAGTTAAATTATTTAACGAAGCAGTCGGCTTAACCGGAGTTACCTTTACTAAGTTAGATGGTACAGCGAAGGGGGGAATTATCTTCTCTATCGCAGATCAATTTAAACTACCTATCCGCTACATAGGCGTAGGTGAAGGCATTGACGACTTAAGAGAGTTTAATGCGAAAGAGTTTATTGATGCACTTTTCTCTAAAGAAGAAGAATCATAACAAGGTAAAAATAGACGATGATATTATTTGAAGAGGTCAGCAAAATTTATAGCGATGATCATATCGCATTGAATTCCGTCAACTTTCACTTGAAACAAGGTGAAATGGCATTTTTAACGGGGCATTCTGGCTCAGGTAAAAGCACACTGTTGAAATTGGTAAGTTTAATGGAGCGTCCGACGACAGGGCGTATCGTATTAAACGGTAATGATATCAGTCATATCAAAGGCAATGATATTCCTTATCTACGTCGCCATATTGGTATGATCTTTCAAGATCATCGTCTACTGATGAATAGGACAGTATTAGACAATGTTGGTTTACCTTTGTTAATTGAAGGATACAGCAGCTTTGAAATTAAACGTCGTAGCTTAGCGGCATTGGAAAAAGTGGGATTATCTGGAAAAGAGAATGCTTTCCCGATTAACTTATCAGGTGGTGAGCAACAACGAGTTGGTATCGCACGCGCTATTATTAACCAGCCGCCACTTTTACTGGCAGATGAACCAACGGGTAATTTAGATCCTAAATTGTCTTTAGAAATTTTAACGTTATTTGAATCGTTAAATAAATTTGGGATGTCAGTGCTCATTGCAACCCATGATTTAGGGCTTATTGCTAAGATGCGTTATCGCACCTTGACCTTACGCGAAGGGCATATGATTAATGACGGTTTATTAAGGGATTGATATGAATAACAGTTTGGGCGCAAGCAAAAGAAAGTTATCAGGCTCACCTAAAATTAATAAAGTCTCATTTCTTGGGCGTGTAAAAGCCACGATTAGCCAACATATACATCAACTAGTACATAATTTTATGGAGTTATGGAAAACGCCATTTGCGACTTTGATGACGATTTTAGTTTTGGGTTTAGCGTTATCATTACCTACCGTGTTCCATGTCGTTTATAAAAATGTTGATCGAGTTGGAGGACAATGGGAAAGCGCTTCAGAAATCAGTCTTTTTTTGAAAAAAGATCTGTCTGATGAGCAAGTACAAGTATTGATTAATAAGCTAGGTCTCTATGAAAACATTGAAACCGTTACTTATATTTCTCGTCACCAAGCTCTACAAGAATTTAAAGAAATGTCTGGCTTTTCTAAGGCTCTTAATTATTTAGATGAAAACCCATTACCTGCAGTCTTAATAGTCATCCCCGTTCAATCGGCGATGAATCCTGCCGGTAGTAAATTGTTGGTAGCTAAGCTTGAACGAGAGCAAGACATAGATTTAGTACGGGTTGATATTGATTGGATTGAGAAGCTTCAGGCTATCTTTTATTTAGTGGTCGATATTGTCATCGCTATCGCGACTTTATTACTGCTGTCCGTGTTATTGATCGTAAGTAATACCATCCGGCTTAATATTTTAAACCAACGCGCAGAGATAGAAGTACTAAAATTGGTCGGAGCAACCAATCGTTTTATACAATTACCTTACCTTTATATTGGTGCCTGGTATGGCTTTTTAGGTGGTGTTATTGCGTGGTTATTCTCAGTTATTATGGTGATTTGGTTAGAGTCGGGTGTTGATAACTTAACTGGTCTGTATAAAGCTAAGTTTGACATCATCTCATTAAATTTTAATGAATCTATTATATTATTGATAATAGGCGCTTTATTAGGATTAATCGCCTCATTTATATCGGTAAAACAATACCTAGTGACGATTGAACCAAAATAAATTAGTGTTAAAAATAAACAAAAACACCTAAATTTCTTGGATTCAGATAATAAGTGCATAACTTAAATTGGTAGAAGAAAATGGTCATCTGAAAGCAGAAGCTGCAGAGTATCGAGAAAGTAAATCGATTAAGAAAGCTTCATGAGCTGAAATGGTTACTGCTTGATAGTTGTTATAAGAGGGAATCCTGCTTAGGTATAATTTTGATAGTTCTAGAAAAAGAACCAAATAAATTTTCGAGAATACAATAGCTGTTAAATAGCCATTTAATTTATTTTACCAAGTTCATGACAAAAGAATAAATTAAGCCGTTTTATAACTTTCTTTTGTGGCATAAAGCGAGATAGAACTTTTGCTCTATTTATCTGTTGAATCATCCAGTTGACCAGGTCACCTATATTTCTAAAAAGCACAAATGCAATAAGACCATTACGGATTGTAAAGTCTTTTTCTATGTTTATAATTTATGAAAAATATTATCAAATGGACTGACCGTTCCTGCGTGTCTTTCTCCAATCACGTGTGTGTGTATCTCGGTTGTTCTTAAATCTGAATGCCCAAGTAACGTTTGAACTGTTCTTATATCAGTTCCATTAAGTAATAAGGCCGTTGCAAAACTATGGCGAAATGTATGTGCTGATACTTTTTTATTGATCTTTGCTTTTATGGCTGCTTGCCGTAAATGGCGAGTTAACGTTGACGGATGAAGATGATGGCGACAAATATATCCATCGATAGGGTGTTCACAACGAGTAGAAGAAGGGAATAAATATTGCCATGCAAAATCTTTCATTGCTGCTTTATATTTTCTATGTAATGACGCTGGTACTGAAGTTAAACCAAATCCATCAAGTAAATCTTGTTCATGTATAGCTTCAACATGGTTTATTTGGTTAGTGATAATTTCATTAAGCTCTTTAGGTAATATTGTTAATCTATCTTTTTGTCCCTTTCCTCTAAAAATAAATATAGTTTGATTTGAAAAATCGATATCTTTTACGCGTAACCTTAATACTTCATTTAAACGTAAACCTGAGCCATAAAGGATAGAAACAATTAGCCTATAAGGCATTTTTAAGTGACTAATAATAGCTGTTACTTCATTTGGAGAAAGAACAGTTGGAATATTTTTAGGGAGTTTAGCGTAAGAAAAAATTAAGCCATCAAATTGTTGTTCGAAAATGTGTTTGTACATGAACACTAAAGCGCATAACGCTTGATTTTGTGTTGCAGCGCTGACGCCTCTATTTACTGCTAAATGAGTCAAAAAATGATTTATTTCCGCTGCACCCATTTCTTTAGGATGCCTTTTATCATTAAAAATAATAAAAAATTTTACCCAATATAAATAACTTTTTTCTGTTTGTAGGCTATATCGTTTTGTTCGAATTACATCTCGAAGAGATTGTAAAAAAGGAGATTTGATAATCATAAAAACACTTCACTATAACTGTTTATTTATACAGTTATAGTAAGGTTTATATAAAAATGCAATTTTTTGTGTAGAAAGTGAGCATTTAATTGCTCGCTTTCTATACGGATTTTTTTATAGTTTATTGATTTATAAACTTTAATGTTTTAAGCATTGCGTCATACTCAGCGCAAGAGAGCTGAGTATGACGCAATGCTTAGTTTCTACAAATTTAATGTTTAAAATAAAACCACATATTTTATTATAAAGCTTTGACTGGTAATGATTTAATTATTATTATTTTATTATTTTTTATTTCATAATCCGTTACTATCGTGAATTATGGATAATATACTGTTAAGCATCTAAATTATGCAACGTAGTAATCCTATAGAATTTGAGTACAGCAAAGAAAAGTTTTTGGCATTGCTAGCTCACGGTGCAAAGCCAGATGAGTCACCTTACTCTCACAAACAAATAGCAGAGTGGTGTGAGAAATTCTGGAATAAATACTGCGATGTTGATGCGCCGAAGAGCATTGAAGAGATCATGCCAATACTGGCTGACGTTGAAACACAATGGGATCTCTATTTGGTGAACACATACTCAGCCGAAGAGCTTCGTAAATTAAGCTTTGAGACGGTAAAATTACCAGTAGAGTGGTTTATAAATTGGGCGGAAGAGGCCAATGCTTAACAAACGCAGTCAGTGCGACATTCATTCCGGCGCTTTTTGCATGCCGGTCGCTACGCTGGCATACAAAAATCACCTACATAAATGCGCCTGCTGCGGGCGTTAGCTTTCATCAATAATCCCTGCTTATCACTTAAATTTCAAGGAAGTAATTAGATATGACATTCAGATTAGATCTAGCAAATAGAGCTAGTTTATTTGGTAATTATGCTTCATGGCATGAAGATAATAATATACTCGATAAATCTCATATTAGTTTTGCATTCAGCATTTGCTACTTAATCAATTCATTGGAAAATATACATAAGTATAAGAATGAAAGTTTACATCAATTCGATTTATTAAAAGGATCAATCAAAAGCCAATCAGATGAAATTTGTTTTCAATCGCCATCTCTTTTTAATCTATTTTCCGAGGTTTCAATATCGTTAACGCAAATAAGAATTATGCAAAATACACTTTTGGATCTGATTAGTAAAAAATTAAAAGTGTCTATTTCCCCAAGTATGAATACTTATGTAACGAAATGGAAAAAAAGAAATAGGTGTGATTCAGAAGAAAAGCTCTATGCATTAATAGCCGATTATTGGAATCATAGTGGTTTCAAAGTTAAGCAATACCGAGATATTGACCAACACTATGGACAGTTATTCCATCATGCAGTAATAAAGAGGAATGGTGAAAACGTGGATTTACAGTTAATGCTTCCTGACAATCCAAATGAAAAAAGTCCTAAACGATTTACTTACAAACGAAAAGTAGATGCAATATTATTTATTCAGGACGCCTTTAACTCACTACATACTCTAATTAATGAAGTGAGTATTCTTTTAGGGTATAAAAACCAAATATTATTCGACCTGAACATTGCTTTAAATGATGATTATCAAAATTACTTAACGGTTGTTTTTGACCCTTACAAAGGCAGTATGACAGGACAGGAAGTTCTTATCGAAAATGGCACTAAGTTCGGTGCTACGCACGTTGAAGAGTGTGATTTAGAGCAGTTTTCTTTTATAAAATTGCCAGAGTATTTTAAAGTTAGAGAGTTACCCAAACATAATTATATTGTAGGGAAAAAATTTAAATTTCAAGAAGGCTAACAAGTTACTCAAACGGACGCTAAACAGTTGGCTAGCGCTCGTTCCTCGCAATTTTAGCCAACAATTTCGCGCCGCTTAGTAAGGCGTTATATGCCTAGGAAAGTATGAAGTTATATCGAACTTTAGATGAAGTTGAAATCTCTGGCTCTATTAATGAATTAGCCGAAATTCATAAGTCACTTATGAGTGCTTCGGATAATTATAATGAAACGTTTATCTTTGATACTTCTGGATCTTCAAAGTCTTATGATTTTCTCGAGGAAAAGCTAACTATTTTAACTAGTCCTAAACCTGCTTGTGCTTCATTCGATGAGAATATAGGTTTAGTTGTTAGTGGTAATATAGCTAGTCTTAAAGCCTTTGGTTCATTTTTCGATTTTGAATTCGATGCTAAAACCGGTGAGCATTATCATTGGGATAATGCATGTGATCCTGAATATACGTCAAGAGACACACTGCCTATTGTTGTATCTGTAGCGTAATAGGCATATAACAAGGGTTTTCAAGTCGGACAAATTACAGTTGGCTTTTTGTTCGTGCCTCACTTATTTTAGCCAACTGCAATTTGCCGCTTAAAACGGCGTTAAGCATCTAAAAGTATGAGCTACGATATCGAATTACCCAATCCGTTTGGGTTTAGAATTAACATAAAAGAAAGTGATGATCGATTGCCATCTATTGGCTGCGAAGTAGAACTAAAGTTAGAAATGCCTAGAGGTATTTTCACATATTCTGCAAAGGATATTTGGTTTGAGTGCTCTGTAATTGATGACTTCTTGGTTCAACTCAAAAAGTTAAGCTTGGGCGAAGCTACTAAGGCAGAATTCTACGACATTGATCGAGAGATCGTTCTTTCTATTACCAAGGGCCAAATTCAACTGTCAGTTCATCGAATTCACAGTGAGATAGGTTCAGGTTATTTAGAATTCAAACGTGAAACTGATAATGACATTGTTCTTCAGTATATTGAGCATTTAGAAAATTTCGCAAAGTGGTGGTAGCAATGCTTAACAAGTCAATGCACTCGGGACTTGCTAAAGCTGTCACATTTTTTGTACCAAAAAATCCGCCAACTTCACAAAGCCGGTGATTGAGGCGTTAGCTGTAGAACATACGCTCTGGATCCTTTAACAGTATGATCATTTTAGACACCTTAGAATACTCTTTTGCAGACGAGCTAGCGGTTGGTTTCTCTTATGATTCTGAAGGAAAGAGAATATCCATAACCTTTGAGTCATATTACAAAAATAACCAATATGTAGAAAAAAAATGCACTTTGACCATTGAATCCTGGACCGAGGGAGAAAGCAAAATGCATGGTCAGGAGAAATATGGAGAATTAGAAAGTAACTTGGGAATCCCTAGCTTATTGTTAGGTGTTGATCAGAGTGAGAGCATGGTAGTTTTAACAATAAACACGTTAGATGACAGGTATCTTGTATTGCGGTTCGTGGGTGCGCATATTAAAGTCAATGATGTCTAGTATTGGATTTAATCAGGTCTGAGTGTTCGGGGCATAGGTAAGCGCAGCTAACAAGTCAGTGCAGACCGACATTTTACGCGGAGTTTGGCTTGTGGTTTAGCTGTCGCTCAACTTTACCACAAGCCAAACTCCGCTTAAAATGCGGCTGACTGAGGCGTTAGAACTATATTCAAATTAAGGAGAAAACATCATGGCGAGATGTACCGCACCAGTGAGAGGGCACAGTTCGGCCGCAGCAGCGGCAAGTTGTCCAGCGTGCAGATATAAAAGTAGCGGGTACGGAGGCTATAGCAGTTATCGTCCATCATATTCTTCCTACTCTAATACGAGTAGTTCCTCTAGTGGCGGTGGAAGTAGTTCGAGAAGTTCAAAGCCTCGCTGGTCTAAGTCGAGTTCTTCAGTTACTTACACTTCATCTCAAATTCAATCATTAACTCCAATAAGAGATGCAGTTGAAAGTAAGGCAGCAATTCAACCTGATGTTCGAGATGCTTTTTTATGTCACGCGTGGGCTGATCGAAAAGAATCAGCGAAAGAGCTACATGATTTACTTGAAGCTGCTGGTGTAAAAGTTTGGTTCAGTGAAAAAGATCTTGGGCTAGGCGTGCCCATGATGAGAGCTATCGATAAGGGGTTAGCAAATTCTAAAGTAGGTCTTGTTTTGGTAACTCCTGCAATGTTGGAGCGTCTTCCAAAAGAGAGTGTTGCGGATAAAGAGCTATCTGCTCTATTAGCAGGTAATCGACTAATCCCTATCGTGCATAATACAACTTATGACGCTCTTCGCAATGTGAGCCCATTACTTGCGTCTAGATCGGGCTTAGACTCTTCAGAAGACTCGATGACCGAGATAGCTGAAAAGATAGCCGAACTGGTTGAAATTTAGTCCGGTGCAGTATAGTTCTAACAAGTCATTTCAGCAGGACAAATAACAGTTGGCTTTGCTCCTGCGTCGCTATTTTAGCCAACCATTATTTGCCTCTGAATGAGGCGTTATATGCACTTAAATTGGGGAATTTAATTTGACCTATGAATATCCAGAAGAACTAGAGTTTTTTGAAAGAGGCTTTGGGTATTCTGAAGAATACGACCATGATGAAGGTCAATTTTCATTTGTTATGGATTATGATAATGGTAGTAAATTAACATTTACTCATTCCCCATTTGGAAACAATTCTATAACTGTTAAGTTATTTCAAAATGAAGAGTTGGTTTTTCATGTGTATAAAGAAAACTTACGAAGTGTTGAGTTTCAGTCATGGAGTGGGGAGCAAGTAATAAGAGCTTACCTTGATGATCCTAACTGTTGTAATGACTTTTTAGTCTATTTTAATCCCAAACCAAGACTAAAGTATTGTGAACCAAATATGTGAATGTGCATATAACAAGCGCTTTAAAACGGAACTAAAACAGTTGGCTACGTTTCGCTTCGCTCCACATTATAGCCAACAATTTTAGTCCGCTTAAGCGGGCGTTATACGGTTAAGGAAGATTCGTGACACCTATCATTCTCAGTTTTGATTGCACAGATTATGATCCCATAGATTCATGGTTATTCCCTGAACCAAAAAGTGTGGATTTCTGGATGAATTTTACTATTGGTCTTGACCAAAGAGGAGGTAATGATTTCCAGTTGCACATTTTAACTACAGAGATGGTTCAGAATAATACTTCACTTAATAATGCCATTGTTTTAGATTGTTACAGCTGGGATGCAGTTCGCTTAAAAGTAAATGAAATTCTCGACCAATGTAGCGGTGAAAACTGGGAAGACATCTGTAGTAAACTGTCACAAAAAATGGCTTGGGAGTATGAAAATTATCAGCCATACTCTTTTTAAGTTTAGTTCAGTATTGAACCGTATAACAAGCTGTTCAAGCGGGACAAATAACAGTTGGCTGATTCCGCTTCGCTTCACATTTTAGCCAACTACAATTTGCCCCTTAACAGGGCGTTAAGCATCTAAAAGTATGAGCTACGATATCGAATTACCCAATCCGTTTGGGTTTAGAATTAACATAAAAGAAAGTGATGATCGATTGCCATCTATTGGCTGCGAAGTAGAACTAAAGTTAGAAATGCCTAGAGGTATTTTCACATATTCTGCAAAGGATATTTGGTTTGAGTGCTCTGTAATTGATGACTTCTTGGTTCAACTCAAAAAGTTAAGCTTGGGCGAAGCTACTAAGGCAGAATTCTACGACATTGATCGAGAGATCGTTCTTTCTATTACCAAGGGCCAAATTCAACTGTCAGTTCATCGAATTCACAGTGAGATAGGTTCAGGTTATTTAGAATTCAAACGTGAAACTGATAATGACATTGTTCTTCAGTATATTGAGCATTTAGAAAATTTCGCAAAGTGGTGGTAGCAATGCTTAACAAGTCAATGCACTCGGGACTTGCTAAAGCTGTCACATTTTTTGTACCAAAAAATCTGCCAACTTCACAAAGCCGGTGATTGAGGCGTTGAGGCTGTAGAATTTCTCCGAAAAGAACGTTTTTACGTTCTTTTTTCATAATCTCTAATTGTACAAAAAACAACCTTTATTGAGCAGTCCCTCTGTGATCTAATAGTTATTATTCGTTTAGAGATAAACATGATGGCACTCTTATAAAGTAAAGAGGCAAACCTGACTTATCTTGCCAAAGTAAATTCATTCCGATTGATTTCGCACAGTAAATTATCCCCCGTACTTTTGAATACGCACTTTCTCATATCGTCGACAAACACCTTGATTTAAGTTCTTTTGATAAATGGTATGACAACGACAAAGGTGGCGCTGCAGCTTACCCTCCTTCAGTTATGCTTAAAATAATCTTGTTTGGTTATTCACGAGGCTTGGTCAGCAGTCGTCGTATTGCAAATGCCTGTGAAACCAATATTACCTTCATGAGTTTATCGGGTGACGTACAACCACATTACACTTCAATTGCCAGTTTTGTCGC
>NZ_JBAHZA010000015.1:0-69146 GCF_036697365.1 Psychromonas arctica
TGAGTTCTCACTGGAACTTTAAGTTCCCTAAAGGGCCGTTGGAGACTACAACGTTGATAGGCAAGGTGTGTAAGTGCGGTAACGTATTGAGCTAACTTGTACTAATTACCCGTGAGGCTTAACCATACAACACCTAAGTAGTGTTGGTGTTTACCAAGATTGTCAAAGAAGACGTTAAAATATAAACGCTTGTGATAGCGTATTTACATATTTCTGATTGAATAGAACAACGAAAAAGAACATTAGAATGTCACTTTCCTAATTACAATTTATGCTTGGCGGCCATAGCGCTGTGGTACCACCTGATCCCATGCCGAACTCAGAAGTGAAACGCAGCTGCGCCGATGATAGTGTGGGGTCTCCCCATGTGAAAGTAGGTCATCGCCAAGCGCCTCATTAAACGAACCCTGTTGACTTACGTCGACAGGGTTTTTTTATACCTGGAATCCGAGCATATCTGAGCCTAGCGATATTTACCCTCCCAATTACGAAACATCTTTTAAGGGGCGCTGGCTTCAGCCTGCAGTTTTCTGTGTTAATCTTTTTTGATACTTACAGGGAGTTGATTGGTTATTTGCAGTTATTAACTGTGTTCGTCCATTCGCCTTCAGGTACAAACGAGCAGTATGAGGTTGAACAAATTAAAAGTCGAAACTCAAAATAATACCAATTACATTAAATAAGTGAAATAGATCAGTTAATTAGTGTGATTGGTATAAGTAGGCTAAAGCCAGCGGCCCGATTATTAAGTTGAATACAATCGTTATAGCTACTAATTAATTATTTATCATCGAAACTACCAATTATTGTTTGAATCTTGTCATCTAGCTAATTATGCCATAGCTTAATCATTAACCTTTCTTCATTAGTACAGATATCAGATTGTTAAAAATGTTTATTTGGTAGTAGCAACTTAAGCATTTAAACAATGTCTTATACCAATTGCATTAAATAAGTGATCTAAATTTTGCGCAGGAAAAATGACTTAGTTTAAGGCGTAACTTAAGCCTTTCGTCGATTAACTTCGTTAATAGTCTATCGGAGAATTAACGATAAGATGTTAATTCTTTAATAGTTGTTCTATTTACGAAAGTTACAACAAAAAAATAAGTTATTTTAACAAGTAAAATAGATCAGTTACTTAGTGTGATTGGTATTATTATTCATTACTTTGATTATACGTTATTAAAGATAGGTTTATTTTGCTAATTTTTAGTAGATAGTATTAGGTTTTATAAAATAATCAGGATATTAATGTATTGCTATTAAAGGGTAATACCTATTGATAAGGAAGTAATTATGAAATCACTCATACTTAGTTTAGTCGTTGTTCTATGCTTATTAATCGCAATGGTTTTTGTTGAACCATTTAATCAAAATATCTCTACGCATTCTGTTTCTCATCATTCTAACGATCAAACCATTATTGAAAACACATTCAAACAAGACGCTGCTTTGATCCGTGATACCTATGAATCTGAGTTATATACCTTACCTGCTTTCAAGTCAGGCCATTACGGGTTGAGAATGTATCGTCAAACTTTAGATGAGAAGTATGCTGCTGCTATTTGGTCTGATTTGGCTAGAGTAGCAAGTCGTTTAAATTATTTTAGTAATGAAGTACATACTCCTCAGCAGATAGCCGATTATACAGCAAAACGTATTAGCAACTACTTAACTGATTCAAGTGAACGCAGTGTATTGCGTTTTCAGGTGACAAAAGATCTCCCTGAGTATTTATATCTTGGTGTTGATTTATTAGGGTCTATGGCACGTGCAAATGAGTATGGGTTAAAGCATCAACAGGATGCTAAGTTAAGAGAAGTTATACGCCGCTATGACTTCAGTATTTATGCTACCAATAGAGAGATGATAAAAGCGTGGGCTGCGCAATTGGCTAATCAAGTATATTGGTTAAAGCAGTTGGGTGAACAGGATGTAACAGCACAGTTTATTAATGCATTTAAACAAGCCTATCCAGACCAACAAGATCATCTTTTATCTGAACAGCAGTTGATCAACAAAGTGTATGGTTTAACTCATATTATATTTGCTGCTTCGGCATATTATCAACATCCGATTAAGGAAAATGATTTCCAATGGATATATAACTATTATCGAAATAACATTGATATGATTATCGAGCGTACCAAAGAAGATGTGATTGCAGAAGTTGGTATCAATTTTTTACTTGCAGGTCTAACTGATGATCCGGTGCTACTTAAAACACGAAGTGTTATTCAAAAAGCACTAGATAGAGAGCATGGTTTAGTGCCCTCTGCAGACGGTGAGTTTGATCTTGAAAAAGGCGAGCATCGTAATGTTTTAGCCATTATGTTATTAGATTGGCAGGGCGTACATCATGCGCCAACAGTCAATAATCAACCTGAGTTATTTAAGTCTGTTCCTTATGGTCTGACTACTAAATAGCATTCCAAATTAAAACCAATAAAAAGGTTTATATGAAATATAGTTTTAATGTAGAAGATGCAGGGCAGATATTTGTAGGTGCATTTGCATTAGCAGTGCCAGTATCATTTTCAGAAGAGGCATGGCATCTTGGTGAGACATTACCTACAGGCAATTTACTAATGTTATTGTCGTTATCGATTTTATTTCTAAGCCTCTATACCTACCATAGTGTTTTCCAAACTAACATTCAACATAGACGCTTTGTTTTTGTATTTCGTATTGTGATTGCTTATCTAATGACTGCATTTGTTGTTGCACTCGTATTACTATGCCTCAATAAATTACCATTTATTGACTCTCCTTGGACTGCTATTAAACGTATTATTGTTATCAGTATGCCGGCATCAATGGGAGCAATTGTAGTAGATAGTTTTGATAAAGAGTAAGGAGGGAGCATCCTTACCCTTACCCTTACCCTTTATAGTATTTTACCAGGGGATACTTTCACCTTTCCAGTCTAAGAAGCTAGCTTCACCATCTAGGTCGGTATTCGCTACAATATTAAATAATTGAGATGCAACAAATTCACTAGTAAATAATTTACCTTCTGGTACATTTTTTTGAAACGGTTTAGATAGAGGGCTATCCGTTGTACCTGGATGAAATGAAATAAGTTTGATATTTTTAGCTGTTCTGGAAAGCTCAATAGCCGCAGACTTTAACAACATATTAGTCGCTGCTTTAGAGGCACGGTAGCTGTACCAACCTCCAATTTTATTATCCGAAATACTACCAACTCTTGCTGAAAAAGTAACAATCTTACATACCTGTTTACCGGATAAGTATGGCACTAGATTTTTCAACCATAGCATAGGGGTAACAGTATTAGCGTTTATCACTTCAGTAAAACTATCCACATCGAAAGCCTGTAAGCGTTTCTCAGGTGTGACATGTTTATTGTGCAGTAATCCATGGCAGATAAATACATTGGTTACCAGTGTCTCTGTGCTTGCCTTGAGCAGTTCAATAGCTTCAACAATAGATTGCTCTTGATAGTCAGCTAGGGTAATCACTTTACTATTATGAAATAGAGGTTGATGGTAAAAGCTAGCATCACGAGTGATAACAATTAATGCATTATTATTTTCCTGCACTGTTTGTAGCGCTAATGCTTTTGCTATTTCACTATTTGCTCCGATTATTAGTGTCGTTGGGGTTGCCATAACAGGTTCCTTGTTCACAATGTTTAACACCTATACCAAAACGTTGGTAGATGAAGTTTGAAATAGGTTGACGATATTTAGCGATTAATAGGTAAACCTGATGCGAGATGGGTTTTATAATTGGCCATTGTAATGGTGCGACTAGCCAGCCTTTACCAACTAGTGTCCAAGCTCGATGAGTAACATCTAATCCCAATAATATTTGACCTTTGTATTGCCCATGTAAAATGGCCAAGCCTTGTTCAATATCGATTTCAGGATAAAGCGTATTAAAGTCTGCCTGGTGTAGGTCAACGAGTAGGATACAATTGTTTTTGTCCTGCTCTTTTAGCCTTTGCATTTCCAAGCTACATAGTGGGCACTGCCCATCATAAAAAATAGTAAGTTGCTGTGTATTCATTTTGAAGGCTCTATTTCGTGGGATGGTATGTTTGGTTTAGCATAATTCAATCGACTTAATCGCTGGCTACTGTGGTAACTATCCAAACCTGAAACAGAAACTGTTTGTAATGCTTCTATATCAATATAGCCGTCTTCTGTAATGGCACTTTCTTCGCATAGCACATCTGTAATTTCACCAATCACCATTTGTGTATTGTTAAGTGTAATAGGTAATATTTCTTTTAATTTAACCACATACTTTAAGCTGCTTTCTTTGACGTAAGGAACCTGATCGAGGTAACCGCAATGTAACCCTGTCATATCAAATTCACTATCATCTATCGGATATCGTGCAGATGTTTGATGAGCTTGTTTGTAAAAAGTCTCAGAAATTTGATTAATGGTATAAACCTGAGTTTCAAGAATATTATCCAGAGTGTGTCTTTGTCCTGTATCAGGTCGCATGATAAAAGCCACCAATGCAGGTGAAGCTCCCAAATGTACTACTGAACTAAAAATAGCAACATTGGTATGACCTTGTTTGTCTTGCGTAGCAATCAAATTAGCGCTTTTAAAGCCAGATAAGCTATTAATAAACTGAGCTCTATTTCGTGTTGGCATCTGCTTAATGTGTTGTTGATTAAAATGTTGAATGGCGATAGTAATCTCCTAGCGTCTGCTTCGATAATTAAATATACGTTTTTTGCTTAACTTAAGATCTACCGTTTATAAAATTAACCCCGTGTCATGTTATCTTGATAGTCCTTTATCAAAGCTATAGGTGAACTAATGAAACGCATTTCTCTTTGTTTATTATTAACATCATTTGTTATCACTCCTTTTGTACAGGCAAGTAACACCGAAAGTGCTTCATTGGATCACGCTCAGGTAACTTATGTACAAGCTACACAGAGCCAAAATGGGAGTTGGTGTTTTAATACTCAGGTGCATCATAATGACCAAGGCTGGAAACATTATGCAGATGCATGGCAAGTTTTGGATCTACAAGGTAATGTATTAGGCGAAAGAAAGTTACTTCACCCTCATGATAATGAACAACCTTTCACACGCAGTTTGTGTAATGTTCAGATTAAACCTGATCTACAGAAAGTGGTGATACGTGCTAAATGTAACGATCATGGCTGGGGTGATAAAACGGTCACGGTGAACTTATTAAGTGAAACAGGGAAAGGGTTTAAGGTGACTCGAAATAATAAATAACTCGATGGCAGCGATGGAGTGGCTACCATCAAGTTATGTAAAATAAGTGATCGGTATTATTTAGTGTGTTGCAATGTAAGGTTCTACAATCGCATTGTCTAAGCTGTAAGACATAGTGATTTTTTTATTACCGTCCACAAGGTATAGATCTTTCACTTCAGGTGTTATACGTAAAGTACCGGTGATCTTAATTGGCATAAAAGGTGAGCCAGCAGCAACTGGAGTTTTTGCTTTCACAAAAATTAACTGGTTAGCGGGCGGCACAGGTTTATGCGAACAAGCCCCGATCGTTGGGACTAGTAGAAATTCAGAAACAGTTCCTTTATCAAATTCTAATGCGAGCATATAACCCGACATTTCAATTTCTCTATCAGCTAATAGATCATTGGTAACTAATGCTGCCTTTTCGCGTTTTTTGATAATAATTTCGCGTTGTGCAAACATATAATCAATGTCGACATTTTCAGCTATAAGTTGCGCCTTAGCATCTTCTGCTTCTTGTAACATACCCTCAGTTAATTCGTAATCTGGGTAGAGACGCTGCATTTCTGAAATACGCCCATACACAGATAAGTTATATAACTGGTCATCTGTTAGGTCTGCAAAAGGGTCTTGGTAAGGTTCAACTTTACCTTCTAAATCCTGCCAGCCAATTTTCATTGGCTGAGCTTGAACCATCGAGGTTAAGCTCAGCAATAGAGTGATTATTAATAGTTTCTTCATATCTTCCTAAAACTTAATACTCATCCCATCTGATAGTGAATATTTATAAATCAACCATCCAGGAACAAATGCGATAATCAACGCACTTAATTGAATGATTGCTAAAATAGACAAATCATTAGGCGTAAGCATATTGATGTCTAAATAGAAGCCGTAATAGCTTGCTAACGGTGTTTGTAATGTAAATAGCAGTAGGTAAAGTAATGCAACACCCAATAAAATACCAGCAAAACAAACAAAACCTGCTTCACCAATGATTAATCCAAATATATGGCCCGGTCTTGCTCCTACCGAGCGTAGTATCGCCATTTCTCTTCGACGTTCATTTAAGCTCATTAAGATAATACTCAACATACCTAATAGTCCTACTAGGACAACAAAAGCAGTCACTATGTTCAGTGCAACTTCAGCAAGGCTGAAGAACTGCCATAGTTCTTGAAGCGCTACAGCAGGAATAATCGCTGATAAAGGTTCTGTTGGGTAGTTATTAACATAGCTTTGCATACTTAAAATTGCTTGCGGTGATGTTAATCCAACAAAAATAGCATTAATTTTTTCAGGTTTTATTTTTAATAAACGTGCAACGCGTTGGTCTTGTGTATCTTGGTGACCATGGTGTGCATGGACATCATGGTCATCGTGATCTTCATGCGCAGCTTCATCATGATGTTCATGTTCGTCATGGTCAGCGTGCTCTTCGTGAGTAGCTTCGTCATGATGTTCATGTTCGTCATGGTCAGCGTGCTCTTCGTGAGTAGCTTCGTTATGATGTTCATGTTCGTCATGTTCGTCATGGTCAGCATGCTCTTTATGGGAAGCCTCATCATGATGTTCATTTTCGTCGTGATCAGCATGCTCTTCGTGAGTAGCTTCCTCATGATGTTCGTGTTCGTCATGGTCAGCATGCTCTTCATGGATAGCTTCGTCATGATGTTCATGTTCGTCATGCTCAGCGTGCTCTTCGTGAGTAGCTTCGTCATGATGTTCATGTTCGTCATGGTCAGCATGCTCTTCATGGGTAGCTTCGCCATGATGTTCATGTTCGTCATGGTCAGCATGCTCTTCATGAGCGGCTTGATCATGATGTTCGTGTTCGTCATGGTCAGTATGCTCTTCATGTGCTGTTTCATCATGATGTTCGTGTTCGTCATGATCTTTATGCTTATCGCTTGGTAAGATCTGTTCACCTGGTAATGCACCAAAATGGCCGTGATTATCGGTGTGCATCGCTTCCATAGCTTCTAATGAAATAATTAACGTTTGGTCAATCGCAGTAAAAGAGGGCGCTAGAATCGCACTAATATAAAAAGGAATGTTGTCATGATGATGACCTTCTATTTCGCCGCCTCCATGAGTCACGATAACTTGATCGCCAATCTTGTAATTTAATTTGTCAGCAACCTCAGAGCCAATAACAACAGCAAACATATCATTATCAATCGCGCCTTTTTCAACGCTTAAATGTTGTTTATTGGCAAAGCTAAAGTAATCATAAAAAGTTAAGTCTGTGGCCATTACTGTATAGCCTTTATGAGAATCGCCTAATGAAATAGGGACTGCCCATTCAACGGCAGGTGATTGGCTAATCTTTTTATAAGTATTGTATTGGATGGTGTTAGGGGTATTACCGATATGGAAAACTGAACTTAATAGTAACTGTGATGATGCCCCTCTAGAGCCGATGATTAAATCAGTGCCAGAAATACTTTTCATAAAGCTGCTATTGGTTTCTGTTTTTAACGTTTGTACACCCAGTAATAAAGTGACACTGATAGCAATTGAAAAGAGGGTAATAAAAAAGGTTAGTTTACGGTTAAGTAAGCTCTTAAAAGCTAATGATAAAATAGCCATTATAAGGCCTCCTTAATGTTAACTTGGTTAAGCTCTAGCAGATTAATATGGTGAGAAAAATGATGCTTTAATGTGGAATCATGACTAACAAAGATAAGCGTGATATTTTCTTTCTCACACTCCTCAAATAGGATTTTAATAAATGCTTGGCGGTGGCCATTATCAAGTGCAGAAGTTGGTTCATCTGCAATAATAATATCAGGACTACCTAGCATCGCTCTTGCAGCTGCAACACGTTGTTGTTGCCCAACACTTAACTCATTCACGCTACGTTGGATTAGCTGTGTATCATCAATTCCTAATGCAGATAATAATCGTATTGCTTCTTTTTGTAAGCTACCACTTCGACTCAATGCTTTTTGTTTACGATCAGAAGAGAAGGTGCAAGGTAAGGTAATATTCTCTAACACACTTAAGTAAGGGATAAGGTTAAATTGCTGGAATATAAAGCCAATATGATTTGCTCTAAAGCTGTCTTTCTGATTTGAAGACATTTGATTTAATGACTGCCCAAGTATTTCAACATCGCCACTTTGCGGCGTAATAACACCACCGAGTAAATTTAATAATGTACTTTTACCACTACCACTAGGGCCTTCAATAAAAAGGTGTTGCCCTTGTTCGATACTGAATGCATTGATATTAATAATCGGCTCTTTTTGCCAAGCAAAGCGTAAGTTATTTATATTGATCATATTTTTCTCTTGGGTTTGAATGTCGTCAAATATTACTTTGTTACAATATAACAGTTATTCTGTTATAACATAACACAATCAAAAAAAATCTCTTGGAGAAACAAGGGAAACGGATAAAAATATTCAACTAAATGTAAAAGTAACCAGCGTTCTACTATGTCAAATTATTTGTATTTCACAATATTTTCGAAGTAAGTTATCGAATAATAGATCTCAGTCAAAATCATTAAGTAATACAAAAGAATCACTTTGTTTGAACTAATAGGGCGTTTATACTGAATTTAATTGCACAATTTTTAATTGTTGCCAATAAACCATAAATTTATCAAACCATTGTGAGAGTATTTTATGTCAACTACCCCATTATCTAGTGAGCAAATTAGTGAATTAGCTCAAGCTTTATCAAGTGCTCGTAAAGAAGTTCGTATCGTAGACGGTTTTCCTGGACCTATTCCAAGTACTTTAAAGGAAGCTTACACAGTACAAGATGGATCTATCGCAGCTTCTGATCAAGAAATTGTTGGCTGGAAAGTGGGTATGATTCCACCTGATTTACGTGACTCTCTAGGTGATGTGCGTGTTTTAGGCCCTGTTTTTAAAGATGTGCATATTCAATTAACAGAAAAACAAGCAACAGGTGAAGCGTTTGAACTACCTGTATTTGCTGGTGGGTTTATCGCTATCGAGCCAGAATTAGTAGTAGAAATCAATCAAGAGATTAAACCTGGCAGTATCGATACAGCTAAAGGTGTAACACATCTAGTGAAATCTGTTTATGCAGGTATTGAAATGGCAAGTAGTCCTGTGATTGATTTAAATAGTTACGGTCCAACGGCAATTATTTCAGATATTGGTAATCAGTACGGTGTAATTGTAGGAACCGAGATTGAAAATTGGGAAACTGCAATCACTACTATGGAAACTAGTACTAGTATCAATGGTGAGTTGATTAATACGGCGCCAACTGACGGTATTTTAAATGGTCCTATGGCGGCTCTAGCGTTTATGATTGACTGTTGTGCAGAACGAGGAATTACACTTCCTGCTGGTGCAATTTGTAGTACAGGTGCTATTACTGGTGTACATGAAACATTAGTAGGTGCAACTTCGACGGTGAAATTTGGTGATATCTGTGAAATGAACTTCACACTAGTAGATAACAGCAAAAGCTAAAATACTTATTAGATAGAACTGTAAAGCGATCTAATAAGATCGCTTTATATCTTTTAATTTTTTCACACTTTAATAATGCTTTATTAACAACTTTCCTAATCAATGTTGCACCCAGAAAATCTGCAGCTCGTTTTATATCAAAAGTGAATATCAATAATTTACAATAATCGTCACCATAGTCTGATATGGGATCATTTATTTTTAGTTTGTCAGTAATAAAATTCATCGTATTTGTTTACTTGTTTAAATGCGCAAAGTTGCTCTGAAAAGTAAGAACAAACCACAGTTAACCTAATTTTTATTCCTTTCGGAGTAATCTAAATTAGCCATAAATAAGATTAACCTAAGCCCTACAGTCAGTGGGTTCAAAGCTTTTATGAGAAAAATAATGACCATTTTATATGAACTTACTAATAGGTATTAGGTCTTTTATTAGCCATTGGTTATTTGATTAAAAGTCAAATTCGATTACAATCTGAGTTATGAGTTAATCTTTTCATTATATTAAAATCATATTAAAAATAGTGACTTATAAAATTATTTTGTAAGCTTTAATATACGTATTGATTATGAACAATAAGTAAACAAACAATAAAGGTGTCAGTAATGTTAAGTTCAATGATAATAACATCGCTTATGTCCTTTGCTGTCTCAGCCTTTTTATTTTATTTCTTCCACCCTAAAGCCATTCAATTCGGTCTTGTAGATAAAGCTGACCATCGTAAATTACATAAAGGTAATATTCCGGTTATTGGTGGCCCTGCCATCTACATTGCTTTAGTGTTTGCTTTATTCATGAATCAAAACTTTACTCCAGAAATACTTGCCTTTGTTTTTTGTGCCGGTTTTTTAATGCTGTTAGGGGTCATTGACGATAAAGTAAACCTGAAAGTGTCTTTACGACTTATGTCGATGATGTCGATTACAGCCTTTCTTTACTACTTTGCAGATCTGCAAATTCTGTCTCTCGGTAATTTATTTGCTTTAGGAGAAGTTGAATTAAGTAGTTTTGGATTATTGTTCACCATCATAGTAGTGATTGGAGTGATTACTGCTTTTAATATGGTGGATGGTGTCGATGGTTTATTAGGATGCCTAAGTATTATTAGTTTTTCAGCAATGGCTGTTTTATTTGCGGTTAATGGGCAATACCACCTTTCCTCTACATGTGTTTGTTTTATTGCTGCGTTGATTCCCTTTTTAATGTGCAATTTATCATTATTGCCAGGTAACCGTTATAAAGTATTTATGGGCGATTCTGGTAGTTTTTTCATTGGTTTTACAATGATTTGTTTGCTGGTGGCTGGCAGCCAAGAGTCGATGCATATTGATGATAATAGCTCCAAATCACTTGAATCTATCGCTTTCAAACCTGTTATAGCATTGTGGTTAATGGCTATTCCTGTCATGGATATGATTGCTAACATAATTAGACGACTTAAAGTCGGACAATCTCCATTCCAAGCTGATCGAGGCCACTTACATCACAAATTACAAGATATAGGTTTATCAGATACTCAAGTGCTGGTATTTATCTCTTTATTAGCACTGATCACCGCTAGTATTGGTGTCGTTGGTGAGATTATTGATGCGTCTGAAGTAGTGATGTCGATATCTTTAATTATTTTATTTGTTACGTACTTTCATTTCTATTCTCATAGTCATAAAGTGAGTCGTATAATTCATGGTTTATTTGGTAATAAAGCTAATAGTGTCAACTAAATACGGTTTATAAATCACTACCGGCTTAGATTACCCATTTCATAAGAAAGGTTTTGTTATGCATTATGATATTTTTAACGGGGATGCCGACGGTATTATCTCGTTACTTCAACTTCGTTTATCTACTCCATTAAATTCAACGCTTGTTACTGGTGTAAAACGTAATATTCAATTATTAAAAACTGTCTCTGCTGAAGCGCAAGATAGTTTTACTGTTTTAGATATTTCAATGGAAAAAAATACTCAGCCATTGTTAGAAGTATTAGATAAAGGATGTGACGTCTTTTATGCAGATCATCACCGTGCCGGCGATATCCCTGAACATAGCAATTTAAATGCTTTGATCGATCTTGATGCTAATATGTGCACCGCTTTAATTATAGATCAGCATTTGAATGGCCAATTCCATGATTGGGCTATTTGTGCTGCTTATGGTGATAATTTAATTGCGAAGGCAGATCAACTATCAGCTGCTGCAGGTTATAGCAAAGAACAAGCTGAACTGTTGAAAGAGTTAGGTACGTTAATTAACTATAATGGGTACGGTGCAGATTTAAGCGATTTACACTTTGACCCAGCTGAGCTTTTTCAAGCTTTGTTAAAGTATCAAAGCCCATTTGATGTATTTGCAGATAAAGCATCGCCTTATTATGCATTACAAGCTGCATACCAAGATGATCTAGAAAAAGCATTAGCAATTCCAGCTATGCACAGTAGTGAAATATTAAGCGTATTTGAATTACCTGACCAAAAATGGTCTCGCCGCATTAGTGGTGTATACGGCAACTTGCTAGCGAATAAAGGCCCTAATAGTGCATTTGCAGTATTAACCAAAAATGCACAGGGCGGGTATTTAGTTTCATTACGTGCGCCTTTAGAGAATAAACAAGGTGCCGGTGACATTTGTAGTCAATTTGAAACGGGTGGTGGTCGTGCAGCAGCTGCAGGTGTAAATCATTTACCACTCGAATCGTTGCCTGTTTTCATCAATACAGTAGAAGATTACTACCGTTAAATGCTTATAAGATCAGCAATACACTACTTTGATACTCCTTAAGGAGTGGGTTAAGCAATAAAATAACGGTGTTTGTTGATTTGTGTCTACTTTTATTTAAAAGTAACGGTATAGTTCACATTGATATAATAATTATAATTTGATGTTTGTTAAATTTTGAGTATAGAGAGAATATAAAATGAGAAGAATAGCGGTAGCAGGGACAGGATACGTTGGACTTTCTAACTCAGTTTTACTCGCTCAACATAACCAAGTGATTGCGGTAGATGTTGTAGCAGAAAAAGTTGCGTTATTAAATGAGAAAAAATCACCTATTGTTGATGTCGAAATAGAAGACTTTTTAGCAAATAAAACACTTAACTTCACTGCAACCTTAGATAAAGAATTAGCTTATAAAGACGCTGAATTCGTTATTATTGCAACTCCAACAGATTACGATCCAGAAACGAATTATTTCAATACGTCTTCAGTTGAATCTGTCATTAAAGATGTAATGGCGATTAACCCAAAGGCAGTGATGGTAATTAAATCAACAGTACCTGTTGGTTACACTAAAAGTATTAAAGAAGAGCTAGGTTGTGAGAATTTAATATTTTCACCTGAGTTCTTAAGAGAAGGACGTGCATTATACGATAATCTACATCCCTCACGTATTGTTGTTGGTGAACGCTCAGAGCGAGCAGAAACGTTTGCAGGTTTATTAGTAGAAGGCGCAATCAAAGAAGATATTGATGTACTTTTCACCGACTCAACGGAAGCTGAAGCAGTTAAATTATTTTCTAATACCTACCTAGCACTTCGTGTCGCTTACTTTAATGAATTAGATAGTTATGCAGAGGCTCATGGCTTAAATAGTCGTCAAATTATTGAAGGTGTTAGCTTAGATCCGCGTATCGGTAGCCATTACAATAATCCATCTTTTGGTTACGGCGGTTATTGTCTACCTAAAGATACTAAACAGTTACGTGCTAACTATGCAGATGTACCAAACAATATTATTGGTGCAATTGTTGATGCTAACTCAACACGCAAAGACTTTGTTGCAGATTCTATTATCGGTAAACAACCTAAAGTAGTAGGGATCTACCGTCTTATTATGAAAGCGGGATCTGATAACTTTAGAGCTTCAAGTATCCAAGGCATCATGAAACGCATCAAAGCTAAAGGCATTGAAGTTGTTATTTATGAACCTGTATTTGAAGGCGATGACTTCTTTAACTCAAAAGTGGTTAAATCATTGGATGAGTTTAAAGCAATGTCTGATGTGATCGTATCTAACCGTATGGTAGACGAAATCAAAGACGTGTCCGACAAAGTATATACTCGTGACCTATTTGGTAGTGATTAATCACAAATAGAACACAAGTAAACACTCAAAAAGCCGTTGTTAAATAAACAACGGCTTTTTTGTTGGTGAGGAAGTTGGGAAGTATTGCTAGCTTTGTTGTTCACATTATCTATAAAAGTTACGAAACATGTTTTAAGGGGCGCATGCTTCAGCCTGCTTGTTTTGACTTCGGGGCGCAGACTTTAGTCTGCAGTGTTTTGTTTTTTTGTGTGTTGAATTGATTGTTAGTTCGTTTTGCTCGTTGTAGCTAATCGTTGTATGCGATGACTCGCATACTGGCAGGCTAAAGCCAGCGTCCCGAATATCATGCTACGCATGATAGCTACCGCTGCTCTTTTGCATTTATCGGCGGATATTACAAAGTATGTTTTAAGGTTTAAGGTTTACGTAACACTCACTAAAGTTACTTGGCATCTTTTAAGGGGCGCTGGCTTTAGCCTGCAGTGTTTTGATTTTAGTGTGTTGACTTTGGGCTTACTGCTTTGTAAAAGTGATTTAGGAAACTTTAAATCACAACACAAAAAAGATCTGCAGACTAAAAAAGGGGGCGTAAAGCTTACCCGCTCATAAGACCAATCTGACGATTGATTCGTCCAGCGCCCCGAATATTATACTACGCATGATAGCTACCGCTGCTCTTTTGCACTTATCGACGGATATTACAAAGTATGTTTCAAGGTTTAAGGTTTACGTAACATTCACTAATGTTACTTCACATCTTTTAAAGGGGCGCATGGCGAATTAGGCGATAGCCTAGTGCAATGAGCGGATGAGCACTGCGATTCCTTTTTTTAGCCTGCAGTGTTTTGCCTTGTGTGTTGACTTTGGGGTTACTGCTTCGTAAAAGTGATTTATGAAACTTTAACTACAAACACAAAAAGATCTGCAGGCTAAAGCCAGCGCCCCGAATATCATGTTACGCATGATGGCTGCCGCTGTTTATTTGTGTTTGTTTCTTAATTAATTCAACGAAACAACTGTAGCTTTATTATTTACGTTATCTATAAAAGTTACGAAACATCTTTTAAGGGGCGCATGGCGAATTAGGCGATAGCCTAGTGCAATGAGCGGATGAGCACTGCGATTCCTTTTTTTAGCCTGCAGTGTTTTGCCTTGTGTGTTGACTTTGAGGTTACTGCTTCGTAAAAGTGATTTATGAAAATTTAACTACAAACACAAAAAGATCTGTAGGCTAAAGTCAGCGCCCCGAATATCATGCTGCGCATGGTAGCTATCGCTGCTCTTTTGCATTTATCGGCGGATATTACAAAGTATGTTTCAAGGTTTAAGGTTTACGTAACACTCACTAAAGTTACTTCGCCCCTTTTATCTGAGTTCGTCTGATAGCTGTCGCTGTTTATTTGTGTTTGTTTCTTAATTCATTCAACGAAACAACTATAGCTTTATTATTTACGTTATCTGTAAAAGTTACGAAACATCTTTTAAGGGGCGCTGGCTTCAGCCTGCAGTGTTTTGATTTTAGTGTGTTGGCTTTGGGTTTACTGCTTTGTAAAAAGTGATTGATGAAACTTTAACTACAAACACAAAAAAGATCTGTAGGCTAAAGTCAGCACCCCGAATATCATGTTACGCATGATAGCTGTCGCTGTTTATTTGTGTTTGTTTCTTTCTTAATTAATTCAACGAAACAACTGTAGCTTTATTACTTACGTTATCTATAAAAAGTTACGAAACACCTTTTAAGGGGCGCATGGCGAACTAGGCGATAGCCTAGTGCAATGAGCGGATGAGCACTGCGATTCCTTTTTTAGCCTGCAGTGTTTTGATTTTAGTGTGTTGACTTTGGGGTTACTGCTTCGTAAAAGTGATTTATGAAACTTTAACTACAAACACAAAAAAGATCTGCAGGCTAAAGCCTGCGCCCCGAATATCATGTTAAGCATGATGGCTGCCGCTGTTTATTTGTGTTTGTTTCTTAATTAATTCAACGAAACAACTGTAGCTTTATTATTTACGTTATCTATAAAAGTTACGAAACATCTTTTAAGGGGCGCTGGCTTTAGCCTGCAGTGTTTTGATTTTAGTGTGTTGACTTTGGGCTTACTGCTTTGTAAAAAGTGATTTATGAAACTTTAACTACAAACACAAAAAGATCTACAAGCTAAAGCATGCGCCCTGAATATAATGCTACGCATGATAGCTATCGCTGTTTTTTGCATTTATCTGCAGATATTACAAAGTATCTTTTGAGCCTGATGGATAGGGTTTATCATACTTGTTTTGAATTTAATCAATAAGAATTGAACTTTTTGTATCTTTTCTGGTTACAAAAGAGAGAAAAATCCTTATACTTACGTGCTTTATTTTTAGGTGGCGACTTAGCTTAATATAAAAAGCGGTCTTTCATCTATTAAACAATAGCTAAATAAAAAGTTGTTGTTTTACCTCTTAGCAATTGCGCTAAGATTGGTATTATTAATTTTAACAGTGGATACAAAGCGTTATGAGTACAGTAAATTCTGAAAACAGCAAAAGCTCACTTGATGGGTTGAAATGGACTATTACCGTTTTATTATTAGCGGCAGTGATCGTTGGTAATTATTTATACGGTGAAGAAACACATGTTGTATTACGTGTAGCTGTACTGCTAGTACTAGCTGCTTTAGCGGTTCTTTCTGCTGCATTTACTGAAAAAGGCAAAACGTTCCTTGGCTTTGCTAAGGATGCTCGTCTTGAAGTACGTAAAGTTGTTTGGCCTACCCGCCAAGAAACCGTACAAACTACATTAATCATCTTAGCAGTATCAACAATTGTTGGTTTAGTGCTATGGGGTCTTGATGGCATTTTTGTTCGTGTCGTATCGTTTATCACTACCTCAATTTAAGGGTTTATTATGACTGAAGAAGTTCAAAAAAAGAGATGGTATGTCGTGCAAGCCTTTTCTGGTTACGAAGGCCGTGTACAAAAAACATTATTAGAGCATATTCGTCTAAATGAGATGGAAGAGCACTTCGGACAAATCTTAGTCCCTACTGAAGAAGTAGTTGAAATGCGTGCTGGTCAAAAACGTAAGAGTGAGCGTAAATTCTTCCCTGGTTACGTGTTAGTAGAAATGGCAATGAACGACGATAGCTGGCACTTAGTGAAAAGCATCGACCGTGTTATGGGCTTCATTGGCGGTACTGCAGAACGTCCTGCACCTATCTCTAAGAAGGAAGTTGATAACATCTTAAACCGTTTACAAGAGTCTCATGATACGCCTCGTCCACGTACTTTATTCGAAGCGGGTGAAGTGGTTCGTGTTACTGATGGTCCATTTGCTGACTTCTCTGGTACTGTTGAAGAAGTTGACTACGATAAGAGCCGTTTAAAAGTATCTGTTTCTATCTTTGGTCGTGCAACACCAGTTGAACTTGAATTTTCTCAAGTTGAAAAGAACTAATTAAGCATTTTTAAATGCGATTTTGAAAAGCCAATAAGGTCATTCTTATTGGCTTTTTTGTTTTCTGAAGTTTAATTAAATAAAACGCTCAAAAAAACGCCAAAAGATCTTGTGGAAAAGGTGTTGATGACGTTATAATTCGCCGCCCAATTTATTTGCTGTTTTAATGCATTTTAAAATATCAAAAGGTTGGGGTTCGAGTTGGCTGCTATAAGGCAGTCACTTACGTTTTTACGGGAAGCTGATTATTTCAGCGTTATACCCAAATAAAGGTAATATATCATGGCTAAGAAAGTAACCGCATATATCAAGCTGCAAGTTTCAGCTGGTATGGCAAACCCGTCACCACCAGTTGGTCCAGCTCTAGGTCAACACGGTGTTAACATCATGGAATTCTGTAAAGCATTCAATGCAAAAACAGAAGCTCAAGAAAAAGGCGCTCCAGTTCCTGTAGTAATTACAGTATATGCTGACCGTTCTTTTACGTTCGAAACTAAGACTCCACCTGCATCTTACTTACTTAAGAAAGCTGCTGGCATCAAATCTGGTTCTGCTGTACCTAACAAAGATAAAGTAGGTAAAGTAACAGTTGCTCAACTTGAAGAAATCGCTAAAGCGAAAGAAGTTGATTTAACGGGTGCCGATCTTGAAGCGATGGTACGTTGTATTGCGGGTTCTGCTCGTTCTATGGGTCTGGAAGTAGAGGGTTAATACAATGGCTAAATTATCTAAACGCATGACAGCTATCCGTGCAGAAGTTGACGGAACTAAAGAATACGAAATCAATGAAGCAGTAGCACTTTTACAAAAGTTTGCTACAGCTAAATTCAGCGAAAGCATTGATGTTGCAGTTAACCTAGGTGTTGATCCTCGTCGTAGTGATCAAAACGTACGTGGCGCAACTGTATTACCACACGGTACTGGACGTGAAGTTCGTGTTGCTGTATTCACACAAGGCGCTAACGCAGAAGCTGCTAAAGCTGCTGGTGCGGATATCGTTGGTATGGACGATCTTGCTGCTCAAGTTAAAGCTGGCGAAATGGATTTTGACGTAGTAATTGCATCACCAGACGCTATGCGTGTTGTTGGTCAATTAGGTCAAATCTTAGGTCCACGTGGCCTAATGCCTAACCCGAAAGTTGGTACAGTTACACCTAACGTTGCTGAAGCAGTTAAAAATGCTAAAGCTGGTCAGGTTCGTTACCGTAACGACAAGAATGGTATTATCCATTCTACAATCGGTAAAGCGACATTTACTGGTGAACAAATTAAAGAAAACCTAGAAGCATTGATTATTGCTCTTAAAAAAGCAAAACCATCAGGCGCTAAAGGTCAATTTATCAAGAAAGTTTCTCTATCTACAACTATGGGTGCTGGCGTTAAAGTTGACCAAGCAACTCTAGTAACAGTAGTAGCGTAATTTTTTATAGTCACTGAGTGATTAATCATTTAGTGACTATACAAGGCCGCGTATTGCTTGTATAATATGCGACCTTACTTTGGAGGGCCTTAGGTCCCTTCTTAGACCGCAGGTGTTAGTTCTTTGAATTGACTTAATTTCCTGCGTAGATGGTACCGGACCCCAGAAAGATTATTCTACTGGATCCGAAACCAAAATAGTGCCTCACCATCAGGTGGGGGTGTTTATCTAGGGTAAAACCTAGTGGAATCCAGGAGTAAAACCAAATGGCATTAAGACTCGAAGACAAACAAGCTATTGTTGCTGAAGTCAACGAAGCTGCTAAAGGCGCTCTGTCTGCTGTAACTGCCGATTCACGCGGTGTAACAGTAGGTGCAATGACTGAACTTCGTGCAGCAGCACGTGCAAACGGTGTATTTTTACGAGTTATTCGTAACACACTAGCACGTCGTGCAGTTGAAGGTACTGACTTTGCATGTCTGGCAGAAACGTTTACCGGTCCTACTATCCTTGCATTTTCAAACGAACATCCGGGTGCTGCAGCACGTCTTTTAAAAGACTTCGCTAAAGCAAACGAAAAGTTTGAAGTTAAAGGATTAGCATTTGAGGGTGAATTCATTGAAGCCGCTCAAATCGACCGTCTAGCGACATTACCAACATACGACGAAGCAATTGCGAAACTGATGGCTACTATGAAAGAAGCTGCAGCTGGCAAACTTGTACGTACTCTGGCTGCATTACGCGACCAGAAAGAAGAATCTGCAGCGTAATTGCTGTAATACCATTTTATAATCTATATATAGGAATTGACTCATGTCTCTTACTAAAGACCAAATCATTGATGCTGTTGCAGAACTATCTGTAATGGAAGTTGTTGAACTAATCGAAGCAATGGAAGAAAAATTCGGTGTATCTGCTGCTGCTGTTGCTGCAGGTCCTGCTGCTGCAGGCGAAGCTGCTGCTGAGCAAACTGAATTCAACCTAGTACTTACTGCATTCGGTGAGAACAAAGTTAAAGCAATCAAAGCTGTACGTGGCATCACAGGTCTAGGCCTGAAAGAAGCTAAAGAAGCTGTTGAATCTTGCCCAGCTGTATTGAAAGAAGGCATCTCGAAAGACGAAGCTGAAGCATTCAAGAAAGAGCTAGAAGAAATCGGTGCTACTGCTGAACTTAAATAAGTTAGACTACCTAACTTATTAGCCATGAAAATGGCATTGGCTGGTGATTATTTAATCACCGGCCTTTTTGCGCTATAGGATACCGTGATTTATCATTATTTTTTACGGTCATCGGACGCTTAAGGTGATGTTATAGAACGCATCATTAACACCAAAATAATGTGCCGCCGTTGTCTAATTAAAGATTCAAACCAAGCCAGACAACTATGACCAATTTTATCAGCGAGCAAAGGAACCACATGGGTTACTCTTATACTGAGAAAAAACGTATTCGTAAGGATTTTGGGAAACGTCCACAAGTTATGGAAAAACCATACTTGTTGGAAATTCAACTAGATTCATTCAAACGATTCATTGAAGTCGATCTAACTGGAGAAGTAGGCCTAGAAGCTGCTTTTAACAGCATCTTTCCTATCGCTAGTTACTCAGGTACGTCGGAGCTACAATATGTTAGTTACCGTTTAGGCGATCCCGTATTTGATGTCAAAGAATGCCAAATCCGCGGAGTAACATACTCTGCTTCTTTACGTGTAAAATTACGTCTTGTTATTTATGACCGCGATGCACCAGCAGGTACGGTTAAAGATATCCGTGAACAAGAAGTTTACATGGGCGAAATGCCACTCATGACAGAAAATGGTACCTTTGTAATCAATGGTACAGAGCGTGTTATTGTTTCACAATTACACCGTTCTCCTGGCGTTTTCTTTGATCATGATAAAGGTAAAACACACAGTTCGGGTAAAGTGTTATATAACGCACGTGTTATCCCTTACCGTGGTTCTTGGTTGGATTTTGAATTTGACCCGAAAGATAACTTATTTGTTCGTATTGACCGTCGTCGTAAATTACCTGCAACGATCATGTTACGTGCACTTGAGTACACAACAGAACAAATCCTAGACATCTTCTTTGATACAACTGAGTTTGTAATTAAAGATGGTGTGATCACTATGGCACTAATTGCAGACCGTTTACGTGGTGAACAGTTCAATTTTGACATCGTGAGCAAAGGTACTACTTATGTTGAAGGTGGCAAGCGTATTACTGCTCGTCATATTCGTCAGCTTGAAAAAGATGGCGTTAAACATATCGAAGTACCATTTGAACACTTAGAAGGCAAAGTATCTGCTAAAGATTACATCAGCAGCGAAACTGGCGAAATCATCGTTAATGCAAATGATGTATTCACGCTAGAACTATTAGCTGAACTTGCTCAATCAGGTATCAAAACTTTCGAAGCTATCTACACTAATGAATTAGATTGTGGTGCTTTCATCTCTGACACATTACGTGTTGATTCTTCAACTAACCGTTTAGAAGCGTTAGTAGAAATCTACCGTATGATGCGTCCTGGTGAGCCACCAACAAAAGATGCTGCTGAAGGTTTATTCCAAAACTTATTCTTTGCTGAAGAACGTTATGACTTATCTAAAGTAGGTCGTATGAAGTTCAACCGTCGTGTTGGCATCGATGGCGATGAAGGTCCTGGTATCCTATCTAACGAAGATATCTTAAGTGTAATGAAAACACTGATTGATATCCGTAACGGTAATGGCGAAGTTGATGATATCGATCACCTTGGTAACCGTCGTATTCGTTGTGTAGGTGAAATGGCAGAAAACCAATTCCGTGTTGGTTTAGTACGTGTAGAACGTGCTGTTAAAGAGCGTCTATCTTTAGGCGACCTTGATGCAACTATGCCGCAAGATCTGATCAATGCAAAACCTATTTCTGCTGCTGTTAAAGAGTTCTTTGGTTCTTCACAACTATCTCAGTTCATGGACCAAAATAACCCGTTATCAGAAGTAACACATAAGCGTCGTATCTCTGCATTAGGTCCTGGTGGTCTAACACGTGAACGTGCTGGCTTCGAAGTACGTGACGTTCACGCAACTCACTACGGTCGTTTATGTCCAATCGAAACGCCAGAGGGACCAAACATCGGTCTTATCAACTCGTTAGCAACGTTCTCACGTACTAACAGCTACGGTTTCTTAGAAACACCTTACCGTAAAGTAGTTGATGGTAAACCTTCTGATCAAGTTGAATACTTATCAGCTATCGAAGAGGGTACTTTCGTTATCGCACAGGCATCTGCTAACGTTAATGAAAATGGCTTACTAGATGAAGAGATGATTCCGTGTCGTCATAAAGGTGAAACTACCTTTATGGGACCAAATGACATCGATTATATGGATGTGTCACCACAACAGATCATCTCTGTTGCTGCGTCACTTATCCCGTTCTTAGAACACGATGATGCTAACCGTGCCTTAATGGGTGCGAACATGCAACGTCAAGCTGTACCAACACTACGTGCTGATAAGCCATTAGTAGGTACAGGTATCGAACGTCGTCTTGCTATCGACTCTGGTGTTACTATCATCGCTAAGCGCGGTGGTGTAATCGATTACGTTGATGCATCTCGTATCGTTGTTAAAGTTGCTGATGATGAGTTACTAGCTGGTGAAGCGGGTATCGATATCTACAACTTAACTAAATACACTCGTTCGAATCAGAACACTTGTATTAACCAAAAACCAACGTGTAAACCTGGCGAGCCAATTGTTCGCGGTGACGTATTAGCCGATGGTCCATCGACTGATATGGGTGATTTAGCACTTGGCCAAAACATGAAGATTGCCTTCATGCCTTGGAACGGTTACAACTTTGAGGATTCAATCCTTATTTCTGAGCGTGTATCTCAAGAAGATCGTTTCACTACGATCCATATCCAAGAGTTCTCATGTATTGCACGTGAAACTAAATTGGGTACTGAAGAGATCACTGCGGATATCCCTAACGTTGGTGAATCTGCATTAAGCAAACTAGATGAGTCTGGTATTGTTTATGTTGGTGCTGAAGTTAAACCAGGTGATATCTTAGTAGGTAAAGTAACACCTAAAGGTGAAACACAACTTACGCCAGAAGAAAAACTATTACGTGCAATCTTCGGTGAGAAAGCATCTGATGTTAAAGATAGCTCACTACGTGTATCTAACTCTACTTACGCAACAGTAATTGACGTTCAAGTCTTTACTCGTGACGGCGTTGAGAAAGATAAACGTGCATTAGAAATCGAAGAAATGCAATTACGTGCTGCGAAGAAAGATTTAACTGAGAAGTTCAAGATCTTAGAAAACGCAATCCACGAAAAAGCATTAAATCTATTAGTGTCTGCTGGACAAGAAGAAGCGCGTCTACTACAAATGCCTAAGGCACAGTGGTTCGATATCGTGCTTTCTGACAACGAAAAGCAAACGCACTTAGACCAAATCAATGCACAATACGACGAAGTTAAAGCAGACTACGATAAAGAGTTTGATCTTAAACGTCGTAAGATTACACAAGGTGATGACTTAGCACCGGGTGTACAAAAAATTGTTAAGGTTTACCTTGCGGTACGTCGTCGCCTACAACCAGGTGATAAAATGGCTGGTCGTCACGGTAACAAAGGTGTTATCTCAAACATCGTTCCTGTTGAAGATATGCCTCATGATGAGTTTGGTGTTCCAGTTGATATCGTACTTAACCCATTGGGTGTACCATCACGAATGAACATCGGTCAGATCTTAGAAACTCACTTAGGCCTAGCGGCTAAAGGTGTTGGTGAAAAACTACAACGTATGATCAAAGATCAACGTGAAGTTGAGATCGGTAAAGTACGTGAATACGTGCAAAAACTATACTCATTTGGTGATGCACCTTGTCACGTAGACTTAAATGACTTCGATGATGACGCAGTATTACGTCTTGCTAAAAACCTATACAAAGGTTTACCAGTAGCAACACCTGCATTTGATGGCGCTCACGAAAGTGAAATCCGTGAACTATTACGTTTAGCTGATTTACCAGAATCTGGTCAATTACAACTAACTGATGGTCGTACGGGTATCCCATTTGAACGTCCAGTAACCGTTGGTTACATGTACATGTTAAAACTTAACCACTTGGTTGATGATAAAATGCATGCACGTTCAACAGGTTCTTACAGCTTGGTTACTCAGCAACCACTTGGTGGTAAAGCTCAGTTCGGTGGCCAGCGTTTCGGTGAGATGGAAGTATGGGCACTAGAAGCTTACGGTGCTGCTTACACACTTCAAGAAATGCTAACGGTTAAATCGGATGATGTGAATGGTCGTACTAAGATGTATAAAAACATCGTTGACGGTGACCATAGAATGGAACCAGGCATGCCTGAGTCATTCAACGTATTGTTGAAAGAGATCCGTTCATTAAGCATCAACATCGAGTTAGATGAAGAAAACGGCTAAGCATTAGCAGTCGGCTGAAGTACATATGTGGTGTCTTGTTTGTTGAGGCACCTAGTTTTAACTCCTAATGGGAGAGTAGCGTGAAAGACTTACTCAAGTTTTTAAAGCAACAAAATAAAACCAAAGAATTCGATGGTATTAAAATCGGTTTAGCATCACCTGAAATGATCCGTTCATGGTCTTTTGGTGAAGTTAAAAAGCCTGAAACAATTAACTACCGTACATTTAAACCTGAACGTGAAGGTTTATTCTGTGCACGTATCTTTGGTCCTATCAAAGATTACGAATGTTTATGTGGTAAATACAAACGCCTTAAACATCGTGGTGTTATTTGTGAAAAATGTGGTGTTGAGGTTACTCAAGCTAAAGTTCGTCGTGACCGTATGGGGCACATCGAATTAGCATCACCTGTTGCACACATTTGGTTCCTTAAATCACTTCCGTCTCGTATCGGCTTAATGCTAGATATGACGTTACGTGATATCGAACGTATCCTTTACTTTGAATCATTCGTGGTTGTTGAACCAGGTATGACTGATCTTGAGCGTGGCCAAATCCTGCTTGAAGAAGAGTACCTAGATAACCTAGAGCAATGGGGCGATGAGTTTGATGCAATGATGGGCGCTGAAGCCGTATTTGCACTACTTAAAGACCTTGACCTTGAGCACGAAATCAAAGGTATGCGTGAAGAGTTAGAATCGACTAATTCTGAAACACGTCGTAAGAAACTGACTAAACGTCTGAAATTGGTTGAATCTTTCCACCAGTCTTCAAACAAACCAGAGTGGATGATCTTAACAGTACTTCCAGTACTTCCACCTGATTTACGTCCTCTAGTACCACTAGATGGCGGTCGTTTCGCTACTTCTGATCTAAATGACTTATACCGTCGTGTTATTAACCGTAATAACCGTCTAAAACGTCTTCTAGAACTAGCTGCACCAGATATCATCGTACGTAACGAAAAACGTATGTTACAAGAGTCTGTTGATGCGTTATTAGATAATGGTCGTCGTGGCCGAGCTATCACTGGCTCTAACAAACGTCCTCTAAAATCGCTTGCAGATATGATCAAAGGTAAGCAAGGTCGTTTCCGTCAAAACTTACTAGGTAAACGTGTAGATTACTCTGGCCGTTCTGTAATCACAGTTGGTCCATCTCTACGTTTACACCAATGTGGTCTTCCGAAGAAGATGGCATTAGAACTATTCAAACCATTCGTATACGGTAAGTTAGAAGCATTAGGTCTTGCTACTACTATCAAAGCAGCTAAGAAATTAGTTGACCGTGAAGGTGGTGAAGTTTGGGACATCCTAGAAGGTGTTATCCGTGAACATCCAGTGCTACTTAACCGTGCACCAACACTTCACAGACTAGGTATCCAAGCATTTGAACCTGTATTAATCGAAGGTAAAGCGATTCAATTGCATCCATTAGTTTGTGCGGCATACAACGCCGACTTCGATGGTGACCAAATGGCGGTACACGTACCGTTAACAATTGAAGCACAGCTTGAAGCTCGTACCTTGATGATGTCTACGAATAACATCCTATCACCTGCAAATGGTGAGCCGATTATCGTACCTTCTCAAGACGTTGTACTTGGTTTGTACTACATGACTCGTACGCGCATTAATGCACGTGGTGAAGGCATGTACTTCCAAAATGCTAAAGAAGCTGAAAAAGCATACCGTGCTGGCGTTGTAGACTTACAAGCAATTGTTAAAGTTCGTATGACTCAAGTACACATTGCTGAAGACAAATCTCGTACATCAACTACTGGTTTAGTTGAAACGACGATTGGTCGTGCCATCTTATCGTTAATCATGCCTGAAGGTTTACCGTTCGAGCATGTTGATTTGAACATGGGCAAAAAAGCTATCTCTAACGTATTGAATGCTTGTTACCGTCTACTAGGTATTAAAGATACAGTTATCTTTGCTGACCAATTAATGTACACAGGTTTTGAGTACGCAACACTATCTGGTGCCTCTGTTGGTATCAACGATATGGTTATCCCAGACGCTAAGAAAACATTAGTTGACGAAGCTGAAGCGGAAGTACTAGAAATCCAAGAGCAATTCCAAGCCGGTCTTGTTACTGCGGGTGAGCGTTACAATAAAGTTATCGATATCTGGGCAAGTGCGAATGAGCAAGTTGCTAAGGCGATGATGGAAAACCTTTCTAAAGACACAGTCTTAACAGCGAAAGGTGAAGAAGTTCAGCAAGATTCGTTTAACAGCGTTTACATGATGGCCGACTCGGGTGCACGTGGTAGTGCCGCTCAGATTCGTCAGCTAGCGGGTATGCGTGGTCTGATGGCTAAACCGGATGGTTCAATCATCGAAACACCTATCGTAGCTAACTTCCGTGAAGGTCTAAACGTACTTCAGTACTTTATCTCGACGCATGGTGCACGTAAAGGTCTAGCCGATACAGCACTTAAAACAGCAAACTCGGGTTACCTAACTCGTCGTCTTGTTGATATTGCACAAGATTTAGTTATCACAGAAGAAGATTGTGGTAGTGAAGAAGGTCTATTAGTAACGCCGTTAATCCAAGGTGGTGACGTTGTTGAACCACTTCGTGAACGTGTACTAGGTCGTGTTGTTGCTCGTGACATCATCAAACCAGGTACAGATAACGAAGTATTAATCGCACGTAACGTATTACTAGACGAAAAATACTGTGACTTAATCGAAGAAGCATCTGTTGACCAAGTATGGGTTCGCTCAGTAATTACTTGTAACACTGACTTCGGTGCTTGTGCACAATGTTACGGCCGTGACTTGGCTCGTGGACACATGGTTGGTCAAGGTGAAGCTGTTGGTGTTATGGCTGCACAATCAATCGGTGAACCGGGTACACAGTTAACGATGCGTACGTTCCACATCGGTGGTGCTGCATCTCGAGCTGCATCTGAAAACAGTATTCAAGTTAAGAACACAGGTAAAGTTAAATTACATAACGCTAAGTTTGTAACTAACTCTGATAACAAAGTCGTTATCACATCTCGTTCTACTGAATTAACAGTAATCGATGAACTAGGTCGTACCAAAGAAAACCATCGTCTTCCTTACGGTGCTGTACTTGAAAAAGCAGATGGCGAAGCTATCACAGCTGGCGAAATCATCGCTAACTGGGACCCGCATACGCATCCAATCATCACTGAGGTGGAAGGTACTATCGAGTTCCTAGACTTCATTGAAGGCGTAACAATTGACAAACAAACAGATGAACTAACGGGTCTATCTAGTATTGTTGTTATTGACCCTGCACAACGTCCAAGTGCTGGTAAAGAAATGCGTCCAATGACTAAACTTGTTGATGCTAAAGGTAATGATTTATTCATTCCTGGTACTGATGTTGCTGCGCAATATGCATTACCTGCAAAAGCAATCGTTAGTCTAGAAGATGGTGCTAAAGTACGAGTTGGTGACGCGGTTGCACGTATCCCACAAGAAAGCTCGAAGACTCGTGATATCACGGGTGGTCTACCTCGCGTAGCCGATTTATTCGAAGCACGTACGCCTAAAGATGCTGCCATCCTTGCGGAAGTGTCTGGTACATTATCATTTGGTAAAGAAACCAAAGGTAAACGTCGTTTAGTAATTACTAAACCTGACGGTGATGTATATGAAGAGATGATCCCTAAATGGCGTCACCTAAACATCTTCGAAGGTGAGAAGATTGAAAAAGGTGAAGTTATTTCTGACGGTCCTGAGTCTCCTCATGACATTCTTCGTCTACGTGGTATTAGTCCAGTGGCTAACTACATCACAAACGAAGTACAAGAAGTATACCGTTTACAAGGTGTAAAAATTAATGATAAGCACATCGAAGTTATCGTTAACCAAATGCTACGTAAATGTATCATCACTGATGCCGGCGACACTGCATTCTTAGTGGGTGAACAAGCTGAAGTTGCACGCGTTATCATTGAAAACCGTAAACTTGAAGCTGAAGGTAAAATCGTTGCTAAGTTTGAATACCAGTTACTAGGTATTACTAAAGCATCACTAGCTACTGAATCATTTATTTCAGCTGCATCTTTCCAAGAAACAACACGTGTTCTTACGGAAGCTGCTGTTGCAGGTAAATGTGACCAATTACATGGCTTGAAAGAGAATGTAATCGTAGGTCGCTTGATTCCAGCTGGTACTGGTTTTGCACATCACCGTACTCGTGCTGCAGCGAAAGCGAAAGAGCTTGAGCCAGTAGTAGAAGAGCCAATCATCGACGTTGAAGCAGCTGAGCAAAACTTAGCTGACTTACTAAACGCCGTAGATTTTGGTGAGTAAGTAGTGAATATAAGCAATTAATTTTGCTTTAGAAAAAAGGTGCTTCGGCACCTTTTTTTATACCTAAAATTTGAGCAGAAAGTTCAACACACAAGTCAAAGCACTGCAGATTAAAAAAAGGAATCGCAGAGCTCTTCCGCTCATTACCCTAGCCTGTCGGCTAATTCGCTCAGCGCCCAAATTCAAAACATGTTAGTAATATTCACAGATAACATAAGTAACGAAGTCAGAAGATGCTTCGTAAAACCGATAAATAATCACAAGCAAGTAGCGATAGCGATTAGACGAAGTCTAATTTAAGGGGCACAGGCTTTAGCCTGCCAGTATGCGAGCCATCGCATACGAGTATTAGCTCCGATGAGCGAACTAATGAATAACAAAAAAGCTTAAAGTCAAAAGACAAAATCAACACAAAAAAACTGCAGGCTAAAGCCAGCGCCCCGAAAAAATGTGTCGTAATTTTTATAAACCTACATCATTAATAACATCAAAAGATATTTCGTGGATTAGATGGGGTATGGCAAACATAAAAAAATATTTTCGTAGTTTTGGTACATATACACAGATGAATAACTCTAAGGGGGATGTCGTATTATCTCGCAGATAAATACAATTACGTTGCGGTAGCTATCAAGCCTAGCTTGATATTCGGGGCGCTGGCTTTAGCCTGCCAGTATGCGAGCCATCGCATACTAGTATTAGCTCCGATTTTTGATGGTGTATTATTTTGTAGATAAATACAATTACGTGGCGATAGCTATTAAGCGTAGCTTGATATTAGGGGCGCTGGCTTCAGCCTGCAGATCTTTTTGTGTTGATTTTTAAGCTTCTATACCGCTTTTACAAACAATAAACCAAATCCAACACATTACCCCATTGCAGACTAAAGTCAGCGGCCCATAAAAGATGTTTGGCAACTTTAATAGATTCTTCGTGCTAACAAAGTCAAAATATGACGTAGCTTCGATAGATAAAGCTACGTCACGTTTTACTGCATATCATTGCTTAATGGTGATGAATAGCGTTAGCGAGATTAAGCGAACCAAAACCTTAAGCCACAAATTCTTCGATTTGAATGCGTTGTGTAATGGTTTCTTGTTTCTCATCCAAAATGCTTTGTACTTCCGGTAAGCAGCTACCACAACCTGTACCAGCGCTGGTACATTCTTTAATGCTGTCTAGCGTCGAACAACCTTGTTCCACAATCGCATCAGTGATGGTATTGATCCCCACTTGTTTACAGGCACAAATAATCTTACCTTGAGCGAGTTTACCTTTCACCTGTCCAGAAATAAGTGTTTGTTCGATACTGCCATCTAAAGGCATGTCTAATACACTCTGTAACCAATCTAAAGAGTGATTAGTTAGTTTATCCGAAGCTATGTAAGCATTATTTAACTGGCTGTTCTGAATGAATGCATAGCGGTATAGCATCTGCTGTGTACTATCTGTACTAGCAAACTGTAAAGTTTTACCTGATTTGTTATCTAATAGCGCCTGAAGTGATTCAGCGAGTTTAGAAGGAGGGCATTCATCCGCAATACGGTATAGATAACCTTGCTCGACTTTTTGCTTCACCCAATAATCAAACTGGTCTAAATCGAGTTGTGATCGACTCAGTAACATCGCTTCACTCTGATATTGCCATTTTTTGATATTTGCCTGCGTTGATTTCAAAGCCGGCTGACCAGAGACTGGATCATTATCATCATTCACTAAATTACACACATTAGCAGTTTTAGCTGTTTGTCTATTCCAATGAATTGGCGTAAATATCTGTCCGACTTTTTGCTGCTTAGTGAGCAAAGCTCTAACTAACATTGCCCCTTGCGGACTGTTAATCGCCACTAAATTATTATCTTCAATAGATAAAGGTGCAGCATCATCTGGGTGGATTGCAACAAAAGGCTCTGTAATATGCGCTGCTAATCGACTCGATAATCCAGTTCTTGTCATGGTATGCCATTGGTCTCGGATTCGACCACTGTTGACAATTAACGGGTACTTAATTAATGATGGAGTAGAACTGTTAACTATAGGCGTTGATGAAACAGCAACAAATTGTGCTTTTTTAGACGTTGTAAAAAATTGTTTATCAGCAAATAAGCGTTGTTGTACAACCTCTGTTTGTAGCTCAGTAACAGGCCATTGTTGCGGCGTTAACTGACTGTAACCCTTAGCATCAAGTTGGGTTAAACCAATTAAATTCAAATCTCGGTTAAGGCCGTTTTCATTATCTAAAGTGGTCATTTTAGCAAATTCAGAGAAGACTTCTCCTTCATGCAAGAAGTTAAAGGCCTCAGCAAATCCCATACGTTTTGCCACTTCACTCATGATCCACCAATCTGGCTTGGCAACGCCAGGGCTAGACAGTAAACGTCTTTGTCTAGAGATGCGGCGTTCTGAATTAGTTACCGTTCCTGATTTTTCACTCCAGCCTTGTGCTGGCAAAAGTACATTAGCGTATTCAGTAGTGGCTGTTTCTGCAATACAGTCAGAAACTACCACAAAAGGACATTTTTCTAATGCTTCTCTCACTTTATTACTATTAGGAATGCTCACTACTGGGTTAGTAGCCATGATCCAAATTGCTTTAATTTTTCCCTGATGCATTGCATCAAATAGGTCAACGGCTTTTAAACCTGGTTGTGTTGCTAGCGTATCAGTTCGCCAGAAGTCACTAATCAATTGGTTGGCATGCTCATCACCAAACTCCATATGAGCTGCAAGTGTATTCGCTAAACCACCCACTTCACGGCCACCCATGGCATTGGGTTGTCCTGTAACAGAAAAAGGCCCCATACCTGGTTTACCAATACGACCTGTCGCAATATGGCAGTTAATAATACTGTTTACCTTGTTACTACCTTGTGTCGATTGATTTACACCTTGAGAAAAGATAGTGATCGCTTTTTCAGTCTCTGCGAAATGCTTAAAAAATAAAGCTATTTTTTGTTCGTTAACTTGTAAAGTTTCGGCTAATACTTGAATACATTGCGCATCTTGCTGAGCACTATTTAGAGCTGCTTCAAAACCTTCACTGTAATTATCAATATAATCTTTATCTATTTTATTGTGTGCAACTAGGTAAGAGAGGAGACCATTAAATAGTGCAACATCTGTTTCAGGCTGAATTGCTAAATGCAAATCGGCAATGGAGCAGGTATCTGTTTCTCTTGGGTCAATGACAACAATGAAAAGATTATCGCGCTGTGTTTTTTGTTTTTTTAAACGTTGGAATAGAACCGGATGACACCAAGCTAAATTAGAGCCTGTAATAACCACTAACTCAGCGGTATCAAGATCTTCATAACATCCAGGCACAGTGTCACTGCCAAAACCTCGTTTATGGCCAGCCACAGTAGAAGACATGCATAATCGAGAATTAGTATCGATGTTACCACTGCCAATAAAGCCCTTCATCAGCTTATTGGCGACGTAATAATCTTCAGTTAAAAGTTGTCCAGATACATAAAAAGCCACTGAATCAGGCCCATGCTCTGCGATGGTTTGTGAAAAAGTATCTGCAACATGTTGTAGTGATGTTGCCCAGTCGCTTTGCTCGCCATCAATGGAAGGGTGAAGTAAACGACCTTCATGAGTGACGGTTTCACCTAATGCTAATCCTTTAGAGCATAGGTCACCATAATTTGCGGGATGAGATTTATCTCCGCGTATTGTTAATTCTCCAGATGCTTGTATTTGTGCTTCGATTCCACACCCTACACCACAATATGCACAGGTTGATTTAGTCCATAAATCTTTACTTTGAGTCATTTTGTCTCTCTTTGCCCTAACATCCACATATATCCGATACTATTTCGTTCAATATCATCAATGTCATTTTTTATATCTGTCCTACATATTTACAGCAAAGAGCAGACCAAAATAGAGCAATTCATCAAACTAGATAAAATAAAAAAAATTATCCTTTAAAATCAATTATTAATAAGCATTTATTTTTACGTGTATAAATGAAAGAAATTAATTATCAATAAACTAACTCTAAATCTGCACTTAATTGGTGCGGCTTGCACCTTTTGTTACATTTATTTAACAAGCGGGTGTGTTGTAAATAATTGTTTTTATTAGTTTTGTTCAGTTGGTCAGCTCTAATTGCATGAATAATATAGGTTATTTATTTTTTTTATATTTTTTATTTTATTGGCGCTTTCTTTGCAGTGTTATGGTTAAGCCGCTTATAAGGACAAATAAGCGAAGTAACAATGAAATGTTAAAAAGGATAGAAATAGCTATGAGCAAGCAACGTGTTATTGTCGTCGGTAACGGCATGGTAGGACATAAGTTTATCGATACAATTATCGGTAGTGATAACCATAACTTTGAAGTGATCACTTTTTCAGAAGAATCCCGCCTAGCTTACGACCGAGTACAATTAAGTTACTTTTTTTCAGGTAAAACCGCTGAAGATCTTGCATTAACAGATGCTGCCTATTACGAAGAAAACGGCATTAAATTCGTTTTAAATGACAAGGTCGTTGACTTAGACTTTCCAAACAAAAATGTTATTACTGCAAGTGGCCGCGTAGAGAGCTACGACAAACTAGTACTTGCAACTGGATCATTTCCTTTCGTTCCCCCAATTCCTGGTAACGACCAAGAGCATTGTCATGTTTACCGTACCATTGACGATTTAGAAAAAATCACTGAATCAGGTGAATCCAGTAAAGTAGGTGTCGTGATCGGTGGTGGGTTATTAGGCCTAGAGGCCGGTAATGCACTTGTTAACCTAGGTGTAGAAACACACATAGTAGAATTCGCTCCGCGCCTAATGGCTGTGCAGTTAGATGACGGCGGCGGCGCGTTACTAAAACGTAAAATTGAAGAATTAGGTGTACAAGTACACACTCAAAAAGCAACTACTGAAATAGTGGCTGGTGAGAAATGTCGCTACCGCATGAATTTTGCCGATGGCTCATTCCTAGAAACCGATATGATCATCTTCTCTGCGGGTATTCGCCCTCAAGATGAATTAGCACGTACCTGTGGCATCGCTATTGGTGAGCGTGGCGGTATTGTCATTAATAATCACTGTGAAACTAACATTGATGACGTGTATGCAATTGGTGAATGTGCATTATGGGAAAACTTTATTTTTGGTCTAGTTGCACCGGGTTATCAAATGGCGAAAGTCGCAGCTGCCCATATGCAAGGCGACAAAGAGATAGAGTTTACTGGTGCAGATATGAGTACCAAATTAAAGCTACTTGGTGTTGATGTAGCGAGTATTGGTGAAGTACACGGTCAAACACCAGGTGCACAATCTTACACTTACCATGATGAAATCGAGCAAGTTTACAAACGTTTAATTGTCTCTGCAGATGGCAAAAAAATGGTCGGTGCAGTACTAGTAGGTGATGTAGACGCTTACGGTACATTACTGCAATTAAAATTAAACGACATGGAATTACCTGCTAATCCAAGTGTATTAATTCTGCCTGCCGCTGACGGTGAGGAAGCTGCTGGAATGGGGGTCGATGCATTACCTGATACTGCCGCTATTTGTTCATGTTTTGATGTATCAAAAGGTGACATTAAAGCCGCTGTTGCAGCTGGCTGTTGTAGCATGGGTGACCTTAAAGAATCGACTAAAGCAGCAACTGGTTGTGGTGGTTGTTCAGCGTTAGCAAAACAAGTATTAGACAGTGAACTAGCAAGCCTTGGTTTTGAAGTAAATACAGATATTTGTGAGCATTTCGCTTACTCTCGTCAAGAGTTAGCAGATATCGTTCGAGTGAAGAAAATTAAAACATTCTCAGCATTACTTGATGAATGTGGTTCAGGTTTAGGTTGTGAAATTTGTAAACCTGCCGTGGCTAATATCCTAGCTGCTTACTGGAACGAATACGTATTAGAAGATGAACATGTAGGCTTACAAGACACCAATGATAACTACCTAGGTAACATGCAAAAAGATGGTACTTACTCAGTGGTTCCTCGTATGCCTGGTGGTGAAGTCACGCCTGATGGTTTAATTGTTATTGGCCAAGTAGCTAATGAATTTAATCTTTATACCAAAGTAACCGGTGGAGCGCGTGTGGATCTTTTTGGTGCACAGTTACACCAGCTACCGGCTATCTGGAAAAAACTAGTTGATGCTGGTTTTGAAACTGGACACGCTTACGGTAAATCATTACGTACCGTTAAATCTTGTGTTGGTGATACTTGGTGTCGTTACGGTGTTAAAAACAGTATTGGTTTCGCTATAGAGCTAGAGAATCGTTACAAAGGTTTACGTTCGCCACATAAAGTGAAGTTTGGTGTGTCTGGATGTACTCGTGAATGTGCCGAAGCACAAGGTAAAGACTTTGGTTTAATCGCAACAGATGGTGGATGGAATTTATACTTCGGTGGTAACGGTGGTATGCGTCCTCGCCACGGTGACTTATTTGCCTCTGATTTAACTGACGAACAAGTACGTACTTATATTGACCGTATTTACATGTTTTATATTCGTACTGCAGATCGTTTACAACGTACATCAGTGTGGTTAGAAAACTTAGAAGGCGGTATTGAGTACTTACGTAAAGTAGTGGTTGATGACTCGCTGAATATTAATGCAGAGTTAGAATCAGAAATGGAAAATAACATTGCCAATTACCAATGTGAGTGGAAAACAACAATTGAGAATCCTGAAAAACTGAAACGCTTCAATCACTTTATTAATAGTAAAGAAGAAGACTCAGGTCTTGCTTTCAAAGTGGTAAGGGGACAACGCTTCCCATTAGCAAAAGAAATTGAAATAACAGAATTAGTTTAATAGGGACATAAAATGAACACAACGGCTAACACAACATGGACAGATATCTGTCCTGTAAATGACTTAACACCGAATGCAGGTATTTGCGCATTATACAACGAACAACAAGTTGCTATTTTCTTATGCAAACAAACTAACAATGTTTATGCCATTGCTAATTACGACCCATTCGGAAAAGCAAATGTATTGTCACGCGGTATTATTGGTTCTACACAAGATATTACCTATGTTGCATCTCCTCTGTACAAGCAGCGTTTTAATTTATCAACGGGTGAGTGTTTAGACTCAGAAGATCATAAATTAAAAACCTTCGACGTACGCATTGAAAATGATCACGTTCAGCTAAAAGAAGCATCTTAATCAGATCATTAAATTAGCCTATACCTAACCCATTATTTTAATGGAGAGTTTAGCTCTCCTTAAGGTAGTGGGTTGGTTAAACCAATTACACTGAAAATAACTTTATGTTTAAACAGTGCAATTGGCATTAACTTCTAAAATTAATAGACAGGATATCTATGAGTAACAGTTCATTTAATATATTTTCCTTTCAAGGAAAAATGAAAACATTACACCTAAGCTGGATGGCATTTTTCATTACCTTTGCAGTGTGGTTTAACTTTGCACCATTATTACAATCAGTAAAAGAAACCCTAGGCTTAACGACTGAAGAAGTTAAAACCCTATTAATTCTAAATGTTGCGATCACTATTCCTGCTCGTGTCATTATCGGCTCGCTAACAGATAAATATGGCCCACGAGTAGTTTACTCTGCGCTATTAGTTTTATGTTCAATCCCTTGTTTTACTTTCGCTTTTTCAGATAATTTTCTGCAAGCGGCTATTTCACGTTTTGCATTAGGTTTCATTGGTGCTGGTTTTGTTATCGGTATTCGTCTGGTATCTGAATGGTTCCCACATAATGAGCTAGGTACAGCCGAAGGCATTTACGGCGGTTGGGGTAACTTTGGTAGTGCTGCTGCGGCATTCACTCTACCAACAGTGGCACTGATGTTCGGCGGAGATGATGGCTGGCGTTACGCAATGGTAGTAACAGGTCTACTAAGTTTAGTATTTGGTTTTATCTTTTACACAAACATTACAGATACACCAAAAGGTGCAACTTACTTCAAGCCAAAAAATCTAACAGCGATGGAAGTCACATCAAAAGGAGACTTCTTCCTACTACTAATAATGAAAGTGCCTATGTATGCAGCACTTGCTTTATTAGCATGGAAACTATCACCTGATAATGTTGGTATGATCTCTGATGGTGTTTGTTATGCAATTTACGCCTTCCTATTTGCTTTATACTTATACGAATGGTCACAAGTATGGAAAGTGAATAAATCAATCTTCACCACACCTGTACCTGAAATTCATCAGTACAAATTTAAGCAAGTAGCAGTATTAAATATTCTTTACTTCGCAACTTTTGGTTCAGAGCTAGCAGTAGTGTCAATGCTACCGTTATTCTTCCTAGAAACATTTGAATTAACACCGGTTATTGCTGGTATGGTTGCGTCAGCTTATGCCTTTATGAATCTAGCATCACGTCCAGGTGGCGGTTGGTTGTCTGATAAATTTGGTCGTAAATCTACTTTAATTATCTTAACAGCAGGTTTAGCCTTAGGTTACTTACTAATGGCACAAATCGAATCTAGCTGGACACTATGGATTGCCGTTGCAGCAGCAATGTTATGTTCTTTCTTCGTACAAGCGGGCGAAGGTGCAGTATTTGCGACAGTGCCATTAATCAAACGTCGTATGACAGGGCAAATTGCTGGTATGACTGGTGCTTACGGTAATGTCGGTGCAGTAGTTTACTTAACTGTGTTATCGTTTGTGAGTTACCAAACGTTTTTCTATGTGATTGCTTGTACAGCCTTTGTTGGCTTAATCACGCTACTGTTCATGGCTGAACCGAAAGGTAAAATCGCCGAAGTAAATGAAGATGGTAGTGTTACTATGATTGATGTAAGCAGCCACTAATAGAAGGTAATACACTGAATGGATAAGCGTCCTAAAGCTAAGCTAACGGTATCAATGGGTGGTTACTCCACAGCGGGTAATCGAGAAGTTAACCAAGATGCTTTTGCGCTAAAGGACCCTTATTCAGATTCAGAAAAACGTATTAAAGGTATCGTTGCCTGTGTTGCTGATGGCGTAAGCTGTAGTGATAATGGGCAACAAGCCAGCCACACTAGCGTTACTCAATTTATTGCTGATTACTACAGCACAAATAACAGTTGGGACGTTAAGCAATCTGCAAGTAAAGTTTTAAACTCTCTTAATACTTGGTTATATCAACACAATCAAAATGACCTAAGACATAACGGCCTAATTACCACTTTTAGTAGTATCATTTTCAAATCGACGACAGCACACCTTATTCATATCGGTGATAGTCGAATTTATCGTTATCGTGAACAAGCATTAACCCAACTCTCTAATGACCACAGCCGTACTACACATACTAAAAACTCTGTATTAACACGCGCATTAGGCATGGATTGTCATCTAGATATCGATTATCAGGCTGTCTCGCTACAAATAGATGATTTGTTCATGCTAACCAGCGATGGCGTGCATGATTACCTAGATAAAACCGAGATCACCAATCATCTAAAGTCGCTAACTGAAAAAGCAACGACACAGCAATATGAACAAGTAGCGAAAGATATTTGTGATCAAGCCTTAGCACAGGGCAGTAGTGACAACATTAGCTGTTTAATCGTTAAAATTAATACACTTCCTAAAGCGGATCTTTCTGAGTTATTTAGCCATTTAAGTACATTAGTTATTCCTCCAGCTTTGCAGGTCGGTAATGAAATCGATTGCTTTACTATCGAAAAGGTTTTACACGAAGGCGCAAGAAGCCACGTTTATTTAGCAATCGATAAAAGCAATCAAAATAAAGTGGTATTAAAAATGCCATCGCTAAATTTTGAAGAAGATTTAAATTACCTATTAGGCTTTTACAAAGAGCAGTGGGTAGGGCAGTCGATAAATAATCCAAGTATTATGTCGATAGCCAGCAACATTAAAAACTCAGTGTTCTTATATCACATCTGTGAATATGTAGAAGGTATCTCGCTGCGACAATGGATGTTAGATAACCCTCATCCTGAGCTCCAACAAGTTAACGATATTATTAATAAAGTGGTTAATGCTGTTCGTGTTTTGCAACGTGCAGGTATGGTACACAGAGATCTTAAACCTGAAAATATCATGCTTACGCCAGACGGAAATATAAAGATATTAGATTTCGGAACCGTTCGTGTAAATGGCTTTGAAGAGATAGTAAAAGAGCAACAAGAAGAGCCTTTAGGTGCAGTCGACTATATCGCACCAGAATATCTAAACGACGGTGAAAGCAGCGCGTTGTCAGATCTGTTCTCAATTGCTGTCATCGCCTATGAAATGTTAGCCGGACAGTTACCGTACCCTGATAATCAAGCCCAATCATTAGATAGAGCAAGGCAATACACCTGGGAATACGCGCCTATTTTGCCTTTACGACCAGACTTATCATCACGCTTAGACAAAGTATTACAAAAAGCCCTCAACGCTAAACCAAGCCAACGCTACAGCAGCATGAGTGAGTTCATCGGCGACCTCACCAAAGTACAACAAAGACAAATAGCAAAAGCCCCAAAGAAATCGCTACTAGAAAGAGATCCAGTAAAATTCTGGCAATGGCTAGCCTTCATATTCATGGGCATCAGCGCAACACAACTCTTCATCATGCTAAGAGATAGTTTTTGATAGCGATTAGACGAAGTCTAATATTCGGGCCGCATGGCGAATCAACCGACAGGTTGGTCTAATGAGCGGGTAAGCTCTGCGCACCCTTTTTTCAGCTTGCAGATCTTTTTTGTGTTGTTTTTTAAAGTTTTTATCGTTTTCTTAAAAAGTAGTAAACCAAAATCAACACATAAACCATTGCAGACTAAAGTCAGCGCCCCAAGGTCAAAAGATGCTTCGTAATATTATGGTTATAAACAAATTTGAGCAGCGACAGCGATTAGACGAAGTCTAATATTCGGGGCGCATGCTTCAGCTTGCAGATCTTTTTTGTGTTGTTTTTTAAAGTTTTTATCGTTTTCTTAAAAAGTAGTAAACCAAAATCAACACATAAACCCACTGCAGACTAAAGTCAGCGCCCCAAAGTCAAAAGATGTTTCGTCACTTTTGGTGATTTTCGGTATCAATAATAAAAAATTGTGTAGCGATAGCTATCAAGCAAAGCTTGATATGAGGGGCGCATGCTTCAGCTTGCAGATCTTTTTTGTGTTGTTTTTTAAAGTTTTTATCGTTTTCTTAAAAAGTAGTAAACCAAAATCAACACATAAACCACTGCAGACTAAAGTCAGCGCCCCAAGGTCAAAAGATGCTTCGTTACTTTTAGTAGATATTTGATAATGATGTCGCTATCAAGAGCTAACCGAAACCAACACCAACACATAAACCCACTGCAGACTAAAAAACGAATCGCAGAGTTTTTCCGCTCATTGACCTAGTCCGTCGGCTAATTCGCCCAGCGCCCCAAAGTCAAAAAGTGCTTCGTTGTTTTTGGTGATTTTAGGTATCACCAATCAAACTACCCAGTAATAACCGTTCTCAAGCCGTAATCTAAAATCTTGCCTGTTTGGCTTTTAACACTGAGTGTAGTGACCTGTACCTTTTCACCATTACACAGCTCGCTGGTTATTTGACGGATGCGTTCTGCATCTAAACGAGGTGAATAGGTATTTGCGATGATGAAACCACCTTTTTCTCGTAGTGCTAATGCTGCTTCAATTAACTCTGGGAATTTGTTTTCAATCTTCCAACGCTCTTTTTTAGCGCCAATTCCAAAAGCGGGGGGATCCATGATCAACCCTTGATACTTCTTACCACGTTTAATTTCACGTTGTGCAAACTTTAATGCGTCTTCCAATACCCAATGCACATCGCTTAGGCCTGAAGACTCCATATTGTCTTTGCCCCATTTAATGATTTGCTTCACTGAATCACAATGTAATACTTCTGCACCTTGATCTCGCGCTACTAAAGTCGCCACACCGGTATACGCAAATAAATTCAAAAAGCGATCGCCAGCTTTTAAGTTATCAGCGATAAAGTCCCAGTTAGCGCGTTGCTCTGGAAATAGCCCAACATGTTTAAACTTAGTTAGGTGCAAATTAATAGTGATGTTATTGAACTTAATTTGCCAGTCATGCTCCAAATTACCTTGTAGTGATTTCCATTCACCGGCATTACTACTGCTTTCAATAAATTCGAAGTGAGCTTTAGCTAGCCACTCTTTTTTAGATAAAACGGGCTCAAAATAGGCATTCATTTCAGGGCGGATAGTATAAACGTCTCCCCAGCGCTCGAGTTTTTGGTTATTACCAGCATCGATTAATTCATAGTCATGCCAAGGGGAAGTAAAAGTGCGTTTTATCATAGAGAGTTAGCTTTTTGAAAGTGAGTGGAAATTACAAGTATTAGTGCGTTTGTTCAAATTTTCTCTACAAACGTGTAAATACAACAGAAACCATTTTATAGCATTGGCATCAGGCTGTCACAGAGTTTAGCGTAATTGGCGCTACAGGCGAAGTAGGTATTAACAAACATTAATACCTATAATTGACGAGCATAAATGTTAGTTTTGTTATAAAGTATCTTGATATGAATTTGATAATGAAAAAGTTGATGTACAAATCAATAGCTTATAGATTGCTCTGAATTTCTGTTTTTGTTATTGTAACTTAGTTTTTTTATCGAAAATTTCTTGGGTTAGATTTACCTAAAGTAGGTGCTATGATTAATTTTTTATCTTTAAAACGCAGTAGATTTCTACTGGTTCCTATGGTGTTAACATTAGCTGCTTGTACCAGCAAACCAAGAGAAGTTTACGCAACTATCCCGTTAGTAACTGCTAACGAAGCGAAACCTAATAAACAAGAATTACCACCTACTTTTGTTGCTGCACTAAATAACCCTGTTACTACCTCATTAACCTATAATCAATATAATATTGCCATCGCAACTGTCTATGTCTCTGCTTTAGGTAACTCATGTCGTCAAATGATATTTAATGAATCAAACAAAGCATCAAAAACAAGAATTGCCTGCGAAATCCCTTACAAAGAAAATGATAAGTTAATCAAATCTTGGTTTTTAGAACACGCTATCACTGAAGCGGATAACAATATTAACCTATAGCATGAACACTTATTAACAACGTTGAGCCTAATATGAATATTTTTAAAACAACCACGGTTTGGTTACTCACAAGTGTATTTCTCATGCCAAGTGCTTTTGCTGCTTTTGAGCCAAGCACCATTGATTTACAAGATAGTACCAGTACAGGTATCCCGCAAATAGAAGCTAATGAAGATACTGGAACTAACAGTATAGGTTCTTATCAAAATCAATCTCGTTCAGGCATCTTATTACCCGGTGAAGTAGATGTACGAGAATTATTACCTTCATCAGGTGAAGACAATCCACCTCCTTACGGTGCTAATTTATTTGCTGGTGGCTATGAAACAGAACGTGTTGACGGCTTAAATGAAAACTACCTTATCGCTGCTGGCGACCAAATTAACATTTGGATTTGGGGCGCAGTTTCTTACAGCAGCGTGGTTACCGTGGATAACCAAGGTAACATTTTTATCCCTAATATCGGTCCTATCAACGTATTAGATGTACCTGCAAGTGACGTTAACCAGCTCGTACAATCAAAAATCAAAGCAATCTATACCAATAATGTAGAAGTTTACGTTAACTTATTAACAGCAACACCTGTCAGTATTTATCTTTCAGGGGCGATTATTCGTCCAGGCCAATATGCAGGCATGGCATCAGACAGTGTTTTATATTACTTAAAACGTGCTGGTGGTATCGATACAGAGCGTGGTAGCTATCGTAGCATTCAAATTATACGAGATAACAAAATTTTAAAAGAGGTCGATCTATACGATTTCGTGCAAACAGGGCAACTGCCTAGCATCACCTTTAAAGATAAAGACGTGATCCTAGTTAAACCACAAAAATCTGCAGTAAATGTCTCTGGTGGCGTTAAAAACCCGTTCCGTTTTGAATTAAAGAAAAAACAAACCAAAGGCAGTGAATTAGCTGAATATGCTAAACCTCTCGTTAAAATAAGCCATGTGGGAATATTTGGTAATCGCGATAGCGGTCCATTTTCTGTTTACCTGACTTATCAAGACTTTTTAAATTACACATTACAAGATGGCGACAGCTTAGTCTTTAATGATGACAATCATGCGCAAGTGATTGATGTACAAGTTTCTGGAAGTTACCTAGGTCCATCTTACTTTGCCGTAAAGAAAAGTACGCACTTACATGATGTTTTAAATGCGATTCCAATTGTGCCATCTCTTACGGATAATCAATCTATCTATATCCTGAGAAAAAGTGTAGCAGAGCGCCAAAAGCAAATTTTAGATGACTCTTTAGATAAACTAGAACGCAGCGTATTTACCGCACCGGCTTCATCAGATGGCGAAGCATCGATTCGTGCTAAAGAAGCTGAGTTGGTGATGCAGTTCGTTGAAAAAGCACGCCAAGTTAAGCCTCTAGGTAAAGTGATCGTTTCTGATAATGGCGTGACAGCAAACATCCTATTAGAAAAGGGCGACCAAATTGTTATTCCACATTACACCGACTTAATTAATGTGGGCGGTGAAGTATTAGTGCCGCAAGCGATAGTCTATAACCCTAATGCAACATTAGACGATTACGTAGCATGGGCTGGTGGCTTTACTGACAGAGCGGATGATGAACGTGTCTCAATTGTGCGTGCTAACGGCATGGTCGTATTTGCTAAAGATGATAAAGATGCTAAAAATATTAAAATAAACCGTGGTGATCAAGTATTAGTATTACCGAAAGTAGATACAAAAATCATTCAATCAGTTAAAGATATCACTCAAATAGTTTATCAAATTGCTGTTGCAGCGAACGTAGCGATTAACTAATGCACTGCTTTTATACATCAATAATCACAATGCAAGGCTTGTTAAACTAATGGCTTTTGTACAAAAACGCTCAACACTTAAAGTGTGGGGAGATGTGATATTTGCGATTTTTTTAAGGGAAATCAAAAGCCAGTTTAATGATAAACTAGGCATTGCTTGGTCTGTTGTATCGCCTGTATTGTTTATTTTGGTACTTTCTTTTGCCCGCGGGCGTCTAGATGGTGGACAGACTCATTCAATCCCTACATTTATTTTCATGGTTTACGGAATGCTATTAATTACTTTTTTTATTGCAATAGTGCCTTCCATCTCTAATTCTATATCAAAAAATAAACCTTTATTTGCTTTCAGACAGGTACAGCCTATAAGTGGTGTTATTGCCTTAGCTGGTTTTCAATTACTAATGAAGATTGCTGTATATATTGGGATATTTAGTGTTTGTTATTTTATCCATCTAGATGTCAAAATAGATAATCTGATTCGTGTCATTTTGATTTTTTTCGAAGTTTGGCTCATATCAATAAGTATTGGCTTGGTTCTAGCTTTAGCGTCTTGCTATGTACCTGAAGTAAAAAAATTACAGGTATTAGCAATGAGGCCTATGTTTTTTATATCGGGTGTCTTTTTTAGTTTACAAGATATTCCTGAGGAGTATTGGCATTACCTAAATTGGAACCCATTTTTACATGCTGTTGAGCTAACACGCTATGCTGCGTATCCAAGTTACGGAAATGCAGGAGTTAGTTATTTCTATTTAGATATGTTTACATTATGCTCTATTTTTTTTGCTTTAGCCTGTTATTGCATAGGTTGGAAACAAGCGATAAGCCGCTAATAGCAGTGTATAAATATAATTTCAGGCTTTAAGTATCATGCTTAAAGCTTTTATTAATTTTCAAGCCTTTAGGTGTTGTAGCCTATAGCCTTTATAGTTATTTATGTTAGAAAAACGATTTAATGAGTTTAAAGATTCAATCAAACCAGCAGAGTTTAATAACATTGAATTTTTGCAAAAAAAAGCTGAGTCATTAAAAGCAGCTGATTCTGAATTATCAGATCGTATTTTAATTCGAGTGAGAAATCTAAAGGCGCAGGTTAAAAAGCAAGAACAGTCAAAACAGAGTGCACCTGTTCAAAAAACGAAAGCCACTGCTAAACTCCAATCAAAGTGGGATAAAGTAAAGCGTTCGCCTTTTCTTGTTTTTGTGATGCTACCGACACTCATTTTTACCGCATATCAACTACTTTGGGCTACTGAGCGTTATGAAAGCCAAGCCAAAGTGATCGTTCAACAGCCTGACAGTGCCTCAACAATGGACTCAGGTATGGCATTGTTAACCGGCTTAACGGGATCAAGTGGCGGTAATGACGCTGAACTTGTCAAAACCTATATTTACTCTAATGACATGATTGAGTATCTAAATGATAAAATAGCCTTAAAAGAGCATTACTCTCAATCTAATATCGACTTCTTTAGCCGCATCCATAATGATGATTCTAAGGAAGCCTTAAATAAGTACTATCAAGAGCATGTAGAGGTCGTATTGGATGATGCATCAGGTGTTATTACCATTGCAGCACAAGGGTTTGATAGTAAGTATGCGCAACTATTAACGAATACTATTGTTGAAAGAGCCGAGTGGTTTATTAATTCAATAGGCCATCAACTCGCTAATGCGCAACTTAGTTTTATGCAAGGTGAACATAAGCGTATTGAAGAACGTTTTACTAATGCTCAGAAAGATCTGCTGGTCTTCCAACAAAAATACAACTTGTTAGATCCAACGGCAGAAGGAACAGCAAAGCAAACTATTACTAATACTATCGAAAGCCAAATTGCGACTAAGCAAACAGAAATAAAAACACTGAATGCGATAATGAGCGATCGCTCTCCACAGGTCCAAAGCTTAAAAAATGAGTTAGCGGCGTTGAATGCACAATTAGAAGTTGAAAGAGATAAGCTGTCACAAACTGGGCTAGATGAAGTGCCAGTGAGTGAACTTCTATCACGATTTACTGACTATAAAATTAAAATGGATTTAGCGTTGCAAGCTTATACCTCATCGCAAATTTCATTAGAAAAGTCGCGCATAGAGGCTTATCGACAATTAAAGTATTTGATTACCGTTGAAAAAGCAACCTTAAGTGAAGACAGTAAATATCCTGATGCCATTTACAATATCTCATTGCTTTTATTATTGTTAAGTCTGGCATTTGGTATCAGTAAAATAATTATAAGTACAATTAGAGAATTAAAATAGAGTAACTATTTTAGTTTTAAAAATAAATGGAAAGGAAATGAGTATGAATAATAACCCATTAAATCGTAAAGGGATTATTTTAGCAGGTGGTTCAGGTACAAGGCTTTATCCACTGACAAAAGTAGTAAGTAAACAATTGATGCCAGTTTATGATAAGCCAATGATCTACTACCCACTTTCTAATCTATTCATGGCCGGGATTACCGAAATATTAATCATCTCTACACCGTTAGAGTTACCACGTTTTAAAGAGCTGTTAAAAGACGGCTCACAATGGGGTGTCAGCATTGAATACGTTGTACAACCAAGTCCGGATGGTTTAGCGCAAGCCTTTTTATTGGCAGAAGAATTTTTAGATGGTTCTCCAGCAGCATTAATCTTAGGTGATAACCTATTCTACGGTCATGACCTAGCTAAATCACTACAAAGAGCTAATAAACAAGAAGCGGGGGCAACAGTTTTTGGTTATTACGTTGCAAACCCAACTTCTTACGGTGTAGTCGAATTTGATGAGGCAGGTCAAGCAATTTCAATTGAAGAAAAACCAGAAAAACCGAAGTCATCATATGCAGTACCTGGGTTGTATTTCTTTGATGCGGACGTGGTTGAGTTTGCTAAAAATGTAAAACCATCACCACGTGGTGAATTAGAAATAACAGATGTTATTTCACAATACCTTGATAACAAAACATTAAAAGTAGAAGTAATGGGCCGCGGAACAGCATGGTTAGACACAGGCACATTAGATGACCTGTTGGATGCTGCATTATACATTCGCGCTATTGAAAAGCGCCAAGGCTTGAAAGTATGTTGTCCAGGTGAAATCGCATTCCGCATGGGATACATAGACGCAGACGGCATCAAAAAACTAGCTGAGCCACTAAAGAAGTCAGGTTACGGTGAATACCTACTAAGCCTACTAGAAGTAAGAATACTACCAAGCACGTAAGTTTAGAAATTAATCGAAAAGTACGATGTTTGTGGGTAGTTGGCTTTAGCCTGCTTCTTTTAATGCAACGTAATTAACTAACAGCTTAGTAAACTGCGAAACATCTTTAGGGGCGCTGACTTTAGTCTGCAGTGTTTTGTTTTTAGTGTGTCGATTTTGATTTAGAGTTTTGTAATAAAAACGATATAAAAAACTCAAAAGCCAACACAAAAGATCTGCAGGCTGAAGCCAGCGCCCCGAATATCAAGCTCTGCTTGATAGCTATTGCACTGTTATTTGATGAGTTTTGATTTTGACCTTAGCCTTATGATGCTTGTGTTTCGCAGTTTCGAACAACATCGTAAGCTGCGAAACATCTTTAGGGGCGCATGCTTCAGCTTGCAGTGTTTTAGTGTGTTGATTTTGACCTTAGCCTTATGATGCTTGTGTTTCGCAGTTTCGAACAGCATCGTAAGTTGTGATACATCTTTAGGGGCGCATGCTTCAGCTTGCAGTGTTTTGTTTTTAGTGTGTCGATTTTGAATGTTAACTTTAGCCTTTAGCCTTTAGCCTTTTAACTTGTAACTGAGTATATATATGAAATTTATTGAAACGAATATTCCTGATGTGAAAATTGTTGAACCACAAGTATTCGGCGACGAACGTGGTTTCTTTATGGAAACATTCCGTACTTCGTTATTTAACGAACACTGTGGTGAACGTGAATTCGTACAAGAAAACCACAGCAAATCGAGCCATGGTATTCTTCGCGGCTTGCATTACCAAACCGAAAACACCCAAGGTAAATTAGTGCGTGTAACCAAAGGTGAAGTGTTTGATGTTGCTGTTGATATGCGTAAAGATTCTGCAACATTCGGCCAATGGGCTGGCGTATTACTTTCAGCTGAAAATAAACTTCAAATGTGGGTACCTGAAGGTTTCGCACATGGCTTTTATGTCACCACTGACGAAGCCGAATTCGTATATAAGTGCACAGACATTTACAACCCAAATGCAGAAGTTTCATTAAAATGGGACGATCCTTCTCTGAATATCGATTGGCCAATTGCAGTAGATAAAAAACCATTATTATCTGCCAAAGATGAAGCCGGATTAAGCTTTATTGAAGCGCCAAAGTTTTAATTAATGCGCATCTTTATATCAATAGTGTCTCATCGCCATCATGATGTGATCATCAATTTAGGCACTATTAAAGCCCTTTCAAAATATGATCAAGTAACCGTCGTATGTCGAGACAATGATCCCGTTGGCAAGCTAAAAAGATACTGTGATAAGTACAACGCTCATTATCTTGCCAACGGTCATGAACAAGGCTTCTCAGCTAACAACAATGCTAATTATATGTATTGTAAGTTTGAGCTTGGAATGAACGAAGATGATTATTTTCTGCTACTCAACCCAGATGTCTTTATTACTAAGCGAAATATACAGAAATTAATCGATACTTTAAAACAGGTGGATATTAATCTAGGTGTTGCGAACCTCTATTTAGACCGAGAAGAGATGGTACATGATGATAATATCCGTTTATACCCCAAATTTCTAAACTTCATTAAAACCTATTTACTCAATGACCGTTCAACTATGGTTAATCGTACTAGAGGCCTGAAGGAAGATAAACTGTATTGGGCAAGCTGTGCTTTCCTAGCGGTAAAAGCAGATGTTTACAATCAACTCAACGGTTTAGACGAACGTTATTATATGTATTGTGAAGATATCGATTTTAGTTTCCGAGCCAACAAAGCGGGTTACCCATTGCAATATTTAGAGCATGTTAAAGCGGTACACTTTAGACGCTGCGCTAGCAAACAATTTATGAGCAAGTACTTCTTTTGGCATGTACAAAGCGTTTTTAAATATTCTTTCTCTAAAAAACAAGAAACTGCATTAACTTCACGTCTTGAATATCAAAATAGATATAAGAAATGATTGATATTGTATTAGCGACTTATAATGGAGAAAGTTTTTTAGAAGAACAAATACAATCAATTCAAAATTGTATCGACTATAGCGGCTTAGTCTCGCGTTTAATTATCGTTGATGACGGATCAAGTGATAATACCATTCACCTTATTCAACGCTGCGCCAAACAAGACCATAAAATAGAACTGCATCTCAACGATAGTGGTTGCCATGGTCCTATTCATAATTTTTCCTATGGACTAAGTAAAACCACATCTGAATACATCATGTTAAGCGATCAAGACGATGTTTGGTTACCTGAAAAGTTAACATTGTCATTACAAAGCATTCAAAATCTACAAGCTGATTCGACAGGGTTACCTGCACTGGTCTTTTCAGATAAAGTGATTGTAGATGAGAAATTAAATGTACTTTGTAGCAGCTATTTTGAGTTAAAGAATATCCCTAAGACTTGGCATCATCATTTTAACCAATTATGTCAGCAAAACGTTGTTTCAGGCTGTACTACTTTAATGAATCGCGCGTTATTAAATAAAGCATTACCGATTCCAGAGCAAGTTTATATGCATGATTGGTGGTTGGCATTAGTTGCACACCGCTGTGGTGAAATTCATTTTATAGATCAGGCTCTAATACAATATCGCCAACATAGCAGTAACACTATTGGGGCAAGTCAACGCAGCTTAATATCACTTTTTTGTAAGTTTAATATGCATTTTAAAGCGTTCAAACAAAGCCAACAAAGCGTTATTCAGCAAGCGATTTCCTTTAAATACTTTGAACAAAAAAACAAATTATCCAGCGATGAAACCATCTCAATCTTATGCAGTCTGAATGACTTAACAATAACTAAAAAAATGTCTTATTTTTGTAAAGGGAAAGTGACTCGATCTCATTTTTTAGGTAGAGTAGCCCTTTTAGTATCACTTTTGGCTAGTACAAACAAAAGTATTAAAAAACAAACAATTAAAAATGAGTAAGGTTGCTATGAAAGTATTAATTACAGGGAAGGGCGGTCAGCTCGCGTGGGAACTAGAAAAGCTAGTACCAAAAGCGGTGCAATTACTAAGCTGTTCGGTAAATGAGTTAGATATTACCGATGCGGAGCAAGTAAACCAAAAAATTACCGAATTTAAGCCTGACATTGTTATTAATGCAGCTGCTTACACTGCTGTTGATAAAGCAGAGAGTGACTCAGATATTGCTTATGCGGTTAATGATTTAGGCAGTGAATACATTGCAAACGCTTGTAAAAAAGTATCGGCAAAATTAATTCACGTTTCTACTGATTTTGTCTTCGATGGCACTAAAACCACACCTTATCAGACCGATGATACTACTAACCCAATTAACGTCTATGGCGCTTCAAAGCTAGCTGGCGATATCAAAATCAATGAAATTCTTCACGAGCAAGCTACGATTATTCGTACCGCGTGGGTGTATTCAGTAAATGGTAATAACTTTGTAAAAACAATGTTGCGTTTAATGGCTGAAAAAGAACAGCTAGGCATTGTTTACGACCAAGTGGGGACGCCAACCTGGGCAAAAGGTCTGGCGGAAGTGATTTGGGCGTTAATCGCCAGTGACCAAAACCCACCAATAGGTGAAGCATTAAAATTACATTGGACTGATGCCGGCGTATGTTCATGGTATGACTTTGCAGTTGCAATTCAAGAGCTTGCTATTGAAAAAGGCATGCTGGATAAAGCGATTCCAGTACGGCCAATTCCTGCGAGTGCTTACCCAACACCCGCACAACGCCCAAGTTTTAGCGTGATAGATAAAAGTACTGCAGAGCAAGCAAGTGGTATCGAAACAACTCATTGGCGTAAACAATTATCGGCAATGATGGATGAACTCGCCGAAAGTGAGAGATAAAAGGTACGAGGTTAGAGGTACAAGGCTCGAGGTACAAGGTTAAAGGTACAAGATTAGAGGTGCAAGGCTCTAGGGGCAAGGTACAAGATGCAAGGCTCGAGGGACAAGGTTAAAGATACAAGATTAGAGGTGCAAGGTTAGAGGGGCAAGGTTAAAGCTGCAGGTTAAATAAAGATAAAGAGGGGCTCATGCGATTTGAAGACTTAGATGTGTGGAAACGTTCTGCAAGGTTATCTGCTGAAATATATAAATATTTCCAAACTTCAAAAGACTTTGGCTTTAAAGACCAAATTACACGCTCCTCACTTTCAGTGCCATCTAACATTGCAGAGGGCTATGAAAGAAAAAGTAATAAAGAGTTTGTTAACTTTTTGTCGTATGCCAAAGGCTCATGCGGTGAGCTAAGAACTCAAATTTATATTGGTATTAAAATTAACTATATAGAAAAAGAAACAGGCATGCTTTGGGTAAAAGAAGCAGAAGAAATATCAAGAATGATAGCGGGTTTAATGGCAGTAAAAAAAGGGATGTGAAGGTACAAGGTTAAAGCTACAAGGAACAAGGTTAAAGCTACAAGGGTGATTCGCTTCAAGGCAAGAACAGTTTATTTTGCCCCTTGAGTCTTTCCTCTTGCCCCTTGAGCCTTTCCTCTTGTCCCTTGAGCCTTTCCTCTTGTCCCTTAAGGCTTCCCCTTAGCCTTCACACAAAGAACACAATTTTAAGCTTAAAGGTAGTAATAATATATGAAAAAACGAAATTTATTAGTAACAGGCGGTGCTGGTTTTATCGGCGCAAACTACGTTCTATATTGGTTAGCTAATAACCCACAAGATAAAGTAGTGGTATTAGATGCGTTAACTTATGCGGGAAATCGTGAGAGCTTAGCCTCTGTTGAAGATAATCCAAATTTTGTATTTGCTCATGGCGATATATGTGACACTGCGTTAGTAGAAAGTTTATTAAAAGAGCATAACGTTGATATTTTAGTGCATTTTGCAGCTGAATCACACGTTGACCGCTCAATCACTGGCCCAGATGCGTTTATTGAAACTAACATCATTGGTACATACAGCTTATTAAAAGCAGCAAAAAAAGTATGGATTGATGAGCCTAAAGCGAAAGGTAAAGCACCCCTTAAGCATCGTTTCCATCACGTATCAACAGATGAAGTTTATGGTGAATTAGGACCACATGATCCAGCATTCACTGAAGATACTGCTTACGCACCAAATTCGCCTTACTCAGCATCAAAAGCAGCATCTGATCATTTAGTACGTGCTTATCACCATACTTATGGCTTAGAAGTAACCACATCAAACTGTTCAAACAACTATGGTCCGTACCACTTCCCAGAAAAACTTATCCCATTAATCATTACCAATATCCTGCATGATAAACCACTACCAGTTTACGGTGATGGTCAGCAAATTCGTGATTGGTTATACGTAGAAGATCACGCGCGTGGTATCGAGCTAGTGTTAAACAAAGGTCGCTTAGGTGAGAACTACAATATCGGTGGCCATAACGAATGGGCTAACATCGATATCGTAAAATTAGTCTGTAAGCTTATGGATGAGTTTTTTGCTAATGATTCGGATCTCGCATCTCGCTTCCCGAAGGCGAAAGCCGTGCTAGTAGGCGAAGCTGCTTCACTTATAACCTTTGTAGAAGATCGTGCTGGGCATGATTGGCGCTATGCAATTGATGCAACCAAAACCAATAATGAGTTAGGTTACAAACCCGTTGAATCATTTGAAACAGGAATCAAGAAAACTGTTGAGTGGTACTTAACAAGTGAAGCTTGGTGGAGTGAGTTATTAGAGGCTGCTAAGAAATGAGTGTGAAAACAAAAATCATGAGCCGTCTTATTACTGCTCATGAAAGCAGCTTAGATGTTGATTTTTATCGCTCCAGCTATCCAGATTTAAGTGAACTATCTAATAAGCGCTTAAAAAATCATTGGCACTTTACTGGTAAAAAAGAGGGGCGTTTTCCTAATTTAGAAGCGATGCTCTTCGCTAAAGGCGTAAAGTCTATGGCAGAGTTTAACTTTGAATTAGATTTAGACTTTTATCTCGCTTATTATCCTGATTTAGCAGAAGCGGGTATTTCTTCATTACAACAGGCTAAAATTCATTGGTTAATTAATGGTAGAGCAGAAAAAAGAGTTAAAACGCTAGAGGAGTGGGCTCAACAAAACTCTGGTGGTGTTTACCTAGATATTAAAAAGTTGGATATCAATAAGACTATTACGTTAAATAAAGAGTATATGCTGACCGCAATGGATGTACTTAATGTTGCAGTTGGGAATATTAGACAACCTATTCGCTTTTATGAGAGTGACCTTAAAAATGCAGGTTTTTATGATAAGTTGGCAGTTAATTGCTATCTGTCGTATAGAAAAAATAAAATACAAGCAGGTTTAGATAATGCCCGAACCGCTTGGCAAATGGCATTGTATTTTAATGAAAGTAGTGAAGTATTAGAGCACTTAGGCAATACTTATTTAGACCAAAAAGATTATAGAACCGCGCAAGAGATTTATAAATCTGCTCTTTTATTAACTGGATCCAAAATAAGGAAATCATCTACTTATCTAGTTAATAACCTTTTGCTTTGTTATGAACAACAGCAACGTACAAAAGAATCTGTAAGTTTCATTTCTAGCTTTAATGATAGTAAGCTAATAACTTTGGTAGGTGACTATTTATTCACTAAACAGAATTATCGAGATGCAGAAAAAGCCTATCAATACTTAGTTGATTCTTCCGAAAAGCTCTCTTTGCAAGTAATAGAACGTTTATTGCTTTGTTTTGAAAAGCAATCTGAATTTAAACGTGGAGTTACATTCTTAACTCAGTTACAAAAAAGTAGTCCAGAATTTACCTATAGCTTTGAGTTACTCAAAAACTTCATTCAAAAATTTTATTGGGATTATCTAGGTGGCGTACATATGCTAGCTGCTTTAGATAAGCGCAAAGAATTAAAAGAAAAGGTCTTAGAATATAGCAACATTATTTACCAAACCTACTTTAGTTTTTATGGAGGTGTCGATAGTCAAATACTGAAAACGTTAAACACAGAGAAAGTATTAATTATTGGTGATTATCATGTACCACAATGCATTAGATATCGCCTTGATCAAAAAGTAGAGCAATTAGAATCACAAGGTAAAGTAGTCACGACAGTTGACTGGATGAAGCTTGAACAATATCAGAATGAAATCGCTTTGCATGATATTGTTATCTTCTATCGTGTTCCTGCTGTGCCTGAAGTATTAAAAGCAATGGCTCAAGTCAATGCAAATGGTAAAGCTTCATTCTATGAGATTGATGACTTGTTATTTGAAGAAAGTTATCCAGCTCCTATTGAGTCTTTCGGCGGCTATGTTGGGTTAGATACCCATATTGAATTGCGTAAGTCAATGGCCAGTTTTTATGCTGCTGCAAAGCAGTGTCGTTATGGTATATCTTCAACTAAGTTATTATGCGAAAAGCTAGAAAATTTAGTGATGGATAAAAAATGCATATTGCATCGTAATGGTTTAGATAAGCTTAATCGTCTCGCTAAAGAAGATAAGTCTCATAAAACAACGGTTGATATTTTTTATGGTAGTGGAACACAAGCTCATAATAGTGATTTTATTGAACAGGCATTACCTGCATTAATACGTATTTTAGATAAATATGAACATGCTCGCTTAGTGATCGCAGGTTACTTGCAGCTACCGAACGCTTTTACTAGTAAATATAAAAAGCAATTACAACAAGTACCACCCATCAAAAATGTAAAAGCTTATTGGGCTTTTTTAGCCCAAGCTGATATTAGCTTAGCAGTATTAAACGATGATGAAATCAATGGCTGTAAGAGTGAATTAAAATGGTTTGAAGCCGCGTGTTTTAGCATTCCATCAGTAGTGAGTACAACAGCTAACTACCGAGATGTATTAGTTAATGGTGAAGATGCATTCATTGCAGGAAGTGAGCAGGAATGGTTTAACTCTCTAGAGCTATTAATTGCTGATCCGAGTTTACGTCAAAAGATAGCCGATACAGCGTTAAATAAGGTGAAATCTGAATATTCGGTAGACTATTTAGGCCGCAACTTAGTCAATGAATTAGATAATTTATTAACTCAGGAAACTAAACCGAAGAAAAAATTGGCACTGGTCAATGTTTTTTTTCCACCTCAATCTATTGGTGGTGCTACGCGAGTCATTTCTGACAATTTTGATATATTACAAGAGCAATACGGTGATGAATATGAATTAATCGTGTTTACCTCTGATGATCGTTGTACAACACCTTATCAATTGACCTCTTATCAGCATCAAGGAGTGACAGTTTATCGCTCAACTATCTTGTATCGTGAAAATATGGATTGGCATGCTCAAGATCCCGATATGTACGACTTATTTGAACAGTTTATTGAGTTAGAACAGCCTGATTTAATTCATTTTCATTGCGTGCAACGTTTAACCGCCTCTATTGTCGAAGCCGCTAAAGATAACGAAGTGCCTTATATTGTAACCGCGCATGATGCTTGGTGGATCTCAGACCATCAGTTTTTAATTGATGGCGATGATAATGTTTACCCTGATGGGCACCCTGATATGTTTGCACCTCGAACTTTACCTAATAATATTAATTTAGGTGATTCAATAGAGCGTTTAATCTACTTTAAAGATCTTTTAAAAGGTGCACAGAGACTGTTAACCGTTTCTGAAGGCTTTGCAAGTATTTACCGTAAGAATGGTTATCTTGAAATACAAGTCAATAAAAACGGCATTAGTTCATCGGTTGAATGGGCGTTAAAAGAGACTACTTATACAGATAAAGTAGTTTGTGCACATATCGGTGGTATGGCTAATCACAAAGGTTATTTCTTATTGAAAGAAGCGATAGAGCAAGAGCAGCCTAAAAATATTGAAATGTTGATTGTTGACCATGCTAAAGATGAAGGGCATATTGAAAAAACATTTTGGGGCAAAGTCCCTGTTACTTTTATTGGACGAGTAAATCAGGCAAGTATTACTGCTTTATATCAAAAAATGGATATTTTGTTTGCACCATCAATGTGGCCTGAAAGTTATGGATTAGTAACACGTGAAGCGGCCGCTTGTGGTTGTTGGGTAGTGGCAAGTAACCTTGGCGGTATTGGTGAAGATGTTATTGAAAATAAAACAGGGCTAAAAATTAAACCAGATTTAATTGGTGTTGCTAAAGCAATCAACGAGATTGATAAAAACGCAATAAAATTCAAAAAAACAATAGAACAAGCTGATATTCGTATGGTGGATAAGCAGGTTGAAGAATTAGTGGAGATGTATAAGTGATTGATAATTTATTTTTAAGTGTTGGTGCGATGAAAGCTGGGACTACTTGGCTTTATGAACAATTAAAAGACCACCCTGAAATTCACTTTACTCCTGAAAAAGAAATTCATTACTTTGCTAACAAAGTGGGGATTGAGAAACAGCTTAATCATCGTAACCGTATTATTAAGTTAAAAGAAGTAATGCAAAAAACTGCGGCTGGGAATCCAAAATTTATTTCTCAGCATTTAGATGATATATCTTGGTATGCAGATTATGCGCATAATAGTGAAATATCTAACGAGTGGTATGAAAATCTATTTCGTTTTAATCCAGGAAAGAAGTTTTGTGCAGATTTTTCAAACCTCTATTGTCAAATGGATGTAGATGGTTGGGATAATGTTCGTAAAGTGGCTAAAAATGTTAAAGTTATTTACACGTTACGCGATCCATTAGAACGTCTATGGTCTCATTATAAATTCCATATGAAGTGGGTAAATAGAGAAGATGAAGCGCTTGATGCTGGATTTGAAAACTTTAAAGAGTTATTAGATAAACATTTTTTCTGGATAAATGCTGAATATGCAAATAACTATAAATTATTAAAAAAATCACTAAGTAGTGATGAGCTAATGCTTCTCTATTTTGAGGATTTTCGAGAATCACCTGAAAAAATGTTAACTGAAGTACAACGGTTCTTAGGAATAAAAGAGATCCCTGCTAACCAAGAGAAATTAAATAAAAAAGTTAACAAAACAAAAAACTTCGGTATGCCCGAAGAGTGGAAAAAGTATGCAATAGCAAAGTTAGGGCCACAAACCAAGCATCTTTTAGAGTTAAGCATAAAGCATAAAATGTGGAAGTTGTAATAACTATTAGAATCGATAATGTCTAAAATTTACATGGTATTGCTCAATTATGAAAAATAAAACTAATCTGAATTTGGTTGAAGAATTAACAGGGATAGAGTCAAGCTTTGATAAAGTCCTATCATTGAAAGAAAAAGAGGCAATTACAGATGAAATTAAAAGCCTAAAAAATATGCAAAATATAAGAAAAGATGAGACTTTATTTCTTTTGAATAGTACTCGTAAAAAAAAAGTTGCCTTTGTTATTCGTAGATTACCTATGGCAACAAATAAGAAGTTTGCTCATTTATTATTAATTAGTAGTATGTGTAAAAAAATTTTTGATATTAAAAAGTATAGCATTAAAGTTTTTTTTCACGGTGATTACAATGCAAATAAAAATGAGTATGAACCTTTACCTAAAGCATATCAAAATCACTTGAAGGACGTTTTGGGGCCTCAAATTGATTCTTATATTACAACGAAAGAGAACCCATACATTTTGAGTAATATATCTGATTTTGACCCTGATGTTATATTTTATTTGGGTGGCGCATTTGAGTCAAAAAAAATAAGATTATTTTTGTATGATTACTTTCCAACTTGTTTTTTGTTTTTTAATCAAAATAATAAAGTGGATAATAAAATTGATGTGGCAATTTCCAATAAAGTTTTCAAGGTTAATGGGGATTTACCTAAAGAACGTTTTAAACAATTAAATCTACCTATTGCAACTTTTACAAAAGATATTGAATATTCTGTTAGTCAAATTAAAGTAATAGATGATGAAATAACTATAGCCTGTGCTTTAACAAATGATCGAATAGGAAAAATATTTTCACAATATACTGATAAGCAATTAGATCAGTTTTTTAAGTTGTTTGATACTTTTTTAACATTAAGACTGGTTTTATTGGGGCCTTCGAATGCAGATTTCATATTGTCTATTGACTCTAGATTTCAAAATTTATTCGAGTCAAACCGACTACATATAATTGAGTTTGAACTTCATTTAAGATCTTATCTTTCACATTGCGATCTGTTTGTTGCTTTTCCTGGGTTTGATGGAGGTGGAACTGGAGGGGTTATGGCGAGGTTAGAAAAATGCCCTGTTCTATGCTACAAAGGTTCTGACGTTTGTGCAAAAGAAGTTCCTACATTGATAGAGGATGATGAGGGAAAGTTTTATGAAACACTAATATCATTAATTCAAAATAAAAATTTGCGTATGAAAAGAGCTGAGCAGCAGTATAAGTATCTAAATGATAACTTTTTAAGTATAGAACCTAAGCGCTTTAATTACATAGTCAATTATGCTCAGGAGAGTTTTAATACACGTAATGAATTTATTTGATGTGTTTTGGTAAATGTATTTCTATTACTACTGTACAAATACTCATTTCACTTGTGTATAAAAATCACTTTATTATGTTGATAATTTTCAATTGCTGGCCTTTTAGTGTTTCATGTATATGTATAATATAGTTATTTCTAATAAATGTTAATGCTGGTAAGCGCTTTGTTAACTTTAATATTTAATTCTTTAAAGTATATAAGTCTCGACTGATATTAATTATCTATCTAAACGGTAAAATTTATGAAACTAGTGATTTTCGGCAATACAAAATACGCAAGAATGATTGCTTATTATTTTTCTTCTGATTCAAGTTATGAGTTAATAGCTTTTACAGTTCATAAAGATTTTATAAATGAGCATAATATTGATGGTTTACCAGTTGTTGACTTTGAATCTCTATCATCCCTTTATCCTCCCGATGAATATTGTTTGTTTATAGCATTAGGTTATGGAAATATGAGATTTAGAAGGAGTATTTTTAATTTAACAAAAAGTTATGGCTATAAACATGCAAATTATATTAGTAGTAAATCTAGCGTAGATAAGACATTGATTTTTGGTGAGAATAATTTAATTTTACATGGTGCAGTTATAGAGCCTTTTGTGACAATAGGTGATAATGTTTGCATTAATTCAGGGACGGTTATTTGTCATCACAGTATAATCTCAAATCATTGTTTTATTGCTGCGGGCTGTGTTGTTGGTGGAAATGTTAATATCAGGGAGAATTCCTTTTTAGGGTTCAATTCCACTATTTTACAAAAAAGTGTTTTAGCGACTGAAACATTAATCAGTGCTAACTCGATGGTTACTAAAAATACTGAACCATCGACAAGATATCAAGGAATACCAGCAAAACCTTATTCACAACATTTAGACAATGGAATAAAAATATGAAGAAAAAGATAATGGTACTTGGTGCTGGTGAATTTCAGGTGCCAATTATAAAAAAAGTAAAAGAAATGGGACATGAAGTCATAGTTGTTAGCCCTAAAGGTGACTATCCTGGCTTTAAGTTCTCCGATCAAATCATTTATGAAGATGTTTCAAATGAAAAAGGCGTGTTAAGTCATGCTAAAAATTTAAATATTGATGGGATCACAACTAACCAAACAGATATACCTGTTCGTACTATGGCTTATGTGTCGACTAAACTGGGCTTAAGTGGAATTGATTATGAAACCGCATGCCTCTTTACCGATAAGTTAATGATGAGAGATAAATGTGCTGAATTAGGTCTCGATACGGTGAAATATAAACTTGTAAATTCAGCTAAAGACATTGAAAATTTTTTTGTCGAACTTGGTAGCGCTGTTATAGTTAAACCTGTCGATTCTCAAGGAAGCCGAGGAATTCAAGTAGTTGAGTCGTTAAATGATATAGAAAAAGCTTTTAGTTATGCCGCAAGTTTTTCACGCTCAAATTCTGTCATAGTTGAAGAGTTCTTAGTTGGCGATGAATTTGTTATTGAAGGGGTTGTATACGATGGTAATTATAATGATTTAGTAGTCGGTGATTCTTTTTATTTTGAAACAGTAAAGACCTTTTCACCATATTGTAGACAGTTTCCTTCTGAAAAAAATACGGATCTAATATCAAAATTCAATAAGCAGTTAATAGAGTCCTTTGGTCTGTCATTTGGCTTAACACATAGTGAAGTAATTGTAGCTAAAGGTAAATGTCATTTAATTGAAACTGCTGCTCGTGGCGGGGGTGTTAATATATCATCGAAATTAGTAAAAGCATGTTCAGGTTTTGATGCTGATGCTTTTATGATCGATATTGCTTTGGGTAATACTCCTAATATGGAGGTTTATAATACTGGGGTGGTATCTAGTTATATTGCCTTTTATTTACCTGAAGGGACAGTTAAAACTGTTGATGGGATAATTTTAGCGAAATCCCATTGTTCATATATAGATAGTAGTTTAGATTCAATCTCAGTTGGCAACAAGAGCCTTGGTTTTTCTGATAAAACAAGTAGAGTTTACATATTGTTATCTGCTAATAATCATTCTGAGTTACGAGAGTGCATTGATTTTTATAAAAATGTAATAAAAGTGGATGTGTTAACTAATAATGGCATGAGGGGGTTGATATGGAATTGATTTTTATTTGCTCGCTGGCTATCTAATAATATGTAGTATATTAAAAACGCATTAATAACTATTTAGTATATTTATTTTTAATAATAGTGGGAATTCCCAAATGATAACATTTAATAAACCTCCATTAACTGGCAATGAGTCCAAATATGTTTTAGAGGCTATACAAAGCAATAAAATATCAGGTGACAGCTTTTTCGGGAAAAAGTGTCAAGCTTGGTTTGAAAATAACTTAAATGCTCCAAAAACCCTACTTACACCTTCTTGTACTGCAGCCTTGGAAATGGCTGCTATATTGATTGATATCCAACCAAATGATGAAGTTATTATGCCAAGCTATACTTTTGTTAGTACAGCAAATGCATTTGTACTGAGAGGGGCTAAAATAGTATTTGTAGATATTCGATCTGATACTATGAATATTGATGAAACTAAAATAGAAGCAGCTATCACATCAAAAACAAAAGCTATCGTACCAGTTCATTATGCCGGTGTTGCTTGCGAAATGGACTCTATTATGTCGCTAGCTTCTAAATACGATTTATTTGTAATCGAAGATGCTGCGCAAGGTATGATGTCGACCTATAAAGGTAAATCCCTAGGGACTATTGGGCATTTAGGTACTTATAGCTTTCATGAAACGAAAAATTATACAAGTGGTGGTGAAGGTGGGTTATTAATTATAAATGATAAAAAGATAATATCTCGAGCAGAGGTTATAAGAGAGAAAGGAACAAATAGAAGTCAATTCTTTAGGGGAATGGTAGACAAGTATACATGGGTCGATATTGGCAGCAGTTATTTGCCTTCTGAAATTCAATCTGCTTACCTTTGGGGGCAGCTAGAGTCTGCGGAGGAAATTAATAATAATCGCCTCGAATCATGGCACTTATATTATGAATTGTTAAAACCCTTATCTTCTAAATATAAATTTACTTTACCGACTATACCTGTTGAGCTAAAGCACAATGGTCACATGTTTTATTTGAAACTGAGAGATATAGAGCAACGCAATGAGTTCATTAATAATCTAAAAGATAATCAAGTTAATGCAGTTTTTCATTATATACCTCTTCATTCTGCACCTGCTGGCATTGAGTTTGGTAAGTTTAGTGGCGAAGATGTGTTGACAACGAGAGAAAGTGAGAAATTAGTTCGATTACCTATTTGGTATGGCATTTCAAACACTCAAATTCAATTAATAGTTAATGTAATAGAAGGTTTTTTTAAAAATAACCCCTAACATAGAAAATTAACTTATCTATTTTTATATACCCTACTTAACTGTAGAGCTTGTTTTTTTAATTAAATAAATATTACAAATTAATAATGATTATAAACGCGCATCAGACGAATAAAGTTAATTTTTTGTCAATACAAGTCGCAGAGCAAAGCTTCTAGAAAATACTGTAAATCAATTTAATGTACTTTAATATATATAATGAATTTTAGATTTTGTACTAAAGCATAATTTTAAAGTACTTTTTAGTGTTAGTTGGTAAAATTGTTAGGAACGGTGTTAATGTATAATGGGATTTTTGAAATCGGTGAGCATAAATATAATGGCTCTTCTTTTTGTTGTCGAAGCTTTATTTTAGATAAAAATAAACCAATTGTTGTATCTTTTCAATATGCTCAAAATATTCCATCAGTTAGTGATTTTGATAACAATAAAGATAATATTTTTGGTTTTAATTTTCTAAAACATAATTCAATTAATGTTATTTCTTTTTCTCCGCTAGAGAGAAATAATTGGTATCGAGATGAAAGAATTATTGATTTTTTAAAAAATATAGTTGTATTTGTTAATGAATTCCCTGTTAGATGTGGTTATGGTTCATCCATGGGGGGGGTTGCAATAGGCACTTTTTCTACATTATTAAATTTGGACAAAATTTTATTATTAAATCCAATTAGTACTCTAGATAAGGCTAGGGCTCCCTTTGAAAGCCGATTTAATAGTTCTCAATCTGCATGGAAAGGTGACTATTCTGATGCTAGCCAATCAACAGCAGATGGTTTTATTATTTATGATCCATTATGTAAAGAGGATAAGTTACATGCGAAAAGGTTTAAGGGTAATTTAACTCTGTTACCTTTGGTAGGGGCTGGTCATAATGTACCTAAACTTCTTCTGGATATGAAAGTCATAAAGGAGTTAGTACTGACGTTTATAAGTACTGGCAAAATAAAAGTAGATATGAAAAAGCGACGCGAATGTGTTTTTTACTATAATAACTTATTAAATAATAAAAAATTGACGAATTCTAGAGCTAGAGTCTTAAATGCACATAAAGCGTTACTAGAACATAAAGTTAATTCCAAATATGTATATAGCTACACAAATAAACAACTTTACGAATTAGAGCAATCTTCTATTAAATTAGCTTCAGTAGGTGAATATCGTTTAGCTGTCAATATAATGAAACATTTAGTGAAAATAAAGCCAATATCTAAACGCTATAAGTCTTTGTTTAGAAGTTGGAGTAATCAGTTGTTATGATTTACTAGTAATTGAAGGTCTTCAACAGCCAATATGAAAAATTTATATTTTTGAGAGTCTAAATGTTTAAACCTTGTTTATTTCAGGTTCGTATTCAACTTCGTAAAATCGGCTGGCTCGCTCGTTTGTACCGAAAGTATTTTATGAAACTCCCTCTTGATGGAGGGTATTCTGAAATTAAGATTGCACAAAATAACTTGTTATCCGCTATTAAAATCGCACGTTACCAAACGTGCTTTTCTATTATCGTCCCAACCTATCAACCAGGTCTTAGTTTGTTTAAAGATATGGTCGCTTCTGTTACTGGACAACGCTATAGCAATTGGGAGTTGGTAATTGTTGATGACGCTTCTCAAGATGCTGGATTAATTGATTATCTGAATTCATTGGTTGATGACACGCGCATTAATGTTATTCAACGTACTGTAAACGGCCATATATCGAAGGCGTCTAATGATGGTTTAGCTGTTGCGACGGGGGATTATATTGTGTTGCTGGATCATGATGATTTGTTACATTGTGATGCCTTGTCTGCAATGGCTGATGCTATTTATAATAACCCTCAAGCCAAATTACTTTACAGTGATGAAGATAAAATTACTGAAAAAGGTGAACGAGTTACTCCGCATTTTAAACCTCAATGGAACCGTGATTTATTATATTCAATGAATTATATCTCCCACCTTGGTGTATATCAGCGTGAACTAGTAGAGTCTGTAGGCGGGTTTCGTGTTGGTTTCGAAGGCAGCCAAGATTATGACTTATTGTTGCGTTGTGTTGCACAGTGTAATGACCAACAGATAGTGCATGTACCTTATGTTTTGTATCATTGGCGTGCGATTCAAGGGTCGACTGCACTTGCTGAGTCTGAAAAGTCTTATTCTGCAGTTGCAGGGTTGAAAGCACTGAAAGAGCACTTAAATGGCAAGGCTGATTCTGTAGAAATGGGGAAGTTACCTAATACTTATAAAGTGAATTGGCCAAATCCTAGCAAGCAGCCTTTAGTCTCAATTATCATTCCTACTAAAAATGCGAAAAAACTAGTTAAGCAATGTATTAACTCTCTCTACAAAAAAAACTTATATCCTCATTTTGAAGTTCTATTATTAGATAACCAATCTGATGATCTTGATTCGATTAATTATTTTAAACAGCTCGAATCAGATGGGAAAGTCAGGTTGATTAATTATGATAAACCTTTTAATTACTCTGCGATTAATAATTATGCAGTAAGTAAAGCAAAAGGTGAGTTTTTAGTATTAATGAACAATGATATTGAAATATTGTCTGAGTCTTGGTTGATTGAGATGGTGGCTAATATGAGCCGCACTGATATAGGTTGCGTTGGAGCAAAGCTTTATTACCCTGATGGGAAGTTACAGCATGGCGGGGTTATTACCGGGTTAGGTGGCGTAGCTGGACATTCGCATAAGTATTTCCCTAAAGGGCATCCTGGTTATTTTAAACGTTTACAAGTTACTCAAAACTTATCGGCTGTTACTGCGGCTTGTCTTGGGGTGCGTAAAGCTGTGTTTGAAGAGGTTGGCGGATTAGACGAAGAGAACCTGACTATTGCTTTTAATGATGTGGATTTTTGTTTAAAAGTACAAGCTGCTGGTTATCGTAATTTATGGTCTCCTTATATTGAAATGGTACACCATGAATCAATTAGTCGTGGTGCCGAAGATACCCCTGAGAAACAGGCTCGTTTTGCTAGTGAAGTAAATTATATGAAAAAAACATGGGGTGAGCAGTTAATGGGTGACCCTTGTTACAGTCAATGGCTGACTTTAGATAGAGAAGATTTTACATTGCGATGACTACTAAAATTTTTCAAATTGGTTTTAATAAGTGCGGTACGTTAAGTATTCATGACTTTCTAGTGGAAAATGGTATTCGCTCTGTGCACTATTTGAAGGGTGAGTTAGCTAATATTATTTTTGAAAATCATAAAAATGGGCGCGATTTATTAACTGGATTAGATGAGTACGATGCTTTCTCTGATATGGAATCATTGAATACAGATGGTTTTCAATATGTAGCTGATGACCTATATAAAGAGCTGCATCAAACTTACCCTAATGCTATTTTTATTTTAAATACTCGACCTGTTGATGATTGGATTAATAGCCGATTAAGGCATGGTGGTGGCAGTTATTTAGATCGTTATCGTTGTATTTTAGATAAAACTAAAGATGAAATTGTTGATGTTTGGCGAAAGCAATATCATCAGCATGTAGCCAATGTATTAAGCTATTTTTCTAAGCATTCTGATGCGCAGTTTATTCATTTAGACTTAGCGACTTGTCAGCCAAATGATTTAGGTCTTTTTTTACAGAAAGCCGGTATTTCTTTAACTCAGTTAAGTTTACCTCATGCACATAAATCCCCAGGGAAAAAGTTACCCGAAAAAAAGCAACACCTAAGCAACCTGTTAGATGCGGCTTGCTATTTTAAAGATGATGGCAGTGATGTTAGTGAGTCTTTATTATTAGCCGCTTTAAAAATTGATCCTACTAATATTTATGTTAAACATAAACTAGATAATAAACAGACTTCTTTAGTGAAATATTGGAGTAGGAAAATTAAATTTATTTTTGGTGATAATCAATAATGTTAAAGAAAATTGTAAGTAAAATTCAAAATAGCGTGCAGGGGAGTTCTGAGCCTAAAGCATTTACCGATTATCAAAAAAAGGGGCAAGTGGACAGTGATGAATTGTCATTGGAAACGCTCAAAGAAAACTTAACCTGGTTTAAACGTCGTGCGGTTATAACTCCTGTACAAGGGAGTTATTTACAAGCTTTAATTGTTGCTGCTGAACTACATTACCCTGTACAAACATACCAACTGTTTACTTTATTTCGTTATTTTCAGCCCACCGCTTCTATTGATTTTATTAACTTGCCTTTATTAGAAAAAGCGACACTAGCAAATATAAAAATAGGTGTGGCAGTTATTACTTATAATCGCCTTGAACGATTGCAAGACAACATTAAGAATATTCATGCCTTCTCTAATAAAGAGACTGTATTAGTAGTCGCAGATGATGGAAGTGAGGACGGTACTAAAACTTGGTGTGATGAAAACGAAGTCGCTTGTATTATTCAACCCAACTCGGGCGTAGTGGCTAATAAAAACCGTGCGCTTTATTATTTACATGAGGTTGAACAATGTGATGTCAGTATTTTACTGGAAGATGATTGTAAACCTATTGCTCAAGGTTGGGATTCAACATGGGCGCTAACTGCTTTAGTCTGGGGGCATGTTAATTTTGCGCATAAGCGAGTTATTGGTGATGCTAAGTTAATAAAAGGAACGGGGGAAATATACTCTCCCTATGTTTCTAAATCAGTGACGGGTCAATGTACTGCAACTAGTTTAAACGCTTTTCAGAAAGTAGGCTATTTGAATCCTATCTTTAAAGGTTATGGCTGTGGCCATGTTGAATGGACTCAGCGTTTTATTAATCAAGGTTTTAACGGTTTAACTAATGGTCATGCTAACTTTCCTTGTATTAATACTGGTTTGCTTTCAGAGGATGCGCCAACGTACAAAAGTGAAGATGATATTCAACGTAATCGCACTATTAAGTCATCGTTAAAAACCAAGCAAGGGTATGTTTATCCTTGGACAACTGAGCAAGAAAGGTTAGCTTTTGTTAATGTTGTGAAAAATGCCCAAGGTACAGCTAAAAGTAATTGTTCGGTAGGTAGCTTAGTAAGAGAGTTAAGTGATGAAGAAAAAAACAACAATTTTTTCTTTATCCATATCCCTAAAACGGCAGGTACTAGTTTTAGAAAAGCGTTAGAAGATAAGTTCATTGTGCTGGGTGACTATGGCGATAAGTCGAAACATACAGCGAAACAGATACAGAGTACTATCTATCAAGCGAAATCTCCTTTTGCATTTAAAAACCAGTTAAAAACGATGCAAAATACTTGGGTTACGGGACATGTTAGCTTTCTGCGTTATTCAGATATGGTGTCTGCCCGTCATATTATCGCTTTTGTCCGAGATCCTGTTGAACAAGTGATTTCTCATTTTAATCATTATGTTACTTATCATGGTTTTAAAGGGGATATTGAGCAATTTTTGAAACGTCCTGCTGCTTCTAACTTTCAACGAAAAAATTTAAATCCAATGCCGCTAGGTTTAATTGGGTATATTGGTTTAACGGACTGTTATGATGAAAGTGTTGATTTAATCAATAGCTACTATGGTCTGAATTTAGATGTCAAAAATGCTAACATTAATGGTAAAAAAACAATTGAAAAAGAGGCTATTTCAGTTGCATTAAAAAAACAGGTTAGTGAACAAAATAAGCAAGATATTGAGTGTGTAAAAGAGGCGCATTTTTTACACAAACTGCGTGTTAAATTAACTCAAGAAAATAAAGAGTGGGTTTATAGCCATTTTATTGTCAATCCTAATAATGTGTTAATCGGTTGTGCTTATTACAGTCACTCTGAAAAGCCTGTTGAGTTTGAGGTTCTTTGTAATGGAGTGTTGATTGAAACTGTTATTGCAGATAATTTTTATGGTGGTCAACCTAAAGTTAATTTCCCTCGTGAACGTTATATTGGAGTTCACATGGCTTTGTCTAGCCATTGCAAGAAAGGTGACAAGATTGAAATATTTGCGAAGGAAACTGGTCAGCAACTGACTTATAAACCGTTAACGATTAAAAAATAAACCCTCTTTATAATCTTTCTTAAAATTAATAGAAGATGCTGAATTAATTTGGTGTCTTCTATGTCCCTTTCTATTTTGTTGTTCCTCTCATTTTAAATAAGTCATTTTTGTATTTAACTCTGTCTGAACCATACTCTTTGTATTGGATTTATTGATGCATAGAGAGGCGATATGGATATTCTTCATCATGGTGCAGTTAATGGCGTGACCGGATCTTGTCACCAATTAATAATTAATGACGCTAATAGTGTATTGGTTGATTGCGGTTTGTTTCAAGGTGCTGAAACTTCCGGGCGAGGAGATGATGACTTATTGTCGATTGAGTTTGATATTAGTACGGTACAAGCGTTGTTGGTAACGCATTGTCATATTGACCATGTGGGACGTTTGCCTTATTTGCTGGCGGCTGGTTTTAGTGGGCCTATTGTTGCTACTGAAGCGACAGCTGCGTTGTTGCCTATGGTAATTGAAGATGCATTAAAGGTAGGTGTGACGCGTAATCAATCGATTATTAAAGCTTGTTTGGCTCGTTTAAAAGAGCAATTAATAGCAGTGCCTTATAAGCAGTGGTTTGCATTGGAGTTGGTAGGGGATGTTCGAACTAAAGTAAAGTTTCAACCTGCTGGGCATATTCTTGGTTCAGCTTATATTGAAGTCGATATTAAGCCTATTGCAGAGCCTTCTACTCGTGTTGTTTTTTCTGGAGATTTAGGAGCAACTTACTCGCCTTTGTTAGCATCACCCAGGAGCCCTTATAAAGCGGATGTGGTGGTTATTGAAAGTACTTATGGGGATAAGAACCATCAAGGGCGTCGTGATCGTGCTCAGAGTTTAGAGAAGGTGTTAATTAAAGCGATTAGCGATAATGGTGTGGTGATTATTCCTGCTTTTAGTATTGGTCGTACTCAAGAGCTACTTTATGAATTAGAGCAGATCACGGCTAAGGCTAAGTTTAAGAAGTTAGCGGATATTGAGGTGATTGTGGATTCGCCGATGGCGGCTAAATTCACTGAGCATTATCAAGCTTTTCAAACGTTGTGGGACGCGGAAGCTAAACGACGTGTTAAGCAAGGGCGCCAGCCACTTAATTTTGATGCTCTGTATACGGTGGATTCGCACCAAGAGCATATGCAAGTTGTAGAGTATTTGGCAAACCGAAGTAAACCAGCAATTGTGATTGCAGCAAGTGGTATGTGCAGTGGTGGCCGAGTAGTAAATTATTTGAAGCGGTTTATTAGTGAGCCTACCGCCGATGTGTTGTTTGTTGGTTATCAAGCGCAAGGAACGTTAGGGCGTCAGATTCAACAATACGGACCACGCGGCGGTTATGTGTTTATTGATGGTGCTAAGTTAGACATAAAAGCAGGCGTACATACTATCTCAGGTTATTCAGCTCACGCTGATCAATCGAACCTAGTTAATTTCATTAAACGCATTCGCAAAGGTCCACAAAAAGTAGTCATAGTGCATGGTGATGATGACGCTAAACAAGCGTTGAAAGCAAAGCTGCACGAGTTAGATGATGATATGGTTGTGACGATACCATGATGGGGTGGTTATGATTTATTTTTTGACCTTGGGGCGCTGGCTTTAGTCTGCAGTGTTTTTATTTTGTGTGTGTTGAATTTGGGGTTATTGCTTTGTAATTGAAAAGGTAGAAAAACTAAAAAACAACACAAAAAGATCTGCAGGCTGAAAAAAGGGTGCGCAGAGCTTACCCGCTCATAAGACTAACCTGTCGGTTAATTCGCCCAGCGCCCCTAATATTAGACTTCGTCTAATTGCTGTCGCTGCTTTTTGTGTTTGTTCGTGGTTATTGCGGGACATCTTTTGAGGTTTATCGACATTAATGAAAAGTACGACACATCTCTTAAGGGGCGCTGACTTTAGTCTGCAGTGTTTTATTTTGTGTGTGTTGACTTTGAAGGTATTGCTTTGTAATTGAAAAGATAGAAAAAACCTAAAAACCAACACAAAAAGATCTGCAGGCTGAAGCCAGCGCCCCTAATATAAAGCTTTGCTTGATAGCTGCCGCTTCTCATTTGTTTTTTGTGTAGATATTATAAAATATATTTTGGCTTTGTTGTTAGCTTTATGAAAACTACGACACATCTTTTCGGGGCGCTGGCTTCAGCCTGCAGTGTTTTATTTTGTGTGTTGAATTTGGGGTTATTACTTTGTAATTGAAAAGATAG
>NZ_JBAHZA010000016.1:0-66884 GCF_036697365.1 Psychromonas arctica
AGTACGTCTAGTTGTTGATTTCATAACACTCTCCGATTAATTGGTAGAAAAGTGTCAACCTTATTTAGGACGGGTCACTGTTACATAAAAGGCGCTATTAGCGCCTTTTTTATTGTCGTGATTGGTACCATTACAACTATTTTCGCAATTGTACTTGGCTGACCTGATGATTGGTCGACTTTTTAAGTATCAAATTAGCTCTATCACGAGTTGGGCGAATATTTTCTTCTAAATTTACACCATTGATCTCATCCCAAATTTTCGATGCAATCGCTACTGCTTCCCGTTTGCTCATTTTTGAGTAGCTATGGAAATAAGCATTAGGATCAGTGAAAGCACCCTCTCGAAACTTCAAGAAGCGTTGTATATACCAGGTCTTTAATAAGTCAGTTTCAGCATCAACAAAAATAGAGAAGTCGACAAAGTCAGAAACAAAAGTTCGATGTGATTGATCAGCTTCCGTTGATGCCGCTGTTTGTAGTACATTCAACCCTTCTAAAATGACGATATCAGGTTGTTCAACTTGCAACGATTTATTTGTCATAATGTCATAAGTTAAGTGAGAATAAACTGGTGCGGTGACTTTCTCTTGCCCTGACTTTATTGCTGAAACAAAGTCGATTAAGGCTTTAATATCAAAGCTTTCAGGAAACCCTTTCTTATGCATTAAATTACGCGCTACTAACTCTTTATTGGGGCGTAAAAAGCCATCTGTTGTTACTAAAGCCACTTTTGGGTGTTCTGGCCAACGTGATAATAAAGCTTGCAGAATACGTGCAGAAGTACTTTTACCAACAGCTACACTGCCTGCAATCCCAATAATGTAAGGGACTTTTTCATTATGTGAATTAAGGAACTTATCACGAACCGTATGGCGATATTGTCGAGCCTCAACGTATAAGTTAAGTAGGCGAGATAAAGGTAGATAGATATCAATGACTTCTTGCATAGACAGGGATTCATTTATCCCCTGTAATTGCTTTATATCGTCTTCAGACAACGTTAGTTTTACATTGTCACGTAAGTCAGACCATTCATCGCGCTCAAACTGTATATAAGCGCTATGGCGGTTTTCTGGGTCAAACGCTGAATGGCTATTCATCGGCGAGTTGAGCTTCTTCTAGATAAATTGATCTGCTGTTACCAATTGGATCATCCGCATACAGGTGATATTGGCCGGCAGGCTTAATTAATAGCTCGAACAGATTAACTAAGGCTTCTTGTGACTCTTCGATATTAACTTGTTCATGTAATCGTTTACGTGCGGTTTCAAAATTACTTTTTACCCAACAGCTGTAATCATATAAGTCTAGATAAGCTTCTTGTAATAGATATACCCCTTCGATCAGGATGATATCAATATCAGTAAAGTGATAATCGACGGTACGAGGTGATTCTGCATCATCAAGATTGACTGACGTTTTGATACTACCAAATAGTTTGAGAGGAAGAATCAGCTCTTCAAACATCTCATCAAAGCGGTATGCATTCAGGTAATATTCTTCTGGGCTGTTCATGATATTGAAGCGAACGTCTTTACTCGCTTCCCAGTCATCAGTATGAATAACTGCAACGTTCAGTCCATCTAATCGCAATGCAGCTGCAATTTTTTCGGTTAGTTCACGTTTGCCACTACCTTCAATCCCACTAATAGCAACAATTTGTGCCTTAGTAGACTCTTTGTGGTTGTGTAGTTCTTTAATAGCACTTTTCATTTGTGCTGAATTATTAAACATGGTTTTCAACGGTCATCTCCCCTTTTGGACGCCGCTATTATGCCATAAAAATGAAAAAAGCCACTAATGTGGCTTTTTATTTTAAATTGATTGTTTTAAAACAACGGTTTAGTCAGTTTTTTTAGTTAAAAAAGTCACTAACTCAGTGAATTCTTTAGTGCTTTTAACTGAACCTGTATTAACTTTGTACTTACCATTAACAATTAATGTAGGTACACCACGTACTTTAAATGTTTCTGTATTACGCTTCATTTGTGCAGCCATACCATTTACTGGGAAGCTAGCTAAGGCGCCTTTTGCTTCTTTTTCTGAAATACCAGCTTTAGCAAAGATATCAAGGATATCTTGTTCATTATTGATTGCTTTACGTTGTACATGTATTTGATCAAAGATAATGCTTGTTACTTCTTCTTTTACATCTAATAAATCAGCAGCAGCATAAGCTTTAGTAACTTCATCAGCCATTGCTCCACCTAAGAAGTTAACATGGCTCTTTTTAACTGTTACATCAGCAGGTAACTCTTGTTCAAGATTTTTCATTAACGGTTCAAACTTGAAGCAATGTGGGCAATAGAAAGAGAAAAACTCTAATACTTCAGGCTTCTCAGTTGCTGTTTGTTTAATAACGTCATAGTGAGTGCCTTCTTTAAAATCTGCAGCTTGAACACTTAACGGCAGTAAAAACAAACCGATTAATAGAGCAAAAACCTTTTTCATTGTGTGATCCTTTATTATCTTTGTTGTGACTTTATGATGTAAAAATTAATAGTGTGGCTGAAGCATAATAGGTGCTTCATCTAATAATACTAACTGTTGTTGTAGCGATTGTAACCACTCTTTCCAATATTGTTCTGTTATAAACCATGGAAAGTTACGTGAAAACGCAGGATCTTCCCAACGATTATTAATCCATGCTGCATAATTGATCATGCGCAGCGTACGTAGGACCTCAATATAGGCTAATTGTTCCGTCTCAAACTCATATTCTTCTTGATAACCTTCTAGAATCATAGAGATTTGTAACAATTGTTCATTTCGATCGCCATTTAATAACATCCATACATCTTGTACAGCCGGTCCCATTTTACAATCATCGAAATCAACCCAATATGGTTGCCCTTCTTTTAGTAAAATATTACTGGCATGCGCATCACCGTGTATTGCGATCATTGTTAACTTCGGTAGCTTTTTTGTGGTTATTTTATAGTGCAAATCTTGTAACGTTTGAAAGACGTCTGATTGAATACTTTTAGGTATAAACTGACAGCCTTTCAACGTATCAATGGAGGTTTTAATAGTGCTATCGATAGATAACGTTGGACGTTCAGAAAATTGATGTTGAGCTCCTACTTTATGCAATTTACCTAACGCTATGCCTACATCATACAAGCTATCTACGTCATCGACAGCAAGTGAACGTGCAGATAGGTTTTCAAATAAAGCAAAAAAATAACCAGCGAAACTATGTAATGTTTTACCATCAACTTCTAAAGGTGCTGATAATTTGATTCCCGCTTCACTGAGTTTTTTAGAAAATGTATGATCTTCTAGTAGTTGATGCTCAGTCCAGCGCTCTGGACGGTAAAACTTCACTACATAACGTTGTTGATGTTCATCGGTGAAAGAGAAAACTCTATTTTCATAAGAGTTGAGTGCTAACAAGCCTGTCTCAGGGTAAATACCAATACTTGCAAGTGCATCTAATTGGCATTCAGGGGTTAGTTTTTGATAGGTTTGGCTTGTATTTGACATTATATTTCTCCAATAAAAAAGGCGCTGCCAATGTATTAGCGCGCCCCTGTAAAATATTTATTCTTCTATACGTAAAATGTTAATACGGTCTGCATAAGATAACAAATTCATGAGTGATTGATATAGCTTGGCTTAAATAATTTATTAGTAGTTTTGAGGGGAGCAGAAGGTAAGTTTAGTGTTTTTTAAAGAAATAAAGTACTCGAGTCATGAGTACTTTATTGAGGTATAGATTTTATAGTGTTTCAGTACAACCTTTTGCAGTCATTACTGGAGTTGCTATCTCTTTCGCTGTGTCGTAGCTTGTTTGCATTTTTTCAGTCGCTGTTGCAGTGCTAATACCTGCTGTTGTCAGTAAGCTAGATCCACTTTCTATGCTGGTCATTTTTGCTTCATAGTCTACAAACGTTTGTTTGATTTCAGCACAAGTTAAACTTGGGAAATTAGTTTCTAGTAGGTTATTGGTTAAACTAGCAACTGTGCTTGTCGTGCCTGTTGAACTGCTATCAGTTGTTTCTGTGTTGGTTGTTTGGCAACCAGCAAGTAACACACCACCTAATAAAATTAACGCTGTTTTTTTCATTTAGAATCCATTTGTTATTAATAGATAAACCAGTGTATTTTTTTATACAAAAACAATCAATCTGAAACACCTATCAAAACGATAATGAATATCATTTGCGATACTGTAAATGTACTGCTATCTTTAAATTACTTATTAAACGAATTGGGTAGGCTGGGTGTATGTTAAGAACTTTATTGATGGTGTTGATACTTATTTTTCAGGCCCAAGCAGGCTATGCAGCCTCGAATGACAAATTTAAAGTAGTGACGACTTTTACTGTTATCGCTGATATGGCAAGGAATGTTGCTGGTGATGCGGCCATTGTGGAGTCAATTACTAAAGCGAATGCTGAAATTCATAACTATCAAGCCACTCCGGGTGATTTACGTCGAGCGCAGGGCGCAGATATGATCCTGTATAACGGATTAAACTTAGAGTTATGGTTCGATAAATTTTTTAATAACTTAAAAAATGTGCCAAAAGTAATTGTTTCAGATGGTATTGAACCAATGGGTATTACGCAAGGTGCTTATTCAGGTAAACCCAATCCACATGCTTGGATGTCTGCCCCTAATGCATTGATTTATGTTGAGAATATCAGAGCAGCATTAGTTGAACATGATCCAAAGCATGCTGCAACTTACAACACTAACGCTAAGCAATATAGTGAGCAAATTATTGCTGCTGTTGCCCCTTTCAAAGCCCACATTGCAGCAGTACCAGAGCAACAACGTTGGTTAGTGACTAGCGAAGGAGCATTTAGTTACTTAGCACGAGATTATGGTTTGAAAGAGTTATATCTATGGCCAATGAACTCAGATGCTCAAGGCACGCCACAACAAGTTAAGGCGGTCATAGATACGGTACGTTTAAACAATATCAATGCCGTATTTAGTGAAAGCACGGTTTCAGCTAAACCTGCACAACAAGTCGCTAGAGAAACAGGGGCACTTTACGCGGGCGTTCTTTATGTTGATTCATTGAGTAATAAAGATGGCCCAGTCCCTACTTATATTGATCTGTTAACGACGACATTAAGTCGAATAGCAGCGGGGGTAAATCAAGATGCGAAATAAACAAACAACGGCAAACGAAATAAAAATAAATGATATAACAGTGACTTACCGAAATGGCTTTACCGCTATTCATAATGCTAGTTTCTCTTTGCCTAAGGGTTCTATCACTGCATTAGTAGGTATTAACGGTAGTGGTAAATCAACTATTTTCAAATCGATTATGGGATTAGTCAGCTTAAAAACGGGTTCAGTGAACATTTTGGGCTTATCAGTTAAACAGGCGTTAAAAAGCAATATTGTTGCTTACGTACCGCAGTCAGAAGAGATCGATTGGGATTTCCCTATCTTAGTTGAAGATGTGGTGATGATGGGGCGTTACGGGCATATGAATATGTTGCGTATGAGTTCAGCCAAAGACCGTGAAATGGTTGATCAAGCGTTACGTCGTGTGAATATGCAAGATTACCGTCACCGTCAAATTGGCGAATTATCGGGTGGTCAGAAAAAGCGTATCTTTTTAGCTCGTGCGTTAGCACAAGAGAGTCAGGTTATTTTACTCGATGAACCTTTTACTGGTGTAGATGTTAAAACTGAAGAACACATTATGCAGTTACTAAAAGTATTGCGGGAAGAGGGTAAAGTGATTTTAGTCTCTACGCATAACTTAGGCAGTATTCCTGAATTCTGCGATAGAACAGTCTTTATTAACCGTACTGTGTTGGATGAAGGACAAACGGGGAAGGTATTTACACCAGATAATATACAAAAAGCCTTCGGCGGCGCATTACGTCACTTTGTGTTAAGTGGCGATTTATTGCATACCGATGATGATAAACGTCAAGTTACCGTGATCAGCGATGATGAGCGTCCAGTTGTTCTATATGGAGAGCAACATACTAATACCGTGCTTAATCAGCTATAGGAGGCGACATGTTGGAGTATTTATTAGAACCCTTTAGTTACGATTACATGGTTAATGCTATTTTAGTGAGTGCACTGGTAGGTGGGGTTTGTGCTTTTTTATCTGTGTACTTAATGCTTAAAGGCTGGTCGTTAATTGGTGATGCTTTATCACACTCTATTGTTCCTGGAGTTGCGGGTGCTTACATGTTGGGGCTGCCATTTGCAGTAGGGGCGTTTTTTTCAGGTGGTTTAGCGGCAACTGTGATGTTGTTTCTAAACCAAGCCTCTAGATTAAAAGAAGACGCCATTATCGGTATTATTTTTACTTCGTTTTTTGGTTTGGGTTTATTCATGGTCTCTTTGAGTCCAACGTCTGTGAATATTCAAACGATAGTGATGGGTAATATTTTGGCCATTACACCTTATGATACTTTGCAGTTAGTGATTATTAGCCTGGTGACCCTAGCTGTATTAACAGTGAAATGGCGTGATTTTATGGTGTTGTTTTTTGATGAACAGCATGCAAGAAGTATTGGTTTGAATGCGAATGCTTTAAAAATTATCTTTTTCACCTTATTAAGTGCATCAACAGTAGCTGCGCTGCAAACAGTAGGGGCTTTTCTAGTGATTGCGATGGTTGTGATCCCAGGTGCTACGGCTTATTTGCTCAGTGATAAATTTAGCAACGTGATTTTTATTAGTATTAGCATCGGTACGCTTAGCTCTTTAATTGGTGCATATCTCAGTTACTTCATCAATGGGGCGACTGGCGGCATTATTGTTTTATTGCAAACCTTTATCTTTTTATCTGCTTTCTTTTTCTCGCCTAAGTATGGCTTGATCAGTAATAGAAAAAAGCAACGCGCACTAACTGTTAAACAAGGAGAATTACATGACAGCACTATTTGAAAATTTAACTTCTCCGTTTATTTTTGATTTCATGCAACAAGCGTTTGTGATGGTACTTATTTTAGCAGTACCGACTGCAATACTGTCTTGCTTTTTAGTTTTAAAAGGGTGGTCATTGATGGGAGATGCTATCTCTCACTCTGTTTTGCCCGGCATTGTGATCGCTTACGTGTTGGCTATTCCTTTTGCTGTTGGTGCTTTTGTTGCAGGTATCGGGTGTGCTGTGTTTACTGGTTACATTAAAGAGCATAGCCGTCTGAAAGAAGACACAGTGATGGGGATTGTCTTCTCAGCTATGTTTGCCTTAGGTTTGTTATTAATTAGTAAAATAGAGACAGATGTTCACCTTGACCAAATATTATACGGCGATTTATTAGGCAGCAGTTGGAGTGGTATTTTAGAAGTGGCTATCGTGAGTTTAGTAGTTTGTACCTTCTTATTTGTACAAGGCAAAAACTTATTATTATATGTATTTGATAGGCAACACGCACAGGCAATAGGGTTGTCTGTTAGGTTTTTACATTATGCATTGTTATCTGTGTTGTCGATTACCATTGTATTTGCGTTAAAATCGGTGGGAATGATTCTAGTAATTGCTATGTTGATCACTCCTGGTGCGATTGCTTTTTTATTAACTCGTAACTTTTACAAGATGTTAGTGATCAGTGTAGGTGTGTCATGTAGCTGTGCAGTATTGGGTATCTACCTAAGCTTCTTTATTGATAGTGCACCAGCACCAACTATCATTATGCTGTTGGCAGCACTGTTTATTGGCGTGTTTAGTTACAGCAGTTTAAAGGTAAAAAAATTAACTAAGAAAACGATTAAACATGAGAAGAAGCATGTGGCTAAGGGGGCATGGTTAGGTTATCCATGTCGTCTTCGGAACCAATGTTGATAATCTAGTGTATATAAACAAGAGCAGGGCATTTATAGTGTGTTAATAGATGCTCTGCTTAAATTGGTGATTACTTAAGTCATAGATAAAACCTGCACTTGCTAGCCTTGCCTTCAACATAGGCTTATCCATTTCGTAAGTTGAACATAAATCATCTAATGTTTTTTGTTCATTTCTCAATTTCATATTAACAATACTTAATAGCATATTAACATCCATCTTTTGGTAGTTCTCTAACATTGCGATCTCCTTGTTTAGCGATTGCCTCAAGTACATTAAATGAATAATTATTTAATGTACTTGGTATTATAGTAAACCTCTTGCCTTTAATAATGCACTTTGAAAATCGTCTTCGCAATCTTTTGCTATACCTGGAATCATTTCATTTTTTTCAGTTTGATCCATTTTTAAGTGATAAATAATTACTTCATCGGTTAATGTATCGATTGCTCCATCAAAACCTGATTCAGTGGCAATCTGCTTTAACAGTGTTAATAAATCTAGATCTTGATGTTTTAACCAATATGGTTTTATTAACTCTAATATCTCGTTAATACGGTGATTTTGCATAATTAAACCCCTTTATTTGATGGTTAACAATGGTTGAGCTCTATACTCCCATCATCATTAAAAGCTTGCTGATTAATCAATGCTTCAGCGAGATCCTCAATATCAAACCGTGCCGCTTCAAACAGCACTAATGCACCTTCCTTATTAGCACTGGCTGGTGGAGTATTTGGTTGTTCAAGTGCATTTAATGCTTCCCAGGAAATCATGCAATGAATTAAGCGTCCTTGGCATTGAGCGTGAAACTCGACTTGTTGCAAATCATGGTTATAGTATTCGTTATCAGAAAATAGAATACTTTGATTCATATTAAGTTAACCGGCTAAATTATGGCGTAATTCATTTAAAACTTGTTTTGCACCTGGTTTTACACCGCGCCAAATAGCAAAGCTTTCTGCAGCTTGTCCGACTAACATACCTAATCCATCAATAGTGAGTCGTGCTCCGTTGTCTTTTGCCCAAGCATTAAATGCAGTGACTTGTGCATTATAAGTCATGTCATAGATTGCAGTTTCAGGAGTAATTAAGCTGCTAGAAATGGCTGGTAAACTACCATGTAAGCCTGCAGAAGTTGAGTTAATGATAAGGTCAAAGGGGCCTGATAAGTCGTTAAACTCGCTTGCGTTTATATTGCCTAGTTCCTTGAAGATGGAGACTAATGTCTCAGCTTTTTCAAAGGTTCGGTTAGCGATCGTTAACTGCGCAGGGCTTTCAGCTAAAAGAGAGCCACATACACCGCGAGCTGCTCCACCAGCGCCTAATAACAAGATGCGTGCACCTGTGAGATCAACATGATTGTTTTTTAAATCTAAGACTAAACCTGCACCGTCAGTGTTATCACCAATAATTAAACCATCATCGGTTTTCTTTAAAGTATTCACTGCACCAGCTAACCGAGCGCGATCCGTTAAAGATTGTGCAAATTGAAAGGCTTCCTCTTTAAAAGGTGCTGTAATGTTACAACCCTTTGCATCACTATTAAAAAAGGCTTGTACGGAAGCAGTAAATCCATCAACAGGTGCTTCAACAATGCCGTAGGTCATTTGTTGCTGTGTTTGATTAGCAAATAAAGTATGAATAAAAGGCGATTTACTATGTTTAATAGGGTTGCCAAAAACAGCGTACTGATCCATGTGAGCTCCAATTTTAATAAGTTTAGTCTGAGCTTAATTTAACATGTCTGGTTTATACAGGGTATCTAAGTGGGGTAATTAATATTAGTTTTCTATTATTAAATTCTTGTATTAAAAATCACTGTTTGTTTTGTTAACGCTTACTATATTGTTAATATAGCCTTTCATTATCTGGCATACATATTTTGCTGAATAGCTGTCTCCCTTTACTGAGTTTTTGATTATGCCAATAACTGCTTTATTAACCGCTGCCTTAGCGAAGCGCGAAATTCTTTTTAATAATCTTTCCAAAGAGGAACTACCTAAAACAGATTGTTTTCGTGTGTTTCATGGCACTGTAGAAGGGGTCAATGGCCTTAATATAGATCGTTATGGTGATGCATGGTTAATTCAAACCTTTCATGAAACCTTAACAGAAGAGCAGTTAGCAGAGATTAAAGCGGTATTGTTAAATGTTGCTGATCTACCTTTGGTTTATAATGATAGATCAAACAAAAACTCTCGTATTATTAATGAATTAGATGAAAGTACTGAAGTTTTTGCACAAAGCGATCAAGTAATGTCTGAAAATGGTGTGTTATTTACTAGTAAATTGCGTCACGAAGGGCAAGATCCACTGTTGTTTTTAGATATGCGTATTGGTCGTGAGTTTATGAAAAAACACAGCCATAAAAAGAGTGTGTTAAACCTGTTCTCTTACACATGTGGAATCGGCATTGCAGCGGCTGTGGGCGGTGCAAAGCGAGTTGTGAATGTAGATTTCTCTTCTTTTGCGTTAGCCGCAGGACGTAAAAATGCGCAACTCAATGATGTAGAGTCAGTTTGTCAATTTATCCAAAGTGATGCCTTTCCTGCTTTGCGTCAGTTAGCAGGACTTAAGGTGACGAGCCGAAATAATAAAAAACTACCGAGCTACCCTAAAATGTCTGCATCACAGTTTGATTTAGTATTTTTAGATCCTCCACGTTTTGCTAAAAGTGCATTTGGCACGGTCGATCTGGTGAATGACTACCAAAGCCTATTTAAACCTGCGCTATTAACCACTAAACCTGGTGGCACGATTGTTTGTTGTAACAATGTCGCTAAGGTAGATAAAGAAGTGTGGTTTAAAAGCCTAGTGCGTTGTGTTGAAAAGCAGGGTAGAGAAGTGACAGCAGTAGAGTGGCTAGACTGCCATACTGATTTTCCTTCTTTTGATGATAATCATCCATTAAAAATCGTAGCACTAACACTTTAATAGGCATAAAAAAGCCGAGTTATAAACTCGGCTCATATTACTACATTCTTTTATATTAACTTTCTAATAAACGCTGTGCAGTTTCTTTTACACCAGGATAATCTTGCTCTGGCAGAATTTCAGCTAATTGTAGTAGCTTATCTCCTAATGCAGCATTAGATTCTGCTGACACATTGATATGTCCCATTTTACGGCCTGCACGTTGTGCTTTTCCATACCAATGGCTTTTAACATCAGTGATGCTAAGCACTTGCTTGCTGATATCTGCTTGGCCTAATACATTGATCATAGCGCTGACTTTTTGCAGCTTAGTATCACCTAATGGCAAACTAGCAACGGCACGCATGTGGTTCTCAAACTGGCTACAAGCTGTACCTTGTTGAGTCCAATGACCAGAGTTATGTACACGTGGGGCGATCTCATTAACCATTAACTTACCATCAACATCAAAGAATTCGATAGCTAATACGCCAACGTAATCCATCTCTGCAGATAGTTTATTAAATGCATCAATCGCTTGCTGTTGAATGTTAAGTTCAATCTCAATAGCTAATGATAGCGTTAATACTCCATCTGTATGCTGGTTTTCAGTAACAGGGTAGATCGCAATATTACCCGCTTTATCACGAGCACCAATAACCGATACTTCACGGTTAAAAGGGATCATTTTTTCTGCGATGATACTGTGCGGGAAGGTCTCTGTTCCTGCAGCAATAAACTCAGCCATTTCTGACCAAATTGCATCTAATTGATCAACTGACTTTAAGCGCCATTGGCCTTTGCCATCATAACCCGCTTGGCAGGTTTTAATCACTAATGGTAAACCTAACAGCGAGACAGAATCGACTAGGTGTTGCTTTTCAGTGATCAATTTATACGGTGCAGAAGGTACACCAGTTTTATCCAGCAGTGCTTTTTCAATGCTACGGTCGCCGCCAGCTTTGATTGCTGCTTTACCTGGGTAAAACTTTCCACTGTCATGGCATAAAGCCAGTACATCATCAGGAATATGTTCAAACTCACAGGTGATCACATCAACTAATGCGATTGCTTGTTCAAGAGACTGGTCAAATGACTGTAACGTCAGTGGATGAATAACTTGCTTTGAACCTACGTCATAGGCGCGCACATTTAGATTTAACGGCGCTGCTTCTAAACTCATCATGCGTGCAAGTTGCCCTGCACCTAAAACTAGAATATTCATATTAAACCGCTGGATCTGGATTAGCTAAAACTGTATCTGTTTGCTTTTGACGGAACTCATCAACTTTAGCAAGTAACTCTGGTTGTTGGCATGCAAGAATTTGTGTTGCTAATAACCCAGCATTGGCTGCACCTGCTTCACCGATAGCGAGTGTACCTACGGCAACGCCCTTAGGCATTTGGCAAATAGATAATAAAGAGTCGACGCCTTTCAGTGCTTTCGACTGAACAGGAACACCTAAAACAGGTAAGCTAGTAAAAGCTGCTGCCATCCCTGGTAAGTGCGCGGCACCACCAGCACCGGCGATAATAACTTTAATCCCACGTTCAGCAGCACTAGAAGCGTAATCAGCTAGTAGTTGTGGAGTACGGTGTGCAGAAACCACACGTGTTTCGTATTCAACACCAAAAGAATCTAACATATTTGCCGCGTGTTCCATGGTCGGCCAGTCAGACTTAGAGCCCATAATAATACCAACTTTCATACATACTCCTGTAATAGGGAATTATTTACAATGCGCGCGATTATATACCCGTTAGCCTACAAGATGCAAAGTTCGACCTGTCAATTAGAAGGGGGATTTTGAAGGGGAAATAGTAAAAACCTCCACATTTTATAGTAAAGGTTTTGATTCATTAGATGATACTTGTTGGAATGGCTTAACGTAAACGCTTACCCGTCACTGCATCATGAATTTGTGAAGGGTTGTCTAAGCCAGTTACAGGTTGATTAACGACATAATCAAGCAAGGGATGATTAACAAACATCTGCTCAACTTGCTCACCAGTAATACAGGATTCCTCGCCAGACAAATTGGCGCTGGTGGAGATTATCGGTTTGCCAAATTCGTTACAGATAGCTTGTACAACAGGATGTTGAGTGACACGTACTGCAATGCTGTCAAAATCACCGCTTACTAGCTTAGAAAGTGAATTCTGCACAGGAACAACCCAAGTGAATGGGCCTGGCCAAGTAGCCTTAATTTTGTCCATTTGCTCTGCATTTAATGAAGAAAAGTCTGCATAGTTCCCTAATTGCTTAATATTAGCCGCAATTAAAATCAGTCCCTTATGTGCAGGGCGTTGCTTTAAATCGAGAATTTTTTGAATGGCAATGTCACTGTCTGGATCACAACCCAATCCGAATACTGATTCCGTTGGATAAGCAATCACGCCCTCTGATGTTAAAGCTGAAAGTGCTTGAGATAGTTGGTCTTTACTAATTGTCATGAACAGTCCTACTTATTACTGGCTTCAGCGGTTTTAATATAAAACAGCCAATAATTATATAACCTCCATGCTAATTAACGAAAGTGAAACATTATATAAAGTTAGAAACATTAGTTATGCAATATAGCTAGCTGTTCAGGTGACTTATTGAAGTTAAATAGGTTTACTGCGGTAACCACACCCTTTTTTAGGGCAAAGCATGCGTGTGGCAGTCGCGGTTTTTCGTTCAACTAATATTGGCCACTTACATTCAGGGCAGAACTCATTAACTGGTTTGTCATTCACCGCATATTTGCAATCAGGGTAATTATCACAAGCATAAAAGGTTTTACCAAAACGTGATTGACGGGCAACTAAATGACCTTTTTTGCAGCTTGGACAAGCAATGTCAGCTTCGTTTTTTTCAGGTTGTGCAGTTTGTTCTGATAATTGCGCTGTATGCTCGCAATTTGGATAGTCACTACATCCAATGAATAGACCAAATCGACCTTGTTTTAAAACCAATTCATGTTCGCATAAAGGACAACTCGTACCTGTTAATACTTTTTTAATATCGCTTTTTTCATGCAGCGGACGTAAGTAATCACATTCAGGATAGGCGCTGCAACCTATGAAAGGACCCTGTTTTCCATTTCTGATATGTAATGCTGAACCACACTTAGGACATGGCTCTGTGACTTTTTTATGGTGTGTGGTTAGGCTGCTCATTTAATGAATCAGCCCCTCTTCAAAGTCCATGACCATTGATTCTAATTGTAGGAATGCATCATCGCTAACTGGATCATTAAATAGCACCATTAAGATCAGCCATTTAACATCTTCAAGAATTAATTCACCGCTATCTAATGCCATGATGCAATCAATTACCATTTCTCGGGTATGAGTGGTGAGGATTTTAGCTTCTTCTAGGTAATTAATATAATTACGACAAGTCAGAGAAATTTGGCGCTGCTCTTGTTTATTATAAATACGATGAGAGGTTTTCTTTTCAGCAGTAGCACGACTTTGAGGCTCTTGATTATGCATGTTAGCAAGGTTATCCAACCAAGCTAATGCTTTGGTTATATCAGACTTTTGAAAGCCTTCTTGCATTAACTCATCGGTCACCTCTTGCGTATCAAGCTCCATGGTTTGGTCAACTTGGATATAACTTTCAAAGAGATACATGATAATTTCGAACATAGCTAGCCTTTTAACTTAGTGTAACCTTGCGGTTGGACGGTAATTGTACCATTTATCTCTAATTCTATTAACTGATTTTGTAAGCTCACTACATCTAATCCACTTCGTGCCAGCAACGTCTCAAAGCTGGTTAGATTATAATCGATTAAAGCTAATAAAGGTGACTGTTTGCTCGTTGAAGCTGTTGCCTTTTCTACTGTTACTTGAGGTAACTGTAAAGCCGGGAATTCATTAATAATGTCATTACAATCTAAGATTAATTTTGCCCCTTGCTGAATTAATTTTAAACAACCGCAAGCTTGTGGGTTATCAATGGAGCCGGGCAGTGCAAATACTTCTCTATTTTGTTCATTTGCATAACGAGCTGTGATTAATGAGCCACTTTTTATCGAGGCTTCAATAACGAGTGTTCCTATGCTTAACCCTGAAATAATTCGATTACGTCGAGGAAAGTTACTTGGATAAGCCGGGGTATCTGGCCAAAACTCCGATACCAGTAAACCTTGTTCACTGATTTGTTGGGCCAACTCAAAGTGTCGTTTAGGGTAGATATTGTTTAAACCAGTCCCTAATACAGCAACAGTTGTTCCTGATCCTTTCAAGGCGCCCTTATGTGCCATACCATCAACGCCAATAGCTAGGCCACTGGTAACTGTTATACCAATGCTAGATAGCTGTTGAGCTAGGTCGTAGGCTTTTTCTTGTCCATAAGGGGTACAGCTTCTACTACCTACAATAGCAATTTGCGAAGCATTAAGTAGCGTGATGTTACCTTTTAAAAATAACAGTAAAGGGGCGCTGCTGATCTGTTTTAATAGCGCAGGGTATTCAGGGTCTCCATAACTAATAATATATTTATTAAGTGTAGGTTGGTGCCAAGATAAACATTGTTCAATATGTGCTTGGTTAGGATGTAAAAAGGCATTAATTTGTGCCTCATTTAACTTAAGCTTAGCTAACTGTGTTGCATTGAGTTGAAAAAGAGATTGGATAGAATAATGGGAAAGTAATGAAAAAATTTTACGTTTCTGTATTGCTGGAATAGCATCAAGTGCTATCCAGTAATACAGAGGATTATTGGTTATATCATTGTCAAATAAAGAGTTTTGAATAGTAACCTACCTTAATTAAAAGGCTTAAAATGCTAACCCTTCAATTTTATATGTTGAACCTATAACATCAGTACCGCGCATTAAAATCGCAATACTGAGTTTTTCATAGACTTTAAATACCATTAATTCACCTACACGCTCTGCTGGCAGGGTTAAATCAGGATCGCCGATTTGGTCAAAGGCATCACCATCTTCTTGGTAAATAACGTCATCGTTTACTAGAATAGCTTGCCCAGAACGTAAAATTGAGAACATTGAACCGATCTCTACGTAATCTCGCGCCCCTTTATCAATTACTACAACATCCCATTTACCAATCGCTGATGGACCATTTAATGAGGATAAAATACGACCTTTTAATGATTTGCTTACAGGCTTAGGGATAAAGTAAGCGGGTAATGTTTCATACTCTGGAATCGGTAAAATTAAGTCACCTTGGCGCGCTTCTCTTGAGCTTCTAATTAGGCTAAGTGGCGTTACTTTATCTGTTTTATCAACATTAGGGCTTTGCGATACTTGTGCTTGACCGATAAATAGTAGTTCAGACCCTAGGTTTTCGCTATATTCCCCCTTGAAGTTCTCGCCTAAACGGTAGATTCCATACAATTTATTTGAGTCATATTGGCCTTCGCCGTAAAAAATATCCCCTTCAAAGAAACGTGGAGAACCTACTGCATCACCCAATACTTTAGGTGAGCCTTCTACTAATTCAGGTGCGATGACATGGTCTTTGGTTAAGAAGGCTGACAATCTATTTAATGGAATAATAGCGATAGCTTGGTCTTTTTCTTCAATGCGTGGCGTTGGAGAAAGCTTTTTCAGGCGTTTACGGGTTAGTCGTGGTTCACCATCAACCCAAATAAGGTTTAATACATCACCAGGGTAGATAAGGTGCGGGTTTGCAATTTGACTATTATTTTCCCATAGGCGAGGCCATAACCAAGGACTATTTAAAAATAGTGCTGAAATGTCCCATAGTGTATCTCCTTTTTTCACTATGTATGTTTCTGGGTGGTCGGCTCTTAGTTTCAGTGTGTCAGCAAGAGCTGCCATTGACAACACCGCACCAATGAGGAGCGATGCAATAAGTTTTAATTTCATAACAATCCTTGCCCTGTGATTAATAAAACTGTTTTTTATAATAGGAAATGACTAGAATTAACTTTTTAACATTAATAATGAGAGCGATAATACCATGGCTTTACTCGAAGTATTACATTTTCCAGATGATCGTTTAAGAACGGTTGCGAAACCTGTCGAAGAGATCACCCCTGAAATCAAGCAATTCGCTGCAGATATGATTGAAACCATGTATGACGAAGATGGTGTTGGTCTTGCTGCAACGCAAGTAAATGTACATCAACGTATAGTGGTCATTGATGTATCTGCTGAACGCAATCAACCGTTAGTATTGATCAATCCAACGATTTTAGAAAGTGATGGCGTTGAAATTTCTGAAGAAGGCTGTTTATCAGTGCCAGAAACGAATGCTGAAGTGCAACGTGCTGAATTTGTTACTTTAGAATACCAAGATTTAGACGGTGAAAAACAAGTGGTTAAAGCAGATGGTTTATTTGCGGTATGTATTCAACATGAATTAGACCACTTAAAAGGTAAATTATTCATCGATTATCTATCACCATTCAAACAAAAGCGCGTTAAAGCAAAATTAGAAAAGTTAAAACGTCAGCAGAAAAAATTCTCATAATTATTCATTCAACAGTTTAAGGTTATTTTGTGGAAAAACTAAAGATCATTTTTGCAGGCACTCCCGATTTTGCTGCTAACCATTTACAAGCATTGATCGATGCTGATTTTGACGTAGTCGGTGTCTATAGTCAGCCTGACCGTCCAGCAGGGCGTGGTAAAAAGCTCACAGCTAGCGCTGTTAAAGAAGTCGCTGTAGCAAATGATATTGCGGTTTATCAACCAGAAAACTTTAAACAAGCAGAAAGCGTTGAGCAATTAGCATCATTAAATGCAGATTTGATGATTGTTGTTGCTTACGGTTTAATTTTACCAACCAGTGTTTTAACTACGCCTCGTTTAGGCTGTTTAAACGTACATGGTTCATTATTACCAAGATGGCGAGGTGCAGCACCTTTTCAACGTGCTATTTGGGCTGGCGATAAAGAAACAGGCGTGACTATCATGCAGATGGATGAAGGTCTTGATACTGGCGATATGTTGAAAAAAGTCAGCTGTCCAATTGATTCTCATGAAACCAGTGCTTCTTTATATGCCAAAGTCGCAGAACAAGCTCCATCAGTATTGATTGATACTATTAAACAGTTACAAGCTGGTGAACTGGTTGCAGAAAAGCAAGACGAAGATGCAGCGACCTATGCTAAAAAGTTAAGCAAAGCAGAAGCTCAAATCAACTGGCAAGATGACGCACAATTCATTGACCGTTGTATTCGTGCTTTCAATCCTTGGCCTATCAGCCATTTCCAGTGGGCAGGACAAGTCATCAAGGTACATCAAGCTAAACTGGTGGATACTGAAACAACTGCGCAAGCTGGCGCAGTCTTAAAAGTTGATAAACAAGGCATTCAAGTAGCGACTGGCAAAGGCGTTATCAATTTAGAAATTATTCAGTTAGCAGGTAAAAAAGCGATGCCTGTGGCAGATGTTTTAAACTCTCGCCATGATCTGTTTAGCACATCAAGCAACTTACTAGAACAAGGTTAATAACAATGAACGTACGTGCGATTGCCGCTAAAGTATTAAATCAAGTGGTAGAAAAGGGGCAATCGTTATCACAAGCATTGCCAGCCATACAGCAAGAACTCACTCCTAAAGATAAAGCCCTAGTGCAAATGCTCTGTTACGGCGTATTACGTACCTTGCCTCGCTTAGACTTTTTCTGTCGCTCATTAATGAAAAAACCATTAACGGGTAAACAACGTGATTTACACTTTTTAATCTTAGTGGGCATGTATCAACTACTGTACACCCGTATCCCAAGCCATGCGGCCGTCGGTGAAACAGTAAACGGCGCAAAAGCCTTAAAGAAACCTGCCTTAAAAGGGATGATTAATGGCGTATTAAGAAGTTTTTTACGTGAACAAGAAGCTTTGATTGAGCAAGCAGATCAACAACCCGCTTTATTATACTGTCACCCAAGTTGGTTAGTTAAGCGTCTACAGGCTGCCTATGGCGAAGAAAAAGCCGCTGAGATAATGACTGAAAATAACCAACAAGCACCGATGTGGTTACGTGTTAATGCGCGTTTTAATGATCGTGAGCAATACCTTGCGTTATTAACAGAGCAAGATAAGCAAGCAGAAGGTACTGATAATAATGACAATGCGCTTTGTTTAGAAAGTGCTTGCGATGTTTATCAATTACCTGGTTTTGAACAGGGCTGGGTATCTGTGCAAGATGGTGCTGCACAGTTAGCGGCACATTATTTAGAAGCACAACCAAACGAACTGATCTTAGATGCATGTTCAGCACCTGGTGGTAAAACAGTACATACATTAGAGTTACAGCCTGAGCTTAAACAGATGGTTGCAGTTGATTTTGATGAAAAACGTTTACTGCGAGTGCAGGAAAATCTTGATCGTTTAAATCTGCAGGCGACTGTGATTCATGGTGATGCTTCGAAGCCAGACGAATGGTGGTCAGGTGAACAATTTGACCGTATATTATGTGATGCACCTTGTAGTGCTACAGGTGTTATCCGTCGTCATCCAGACATCCGCTGGTTACGACGTGATAGTGATATCAATGAGTTAGTGTCATTACAACAAGATATCTTGCAAGCATTATGGAAGAAATTAAAACCGGGTGGTGTATTGTTATATGCAACATGTTCGATTTTGCCCGATGAAAATGATCTGCAAGTCGAGCGTTTTTTAGCGTCCACCAGCGATGCCTCATTGATTCCTTTATCTAGCAAGATTAGTGACACGGTTTGTCAGCGTCAAATTTTGCCAAATGAGCAAAAAATGGATGGTTTCTATTACGCGAAACTACAAAAAGCGTTATAAAACGATATCAACGACAATAGTCTATCGATAACTAGTGAGACGAAATGAAAATTATTATTTTAGGTGCAGGACAAGTAGGCGCTTCTTTAGCTGAAAATTTAGTTGGCGAAAATAACGATATCACAGTGGTTGATGAAAACCATGAAGCCTTACAAGAGTTGCAAGACCGTTTCGATTTGCGTGTAATACAAGGTAGCGCTTCGTGTCCTACTACGTTAGGTAATGCTGGAGCAGTAGATGCTGATATGTTGATCGCTGTGACGAACAGTGATGAAATCAACATGGTTGCCTGTCAGATTGCCTTTACTTTATTTAACGTCCCTAAAAAAATAGCGCGTATTCGCTCGCAAACAGTCGTGATGCATGAACAAGAATTATTTAATAAAGATGCTTTCCCAATTGACCATATTATAGCGCCTGAGAAGTTAGTAAGTGATTACATTGCTCAACTCATTGAATATCCTGGTGCATTACAGGTAGCTAACTTTGCTAATGGTAAAGTTGGTTTAGTGGCTATTCGTGCTTACTACGGTGGTTCGCTGGTGGGTAATGCTATTTCAGCATTAAAAGAGCATATGCCGAATATCGAAGCGCGTGTTGCAGCGATCTTTAGACGTGGTAAAGCGATTCGTCCACAGGGGACCACGATTATTGAAGCCGATGATGAAGTATTCTTTATCACAGCGAGCCCCAATATACGTGCGATCATGGGGGAGATGCAGAAATTAGAGCATCCTTATAAACGTATTATGATCGTGGGTGGCGGCTATATCGGTGAAAGCCTTGCGAAACGCTTAGAAAAAGAAAACTCAGTTAAATTGATTGAGAAAAACTTCCGACGTGCAGAGCATTTATCTGAAACTTTATCTAATACTATCGTTTTCTGTGGGGACTCATCGGATCAAGATTTATTATTAGAAGAGCATATTGATCAAACAGATTTGTTTATTACCGTTACCAATGATGATGAAGCGAATATCATGTCTGCAATGTTAGCCAAGCGTTTAGGCGCACGTAAAGCCATGGTTTTGATTCAACGTACTGCTTATGTTGACTTGATCCAAGGTAACATCTTAGATATTGCTATTTCCCCACAACAAGCGACGTTATCCGCGCTGTTAACCCATGTACGTAAAGCCGATTTAAAACATGTTTATTCATTACGTGAAGGGTTAGCTGAAGCTATTGAGATCGTTGCACGTGGCGATAACATGACTTCAAAAGTTGTAGGGAAAGAAATTTCACAATTAAAACTACCAAAAGGAACCAGTGTGGGAGCAATAGTGCGTGAGGAGCAAGTATTGATTGCGCATGACGATACAGTAATAGAAACCGATGATCACGTGATCCTATTCCTAGTGAATAAGAAGTACATTAGTGATATCGAAAAACTATTTCAACCTAGTCCGTTCTTCTTGTAAGCAGTAAACAATGACTTACCGTCCACTGTTTTTTATTACTGGGCTTGTGCTGTCAAAAATGGCAGTGTTTATGTATTTTCCGATGATATTAGCTTTCTACACCGGTACTTTTGGTGGGATGGAGTTTTTATTATCAATCATCATTACCCACCTCGCTTCGATTGTTTTTTTATACCTTGGTGGCGAAAAGCAACGTTCTCATTTAGGTGTCAGGGAAATGTTCCTGTTAACGACAGGGGTATGGATTCTAGCCAGTTTATTCGCAGCATTACCTTTTGTATTTATAGAGCATATTAGTTATAGCGACGCTTTCTTTGAAACCATGTCTGGCATTACTACCACGGGCAGTACGGTATTACATGGTTTAGATAACATGCATCATAGCATTCTGTTGTGGCGATCAATTCTACAGTGGTTAGGCGGTGTTGGTTTTATCGTTATGGGCGTGGCTATTTTACCCTTCTTAAATGTTGGTGGTATGCGCTTATTCCAAACCGAGTCGTCTGATTGGTCTGATAAATCTTCGGCGAAAACACGACAAGTTGCCTTAGATATTTTGCTGGTTTATATCACCCTAACCATCGCTTGTTATATTGGCTACCGCTTTGCCGGTATGGAAAATTTTGATGCGGTTAATCATGCCATGACCACTATTTCTACCGGTGGGTATTCAACATCAGATAGTTCTATGGGGCATTTCTCTAACTTCGCACATTGGAATGCGATTATTTTCATGTTTCTAGGCGGTATTCCATTCCTATTAATGATTCGAACCATGCAACAAAAGTCTTTAACACCGTTGTGGCAAGATGCACAAATTCAAGGCTTCGCGAAGTTAATTATCGCTTGTACATTAAGTTTGACTATTTACTTAGTCAATTCGGATCAATTTTCCTGGCTCGATGCATTGCGCCTAAGCATGTTTAATGTGGTCTCTGTCATAACGACAACAGGCTTTGGTTTAGATGACTTTTTAACTTGGGGTGACTTTAGTATTGTGGTGTTTGCTGGGCTATTATTTTCAGGAGCATGCTCAGGTTCAACATCTGGCGGTATTAAAATTTTCCGTTTCCAAATTGCTTTTAGTTTATTACAACGACAACTTATGTTGTTAATGCATCCTCATGCCTTATTTCCACAAAAATATAATAACCGTAAAGTTAGCGATGAAATTTTACGTTCTTTAGTGGCTTTTATTCTTGCCTATATGGCAACGATTGCAGTATCTACATTATTGTTAACTGCATTTGGTTCAGAGGCGATGATCTCGCTTACTGCTTCTATAACAGCAGTATCAAATGTTGGTCCTGGCTTAGTACCTGCGATTGGTCCGTCAGGGAATTTTGCTGGTTTTCCAGATGCGTCGAAGTGGGTGTTATCAATTGGAATGTTAATGGGACGCCTAGAAATATTGACGGTTGCGGTGATGCTAACAAGGCACTTTTGGCGTCGTTAAATCTCTATTAGACCCAGCACTAGCAACAAAGGTAAATGATGATTAATCAAAAGCATTTAAATACATTTATAACTTTAGCGGAAACTCGTCATTTCACTCAAACTGCAGAGCGTCTATTTATGACGCAACCCGGTGTGACACAACATATCAAAAAGCTAGAGAAACATTTTAATACCTTGCTGCTAGAGCGTTATGGAAAACAATTTGAATTAACCTTGGCGGGTGAAAAACTCTACCAAACAGCATTGGCTATGCGCGACTTAGAAGCGCAGTTAAATGAGCAAATTAACCATGATGAAATGACCAAGGGAATTTGCTCAATAGCCTGTTCTGGGGCATTAGCTAACCAGTTGTACCCTCACTTTGTTCACCAACAGACTATTTATCCTGAATTGAGCGTATTTGTTGAAGCTGCACCGAATAAAAATATTATTGCTGACTTACTAAGTAATAAAGTGGATTTAGGCATTGTGACGATTGAAAGTTCACACGAGCAACTTAAGCAAACCTTAGTGGGTGTTGAAGAGTTACAGCTTGTATTGCCAGCAAGTGTGGATCTTGGCGATACATGTCGTTTTGATGATTTGAATAAAATCGGTTTTATTAACCATCCTGATGGGCTACATTTCGCTGAAAAAGTATTATCGGCTAATTTTAAAGCCGATTATAAAGGTCCAAACAGTTTGGCGATTAAAGGTTATGTTAATCAACTGCAACAGATTCTACTACCGGTAGCAAAAGGCGTTGGTTTCACTGTATTAGCTAAAAGTACCGTTGAACAATTCCCTGAGCAAGCATCATTACAGGTATTACCATTACAGTACGTTATTCAAGACTCTTTATATTTGACGCAGAAACGTTATCGTCAGTTACCTATGCGTTATCAATGGTTTGAAGAGACAATTAAGACCCTGTTAAGAGAGTGAGTTGCTATCATTATCAGCATGATGTGTAGTATCACTTAATTGATTATTTTCAGCTGTTAATTTATCCGCAATAGGGCGCTTAATGGGCACTCCAAGTCCTTTTAACTGTTCTGCTTGCTGAATCACATTACCACGACCATCACTGAGTTGTTTTAAAGCACTTTGATAGGTTTTCTGGGCTTTATCAAGCTGAGAACCAACTTCTAAAAAGTTATCGCTGAATAGACGTAATTTATCGTAAAGCTTACTTGCTTGTTGTGCGATTAATTGGCCATTCTTCTCTTGGCGTTCAAAGCGCCATAGGTTTTCGATAGTGCGCAGAGCAATCATTAAGTTACTTGGGCTAGCCAATAGAATATTATTATCTAAGGCAAGTTGCACTAGACTCGGATCGTGCTCCAAAGCCACAATAAAAGCAGGCTCAACGGCGACAAACAGCAACACATAGTCCAAAGTATTCGCACCAATTAAGTCTTGGTAATCTTTTTTCCCCAAGCCTTTAATATGCTGTCTGATTGATAAACAATGCGCATCAATTGCTTGTTTCTGCTCACCTACATCTTGGCTATTAAAGTAACGCTCATAAGCCACTAAAGACACTTTCGAGTCGATAATGATATTGCGACTTTGCGGCAAGTTAACAATGACATCAGGTAAAAAACGTTGTCCTTTACTGTCTTTTAAATTGACCTGAGTTTGGTATTCATGCCCTTCACGGAGACCGGAGTTTTCCAAGATACGTTGTAAAACTACTTCTCCCCAATTACCTTGCTGCTTGTTATCGCCTTTCAAGGCATTTGTTAGATTCTGTGTTTCCTGGTGCATTAAGCTATTCAAGTTTGCGAGTTGGTCAATTTCACGTTTTAAATTAAAACGTTCTTTACTTTCATTGATATAACAGTCACTGACTTGTTTTTTAAAGCCTTCCAATTGTGAACTTAATGGATCCAGTAGCTGTTTAATTGATTGCTCATTTAATTGCTTAAATTGCGTCGATTTATCATTAAAAATACGTTGCGATAACACTTCAAATTGTTGGCTTAGCTTTGCTTCAGTGGCTTGTTGATCACGTAAACGTTGTTCTCCAGCTTGTAAGCGGATGTCCGATTCTCTTAATCGCGTTGTCAGCTTGTTTGCTTGCATCTGCAAACTTTCATTATGTAGTGATAAATCTCGGGCTTTATCTTCTAGTATTTGGTTTTGCTGCTCTTGGTGTGCTAAGTGCTGTTCGGTGAGCTTTAAGGTGAGATGTTGTTCTGCCAGTTGGTTTTTAACATTTGTTAGTCTATTGAATACCAATAACAGTAATACGACAAAAATAATGCTTAATATAGCTAATACTGCAAAACTATTGTCGGTCAATAACGCTACAGACATACTAGTATTCCATTTTTTTCAAAGCACTGATCACATGAGGGTTAAGTCTATTCCAGCACAGTAAAAATGTCAGATAAATACCGATAATACCCCACTTATGTACATTCTTACCTTGGTCTAAATCAGAAAAAACAAAAGGGCCATAATAGGCATCTATTATCTCTACATAAATCGCCATAATAATAGGCAAAATCAACACTGTTAATAATTTCCAAACAAGAGATAAAGCTTTGGTGAGTGGATGATTGAGCATGAGAATTCCAACTGAGAATAAATGAACTGTAACTTTAAACAGTAATTTTATAGAAGTGAATAGATAAGTGTAAAAATAGCGATGTTTAAGCGATATCAATAACAAGCATACACGCATAATCTTGCGCTTTTTTACTGGTTATTTTTGTTTTTACGCATATTTGTTTGTGTTTTCTTTTTTATTTGCATGTTTTAGCTGTTTTTATGATGATCTTTTATAATAAATACACTAAAGTATGCGTTAATTAATTTTTAACTAATCATCTGGGGAAGTATATGTGCGGTATCGTTGGTGCAATTGCGCAAAGAGAAGTATCTGAAATCTTAATCGAAGGTCTAAAAAAATTAGAGTATCGTGGTTACGACTCTGCGGGTGTTGCCGTTGTTGATAGCGAAGGTAAACTAACTCGTGTACGCCGTTTAGGTAAAGTACAAGCATTAGCTGATGCAGTTGATGAAATGCAGGCTATGGGCGGTACTGGTATTGCACATACTCGTTGGGCAACACACGGCGAACCTTCAGAAGCGAATGCACATCCTCATGTTTCTGCGAATATTTCTATTGTACATAACGGTATTATTGAAAATCATGAACCGCTGCGCACACTATTACAAGAACGTGGTTACATCTTCAACTCTCAAACTGATACAGAAGTGATTGCACATTTAGTGGAGTGGGAACTAAGAAGCTCATCATCACTTCGTGAAGCGGTACAAAAGACCGTTCCGCAATTAGAAGGGGCTTATGGCATGGTTGCGCTAGATAGTCGTGACCCATCGCGTTTAGTCGTTGCTCGCTCAGGTAGCCCATTAGTTATTGGACACGGTATCGGTGAAAACTTCCTAGCATCTGATCAGTTAGCACTATTAAATGTGACACGCCGTTTCACTTATCTTGAAGAAGGTGATGTAGCAGAAATTACCCGTCGTGAAGTGTCTATCTTTGATTTAAAAGGTAATGCCATTGAACGTGAAATGGTTGAATCTAACGTTGAACACGATGCTGGTAGTAAAGGTAAATATCGTCACTTCATGCAAAAAGAAATTTTTGAACAGCCAAGCGCGCTAATTAGTGCATTAGAAGGTCGTATTAATGATGACAGCATTGTTGTTGAAAGTATTGGCAATGGTGCAAAAGAAATACTAGCAAAAGTACAGCATGTGCAAATTATCGCTTGTGGTACATCATACAATTCAGGTATGGCTGCACGTTACTGGTTTGAGTCTGTTGCTGGCGTTAGTTGTGATGTCGAAATCGCATCAGAATTCCGATACCGTGACTTTGTTGTTCGTCCAAACAGCTTACTATTAACACTTTCTCAATCGGGTGAAACCGCAGATACCTTAGCCGCATTACGTTTGGCAAAAGAGAAAGGTTACATGTCAGCAATGTCTATTTGTAATGTCTCTGGTTCTTCACTAGTACGTGAGTCAGACCTAGCCTTTATGACGCGAGCAGGCACTGAGATAGGCGTAGCATCAACTAAAGCCTTTACTACGCAATTGGCGGCGATGCTTATTTTAGTCACGGCCATTGGTAAAGAGCAGGGCACAGTCGATGCTCAAAAAGAAGCGGATATCGTACGCGCTTTACATTCATTGCCTACACAAGTTGAAAAAGCGCTAGCATTTGATAAAGAGATAGAAGCTTTAGCGTCTGACTTTGCTGATAAACACCATACATTATTCCTAGGGCGTGGAGAATACTACCCGATTGCTATGGAAGCGGCGTTAAAACTAAAAGAGATCTCTTATATTCACGCAGAAGCTTATGCAGCAGGTGAGTTAAAACATGGTCCATTGGCACTTGTTGATGCAGATATGCCAGTCGTCGTGGTTGCACCGAATAACGACTTATTAGAGAAACTAAAATCTAACGTTGAAGAAGTACGTGCACGTGGCGGTTTACTCTACGTATTTGCCGATGAAAATTCTGGTTTTGAAGCGTGTGACGGAATGAAAATTATTTCACTACCACATGTTGACCCAATCATTGCGCCGATTTTCCACACCGTACCAATGCAGTTGTTGTCATACCACATTGCGTTAATCAAAGGCACTGACGTAGACCAACCACGTAACCTAGCCAAGGCTGTTACGGTTGAGTAAATTTTAAAGGATAAACCTTTATAAAGTGAATTAAAAAAACCGACGAAAGTCGGTTTTTTGTTTTGTCCGATTTAATACAGCAATTTATTAAATCGATATAAAGTGAGTTAATAATTTAAAATGTAAAAGAATTCAATAAGTTTAAAAAATACATATTGAGCTCTTAATTTCATTTGCTTAGTCATAAGTGTAAATGTTAGATGCTATATCAAAAGCATTTTTATGAATATCTTTTAATGATTCATAAAAAATAATACTAGGTCTGTTATTTTCAATAAACGCGCCATTTTCAATACTGTTAACAGAGTTCGCAATAGCAACATTTTTTAAACCACTGCGAATAAATGCCAATTTACCTATTTTAGTTACCGGCACTCCATCAAAGTTATCCGGTATCATTATATTTTGATATGTGGCTTTGTACGATGTAATCGTTCCAGTACTTTTATCAAAAATTACATCTTTTAACGTTAGTTTAGCCCCAATTAAATCAGTCTCAGCCAAGTCAATTGACTTAGGAATAGTGATCATATTTATCAAATTATCAAAAAATGCAGCATTACCAATTGAAAGCATTGAGTCCGGTAACTCAACGTGAGTTATTTTATTATGTGCAAAAGCTAACTCACCTATTGTAGAGACTGAGTCGGGAATATTAAGATTTGTCAAATCGTTCCCAGCAAATGCCTGATCACCAATAGATTTAAGTGTTTCTGGAATATCAATATGAGTTAAATTATTATTAAAAAATGCATTATTTTTAATATCTTTTACATAATGAGGAAGAATAACATTTGTTAATTCATTATCTTTAAATACATTTTCATTGATAGTCATTATTGAGTTAGGAATCGTAACACTCGATAATTTATTATTTTCAAAGGCACCATATTCTATCGTCATTATTGAATCAGGTAGATTTAAATTTGTTAGCATGTTTTTAGAAAAAGCATTCGCACCAATAGTTGTCACTGAATTTGGTATATTTACACTAACTAAGGCATTAGAAGAAAAGGCATGCTTCTTAATATGAGCTATGGAGTTAGAAATAATGACATCTGTAAGCGTATTAGCCGCAAATGCATATTTACCAATCGTTTTCACGGAATTAGGAATAACAAGATTAACCAGCATATTATTAGAGAATGCGAAATCACCAATAGTAATAACAGAATTAGGAATAGTTATTTTCGTTAACTCATTATTATCAAATGCCCCTCTATTAATAGTTTTCACAGAAGACGGGATTATTATGTTTGTTAAGCTGTTATTACTGAATGCTAATTCACCGATAGTGGTCACCGAATTAGGAATAACAACATTGGTTAAACCTATTTCCTGAAATGCTGAATCATCAATACTTGTAACTGAAATACCATCAAAGTTATCAGGGATAATAATTTTTTTATAATGAGAAGTATAATTTGTAATGGTGCCAGTATCTTTATTAAAATCAACATCATCAAGCGTTAATGTTACAACCTTACTGCCATCTAAGTTCGTATTTTTTACGTCAGCATCAAATGCATTTTTTCCTATGACACTTACAGAACTCGGAATATTAATACTACGTAAAGAATTATTAAAAAATGCCTCCTTCTTAATCTCTACCACCGAGTTAGGAATAATAAGTTTACTTAAAGCATTATTCTTAAATGCTTGTACACCAATGCTAGTAACTGAATTCGGGATATTAATACTTGTTAATTTATTATTTGAAAAAGCGAGTTCCCCAATGCTAATAACAGAATCTGGAATATCAACAGTCGTTAACGCATTATCAGAAAATGCGTTTTTACCAATACTTGTTATAGAGCTTGGAATTATTACGTTGGTTAACTGATTATCGGAAAAAACTGACCAATTAACTTCAGACAATGATTTAGGAATGATTACGCTTGTTAATGCATTTTTAGCAAATGCTGAAGCTCCAATATAGGTTACAGAAGTGGGAATATTAATACTCGTTAATGCATTTTCAGAAAATGCATAATAACCAATTTCAGTTACTGATGAGGGGATATTAATACTCGTTAATAAATTATTAGAAAAAGCATTTCCTTCAATTTTAATAACAGAATTAGGGATTGAAACCTGCGATAACATATTCTTTTTAAATACACTGTCTTCTATTGCTTTTAACGAACTAGAAATAACAATATTACTTAATGTATTGTAAGAAAAGGCCCCATAACCAAGCGAAGTAACTGAATTTGGAATGATAACACTAGTTAATTCATTATTAGAAAATGCATTATTACCAATTTTTTCAACTGAATCAGGTATATTTACACTTATCAGGTTATTAGAAAAAAATGCTGCTTGACCTATATTTTTTACTGCATCAGGAATACTCACAGTAACTAAATTATTATTTCGAAAGGTAGAATCAGCAATATCACTCACTAAATATGGAATAACAACTGTTGTTAAGTTGTTGTAAGCGAATGCTTGTATTCCAATAGAAGTAACTGAATTTGGAATAGTAATTTTTGCTAATGTGTTATAACTAAATGCATTTTCGCCGATCTTAGTAATGTTATTAGGAAGGGTAACTTGAGTTAAGTTATTTTTATAAAATAAACCATCTGGAATTTTTGTAATTGAGTTTGGAATAGTTACCTGGGTTAACTGATTATATGCAAATGCGCTATCGCCTATAGTTTTGACTGAATTAGGAATATTAGCTTTAGTTATTGCATTAAATGCAAATGCGCCATCACTTATCGTTGTTACTGAGTCAGGAATGGTGATGCTAGTTAATGAGTTGCTATAAAATAAATCAGATTCAATATTGCTAATTGAGTTTGGAATAACAACACTTGTTAATGCATTTTCGAAAAAAGCTTGAGGTCCAATAGTCGTTACTGATTCAGGAATGATAACTTTTTTTAATGCATTTTTAGCGAATGCAGCGTCTCCAATACTAATAACAGAATTGGGAATGATTAGGCTTGTTAATTCGTTCTCTAAAAATGCTTGATCTCCAATCTTAATTACTGAATTGGGAATGATAACGCTTGTTATCGCATTTCCAGAAAATACTGCATTTTCAATTGTAGTTAATGAATTTGAAAGAGTAACTTTAGTTAAATTATTATTCGTGAATGCATTTGCCCCTATCATAGTCACAGAATTAGGAATTTTTAAGCTCTCTAAATGATTCTGATAAAAAGCTTGTTCTCCTATTTTAGTCACTGAATCAGAAATAAGAACACTCGCTAGTGCATTATGAGAAAATGCTCCCGCTTTGATTTCCGAAACTGAATCTGGAATTTCAACATTGACTAATGCATTTTTGAAAAAAGCTAATCTCCCAATTGTTTTAACTGAATCTGGAATATTAAGCTTCATTAATGCATTAGAAGCAAATGCTTCATCTCCTATACTGATAACAGAATCAGGTATAGTTATATTTTTTAAGGTGTTTTCAGAAAATACACCACGTTCAATTTTGGTTATTGAATCAGGAATCACAGCATGTGTTAGCGCATTACTGAAAAAAGCTTTATATCCTATCGACTCTACCGAATCAGGTATAATAATTGTTGTTAACAGATTGTCAGAAAAAGCTTCATATCCAATAGTTTTAATGGTGTTGGGCAAAATAACACTCGCCAAACCCGCGCGATTAAATACACGATCTCCAATTGCTGTCACAGCAACACCATCTAAACTATTCGGAATAATAATATTCTCGTAAACATCATTATATTCGACGATCGTGCCTGTCTCTTTATCAAAATAAACATCATCCAATGTCAACATAACACCTTCAGTGTTATCTGATTGAAAACTGACACAACCAAACAACATAAACATAATTAATAAAGATAAAGCAATACTTTTTAAGTTCATAACAGACCTGTTAATTAAATGAATAGTGAAAAATTTATTACCCAATTCTTCGCTATTCATTTAGTCACCTACAATGTTTAAGTCATAGGTGACCAAAAATAAAGAAAGAGGAATTGAAGAAGGTTAAAGTATAAAAATAATTAATCTCTTATTATTTCTATAGGTTCATGAGAAAGGTTTTGAAATGTATATTTCCCGAACAATAAGACTGATTCAGGAATAACAACACGAGTTAATTTATTACCCCTAAATGCATCTTCACCGATAGAAATGACAGAGTCAGGAATGGTTAGATTTGTTAAGGCATTTATTTCAAATGCAGATTTACCAATAACAATCGCAGAACCGGACGGTATTGTTAAATCCGTTAATGGATTCTTAAAAAATGCTGATTCCCCAACTCTAGTTACAGAAGCTGGGATAGTAATGCTTGTTAAAGCATTGTTAGCAAACACGTAACTTTCAAGATTAGTTAACGTGTTAGGAAGAAGAATACTGGTTAAAGCATTATTCTTAAATGCTGAGTTACCAATAATACTGACAGAATTAGGGATAGTTGCCTTTACTAATGTATTTTCAGCAAAAGCGTACTCATTAATAGTCGTCACTGAATTAGGAATAACAACTGTAGTTAGATTTTTCCCACGAAATGCAGACTCACCGATCGATGTAATAGGAGTCCCTTCAAAATTATCCGGTATAACAATATCGGTATACTCTGCTTTATAACTTAAAATCTTCCCTTGTTTTTTATTGAACTCGACATCCTTCAACGATAATTCCACACCAGGACCATAAGTAATCACGGAGTGATCAAATGCCCATTTATCAACTGTGGGATCGGGTAGGAAAACACTATGCATAGATGCCCCAGAAAAAGCACCTTCACCAATAACAGTTACCGAATCAGGGATAATAACATTTGTTATAGTACCTGAAGCAAATGCATATCTTTTAATTTCTTTCACTGAATTTGGAATAATAACACTAGTGAAATGATTACCACTAAATGCAGCAACCCCTATCGTAGTAATTGAATCTGAAAGTTCAACTGACTCTAATGGGTTGTTGGAAAATGAAGAAAACCCGATAGTAATCACAGATGAAGGGATAACGAGATTTGTTAAAAAATTTGAGTCAAAAGCACTCTTATCAATTAACGTGACAGTATTAGGAATGACAACACTCGTTAAGCCATTTTTATAAAAAGCTTTGGGAGCAATAGTTGTTACAGGAGCTCCTTCAAAATTATCCGGTATAATGATGTCTTTATACTTGGGAGTGTAATCAAGAATCGTACCCGTTTCTTTATCAAATTGAACATCCGCAAGGGTTAATGTAACAGCTTTAGGATCTCCAATATGCGAACAGCTTGCTAATAAAAAAGTGGATATAAAAAAAGAAATAATAGTTTTAAATTTCATAACATCTCTATTTGAAATAGATAAAGTGAGGTATTCCTACGCTCATTTAAAAAATGTACATACTAGCATTGGGATATCACTAAAACAATTTTGTTTTGACTATTTTTATATGTAAATTATATGTGGGAGTGAAAAAATTCTCGCCACATTTTGAATCACCTTACTTTTTGTTTCCCAAGTAATGACAGAATTATGTTTTTGGATTAAATCATTAAATATTTAAGTCTTATTTGATAATTAGTTAGTGATGAGTCGTTAATCAATGCACCGAAAGTGCTAGTAGCCAAAATAACCAATAATGATGTCATTTCCATTGAAATCATTTAGCAAAAGAATTGATTTTTATTATTTTTTATTGGCTGTTAAAAGTAGTGCTAAAATAGATGAATAAAACAAGATTGAATCGTTCTATGATAATGTTCGAAGACTATCTTAAAGACTATATTTAAAAACCGCAGTTACCCAGAATTATTTACAGGGTCTCTTTAAGGTTTTATCGATGACTCTCAATTTCACTTCGTTCTACTGTTACTTGGGATTGCTTGTCAGAGCCAATAATTAAAGATGTATCTGTCCACCTAATTTTTCCCCAGAGAGAGTATGCTTCTTCTTTAGAGCTTACGTTCCCTAGTGCAATTGATTCAAAGTGATTTTCATTCCCTATATGTACTTTGCAGTTCACTTTAAAAATAGTACCTTCTTTTTTTAACGTAATAACTGCCACATAAAACCCTTTCCCATACTTCCATTTAGGGCTTCTGCTGATTGATATAATATTCTCTAGTTGATAACTCACAGGAGTTTGGAATGCAAAACTAATAGATTTGTAGGCTAGCATTAAAGATATAGTGGTTAATAAAATAACAATCATTAACAAAAAAGCACTGATTTTTTTATAATTCATAGTTTCATTTTTTAGTTCATATAGCGAATCGTAGAGTTCATTAAGTTAACGTTAAATGATTTTTAATTTGTTTTTTATAGACTTTTTTTGGTTCTCTTTAATTTATACCAAGATTATATAAGGCTACGATAACATAAACGCCTAATAACATAGCCCAAAGACGAGCTATTGCATGTTTAATTTTAAGTTTAGGAGATGAGGCACACAACCACACAGAGCGAATAGTGAAAACATTAAATAGGATTATAAGTGAAATAGTAATTAAGTTGTTTAATGGAATAATATTGAAATTAATATAACCATTAGCTTTTAATGAGAGTACCGCAGCCACGAGAATAAAAGATAAAATAAACACACAGATTATTCCGATAAAACTTAAACAAACAGCTTGCCAAAGCTTAATATCACCATTCCATGCACGACATAAAAAGCTTTGATTACTTACATTCTCCACCAAAATACTCCTTAAACCTAATATCATTGTCGAGTTAAACTACTTTTTATGTGATCAGTTGTCGTCACTATTAACTTCATCAAAATTGTTATATACATCTTATCTAGTGCAAGCCACATGGGTGATCACCTAGGTTTGTAATAATGCCAAAAAATTCTCTTCTGATATCTTTCTGTTAAACGTCCTCACATATAATATCTAACTATCGGTTCATGGGAAATATAACCAGAAGATAGCACTAAAAATAAAAAATGGTATTAATGGAAATAAAGCAAACCAATAAATGTAGTTATTAGGATGTTTGTTATAAATTACAATCGTGATCAATATTCCTAACAATGATAATAAAGGAACAGATAGGGCACTATAAACCGCCCAGTCTAAAACTGGTAAGTCAGCACTTCTCGGTTCATCCCCTCCTAGCATCCACAACATAAAAGCAGTTATTCCGGAAAATAGCCCTCCAAGAATAAACTGAATACAGCAAACAAGTATTACCCAATTTAAACGCACAAACGCATCCTTTCATTGAAAAAATATAACACCGTGTTAAACGGACTAACATTGCGGATTGTAATATGTGGCGAAACGAAACCTAATTCGCTGTTTTAGTTCAGTTTAAATGAATCTTTATATGCGTACTAATAAACAAAATCCAAAGCTAATTAATATTTTTTAGCATTGTATATTATACATTTAATAATACATTTTGGTGAAATGTAAGCAAATTGAGCATTTTCAGTGTTTATATGTTTAATAGTATTCAAGCATTAAAAAACCGCTGAAAGTTGGTTATTTTATTGAAAGCCATTAACCTGTCTTCATGCTACGCGTGGGAATGTCGATTGGCCAGAATAGGTCGCAGAGATAAAGCATATGTATTCCCACGGAGGGCCGTGGGAACGATAACAAAACGATTATCGAATGATCATTTGCTCGCGCTCTGGGCCGACAGAGACCATGCTTACCGGTACGCCCATTAGTTCTTCAATGCGAGTTACGTAGTTTTGTGCTGCGGTCGGTAAGCTTTCAAAGGTGCGGCAACCGCTGATATCTTCACTCCAGCTTTGCATTTGTTCATAAACAGGCGTTAATGATGCTGTTTGTGGCCAAATTGGGTTTTCTGGATGCTGTCCTTCGTAGGCAACACAGATTTTTAAGTCTGCCATCCCTGATAAACAGTCGATTTTAGTTAAAGCAATTTCAGTGGCTGCTTGTAACTCAACACCGTTACGTGTTGCTACTGCATCAAAGAATCCCATATCACGTGGGCGACCTGTTACTGCACCGTATTCATTAGCACTTTCACGGAAGTTATCTTGATGCTCCATGGCTGTTACTAATGTGCCTGTACCTACTGATGAGCTGAATGATTTTGCGACAGCAACAACACGTTCAGGGTATAGGGCAGGTAAACCGCTACCGATACCCGCATAAGCGGCCGTCACATTCGATGATGTTGTCCAAGGGTATTCACCGTAGACTAAGTCTCTGCCCGCACCTAGTTGCGCTTCAAATACTAGGTTAGCCTTTTCTTTTTGTAACGCTTTTAGTGGCTCTGTGACGTTGCAAATGAATTGACGCCAAGGCGCAGTCACTTCTAATAGCCAGTTAGTCATCTCTTCTGCTGTTTGATTAAACTCATGATCAGGGTACAGCGCTTTTAATTGAGGTAGTTTCCAGTCTAGTAGGAATTGAATACGTTGTTGTAGTACTTCAGGTTGTTTTAACCAACCCACTAGAATGCCTTTTTTCATCACGCGGTCACCGTAAGCTGGTGCGATACCTTGTCTTGTTGAACCGTAGGCTGCATCACCAAGACGTTGCTCTTCTAGCGTGTCTTCTAAAGCGTGTAACGGTAAACATAGCGTTGCACGGTCTGAGATAGATAGCTTTACATCAATATTTGCTTGTTTAACTTCATTGATTTCTTCAGTTAATGCAGAAGGGCTGATCACCATTCCTGGGCCAAGTACCGCTAAGCAGTCAGGGTTAAAGATACCACTTGGTAATTGGTGTAATTTGAAGGTGCCGAAGTCATTTACTACTGTATGGCCAGCGTTATTGCCGCCTTGGAAACGAATACTTGCGCTTGCATCTTCTGCTAAAAAGTCAACGATACGACCTTTACCTTCGTCGCCCCAGTTTGCGCCTACAACCACTATTGATGTCATGCTTTACCCCTTGAATGATGAAAAGGGTATGCTACATAATCAATGTTAATATGATAAATTAATAATAGTTATTACTTTAATAAGTAATTCATATGATTTGTTGTGTGTTAAGTTGAATGAGGACGTGATCTTATGCTTGATATTAATTGGTTAAAAACCTTTGTAACTTTAGCGGAGTTACAACACTTTGGTAAATCGGCTATCGCGCTACATATGACACAACCTAATGTTAGTTTGCATTTAAAACAGTTAGAGAAAGTGACTCGCACTAAGTTGATAGAACGCAGCCCATTTCGGTTAACACAAGCTGGACAGCGTTTATTGAAAAGCAGTCAAAAAACCTTGCAGGAATTGAAGGTTTGCCAAGCAGATATTAATGCTTTGAATGAGCTTCACCAAGGAACATTGACCATTGCTGCTAGTGACATTATTTCTAGAGCTTTGCTGATTGAACCTTTTCAATTATTTAAACAAGAGTATCCAAATATCGATCTTGCTTTATTTAATACTACTTCTTCACAAGCTTCATCATTAGTGAAAAGTGCAGATGCTGAGTTAGGCTTTGTGATTGCTCAAAAAGAGAGTTTACCCTTACATTTTAGTGAGTTAAAAGCCGTACATTGGTGTGCGGTCGGTCATCAACTGTCTTTAGTACAAGGTGAGGTGGTACAAAAAGACAGCAAGGAGCTGCCTACTTTAATCTTACTTGGCCATGATACAAGAACTCGTGATTTGATTGATCTTGCCTTACCTACTTTAAACTTACCTGGTTTTCGGGTAATGGAAGTGGGTAGTGTAGATGCACAAATAGATTGGGCTGAAGCAGGCTTTGGTACGGCTATTGTGCCTGACTTTTCTATTTATAATAGAGAGCATTTAAAAGCGGAGGTGGTGACTCTTCTCGATTTCCCTTGTACTAGTCTGGGTTATGTTGTGCGCAAAAACCAAGTGTTATCTAAGGCGGTTAAACATCTTTTACGATTAGTGAGTAAACAGATTACTATTTAAAAGGAAGACTTTTCTTGAGTGAGGTTGGTCATACTCAATATCTATATAAGTGATTAGACTTAAAAGTCTAACTTTCTAATCGATCCCGACCATTTGCTTTAGCTTTATAGAGCATCTTATCTGCTTGATAGATCAATAATTTCTCTTGCTCTTCAAAGTTAGGCTGTATGGTGGCTAATCCAATACTAGCGGTTAAGTATGATTGAATAGGGGAGTTTGGATTTGTGATATCCAGATGAGCTATCTCTTCTAGTAAGCTGCCTAGCAGTGTTTGTGCATCAGTAAGTGAAGTATTACCTAATACAATGGCAAACTCTTCGCCTCCATAACGGGCACAGATATCGCTAGAACGATTAACAAATTGCTTCAACAGTTGAGCTATCTGTATTAAGCATTGGTCACCGTGTTGATGGCCATATGTATCGTTGAGTAACTTAAAATGATCTAAGTCGATAATAGCCAGGCTAATTGGCAACTCTAGTCTGAGGCATCTTCGCCACTCTGCATTTAAGAACTCATCAAAATAGCGACGATTGGCAATATTAGTAAGGCCGTCAATTCTGGCTAAATTCCTTACTTTTTCTTCAGCAAGTTTGCGTTCTGTAATGTTGTGATGGGAAATAACAAAGTAATTATCTTGTTCGAATGAAAGGGGAGTTACACGCATCATAAACCATCGGTTTTGTTGCGGGCTATGGCAGGGGTATTCGAAATAAAAGCTGTCATGACTTTTATCAATCACGCTCCTAATACCTTGTGCCACTTTTGGGCCAAAATCACCATCAATATCACTTGCGTTATCACAGGCTTCAATATAATTGATGTTTTTCCAGTTTTCTGTAATTAAGCAGCCATTGCGTGTAGCAAATGCAGTCCAACTTTTATTGACATATTGAATGGCTCCTGTGTTATCAATAACTGTTATATGGTCTGTTATTGAATCAAGTATTGAGCTTAAAAATCCTTTAACATCTTTCATATGTTTACTCGCTACTTTGTATTTTTCATCCTAAAAAATAATGGTTAATACTCAATTACACCATTGGCGCTCACAGGGAACTCCATCATGGTTACCGTCCATTTTAGTATTTGGGCAGTGCTTAATAAAGTACGTTGCTTCTTCACATGAATGCATTTCACTACAATACTGACGCCCGTCACATGAATATTGTTGATAGTTTTTAAAGTCACTTAATTTTTCAGTGCTATTTAGCGCTTCAATATCCGCATTAGTGATAACTGGCACATTGTATTGTTGATAAATTTGTTTTGCTGCTAGCCCAATTAATATTATAAACAATAATTTTTTAATCATATTTTAAGCTACCTTTATTTTGAATAAGCGTAGCCTACCTACATAATGTATTGCTGTCATTATGTTATTTTGACTTTATTTTGTTTTGTTGATTATTGTCAATTGGTCAGTTTTGAATCTTGTTAACTTTGGTATATCAGGTAAATACTGTCGTTAATTTTATGTGATGGGCTACAGTACTTTTACTGACTATATTTTTTAAAAATATCAATATCTTTGGCAATTGAAGGCGCCTGAAATAAGTAGCCTTGTGCAAAATCACATTGTTGACGACGTAGGATCTCTAGTGACTCAGAGGTTTCTACACCTTCAGCGACAATTTTCATATCCAGTTGTTTGCCCATGGCAATAATAGTAGAGGCAATGGTGTCATAGTTGGTAACGAAGCTCTTATCTATTTTTAGGATATCAAAGGGTAGGTTTCTTAAGTTACTAAGGCATGAATAACCTGTACCAAAGTCATCCATTAATAACCTTACGCCCATTTCAGACAGCTCATTTAGTGTTTTTAAGAAGTTTTCATTTTCAGTGATGATCATACTTTCTGTTATTTCAAGATCCAGGCAATGATGTGGGATTTCAAATTCAGTGATTACATTTTGTACAAGCTTAGAAAAGTTAGGGTCAAATAACTGATAAGGCGAGACATTAACTGCTACATGTAGGTTTTTAGCGCCACTATCACGCCAAGCTTTATTTTGCTTACAGGCAATTCTTAATACCCATTCACCTATTTCTACCATTTGTCCTGAATATTCTGCTATAGGTACAAAAACTTCTGGTGAAACCACTGTTTCTTGGTCTAGTTGCCAGCGTAATAGTGCTTCTGTTCCCTCTGTGGCAAAAGTATTTAAGTCAACAACAGGTTGATACATGACTTGTAACTGGCCTTTATCTAGTGCGTAGCGTAATTTTGATTCATGGGATAGTCGACGAGTGTGTTTTTGGCTAAAGCTATTTTTATAAAAGAGGTATTGGTTCTTTCCTTCTTTTTTGGCTTCATACATCGCAGTATCTGCATACTTTATTAAGTTCTCTGCGGTGTTCGCATTTGTTGGGTAGATTGAAATACCTACACTTCCAGTGACGTATAATTCTGTATTTCCCAAAAAGACGGGCTTTGAGATAGCTTGTACTAAGGATTCTGCTACGCGCTTTATGTCTTCAGCATTGGTGAAGTGACTGAGAGCAACAAACTCATCGCCTCCAAACCGGAACACAGAGTCATGAACTTGCATTGCTTCTGATAAACGGTCGCTGATTGTGATGAGTAACTTGTCACCCTGAGCATGACCACGGGTATCATTGATATCTTTGAAACGATCAAGGTCAATAAAGAAAACAGCTAATCTTTTTTGACCAGCTAAAGCAATGTATTGATTTATTTTTAGATCTAATGCATTTCGATTCGGTAGTTTAGTGAGTGCATCTCTATTTGCTTGTAAACGGTTTCGCTCTTCACTAACCATTAGTTCATTACTGGTTTTTTGCATTCTTTTTACTATTTTTAAAATTGCTTTTGCAATGGCGAATGCAACTAAGAAAAAAGCGATGGAGAGTGTGATAACTGCTGTTTGCGAGGTTGTTGTAATAAACGAAGTAAGTTTATCAACGGGCTTTATAAACTCAACAGAGTTAATTCTAAATTGAGTGTAACTGTCACTTAGGTGTTTTTTGATAGTATTTTTGTTGATTATACGCTCTTCGAATAACACGATGTTTTTTAATAGTTCATCGGCTACATCTATGTCATTTTTACATATTGTTACAATGCTTTGGGTGTTGGTTAATTCCATTAGCAAAAGGTCTAACTTTCCTGGTATTGCCACACAAGTTGTTGGTTGAGCTTTGATATTGTGAACAACTTCTTTGAGTATCGTTGTATCTGGAATACCACTTTTACTTTTACTAATCAGTTCATTAAGTTCTAAAACATAGTTAAAGTGCAGACTATTGAGTTGGTGAAATCGTGATACTTCTGAGACCTTTAAAGTACTAAGAGCTACAATAGTAGAAAAAAGAGTAATAAGAAGCATTAAAATAGTGAGTTGTTTATTTATTGTCATTATTTGCTTCTTTATCCATGCGTATTGTAATTCTAATTGATTGTTATCATTGGTTTTATTTAGGGTACGTTATTGACGGTTTAAGGTGATCATTAATCATTCATCAATATATATCTCTTTGAGTATAAACCGTTCCTCCTCCCATTCAAGTTTCAATGCACTATTTATTACTATCTTTTTGATAATTAATATATTTTGTCGTTGATCTTTAAATAACCTTATTACGTAATATTTTTTATAATTAATTTAATGATGCCTGAAATTTTTTTTGGAGTTGATGGGTCTTGTTATGAGAATGATGATTATAACGTGAGATATTTATGAAAAAACTAATTGGGTTGATAGTGTCAACATCGATACTTGGTTTTACTCCTCTAGCCAATGCTGACAAAGCCGTATTAGCTGGTGGTTGTTTTTGGTGTATGGAATCTGATTTCGAAAAACTACCGGGTGTTACTGATGTTGTATCTGGTTTCACTGGCGGGACAATAGAAAATCCTACTTATAATGGAAATCATCAAGGTCATTATGAAGCGGTAGAGATCACTTATGACCCAGAGCAAGTGAGTTATCAACAAATTTTGGACCATTATTGGGTGAATATTGATCCGTTCGACGCAAGAGGGCAGTTTTGCGATAAAGGCCATAGCTATTTAAGCGCTATTTTCGTTGCCAATGAACAAGAGCGGCAGTTAGCGGAAAAGTCTAAGCAAGTTGTTGTGGATGAATTTACCGATCAACAGGTGGTTACTCCAGTTCTTGATGCAAGTACTTTTTACCCTATTAAAGGCAATGAAAGTTACCATCAAGATTTTTATAAAAATAATCCAATTCGTTATAAAGCTTACCGTTGGAATTGCGGCAGAGATCAACGTTTACAAGAGATTTGGGGCGAAAGAGCAACCCATAGTTAGAATTTACATAGCAGGTGACTATCGGGTACCTACTAACGTTTATAAAGCAAGTGGCTAGTGTTAGCGGCTTGCTAAATTTATAAAGCAAGTGGCTAGTGTTAGCGACTTGCTAAATTTATAAAGCAAGTGACTAGTTTTAGGCGCTTGCTACGGTTTATAAAGCAAGTATCTATTTTGGTTACTTGCTAATGCTTATAACGCAAGTGACTAGTTCTAGCTGCTTGCTACGGTTTATAAAGCAAGTATCTACTTTGGTTACTTGCTAATGCTTATAACGCAAGTGACTAGTTCTAGCCGCTTGCTAGGACTTATAAGGCAGATAACTATGATCTAGTTATCTGCCAATGTTACTCCCTGATTAAACCTTCTTTGTTTTTCTTGTTATTATCATCTATCAAACTAGTTTATGTATTACCGTTTCGGTTATGCATTTATGTCATTAGCAACTGATAATTTATTCTTAAAATTCTACTTGTAGATTTAATGCTTCTCTGTATTATTCTGTTTAGATGTCTATACGGCTATTTGATTTTAAGGGAGTGAAATATGTTTAACAACAAATTAGTAAAGTTACTTTATGTCTTACCGTTAATCTTTGGATTAACAGCGTGCGGTGAAACAGAAAAAAGCGAAGTCATTAAAGTGGGGGCAACAGTAGGGCCGCATGCGGAAGTAGTAGAAGCCGTTGCTGAAGAAGCTGCAAAGCAAGGTTTGCAAGTAGAAGTGGTTATTTTTTCTGATTATATCACTCCTAATGCTGCATTAGCCGATGGTAGCCTAGACTTAAATAGTTATCAGCATTTACCATTTTTAAATAACTTTAATAGTAACAGTGAACAGAAAATCACTTCTATCGGTCATTCTATTTTGATGCGAATGGGGATTTACTCTAATAAATATAAATCAGTGACTGATTTACCAGATAATGCTCGTATCTCTATACCTAATGATCCAACAAACGGTGGTCGCGCATTATTGTTATTAGCCGATGCCGGAGTTATCACCTTAAAAGAAGGCGCTGATGCAAAAACAACGGTTTATGATGTTGTTGATAACCCTAAAAACGTTGAGTTTGTAGAAGTAGAAGCGGCACAATTACCACGTACGCTAGATGATGTTGACGCATCAGTTATTACTATGAATTACGTAATGTCTGCAGGGTTAAGCCCAAAAGAACAAGGTATTTACTTAGAAGCTAAAGATGCTGAGTTTGCAGTAATGAATATTGCTGCACGTGTACAAGATAAAGATAACGAAACTTATAAAAAGTTTGTTGAAATCTTTCAATCCGAAGCAACACGTCAATTCTTAGAGAAAACTTACAAAGGCACTATCGAAGCTGCTTTTTAATTAACTGCTTATATAAAATGAAAACACGGCTTGTTCTTTATAATAACAATCCGTGTTTTTATAAGTGATTTATCTCTATTAGCTACTGTATTGCTAGTCGTTGATTAGTGATTGATGATGGTTTGTAGCTTGGGTGTTTAATGATTAATGTTAAAATTAATGACACGATTAAAAAGCCCATGATCATATAGAATGTCGGGGTAAAGCCACCAAATACAGATGCTACAATTGACCCCATAATACTACCGATACCAAACCCCAGATAAATAACACCATAATTTTTAGTTAGATTATTTAAGCCAAAGAAGTCACTAATTAATGATGGGAATACAGTAATAGTGCCGCCAAAGCTAAATGCGATACAAGCAACAGCAAAATAAAAGATATTACTCGTAGGCACAGCAAACACTATAGCCGCAACACCTATAAAGCTCACCAAGACTGCAAAAGAGATCACTTTCATACGTTCTATTTTGTCTGATAATACGCCCAAAACTAATCGACCACTTAGGTTGGCAACTGCAATTACAGCGACTGAGGTAGCAGCTGAAGCAACTGAAAGGTGAATGTAGTTTTCACCAATATCTTTGGCCACACCAATAACATATAAGCCACTCATACATATTGATAGAAAGACTGTTGCTAACATCCAAAATTGAGAGGTTCTGATCGTTTGCGATAACGTGAATTCGCCTGATTTGACTTTTCTTGGTCGGTTATTGTTAGATGGGTTATTAACAACAGTTTGTTTAGGTGCATCAGTCATTAGTAGACCTCCACAAATAACCATCATCATTGCAATGATGCCCCACGCTGCAAATGCTTGTTCTAAACTAAAGTGAGTTAATAAATACATATTGATATATTTGAAGCCGAGGCTACCTAGGCCGTAAGCACCAATCGCACAAGCAGATGCAAGACCTTTATTTTTTGGGAAGAATTTTACACAGTTTGATAATGTCATAAGATAACCTGTACCATCTGCAAAACCTACCAATAGACCTGCACAGATATAAAGCATTAGTAAGTTAGAGGAGTGTGACACTAAGAATAGACTCGCACCTAATAACACACCGGCAGCAATGGTGACATTTCTGACACCAAAGCGTTCTTGTAGTTTACCTGAGATAGAAGAAGCAAAAGCAAGGGCTAAACTTAAAATACCAAAAGAGAATGCAACCTGGCTGATCGGCTCATTAATTTTATTGGCAAGCGGTGAGTTAAATAGGCTCCATGTATAAACGGAACCAAGGGCAAATTGCGCCATAACCGTCCCAATTAAAGTGAGCCACTTTTTCTGATTTGATGTAATAGTCTTCATGATGAACTCCAAAAATTTAATAAAATAAATTGGGTTGAATGCGATCTAATCGCTTCATATAAGTTCAAAATACAACTAATAAAAAACATTACAATATGTGCGGGGAAGTAAAAAATCAGATGCAATTCATGGGGCATGAATTGCATTATTTAGGCATGAATTACAACTGCATCATTTTTCGAAATTCTTTTATGTGGCCTCTACTGACGGATATCTTGTTAGAAAGCGCATGAAGTTTTAGTAGGTAAGTGCTATTAACCCATGGAATGATTTCTTCAATGCTTTTTAGGTTAACGCAGTATGAACGATGACAACGGAAAAACTGTTGTGACGGCAGTTTATTGACTAATTCAGTAATATTGTAAGGTGCTATATAAACACCTTCAGCCGTATAGACTTCAGTGACTTTTTCATTGGCTTCAGCATAAATAATGTCATCGATCGGCATTACGCGTATGCGGTTCTCATGATACAGGTTAATTGTGGTTACTTGAGGTTGAGTTTGTTCTATTGGCTCAAGCGCTTCTGCATGAGTTTCTAGTTTCATTAATAAGCGTTGAACACGTTTTTCATCAATAGGTTTTAATAGGTAGTCAAAGGCTTCTAGATCGAATGCTTCTAATGCATGTTCCTTATAAGCGGTTGTAAATACGATATGCGGTCGTTTTGCAAATTGGTGGATGTTGCGAGCTAATAACATGCCATTAATAGAAGGGATATTAATATCAAGAAAGACGATATCTACGGTATTGCTTTGTAAATAAGTAAAGGCCGCTAAACCATCATCAAAAGACTCTACTATTTCAATACTGCTATAGGTTTTAATAAGATAACTGAGCTCTTCACGAGCCAGGTACTCATCTTCTACTATGATTGCTTTTAACATGCTTTCTCCTGTGTACCGATTGCATAAAATGAGACAGCTGTTCCTATTTTTTGGCGTTGTATACTTATTCCTGTCCCATACAGTAATTCAACTCGCTGATGTACGTTAGCCATACCAATATGCTGGCTACCTAGTGAGCCTTGGTAGATCCGCTCTATTACGTCAGGTGCAATACCTACACCCGTATCTTCGACAGTTATCTTTATTTTTTCGTCTTGTTGCTTAACTGATATTGTTACTGTGCCTGGCGATCTTGATGGCACAATCCCGTGTTGAATCGCATTTTCCACTAAAGGTTGAATGAGTAGAGAGGGGACTTTGATATGTACCGGGTCAATATCAAACTTAACCGTTAGTTTATTTCCAAAGCGCGCGGTTTCAATGGCGACATAGTCTTGTACTTGCTGAATTTCTTCTTGTATATCAATCAATTCATCTCCTTTTTCTAAGTTGAATCGGAGAAAGCTGGCTAGGTTAGCAATCAGCTGTCGAGCTTGATCGGGCTTAATACGGACTAAAGTTGAAATTGCGTTTAATGCATTAAACAAAAAATGCGGATTTATTTTATTCTGCAGCGCTGAAAACTCAGCTTTACTAGCCATCGTTTTAAGTTGTTCTATATTGGATACTTCAATTTGTGTCGAAATTAAATGCGATAAGCCGATAGCCATTTCCCGCAAGGCATGACGAATTTGGTGTGGTTCGCAATAGAATATCTTTAAGGTGCCCGTGACTTGGCCATTTTCCCATAATGGAATGATCAAGAGTGAATGAAATTGGTGCACATTCAGATTATTGTTAATAATCTGTTTGCCTAAATTAACAGCTTGTTTGGTCATATCACTTATTTGACGATATGAGTCACTGAAATTTTCTTCTCCTAAGCCCACATAAGCTTTTACATCTTTAGTATCGGTAATTGCAACTGCATCCGCACCTGTTTCTAATTTGATAATTTCACATACTTTGAAGAGCGAATTACGATCATTTTTACGAAAATGAGGTAGGGTTTTATTTGCAATATTAAGCGCTTGTTTAGCTTGTAAGGCTGCAATCTTATCTTTTTCATCATCAATACTTTGTACTAGGGTAATGATTAAACCAATACATAAAGTACCTGTGATCATGGGGAGTGATATCTGCTCCACAATTGAAATCGCTAAGCTTGAATTTTTATTTATTAATAGAATTAATATCATGGTTAAGGTTTCACATATGATGCCTGCAGCAATACCATATTTTGCATAATCTTTTTTATCACAACGCTGGTGGATAATCGTCGCTAATAGGCCTGCAAGTATGCTGGTGATCAGACAGGCAAGTGATGTTGGGCCGTCAATATCAATCCAATAACGATGTATTCCAGAAATAAGCCCCGCTGAAATGCCAACCCACGGACCAAATAAAATACCGCCACAGATAACTGCAATAATACGTACATTAACGACCGAACCATAAACATCAATACCGGTATAAGTGCTAAATACGGCGAAAGAAACGAAGAGAAATAACATAATAGCGGTTTCTTTTGCACTGCGTTGATGCTTAATAACAATTTTCTGAAATAAACTTGTTCTGGTAAGTAGAAAAAGGGCCATTAACATGAGAGCTGCGCGTTCAAAAACGGCTAATAACATAGTGAATTGTTCTAAATACAAAGCAACCTCATATGAAGAGAGTGGACGAGTGATAATAATAAACTGTATCTTGAAAGATAATGATGTGTAAAATCAATTTCATCCTGTTTTATTGATGAATATTTATGATTTTCATATATCGGACCTAGCTTACTTCTAAGGAGCTTTATTAACTTATATATGAAGTGTACTCTAGTCTGAAGTGCGACTTTAATCGCTATAATAAGGTTATTTTATGATAAAAGGTTGGATACAAATTATTATTGGCGTGATGCTTTGGGCTGCCGCAATCTCAGTAGGAATTACTTGGATTGGTTTCTGTTTTGGTACGATCATTATTGGCCTTTTGCTGTTATTTTTTGCACCGCGAATATTGATTTTCCCAACCTTATTTATTGGTACGTTTGCTAACGGCTTTTTATTGGTTGGTTTAGCTACGATTAAACGTACAAATCGTGATAAAGATATTATCGATGTTGAAGCTGAGTGGGTGAAAACCGATGAAGATGATAAACATGTGATACCAGGTAAGTTAGAAGATAAACGAGATCAGGATTAACGACTCTTAAAAAGGTTGATAAATGGATATTATCAGAAGTAAACAGTTCACCGCAGATCGCGCTTGGGGCGCAAAAGATATTGCTAATATGAATGGTATTACTACACGCCTTCACTGGACTGATCAAGCTTATAAGTGGCATATTAATGACGGACAGGAGGTTTTTGCTGTGCTTGATGGGGTTGTTGAGATGCATTATAAACAACAAGGTATCGAGCAGTCGGTGTTATTAGAAAGTGGTGATATATTTTATGCAAGTATCGGCACTGAGCATGTTGCTTGCCCTATTGGTGAAGCAAGAATTTTAGTGGTAGAAAGTGAAGGCAGTGTTTAACTATTTTGGCTAATGTTCATTTATTAATAAGCTAACGCATTCTTCACGAGTAACCCCATTTAAAAAGCATTGTTTAATTTTCTGCTCTTGCGGAGTGGTTAAAACGTAGGGCTTTTGCTTTGAGCTATCACTAAGATCTCGAATAATTCGACGACGATAAATTGCTAAACGATTACGGTGAAATAAAAAGCTAGAGAGTCCAAAAACAACGACACTACAAATAATGTAAAAAATTAGCATTAGTTTCCCCTTTGTTTTTTATATTACTCATACTCTCTTAGATTTCAATATAATTCAAGGATCAAACATGTCATTGGCAAGTGTTTTACGGTTAGTTCTGTTAGCTTCAATTTGGGGCGGTTCATTTATATTTATGCGTTTAACAGCAAATAGTTTAGGTGCTGCATATTTAATTGAAGGTAGGGTATTAGCGGCTGCATTATGTTTGCTATTGATCAGCTGTTATCTGCGTAGAACACTCGCTTTTATGTCTAATATTAAACACTTCTTTATTATTGGGGCGTTTAATACGGCCTTTCCTTTTTTAATGTTCGCTTATGCGGCACAAACATTAAACGCGTCGACATTAGCAATTCTTAATTCTACTGCGCCTTTATTCGGGGCTGTGATTGCAAGCATTTGGCAGAAAGAAAGGATTAAATTAAAAGCGGGTATGGGGTTATTATTAGGAGTATCAGGCGTTACAGTATTGGTTGGGCATCAGGCGCTAACATTGGGAGGGCAAGGGGTATGGGCTATTTTAGCCTGTTTGGCTGCAGCAATGATGTATGGGTTTTCGGCTAATTATACTAAGGTTGCACCAGTTGTTGCACCTTTTGAAAATGCGCATGGCAGCATGTGGGCTGCGGTCATTGTAGTATTGCCTCTTTTACCTTTAATCCCAATACGTGAACCAATTACTCTACCGATTAGTTTATCTGTATTAACTCTAGGTGTGGTGTGTACAGGTTTAGCTTATTTATTATATTTTAGATTAGTTAAAGACGATGGGCCTGCTTCTGCTTTATCAGTTACCTTTTTAGTGCCTTTGTTTGGTATTTTGTGGGGGTCGTTATTTCTAGGTGAGCAGATTGGTCTCAATACATTATTAGGTGCGTTATTAGTCGTTGCTGGGACGGTGTTAGTAACTGGGTTTTCTTTTAAGAAAGCAGTTAAAACGCCAATTAAAGCATAACGTTATTGATAACGTTATGCTCAAAGCGACTCTGTTACACAGGCTTAAAGGTGACTTTATATTCTCCTAAGCCTTTGTAATTAATGTCCATTGTGTTGATTGGTACTTCAATGGCACCAGCGTAAGAGCCAGTAATAATTGCTTGACCTTTCTTAAAGCTAACGCCACGTTCGCGCATAAAATTGATTAACCAGTAAACTGGTTTGTGTGCAGAAAGGTTAGGGTGCTTACCTTCATATTCAGTGGTTGTAGTTTCACCATTTTCGTCAGTTGTTTCAAAAGTGATATCAATAGTACCTGCTTGGTACGCTTGCTCTTTGGTGATTTCTGGACCAACAAAAATGCCTTGGTTGAATAAACAATCGGCTAAATTATCAAAGAAAACACGGTTATCATCAGGCAGGTAGCGACGTTGCATCAACTCTAAAGCCATATGACACGATGCTATCGCATCATCAATTTCACTTTCTGAGTAAGCGATATCTCGAGCTGGTAAGTCTTGACCCAATACAAATGCAATTTCTGGTTCGATCAGCGTTTTACCTGGTTCAGTTGATTCAACGAGGCAAGTTCCACCTTGTTGTACGGTACCTTCTAATACTGGGGCAACGACCATCTGTTCTGGATTAAGAGGTACTAAACACTTCCACCCACCAATTTCTTTCCCGCTTTCTTTGACAGTAGCGAATTGAACCGCTAATGCATCATCTAAGTTGGTTGGACGAATCGCCTCTGCAAGTAGATCGCCTTTTATGTTGGTTTTACGTCTTGCTAATAATTCTTGTGCAGCTGCAATACAAGCTTCTTTGCTTAATGTTTTAGTCATATTCAGTCTCTTTAATCAGGTTATTGAAAGTGAGTTGTTGGACACATGATAACGACAATGTAATGAAAAGGTTAGTATTTGTATGACTTTTTAAAAAGTTTGTTAGGAAGCGCAGATTTATCTGAATAAGAGATAAGGTAGATAGGATAAGAAAGCCTATTAATTAAGTTAATTAATAGGCTTTGGTTTGTTACTTTTCTTCTTCAATTAAGAGTTGTGTTGCTTGGATATTATGTTGTTGTAAAAAGCCTAGCAATTTAACCATGTATTGAACATCGGATGTTTTATCTGCGGCGATGATCCACTCGGTGTCAGGTTTTTCCTGTACCATTTTTATTAGCTGCTCTTGAAAAGCAGTCCAATCCGGTAAAGTTTCCCCATCGATTGCCCATCGAGGCTCAGCAGCTAAGATGTTAATAGTAACCGCTTTGTTATCTACAACCTGCATCGCACTTGTATCTGTGGTTGGTAAGTCAACTTCTAGCGATTGTAATTTGATATTCGCAGAGAGCATTAAAAACACCATTACGATGAAAATAATATCTAATAATGGTGTTAAATCTACCTGTACAGATTCAGATTCATTTTTTGGTTGGCTGCGTATCACGATTGTACTTCCTGAGCAGTCGCTTTAACTTTTGGTGCACGCTTTTGATCCGGAAAGTCCACACCCTGTAACCATAAATTACAAAAATTAAGTGTAAACTCTAAGCGATAAGTTACTTTATCTGCCCATAAACCTAATAGTTGTGCACCACAAATTGCAGGTAGTGCAACTAGTAAACCAGCAGCAGTGGTACGCATTGCAATACCTAAACCATCAGCTAGATCGTTAGGAGTTACTGAACCTGTTGTGAGGGCAATTGCTTTAAACATTTCGATTAAACCCAGTACTGTACCAAGTAAACCTAGAAGAGGGCTAATCATTCCGATTAGCGCCAACATTTTTAAACCACTACGCAACTCTTGACGTTTATCTTGTACCCAGATGCTTGCAGTGTCTTCACGTAACTGCTGACTAAAGTGTTGGTGAGCAAACAACATCGACATACCGCGTTTTGCTAGGTTTTTTTCTGTTTTTAGGCGAATGCTTAACGATTGCAGTTTTTCTGTTTGTTTAGGATCATGGTGCTCTAATATTTTAATAATCTCTTTTTTACTTAGAGAGCCTGAGCTAATTAACTTTAACAGTCGTTCACTAATGATCATTAAAGTAAGTACTGAGCAAATGATAAGAGGCCAAGTCATTAAGCCTAGTTGTTCTTGTAATAGAGTAAATAAGGTCATGATTAATCCAGTTGGAAGCTAATAGGAATATAAATACGGTGCGCAATACGCTTACCGTTAACAATATGAGGAGAAAACTCCCAATTTTTGATGGCTTTTAAAGCGGCAACATCAAGTACCTTTGCACCCGATGAGTCCTTTAATAACAATTTAGTCTGTTTACCCTTTTCATCTAACCAAACTTCGTAGGTAACAGTACCTTCTATCCCTCTACGTTTTGCCATGCGTGGGTATTTAGGTGGTCTAGGTGTACTTAAAAAGCGACTTTTTTGCACTAATTGCGGTTTGCTTTGTAACTCATTACTTTTTTGAGCTGATTTTTCTTTGGTGATCTCAATTTTATCTTTGATTACTGGAGCCGGAGGAGCAGGTGTTGATTTAACGACTTCCTTTGGTGGCTCTACGATTTTTTTCGGCTCTTTTTTAGGTGTTGCTTTCTTTTTAACTACTTTTTGTACTGGCTTAGGAGTTTCTTTCTTGATCTCTTTAGGCTTAGTTCTTTGTTTAACGATGCGTTTTTTCTCAGTCGGTTTAACTGGCTTCGCTGCTACAGGTTTAGGTGTTGGTTGAACGACTTCTTTTGCTTCAACAACAGGTGTTGGCGGCTCAACTTTCTTAGGTTCAACTTTGGCTGGTTTAGTAAAGCTAATACTGACACTTTGTGTTTGTTGAGAAAGTGGGATTGCCATTGCTGGTTGATCGAGTAAAGGTGCGAAAATAAGGAAATGGATCGCTACTGATAACAGTGCTGCACAGAGATAACGATACATAAAAAAACACTCCAAGAATAAATTATTAGCGTAACGATACGTATTATCAACTAAAATAATTTTGATATCAATTATCATTCACAAAAAGTTCAGTTGTAGTTAAGTGATCGGATGTTGATTTACTTCTGAAGTATTGTTTTTACATTGCAGTAAACATTGCTAGTTACTGGATAAAGTTAACTGTTAAACTACAGCAATTATGCCTTTTAGATTGTTTGGAAATTACTATGTCATCTGTTTTACTTAATACCCTTGAAGATTTTTACCATTTACTATCACAAAGCCTCAATGATAATCAGATGGTGAAGTTGCTATTAAGTAAATATAGAGGGGCAGACAAAAGCTTAAACCGTATTAATATTCGACCAATTACATTGCAGAATGAATCAGTATTAAGTTTTGTGTATGAGCATCAAACTAATCACATTACTAAAAACCACTCGTACTCGGCTGCTTTGACTGAGATTAAGCAATTAATCGGCGAAGACTTTAAAAGCGCTTATCTGACATTATCAAATCTAGAAGTACAAATTGAGTTTAGTAAAAAAGGTAAGCTTAAAATATCGCAGCATAAAGCAAAACAAGGTCAAGCTGTAGCTGCAACACATAATAGACAAAAGAATCGCTTTGTAGATATTCAGCGTCCTTTTTTAACTGCACTTAAAGTAACTGATAAACAGAGCAAGCTAATTCCTGCTATGTCGAATAAGTGGAAGCAGATTAATAAATTTATTGAAATATTCAGTCAAGCGTTAGAGGTGTCGCCTCATGATAAAAGTACACCTTTGAATGTGGTTGATTTTGGTTCTGGTAAAGGTTACTTAACTTTTGCAATTCACGATTACCTTCGCCATACCCTAAACAATGATGCACAAGTCACTGGTGTCGAGTTACGACAAGCATTAGCTGACTTATGTAATGAAGCAGCACAGAATTTAGATCATCAAGGTTTAGATTTTGTATGTGGTGATGTTAAAACCCATGCACCTAAACAGACTGATGTGATGATTGCTCTTCATGCCTGTGACGTGGCTACGGACTATGCGATTCACTATGGCATTAGAGCTAATGCCAGCATTATTATGTGTTCTCCTTGTTGTCATAAACAGATTCGTCCACAGATACATAGCCCGGAATTATTTCAACCAATGTTGCAATATGGCGTTCATTTAGGTCAACAAGCGGAAATGGTAACGGATTCATTGCGTGCTTTATTATTAGAAGCGAATGGATATACCACTAAGGTTTTTGAATTTATTAGTTTAGAGCATACCAATAAGAATAAGATGATTTTGGCGGTGAAGAAATCGCAACATAATGAGAAAGAACAACAGAAATTATTAAAGCAGATTTCAGATATTAAAAATTATTACGGTATCACTGACCATTGTTTAGAAACTTTGCTGGAAGAAAGTGCTGTTTAGCAATATTCACCTTTGTAGGGCTGCGAAGGGCGGCCATTAAATCCGCCTTGTCTGATTGGTACTTTAAATGCTGTTAGAAAGTATGTCGTTGTTTATTTAGGTTAACGATTTTTGCATGGTCTTTATCTTCATTTATTAAGATACCTTCCTCTTTAAGCAGCGCTATTTTCTTTGCTGTGCCCAGTGCAAATTTTCCTATTGCTCCATTACTATTAACAACTCGATGGCAAGGTACAACAATCGGTGTTGGATTGCTCGCCATTGCATTACCAACTGCTTGATAAGCTTTGCCACCAAGCTGGTGTGCAATGTCCGCGTAGGTCACCACTTTACCACGCGGTATTTGCATTAATAAAGAGTAACACTTTTCATTAAATGACTTATTTGAATCCATTGATCTCTTGCTCCGTTAAAAAGCGTGATTCTCCAAGTGCCAAGTCTGCATCTAGTTGTACATTACCAATCTGCTCTCGATGCAATTTTGTCACTAGATTACCTACTGCTGCGAACATACGTTTTACTTGATGGTATTTACCTTCACTAATCGTTAATAAAACTTCTGTTTCAGTGATTAATTCAAGTTTAGCTGGTAAGCAAGGTTGCGGCTCGCTTTTTAGCTGTATACCTTCAGCAAATTGCTTAACTGTACTTTGATCAACAGACTCTTGTAAGTGAACACGGTAACGCTTTTCACATTTTTTACGTGGGCTAGTCACTTGGTGTGACCATTGGCCATCATCAGTGATTAAGACTAACCCTGTAGTATCCGCATCCAATCTGCCGGCAATAAATACGTTTTGCTTTTTCTCAATTTCAATTAAGTTTAGTAAGCTAGGCATCTGCTCATCAACATTTGAGCTAATATAGCCTGGTGGTTTGTTCAACATTAGGTAACGAAAGCCACGAACCTTGAGCACTTGTCCTTTCATTTCGATGATATCATCGGCTGTCACTTTGTAAGCGCCGCTGCGTAGTGTACCTGCTTGATTATTGATCATGCCTTTACGGATAACATTTTTAGCTTCGCTACGTGTTAGTTCTGTTGATTCACAGATAAATTTATCAAGTCTCATTAGTATGTGTTGTCTCTTGGTTGTGAGTAAGTAAATCGCAGATACACTCTTTTATAAATGCTTGTGCTTGTTTTTGTCCAGTGAACCCATATTCTTCAACTATTGTTTTCCAACTATGGTTTTGAATGATTTTTGCAATTGCAACATTTTGTTGTTGTTGGGTTAATTTTGTTAATGAACAATGATAGAGCAGTTCAATAAGTAGGTATTCTACATTTTCATAGCTTCGATTGGCATATATATAAGCAGATAATGCATCGAACAGGGTATGTGCCGGATTATCTATAATAAGTTGCGGCCACAATATTTGGATGAGTGTTGGCTCTAGCACCTGTAACTGCCTACTGAATTGGACTTTTAGTTGTTGCATAAAGGCGGTTTGGATCGCTTGGTGCAATGTCTTACCTAATTCACTAAGCGGTAAATTGACCATGAAAGAGTGTTGTCCACTGCTTTTATCGCGTTTACTACCAATGCGTAATACTTGTAGGTTTTGTTGTAACCAAAATGGTAAAAGTCTTTCGTTAGCTGCAAAACTGGCACAAAGGTGATCAAATTGTTGCTGTTTTGCCCAATCAACCACCCAGTCGATTAATTGACTTCCTAGGGTTTGACCTTGTAGATGGGGTTGTACAGCAATGCGTTGTATTCTTGCATAACGATGCGTTGCAGCTTCTGGGAAACCGCTATGGAATGTGAGCGATTGTGCAACAAGGTTACCTTTAGGGCGACGTTGACCTTGGTATATCAGTTCACTGATACTTTCAGTAAATCCACCTTCGTGATTGACCAGGGCAACAGCTAATACTTGTTGTTCTTGCTGCATAAGAATTATTGATAGATCTTGATCATTTAATAGCGCAGTTAAATCAGAGGGTTTAGTTTGATAATGTGCGCTCACCAATAATGAGAATATCTGTTTAATCAATGTTGGAGACTGTAATAACTGTGTTTGACTGATTAAGCTGATTTCAGGTTTATCGTTTGCAGGCTGTACTATGTTATTTTGTTGCTCTGCTAAACATAAGGTTGATAATGTAAAGGCTTCGACAGGATCATTATTTGCCCATCTGATTGCCTGTTGCAAATGCTGCTTACGATACTCTGGCGCGATGCTTTTAAGCTGTTGTTGGAAGCGCAAAGCAAAACCTCGTCCAGAGCCTTCATAGCCAAATTGCGTACTAGAGAAAACGACTCTTGAGTAACACTGTGCAAATGAGAGTAATAACTTAAGTGGTATTGCTGCTGCTTCATCAATAATCAGTAAATCGCATTTGGGTTGTTCTTTGTGTAACGTATCGGGAGCAACGAATTGTAACCGGCTAATATCAGTGGCTAGTAGAAGTGTTGCATTTGCATGTTTATATAAGGTAACGACAGCTTGTTTACTAGGTGCACTCACAATAATCTGTTTAATACCTTGATTGATAAGTGTCGCTGCTGCGATACCAAGTGCAGCTGATTTACCACGTCCTCTATTCGCAGTTAGCACTAAAGGTCTGCGCCTATGCCCGGTTTGAGTCTTGATGATACTGTCAATTGCTTGTTGTTGCTCATTTAAAAGTAATTGATTTCGGCTAACAGTACTAGTTAGTGCAGAGGTGCTCATTGAAAAGGCATTATCATCATTTTCTTTTATGCAAGGGAATGAATGGACTTTGAGTGCCGCTTTTATATAGATTAAGAAGTTATCTTGGTTTACTGAATTATCCGGTATAAGTAGAATAATGACGCCACCACCTCGAACTGATCCTTCTGCCGCTGAGAACATATTTGCATCAAAACCTGTGTGCATATTAAGGACTAGTAAATTGATATCCTGGCCTAATAACTGAGCATAGGGAGTTGCAGTGATAGAAGAGGGGGCTTCACCGCACCAACTATATTGATTTGGTTGCTGCTGAAGGATTTGCATTATTTGGGCGAAACACCAAGCTTGGCTGCCTTGTAAGCTAAATAATTGTCTATGATATGTGTGTTCAGCTAATTGCTTAAGGTGTTGAAATAAATGTAGGTGAACTGACACAAGAGATCCTAATCGATTAAAAAATGATAGTTAATTGTAAAATGTAACATAAAAAACAGGCTCTCAGTCTAGTTACAAGGGGATCTATTACAGAAAAGTAACAAGCGGATCCTTTTGCATGTTTTTTACACAAAACAACAAGAAGTACTTGCCATAGTGTGTAGATAGTGTAATATACGCCCACTTGCCAATAAGGCAGGTGGGTTTTTTTAAGCCCATAGCCAGATTATAATATTGGTTATCGAAAAATGTCTCCCGATTGGGGAGCTACTAGTTTGAATATACACTTGAGATCTATCTAGGATAGGTTGTCAGGTGTATATTTGTATGTTGTATTTTTAACTAGGAGTTTTGGTCCATGCAGAACCAAAGAATCCGTATCCGCCTTAAAGCTTTTGATCACAAGTTGATCGATCAATCAACGGCGGAGATCGTTGAAACTGCAAAGCGCACAGGTGCTCAGGTACGTGGTCCTATTCCACTACCTACTCGTAAAGAGCGTTTCACAGTACTAACATCACCGCATGTAAACAAAGATGCACGTGATCAGTATGAGATTCGTACTCACAAGCGCTTGATTGATATCGTAGAACCAACTGAAAAGACTGTTGACGCACTAATGAAGCTAGATTTAGCTGCTGGCGTTGATGTTCAAATCAGCTTGGGTTAGAAAGGAGTTATCGTAATGACAATCGGTCTAGTAGGTCGTAAAGTTGGTATGACTCGCATCTTTACTGAAGATGGTGTTTCTATCCCAGTTACAGTTCTTGAATGTTCACCAAATCGTGTTACTCAAGTGAAAACACTTGATACTGATGGCTACCAAGCTATTCAAGTAACAGCTGGCTCTAAAAAAGCAAGCCGTGTAAACAAGCCAGAAGCTGGTCACTTTGCGAAAGCAGGTGTTGAAGCTGGCCGTGGTCTTTGGGAGTTTACTCTTGATGACAACGAAGGTGCAGATATCAAAGTCGGTGCTGAGCTAAGCGTTGAGCTATTCAACGAAATTAATAAAGTAGATGTTACTGGTCAATCTAAAGGTAAAGGCTTCCAAGGCGGCGTTAAGCGTTGGAACTTCTCTATGCAAGATGCGACTCACGGTAACTCTATAAGCCACCGTGCTCCAGGTTCAATTGGCCAATGTCAAACACCTGGACGCGTATTTAAAGGCAAGAAAATGGCTGGTCACATGGGTGCTGAGCGTGTTACGACTCAAAACCTTGAAGTTGTACGCGTAGACATTGAACGCAACTTACTGCTCGTTAAAGGTGCAGTAGCTGGTGCGAAAAATGGCAACGTATTCATCAAACCTGCTGTTAAAGCATAGCCGAGGAGTTAGTAATGGAATTGGTATTGAAAGATGCACAAAGTGCTCTTGAAGTTTCTGACACTACCTTTGGACGTGAATACAACGAAGCCCTTGTACATCAGGTAGTCGTTGCATATGCAGCTGGTGCTCGTCAAGGTACTCGCGCTCAGAAAACCCGTAGTGAAGTTCGCGGTGGTGGTAAGAAGCCATGGCGTCAAAAGGGTACTGGCCGCGCACGTGCAGGTACAATCCGCAGCCCAATTTGGGTTGGTGGTGGTGTAACTTTCGCAGCTCGTCCACAGGACCATAGCCAGAAAGTTAACAAAAAAATGTACCGTGGTGCAGTAAGAAGTATTCTTTCTGAGTTAGTTCGTCAGGATCGTCTAATCGTTGTCGAGAAATTTACTGTTGAGGCTCCTAAAACTAAAGAGCTTGCAGCTAAATTAAAAGACCTGGATCTTAAAGATGTGTTAATCATCACTGAAGAATTAGATGAAAATCTATTCTTAGCAGCGCGTAACTTATACAAAGTTGACGTTCGTGATGTTCAAGGCATTGACCCAGTTAGCCTTATCGCGTTTGATAAAGTTTTAGTAACTGCTGATGCAGTGAAAAAGATTGAGGAGAGCCTAGCATGATCAGTGAAGCACGTTTACTGCAAGTTATTCTAGCTCCGCATATCTCTGAGAAGGGAACTTTATCTGCTGAAAACCATAACACTATGGTATTCAAAGTTGCAGGTACTGCGACTAAAGCAGAAGTCAAAGCGGCAGTTCAGAAGTTATTTGATGTTGAAGTTACTGGTGTTCGCACACTAAACGTGAAGGGTAAAACCAAGCGTACAGGTCAACGTATGGGTCGCCGTAGCGACTGGAAAAAAGCATACGTTACTCTGGCTGAAGGTGCAGATATTAGTTTCGATGGCGCTGAGTAGAGGAATTATAGATGGCTATTGTAAAATGTAAGCCTACGTCTCCAGGTCGTCGCCACTTAGTTAAAGTGGTAAACAACGATCTGCATAAAGGCAAGCCATACGCACCACTTTTAGAGTCAAAATCTAAATCTGGTGGTCGTAATAATGGCGGTCGTATTACGGTTAGACATATTGGTGGTGGTCACAAGCATCATTACCGTATTGTTGACTTTAAACGTAATAAAGATGGTATCCCAGCAAAAGTTGAGCGTTTGGAATATGATCCAAACCGTAGTGCAAACATTGCACTAGTACTTTATGCTGATGGTGAACGTCGTTACATCCTTGCCCCTAAAGGCTTGGTTGCTGGTGATGTTATCCAATCTGGTGAAGATGCGGCGATTAAAGCGGGTAACTGCTTACCAATGCGTAACATCCCAGTAGGTACAACAGTACACGCTGTAGAAATGAAGCCTGCTAAAGGTGCACAAATTGCACGTTCAGCTGGTTCTTACAGCCAAATTATAGCTCGTGATGGTGCTTACGTTACTCTACGTTTACGTAGTGGTGAAATGCGTAAAATCCCTGCTGAGTGTCGTGCAACAATCGGTGAAGTTGGTAATGCAGAACATATGCTACGTCAACTAGGTAAAGCTGGTGCTACGCGTTGGCGTGGTGTTCGTCCTACCGTACGTGGTGTTGTAATGAACCCAGTAGATCACCCACATGGTGGTGGTGAAGGTAAAACAAGTGGTGGTCGTCATCCTGTTTCTCCTTGGGGTGTTCCAACTAAGGGTTACAAAACTCGTAAGAACAAGAAAACTGATCAGTATATTGTTCGTCGTCGTAATAAGAAATAAGCAGAGGTATCGCCATGCCACGTTCTCTCAAGAAGGGTCCTTTCATTGACCTACACTTGCTGAAGAAGGTAGAGAAAGCGGTTGATAGCAACGAGAAAAAGCCTATTAAGACTTGGTCTCGTCGCTCAATGATCATTCCAGATATGATTGGTCTAACTATCGCTGTCCATAACGGGCGTCAACACGTGCCAGTATTTGTAACTGATGAAATGATCGGTCACAAACTGGGTGAATTTGCACCAACGCGTACTTACCGTGGCCATGCTGCGGATAAGAAAGCGAAGAAATAGAGGTTATTATGGAAGCTTTAGCTAAACATTTATATGCTCGTTCTTCAGCACAGAAAGCGCGCCTGGTAGCAGATCAAGTACGTGGTCTTCCAGTAGAAAAAGCACTAGAACTTTTATCATACAGCCCTAAGAAAGCTGCTGTATTGATTAAAAAAGTTGTAGATTCTGCAATTGCAAACGCTGAGCATAATGAAGGCGCTGATGTTGATGAGCTAGTTATCACAAAAATTTGTGTAGACGAAGGTCCAACAATGAAGCGTATCATGCCGCGTGCGAAAGGCCGTGCCGATCGCATAATGAAGCGTTCTTGCCATATCACAGTAGTGGTATCAGACAGGGGTTAAACAATGGGACAGAAAGTTCATCCTAACGGTATTCGCCTAGGTATCACTAAAGCATTTAGCTCTACTTGGTATGCAGGCAAAAACGATTTTGCAGATAACTTATACAGTGATTTTCAAATCCGTAAATTCTTAACAGAGAAATTGAAAAATGCTTCTTTGTCTAAAATTACTATTGAACGTCCAGCGAAAAGCGTACGTGTGACTATTCACACAGCTCGTCCTGGTGTTGTAATCGGTAAGAAAGGCGAAGATGTTGAATTGCTACGCACAGCTATTGCTAAAATGGCCGGCGTTCCAGCTCAAATCAATATCTCAGAAGTTCGTAAACCTGAACTTGACGCAAAACTAGTAGCAGATTCAATCTCTTCTCAGTTAGAGCGTCGTGTTATGTTCCGTCGTGCTATGAAGCGTGCGGTACAAAATGCTATGCGTCTAGGCGCTAAAGGTATCAAAGTTCAAGTTAGTGGTCGTCTTGGTGGTGCAGAAATCGCTCGTGACGAATGGTATCGTGAAGGTCGTGTACCTCTACATACTCTTCGTGCCGATATTGATTACTCAACATCAGAAGCATTGACTGTTTACGGTATCATTGGCGTTAAGGTTTGGATCTTTAAAGGTGAAATTCTTGGTGGTTTACCACTTCAACAAGAAGAACAGCCAGCTAAACCAAAACGCAAAGGTCGCGGTAAGTAGGAGAAATACGCTATGATGCAACCAAAACGTATGAAGTTCCGTAAAATGATGAAAGGCCGCAACCGTGGTCTTTCTAAAGGTGCGGAAGTCAGCTTTGGCGAATTTGGACTAAAAGCAACTGGTCGTGGTCGAATTACTGCTCGTCAAATCGAAGCAGCACGTCGTGCAATGACTCGTCATGTTAAACGTCAAGGTAAAATCTGGATCCGTGTGTTTCCTGATAAGCCGATTACCAGCAAACCGTTAGAGGTTCGTCAAGGTAAAGGTAAAGGTAACGTGGAATATTGGGTTGCTCAAACTCAACCAGGTAAAGTTCTTTATGAAATGGAAGGTGTTCCAGAAGCATTAGCTCGTGAAGCATTTGCTCTTGCAGCAGCTAAATTGCCAGTGGCAACAACTTTCGTAACTCGTAAGGTGATGTAATGAAAGCTAACGAACTTAAAGAAAAAAGCGTTGAAGAGCTTAATGCTGAACTTCTAAACTTATTACGTGAGCAATTTAACTTACGTATGCAGTTAAACACAGGTCAGTTAGAAAAGCCGCACTCAATTAAACAAGTGCGTCGTGACATCGCCCGTGTTAAGACTGTATTAAATCAGAAGGCAGGTGCGTAATGAGCGATAAAAACACTCGTACTCTTCAAGGTAAAGTAATCAGTGCAAAGATGGAAAAATCTATCGTTGTAGCTATTGAACGTAAAGTGAAGCACCCGTTATACGGTAAATTCATGAAGCGTACTACTAAGCTTCAAGCACATGATGAAACAAACCAGTGTAATGAAGGCGACTACGTAGAAATTACTGAATGTCGTCCTCTATCTAAGAATAAATCTTGGACATTGGCTAAAATCGTAAGCAAAGCATAAGTAACTGTTTTCAGTTAGTTAAGTTTGTTTACATAAGCGAAACGGTACTCATTTAATGAGTGCCGTTTTTTTAGACTATCTTTCTAATAAAGTTGGTGGTATGATGCCGCTCCCTGAAAAAAGGGAACACGACTCATTAGAGAGTATCAATAGTAAATAGCGGAGCACTATAATGATCCAAATGCAAAGTGTGCTAGATGTCGCCGACAATAGTGGCGCTCGACGCGTAATGTGTATTAAGGTCCTTGGTGGCTCGCATCGCCGTTATGCAGCAATCGGTGACATCATCAAAGTTTCTGTGAAGGAAGCAATTCCTCGCGGTAAAATTAAAAAAGGTGATGTTCATTCAGCTGTGGTAGTGCGTACCAGAAAAGGTGTACGTCGTCCCGATGGTTCTGTTATTCGTTTTGATCGCAACGCTGCGGTTATCTTGAATGCAAACAACCAGCCAGTCGGTACACGTATCTTTGGCCCTGTAACCCGTGAACTTCGAAATGAAAATTTCATGAAGATTGTTTCACTGGCGCCAGAAGTACTGTAAGGAACCGAAAATGGCAGCAAAAATTAAACGTGACGATGAAGTAATTGTTATTGCCGGTAAAGATAAAGGTAAAACTGGGAAAGTTTCTCAAGTTTTAGCTAACGGTAAAATAATTATTGAAGGTGTAAATGTTCAGAAGAAACACCAAAAGCCAAACCCTCAAGCGGGTGTGACTGGTGGTATCATTGAACAGAATGCACCAATTGAAGTATCAAATGTTGCGATCTACAACTCGGCAACGAGTAAAGCAGATCGTGTTGGTTTTAGATTAGAAGACGGCAAAAAAGTTCGTTTCTTCAAGTCTAATAATGAACTTGTGAAGTAACTGGAGTTTACGATGGCGAAACTGCATGATTTCTATAAAGACAACGTGGTGTCTGATTTGCAAAAGCAATTCGACTATACGTCTGTCATGCAAGTCCCTCGAATAGAGAAAATCACCCTAAACATGGGTGTTGGTGAAGCACTGGCTGATAAAAAAGTCCTAGAGCACGCTGCGTCAGATATGGCAGCAATCTCAGGTCAAAAGCCAATGATCACTAAAGCACGCCGCTCTGTGGCAGGCTTCAAAATTCGTGAAGGCTACCCGATTGGTTGTAAAGTAACACTACGTGGAGAGCGTATGTGGGATTTCTTTGAGCGTTTGGTAACAATCGCTATCCCGCGTGTACGTGATTTCCGTGGCCTAAATGCTAAGTCATTTGATGGTCGTGGTAACTACTCTATGGGTGTACGTGAGCAAATCATTTTCCCTGAAATCGATTACGATAAAGTTGATAAAGTACGTGGTTTAGATATCACAATTACTACTTCAGCTAAGTCTGACGAAGAAGCACGCGCACTTTTGTCTGCGTTTAACTTCCCATTCCGTAAGTAAGGAGTTAGAAAATGGCTAAACAATCAATGAAAGCGCGTGAAGTAAAACGTGAGAAGTTAGTTGCTAAGTTCGCTGAAAAGCGTGCAGCATTAAAAGCAACTATTAACAATGTAAATACATCTGACGAAGATCGTTGGAATGCAGTGTTAGAGCTTCAATCGCTACCTCGTGATTCAAGTTCAGTACGTCAACGTAACCGTTGTAACGTTACTGGTCGTCCACATGGTTATCTTCGTAAATTTGGCATGAGCCGTATTAAGGTTCGTGAGCATATGATGCGCGGAGAAATCCCTGGCCTGAAAAAAGCCAGCTGGTAATCAAACTAATCACGGAGTAAATAGTTATGAGCATGCAAGATCCAATTTCGGATATGCTAACGCGTATTCGTAACGGTCAAGCAGCAAGCAAAGTATCTGTTAAGATGCCTTCTTCTAAGCAAAAAGTTGCAATTGCAGCTGTGCTTAAAGCAGAAGGTTATGTTGAAGATTTTGCTGTTGCTGGTGACACAAAGCCTGAATTAGAAGTTACATTAAAGTACTTCGAAGGCAAAAAAGTAATCGATACTATTAAACGAGTAAGCCGTCCAGGTCTTCGTATCTATAAAGGTGCAAACGATCTTCCTAAGGTTATGGCTGGTTTAGGTATTGCGATTGTTTCAACTTCTCAAGGTGTAATGACTGACCGAGCTGCGCGTAATGCAAGCATCGGCGGTGAAATCATCTGTTACGTATCTTAAGGAGTAATCTATGTCTCGTATAGCTAAGGCACCGATTACTGTTCCTGCTGGCGTAGAAGTTAAAGTAAACGGTCAAGAGATCACTGTTAAAGGTGGTAAAAGCGAACTAGTTCGTACTCTTAATGATGCTGTTGTTGTTAAATTAGAAGATGGCGTATTAACTTTCGCACCTGTTGAAGGTGTTAAAGACGCATGGGCACAAGCAGGTACTGCACGTGCTAACGTTAACAACATGGTTGTAGGTGTAACTGAAGGCTTTAAGAAGACTCTTCTTCTTCAAGGTGTTGGTTACCGTGCACAAGTTAAAGGTCAAGAAATTAACCTAACATTAGGTTTTTCACACCCTGTTGTTTACACTTTACCTAAAACGGTATCTGCTACGGCTCCTAGCCAAACAGAAATCGTATTAGAAAGTGCTGACAAACAAGTTGTAGGCCAAGTAGCTGCAGAGATTCGTGCATTCCGTCCACCAGAGCCTTATAAAGGTAAAGGTGTTCGTTACGCTGATGAAAATGTGCGTCGTAAAGAAGCGAAGAAAAAGTAAGGTAAGACTATGGATAAGAAAGCATCTCGTCTTCGTCGTGCTACCCGCACACGTAAGAAATTGCAAGATCTTGGTGCAACTCGTCTTGTGATCAACCGTACACCTCGCCATACTTACGCGCAGGTAATTACAGCAGACGCACAAGTCGTAGCAAGCGCTTCTACATTAGAAAAAGAAGTGATTGCCCAAGTTAACAACGGTGGTAATAAAGAAGCAGCTCAACTAATTGGTAAATTAGTTGCAGAACGCGCGGTAGAGAAAGGAATTACTAAAATTTCTTTTGACCGTAGCGGTTTCCAATACCATGGTCGTGTTGCAGCACTAGCTGACGCAGCTCGTGAAGCTGGTCTACAGTTCTAAGGGTAAAGATTATGTCAAAAGTAGAATCTCAAACCGGTGATCTGAACGAAAAGCTAATCGCAGTAAACCGTGTTTCAAAAGTAGTTAAAGGTGGTCGCATCTTTAGCTTTACAGCACTAACAGTTGTTGGTGATGGTAATGGTCGTGTTGGTTTCGGCTATGGTAAAGCACGTGAAGTTCCAGCAGCTATTCAAAAAGCTATGGAAAAAGCACGTCGCAATATCAGCGAAATCCAATTAAAAGGTAACACTCTGCAGCATCCTGTTAAGGGCCGTCATTCTGGTTCTAAGGTATACATGCAACCAGCATCTGAAGGTACTGGTATCATCGCAGGTGGTGCAATGCGTGCCGTGTTAGAAGTTGTTGGTGTACAGAACGTACTATCAAAAGCTTACGGCTCAACTAACCCAATTAACGTTGTCCGCGCTACGATGGATGCACTAGAGAGCATGAACTCTCCTGAGCAAATCGCAGCTAAGCGTGGCTTAAACGTTAGTGATATTCTGGGGTAATTCAGCATGGCTACTAAAACGATTAAAGTAACTCAAACCAAAAGTGCAATTGGCCGTTTACCAAAGCACCGTGCAACATTAACAGGCCTAGGTCTGCGTCGCATCGGTCATACTGTTGAGTTGGAAGATACTCCGGCAGTACGTGGTATGGTTAATAAAGTTTACTATATGGTTAAGGTTGAGGGGTAATAATGAAACTTAATACTCTATCTCCAGCAGCTGGTTCAAAACCTGCTGCTAAACGTGTAGGCCGTGGTATCGGTTCTGGACTAGGTAAGACAGGTGGCCGCGGTCACAAAGGTCAAAAATCTCGTTCAGGCGGTACAGTACGTCCTGGTTTTGAAGGTGGTCAAATGCCTTTGAAACAACGTTTACCAAAATTTGGTTTCACATCTCGTAAATCTCTTGTTACCGGTGAAGTTCGTCTGAACGAAATCGCACAAGTAGAAGGCGATATCGTGACACTAGAAACGTTGAAACAGGCAGGTCTACTTGTAAACACAGTTAAGTTTGCAAAAGTAGTTCTATCTGGTGAAATCTCTCGCTCAGTTACAGTACAAGGCCTTGGTGTTACTAAAGGTGCTCGTGCTGCAATCGAAGCGGCGGGCGGAAAAATCGAGGAATAATAGGCAATGGCTAAGAAACCAGGGTTAGATCCGAAAGCGGCACAAGGAAGCAATTTAAGCGAACTTAAAACTCGTTTACTATTTGTTTTAGGCGCTATTTTAGTGTTCCGTGCAGGCTCTTTTGTTCCAATTCCTGGTATTGACGCCGCTGTCCTAGCTGATTTATTCGAACAGCAAAAGGGTACCATCATTGAAATGTTTAACATGTTCTCTGGTGGTGCGCTTGAGCGTGCTTCTATCTTTGCATTGGGTATAATGCCGTATATTTCTGCGTCTATTATTATCCAATTGCTTACGGTAGTTCATCCTCCTTTAGCTGAGCTAAAGAAAGAGGGTGAGTCTGGTCGTCGTAAGATTAACCAGTATACACGCTACGGTACTTTGGTATTAGGTACGTTCCAAGCAATTGGTATTGCAACCGGTTTGCCAACCATGATGCCAGGACTTGTTGAAAATGCAGGTCTTAGCTTCTATGTAACGGCAGTTGTGAGTTTAGTGACAGGAACAATGTTCCTTATGTGGCTAGGCGAGCAAATTACTGAGCGCGGTATTGGTAATGGTATTTCTATCATTATCTTTGTAGGTATTATTGCTGGATTGCCATCGGCAATCGGGCAAACAGCTGAGCAAGCACGTCAAGGTGAAATTCATCTTCTAGTGTTATTAGCATTAATTGTTATCGTTTTTGCAACTACTGCGTTTGTAGTATTTGTTGAACGTGGTCAACGTCGAATCGTCGTTAACTACGCAAAACGTCAACAAGGCCGTAAGGTTTTTGCTGCGCAAAGCACTCACTTGCCATTGAAATTAAATATGGCTGGTGTAATCCCTGCAATTTTTGCCTCGAGTGTTATCTTATTTCCTGGTACTATTGCCCAGTGGTTTGGTCAGACTGAAGGTTTAAGTTGGTTATCGGATGTTTCTTTGGCGCTACAGCCAGGACAACCGTTGCATATGATGTTATATGCAGCTGCTATTATCTTCTTTTGCTTCTTTTATACTGCACTTACGTTTAATCCACGTGAGACTGCAGATAATTTGAAGAAAAGCGGTGCCTTTATCCCAGGAATCCGTCCAGGAGAACAAACATCACGTTACATTGATAAAGTAATGACGCGTCTAACATTAGCTGGTGCGTTGTATATTACTTTTATCTGTTTGATTCCCGAGTTTATGATGGTAGCGATGAATACGCAGTTCTACTTCGGTGGTACTTCGTTATTAATTATCGTTGTTGTTATCATGGACTTTATGGCACAGGTGCAGACTCATTTGATGTCTAATCAATATGATTCTGTCTTGAAAAAAGCTAACTTGAAAGACTACGGTAAATAACCAAGTCTGATAGTTATAATCACGGAGTGTTGCAATGAAAGTTCGTGCATCCGTTAAAAAAATCTGTCGTAACTGCAAAGTTATCAAACGCCACGGTGTGGTGCGAGTTATCTGCGTAGAGCCAAAGCATAAACAACGCCAAGGCTAATCCTAGATAGATTTAGGATATATCAGCAGCTTAGATGAATTTTTCATCTAAGCTGTGTTTTGTTTGCTAATTTATCATTTGTCGAGTATCCTACCGGGCTTTTCACAAATGAATCGTTAACTTTAAGGAGTGCATAGTGGCCCGTATCGC
>NZ_JBAHZA010000017.1:0-66258 GCF_036697365.1 Psychromonas arctica
AGTACGTCTAGTTGTTGATTTCATAACACTCTCCGATTAATTGGTAGAAAAGTGTCAACCTTATTTAGGACGGGTCAAATTTAGGCATAAAAAAAGCGACCATTAAGGTCGCTTTTTTAGATTAAAATAAGTGAGGCTTAGCCCATGCCGTATTTTTTAAGCTTCTTGCGTAACGTACCGCGGTTAATACCTAGCATAGTTGCTGCACGAGTTTGATTACCACGAGTGTATTGCATGATGATATCTAACATTGGCGCTTCAACTTCTGCCAATACTAATTCATATAATTCAGTCGTATCTTGACCATTCAATTTTGCCACGTAACCTGAAACAGCTTGACGTACTGAGTCACGTAATGGACGTTGAGTTATTTGCCCTGTAGCAGGAATATTAGTTGTTGTAGTCAGTGCTTCTTGAGAAATATTTTGTTCAAACATGGGTGTTAACTCTTTTAATTACAATTGATTTAAATAAGTTTCTAATGCAATAAGCTGCTCCGAGGCATTGTCTATCGCATTAAATTTTCGCTTAAAATAACCTAACCTGTCTTGCTCTTTTAAATACCACCCGACGTGCTTCCTAGCGATTCGAGGTCCCATTACATCACCATAAAAACCATGCAAGGCTTGCACATGATTTATGAGTATTTCTGTAACGTCCATTTGCGCTAAACGTTGAGCATGTTGCCCGGTGTTTAGATAGTGGTTAATTTCATTGAATATCCAAGGTGCACCTTGTGCGCCTCGTCCAATCATAATGGCATCCGCTCCTGTATGGTCCAGCACATATTTTGCTTTTTCTACAGAGGTAATGTCACCATTTGCAATCACAGGGATTGTTATACTTTCTTTAATCGTTTTTATCGTGTCGTATTCCGCTTCACCTTTAAAAAGACATTGGCGTGTACGACCATGCACTGATAGTGCTTGGATACCTGCTTTTTCAGCGATCTGTGCAATCTCTAATCCATTTCTATTTTCTGGATCCCAGCCGGTGCGAATTTTCAAAGTAACAGGTACATCAACGGCATCAACAACACTTTCTAAAATAGCTCTCACTAGTTCTGGGTGTGGTAATAATGCTGAACCTGCTTTTTTCTTATTCACTTTTTTAGCTGGGCAGCCCATATTAATATCAACGATCTGAGCGCCTTGCTGAACGGTTAACTGTGCAGCGTTGGCCATTGCTAGTGGTTCAGAACCAGCAATTTGTACAGAACGAATACCTGATTCATCATGGTAGTCCATTCGTAACTTAGATTTAGTGCTATTCCAAACGCGAGGATTGGATGACAACATTTCCGATACGGCTAATCCAGCGCCTTGCTTTCGACAAAGCTCTCTGAAAGGGCGATCAGTGACGCCAGCCATCGGGGCTAAAATAAGATTATTGTCTAATTGATACTGTCCAATGCGCATATTCTAAGCGTTCTCTAAGTTAAGGCGGCGTAGTCTACGCATTTTTTCATCCAGAATAAAGGTTAATTATTAACCATTTTGAAATTATTTTGCTTGCAAATTGAGCAACACTTTGTTCTCAGTAATTTAAGCGTGTTTTATACCCGATAAACGAGCCCATTCTTCTTTGATTTCAGCTGCGTCCATGTCAAACCATTGGCCGTAAACAGACAATAATTCTTCGGCTTGTTGCTCTAAAATACCAGATAATGCTAATTTTCCTTGTGGTTTTACTAAACATTCAATATTACTTGATAGTTCACGTAATGGACCAGCAAGAATGTTAGCTACTACAACATCAGCGGTAATATCTTTGGGTGCGTCTTCTGGTAAGTACAATTCTAATTGATCAGATACTTGATTGCGTTGTGCGTTATCGCGACTTGCGGTAATGGCTTGTGGATCGATATCGATACCAATTACTCTTTTAGCGCCTAACTTTAATGCGGCAATCGCTAAAATGCCTGAGCCACAACCGAAATCAATTACTACTTTGTCTTGTAAGTCTTGAGCATCTAACCAGGCCAGGCATAAAGCTGTGGTTGGATGTGTACCGGTCCCAAAAGCAAGTCCTGGGTCTAGCATGACGTTAACTGCATTTTCATCAGGAACAGGCTTCCAGCTAGGGCAAATCCATAAGCGCTGGCCAAATTGCATCGGGTGGAAATTATCCATCCATTCACGTACCCAGTCTTTATCTTCAAGTTGTTCTATTTTAAAGGCAAAGTCATCCGCTAATAAATCACTGGCTTTTAATAAGGCGATGACTGGTAGCATATCTGTTTCTGCATCATATAAACCTGTTACGTCAGTATCTCCCCATAAACGAGTTTCTCCTGGCATCGGCTCAAATATGGGTGTGTCTTGAGAATCAGTAAACGTTGCTGATAAAGCACCGTTATCCATTAATAATTCACCAATTGCTTCTGCATTCGTGTTACTTGCATTTAATTTAAGCTGAATCCAAGGCATGATTTTCTCTTTTTTGATTGCGGTAGATAGATAGAACGCAAGAATACAGGGTATTAGCTGATTAATATAGCGTTAGCAGTGGTTTGAGTATCAGCTAATGGGTAAGTGATAATCAATAGTTGTGTTTTTGATGTAATGAGGTAAATATAAAAAATAATTATATTTACCTATTCTAAGGTATCTTTCCTTAGTGCTTTTATAGGTATAATAATTACCTTAGATATTGAAATTTATAATGTTTTGTAGCGCAATTTTATAGAAAATGGTGTTTTGTTGACCTCTTTTTAAGTTTTAATGTGTTTAAAGACAGTATACTAATTAACTCCTGAATGAGGACGAGTGATTTCATTGGAAATGGTGGATTCAGAAAGGAAAGGTGTTTCAATGAATAAAATAGTGATTATTGATGATCACCAACTGTTTTTATATGGTCTAAAACTAACCTTAGAAAATGAAGACAATACGGTGATTACTTTCGACAGTCCAATTCAAGCGCTGCCGGAAATAAAGCAGATTCAGCCTGATTTGATTCTGATGGATCTCTATATGCCTGATATGAGTGGCCTTGTATTAATAGAAGCACTAACAAAGCAAGAAGTTGCTTCGCCAGTGGTGGTGTTATCCGCATGTGAAGATTATCAAGATGTTTATCTTGCCTTACAAAAAGGGGCGGCAGGTTTTATTCCTAAATCTTATTCGCCAGCAGCCATGTTAGAGGCATTACAAAGTATTTCTTCTGGTGATATTTTTGTACCTGAGCATGTCGCGTTAGCAATTCAAGAAATTGCTGAATTAGAAGAAAGAAACAAAGAGATTTTCCATCTATCAGAAAGACAGTTACAAATTCTTAAGTTGATTCATGAAGGAAGAAAAAACCGAGAAATAGCGGATATTTTATGTATTTCACAGGACACCGTTAAATTTCACCAAAAAGGACTTTATACAGCTTTAGATGTATCAGGTTCATCAAGTCGTATCAAAGCGGTTGATAAAGCATTAAAACTTGGATTAATAAAAGTATAACAGATGACTAAAGCTACCTAACATTAAGAAAAGTAGCTTTGTATTGTTTAGTTTAATAACTGTTTCAACAAAAACCTTAATGATGCTGGTTTAACTGGCTTATTTAGAATTTTATAATTGATTATTCTTCCTGTATCTTGAACCTCTTTTAACTTCCCAGGATCTGCTTCACCAGTTAATAAAATAGCTGGAATATTATCTTTTTTCTTTACTTCTTTAATCATATCTAATCCGGTTTTGTGATTAGGAAGACGATAATCAGTAATAAGCAAGTCATAACTGTTTGTATAATATTTTTGTAGGCCAGCCTCTGCTGTTTCTTCGCAGTCGACAATATATCCCCAGTTTTCAAGCAACATACTTAATGCATTTAAAATACCTTGGTCATCATCAACTAATAGTATTTTATATCGCGTTGAATGGTTAGAGAATTTATTCAGGTCAATATGTTTAGTGACATGATCTGCTGTTTCTAGCATAACGCTAAAACGGCTACCGTATTGGTTAGTAACAACTTCAATTTTTGTATCACATAAAAATGCTTTTCGTTGTGCAACTGCTAAACCTAAGCCAACCCCTTTGGTTTTATTGTGTAATAGGTTCTCTGCTAATGCGACCTCGTCAAATAAGCTCTCAAAAAGGGTAGGAGGAATTTGATTACCTTGATTCCAAACCTGTAATAGCGCTTTATTTTTATAATCTCGAACACTGAGTAATATTTTTGAACCTGGTGTTTGTTGACCATGAATTAGTGCGTTACTTAATAATACTTCTACTACCTCAGCGAGTAGTTTTTTATCACTTTTAATCGTTAATTCTGGTAATCGGCTAGTTAATTTAATACCAGATGTTAAAGCTTGATGTTGATACTTTTTAATCGAAGGAGATAACGCTGAAGCTAAACTAAATTCGTTTATTTTAGGAGTGATGTTACCACTATCGAGGCGCGCTAAATCAAGCAAACTAGCCATCCATCGATCCAAATCTTCCGAAGCAAGCTTAATATTTTTTGCTAATTTTTCTTGTGCAGTACCTGCTAATTTATTTTCTAATAGATGACCATATAAAGATAAACTACTTAGGGGCTGTCTAATATCATGCACAATACGCTTTAAATAAAGGGCGCTTTGTTGGCTTAATAAACTTGCACTTTCTTGTTTTACTTCTGTAATTATTTGCTGATCGTTATGGGGGCGATGTGGTGTGAAAATAGTGAGGTATGACAAGCTAATTAAAAATGTACTGTTAAATAAAAATACTAATGTACTGGTTTCCCCTAATAGCGAAGTAAAGACATAACAAAGTACTAAAAATAAGTTATGAAATATGAGCTGAGCTCTCTTATAAGCTAATAAATATGAATAAAAAATAGGTAATAACAAGACTAAATATAAAAAGCTATTTTGGTAAGTTTGCTCTTGAAAGTGGCTGTTAATGGAGACAAAGAGAGTAATCGAAAAGCAGGTGATCGGCATAATAAAATGAACCAGTTTATCTTTCTTTCTTACTAGACCAAATAATGCCACGATAGAGAATATTAATATTGAAATAGGTACATGATAACTACTGATGAAAATAGGCGATGAATTAAAAATACTATAGCTTTGTCCTGAACCTATCAGAAAAAAGAAAATAAACGAAAGCATAATAACAATATTAAAATGACGTAATGACTGCCATCTTGTTTGATGTGTATCGGAAATTTCTTGGTGCATTACACTCTCTATTTTAACTATTTGTTGAAATTTGACCTATTGGTATACCGAGATTTTTTAGGCTGCCAAGTAAGCAATTTTTAATCTGTGCTATTAACGAGTTAACGTGATGAATATAGTATAAACGGAAGGCAAAAAAAAAGCCTAACAAAGTTAGGCTCGCCTGTAATATGTCTTTTTATTACAAATCGAATAAAAAATCCATTTAGTTGGCATCAAAGTGGGTGTACTACTATGCCTCAATTCCTTAAGACAGCTATACAATGCCTCAAGCTTATTAAGAAAGTAACTACCCGAACGGGTAGTTTTTAATATTCTTGAAATTAAATGACTTTTTTTAAATTTATAATATGAATTTTATAGTTTTTTTTGCTCATTTTTGTAAATGATTAACCTTTAGTGAGGGCAAATTTTGATGCACTTTGTAGAGCAAATGAATAACCTTTCGCACCCATCCCGCATATTACTGCGCATGCAACATCTGAAAGATAAGAATGGTGTCTAAATTTTTCACGTTTATGGATATTGGATAAGTGAACTTCCACAAATGGAATAGCGACTCCCAATAGGGCATCTCTTATTGCTACGCTAGTATGAGTAAATGCAGCTGGATTGATGATAATAAAGTCTATTTCACCGGCGCTTTCATGGATTTTTTCAATAAGTTCATATTCACGATTTGATTGTAAGTGTGACATCGTTATATTCAATGACTTTGCCTCAGTGTATAGCTCTTCAATAATATCGTTGAGTGTTTGGCTACCATAAACTTCCGGTTCACGTTTACCTAATAAATTGAGATTTGGTCCATTTAATACTAATACTTTCACTTAATACTCCTTTGTCTTTGCCCAATAAAAAAACACCTCGATAACGGATAGGCTATCGAGGAGTTTAACGGTAAAGTATCTTGTTGGCTATTAGTAACCTTTACACTAGTTAGTGGTTATATATGCTCTCATTTGTATCATTTTGGTAACTTACCACCAGGTTTCTTATGCAAAGGTCAATTGTGATAGTGTTATTATTGAATTTCTTGGTTCTCTTTAATCAATTGCTCCACCACACTCGGATCAGCTAAGGTAGACGTATCTCCTAGTTGATCACTCTCTCCGGTAGCAATTTTACGTAAAATACGGCGCATAATTTTACCTGAGCGTGTTTTAGGTAATCCTTCTGCCCAATGTAAAATATCAGGGGTTGCGATAGCGCCAATCTCTTTACGAACCCATTGCTTTACTTCTGCATACAGTTCAGGTGTAGAGTATTCTCCTGAGTTTAGCGTAACGTAGGCGTAAATGCCTTGCCCTTTAATTTCATGGGGAACGCCAACCACCGCTGCCTCTGCTATTTTAGGATGTGATACCAATGCGCTTTCTATTTCTGCGGTCCCCATGCGGTGACCTGACACATTTAATACATCATCTACACGTCCTGTGATCCAATAGTAGCCATCTTCATCTCGTCGAGCACCGTCACCAGTGAAATACATATTATCAAACGTTGAAAAATACGTTTGTTCAAAGCGATCATGGTTGCCATACAATGTTCGCATTTGACCTGGCCAGCTATCTAACATCACCAAGTTGCCTTCTACAGCGCCCTCTAAAATATTACCTTCGTTATCAACAAGGGCAGGTTTAACGCCGAAGAAAGGACGTGTTGCTGATCCAGGTTTAAGATCTGTTGCACCTGGCAATGGCGTAATTAAAATTCCGCCTGTTTCTGTTTGCCACCAAGTATCAACAATAGGGCAACGTTTATCGCCTATTTTGTCGTAATACCATTGCCAAGCTTCAGGGTTAATAGGCTCACCAACAGATCCTAGAATACGTAAAGAGCTGCGTTTCGTCCCAGCAATTGCTTCATCGCCTTTAGCCATTAATGCTCGAATTGCAGTAGGGGCTGTATACAGTAATGTTACATTATGCTTATCTACTACTTCGCTCATACGTGCCGTAGTAGGGTAGTTAGGTACACCTTCAAATAATAATGTTGTGGCACCATTTGCTAATGGCCCATAGACTAAATAACTATGGCCTGTTATCCAGCCCACATCCGCTGTACACCAATAAATATCACCTTCTTGATAATCAAATACATATTTGAAGGTCATTGCGGCATAAACAAGATAACCACCAGTCGTGTGTAGAACCCCTTTCGGTGTGCCAGTAGAACCAGAGGTATAAAGAATAAATAATGGATCTTCCGCATTCATCGTTTCTGGCGTGCAATCTGTCGGTTGAGTATCAGTTATCTCTGTCCAATCAATGTCTCTGCCTGCTTGCCAATTAATATCTGCACCAGTATTTTTTAATACAATGACGTGCTCAACACAGTTCGTTCCATCACGTGTTAACGCTTCATCAACATTACCTTTTAATGGAACGGTTCTACCTCCACGGCGACCTTCATCTGCTGTGATCACTAATTTTGCATTACTATCTATAATTCGTCCGGCAATGGCATCGGGTGAGAAGCCGCCAAAAACAATAGAGTGAACAGCACCAATACGAGTACAAGCTAACATAGCAACCGCTGCTTCAGGGGTCATTGGCATATATAGACAAACTACATCACCTTTTTTAATACCTAACGATTTCAATGCATTGGCGAATTGACATACTTGTGTATAAAGCATTTGAAAAGTAATATTAGCATCTTGATCTGGCGTATCACCTTCCCAAATAAGTGCTACTTGATCGGCGCGTGTTGCTAAATGGCGGTCAATACAGTTAACAGAAACATTTAATTCGCCATCTTCAAACCACTTGATGTCAACTTGTCCTGGTGCGTACGAGGTGTTTTTCACTTTAGTGTAAGGGGTAATCCAATCTAAAATTTTACCTTTTTCATTCCAAAAACTTTCAGGATTTTCGATTGATTCAGCATAATCAGATAGATACTGATCATTCGTTAATAAGCTTTTCTTGGCTACTTCAGATGAAACTGGGTAAATATTATTCTCGCTCATTGCTCGCTCCGTTATTACGTAATATTCATTACTTAAAGGGTTAATGCTTTTAATGACTTCTCATTCGATTCTAAATGACAGATAAAATTGTTATTGTGAGATAGGCCTATGTTGTTAAATAAATGTTAATACTCATTAAGTTAGCTGAATATTTGAGATCAACATCAATAAAAAGATAAACCAAACATCAAATATTTTTTAATTTATCACTCGTATATTGTGTTTTTATGGCTACGCTTAATTAACACCACGTAAGAGCATCAAACGTAATTAGGTATTGGGAAGCGTTAGTCTCTTCAGTGTGGAAAACAAGGATGCTGGAGAGACGTTATGGATAACAGAAACCGTGGGTTTGCGGTATTAGCTATTGTCATGGTGCTGAGCATTGCAAGTATTGCTTACACGACTAATATGGCTTATTTGCAGTTAATGGACAATAAAGTCCTGAGTAATTACTACACCAATAGTGAAGCCTTCATCAACGCGGAATCAGGTGTTAATTTAGTGTTGAATAAATTGAGTTCAGCCACTAATGCGCATGATATGTTGAGTCAATTACCTTTTATTTACTCTACTCCGGATAATCTTAAGTTAGATTATCAAGTAAGAGTGAGTAGCCTAAATAATAATAAACTATTAATTTCATCAACGGGTTATTCCAGTGATAAATCGGCCCTTAGAAATATATCCCTAGAAGTTTATTACAATATGGCTTTTGATATTCCCAATGCGCCATTGCTCAGTAATGGTCGCTTAAAGCTTAATGCAACGGATACGATTAATGATGGGTGTGAAGGCATTTCGCCCAGTGAGTGCTTATCACCTGGAAGCATTGCCGATAATATCGTTATTAGTCAGTCAGACGTAGAATTAAATGCTCAAGGGCTCGCTTTATGCCCTGATAATAGTCGCTTAGATCCTCAAACTGTTTTGGGGGCCTTAGTTGATACTGAAGGTACTTCACGTATAAAAACTGTTAATCAGCAACAATGGGGGAGCGCTGCGTCTTTTAGTAATACAATCTTTGATCAAATTCCTCAAATCGACGATACAACAAATAGTAGCTCGTTATTTGAGAATACTTTTGCTGTCACTTGGGCTGATGCAAAACAGCACTTTATTGCATCGGAGCAGGTCGCTTACATTGATATGCGTTACGGAAATACAATGGATTGCTCGCAACAATTAGCTCAGTTAGAAGACTCCGTCTCTATTATTTATATCGAAGGTGACTGTCAAATTAGTACTCTAGATGCCACCTCTAGCTCATTATCAGGAGAGCAACATTTTACAATTGGGACGACTGAGTTTCCTAAAATGGTATTTATGGAAGGAGGTACATTTATTACTGCTGAACACATACAAAGCGCTGTTATTGGCATGTTGTATTTATTGCCAGAAAATGAAGTATTATCTGGTAATAGTGAGCATCTCCAACATCAAGATAATAGCCAGGAAACGAGTCAGCAGCAGGCGATTAACCTTTCAGGAATAACGGTAAATGGAGCCCTATTGAGTGAATATAGTTGCTCTTATACTCAACTATCGGATTTGGATAATGAGCTAACATCAAGCGATTTGTCAGTGCGTTACGACAAACAAGTATTAAAAACCTTATATCAACAACTCGCAGTGATCCCTTCGGCAAGCCATTATCAAATAATTGCTGGTACATGGAGGGACTTCTAATGAAAAAATTAAATCAAGGTTTTACTTTTATCGAGATTTTAGTATCGCTCATTATTGTTAGTTTAACTGCCTTGAATATGAGTGGCTTACAAATCAAAATTTCGCAGCAGCAAAATAATAATATTACACATGCGTCAGCTATTTCATTAGCAACTAGTAAATTAGAAGCGTTATTAAATATAAATACCCCTAATGATATATTGGCCCTACATAATCAAGTTGAAACTGATATACAATTGGCTAATACAATATTCTCTATTGAGTGGGAAATTATTAATGTAGGCAGTGATTTTAATGCGAATAATCAATTTAAAGAAATTAATTTGCATATATCTTGGTCTAATAATTTAGGGGAAGTTCAGCGCGTTGTTTATACACAACAAATTAATCTGGTAACGTTAATATCAGAACAATTTGAACAACAAACTGAAGCGTTATTTCCAGAAATTGTAACGCCAAACATTGCTATCAACGAAATGCTTTATTTTGACCCCAATAAAGAATATCAAACGGGTGATTTTGTTATTTATAACAGTCATGTATATCAAGCGAATGGGTTTTATTCTAATAACAGTACACCACCTATTTATAGTGTTGATTCAAATTCCAAGGATCAAATAGGGTGGGATAGTTATGGGCAAGTAGATCAATTAAATCTATTTGAACAATAGCAGTGTACTGTAAATGCCTTCGATGTTATGACTTTGTGATAAATAAGTAAGTGAGCTCATGCTACAATTGAACTATAAAGTACTTATCGTACTCTAACTTATATTATTTAATTTGAAGGAATGTTTGGCCAATGATAGAAAGCCAACTTGTCATATTACAACAGGCTAATACTTATTTAGCTGCAGTTACAGAAGCTCAGTATACAGAAATTATTTCTCCGATGTTTATGAGTTCAGCTGGTGCGCATATGCGTCATATATTAGATCATTACCAGTCTGTTATTAATGGCTTCCCTGAAGGCTTAATTGATTACGATAAGCGAAGTCGTGGGGGGGTAGTTGAAACTTGTCCAAAAGCAGCACAAGCAGCGATTCAAGAAATAGGCTTATTTTTAGAGGGCTTAACAACGGAGCAACTGGCAACAAATGTGAAACTATCCACTGAAATTTCTGTGGTTGATAAGCAAGTTGCTACTGTGGATACAACGCTAGCACGAGAAGTTATTTTTGTTGGTAGTCATACTGTACATCACCTTGCAACCATTAAACATATTGCACAAGTGCAAGAAGTGGACCTTGATCGTGATTTAGGGATTGCTCCTGCAACGGCGACTTTTTTACGTGCAGGTTAGATAATGTGTACATTAACTTATCGCCTGACAGAACAAGGTTATCAGCTTTTTTTTAATAGAGACGAACAACGTACTCGTCCTCAAGCGATAACACCTGTTTTTAATCATAAACTCAACGCAGTTTATCCTATTGACCCGACAGGTGGCGGCACTTGGATAGCCACGCACCAGAGCGGAGTCAGTTTAGCATTACTTAATTACTACCAAGCACAAGTTGATCCAAACCTAAAAAACTTTACTAGCCGTGGTATTATTATTCCCCGTTTATTAGAAAACGTTAAGCATATCCATCAACAATTAATAACCATGGATTTAAGCTGTTTCCAAGCTTTCCAGCTTTGCGTATTTGATGCAGGTTTATCAAGTGAATATAAAGGTGCAGCGATACAATACGTGTGGGATGGTAAAAAACTGCAGCATTCACATCTTGATACAAGCTTTTTACCCGTAACCTCTTCTGGTGTCGATTTCGACGTCGTATCAGCTTACCGTAAGCAGCACTTTCTTAACGCTATTAATGTGCAAACAGCCAGTACTGATAATTATATTCAATACCACCAGCATCAAGGCGAGTCTGGAAAGTGCTCGGTAAAAATGTTCCGTGATGATGCTAAAACAGTGAGCTTTACACAGATTGAAGTCAATCAGAAAAAAGCAATTGGTGAGAAAGTGAAGTTTGATTATACAGACTATTTTACTGCAGAAACGATTGAACAGGCATCACTAACTTTTTAGGATAGCTAAAAATCAGTGATGCTTAATATTATATCAATTATATTAGATAAGTGATTGGTATTAGTAGTGAGGTGGACGCATCTCTTCTTTCTCAGATGCTAGTTGATTCGGCTGACTTTCTTTCAATTTTACTGCTAATAAAGCAACTTGCTCAATTAATTGTTGAGTACGACGTTGCTGCTCAAATATCTCTTGATTAAGCGTATCAATATTATCTTCTTGAAACGCGACCTTCATTTCTAATTGTTCTATACGTTCTTCTAATGCTGTTTGTTTGTCAGTCATGATGTCTCTTATAAAGGCGCCAATGGCCAAATTTCTAATAAACCTGCAGAACTTTCAGTTACAATTGCTGAATCGTTCCATAATGATGTGGAGTATACTACAGCTGTTTTAGGGCGTGTCTCTTTTCTTGCCGTCACTGCCCATTCTTGTTGTTTAAGCCCTGTGCTCGTATCCCAGAGGGTAACGGACTGTGTTGCATTGCCTGTAAGAAGGTATTGTCCTTCTTTGACAAAGCGTACTGTAGAGAAAATTGATTGGCGAGCTTTATAAATGAGCGTACTTTGTAATTTTCCTGTTTGTAAGTTCCAGATTTGAGAGGCTTTTTGTGTATCTGCGATAAAAGCAAAGCGACCGTGTTTTTCTAATCTTACCAAACTGACTCGCTGATCAAATTCAAAGCGCTGAACTACCTGTGCTGTATCCGTATCCCATAAAAATGCTTGGTGATCGTTACCACCAGATAGTACATAACGACCATTGTTAGACATATCAATGCTATTCACCTTTTCTTGGTGTAATGGGGCTTCAATACGGCGGCCTGTCTGTAAATTAATGTGAACTAACTTACCGTTAACCTGTCCATAAGCAATAACATTGCCGTTTTCAGAAAGTTGAATATCTCGTATAGGAGAGTCGGATACTTGGTAAAATCCTAACGATTTACCTGTTTTGGTATCCCATAATGCAAACTCGTTACGGCTGGCCGTTAAGGCAACGCTATTATTTGCTGATAAACGAACAATAAAAACGTCATTATCTTGATTTTGGTGATGATACCAATTGAACAATAGTTTATTGTTTCGATTGTTCCATAAACTGATACCATGGTGGATGGAAGATATAAGCGAATAATCTCCATTATCGGAGATGTCCGCGCTGAAAGCTCCCTCAGCAGCATGTTCAAATTGCTGCAAAGGTTGTGGATATTGCTCACAAGCAGTTAAAAAAAGGGTGCTTACGAGTAAAAGGGATTTAAAAGTATTAGCTAATTGCATGATTAAATTGTCTTTGTTGGTAAACAGCTATAAGGTTAGTATAAGTTAACTGTTTTAGATACTGCTTTACAATTTTTGAAGTGAAATCAAAAGCTATCTGTTTTAATTTAATATTTGGAGTAACAATGAAAAACATTTTTAAAGTTTCTTTACTAGCAGCTACAGTTGCATTGACCGTTGGTTGTAACCAAGAACAAGAATCAGCTGCCCCGGCTCAAGAAACAACTGCTGTGAATTTTAAAGATGCTAACGAAAAAGCAGCCTACGCAATTGGTGCTTCTTTTTCTCGTTACGTTTCGACTACATTAGAAAAACAAGCTGAATTCGGCATGACATTAGATAAAGAAGTTATCCTACAAGGTATCACTGATACATTACGTGGTAACTCTAAATTAACTGATGAAGAGATGATCGAAACGCTAAAAGTATACGATACAGAAGTTAAAGCGGCTGCAGAGAAAAAACAACTTGAGTTAACAGAAAAGGCAACTGCTGAATCAAAAGCATTTTTAGAAGAGAATGCAAAAGCAGAAGGCGTAACTGTTACTGACTCTGGTTTACAATACTCTGTCATTACTGAAGCTGAAGGTCCAAAACCTGCTGCTGAAGATACAGTAACTGTTCATTATGTTGGTACATTAACTGACGGTACAGAGTTCGATAGTTCTGTTGCTCGTGGCGAACCAGCTAAATTCCCACTAAACCGTGTTATCCCTGGTTGGACTGAAGGTGTTCAATTAATGAGTGTTGGTGAGAAATACAAGTTTGTTATTCCTGCTGATTTAGCATACGGCGAACAAGGCGCTGGCTCTATTCCAGCTAACGCAACGCTGATTTTTGAAGTTGAGTTACTAGATATCGAAAAGAAAGCGGCAGATACAGAAAAGAAAACAACTAAATAATTCTGTAAAAGCATAACTAACTTATCAAGGCCACTTTTTAGTGGTCTTTTTTATACCTAGTTTTTTAACAATTAATCGTTACGTTGGATACTTTGTAGCATCCATTGCCCTTCTTGATAAGTAAGGTGACAGACACTCGCGTTGTGAATATTAAAGTGTCGTGGTGCATCCACAGGAATATGTAAAATTTGCTTTAACAGCATCACAATAGATAATCCGTGTGTCATCACTGCTACCGATTGTTCAGGATGCGATAATGTAATTTCATTTAGCTTATTGGCAACTCGCGCCTGTACTTCCTGCAACGTTTCACCCTCGCCAATACGGTAACCTAATTCCCCAGAAAACAAGCGTTGTAACTTTTGTGTATCTTGTAGTGTTAACTGTAATTTAGGCTGCCCATCTAAATAGTCATAGCTAATCTCTCGTAATTTTTCACTAGTTTGTAAACTCAGCTGTTGTGCAGTTGCTAATGGCGTTGCAGAAGCTTGAGCTCGACCTAAATCACTGCAATAGAGTTGCTGTAACGGAATGGCTTTGAAATATTCGACTAGTTGTAAAGCTTGTTGTTGTCCTTTTTCTGTTAGTGGGCTATCTGAGTGTCCTTGAAAGCATCCTTGTTGATTGAATAAGGTTTCGCCGTGGCGAATTAAATACACATTAGTCATAGCATTCCTTAGTATAAAAGAGCACTAATATTAGCACCATAAAATGGCAAATAGTGTATCCTTGTGCGATAAATTTTAGACGATAATGAACAAGTGTTAGGTGATTGATGTGATTGGTTTTGACGTAGTGGTAATTGGTGCTGGTGCATCTGGTTTAATGTGTGCCATTGAGGCAGGTAAACGAGGACGAAAAGTACTGGTTATCGAGCATGCTAAACGTATTGGTCAAAAGATCATTATGAGTGGTGGTGGGCGTTGTAATTTTACTAATTTATACGTTGAACCAAGTAACTTCCTTTGTAGTAATCCGCATTTTGTAAAATCAGCACTGAGTCGTTATACGCAATGGGATTTTATCGCGCTGGTGGATAAACATAAGATTGCATGGCATGAGCGCGATCATGGGCAACTTTTTTGTGATGATAGTGCTAAACAGATAGTAAAAATGCTCCTCGATGAAGCTCAAGCAGCGGGTGTGACTATTAAAACGCAATGTGAAGTAATAACACATCAACAACTAGCAGATGATCATTTCAGCGTACAAACCTCGCAAGGTGATTTTGAATGCCAATCATTAGTAGTTGCAACAGGTGGGCTGTCATTACCTAAGTTAGGCGCTACACCTTTCGCTTATCAATTGGCTGAAAAGTATAACTTACCAGTTAAGCCAACCCGTGCAGGTTTGGTTCCTTTCACTTTACAACCGACTCAAAAAGAGAAGCTAACTGAATTATCAGGTATTAGTTTACCCGCAACAGCAACTGCGATTAAAAAAAATGTGACTAAAAAAGATCGCCCAATGAGTTTCAGTGAAGCGCTATTATTTACACACAGAGGATTAAGCGGTCCAGTTATTTTACAAATATCTAATTATTGGCAAGCTGGAGACACTATTTCAATTGACCTGTTACCGAGTGAAGATTTAAATTTACTACTCACTCAAACGCAGCAAGATCGTCCTGAATTAGCGTTAAAAACACTACTATCACAACATTTACCTAAACGCGTGGTGGAATGTTTATTAAGTATTGCGGAAATTGAAAGCCGCCCTTTAAAACAATTCACTGAAAAACAGTTATTACAAGTAGTTGAGTTATTCCATCAATGGCAACCGTTAATCAACGGGACAGAAGGTTACCGTACTGCCGAGGTGACTTTAGGTGGCGTTGATACTGATGTTATCTCTTCTAAAACCATGGAGTGTAAATCAGTTAAAGGGTTGTATTTTGTCGGTGAAGCAATGGACGTGACAGGTTGGTTAGGAGGCTTTAACTTTGCTTGGTGTTGGAGCTGCGGTTGGGCCGCAGGGCAAGCAGTTTAATTGTAGCAATGTAATATAAATTTAGATAAATTATTTAAGGCTTCTTATTAAATGGCCCTATCTTAAGGTCTTAGAGGATACAAACTAACTTAATCCAGGTAGACGACTGAACCATGATAGCGGTCTGCATTTTTTAAAAAACTCATTAAAGCAATGATTTATAAAGTCACAATTTCCAATTATTCTATAAAAGAGAGTTATTTGGCGGTTCAATTTCCGTATAAATGGAGCGGTTAGATTATTAACAATGCCGTTCCAAATTTATCGTAAGTATAAAAATGATTAGAATCGGCGAATAATTAGAATAATCACTTCATTCCAATCAAAAAAGTTACTTAACCACTAAAACAGATATTGCTTTTAAGTCTATTTCGCCCCCATTGCGAGTTAGAAACCTATAAATATGTGGCCAATATTACTCAGCCACAACAGTTTTAATCGCTTACTTGTGGCTTATTAGCCTATCTTAGGTTTCAGCCCATAAACGTAAGAGGTTGGCATGTGATTTACTGATTTTATCAAAAGCACTACTCTTACCCTGATCTCTCATAATATCTCGTCTTGCACTATCTAAGTCTTTAAGTACTTCTCGTTGTTCTGAATGACGAATATAGCTTTCTAACCAAGTCACTCCGACATGTCGTACACCTTTAGTAACAGGCGTTACTTGATGTAAAGAGGTCGAAGGATAAATAATCGCATGCCCAGCAGGTAGCTTGTAACTCAATTGTTCTGCACCAAATGAAAAAACTAATTCTCCGCCTTCATAATCATTAGGTTCACTAAGGAATAATGTGCATGATAGATCCGACCTTAGTATTGAGTCTGTTCCCATTAATGCATCATCTACATGATTGCCATAACCACCAGAATGTTGACTTTGACTAATTAAGAAAGGCGCTAATTTTTTAGCATAAGTACTTGTTGAAAATTGAGGGTGTGTAACAAGGTGAGTAGTGAGGATATCAGTTACTTTTCCTTCTAATTCAGGTTCGGCTTGCCATTGATGATTGGTTTTTACTGATTTTGCAGCCCATCCAGCAGTCTCGGAACCTTCATAAAACTGGCCTTGTTTTAACATTTGATGGATTGCACTAAGGTCTTCTGCCTTTAAGACGTTTTCAAGTATGGTGATCATTAATTAATATTTAGCCTGTTAATGTGGGTGAGTACATTATGTACTCACCCTTTGTCACGATTATAAACGGTATTTAAAGTCTAAGTTAATAGAACGTGGATCACTTGCTTCCACTGATACCCAGTTCGGTGTTGTTACTACTCGATTTTTATCAAATAAGTTACGAACAACTAATGATACATCAAACTTCTCTAGTTCATAGTAAGCACCAAAATCAAACTCTGCGTAACCTGGGATATTGTAATCACCGTCATTACGAGAGCCTTCAGCACGCATACCTAAACCAAAACGCAATGGTTCATTTTGTAATGTATAGCTGTTCCACACAGAGAACGCATGGTGAGGTGTGTAATCTGCTTGAACGCCTGCATCATCACCAGACGTATCTTCTGCATCAGTATAAGCATAGCTAATACGACTTGAGATTTGGTCATTTAGGTGGAAGACTGCATCAACTTCAACACCTGTTGAACGGAATGCTTCTCCCAGTTCTTGTGTTAACACTCGATCATCACCAATTGTTTCAGTCGTTGTTGGGTTTTTGGTGTTGATGTAGAACAGTGTGACACTTGCATCTAATTTTTTATCAAAGAAGGTACCTTTCACACCTGCTTCATAGTTATCACTTTCTTCTGGTTCATAAGAAACACCATCTTGACCATATTGAATTAAAGTTGATGTATCAATAGGCTCATAAGCTTGGCTATATGAAGCAAATAAATTTAGATCTTCATTCAGTTTATAAACAACACCTAAGTCATAAATAAAGTTAGATAGATTTTGATCGAAAGAGTCGTCGCTTGAGCTTACCTCTTCACCTTTATACTTGGTGTAACCTACTCCTAGTGCTAAGGTAAAATCGTTCAATGTTATACGATCTTTAAGGTATAAATTGATCTCTTTATCTGTTGCTGTTGAGTAAGTTCCATCTCTTAAAGAATCTGGCATTGCTGAGTATAATTGGCTATCAGGATCGTATAGATCAATAGTATACAGGCCTACAGCTTCAGCATTGTCTTGGAAATTACGGAAGAAATTTGTTTCTTTATGACGGAAGTTAGCACCAAATAGCATATGATGCTCAAAACTACCAAGATCAAATTTACCTTCTGCATTGACGTCCATTAATGCATATTTATCTTTACCCTTTGCATATACCCATTTACGCTCAAAAGTTGTATCGCCGATACTGTTACCTAAACCAGAGCTACTACTGATGTATAAATCTGAAGATTCTGATTCTGTTTTTGATAGGGCACCTTTGGCAGTTAGCTTCCAGTTTTGAAGTTGATGCTCAACAGTTAACTCAGCAGTCATTGTTTCAGTATTCGCATCATCAAGTGGGCTACCGTAATAGCTACCACGATTAATAACACTACCGTAACTATTTGTCGTATTACCCAGAGTACCATTAGCAAAGTTAGTGGTGAACACACTATCAGTCCAAGAGCTGCCACCAACTCTATCTAAGTTGGTATATTCAAAACGCGGTGTGATACGTGTATTTTCACCAACAAGAAAAGTTAATGAAGCATCGATTAACTGTTCATCATGTGAACGTATTTTTTGATATCCATCTGCATCTGGTGTTAACTCTGCATTAAGACGATAAAGTACATTTTCGCCGACTAATTCACCCGTAGAGTCAATATTTACTGATGTTTGGTTTCGTTCAAAATACCCTGTATCGCTAGAAGCGAAAGAACGGTTTTTTAAACCGACTGTAGTTTGTGATTTTTTTTGTGGTTTTTTAGTTGTGACATTAACCATACCACCACCAACGCCTGTTCCATATAAAATGGCATCAGAACCATTAAGGAAGGTCGTTGATTCAATATTGTAAGTACTTGGGAACTTAGAGCCTGTACCTGTTTCTCCACCTTGTAATGAACGTAAACCATTAACCATAAAGTTATCAATGTTCGTTTGAATACCACGAACAATAATACGACGAGCCGCAGAGCTTTCTGTGTGGAAACTTGCCACGTAATCAGCTAAATCCCTTGTATCTTCAGCTGCAAGGTCATCTATTTCTTGTTCTGAGATTTGCACAACAGAACGACCTGTTTCTTTTAAAGTTAAGTTCATTTTTGTTGCTGTTGAGTCGACAGTATTATTGATACTTTGCTTTTCTGATTCAGCAGTTACAGTGATTGTTTCAAGGCTCGATACTCCCTCTTCAGTGTCAGCTTCAGCTGCAAATGAAGTTGGAGATAAAGCTGTAATAAGCGCTGAACCTACTGCTAAATGAGAAAGTGATTTTGAGGTGGTGAAAGACTTGCTAGACATGCTCCAGAGTTTCCTTTTAGCTAATTATTTTGTTAATCCATTTATGTATATCCAATATACTTGCGCGGACTTTAAACTAAATGATAATTATTACTATTGGTTGGAGGCGGAATTTACATTTTTTACATTTGAGGTGAAGCAGATTATGTTATTGCCGAGTATTACTACGATAAAACAATCAATAGTAGAACCATTTAAATCTAATGGATAAATACAAACAAGACGGTAAACGGAGTTTAAAGAAGATAATAAAACCTAGATTATTTTTATAGGCAAGGTTAAATGATTTATGACATGGCGATAGCAGGTGGCAATACAATGCCATATTATTTTTCAATATGATGAGTTATTTATTATATTGAGATCGATTCAATTAGTTTTGTTGCCCCAATAATAGATGGGTGATCATCATCAAAATAGAGTGGCTCCCCATCTTTAACAGCATAGCAATGTAAATTGTCACAAAAAGTATTTTGTGGTTTTAATAAATGTACGTTACTTGGGTAACTGGCGTTATCGAAGTGCTCGATCATGTATTGATTTCTTGCTTGATACCACTCTCTGCTTGTGCCAATAATATTATCTGGCATGTTACCGTTTCTGAATTTAATGCCTATTAGCTCTTTAATATCCTTTGGTAACTCAGGAATAGGATAAAACAGATAAACATTTTTTTTGTTCGCTGCCAATAACTGCACCAATTCATCAAAAGATTGCACCATTTGACTCGCTTTGGTGGTCATCAATGCGTTGGGTTTATTAGGGTAATGCGCCGCATCACCACCAAACAACCCTTTGGTGAACCTATGGTTAATGACAACATTTTGAATTTTTTTATCATTTAATATGTAAGTAATTGCTTCATTGTACCACTGCGCACATCGGCTAAAATCTTTTGGCATTTTGTAGGATATTTTGCAACCAGAATAACTAAAATGTTTTAAACCTTGGTCTTTAAGGTGTATTTTTTTAGCTAATGTATAGGCTATTTCAGTTGAATGGCTATCGCCTAACGTTGCCCAAGTAATATTGTTTTCAATGAAATATTGGCAGGAGCTACTAGGGGCTTGATATGTACGGAGGTGGCACTTTTCCCTTAATTGGCTAGCTTGTGCATTATGTATTAAGTATTGGTATTTTGCAGGTGCATAATTAATAAAGCCATCTTGTAAACATATTACTGATGTAATCAAGGTCACAGAGACTACCATGACCATGGGTTTACTCTTTATCACGCCAAAAATAGTACTTAAATTGTTGTTAAAATTTATTCTTTCAATATATCGATAACTTAAAAATCCCAATAGTACTGAGAGGGGGATAGCGATATAAATATAAAAGCTAGGTAAAGAGAAGTAGTAGATTGCCACGACTAATGGCCAGTGCCATAAGTAAATTGAATAAGAATATAGGCCTAGCTTTTGAAATAGCCAATTGCCTGTTAATAAGCTATTTTTTCTTTTTGCTTGGATAATTAAGTAGGTGCCAATGACAGGAAATAAAGCAAGGTATCCTGGCCAATAATTATCTTTAGTAATTAAAAAGTAAGACCCGATAATCAAAGCAAATCCGATACATTCACAGCGCTTTTTATAACGCAGCTTCAAGGAAATAGGATAAAGAAATGCGACTCCTCCTACTAACATTTCCCAAATTCTAGCGGGTAATAAAAAATATGATGAATGTGGAGAATGGTAAGTAAGGATAATGGAAGCGATAAAACTGATAACCAGAAAACACAATATAGTTTGCTTGATTGTTTTCACTTCCATGAACTTACGCATCAAGACAATGAGCACAGGGTAAATAAGATAAAATTGCCATTCAGAAGATAATGACCAGGTATGTAGCAGCCATTTATAATGAGATGCGGTATCGAAGTAACCAGATTCTTTCCAATAAACAATGTTGGAAACAAAGGTAATACTGCTACGGATATGTTCCCCCAATACACTGTAATCATAGGGGGTGAGATAAAACCAACCAAATACGGTTAACACTGAACATAATAAGGCTAATGCGGGAATAATCCTATTTGCCCGAGCCATGTAAAATTTTAAAATAGAAAAGTTTTGTTCTTCAACTCCTTTGAATATTATCGCCGTCATCAAATACCCTGAAATAACAAAAAACACATCAACCCCAGCGAATCCGCCAGGAATAAGTGTATTGTTAAAGTGGAATAACACAACTGCGATGACAGCAATTGCTCTTAAGCCATTGATATCTTTTCTAAATTTCAAGCGAAGCGTCCAATAAATGAATCTGATTAATTAATATATAAACAGTGTAGTAAACAATACCAATAATTGACATTTAATGGTTAAAATAAAGCTATGATCATAAATATAGTTCTATATAAATAAATTTTATTTGAATGAAGGGTCTTTAAAATAATGAAACTATTATTAGGACATATTTTATTTGGGTTACTAGCATACTATCGGGATGCTTTATGTCAGAAGTAAGGGGTAAATTAAACCAAATAGAGAAAGAGGCGTTCGACGTACCAAGCATCGATAAGTAATACCAAACATTACCTGGTTGGTCGTTACGTTGAACAGGTTGAAAGTGCGAAGTATTTAAGTCAGAGAGTGAACCAGATGAAAATATCGTCAATAGATGTGAATATCGTTGCCTAGCTCGATACTCACATTAGTTTATTAGTCGGAGAAGCATTACTCACTAGGCTGTAAATATTGTTCTATAACCTGTTTATGTTTTTGGGCTAAAGCGCCGGCTTGTACAGGAGGAATTCGCATTAAATCTACTTTCTGGTTAGTTTTAGAAAACTCACTAGCAAAATGCGCGGCTAATTCATGTTTACGAGTTTGTTGCGATAAATCAGCGATATCTGCAATGTCGATACTTGGATCAAAGCGGTGAAAGCCTCGATAATTAAAATGTTTATCCACATGTAAGTCACTCAATCTAACAAATTCCTGTATCAGTGCTCTAGTTAACGTGTTTAAGGAAAGATCCTCAACCATTAAATACAGTGTCGCATCGGTCATTTCAGGTAATGTACTACGCTCACTTTGATGCACCTCGATGTCCACTAACCACAAGCCATTTGGTCGTTGTTGTACATCACTTAATATTAATGTGCTGTTATCGTAGTTAATTTTAGTCAGCGTATTATTCACTTCTTGCTCTGTATTAGTGGCTAAATGCTGTTCTCCAACTAACTCATCTTTGTTGTAAAACTCAGCCATTAAAGGTAAATCTATGTGTGTGTTGAATGGCGTGGTGGTGCTGTTATTAAGCGTCAGTTTAAATAGCTCTCTTACTTCATGCTCCCGTGATTTTTTGATTGCTAAAAAAACACTTTGAATAACTTCTGACGTTGGTAATTCAGGCTCTACACGCCACTTTCTACCGAATAATAATTTCTCTTCATTTTTTTTAGGAGATGATTTCTTGTGGTAATTATCGTGTCCAATAACGCCAACTTGAATATATAAACCATTGGCTTCTTGTGCGGCAAATACGACGTATCTCGGGTCGTATTCAATGTCACAAATTAACGCTTCAACACTGGCTAGTGTGTGTTCGTATGTCAAATAGTGTTGAGGAATACAATAATTGCCATTACTCAATAATACTTTCGGTGCCTTAGGCATCACCTTTTCACCTAAACGCAGTGCAACTTCTTTCACCATTTGAGAAACCTTATAAAGAATATTATTACATTTGAAAACATATACGCCATGCAATTCGTGAAAGTTCACTGCATTTATAAAAAGTGTAGATAAAGACCTATAAAATAGAAAAATAATTTCACTATAGAGTGATTAGTCTCAAGCTTATATTTTGAAAATGACAATATTTACAAATAGTAAAGGTATGTTGAGCGTTGTAAGCATCATATAAGTGATAACTATCATGTGTTTGCTACCATAATTATGACTTTAAATATGGCTTAAACAATGGACATATTAACGATAGATAAGCATAAAGTTACCTATCGTTAATATGTGATAATGGTGACGTTTATTTTAGTTTGAAGTAACTAACGGAGCTGAGTAATTCTTCACTTAGCTCTGATAGTGAAGAAGCTGATGCCATTGATACTTGAGCTCGATTATTATTTTCTTCAGTGACCTGATTCACCTCTTTTACATTAGTGCGTATTTCATCAAGCGTAGTGGTTTGGATCATAGAAGCAGTCGAGGTCTCCTTAGAAATATCCTTAATCTGTTCTACAGAAATGTTAATTTCGTCAATCACATGTCCTGTGTTTGAAACATGCTCGACACTCTGCAATGATTTGTTATGGCTATTATTGATCACAGAGACTGCACTTAGAGTGCTGCGTTTTAGGGTTTCTAATGTGAGTTGAATTTCACCGGTAGAATCTTGCGTTCGTTGTGCTAAGTTTCTCACTTCATCGGCTACCACGGCAAAGCCGCGACCTTGCTCTCCTGCTCGTGCTGCTTCAATCGCTGCATTTAATGCTAGCAGGTTAGTCTGGTCAGCAATGCTTTTTATTACTTCTAGAATATTGGTTATATTATCTGCTTCAATATCTAATTGCTGAATAGCGGTTACCGAATTTTCAATCTCACTGGCTAAATCTTCAATAGAGTTAATCGTGTCATTTACTATTTCTTTGCCTTTTTGTGCTGACTCGATAGCGTTATCTGATTTAGCTACGGCATTATCTGCATGCTCTGCAAGCTGTGTTGAAACGTCGTAGAGTTCATCTACTGAGTTGGATAGGGTGGCCATTCGAGTACGTTGAAATTCTGCATCTTCGATTCTTTGTTGGTTATCTTTTAGTAAACCATTGGTTGAGTCATTTAAATTATTTGCCATAACAATAACGGACTGAAAAATACCCTTCAAATTATTGGTCATTGAAGAAACTGAACGCTTGATTTCACTGATTTCATCTTGGTGGACACCTACATCAATACTTTTACTCAGGTCTCCTTTGGCCAGAGAAGAGGTAGCAGAAACAATGCTATGTAGATCGGTTTTTAATTTTCTAATAATTAAAAAGGAAATGACGATAACAATAAAAAAGATACTCACAGCCAGCACCATCGATTGAATCATAATTTTGTTTTCTTTTTCAATGATGGTTTTTGCACGGATATTCACTAGCTTATCGTGCATGGTATTAAGCTGTTCAATTGTTTCTAAAATCGGAGGAACAGCTAAGCGTGCAGCTTTCTCTGCTTTTTTACGTGCAACAAAGGTCGCTTGAGTTAACCATACATTAGTTAAATCTGATAAAGCACTATCTAATGCTTTAATCTGCGCCACTAATTGATCACGAACAGCACCCAATCCTCTATCTTGAGGTAATGAAAGCTGCTCATCCCATTGTTGCTGAAGTGTAGGGCTAACGGCCAATAAATTATTACGATAGCTGGTGAGTAATGTTTTTACAGTATCAGTGGAAGTTTCTAATTCTGTTTTTTCAATAGCTCGAGCTGAAAACTTCATGCCCATCTCTTCCGAGTTTTGGTAAGCTTTGGTGATCTCTTTCCATTGGTTATTAGTGAGGGAATAAAACTGTAATATTTCAGAGTCTAGGGTGATATTTTTAACAACTTCTCTGCTGTTGTTGACCAGATTAATGGAGATAAACAGAAGGGCACATAACAGAAGAAGTACTAAGCCTGATATCTTAAATGATAGCGTTAAGTTTCTAAATAAATTCAAACTACATCCTTATAGAATAAACATCATTGTGAAATACGATACTTAGAATCTACCACCACTATTTAAAAAGTGGTAGTTAAAGTTGTTTAAAATATCAGCTTTATTTATGTAGATTAAGCATGATATGTGATTTTAAACGTATCAATAGTTTGTGAGGTATTAGCTTTTAGTTTTTTGAGCCTGGCAGGTAAGAAAGCAAAGGAAAACACCTACCTTTGCTTTATCGACTGGAAATAAAATAACTTAACTATTTATCTAAATTTATTTCTTTAATAACCCTAAGTTCAGCGCATGAAAGCGCATATGCGACTCGATAAAGCTGCTAATAAAATAATAACTATGGTCATAACCTTCGCGCATATTAAGTTGAAAATAGTTGGTTTTATTGGTTACAAGTGCCGATAGATTTTCGGGTTTTAATTGCGTTTGTAGAAATGAATCCTGGCTGCCTTGGTCAATTAAAATAGGTTGATGTTCACTTAATGGTGCGAGTAGCTCACAACTATCATAAGCCTTCCAAGCTTCATGATCGTCACCTAAATAAGCAGTAAATGCTTTTTGTCCCCAAGGGCAATTTATTGGATTGCAAATAGGACTAAATGCACTGATTGAGGTGTATAAACTTGGGTTACGTAAACCAATAGTTAATGCACCATGGCCGCCCATTGAGTGGCCGCTGATCACTCGTTGCTTGTTAACTGGGAAGTTTGCTTCAATTAAGTTGGGTAACTCATGCACGATGTAATCGTACATTTGGTAATGCTTATTCCAAGGTGCTTGTGTTGCATTAACGTAAAACCCCGCACCTAAACCAAGGTCATAAGCCTGTTTGTCATCATCTGCGACTTGTTCGCCACGTGGGCTAGTATCGGGTGCAACAATTGCAATACCTAACTCAGCGGCTAATCTCTGTGCGCCGGCTTTCTGCATAAAGTTTTCATCGCTACAGGTTAGGCCTGATAACCAGTACATAACGGGTACTGGGTTGTCGCTATTTGCTTGAGGAGGTAAATAAATGGCAAAACGCATTTCGCAATTTAATACAGAAGAAGGGTGAGTATATTGCTTGTGCCATCCTTCAAAGAGTTTATTGCTGCTGATATTTTCAAGGATCATTGTATAGCCCTTTTAAAATGAGGAGGCTAAGCGCTAATAAGTGCTTAGCCATAAATAAGATATTTATTTGTGATCGAAGTGAATAACACTACGGATACTTTCACCGCTATGCATTAAATCGAACGATTTATTAATTTCTTCTAGTGGCATAGTGTGGGTGATAAAGTCACTTAGTTTGAACTCGCCTGCTAGGTATTGCTCAACGATCGCAGGTAATTGTGAACGCCCTTTAACACCACCAAATGCTGTTCCGCGCCATACACGACCAGTCACTAATTGAAATGGACGTGTTGAGATTTCTTGGCCCGCACCTGCTACACCAACAATGACAGATTCTCCCCAGCCTTTATGACAACACTCTAATGCACTGCGCATGACATCAACATTGCCAATACATTCGAAAGAGTACTCGACACCACCATCAGTCATTTCAACAATTACATCTTGAATTGGTTTGTCGAAGTTTTTAGGGTTAATGCAATCTGTTGCACCTAATTGCTTAGCCAGTTCAAATTTGCTTTCATTAATATCAATACCAATGATTTTATTTGCACCAGCCATTTTTGCGCCGATGATTGCAGATAGACCAATACCACCTAAACCAAAGATCGCAACGTTATCGCCTTTTTCTACTTTTGCCGTATTTAGCACAGCACCCATACCGGTTGTTACACCACAACCTAATAAACAAACTTCTTCAAGCGGTGCTTCTTTGTTTACTTTAGCTAATGAAATTTCTGGTAATACCGTGTACTCAGAGAATGTAGAACAACCCATGTAATGGAAGATAGGTTGACCGTCTTTATAGAAACGGCTTGTTCCGTCCGGCATAACACCACGACCTTGAGTTTCACGTACCGCACTACATAAGTTAGTTTTGCCTGATGTACAGAATTTACAAACACCGCATTCAGCTGTATACAAAGGAATAACATGGTCACCAACACTGACGCTAGTAACCCCTTCACCAACCTGTTCAACGATACCACCACCTTCATGGCCTAAAATAACTGGGAATAGGCCTTCTGGATCTTCACCTGATAATGTAAATGCATCGGTATGACAAACTCCTGAAGCGATAACCTTAACCAGCACTTCGCCTTTTCTTGGTAACATTACATCAACTTCTTCAACGACTAATGGTTGATTTGGGCCCCATGCGATAGCTGCTTTTGATTTAATAAATTTATCCGTCATATCTACTCCAATTATGTGTGTATGGCATTTTTATATCTCTATTATATTTGTTTCTACAATAATGATAATCTATCTAAAATGAAAATTACTTTTACTAGGTGGTAACAATGTCATGGCAAGGAATTAACGAGTTTGTTGCCGTTGCGGAAAGTAACAGCTTCTCTCTCGCGGCTAAACAGCTCAATATATCAACAGCACAGGTAAGCCGACAAGTTAGCGCATTAGAAAAACGCCTACAGGTCAAACTTTTTTATCGAACTACGCGCAGAGTATCACTCACTGAAGAGGCGCAATTATTTTATCAACATTGTCGTAATCTGTTGGATGGGCTTAATAATGCAGAGCAGGCAATAACAAACTTGCAAAGTAATCCTCAGGGGAAAATTAAGCTAACAGTTCCGGTAACTTACGGAGAGCAAAAAATATTACCGCTAGTGAATGATTTTGTTGCTTTGCATAATGAGATTGAGGTCACTACCGAGTTGACCAATAACCGCGTTGATTTAATTGATGGTGGTTTTGATGTGGCAATTAGGTTGGGGCAGTTGCAAGATTCCAGCTTAATCGCAAAAAAATTAAGTCAACGTTCTAATTTTGTGTGTGCATCTAAAGCTTATTTACAAAAACACGGTGAAGCACATTCATTGTCAGAGTTGAAACAGCACAATTGTTTGTTAGGCACTCGTGATTACTGGCGCTTTATCGAGCAAGGAAAAGAAAAAAATATTAGAGTAAAAGGTAATTTGCGCTGTAACAGTGGACTCGCTCTTGTTGATGCAGCATTAAAAGATATTGGTATCGTGCAATTACCGGATTACTATGTGCAATCCTATATTGAGTCTGGACAGTTGGTAACGATCTTAGATCAATTCAGAGAGCCATCGGAAGGGATTTGGGCCGTTTATCCGCAAAATCGTTATTTATCTCCAAAGATAAGGTTACTGATTGATCATCTGTCTACGCACTTAAAATAGGTATCAAAATTTGATCCCCGATATTTTTTTACTTAATAATAAAGTTAATATCGGGGCTAAAGTTTTATTTCAGGACTTTTTGTATCCATTCAGCAATATCAGCCAACTGCTCTGCTACCACTGAGTGTGGCATCATATAAGATTGCCATTGCGCTTGATAACCTGCATCAACCAATAGTGTATTTGCCATTTTCCCAGCACTGATTGGAACAACTTCATCTTGTTCTCCATGGTGCTGCATAATCGGTGTTTGTTGATTGGCAGCTGATAATTCGGTAGGTAAATGATCAGGACTTGGTAGATAACAAGACATCGCCAGCACGCCTGCTAACTTTTGTGGGTAACGTAACCCTGAAAATAGACTGATCACCCCACCTTGGCTGAATCCTGCTAGTACAATTTTATCTGCGCTAATGCCACTATCAATCTGCTCTTGAATTAAAGCATGCAAGCGCTGTTCTGACTCTGTCACGCCGGTGATATCGGCTCGGTTATGTAAATCCATACTTTTAATATCATACCAAGAGCGCATTACTGCACCTTGATTAATGGTGACAGCTTGCTCTGGAGCATGTGGAAAAACAAAGCGAATAGTGTGGTCGTCTGGTAATTTTAATGCTGGCACAATAGGTGAGAAGCCTGCACCTGAATCTCCTAAACCGTGTAACCAAATAACGCATGACGTTGCTTGTGATGAAGGGTTGACAATGATCTTCTCTAAAGTGGCAGACATATTGTTGTTCCTTATAAATAATGTAATAAAATAATTTGTATAATGAGGTTACGCTAATCTAACGGTAATGCAGTCTTTTTTAATACTTCACGTAATACGAAACTAGAATGGACACCTGTTACACCCTCTAATTTAGTGATATGACCTAAAAGAAACTGTTCATAATGTTGCATATCTCGTACTACCACTTTTAATAAAAAGTCAGCAGATTGTCCGGTAACAATTAAACACTCCAATACTTCCGGTAGGGCGGTTACTGAAGTTTCAAAGTTTTCAAAGCGTTCTGGGGTGTGCCTGTCCATGCTAATACCGATCATGGCTGTTAAATTTAAACCCAAAGCAGCACTTTTTAGTAAGGTAACATGCTTATCAATGATGCCTGACTCTTCTAAACGTTTTACACGTCGCGAACAAGGAGTTGGTGACAAGCCAATACTCTCTGCCAATTCTAAATTACTAATGCGTGCATTACCTTGCATGAGCTGCAATATTTGTTTATCTATTCGATCTAATTTTACGATTGATTGCATGCTAATTCCTTAAAATGTTGTTAATCACTACTATATTTAATATTAGTAGTGATTTGTTGCAATATTTTTACTTTTTAATGGACACTTTGCAATCACTCACTCTAAAAAGTTCGCTATAGTTTACATCATGGATAGCGAGCGAAGTTTCTAACCGGAAATGGGGGGCAACATTCTTACCATGATGAGCCAACTCGCTAATTCTTTTATCTTTATCTTTAATTTCTTAGTATGATACCTAGCAAATAGTAACCATTAAAGAATCGTTTTTAGGGAATGTCTTATGTCAGCCAATAATAATCAAGCATCTAGTTTCAATCATAAAAAATACCGTGCCTTTGCACCTATTCAAAAGACTGATCGCCGTTGGCCTAACCTGGTAATTGAGCATGCACCTGATTGGTGTAGTGTTGATTTACGAGATGGCAACCAAGCATTGATTGAGCCAATGAGCCCAACTCAAAAACTAGAAATGTTTAAATTATTAGTGGATGTCGGTTTCAAAGAAATTGAAGTTGGTTTCCCAGCTGCATCAGCACCTGACTTTGATTTTGTGCGTCAATTAATTGAAGAAAATCATATTCCAGATGACGTCACTATCCAAGTGTTAACACAAGCTAGAGAGCCACTTATTGCACGTAGTTTTGAAGCCTTAAAAGGGGCTAAAAAAGCGATTGTACATTTATATAATTCAACATCTACTGTTCAACGTGAACAAGTTTTCAAAAAATCTCGTGATGAGATTAAAGGTATTGCGATTCAAGGTGCTGAGTGGGTTAAAGAGATGGCTGAGCAGCAGTCTGAGACTCAGTGGTCATTCCAATACTCTCCAGAAAGCTTTACTGGAACTGAGATGGATTACGCACTAGAAGTTTGTGACGCAGTGATCAATGTATGGCAACCAACGCCAGATAATAAAGTTATCATTAACTTACCTGCGACAGTTGAAGTGTCGACGCCAAATGTTTATGCAGACCAAATTGAATGGATCAACGATAATATTAGTCATCGTGATTCTGTAAGAATTAGCTTACACACACACAACGACCGAGGTTGTGGTGTCGCTGCTGCGGAATTAGGTGTGTTAGCTGGTGCTGACCGTATTGAAGGTACTTTATTAGGTAATGGTGAGCGTACCGGTAATATGGATATTGTGACTATGGCCATGAATATCTATAGCCAAGGTATTGATCCAGAATTAACTTTATCAGATATGGACCGTATTATTTCTACGGTTGAACGTTGTACTCAGTTAGCTGTTCATCCACGTCATGCTTATGCGGGCGAACTAGTATTTGCTGCATTCTCTGGTAGCCACCAAGATGCGATTAATAAATGTATGAGTATCGATGCAGAAAAACGCAAAGATGATCCAAATGCACATTGGGAAGTCGCTTACTTGCCAATTGACCCTCGTGATTTAGGACGCAGCTATCAACAAGTGATTCGCATTAATAGCCAATCAGGAAAAGGTGGCGTAGCATATGTGCTTGAGCAAGATTACGGTATTCAAATGCCACGCTGGATGCAGGTTGATTTTAGTCCTCACATTCAAGCCTTTGCTGAAAAAAGTGAAGCAGAAGTAGGGCCAACTGCAATTCACGAGATATTTTCCAACACCTATTTAAACCCTGTTCATGCGGTAACTATTGATAGTTATCAATTAAGCCGAGAAGGCAGTGTTGATACTTTAGAAGCAAAGGTACAAGCACAAGGTCAACACATTGAATTGTCTGGTAAAGGCAAAGGCGTGCTAGATGCATTTGTTAAGGGCTTAAGTTCAGCGATTGGTCATGACATTGTATTACTTGATTACAATGAACATGCTTTACCAAGTAAGGTAGGATCAGAAAATGAACAAGCTGTGGCAATGGCTTACGTTCAAATTAGTATTCAAGGTCAACGTTACTGCGCAGCTTCTCACTGTGATGATATTGTTACAGCTTCAATGCAAGCATTATTAAACGCGTTAAGTCGTAGTGATGTATCAGTAGCGAAAACTGCTGCTATCTCTGCTTAAAAATGAATAAGGAAACTTCGTAGATCCCTCTTTCTACGAAGTTTTTTCTTTTGATCAATTAAACATAAAAGACCTTTTCCTTCCAAGGTACCCACAATCATATATTGATAAAACATTAGTCAAGAAGTAGAATAAGACTCATTATCATTTATAAGGGTTGTTATGTCTAATATAGTAGTGGTCGACACTGATCTAGAAAGTCGATCATTAATCACTAAAATACTGATCAAAGCTTCACATCAAGTGACTTGCTTAAGTAATAGTGACAGTGTACTTAACCTCCTAGAGCAGCAAGGCGCAGACCTCGTTATTATTAATGATTGCACAAGCTCGGAAATAATTTTAGCGCTGATCGCTAAGATCTATGAAGATTTTGCTGCTCCTATTTTGCTTTTAAGTGAGCCAGATAAGCAAGAGGCATTACTTGAACAGCTTAGGGCAGGGGCAGATCAATATTTGATGAAACCATTTTCGAGCAATGCTTTATTAGTACACTCAGATGTACTACTTCGTCGTGTTGCTTTAGAAAAAAAACGCGCTAATTTTTCCCATTGCAGCCAACAATTCTCTTTTAAAATATCACGCTTACCTTTTACTGATACTGAAGAGCAACTAGTGCAATATTTAACAAGCAAAGAGGGAGACATTATTTCTAAAGCTACCTTGCAGAAAGAGGTGTTAAAGAAAGATCTTTCTATGTTTGACCGTAATCTAGATGTGCATATCAGTAATATCCGCCGCAAAATGTCTAATGCTGGCTTGTCTAAGTTACATATAAAAACAGTGCACGGTAAAGGCTATAGCTTCAGTGAAAGGTTAACTAAAATAGCCCCTTTATTATTGTTCTTTCTGTAATGACATTTGAGTCTTATCATTTAATCTTCAGATCATTCCTTAACTATATTGTTATTTAATTAACTATCTTTTAAATACTTTCTTCTACTTATTAGGAAGTCTTTAAGCATTGCTTTCTACAAGTAAGTCATTCCATTTAGTTAGGATAAAACTATTCTTTGAAGTTAATGTGGTTATATACCAATTTTTCTTTTCATTCAGTCTACATTTTTCAATATATCTCTGGTCTTTATTTTTATCTTCAGTATTCAAATGTAAAGAATGTAAATTTAATTATTAATTAAATGATAATGAATTACATTTGCATTCCTTATAAGCAAGCTTCTTAATAAAGATCTTTTTTCATGGCTCTCTCATTAAAAAATAAACAAGTACAACTATGGGCTCGACGTTTACATATTTATGTTTCGATGGCTTTATTACTTGTTGTTTTGTTCTTTGCTATTAGCGGTATTACTTTAAACCGCCCACATTTATACACCAGTGATGTTCCAAAGATAACACTACAAAAATTAACTGTACCAGCGCATTTTTTTAGCATAGAAAACTCACGTTTGACGGTAAATAAAATAGGTTTACTTAATTATCTTAACAACCAAGCAGACCTTTCTGGCAAACCTTCTTCAATGCAGACATTCAGTGATATTGAGCAAGGAAAAATACTCGAAGGAGAGATTTCTTTAGATTACAAAGGACCTGGTTTTAATCGCACTGTCTTTATCGATCTTGTTACCAAAGAAGCTGAAATAGAGTCAACGCATTATGGTGTGGTCGCGGTATTAAATGATCTTCATAAAGGTCGTAATAGTGGCGAGGTTTGGGCGTGGTTTATTGATATTAGTGGTTTTTTAATGGTGTTTTTTGCTTTAACGGGTGTGTGCTTGTTAGTGCCGAAAAAGAAAAGTTTTAGTTTAGGGCTGAAATGGATGACCTTTGGATCTGTTGTCACCCTGTTAATTTATCTATTTGCTGTTCCTTAATGAGAGTTTAAAAAATGAAGTTTAAAGCTGTGTTTTATGTGTTGAGTACCTTACTGATTTTTCCTAACTGGGTAAGTGCTAAGCCGCTTCCTGAGCAAGCTGTAATGGATATTGAATTTACTATTCCTGCTGTAGAAGCAAGTATTTATGCTCGTCCTTATGTCGCTATTTGGATAGAAGATGAGAAACGCCAACCAGTGCGTACTATTCAATTATGGGTTGGTGAAGATGAGTGGTTAAAAGATTTAAGAAGCTGGTGGCGTAAAGTAGGCCGTAATGATCGCGCAGTAGTCGATGCGGTAACGTCTGCGACTCGACCTGTCGGGCAGTATCGTTTTTCATGGGATGGATTAGATCAACAAGGTAAACGTGTTGAGCAAGGAAACTATACCTTCTATGTAGAAGTGGTACGTGAACATGGTGGACGTAACTATTTGCGCCAAAAAATACAATTCGCGGAACAAGATTTTAAGCTGACGTTACAGCCTACTGAAGAAACTGGCCTGATTAACCTGCATTACCATATTCAATAAATTTACCTTTACTATTAATAATGAAAAGAGAGAATCACATGTTATCTAAAAAAATAAGTATAGTTACTGTTCTTTGCTCTATGGTGGCTGGTCTTGCCTTCTCAACTGTAGCAAATGCACATCCTCGTTGGATATTGCCATCTCATTTTAGTATTTCTAAAGAAGGTGGTGACTGGTTAACCTTTGACGTAACTGCATCACATGGCACTTTTGTATTAGATAAACCAGCTGGTGCAGAAAATGCACGTATTGTTATGCCAGATGGTCGTCAAGAACGTCCTGATGCAATTTTACGTGGTAAGCGCCGCTCTGTATTTGATTTTCATTTCACTGAAGAAGGTACACACCGCGTACAAATTAATAACTTCCCAAGTTATGTAACTCAATATAAAGCGGGTAAACGCGATACGCGTAAAAGATTACGTGCAAGCAAAGTAGAGCGAGATGCGTTATTACCAGAAGGCGCTCGCGATGTTGTTAGCACGCTAAATTACACACGTGCTGAAACATACATTACAGTAGGTAAACCTAGTGATAAGCCTTTCCCATTAGAAGGTAAATACTTAGAGTTACAACCAGAAACGAACCCTGCTGATATCGTAGCAACAGAACCTGTACGTTTTCAGTTGTTCTTCAATGGTAAAGCACAAGCTGGCGTAAAAGCTGAAATCACACGCGACGGTACGTTATACCGTAATCAACAAGAGCAAATTGATGTGGTAAGTGATGAACAAGGTTTCATTGAGTTTACACCTGAAGTTGCAGGTCGTTACTTACTAAAAGCATCGCATAAAGCGCCAATTGCGAATAACCCATTAGCAGACAACATGAATGTTGCTGTACACCTAACTTTTGAAGCGGTATTACCTTAGTGCTATTGGTTAAGCGCATCGTGAATAGTATAGCCGGGGCTGGCTTGCTATTCGCAAGTAGCGCAGCGTTAGCTCATTATCCTTTGATGGAGTGTTGGTCAAAGGGCGATATTATCGAATGCCAAGCGGGTTATAGTGACGGCAGTAAAGCAACTGATTATGCCGTTAATATGTATGATTATGACGACAACTTAATTGCTAAAGTTAAAACCGATAAGCGCTCTATTGCCACTTTTAAACGTAGTGCTGATGAGTTTTATATCGTCTTTGATTCTGGGCATGAATACCCAGTTGAAGTAGATGGTGTAGAGATTAACGAAAAATGATCACGCAATCCGTTGTTAGTGAAAATAGGGGACATGAAGGCTATTGGATAGCCTTTTTATGTGCCCTTATACTCGTATTAGGTGCCGTACTATTACCCTTTAATAGTGCACATGATGAACATCATACATTGACTAAACATCAAGTATTTATCGCAGATCTAACACCTTCACCATTAGCCATGATTGCTGATCTTCGATTGGCCCATGAAGAAATTCGATATCTCTATGAAACGGACCAAACATGGCCTGAAGTAGTGCGACTAGAGGAAGGTTGGTTAGCTCCTTTTGTTAAAGATAAAAGTTGGGACCATCGAGGTCAGCATCAATGGTTACTAGTTGCACCCGGTGTGTATCAAAGTGAGCCAATTGAAGGTGGAGTCCGTTATTTGCTAAATAGCCAAGGTCAGACAGTAGATATTTGGTTAGATCAAAAACAGCAAGCTGCTTTATTGCCAGAATTAACGTCAACAGAAGGCAATTTAACACCACTATCGGCAGAGCAGTTTATTAATGCCGGTTGGATACAAGTTATTTTTAGTGATGACGTTGAGAAGACAGCACACCATCATTAATTGATTATTTTTACACAGACCAAATTATATTTGGCCTTATCGAGACTATTATCATGCTTAAACGCCTCTCAATCACCTTATTGCTGTTGACCTTTAGCGCTTCAATCTATGCTAAAAAACTAACCGTTGGTATCACCCTACAACCTTACTTTAGTTATGTTAAAGCGGTTGTGGGCGATCAGGTTAACGTATTGCCTTTAGTCGATGAAGGTTTTAATCCACACAATTATCAACCACAAGCGAATGATTTACGTCGTTTAAACCAGATGGATGTGATTATCGTGAATGGTATTGGTCATGATGACTTTGCCTTAAAAGTTATTAAAGCAGCCAACCGCACTGATCTGATTGTTATTAAAGCTAATAAAGACGTGCCTTTGTTACCGGCAATGGGGCAGTCAGTGGGGACAGGCGTAGTAAACCCTCACACCTTCGTAGGAGTATCTACGACAATTCAGAAGGTTTATACCATTGCGACTGAAATGAGCAAGATTGATCCCGATAATGCTAAATTATATCGCGCCAACGCAAGAGCATACGCGTTAAAGTTTAGAAAGATGAAGCACCTAGCAATGATGGCATTAAGCGATATTAATACCGCGGGTATGAAGGTCGCAACCACACATAATGCTTACGGTTATATCCTACAGGAGTTTGGCGTTGAAGTTTCTGCTGTGATTGAGCCTGCGCACGGGGTTGAACCAAGTGCCAGCCAGCTGCAGGAAACCATTGAAAAGATACGTTCATCAGGTATTGATGTGCTGTTCTACGAATTAAATATGCCTAATCGTTACGTCGATAACATCGAAAAAGAGACGGGTATTAAGTTATATCGTTTTTCACATATGACCCACGGCGCTTATCGATTAGAGAAAGTAGAGATCGAAATGCAGCAAAATATAGATACATTAGTCGAAGCCATGAAATATACCGCTCAGCAAAAAGGTGGTGCGTAATGGGACCTGCAATCATATTAAATGATGTTAGCTTACGTTATGAAAACAACATCATTTTAGAGAAAGTCACTGCAAGGTTAGAGGCAGGGCTGTGCCATGTTGTAATGGGACCAAATGGTGGAGGGAAAACTTCTTTATTACGTTCCATACTTGGTTTAACTCCCTTTAAAGGTGAGATTCAATTTCAATGGCAACAAAGCAAAGGCAAGATCGGTTATGTACCGCAAAAAGCCACTTTTGAACCAAGTTTACCACTGACAGTACTGGACTTTATTTTATTAAACCAAAGCCGCTCTCCATTGTTTTTTAACTTCAATAAAAAGCATAAAGTCAAAGCACTACAGCAATTAGCTCGATTGGGCATGGAAGATCGCGCGATGTTTCGTATGGGGCAGTTATCTGGTGGTGAACAACAACGTGTGTTGTTTGCGCAAGCTTTGCTGGATGATCCCGATTTATTGATTTTAGATGAGCCAACCAATGGTATGGACGATCAAGGTGTACGTTACTTTGAATCATTAATTAATGATTTAGTTAAAGAAAACAAAACTATTTTGATTGTTCATCATGACATTAGTGCCGTACGCCGTTTACAGGCAACGGTGCACGTAGTGAACGGCTTGTTATTAGAGAGCGGGCAGGCAGAAGATGTTTTACAACCTAGTAAAATTGAGCGTCTGTTTAATCATTATCGTCATCATTCAAGCCAGCAAAAAAGTGAGGTCGTATAATGGATACGTTGCGTTTATTGGCAAGCCAAGGTGCTGAAGCAGGTTGGTTAAGTGAAAGCTTTTCCTATGCTTTTATGGTCAATGCCTTAGTTGCTGCTTTGTTAGTCGGACCTTTATTAGGCGGGTTGGGTACCTTAGTCATTGCCAAGCGTTTAGCGTTTTTCTCTGAAGCAGTTGGCCATGCTGCATTGACCGGTATCGCCATTGGTGTGTTACTAGGAGAGCCCCCAGAAAATCCAATTATCGGACTATTTTGTTTCTGCATGATCTTTGCTTTGTTATTGCATTTTGTGCGTAATCGAACTGCTGTGCCTTACGATACTTTAGTGGGAGTATTCCTTGCGGTTGCTTTAGCTGGGGGGGCTGCATTGTTAATGTATGTAGCGCGTAAAATTAATATCCATATGTTAGAGAATGTATTATTTGGCTCAATCTTAACTATTACCGATTTCGATTTATTAGTGTTAGGGCTTAGTTGTTTATTAATTATCGTCGGATTAATGTTTACTTTTAACCGTATTTTATTAGCGTCTATTAGCCCTGATATTGCCAAAGTCCGCGGTTACAATACTCACTTTTATGATTACCTGTTTGTGATGATGATTACTCTTGTCACAATAGCAGCAGTGAAAATTGTGGGAGCTGTGCTAGTAGGAGCATTGTTATTAATTCCAGGTGCTACTGCTCGTTTAATGACTAAAAGTATGGGCAGTTTTGTGTTGTTATCTTCATTACTTGCGACACTGAGTTGTATTATTGGGACCTTATTGCCAATGGAGCTTAAATTACCTATCCCATCGGGAGCATCGATTATTCTTGTGGCAGCAAGTTTCTTTTTAATCGCCACAGTGACACGTATTGTAGGGAGAAAGTAACCATGAAAAAATTACATAACATACTGCGCCCATCACCTTTAGTAATAATGCTAATGTCACTGTTATCAAGCCATGCGATGGCAAAGGATATCCTAACAACAACACCTGTTACTTATATGCTTGCTACCCAATTAATGAAAGGCACGCCAATTACGACGACTTATCTTGCGCCTAAGCGATACGGTATTGAACGATTAGGAAATTGGTTTGCAACAAAAGGTGAAGCAAAGGTAATGAGTGAAGCACAGCAAGCTTCAGTAGCAATTACACTGCGCTCTCTTTGGCCTCAAGATCCACTATTTGCTTACGCGCGGGAAGGTAATATTAAGATCATTGAAGTTGATGCCTCACAATCGATTTCACCAAGAGCAAAAGGGATCGCTACCGTACAATTAGAAAGTGGCAATAGCTCTATTTATGCTTGGCTTAATCCTAATAACTTGAGCACGATGTCGAGTATTGTCAGTGATGATTTAAAGCGCATTTGGCCAGAGCAGCAACAGATTATAGAAAGAAATCAGCAACAATTGTTGATCGATATCCGTCAATTGATTAACCAACAACAAAGCACGCTATTTGATAAAGAGATTGATTCCGTTGTGTTATTGTCAGATCAATTAGAAGACTTTGCTTCTGCAAATCAATTATTTGTAGTGAATCGTTTATTTAAAGAAGAGTTGAATTGGACTGAGCAAGATAAAGCACAGTTAAAAGCGTTAATTGAAGAATCTCCAGAGCTGTGGATCCTAACCACCAGAAAAGTCTCTGCTCAGTTGAAAGCGTTACTGCCTGATTTTGACCATATTTTACATGTGAATAGTATCGATCGCTGGGGGAGTAAAGGGATTAGTTTAGAAAATCCATTACAAGCTTGGTTGTTTTAGTGTGATATCGTTACCCAAATTTAACGTTGTTTTTACAAGTAGAAAAGTTATTTTTTAGGATTGATATTAACTACAGTTTAAGAGTACCTAGTCGTTATCCACCACTTGGATAACGACTTTTTTTATCGCTTAAGTGCGTCGGTTAATATGCAATAATGAAGACAGTTTAGATTGACGTTTTCTATCGGCAGGATCTTTAATTTTCGCCTCGCCTGCTTTCACTATTTCTACAATCCCTGAACGATTTAAGGTAATTCGATACCGCTCGAATTGCTCTAAGTATTGACCTTGATCTACAGCGACAATAATGTTGATTTGATAGCGACGCTCTATAGTTGTGCTTTGAATTTTGTCTTTATTATTGGTTGTATTCAAACGTTCAAATACCTTACCTGTTCCACCTTCGGCATAACGAGTAAGAGGACGTAAACTAAATAAAATATTCTCTTCAAGAGTGTCATACCCAGCTTGAAAACCATTTTTACTGATACGACTTTCAATTCGGTAATGTAAGAGTTGTGCACTCTGTTTATTTTGAGTGTTACGTTCAGCTAGCAGAGCTTTAGTTTGCTGAGGCAGGCTGGCATTACTGGTGTAATCTAACCAAACTTTTTGTTTTGCCATTTCATGTTGATTGGTTGAATCATATAAAGTACGCGCCCATTTAGGCTTACCTTTACGTATCCAACGCCACAAAATATTTTTAAAGTCATCTTTAAATACTTCACGCACACCATAAATAATAGACAGTATAAACACCATCAATGTAGTTAGTTGGCTAAAAGCACCCTGTGTTTTGATGATTAATACTAGGACCACACTCATTAACAATGCAGTAGCAACACCCGTTACTACCTTTCGAGTAATATTTCCTAGTACAATCGTTTTACTTTTGAAGATAACACTGTATTCAATCAAACGACGTAATAAGCGCATTTTATTAGCAATACGGTTGGGGTCTTTTAGCGTAGAATCGGAGTTATAACCTTTTTTCTTACGGTATTCACTTTCAGTTTCACAAATCGCCAACAATGATAAACGATTTTCTGAAAATGCACTTTGGCGTGGTTTTTTAACCAGCATTCGCATAATAGTTTGTTCAGTGAACCATGATAAATAGTTATCTACATTTTCATAAATAGAATTGAGTTTTGTACTTTTAGGATGGTGACCACGGTGCTTTTTTAAAATGTCCAAACAGTGTTCTGCTAGCTCAGTTGCTGATTCATAAAAAGCTTCTAACCCTTCATTCTCACCAATAGCGATTACTTCATTCGCATCTGTTTCTAATGCTGAAATGTATTGGTAAGCAAACATGTTCAAATTGCTTTTATATTCAGCTGTAGAGCGTTTCATTCGTGTTGCAAAACGGCGATGCAATAAAGGTAAATGCAGACCATGAGTATGATAAGCGCGACGACCATCAATGCCGGCATTAAAGTAATCACTTTCAGATAAGGTATTTTTATTGATGCCCATCTCTTTTGGCAAAGAAAAATATAAATCGATACGTCGAAAAGTCCCCTGTTCCATATGGTGGGTAAGTTTGAACGATAATTTTCCGTCTTTCTTTAGAGCGATGTTGGGCAATGGGTCCTCCTTAGTAGGGCTCTATTATAGCTATGTCATTACACTTTGTAATGATAAAGCTGTGAATTAATTTAACTTTTTATAATTATTTATTTTATTTATATTTTAAATCACAGTGCTTTTTTAGATGTTAATAATATGTAATTAGTGCTTTCAGATTTGAAAAAAATTGGATATATTAACTTAGCTTTTGGTGATTTTCGGTTGTTAATAATAAAAACGCTTGAACAAGGGCTTGTTAAATTCAAGTCAAAAATCATAGTTATTTTTTTAATCTCAATTTAACTATGGGCGAATTTTATGAACCAAAAATCTATTACAGCTATCCGTGCGAGTTTTTTACACTTCCTTAATGATCCTGCGAAAGTCGATAATATCGAAGATGCTTATCAATATATCGCCGACGGTATTCTGGTTACTGAAAATGGTAAAGTCAGTTCATTGACTACTTTTTCGCAAGAAAGTGCAGATTTATATCCTCAATTAGAAGATAAGCGTGGGCAATTAATCATGCCTGGTTTTATCGATACACACATTCACTATCCTCAAACCGAGATGATTGCTGCTTACGGTGAACAGTTATTAGAATGGCTCGAGACTTATACTTTCCCAACAGAAAAACAATTTTCAGATAAAGCCTATGCGAAAAAAATATCGCAGTTCTTTGTTAATGAGCTATTAAAGAACGGAACAACCAGTGCATTAGTATTTGGTACTGTGCATCCTGAGTCTGTTGATGCGCTCTTTGAAGAAGCCGATAAAATTGATATGCGTATGATTGCCGGTAAAGTTATGATGGATCGTAATGCGCCAGATTATTTATTAGATACTGCGCAATCAAGCTATGACCAATCGAAAACGTTAATAGATAAATGGCACAATAAAGGCCGTTTACAATATGCCATCACACCACGCTTTGCACCGACTTCTACACCTGAACAGTTAGCGATGGCGGGTAAGCTAAAAGCTGAATACCCTGATGTGTATGTGCAAACTCACCTTTCAGAAAACAAAGATGAAATTGAATGGGTTAAATCTTTATTCCCAGAACGTGCTGGTTACCTTGATGTTTACGACCATTATGGGTTAGTAGGTGATAAATGTGTTTTTGCGCATTGTATTCATTTAACTGAACAAGAGTGGCAAACCATGGCTGAGAGTGATTCAGTGATTGCGTTTTGTCCTACCTCGAATCTGTTCTTAGGCAGTGGTTTATTTAATTTAGAAAAAGCTGACGATATTAAAGTGCGTGTTGGTTTAGCGACAGATGTAGGTGGCGGCACTAGCTTTTCACAACTGCAATCTTTGAGTGAGGCATATAAAATTATGCAACTGCAAGGACAAACGTTATCGGTCTTTAAAGGTTTATACATGGCGACCTTAGGCAGTGCGGAATCATTAAGCATGGCTGATAAAGTAGGTAATTTAACGGCGGGTAAAGAAGCTGACTTTATTGTTGTAGATTGGGCCGCAACAGATCTACAAGCATTGCGTCTTGAGAATTCAACTAATTTACAGGATAAGTTATTTGCATTAATGATGTTAGGTGACGAACGTAATATCCAATCGACCTACGTTGCTGGGAAATTAGTTTATAGCGCTGCGTAATCCATATATTTAAATACTTTTCCTGTCTATAATAGGGCGCTAAATTTAGACTTTGCTATTACGCTGTTACAGATAGGAAACACCATGAAATTAACGCAATTAACTACTGAACTTTATACCAAGCTTTATACCGATATTACGCAGTTTAGAGAAACTTTTGATCTGCAATGTAATGCGCCAGAAAGCATGGATGAAAAAGCTGATGAATTACATACTTCATTAATCATCGAAGAGTTAACTGAGTTAGCTGAAGCGCCTGATAAGGTTGAGCAAGCTGATGCTATTGTAGATAGTGTATATGTATTGATGGGACGATTGGTGCATTTAGGTGATACAAAAGTTGAAGATAACTTAGCGATTTCTTACTTAATTGATCTGTTCTTAAATGTCGCTAAACAGCGTGATATTGATTTCATTACTTGTTGGAATGAAGTGCACTCAAGTAACATGAGCAAGGTATGCCGTAACCAACAAGAGTTCGATGATACCGTCGCTTTTTATGCTAAGCAGGGTGTACAATTAACGGATAGTGTTAAAGGTGATTTTATTATTGCTAAATGTGCTGAAGATGTGCAGTTAGAAAGCAAACTCGTGCGTAAAGGTAAGGTATTAAAATCGGTATATTATCGCCCTGCTGATTTAGCGCCATTAGTAAATTAATTAAGTTTAATTAATGGAATTACTATCAAAAGCCAAAAGAGCTGACTGCCTTTTGGCTTTTTTGTGCTTCTTATACCAATCACACTAATTAACTGATCTATTTTACTTGTTAAAATAACTTATTTCTTCGTTGTAATTTTCGGAATTAGAACAACTACTTAACTTAAATTACGCCTTGAACTCAGTCATTTTTCCTGCGTAAAATTTAGATCACTTATTTAATATAATTGGTATTATTTAGTTATTCGTATTAAGCAAAATTAATATCTATCAAACTTTACCTATATTGCTTACTTCAAATAAAGTTAATTTCAACATAATGACCGTTCTCAGTGGCGGTATTTTTATATTGCCACTCATAGTGCTTCACTAAGCGCTCTATTAGTTCTAGTCCTAAACCAAAGCCTAAATCATTTTCCGTCATACTTTCTGATAAATCTTGATTATGAATAATTAATTGACGAGACGATTGCGTTATCACTATTTTACCTTCATTGGTATGTTGTAGTGCATTTCGGATCAGATTGTTGATAACTATCCTGCATAATACAGCCGGTAATTGATATTCTGTTTGATCGGTTTGTACTTGTATATCAACCTTTTTATCATTGAGTAAATATTGTAATTCATTGAGTAATTGTTCGGTTAGTTGACCAAGTGAGACGGTGCTTAGCGGGATGGATTTATCTGCTTGACGATTTAGCCATAACAAGGTTTCTGTTAAGTTGGTCATGTTTAAACTAGCTCGTTCTATTCGATCTAAGACTTGCAGTTGCTTTTCTGTACTGATATCTCTCTCGATCATTTTACGTAATAATTCTGTATTAGTACGAGTGATCGCAATAGGGGTGCGTAATTCGTGACTCGCATACCCTAAGAATTGTTGTTCTCGCTCTAAGCTGGCTTGCACTGATTGTAAGCTCGATTTTACTATCTCTGCTAGGCTATTAAGTTCGCTATAGTGAAAGTCAGGAGCAGGTTTAGTTAATTGCTGTTTATTAAGTTGTTTTGCCCAAGCCATTAAGCTTTCAATTGGGTTAGTGATTTTGCGTAAAATAAAATAAGGAACTAACGCAAATAACACCATTGCGGTAAAGGCTATCATTACTAAATATTTAAAAGGAGGAAAAAATTTATCTTTTTGAGGAAGATCTAGATCAGAAAAGAATGAAGTGGCAACAAAGCGTACTTCACCATTGCGCTCTAGCTTCATTGCAAAATATCCGGCTTTAGGCGGAGCAAATAAAGGGTGCCCATCAACGTTTTTAACTAATTCCCTAGACTGCATCTCACTTTCATCTATATTATTTTTAATGGACTCAGGTAAATCATCAAAGGTACTGGCAATAACAAAGTTATTCAGTTTAATTGGCTTACCTTCAGAAACTGGCTGTTGGAACGCCTGGGTGCGCATCTCTTTACGAATTGAGAAATCTAATCCATTGATAAAATAGTTAAAGCTTACTACTGACATAATCGAAATAGTCGTAATGCCTGTAATGATCATCACGATAATAAAATAGACGCGTAAACTGGGAGTTATCTTCATTAGTTTTGTTCATCCTTTAAAACAAAACCGTAACCTACCAAGGTATGGATAAGCTTTGTTGGATGCTTGTTGTCGCCTTGTCCATCTACCGCTTTTCTCAAGTTGAACATATGTACCTTTAAGCTATTGCTATCAGGTTGCTCTTCCCCCCAAACAGCTTGTATTAGCTTTTCTCGATTGACGGGATTGGGGCTAGCTAACATTAATGTTTCTAAAATTTTAAAGTTAATAGGTGATAACTTTAGACGCTTGCCATCACGTGTCACGGTTTGTTGTTCGTTATCCAAAGTGAGTCCACTAATGCTGAGCTTTTTTGCTTGCCCACTACGTCGGCGAGATAGCACTTTGATACGAACGATTAACTCTTCCATGGCAAAAGGTTTGACTAAGTAATCATCAGCACCTTTTGCAAAACCTTGTAATTTATCATCCAGCGTATCTTTGGCTGTTAGCATTAATATAGGCACATCAACACCCTCTGCTCTTAGCGTATTACATACCGTTAGACCATCCATTTTAGGTAAATTTAAATCGAGGATAACCGCATCGTAGTGATTAGATTTTATTAAGTTAAAGCCAGATAAACCATTAGCTGCATGATCACATTGGATTCTTTCTAGTTCGAAATAATCGATTACAGCTGTCGCTAAGTCAATATCATCCTCAACCAATAATAACTGTAATTTATCTATATCCATGATTAACCTCTATTTACCCTACTGACTTCTTATTTTAATACATGATAATAGCAACAAATGGGTTAATTGGAGGTTAATTTACAGTCAATGTCTCGTAAATTGAATTAGTGATAAAAATGCTTAGTTAATTATTGATTGTTTATTATGGAAAGACAGAAGCAAAAAAAGCGACTCGAGAGTCGCTTTGATAATATAGGTCTAATGCCTACTTATATTTAGCGTACACCCACTAAGATTAAACCTGGTAAGATAAAGAAGGTACCAATTACATAACCAAAGGCTAGGAACTTATTCTTAGTACCGACTTCAGCTAATTTTTCTGCACCTTTTAATGGTAATTCACGTAGGAACGGAATACCGTAAATAACAATTACTGCCAGCAAATTAAACAGGAAGTGTACTAAAGCAATCGTTAATGCTGCTTCAGCCATATCGCCAGAGATAGCCGTTGCTGCTAATAGTGCAGTAATAGTTGTACCAATATTAGCACCCAAAGTGAAAGGGTATATTTGACGTGTCGTAAACATACCGCTACCTGCTAATGGAATCATTAGGCTAGTCGTTGTTGATGATGATTGCACCATGACTGTCATTAATGCACCTGACGTAATGCCAGCTACCGGACCTTTACCTAAAGCATTGTGTAATACTGCTTTAGCTTTACCTACTAACACTTTTCTAAGTACTTTACCCAGGAAGGTAACTGAGAATAAAATAAGTGCAACACCGATCACTACCATCGCAATACCAGCAAACTTACCTGGAATTACAGAAGCAATATCAGACACGACATTAACACCAGGTTTAGTGAGTGGTTTCATGAAGTTAAAACCTTTTAACGACATATCTGCGCTACCAACTAATAAGTGAGAAGCTGCGCCTGCCATTTTTTCTAATAAACCAAACATCAACTCTAACGGTAGGAAAATAAGTACAGCAATTAAATTAAAGAAGTCATGTACGGTAGCTGCACTGAAGGCACGTTTAAAATCATCACTGTTACGTACGTGACCAATTGAAACGATAGAGTTAGTAATGGTTGTTCCTATGTTTGCACCCATAATCAATGGGATTGCAATTGAAATAGGTAATCCGCCCGCTACTAAACCAACGGTTACTGCTGTTACTGTTGAAGAAGATTGTACTAGGGCAGTTGCAAGTGTTCCTAAAATAAGTGCAACTAAAGGATTGCTCGCAAATTGAAATATTTCTGCAGCACCTGCAGCACCGCCTGAAAATAATTTGAAGCCACTGCTTACACTGCTAACAGCAACTAACATACAGTAAACTAAAAATATCACCGCAGCCCAATTGAAGTATTGATTCAGTGTTGTGTTGTTATGTTCATTTTTCATAATTATTAAGCCTATTACTGACGTGATGTTTTCAATTATTTAATCTGTTTAATTTTTTATCGTCGCGATTAAAACAGAGAAATGTGACAGAAATATTTCAATTGTAATAATTTGATAATTTTTTTGAAATATTACTGTCACACTTAACAGAAATTGAGAGTTAAGTGAGATTATTGAGTTTTTGGGTTAACGAGACTAGCTTAATAAAAGCAATAATGAAGTCGATGGCAGGTGTAGGAAAGTGAATAGGATGGGTTTATCTGTTTCGATGCAGATAAACCCATCGGTATTTTTATAGTTGTTCTTTAAGTTGATATAAAGCGGCTAAAGCTTGTTTAGGTGTTAATTCATCTGGGTCTAAACTCGCTAATAATGTGACGGCTTTATGCTCTTCAATAGGTGCAAAGTCTAAACTGCCTTGTAGGTTACTCGGTACAATTTCTTTTTCAACGGGTTGATTTATAGCCTTATCCTGAGATTGTATTGATGATGCTTCTAATTGTTGTAGCTTAGTTTTTGCATTGTCTAATACTAGTTTCGGGACACCTGCTAAGGCTGCTACTTGTAAGCCATAGCTCTTATTCGCAGCACCTTCTTGTAATGCATGTAAAAAGGCAATGCTATCGCCATGTTCTACAGCATCAAGGTGAACATTCACCAGTTCAGGAATAGTTTCTGGCAACTGAGTTAACTCAAAGTAGTGGGTGGCAAACAATGTATAAGCTTGGATCTTCTCAGCTAATTGTTCCGCACAAGCCCAAGCAAGTGATAAACCATCAAAAGTACTGGTTCCTCGACCAATCTCATCCATTAATACTAATGAATTAGGCGTTGCATTATGCAGGATATTTGCTGTTTCGGTCATTTCAACCATGAAGGTTGAACGCCCGCTCGCTAAATCATCAGATGCACCAATACGCGTGAAGATACGATCAATAGGGCCAATGGTTGCACTTTCTGCAGGGATAAAACTCCCAATATGTGCCATTAACACCATTAAAGCTACTTGTCGCATATAGGTCGATTTACCACCCATATTCGGGCCGGTAATGATCAACATTCGTCTGTCATTATGTAAATTAACTGGATTAGCAATAAATGGTGTTTTGCTAACTTGTTCAACGACGGGGTGACGGCCTTCTTGAATATTGATGCCGTTGTCTTTTTGTAAGACAGGGCGAACGTAATTCAAGGTTAATGCTCGTTCAGTTAAGGTATTAAGGACATCTAACTCGGCTAAGGCTTTTGCTGTAAACTGTAAGCTTCTTAGGTGCGGTAGTAACAGGTCGATTAGTTGCTCATAAAGTTTCTTCTCTAAGGCTAAGGCTTTGCCTTGACTAGAAAGTACTTTCTCTTCATGTTCTTTTAATTCAGCAATAATGTAACGTTCTGCACCTTTTAGTGTTTGGCGACGTACATAATGTTCAGGTACTTTATCTGATTGGCTGCGACCAATTTCAATGAAGTATCCGTGTACTCGGTTGTAACCTACTTTTAAAGTACTAATACCAGTGCTTTCTCGCTCACGCTGCTCAAGTGCTTCTAAGTAATCTGTTGCACCTTTAGATAAATTACGCCAATGATCTAGCTCTTCGTTATAACCTTCTTTAATAACTCCACCATCACGAATTAAGACGGGTGGATTATCGATCACTGCCGTTTCTAATAAGTTTAATAATTCAGGATAATTACCCATCTCTTCGCTTAGCGTTGCTACCAGTTCTTTAGGTAGCTCTGCAATAAGATGTTGTAATTCAGGTAATAAAGAAAAAGCGCAACGCAAACGAGTTAAGTCACGTGGTCGAGCAGAGCGTAATGCTAATCGTGCAATGACACGTTCAATATCGCCAATCTGTTTCAGTGGAATCGATAAAGCATCAGTTAAATCGAAATCCATTAATGTTTGGATCATGGTTTGACGATAATTAAGGACGGTTAAGTTACGCACTGGCTGGTGGATCCAGCGTTTTAATAAACGGCTACCCATAGGTGTCACAGTCGTATCGAGTACTTGTGCTAAGGTGTTATCGGTTCCGCCAGACAGGTTAAAGGTAAGCTCTAAGTTACGACGCGTCGCTGCATCTAAAATAACCGTATCAGTACTTTGTTCTAACGTCACTGATTGAATGTGTGTTAACGCGGTACGTTGTGTATCTTTTAAATATTGTAATACGGCACCTGCAGCACAAATAGCAAAGTGCGACTGCTCAATACCAAATCCCACTAAGTCTTGTGTACCCAATTGTTGTGTTAATAAGTTCTTACAGGTACCAAATTCAAACTCCCATTCAGGGCGTCGACGAATAGTCGATAGATGTTCAATTAATTCCATCGACTCAAAGTTATCTGGGTAAAGTAACTCCGCAGGATTTAAACGTTGTATCTCTGCTTGTATTGCTTCTGCTTTAGTAAATTCATTAACGATAAAACGACCACTACCAATATCAAGAGATGCGATACCAAAGTTCTCACCTTGCTGATAAACAGAGCAGAGTAAGTTATCTTGTTTATCATCTAACAAAGCTTCATCAGTGATCGTGCCTGGTGTGATAATACGTACAATTTTACGTTCAACCGGGCCTTTACTAGTCGCTGGATCGCCAACTTGCTCACAAATGGCAATGGATTCACCTAAGTTAATGAGCTTTGCTAAATATCCTTCTACACTATGATAAGGAACACCTGCCATTGGAATAGCATTGCCGCCGGTTTTACCTCGTTGGGTTAGAGATATTCCTAGTAACTGTGATGCTTTACGTGCATCTTCAAAAAACAATTCGTAGAAATCGCCCATGCGATAAAATAGTAAGGTGTCAGGTACCTCACTTTTTAAGGTTAAAAATTGTTGCATCATGGGAGTATGTTGTTTTAATTCTTGCGCTGTTGGCTTCATAATGAATACACTTAAAATAACTATTTCTAAAAAAGGCGGAAAACGATGTTGACTGAAAAAACCGTTCAAGAACTAGCGCAAATATTAGGTAAAAAACTAACTAATGCTGGCTTAGTAGCGACAACCGCTGAATCCTGTACCGGTGGAGGAGTAGCATACGCTATTACTGAAATTTCTGGAAGTTCACTGTGGTTTGATCGTAGCTTTATTACCTATAGTAATGGTGCCAAAACTCAGATGTTAGATGTAGAAACAAGTTTAATTACTGAGTTTGGTGCTGTCTCTAAAGAGGTTGTTAATGCGATGGCTATTGGCGCAGTTAAAAATTCAGATGCCGATATCGCCGTTGCCATCAGTGGTATTGCAGGTCCGGATGGTGGTAGCGACGAAAAACCAGTAGGCACAGTTTGTATTGCTTGGTATAACGCACACAGTGGTCATAAAACTGAAAGTTATCTGTTTGTTGGCGATCGAAGTGCTATAAGAAAACAAGCTATTCGTTTAGCACTGTTAGGTTTAATAGAAAACGTAGATGCGCTAGGATCTGTATAAATATAACCCTTTTTTAAATAAAAAACTTGATACTGTATAAATGGTCAGTATACTGCTTGCATATACAGTAAAAACCCAATCACTGGAGAGAATAATGAGTCAAGACGCAAATAAAGATAAAGCATTAGCCGCGGCGTTAGGCCAAATTGAAAAGCAATTTGGTAAAGGTTCAATCATGCGTCTTGGAGACGGTGCAGCAGCCATGATGGAAATTGAATCAGTTTCAACTGGTTCATTAGGATTAGATGTTGCGTTAGGTATAGGCGGTTTGCCTTATGGCCGTATCGTTGAAATCTATGGTCCAGAGAGCTCGGGTAAAACGACATTAACATTACAAGTTATCGCAGAAGCACAAAAACAAGGTAAAACTTGTGCGTTTATCGATGCAGAGCATGCACTTGACCCAAGCTACGCAAGAAAATTAGGCGTGAATGTTGATGAATTACTTATTTCTCAGCCTGACACTGGTGAACAAGCATTAGAGATTTGTGACATGTTAGTTCGCTCTGGTGCTGTTGGTGTAGTGATTGTCGATTCTGTTGCTGCATTAACACCAAAAGCTGAAATTGAAGGTGATATGGGTGACTCGCACATGGGTCTGCAAGCACGTTTAATGTCGCAAGCATTACGTAAATTAACGGGTAACATTAAACAAACAAATACTATGTGTATTTTCATTAACCAAATTCGTATGAAAATTGGTGTTATGTTTGGTAACCCTGAAACAACGACTGGTGGTAATGCGCTTAAATTCTATGCGTCAGTACGTTTAGATATTCGTCGTATCGGGGCTGTTAAAAACGGTGATGAAATCACTGGTAATGAAACACGCGTTAAAGTGGTTAAAAACAAAGTTTCACCGCCATTTAAACAAGCTGAATTCCAAATCTTATATGGCGAAGGTATTAACAATTTAGGTGAATTAATCGACCTAGGTGTTAAACAAGAGTTAGTAGAGAAATCAGGTTCTTGGTACGCTTATAACGGTAGTAAAATTGGTCAAGGTAAAACAAATGCTTGTAAATACTTACAAGAAAACCCTGTTATAGCTGAAGAGCTAAATGCCAAGCTACGTGAAATTTTACTAGTTAAGCCTGTATTAACTGAAAAGAATGATGAAACAGATGGTCCAGCACCAGAATAAATATTTATTCTGCTAACCAGTTTGTTTCAATGAAAAAAGCCGATGTCTAAATCACATCGGCTTTTTTATTGGTGCTTAATTGATGCTTAATATAATTGGTATTAGCCCATCAAAAATTTCAGTAATAGAAATAGCAACATCCCAAAGAAGATAGTCTTTAATAGGCTTTTCGTTAGTAAACTAATAACAATACTGAAGATAGCGGCTAGTAGATATACATTATGCCAACTGAAGTCTATTTCACCCATTGGCATCACTACCGCTGGTACAATAATCGCAGTTAGTACAGCTGGTGGAACAAACTTTAAAGATTGTTGCATCCAAACTGGGAAAGATATCTTACCGGCAAATGCAAACATCACAAATCGAATGCCAAAAGTAATAACAAACATCCCAAGAATTAACCAAACTTCACTCATATTTTTTTCTCCTCAGAAAGCGGGGACTTTTGAAAATGAACGACAGTTAAACCTACCGCAACGCCAATTAATGCACTAACAATTAAACCTAGTTTATTAGGTAAATAAGCAAAGTATAAAGAAGCAATAGCCGCACTTAACATTGCGCTAAACATGGCTTTGGTATTTAAATAGGGGATGACCATACCAATAAAAGTTACCGACATGGCGAACTCTAATCCCCAACTTGTCATATCTGGAATGACGTTCCCTAACACTAAACCTATTGCTGTGGCCGATGACCAACTAACATAAAAACTAAACATCGAGCCGAGGTAAAAAAAGTGTGCAAATTGGTGGTCATCGCCTAGCGGTGAATTAGGTTGATAGCGTTGGCTCATATTAGCAAAGGTTTCATCAGTTAAGCCGAAGGCTAATAAGCTACGTAATGGAAATGATAAATGGCTGATATGTGGCACAAGGGCGGTTGCATATAATAAGTGACGTAAGTTAACCACGAAAGTGGTTAATAGGATCACTTCTAAAGGAGCTTGTACTGCAATTAATGCCAACACAATAAACTGTGCAGATCCGGCAAAAACAATTAATGACATGGCCATGGTTGCCCAAGCAGATAAACCGCTACTAGGCGCTAGCGTACCAAATAAAATACCAAAAGGAATGCCTCCCACGATCAAAGGAATGGCTGCTTTTGCACCGCCAAGAAGTTCTGCTTTTTTAATCGTATTAGCGCTACTGTTTGTTTGCATATTTGAATACTCGCCAATTAATCCATAAACATTGTTAATAATTCATTTAAATAACGATGGCCTAACTCTGTTACCTGGCAAGTTTCAGCCATGACACTTATTAATCCTTTTTGCTCCGCTTGTTGTAAAGCGGGGGTTAATGCTGAACGCTTCAGGCCGGTGTAATCTTCAAACTCTGAAAAGCTAAAGCTTTCCATTAAACGTAGCCGATTCATCATATATTCGAATACTAAATCTTCTTTGTTAACATTAATGCAATCGTCCATGTAAGCGCGTGAAGAGTCTAAATATCCTTTTGGGTGTTTAATTTTAGTGGTTCGTACTATTTTATTTTCAAGTGGTAATGATAGTTTACCGTGAGCACCACAGCCGATACCTAGGTAGTCCCCAAAACGCCAATAATTTAAATTGTGCTGACATTGCCAACCTAGTCGGCTATAGCCAGAAATTTCATATTGTTGATACCCATGCTCTGCTAATAATTTCAAACCGGCTTCTTGAATACTCCAAAGTGTTTCATCATCGGGTAATTTAGGTGGATGAGAAAAATATTGGGTATTGGGCTCAATGGTTAATTGGTACCAAGATAAATGAGTAGGGTTAAGCTCTATCGCGGTATTTAAGTCGCTCATTGCATCTTCTAAACTTTGGTTTGGTAAGCCATGCATTAAATCTAAATTAAAGGTTTTCATTCCCACATGGTGAGCTTGCTTCGCAGCTGTTTTAGCCTCATCTACTCCATGAATCCGACCTAACTTAGTAAGCTTTTCTTGTTGAAAGCTTTGCACACCAAAAGAAAAGCGATTAATACCAGCACTTTTAAAATCGGCAATTTTTTGGTTTTCGATGGCACCTGGATTAGCTTCTAGAGTGATTTCTATATCTTCGTTAAAAGCGATTAACTCTTGAATATTTTCTAGTAGCCATTTTATTCCCGGTGCAGAAATTAAGCTCGGTGTTCCACCACCAATAAAAATACTAAACAGACGTCGACCTTGCACAAAGCGCAAGTCTTGTTTTAAGTCATCTATTAATGCATTTAAGTATTCTTGTTCAGGTATATCTCCTTTAAGCTTGTGTGAATTAAAATCACAATAGGGGCATTTCTCAATACACCAAGGGATATGAACATATAAACTGAGTGGGGGAAGTTGTAACATTAATTTTTCCAATCTAAAAAGCGACTATAAAAGTCGCTTTAAAATATTTGTATGGTGAAAGTAGAGTTCATGCAAATCACAATAAATAGCTTAACTATTTTTCCTAGTGCAAAATTTAGATAACATATTTAATGTAATCGGTATTACGCGTTAGCTGATAGCTGTTCTTTTAATAAACTCACTAATTGAGTTAACGCTTTACCGCGGTGACTTAATTCACTTTTACGCTGTTTAGTCAGTTGAGCTGAAGTTGCTTGTTCACTTTCAACCCAAAATATTGGGTCATAACCAAAACCTTGTTCACCGAAAACCTCTTCTGTAATACTGCCTTCCCAAGTACCTTGGCAAATAATTGGTGTAGGGTCGAGTGCATGACGCATGTAAACTAACACACATTGAAAACGAGCTTTACGTTGTTCTGGATTAATACCGACTAATTTTGATAATAGTTTATCGATATTATCTCTATCAGTAGCCGCTTCACCTGCATAACGTGCAGAGTAAATGCCAGGCTGACCATTTAAAAAATCGACTTCTAAGCCTGAATCATCTGCAATTGCTGGTAGTCCAGTCAGTTTCGCTGCATGGCGTGCTTTAATAATCGCATTCTCAACAAAAGTTGTACCTGTTTCTGGTACATCTGGCACATTAAATTGGCTTTGTGGTAAAACTTCAATTGAAAAGCTATTGAGTAAATCGCTCATCTCTTTCACTTTGCCTTGATTGCCCGTTGCCAATACCCATTTTTGTTTCATTTTGATTCCTAAAATTGATGTTGAAAGTGAAGCGTGTTTATTTATTGATGTTAACAGGCTAATTATACTGTTTTGTTGGCTGAGGTGAAGGGAAGTTATGGAGAGAAGCGAGGTGTGGCAAAGTTATTTCGCCACACCTTATATTACGGTCATTCAGAAGGTGATTAACCGAGTATTTGTGCAAGTATATCTGTCACTAACTTTTCTATAAATTGTAAGCCCAGTAAAACAACTAACATCGATAGATCAAAACCACCTAATGGTGGAATAATACGACGAATAGGTCGAAGTAGCGGCTCTGTTAGTTGAATCATTACTGCTTCAACAGGGTGTTGACCTTGACTAACCCAACTTAAGATTGCGCGGATAACTAATACCCAAAAAAGCATTTTAAAGATAGCGGTTACTAAGATAAATAATCCAGAAGCTAAGACAACAGGTAGGTTAATACCATAATTAAGCACAGCGCTGAGTACTAAGATCTTTGCAACTGCAACAACAAATGCAAATAACACCGTGGCGGTATCTAACCCTCCAATAGGTGGAATAATACGACGCAAAGGTGCAACAACAGGCTGTGTTGCTTTTACGATGAATTGACTAAACGGATTATAAAAATCAGCTCTAGCCAATTGTAACCATACGCGTAGTAAAACAACCATTAGATACAGGTCAAATACGGTATCGATTAAAAAGTTAACTGCATTCATTTATTTCTACCTTTTATAGAATGTTTAAAGCAATGGGTTAAAAAAGTTTTTCCATTTCTGCGCCGCGATCTGATGCAGCTTGCATCGCTTTACCTACGATTTCTGGTAGGTCTAGCTCGTTGAAGGTACGAATAGCTTCTGCAGTTGTACCTCCTTTAGATATAACGTTATTACGTAAGGTTTCAAGGTCTAAGTGGGCATTTTGTTTAACCATTTCAGCACTACCAATCGCTGATTGTTGTACTAATAAACGTGCATCTTCTTTACTGAAGCCCATCTCCATCGCTTTTTTCTGCATTGATTCCATGAAAAGGAAAAAGTAAGCTGGCGCTGAACCTGCTGCAGCAATTACACCGTTAATTTCTGATTCATTTTCAACCCAGACAATTTCTCCAACGGCAGTCATTAATTCGCTGGCAAAATCTTTATCTTGTGGAGACACTTGTTGTGATGCAAATAAGCCTGTCATGCCTTTTTGTAATAAAGAAGGTGTGTTTGGCATAGTACGGATAACTGCAGTATTCTCGCCTAATACTGATTGAAAGCGTGTCACAGAAACACCTGCTGCAATAGAGATAACCAGCTTATTAGTAAAATCAACACCGCCATCCACTAAAGACTGACAAACATCCGCCATCATTTGTGGCTTAACACCTAATACAATGACATCAGCCCAAGATGCAGATTGATTGTTGTCTTGGCTTGCCGTAATAGCTAGTTCATCCGCTAGTTTTTGAGTATTGGTTAAACTGGGTGCCGATGCGCAAATCAAGTTGGCAGGGTAGCCACCTTTTACTAAACCATTAATGATACTGCCTGCCATGTTGCCTGCACCAATAAAGGTGATTTTCTTATCTTGCATTATGTTTTTCCTTTCTATTAACGTTTATCGTGCGCCAAAAATGTCGGTGCCAATGCGTACCATGGTGCTGCCGCATTTAATTGCACTTTCTAAATCACCACTCATTCCCATCGACAGCGTATCAATATCTTTATATTGCTGTTGCAGGGTTTTATAAATTTCATGCAACGCTAAAAATTGTTGTTCGACTATTTTTGGGTCGTCACTTTTTTGCGGAATCGCCATGATACCACGAAGTTTTATACGCGGCAGATCTTGAACTTGTGCTGCTAATTCTAATACTTGCGATAAAGTAGTACCCGATTTGCTCTGTTCTCCGCTAATATTAACTTGTAAGCAAATATTAAGGTCTGGCATATCTTCTGGGCGCTGTTGACTTAAACGTTGTGCTATTTTTAAACGGTCAACACTTTGCACCCAATCAAAATGCTCTGCAACTGGTCGCGTTTTATTGGACTGTAATGGACCAATAAAATACCAGTAAATCGGTTTATCAAAAGATGGATCTGTTTTTATTTGTTGAATTTTTTCTACGCTTTCTTGTACATAGTTTTCTCCAAAGTGAGATAAACCCTGCAAGAAAGCCTGTTTAATTGAGGAAACCGGCTTGGTTTTACTCACGGCTAATAACCGCACTTTGTCTTGGCGTTGTGCTTTTATACTAGCTTGGGCTATTTTTTGTTCAACAGCTACGATATTGTTAGGTATATTAGTCATATTATTAGGATTTTTAAATTATGGATATAACGGAATTATTAGCCTTTAGTGTAAAGCATAAAGCATCAGATCTACACCTTTCTGCAGGTGTTCCTCCAATGATTCGTGTAGATGGGGAAGTACGTAAAATAAACATGCCTGCTTTAGAGCATAAAGAAGTGCATAATTTAATTTATGACATTATGAGCGATAAGCAACGTAAAGACTTTGAAGAACTATTGGAAACAGATTTCTCTTTTGAAATTAAAGATCTTGCTCGATTCCGTGTCAATGTATTTAACCAAAATCGTGGTTCAGCTGCGGTATTTCGTACCATTCCAAGCGAAGTCCTAACTTTAGAGGCACTAGGTGCTCCTTCTATTTTTAAAGATATCTCAGATTACCCTCGTGGTTTAGTGCTAGTGACAGGGCCAACCGGTTCAGGTAAATCAACCACTCTAGCGGCTATGGTTGATTATATTAATGATTCTCGTAATGAGCATATTTTAACAATTGAAGATCCTATCGAGTTCGTACACACAGCTAAAAAGTCATTAATTAACCAACGTGAAGTGCACAAAGACACATTAAACTTTGAAATGGCGTTACGTAGTGCATTACGTGAAGATCCCGATGTTATTTTAATTGGTGAAATGCGAGACTTAGAAACAATTCGTTTAGCCTTAACTGCTGCTGAAACGGGCCATTTAGTATTTGGTACCTTGCACACGACTTCTGCTGCAAAAACTATTAACCGTATTGTTGATGTATTCCCTGCTGCTGAAAAAGCGATGGTTCGTTCTATGTTATCAGAATCACTTCGTGCAGTTATTTCACAAACGCTATTAAAGAAAAGCGGTGGCGGGCGTATTGCTGCTCATGAAATCATGATCGGGATTCCAGCTATTCGAAACTTAATTCGTGAAGATAAAGTGGCACAAATGTATTCGGTGATACAGACGGGTAAAGTGCATGGCATGCAGACTTTAGATCAATGTTTACGAGATTTGGTTGCTCAAGGTTTTGTAGCTTATGAAGATGCTGCTTCAAAAGCAATGGACCCTAAAACATTTTAAGGAGTAGGTGTATGCTAAATGAGTTATTAAGTTCTTTAGAACGATTAAAAGCCTCTGACTTATATATTTCAGTAGGTTTACCTCCTACAGTTAAATTAAATGGTCGATTGTCTTCGTTATCAGATAATAAAATGACCTCTGAAGATATTTATGATTTATTAGCACATACGATGAATGAGCAAGATCTTGCTCAATTTAAAAGCCAAAAAGAAGCTAACTTTGCATTGTACTTAGAAGGTCTAGGTAGGTTTCGTATCAGTGCTTTTATGCAAAAAAATCATCCTGGTATGGTGATTCGTAGAATTAATGACAGAATCCCAACTAGTGATGAATTATATTTGCCTGATCAGTTGAAAGAGATCTGTATGGCAAAGTCTGGTTTAGTATTATTTGTGGGCCCAACAGGTTCAGGAAAGTCCACTACCTTAGCTGCTATGGTTGGATTTCGTAATCAACATGCTTCAGGGCATATTCTTACGATTGAGGATCCGATTGAGTTTGTTCATGAACATGCTCGTTCAGTTGTCACTCAACGAGAAGTAGGGCTAGATACTGATTCAATTGATGAGGCATTACGTAATGCGACTCGCCAAGCACCAGATGTAATTGTACAAGGTGAAATCCGTAGTCCTGTTAGTATGTCGCATGCAATAAGCCATGCTCAAACTGGTTATTTAAGTATGGCTACCATTAATGCTAACAGTACCGAAAAAGCACTAGAGCAAATGCTACATTATGTACCAGAGGAAGGGCATAATCAGTTTTTGAATGAACTTTCTGTGAATTTAAAAGCGATTGTTGCTCAACGTCTTATCCCTACTTTAGATGAAAAAGGAAGCATTGCAGCATTTGAAGTAATGGTTAACTCACCTGCGTTATCTAACGCAATCCGTAAGGGCGAACGACACCTGCTCAAAGATATTATGAAGTCATCTAAACAGGCCGGAATGCAAACCTTAGATCAGGCGTTATTTAAATTATATTCGGAAGCAAAAATTAGTTATAGTGAAGCTCTAGCACATGCAGATTCAGCCAATGATCTACGCTTAATGATTAAATTAAAAGTGGGGTCAAGTTCTAACCTTGCTTCGGATAGCTTAAATGAATTTACTATCGACTGATATCTGTGAACGAATGTTAAATAAGGCTGAGGAATATAGCCTTATTTTTAAAGATTAGGAAAAAATATGATAGTTGTTATTTCTCCAGCTAAAACCTTAGATTTTGAAACACCGGCAACCACTTCTGAATTCACAGAAGCTAGCTTATTGTCGGAAAGTCAGCGATTAATTAATCGTTGCCAAGAACTGTCGATGCAAGATGTTGGGTCACTAATGAAAGTTAGCGATAAAATCGCAGGCTTAAATGTCGCTCGCTTTGCTGAATGGAAAACACCTTTTTCATTAGATAACGATGCAAAACAATGTTTATTTGCTTTTAAAGGTGATGTTTACACTGGACTTGAAGCGGAAACACTTAGCGAAAGCACGTTACAGTACGCACAAAAAAATCTGCGTATTTTGTCTGGTCTATACGGTTTATTGCGCCCGTTAGATTTAATGTTAGCGTATCGCCTTGAAATGGGAACGCGTTTAGATAACGAACGTGGTACTAACCTGTATCAATTCTGGGGTGACTTGATCACTGATGAGTTAAATAAACAGTTAGCTGCACAGGATTCACAGTACCTTATTAACTTAGCATCAAACGAATACTTTAAAGCGGTAAAACCTAAAGCCTTAAAAGCGAAAGTGATTACGCCGATTTTTAAAGATCAAAAGAATGGTCAGTATAAGGTGATCAGTTTCTACGCTAAAAAAGCCCGTGGTCTAATGGCGCGTTACATCATGGAAAATGAAGTTACTGATATTGAACAGCTAAAAGCATTTACTGAAGCGGGATATTACTTCGTGGAAGCAGCTTCAAGCGAAACAGACCTGGTCTTCCAACGCGAAGAGCAATAATCAATTTCTTAGCTTAATGGCTAATGATTAATAAAAGCCGGTTTATTGAGAAGACCTCAGTAAACCGGCTTTTTTATTGTGTTGTTGCAGGTTCTTTGGCTAGGTTATTTAAGCCTGTTCTAAAATAGCTGCTAGTTTCACCGCTACACCATGTTCTTTAGAAGATTTAGTCACTTCTGCATTAGGCAATGAGTTTAATAGATCTTTTTGTGAATTAGCCATTAATATCGGCGTTCCAATTTTTCGTAGCATCTCGACATCGTTCATCCCATCACCAAAAGCGATACCTTGCTCTGCAGTAAAGCCCATTGAGTTTAAAACAGCGTCGACGGCCATACCTTTATTGGTTTTTGCTTCCATCACTTCTAAACATTTATCAAGCGAGAAGGTGAGATTAACTCTGTCTGAAAAAGCATCATTTAATCGATTATAAATTTGGTTGAGTTTGTCTCTTTCTCCCCAAAAGAATATTTTAATGGTGTTCGATTGATCAAGGGTTTTTAAGTCGACCTCTTTGCACATAAAGTTGCTATCAATACTCATGCCCATTAATGCCTGCAGAGAGAAGTTTGCATACCATTGTTGGTCAGTAAATAGGTTAACTTGTACTGCTGGGTCAAAATCCATCTCACAGATAGCCGTTGCGATATCATGAGGTAGGTTTTGTTGTAGAACAATCTTACCATCTTGATCATGAACACGTGCGCCATTAGAGGTGATTAATGGAATAGGCTCGCCTAAGGTATCTTGGATTTGTTTCGCTTCAATATAGTGACGGCCCGTTGCAATCACAAACTTTTTACCACTTTGCTTCCATTGCTTGATTACCGCTTTTGTTTCATTTGATACTTGGTGGTCTGGACCAAGTAATGTTCCGTCCAGATCTGAAATAGCTATTTGATACATGTTAACTTACCTTGTTGAGCGGATTGAAAAAATCTAATATTTGATTAATTGCGGGTATTCTATATTGGTCTTGTTCCAATAATATTTCATGTTTGGCATTGTCTATACGAAACAGTTGACTCTGTTGCTGTTTATCTCGGTTACCGATAAATCCTTGTTGCCCTTTCTCAGTCACAATATTGTCCGCACCTGCTTGAATCAATAAGACCGGGATATCGATTTTTTGAGCATTTTTTACTGCTTTTTCAGTCGCGTATAAACTTCTGTTCACCCAGCGCATGGTGGGGCCGCCTAATTGTGTTTCTATTACTTGTTCAAATATATTAAATATGGCGTTAAAACGTTTTTCGCTTGATGTTAATGCATTATCAGTAAATATACCTTTTTGATATTCACCGACCTTAGGGGCATAACAGGCTAACTCGTTAAATAAACTGTATGTAGTGTCACAAACAAAGCTAATCAGTTTGGCTACCCACACCGGAATCTTTCCGGTATTTATTGAAAACATTGGGCTGCAAAAGGCTACTCTATGAAAAGGGTGAGCTTGTTCTTGTAAATATAGGGCGCTAATTGCAGATCCCATAGAGTGAGCTAATAAAAAGCAAGATTGATAATGTTGTGGTAATGCTAATGAATTAATAAAATTTCGTAAATCAGTAACATAGTGTTCAAATTCGTGAACGTGCCCTCTATGTAGATCCCCTCCTAACCGACTTGATAGCCCTTGTCCACGATGGTCGATTAGAAAAATATCGTAGCCTTGTTTATTTAAGTCAAAAGCTAACTCTTTATACTTAAACACAGACTCGTTTCTACCTTGGCAAATAACAATAGCTTGTGTATTACCAGTCTTGATATGAACAGTATGGATATTACCACCATGCTCGCTATCAAACGTGTGTACAGTTGCATGTTGCTGCCAAAAATCATGGATAGCAGGTGAGAAGTCATCGTTTAATAAATTTTCAGTGTTGAGTTGATATTTATTGTCTAGCATTCGCGGCATACTCTACTTATTTTTCAATAAGTTTATCAGTATATAGCGGTAAATTTATACCAATAACATAAAGAACAGAGTGGAATATAAAAATAAGATATAAAAAAACCACGCTAAAAAGCGTGGTTTTAAATGGTTATTCAAAACAATAAATGATAATTAAGCTAGTTTTGCTTTAATAAATGCAATTGCTTCTTCAATCTTAACTTCTTCTTTTTCGCCAGAAGCTCGATTTTTATATTCAATCACACCATTATCAATACTACGATCACCAATGACTAAGGTATGTGGAATACCAATCAATTCTGCATCGGCAAACATAATTCCAGGACGCTCTTTACGGTCATCTAATAGCACTTCAATGCCAGCAGCTTGTAATTCTGCGTAGTATTGCTCTGCTAAGTCTGCAACACGGTGTGATTTTTTCATGTTCATCGGTACGATCACAACGCTGAAAGGCGCAATAACATCATTCCAGATAATGCCATTTTTATCATTGCTCTGTTCGATAGCAGCTGCAACGATACGTGAAATACCTACACCGTAACAACCCATTGTCATCACTTGATTTTTACCTTGTTGGTTTAATACTGCCGCATTCATTGCTTGCGCATAAGTATCACCTAATTGGAAGATATGACCCACTTCAATACCGCGTGCAATAGATAGTGTGCCTTTACCACATGGGCTTAGATCACCTTCAACTACATTACGTAAATCAGCAATTTGGCCTAACTCTACATCACGGTTCCAATTAATATTGAAGTAGTGCTTGTTATCAACGTTAGCACCTGCAGAAAAATCACTCATCACGGCAACACTGCGGTCTACAATAAATGGCATAGGTAGTGATACAGGACCTAAAGAGCCAGGACCCGCTTTAACTAAATCACGGATTTCAGATTCATGAGCAAAAGTTAAAGGAGAAGCAACTTCAGGTAAGTTCTCTGCTTTTATCTCATTTAGCTCATGGTCACCACGAATGATTAGTGCGATTAAATCTGATTCGCTCTCTTCAGAGGCTTTAACAATTAATGTTTTAACTGTTTTTTCAATGGCAATGTTATGTTCAGAAACCAGCTCAGCAATCGTTTTTGCATTAGGTGTGTCCACTAATTCCATCTCAGCCGTTGCAGCAGCAAGTTCAACTTGTGGGGCAAGTGCTTCTGCTTTTTCAATATTTGCTGCGTAGTCACTTTGATCAGAGAAAACAATCGCATCTTCACCACTTTGTGCTAATACATGGAATTCATGTGATGCACTACCACCGATACTACCGGTGTCTGCAATTACTGCGCGGTACTCTAATCCTAAACGATCAAAGATGCGGCAGTAAGCATCAAACATAGTTTGGTAAGTCTTTTCTAAACACTCTTGGTCAAGATGGAAAGTGTAAGCATCTTTCATAATAAATTCACGTGTACGCATAACACCAAAACGAGGACGTGTTTCATCGCGGAATTTAGTTTGAATTTGAAATAGATTAAGTGGTAACTGTTTGTAGCTGTTTACTTCTTTACGAACTAACTCAGTAATAACTTCTTCGTGTGTTGGCCCTAAGACAAAATCACGGTTATGGCGATCTTTAATACGTAATAACTCGCCACCGAATTTATCCCAACGGCCAGACTCTTGCCATAAGTCAGCTGGTTGTACTACTGGCATTGAGATTTCAACAGATCCTGCTCGTTCCATCTCTTCACGGACAATACGCTCTACTTTACGTAAAACACGTAAACCAGTAGGCAGCCATGTGTATAGGCCAGAGGCTAGTTTTCGAATCATCCCTGCGCGTAACATCAGCTGGTGGCTGGCAATTACTGCATCACTTGGTGCTTCTTTTTGAGTGGATAATAAATAATTGGTAGTGCGCATGGTGATCCTTGTTGATAGTTATCTATCGTATAACGAATATTAAGTTGGCTGATTTTAGCAGTCGATTGCCGTGGACTAAAGCATTGTTAGTTGATTTAAGTAAATAATATTGTGTTTTTTTATAAAATTTGGTTAGTTTTATATCTCTATTCAAAAGGAGTTAATATGCAAAGCTATTTTAGACCTGCCAAACATAGCCTAATAATCATGTTATGTTGTGTTGTATTGTTAATATTAAATACGGTTTTCCAAATTAATCGTTACGGTATCGCACCACGAGAAATAAGCCATGTGACAGGCATTATCTTTGCGCCTTTTTTACATGGTGATTGGGCTCACTTAATCAGTAACTTTTTTCCTTTTGTTATTTTCTCATGCTTGATTGGTCTGCATAGTTTAAAGCGATTCTGGTTGGTGTTCGTATTATCTGTATTAATGACAGGTAGTTTAGTTTGGTTATTTGGACGGGCGGCAAGTATTCATATTGGTATGAGTGGTGTTGTTTACGCAATGTGGGGATATTTAATCGTATACGGTATCAAACAACGCCATTTTCGTGATTTGTTAATCTCTATATTAGTTTTAGTTATTTATGGTGGATTGGTATTCGGTGTGTTGCCAAGCTCACCGAATATCTCCTATGAAAGTCATCTGTTTGGTGCTCTATCTGGTGCAGTGATAGGTTATCTATTATCTAAGACTAGAACGACATAAAGACAAGGGAGTTTAGACTTCCTCAATAGACAATACATGGATAGCATCAAGCTCACATTGCCACTTAATATTAAAACCCGATAGATGCATGGCATAAACCTTAGTATCTACTTTTGCTTTTTTGTAAGCAGGCCGTGGGTCTTGCTGTAATACTTCTATGATGAACTGTTGTAGCGTTTGGTATTCAGCAGGTAGTTCAGCTAATTGAGATAGAGATTGCTCACTAAAGTGAATCGCTAAAGGTGAATCTGGGGCTGTTTGTGCAAAACCGGCTTGTGCATCAGGATTGGCATCTGCATAAGGTAAATAAGGTTTGATATCGATAATCGGTGTGCCATCAACAAGGTCTATATTACTTAAAGAAAGAAACAACTTACCATTACGTTGAATGACGCCATGAAACTTCACTAATGATAAACCTATCGGATTAGGGCGATTAGGACTACGCGTGGCAAACACACCAACACGCTTATTACCCCCTAAACGGGGTGGTCTTACCGTAGGGCTCCATGAATTTGTAGGTTCGGAGTCAGGATTAAGATTTTTATGAAAGGTGAAGATAAGCCATAAATGACTAAATTCATCTAAGCCATTAAATGCATTAATGTCATTAAATGGGGATAAGATCTCTAACTCAGCTGTTGCGCTAGGCACTAAACCTGGTTGCCTTGGCACCGCAAACTTCTCTTTATAAGGAGAATGTACGGTACCTATAATAGTATGTTGCACATTAACCATCGATTGGCTCTGCAACATCTAATGCTCTACCGTAACAAATCACATTACTCACGCAGCTCTCATCACGTTCAAAATTGATACAAGATTGGAAAACAACACCATTTGCATTCATATCAGCAGCATTGATACGCGCTTCAGTACGAGCTTCAGCTTCACTTGCAGGTAGGTCAATCTCATCAATCTGACAGCTACTTCCCTCAACCGCACCAAGCACAGTATATTCAAGGTCCAATAATTGCTGCTTATCATATACAGTCACTTTAGAAGGTTTGAAGTAAGTTTCGAAATTCTCTTTATCTACATTAGAGTGCAGTTGGTAATCACTACATCCTGCAATCAAGATAAGTAAAATAAGTATAAGCAGTCTATTCATGGTGGTTACTCTTTATTAATAGTAGGGAATAATAATGGATGGCATAATAACATCATTAAATAGTCCTGAAATAGAGAAGTGAAAATGAGTAAGTTAAAACCTGCAGTATTTTTAGATAGAGATGGTGTTATTAATAAAGATAATGGCTATGTGTCAGAGATTGATGACTTTGAATTTCTAGAAGGTGCAATAGAAGCATGTATTGCGTTAAAGAAAAAAGGTTACCTATTAGTTCTTGTTACCAATCAATCTGGTATTGCACGCGGTTACTTCTCGGAAGAGCAGTTTCATACATTAACGGAATGGATGGATTGGTCGATGGCTGATCGTGGTGTGGATTTAGATGGTATCTATTATTGCCCACATCACAATGAAGCTGGCATTGGTGAATTCAAAATTGATTGTGAATGCCGCAAACCAAAACCAGGTATGTTAAATAACGCCATTGAAGATTTAAACATAGATGTTGAAAATTCAATTTTAGTGGGTGATAAGGTTTCAGATATCCAAGCTGGTATTGCAGCAGGTGTGAAAACTAATTACTTAGTACGTACTGGTAAAACAATAACAGAAGAAGGTGAAACATTAGCAACAGCCATTTTCGATGATTTGACGGCAGTTGCGGAGAGTATTTAATAACTCTGTGGATAAGTTGCACATTTTTGTGTGTAACTTGTGCCCAAGATCAGTATAAAAATTAATTGCAAATAATCACAATAAAACGCTTGCCAATGTGATCTTAATCCCTATAATGCGCACCCACAGACACGGGACGGAACGCAAGTTACCCAGCGAGTTTGAGAGCAAAACTAACGCAGTAAACGATTTGGAGTTCGCTTCAAAATAAAGTTGAAATAAGACGTTGACATTGTTCGAAAGGCGCGTAATATACGCCGCCTAGCCGAAAGGCACGCTCTTTAAC
>NZ_JBAHZA010000018.1:0-45150 GCF_036697365.1 Psychromonas arctica
TGAGTTCTCACTGGAACTTTAAGTTCCCTAAAGGGCCGTTGGAGACTACAACGTTGATAGGCAAGGTGTGTAAGTGCGGTAACGTATTGAGCTAACTTGTACTAATTACCCGTGAGGCTTAACCATACAACACCTAAGTAGTGTTGGTGTTTACCAAGATTGTCAAAGAAGACGTTAAAATATAAACGCTTGTGATAGCGTATTTACATATTTCTGATTGAATAGAACAACGAAAAAGAACATTAGAATGTCACTTTCCTAATTACAATTTATGCTTGGCGGCCATAGCGCTGTGGTACCACCTGATCCCATGCCGAACTCAGAAGTGAAACGCAGCTGCGCCGATGATAGTGTGGGGTCTCCCCATGTGAAAGTAGGTCATCGCCAAGCGCCTAATTAAACGAACCCTGTTGACTTACGTCGACAGGGTTTTTTTATGTCTGGAATTTAAGAGTATCTGAGCCTAGCGATATTTACCCTTCCAGTGACGAAACATCTTTTAAGGGGCGCTAGCTTCAGCCTGCAGTTTTCTGTGTTAATCTTTTTTGATGCTTAAGATCGTGGATTAATTTGACCAGTTAATTAATGGAATTGGTATAACTTGCTCCATCCTTAATAATTACGGTATGCCGATATTTGACATTACTCGTGAGTATTTTTTTAAGGTGAGCACGTATAATGACTTTATTTACATAAGGTATTACCATCGCTTGTGATGCCAGTGCGACTAAGTTAATGCCCGAGCCTCTTAATGCTACTAATATCACTAAGTAACTGATCTATTTTACTTGTTAAAATAACTTATTTCTTCGTTGTAACTTTCGTAAATAGAACAACTATTAACGAAGTTAATCGTCGAAAGGCTTAAGTTACGCCTTAAACTAAGTCATTTTTCCTGCGCAAAATTTAGATCACTTATTTAATGCAATTGGTATTAATCTCTACTATTTTTATTGAAAATATACTTACCATGTTGATATTGGTTTACTATTTTAAGAGCCGCTAATCATATTATGTGGCTGATGGTTACGAATCCCTTCATTTCTTAATTATCCAGTTTACAAAATATCTTTTAGTTTTTTCTGTTGCTTCAGTTATTAACTATATGGTTTTACAAATATTTAATAGATTTTGATTTTATATTTTAGCTTGATTGTATTATTTACATCACTAAATGAGTAGATATTAAAAGTAATAGGTACTAGTCTGTGTTTGTAAGTATCGTATTTATTCGCTTTCATATATGGAAATATAACAATGAACTTCCTTATTAAATTAATTCTATGCCTTTCTTTAACACTATCTCCATTTGTTCTTTCAGCCACCTATGTGAATTTTGATACTGACAATAATGGTCTATACGATGATCAGGAGCGAAAAACTTTATTAGACTATTTACAAGCTGAGTATCCGGAGTTAACTGCTAATTATGATGTAGATGGTGATGGTGCTGTTTCAATTTTAGAGCAAACGGATGGGCGATTACCTTTATCAATGCGAATCGCAAAAGATGAAGTTGAAAATAATGATGAAAAAGTAACTTGGGGTTTAAACCTTTTTCCTGAATGGATAATGACAGCTTATTTCCAAGATGATGTAGAAGTAGGTGAAGTAGCTACTCACAGTTCACGTGGTAATAGTGTTCGTAACGCAACACAATCAACAACTAGTTTGCGACCTGAAAAGTTGTCTAATAATAATGGTATTGAGTTTACAGAAAACTCTGGTCAATATTTAACAATGAGTGGGCAAAGAGAAGCTAGGTGGGCTTATCGTTGGACTATTTTTACTTTTCGTATCGATGCCGATTCGGGTGATGATGATACAACAGTGATGGTTGATATTAACCGAGGTAATGCTTCAAATAAATCTTCTCCTAAAATCTGGTATAACAAGAGCACAGGGTTAAATATTCAGTTTGTTGGACGCAATGAAAATGGACTGGATAAAAGAATCATGACAACCAAAACAGAAGTGGTTGCTGATGGTGAAACCTGGAATGTTATTGTCACTGGTATCCGTTATGGTCAAATGTTTGCTTCTGTGAATGGAGTTAACCTTTCTACTGAATCACCTCAACCTGAACGTTATGCCAATGCTGAAATTGGCAATGATACTTCGTCTTACATAGGCGATGATAGTGACGGTAATATGGCCTGGGCGTACGATACATTAGCCTTTGGTTTGACGGAACCAACTGAAGCAATGGTAAGAAAAATGACAGGTTGGGCCGCACATAGGCTAGACGATAGCGATAATGCTATTAATTTACCTGATACTCATGTTTATAAAATAAATAAGCCTGTAATGGACAAAGAGGACTTTCCCGATCGATATGTTCACGATAATGATCAATGGACTGAATGGGGAAGCAGTATTAATAATACTGATGTTAAAACTAATGGCGGTGGATCTCCTGTCGATATAGAAGGATTTGAGCGTGTTTTTTATGATGACTTTAGAAGTGATCGCGTAAAAGCTAGTTATAGCGGTGAATCAGACTTGTGGTCTGCTCCCGGATTCAATACGGCAGTCGGATCTTCTGCTACATTAATTGCCCCAAATGATACTACCAATGTTTATGAATATGATGAATCTGAACAAAAGCAGTCGCTTTCTTTATTGAAAGTAAATGATAGGTGGAAAGCTGCTGCTTTTTATAGTGTTAATGATCTTGGTTATGGATATACCTGGAAAGGTCCTAAAATATTCCGTATCCGTAGTATGTTTCCTGAAGTTGCACAAGCTGATTTAGCTGGAGGGTTGTTTCCTGCATTTTGGTCATATGACCCTGATTTTCTATTCTGGCGAACAGCTAATAGAATTGAAGTTGATTGGTTTGAGTTTGACGGAAAAAATGGGACTTGGTTAAATGGATTAGCCTCACATTACCACTATGCTGCCGTAGATAATATATTTGCTAAAAGTGCTGATAGTTATAAAAGTTATAAAGCATATAGTGGTCAATTGACTGAAGCAAAAAGCAAAATTGAAGGTGGTATAGAGTTTTGGGATGGTGAGTACCATACTTGGGAGTTTGTTATTGATGACGATATGACTTATATCAACGTGACGATAAAGGACACTGATGGGAATGATAAATGGGTTGAAGTAGGTAGAGTTACAACTCCTCCAACTTATCTAGAAAGGTTAGATCTACAATTAGATTATGCTTTAAGGTCATGGGATGGAGAGCCAAGCTCTGATCGAGAAGACTTCACTATCGACTCGATAGAAGTATTACAAAAAACCAGTAATATTATGGCTCTTCCTGATATATTCACCAGCAGACCTGTCATTACGGGTGATCAAACTGAAGGAAGTACAATAATTTGCCAAGCAAATGTAGAGGGTATTACAGATATTCGTTACTACTGGTTTGCAAATGCTTACCCATTAACTTACACCACTAGTAATGAGTATCAAATTACATCCGATGATGTAGGCAAAAATATTAGGTGTATGGTCAAAGCTGTTGGTGCGTTAGATATGCCTGAAGCATGGACTGAATCAATACGTGTTCCGGCAGACAATACCCCTATGGCTCCATCAAAAGTTAAACTACTAAAATCAAGTTAGTGGGGTTTTACCAACCTTAGAAAGAGAATGTTCAATACGTATATAAATTCTTTTAATTGAAATTATATTTTTACTCTTGTGTGTGATTATTAGTAATGTGATTTTTAATCAAAATATATCTATTTTCGGATAATAAAAATTAAGTTGTTTTAGACTAGATGATGAATTTATTTCATGATTAGGCATGTATGGTTAAATTTTGTATTAAATAACTTTTAAGTTATTTACATCCTGAGTCATATATTTTTAACTGATATTTTTTGTCACAAAAATGTAAGAAGATCATGCTGTGACAAGGAAGTAATAGGTAATAAGAAAAATTTCCTGATGCAAAAAATCACGCTTGTTAGCGGTTTTTATTAATGTAACTTTATGTAATAAAATTACAAATGAGTTTATTTGATTAAAATAAAGAGATCTATATCACTCTAATTAATTGTTATCTCATTTATTGCATAATTTAACGAGACATACGTCTCTTTTGTGATATTTTCCCCGCATGCTAAATGTGATTAATATCACTATTTTTAGTGCGTGAATTTTTATATTTACAGTTTGTAACAATAGTACACCTGATTTAAGTGACTTATGTATCAAAAGTAGGGCTGTTGCCATGCTTTTAGTGATCGTCTTCACAGCAATTGAGTGGCTATTCTATATTTCTTTTTATGTGCTAAATTAATTGTATCAAACCTAATACGGCAGTTTTTAATCAACTGTTAATTAACATTATTAATAACAAAATGAACGGGGAAATGAAATGATATCATCCGAAGCTAAAATCAGAGTACAGAACTTTGGTAGGTTCCTATCAAATATGGTTATGCCAAACATTGGTGCGTTTATCGCGTGGGGTTTTATTACTGCACTCTTTATTCCAACAGGTTGGTTCCCTAATGAGCAATTGTCTCAATTAGTAGGACCGATGATTAAATTCTTACTTCCTTTATTAATTGGTTATACAGGTGGTAAATTAATCGGTGGTGATCGTGGTGCTGTTGTTGGTGCTATCACTACAATGGGTGTTATCGTTGGTACTGAAATTCCAATGTTCCTAGGTGCGATGATTGTTGGTCCACTAGGTGGTTATGCAATTAGCAAATTCGATAAAGCGGTTCACGGTAAAGTGAAAAGTGGTTTTGAAATGCTAGTAAACAACTTCTCTTCAGGTATTATCGGTATGATCTTAGCGATCATCTCTTACTACTTGATTGGTCCAGCTGTAAACGTACTTTCTGAAGCACTAGCTGCAGGCGTTAACTTCCTAGTTGAAGCGGGTTTATTACCACTTACTTCAATCTTTGTTGAGCCAGCTAAAATCCTATTCTTAAACAATGCGATTAACCACGGTATTTTCTCTCCGCTAGGTATTCAGCAGTCTACAGAATTAGGTCAATCAATCTTCTTCCTTATCGAAGCAAACCCAGGTCCTGGTCTAGGTCTACTACTTGCTTACATGGTATTTGGTAAAGGTACAGCTAAACAAACTGCAAGTGGTGCATCTATCATTCACTTCTTCGGTGGTATCCATGAGATTTACTTCCCATACGTATTAATGAACCCACGTTTAATCCTTGCTGTTATCGCAGGTGGTATGACTGGTGTATTCACACTAACATTATTCAATGCGGGTCTTTTATCTCCAGCATCTCCAGGTTCTATCTTCGCAATCTTACTATTAACACCTAAAGCATCTTTAATTGGTGTTGTGTTATCAGTAGTTGCATCTGCATCTGTATCTTTCATTGTTGCTTCTGTATTAATGAAAACACAAAAAGATTTAGGTGAAGACGAAGGTGATAAACTAGCTGAAGCTTCTAGCCAAATGAAAAACATGAAAAATGCTCCAGCAGCTGCTGCACAAGGTGGTGCTGAAGTTGACATGGGTAAAGTAAACAAAATCATTGTTGCTTGTGATGCAGGTATGGGTTCTAGTGCAATGGGCGCAAGCTTATTAGCTAAGAAAGTTAAATCTGCAGGTTTAGATATTAGTGTTACTAACTGTGCTATCAACAACCTTCCTGGTGATGTTGATATCGTTATTACACATAAAGACTTAACTCCACGTGCAATCAAGCATGCTGGTCAAGCTAAGCACTTATCATTAACTAACTTCTTAGACAGCACGTTGTATGATGGATTAGTATCTGAAATCATCGCTTCATCTGGTACTCCAGCTGCTGCACCGGCTGCGCCAGTTGTTGAAGAAGCGCCTGCAGAAAAGCCTGTATTTGAGTTAACTGCTGAAAATATTCACCTTGGTCTTAAAGCAGAAAACAAAGAACAAGCTATCCAGTTTGCCGGTGAGCAACTAGTTAAACTAGGTTATGCTGAACCAGCTTACATCGAAGGTATGTTTGAGCGTGAAAAATTAGTAACGACTTACCTAGGTGAATCAATTGCGGTTCCACATGGTACGATTGAAGCGAAAGAAAGCGTAATCAAAACAGGTATCGTGGTATGTCAATACTCTGAAGGTGTATTGTTCGGTGATGATGAAGATGATATCGCTAAACTAGTTATCGGTATCGCAGCTAAAAATGATGAGCACATTAGTGTTATCACAACCATCACTAATGCATTAGATGATGAAGAAGCTATCGAAACATTGATCAATAGTAAAGATGTTCAAAAAGTATTGAGTATATTAAGTTAGTCAACTCTGGCTTAAATCAAAACGCTGGTCTTTACCGGCGTTTTTTCGTTCAATATTAATAAAAAGAAGGAAAAAACAATGAAATCAATTCATTTTGGCGCAGGTAACATTGGTCGTGGCTTTATTGGTAAACTACTAGCAGATGCAGGCATTAAAGTTACATTTGCAGATGTCGATGAAAAAGTGATCAACTTACTAAACTCTCTGAATACATACAATGTGAAGGTAGTAGGCGCAGAATGTAAAACAGAAGTTGTTTCAGGTGTAAACGCAATCAACTCTACTAGTGATGACTTAGTAGGCTTAATTAGCGAAACAGACCTTATCACAACAGCGGTAGGTCCAAACGTATTAGTGATTATTGCAAGCAAATTAGCACAAGGCCTAGCAATGCGTTTCGAAGCAAACAATGAAGCATTCTTAAATATCATTGCTTGTGAAAATATGATCCGTGGTACTAGCTTCTTAAAAGCAGAAGTATTCAAACATTTAGATGAAAAATATCACGCACAAGCAGAACGCTTAGTTGGTTTTGTTGATTCAGCGGTAGACCGTATCGTTCCACCTTCTGAGTCTGATGATCCTTTAGAAGTAACTGTGGAAAGCTTTAGCGAATGGATTGTGGATGAACAACAGTTCCGTGGTGAAGTGCCTGTTATTGAAGGTATGCAAAAAACTGACAACCTAATGGCATTTATCGAGCGTAAATTATTTACTTTAAATACAGGTCACATCATGACTGCTTATTTAGGGGCGTTAGCTGATTACGCAACGGTAAAAGATGCAATTGATGATGAAGCTATCTGTGCGCAAGTTAAGCAGGCGATGCAAGAAAGTGGTGAAGTATTAATTAACCGTTATGGCTTTGAGCGTGAAGCGCATAATGCTTACATTGAAAAAATTATTGGTCGTTTTGCTAACCCATACTTACACGATGAAATTGATCGCGTAGGCCGTCAGCCAATTCGTAAATTAGGTGAGAACGATCGTCTAGTTAAACCACTATTAGGCACAATTGAATACGCTACAGCTAATGATATGCTGTTGAAAGGTATTGCTGCAGCATTTAAGTATACTAACAGCGATGACCCACAAGCAATTGAATTACAAGCATCATTGCAAGAGATTGGATTCTTAGCGACATTATCTAAATACACTGGTTTAGCAGAAGATAGTGCCGAAGCAATCAAGATTGAGAAGCTATTTCTAGCAATGGCTTAATAAAACAGTTGTGCGGGGCACTAGCTCCGCATAACCCTAATTAGCTGAGCTTATGTCGAAACAACTACAAGAAAATGAAATACTAGAATGTTTAAATGAAAGTGCTACAGCGCGTGGTTTTTTTATCTCTACTGTTGATATTTTTGAACAGCTTATACAAGCATTAATTGAACGTATTTTTTTAAAAGATGATTTTGCAGTGCAATCTGTAGTTGGGCCTTTATTGAAAGACTCAGGGCCATTAGGCGAATTATCGGTTCGTTTGAAATTGTTATTTGGTTTAGGAGCTATTCCACACCTTGTTTATCAAGATATAGAGTGCGTTATTAAACTAAAAAACTTACTGAGTAACGATAGTGCTGATTATCATTTTACAGATGCACCTATAGCTGAAGCGATTAAATCACTGCATTTGTTTAAGAATATGAATGTAGGTATTTTTGATTCAGTGAAAGCTGTTCCAGATGATACCGATTTAACATTTTATAAAATGCAATTAGAGAGACAGCAGCAGGTCATTAAGTCCTCTTTAGCGTTAGGAATTATTTCACTTTGTGAAACGTTAAATAAAGAAAGCCCTTTTTAAACAAATATAATAGTGTTTATTATCTACTAGTAAAAAGCCCCTAATAACAACGTTATGAGGGGCTTTTTTATAACTTAATTTAAAATTAAGTTTATTTAGTCTTTATAGAATGTAACGTGTTAAATCTTCATCCTGAACCACTTCATCAAGCATATTAGCTACGTAGGCTTCATCAATAGTAATCGACTCGCCAGAGCGCTCTGTGGCTTCATATGAAAGCTCATCCATAATGTGTTCCATTAAGGTGTGTAAACGACGTGCACCAATGTTTTCAGTGGTCTCGTTTACTTGCCATGCTGATTTAGCTATTTTGTTAATTCCACATTCAGTAAAGTTAATGCTAACACCTTCCGTTGCAAGTAACGCTTGATATTGTTCACTTAACGATGCTTTTGGCTCAGTTAATATACGCGCAAGATCTTGTTCACGTAATGCTTCTAACTCAACACGAATTGGTAGGCGACCCTGTAACTCAGGAATGAGATCCGAAGGTTTAGCTACTTGGAATGCACCAGATGCAATAAATAACATGTGGTCAGTTTTTACCATACCGTGTTTAGTTTGTACTGTTGAACCTTCAATTAGTGGCAATAAGTCACGTTGTACACCTTCACGAGAAACATCTGGGCCTGATGATTCACCGCGCTTACAGATTTTATCGATCTCATCGATGAAAATGATGCCGTTATTTTCTGCTGCGTAAATTGCTTTCTCTTTAAGGTCTTCTTGATTAAGTAGTTTTGATGCTTCAGATTCAACTAAGGCTTTTAACGCATCTTTAATCTTCATCATGCGTTTCTTCGACTCACCTTTATTACCTAGGTTTTGGAACATACCTTGTAGCTGGTTAGTCATCTCTTCCATACCAGGAGGAGCCATGATTTCAACACCTATTTGTGGTGCAGGTACATCAATTTCTACTTCTTTATCATCTAATTTACCTTCACGTAATTTCTTACGGAAAGATTGTCTTGCTGGGCCTTCTTCAGCTACTTCAGAGCTATTTACATCCCATTCTGTTGCAGTTTTAGCTGGTGGAATGAGAATATCTAAGATGCGATCTTCAGCCAAGTCTTCTGCTTTAGCTGTTACTTTTGCTAATTCCTGTTCTTTAGTAATTTTGATTGCGGCTTCAACAAGATCTTTAACGATACTCTCAACTTCTTTACCAACATAACCGACTTCAGTAAATTTAGTTGCTTCTACCTTAATAAAAGGTGCATTAGCTAGTTTTGCTAAACGACGAGCAATTTCTGTTTTACCAACACCAGTTGGACCGATCATCAGAATGTTTTTAGGCGTTACTTCATGACGAATATCTTCATCAAGTTGCATACGGCGCCAGCGATTACGTAAAGCAATAGCCACTGCACGTTTTGCTTTACTTTGGCCGATGATGTGGCGATCCAATTCCTGCGCGATTTGTTGTGGAGTCATATTGTTAGTCATCATAAATCCTATTTTGTAGTGGCTACGTCGGTATCAGTATCTGTATCAATACACTCGATAGTTTGGTTTGAATTGGTAAATACACAAATGTTACCGGCAATTGTTAATGATTTTTCAACAATGTCTTGCGCTGATAATTCAGTATTTTCTAGTAAAGCCATTGCAGCTGATTGTGCAAAGTTACCACCAGAGCCAATGGCAATTAGATCATTTTCTGGTCTAACCACATCACCGTTACCGGTAATGATATAGGAATGCTTTTTATCGGCGACTGCCAGTAATGCTTCTAATTTCCTGAGCATACGATCAGTACGCCAATCTTTTGCTAGCTCAACAGCCGCTCTCTCTAAGTTACCTTGGTGAGCTTGTAGTTTCGCTTCAAAGCGCTCTAATAGGGTGAATGCATCCGCAGTACCACCAGCAAAGCCAGCAATGACTTGATTGTTGTACAGGCGGTGTACTTTACGCGCATTACCTTTCATTACAGTGTTACCAAGTGATACCTGACCATCACCACCGATAACCACTTGATTACCGCGACGTACAGAAACAATAGTAGTCATATTGATACCTTTTGTTGTTTGTTGAATAAATGAAGATGCCATTTTTATAGGCTTGATATTTATAAGGTGGGGCAGAATTTATTGAATTCAAGGGAAATAGTTAAAGAAAAGGAGAGCCTTGGCCCTCCTTGTTAAGGTTTAACGCCAAAACCAGATTTGGCAGCCATTAATTTTTGCACGTTGTAATTGGTGTCGTTGTTTTTCAGCCAGACGTTTACGTTCATATGGTCCTAAAATAACGCGATACCAGTTACCAGTTTTTTTAACTATGCTATTTAAACCTTGGAAAGCAATTTTAGCTTTCAGTGATTCAGCATCACCTTGATTTCTGAATGAGCCGCATTGCATTTGATAAGGTCGTGTAGGCTTCTTTTCCACCGGAATATCAACCTTTACTTCTTTAGTTTTTAAAATATCGACATAGTCCCACTTTGGCTGAGGCATCTCAGGTAAAGTTTCTTCAGTTTTTACCGTCTTTTTGGCAACCTGCTTTTGTACTACTGGTGGTTTATCAACACCAAATACAAAGTAGCTGATAAAGGCAATTAATAAGATAGCAATAAAGCAAGCAATATAAGGGAAACCCTGCTTAGTTTGCTTACGCGTATTGCCTCTTTTAGTTGCACCCCGTTTAGCGGGTTTTCTACGTGTGACTCGTGGCATTTTTACATGCGTTCCAATGTGTTAATACCTAATAAAGCTAGGCCTTGCTGTAACGTTTTAGCGGTTAAACCGGCTAGTTTTAAGCGGCTTTGTTTTTGTGTTTCACTTTCAGCGATTAGAATCGGGCAAGCTTCGTAAAAACTTGAGAATAAACCAGCTAATTCAAACAAATAAGCACATAGGTAGTGTGGCATACCTTGTTTACCTACTTGGTTAATGATTTCATTAAATTGCATTAACTTATTCGCTAAGTCTTTCTCTTTTTCTTCAGTAAAGGTGACCTCGGCAGTAATGCTATCAATAGTAATACCCGCTTTATTAAAGATACTTGCTACACGTGTGTAAGCGTATAATAAATAAGGTGCTGTATTACCCTCAAAGCTCAACATGCTATCGAAACTAAAGGTGTAATCGCTAGTACGGTTTTTAGAAAGATCGGCATATTTAACAGATGAAATACCAACAACAGACGCAATTTTACGTAGCTCTTGTTCAGCCATATCTTGGTTTTTTTCTTTTACTAACTCATAAGCTCGCTCTTCTGCTTCCGTTAACAAATCAGCTAGTTTAGGAGTGGAGCCAGCACGCGTTTTGAATGGTTTACCATCTTCACCCATTACAGTACCAAAAGGCATATGTTCAAGTGAGGTACCGGCTTTAACAAACTCTGCTAAACGTGCAACTTCGAATACTTGTTGGAAGTGTAAACCTTGACGAGCATCTACAAAGTATAATACGCGATCAGCATTTAATGCAGATTGACGGTAACGGATAGCGGCTAAGTCAGAAGTAGCATATAAGAAACCACCGTCTTTTTTCTTGATGATAACAGGTAATGGCTCGCCTTCTTTATTCTTAAAGTTATCTAGGAAAACACATTTTGCACCTTGGCTTTCTTGTAATAACCCTTTGCTATCTAAATCTTCTACCACTTGAGCAAGATCATCATTATAAGCGCTTTCACCACGAACATCATCCAAACCTAAGCTAACACCCATGCGCTCGTATGCTTCTTGACAGTGAGAGATACTGATCTCTTTGAATTCTTTCCATAGTGCTAAACATTCAGCGTCACCGCTTTGTAGTGCAACCACTAAGTCACGAGCACGATTAGCAAAATCTTCTGATTCGTCAAAACGACCTTTAGCAGCACGGTAGAATACTTCTAGGTTTGCTAGGTTTTTGTTGATCTCTTCCCCTTTCGCACGTAACTCTTCCATATAAGCGAGTAACATACCAAACTGCGTACCCCAGTCACCTACATGGTTTTGACGGACCACTTTATGTCCTTGGTGTTCTAAAGTACGGGTTACTGAGTCTCCGATGATTGTTGATCGTAAGTGACCAACATGCATCTCTTTTGCTAGATTAGGTGATGAGTAATCAATAACAATAGTTTGCGGTGTAGAAGTTAGTTCTACATTTAAACGTGAGTCAGCAAAAGCGCTATCTATTTGCTTTTCAAGATAGTTAGGGTTGATGAAAAAGTTAATGAAGCCAGGACCAGCAATTTCAGTTTTAATGACTAATTCAGAAGCAGGTAAATTTTTCACGATCAGTTCTGCTAATGCGCGTGGGTTTTGTTTTGCTGGTTTTGCTAACATCAATGCAAGATTGTTAGCGAAGTCGCCGTGTGATTTGTCCTTAGTGCGATCAATAGTGATACGAGGTTGAACATCTGCAGGGATAAGTTGTTGTGCTTGCAAAGAAGCGACAGCTTGTTCAAGTAGGTTTTGGATTAATGCTTTCATGTATAACTCACTAATTGATTCGGACAAATAAAGTAGTGAGATTCTACCGTTTATCTAAGGTGAAGACTAGGAAGTTAATTCAGTTCAACACCTTAAAAGTTAAAATAATGATTAAATTTACAGCGCTTTTACAGATATTCAAACTCATGACTTGCCATGACAACTTGATACAGCATCTCTTCCTCTTTAGAGGTTAAGTCTTCCAATGCGGTTTCTGCTTCAGAGGTACTGCTATTAACAGTCGCGGCTTGCATAGCTTCAATGAGCTGCATATCTAATTGAATGGCTAGCGTAACAACATCTTCTAAGGCCAGTTCAGGTTGAAACTTAAGTTCTTTGCAGCGTTGTGGAAAACTTTGATCGAATATATCTTCTAATAAAGTATTTAAGAGGCTTAATGGGGCTTGTTGTACATATTGATGGAGGTGGCAGTATGAGAGTTGCTCTTTATTTCTCATATATTCCAATAAGAGTTTTACTTTTTCGTCGTTGGCTTCAAGGCTTAGCCTTTGATATAGCTCGGCTAATGCTTTATGGCAATCTTCAATATACAGTAAAAAGTCTTTAATCAGTTTTACGCGCATAATAATCTCCTAAATATTACTCCTTGTGCTGTTTAAAAAACAAACAGAACCTTTTCATAATAGCGAGTTTTAAGCATTTAGCGAGAAGTTATGTTGGATATGTGATGTGTTATGCTTTTTATAAACAGGGTAAGTAATTGATAAGGTTTTCTTAACTCAAGAAAACCTTATCAATCTAGATATGTTGGTATTTATTGCTGGTGGAAATTAAATGACTTCTAAGCGGGCATAAGTCGTCATTAACCATTTGCTGCCAACGCCTACAAAATGCACTTGTAAGCGGCTATTTTCACCGCTACCTTCTTGTGCAGTGATAGTACCTTCGCCAAACTTAGCATGTCTGACTTGTTGGCCTAGTTTAAAACCTTGGATATCTTGAGTAATCGCTAATTTAGGCTGTTGTACTTTAGGCTCTGCGCGACGAACTTGCGCTTTCATTCTTACGTAATCTACATTTTCATCGGGTAACTCACTAATAAAGCGAGATGGTGCATGAAATTTTTCTTGTCCGTATAAACGCCTGCTTTCAGCATGACATAACGTTAATTTCACCATTGCTCGGGTTAACCCTACGTAACAGAGGCGGCGTTCTTCTGCCATACGAGTTTCATCAGTTGCTGATTGTTGGCCGGGAAACATACCTTCTTCAACACCTACAATAAATACTTGTGGAAACTCTAGACCTTTTGCAGCGTGCATTGTCATTAATTGCACGGCATCTTCAAACTCATCTGCTTGATTATCACCAGATTCTAATGCTGCATAAGCAAGAAAAGCAGTAAGCTCTTCCATCTCTTGCTCTTCTTCTGGAATAACAAACGCTTTTGTTGCAGAAACTAGCTCTTGTAAATTTTCAATTCGGCTGCGTGATTTCTCACCTTTTTCAGCCTCAAACATAGCCACTAAACCGGAATGTTGAGTCACGTGATCTACTATTTGGAAAAGTGGTAATTCTGACGTTTCTTCTTTAAAACGGTTAATTAAGGTTAAGAAACTATTTAATGATGATTTTGCAGCGGCACTGAGCAAGTTATTTTCTATTAAATACTGACTTGCTTGCCACAATGTATAGCCTTGCTCACGGGCACAAATTCGAATTTTATCTAGGCTGGTGTTACCAATTTTACGTTTTGGTTTATTAACAATACGCTCGAATGCTGCATCATCTTGATGATTGTTCATTAAACGTAAGTAAGCAATGCTGTCTTTGATTTCTAGGCGGTCGAAGAAACGCTGTCCACCATAGATATGGTAAGGGATTTGCTGTGCCATTAACTGTTCTTCAAATAGACGAGATTGCGCATTGCTGCGGTATAAAATGGCACATTCACTTAATTTATTACCGGCGTTTTTCCAGGTTTGTAGTTGGCTCGTCACATAACGTACTTCATCGTAGTCATTAAAGGCACTGTAGATAGAAATTGGTTCGCCATCTTCACCGCTGGTCCAAAGCTCTTTACCGAGACGATCGCTATTATTTTGGATCAATTGATTAGAAGCTTTAAGAATATTCCCAGTCGAGCGGTAATTTTGTTCTAAACGAATAGTCACCGGTGAATTTTTCTCTTTTAAGAAACGTTGGATATTTTCAATATCAGCACCACGCCAACCATAAATAGACTGATCGTCGTCCCCAACAATAGTTAAATAATTACCGTTATCTGTTAATAGCGTTAACCAAGCATATTGTAATTTATTGGTATCCTGGAATTCGTCTACCAATACATGTTGGAAGCGTTGTTGGTAATGTAGCAATAAAGCGGAGTTATTGAGTAATAATTCGTGTGCGCGTAATAATAACTCTGCAAAGTCTACCAAACCTGCTAATTCACAAGCCGCTTCATAGGCTTGATACACTTGTAATCGTTGCTTTTCTTGTAAACTAAAGCCTGGATCGATATGTTTAGCCCGTAAACCTTCATCTTTTTTATCGTTGATGTACCACTGTAATTCTTTAGGAGGGTAGTATTTTTCATCTAGCCCTAGGCTTTTGATAATACGTTTGATCATCTTTTGTTGATCGTCACTATCTATAATTTGAAACTGCTCTGGTAATTTAGCTTCTTGATAGTGTAAGCGTAATAATCGATGTGCTATGCCGTGGAAGGTACCAATCCACATGCTGCCGATCTGTTGAGGGCAAATATCAGCGATACGTCCACGCATCTCTTTGGCTGCTTTATTAGTAAAGGTTACTGCTAAAATACCATAAGTTGGAATATGGTTTACTTGCATTAACCAAGCGATTCTATGGGTTAATACTCGTGTTTTACCACTGCCAGCACCTGCTAATACCAGCATGTTTTGTTCTGGTGCAGAAACTGCTGCGCGTTGATGATCATTTAAACCATCGATTAGGTAAGATACGTCCATAGAAAAGCCTGTTTATTTATTCAGTAGATAAGAACTATACCGAAACATAGATTAAATGTGAATGATCTATGTCGTGACAAATGTGGTGTCTATTTATAATAATTTGAGGAGATCTTGAAGATCAGCCATCTCGATAGTCGGTAGGAGTTTTGCTCCATCCAGTGCAGAGCCATTAGGGTTAAACCAAACTGCTTGAGCATCATGCTGTTGCGCGCCAAAAACATCACTATTAAGGTGATCTCCCACATGAAGAATATCACTGATTTTAATATTCAATTGATCTGCTGCTTGCTGAAATAAGGCAATATCAGGTTTACTTTTAAAGCCATTACCCGCTTTTAAAACAAATTGGAATTTATCTTGTAGCCCTATTTTTTCAACATCAACATTACCATTGGTAATGGCTACAACAGGGTAGTGCTTAGCAAGTTGTTGTAATAGTTCGATGCTTTGATTCGGTACATCAACTTCACTGCGTAATGCTATGAAGGTTTGTAATGCTGTTTCTGAGTAAGTAATGGCATTAACAGGCGCAATACCATGTACTATCATTACGCGTTGAATAGCGGCTTTTCGCCATGCAGTAACATCGTGTTTTAAGTTAGGATCTTCTTTAACTATTAATGCTTTATATAGATTCCATCTTCTTTCTTCTAATTCGGCTAGCTTAGGGTAATTACTTTTCAGGTAATCTAAAAAATGCTTTTCTGCTTTTATGATGACCGGCTCGTTATCGTATAAGGTATCATCGAGGTCGAAGCTGATCGCTTTGAATGGACGGAGTGTTTTATAAAATATCATCGGTTATCTTACCTTATTTTTTACGTTTAGCGCGTGGGTGGGCTTTATCGTACACTTCTGCTAAATGCTGAAAATCTAAATGGGTATAAACTTGGGTCGTTGCTAGATCAGCATGACCTAATAAGGTTTGTACTGCTCTTAAATTACCGCTCGACTCTAGCATATGTGTCGCAAAGGAATGGCGAAGCTTATGCGGATTTACATGGCTAGGTAATGATTGCTCTAGACCCCATTTCTCCATGCGCATTTGTACACTACGAGTAGAAATTCGTTTTTTCTGTTTCGATAAAAATAGTGCCTTTTCTCCAGGTTCTGCAAAGTCTGGTCTGACTTTTAACCATAATCTCATCGTTTCGATTGCAGTTTTAGTGATCGGTAATAGACGTTGCTTACTGCCTTTACCTGTTACCATGATCTCTTTCGCAGATAGTTTAATATCACCTAAGTTGATATTAACTAACTCACTTAACCGTAAACCAGATGAATACATTAACTCCATCATGCAATGGTCTCTGAGTGTTAATGGATCATCTCCATCAATAGCTAATAGTTGGTCCATATCATCAACGCTGATATTTTTTGGCAAAGGTTTATCTAATTTAGGTGCAGAGACACCTTTTGCAGGGTTAAAGGTCAATAAACTATGCTTCACCATATATTCAAGAAAAGAGCGTAAAGCAGAGAGTTTGGTAGCGATCGAGCGTGCTTTAATACCATTCTGATGTAGCTGTTTTGCTAACAGACGTACTTGATGAGTATCTAATACTTGCCAGCTTTTTATTTGTTGTTCGGTTAGTAGATCTATAAATTCTGTAAGGTGTCGCTGATAGTTATTTATGGTGACCGGGCTTAATCCGCGTTGGCTGGCAATGTGAGTTAAAAAGCGTTGTACATCAGGTAATAATGGATTCATAGTAAACCCTAGGTTGAAAAAAGTGCAGTATTGCTACTGCACTTAAGCAAGCTCTATATTTGAATTTGTCCATCAAATACAAAATCTGCAGGACCGCTCATACGAACGCTTTGACCTGGTTGCCAGAAAAAGCGTAATTCGCCGCCTGGTAACTCGATTCGACAATGTGTATCTAATTTATTTTGTAATTGACCTACTACTGCTGCTGCACATGCACCAGTACCACAGGCTAGTGTTTCACCTACACCGCGTTCCCAAACTCGTAATTTAGCAAAACCACGGTCGACAACCTGCATAAAGCCTACATTCACTTTATTAGGGAATCGTTCATGCACTTCTAGCAACGGCCCTAAAGTTTCTACAGGAGCATTATCAATATCATCAACTAACACAACACAATGAGGGTTACCCATAGAAACAACACCACATAATACGGTGTGATCAGCAACGCGTAGAATGTAAGTTTTTTCCTCTTTTTGAGCCTCAAAAGGAACCTTCGCTGGCTCTAAAACAGGTTTACCCATATCCACAATGATATTGCCATCCTGCTCTATTTTAAGCTGAATTTTACCTTTTGCCGTACTAACGTTAATGACACGTTTTTGGGTTAAGCCTTTCAGTTTTACAAAACGTGCAAAACAGCGTGCGCCGTTGCCGCATTGTTCAACTTCGCTGCCATCAGCATTAAATATACGATAATGGAAGTCTAGATCTGGATCATAAGGTGGTTCAACCATTAACAATTGATCAAAACCAATACCAAAGTTACGGTCTGCTAGCTTAGCGATCGTTTCTTTAGACAAAAATACATTCTGCGTAACATTGTTAATGACCATAAAATCATTACCCAAGCCATGCATTTTAGAAAACTCAATATTCATTTCTTACCTTCATAATAGGGAAGTCTCCTTCCCTAAAGTATTGGCTTAATCTGTAACTAAGGTAAAACGTGCTCACCGCGCCATAAGTCGATATGTTTTTCACGTTGGCGTACAACAAACGCTTTATCACCATCAACCATGATCTCTGCAGGGCGACAACGAGAGTTATAGTTTGAACTCATTGTAGAGCCGTAAGCACCAGCACTACGTACCGCTAAGTAATCACCCTCAGCAATAGCCAGTGAACGTTCTTTGCCTAAGAAGTCACCCGTTTCACATATTGGACCTACGATATCGTAAACACGTGTTGGGCGTTTTTCAGGGTCATCAAGTTTATTATTAGTTGGAATAATATTTTGCCATGCACTGTATAAAGCAGGGCGAATCAAATCATTCATTGCCGCATCAACAATAGCAAAATTCTTGTAATCATTAAGTTTTAAGAATTCTACTTTAGTAACTAAAATACCCGCATTAGCCATAATTGCTCGGCCAGGTTCGAAGATAAGTTTTAACTTACGACCATTCATACGGGCAATTAATGCTTGCATGTATTGTGCTGGCTCTGGTGGTGTTTCACCATCATATGGAACACCTAAACCGCCACCTAAATCTAAATGTTTAATATCGATACCTTGTGTTGCTAGGTCATCAATCAACATTAATAGTTTATCTAAGGCCTCAATGAACGGCTCGATTTCAGTTAATTGAGAACCGATATGGCAATCAACACCTTTCACATCTAAAAATGGTAGTTCATTCGCTAGGCCAAATACGGTTAGCGCTTGCTCTATTTCGATACCGAATTTATTTTCTTTTAATCCAGTAGAAATATATGGGTGGGTACCTGCATCAATATTAGGATTAATACGAATAGAGATAGGTGCTTTGGTTTTTAAGCATCCAGCGACTTCATTGATACGGTATAACTCTGAAATAGATTCCACATTGAAACAGTAAATACCAGCTTGTAGCGCAGTAGATATTTCAATCTCGGTTTTACCTACACCTGAGAAAACTACTTTCTTCGGATCACCGCCAGCTTGAATTACACGTAGTAACTCACCAACAGATACAATATCAAAACCTGAACCTAAGCGTGCCATTAGGTTTAATACACCTAAATTTGAATTTGCTTTTACTGCATAACAGATGAGGTGAGGGTGATCGCCTGCCGCTTGATCAAAGGCATTCCAGTGACGTTCAATAGTCGCACGAGAATAAACGTATGCAGGCGTTCCAGATTTCTTGACGATATCTTCAATTGCAGTATCTTCAACTAATAAACGGCCATCGCTATGGTAATTAAAATGATCCAATGTTAAATCCTTTTTTGTTCAATTTGTTATCACTGCCTTTGAGCATACTTATTGTTAATTATTTAAGGCATCTGTTGTTGTTTCTGTCACGTTATTTTGTTGTGTTTTAGTTTCTTGTTGTTGTGGTGCTTCTTGATAGAGAGGCCCTTTCATACCGCAACCAACCAATAAACTTGAAAAACACAGGACAATTAACGATAAATAAAGATTTTTCATACCTTATCCTAGTCAAATATTTTTAGCCCTCTATAATCGCATTTCATGGTTAAAAAGCAAAGGAGAAGTAAATAACCGATGATTAATTTGTCGAATTAGCTGATTTCTTGCTGCAAAAATTTGAAAATACAGTGCTGATATCGGTGGATACTGCCTTGAGCAAGGCTTATTTCATTTTATATTAGCGTTGATGGACCAACAATCTAACGAAACAATGAGTTTCGATTTAAAGAGCACAAAACTATGTTCAAATTATTTTTTTTATATCCTTTCATCGCATTAGTATGTATTTGGTTAAGTAGTGACGTTGAGGTTGATACGTCTATTTATAAGCTAGATGATAATAGTGTCTCCATTGAGTTCCCTAAAGCACGCTTTAGAGAAACCGGATCTGAGCCTTGGTTTACCTTTTACTGGCAAGTAGATCATCAAGCACAATTCTCCGAAACATTAATCGAATTAGAATAAGCGAGATATTAATGAAAACAGTTGTTTTTCCAGGGTCTTTTGATCCCGTTACTAATGGGCACCTTGATCTTATTTCAAGAGCTAGTTGTTTAGCTGAAAAAGTGATTGTTGCTGTTGCGATGAATGACAGTAAAAATCCTTTTTTTAATCTTGAAGAGCGTTGTGCTTTATTAAAAGAGGCGACACAACATATTGAAGGAATTGAAATTATTCCATTCAGTGGTTTATTAGCTGAATTTGCTAAGCAACATCAAGCTGAAGCGCTTATTCGTGGTATCCGTGGTGGTACTGATGCTGATTACGAAATTCAACTCTCGCAAGTTAATTTCACCTTATATCCTCAACTAGAAACTATTTTATTACCCGCTCACGCTCGCACTGCTTTTATTTCTTCAACCATCGTTAAAGAGGTGTTTAAGCATCAAGGCGATATTAGCTTATTGGCACCGGAATGTGTCCAGCAAGCATTTAATAAAAAATAATAAAAACAACACGCCATTTTTAAAGTCATGCCATAGGAATAATAATGAGAACAATGACAAAAAAACTCTTACTCACTGCACTTAGCCTTTCTTTATTGGGTTGCAGCATCATTGCCGATAAAACATGGGAAAAGGATAAAATTTACAACATTACAGTGCTTCATACTAATGACCATCACGGTCGATTTTGGCAAAACCGTTATGGTGAATATGGTATGGCTGCGCGTAAGACATTAATCGATAGTATTAGAAGTGAAGTAGAAGAGGCTGGTGGTAGTGTCTTACTATTATCTGGCGGCGATATTAATACTGGTGTGCCTGAGTCTGATTTACAAAATGCAGAGCCAGATTTTAAAGGTATGAGTTTGATTGGTTACGATGCGATGGCGATCGGTAACCATGAGTTCGATAATCCATTGGCGATTTTAAAACAACAGGAAGAGTGGGCAAACTTCCCATTACTATCAGCGAATATCTATGATAAAAAAACTAATACTCGTTTATTTCAACCTTATCAAATGTTTAATTTAGGTGGAGTAAAAACTGCAGTGATAGGTTTAACCACGGAAGATACCGCGAAAGTGGGTAACCCTGAATATGTTGCCGGTATTGATTTTAAAGACCCGACGACTGAAGCGAGAAAAGTCATTGCTGAAGTCGAGAAAAGTGAACATCCAGATCTTATTTTTGCAGTAACGCATATGGGGCATTACCAAAATGCATTTTACGGTGTGAATGCACCCGGTGATGTGACATTGGCTCGTGCACTACCAGAGGGCGCCTTAGATATGATCGTTGGAGGTCATTCACAGGAGCCGGTTTGTATGGAAGGCCCTAATGTAGTTGATACCGAGTTTAAACCGGGTGATGACTGTGTACCTGATAAACAAAACGGCACTTACATTATGCAAGCGCATGAATGGGGTAAATACGTAGGACGTGCTGATTACCAATTTAAAAATGGTGTGTTAACACTGGTTAATTATCGTCTTATTCCTGTTAATTTAGTTAAGAAAGTGAAAGTAAACGGTGAATCAAAGCGTGTATTAGTAGAAGATAAAATAGAACAAGATCCTAGTTTATTAGCCTTCTTAACGCCTTTCCAAGAAAATGGCCAAGCAGAGTTAGGTAATAAAGTCGCAGAGAGTAATGCTAAGTTAGAAGGGGATCGTAATATGGTTCGTTTCCAACAAACTAATCTAGGTCGTTTAGTGGCTAAGGCGCAAAAAGAACGTGCTAAAGCAGACTTTGGTGTCGTTAACTCTGGTGGCGTACGTGACTCAATTGAAGCAGGTACGATTACTTATAAGGATGTGTTGAAGGTACAACCTTTTGCTAATCAACTAACTTATGTTGATATGAGTGGTAAAGAGGTTCTTGAGTACCTTAATGCTGTGGCGACTAAACCAGTAGATACCGGAGCTTATGCTCAATTTTACGGTATTAGTATGAGTGTGGGTAAAACGGCCGTTAGCAAGGTTAAAATCAATGGTAAAAATCTTGATTTAACAGAGAAATACCGTTTCTCTATCCCAAGCTTTAATGCCGCTGGTGGTGATGGATACCCAAATATTACTGCACACCCAGGTTTTGTAAATACAGGCTTTGTGGATGCAGAAGTATTAAAAGAATACCTAGAGTCACACTCACCACTTAAGGTTGAAGAGTACCAGCCTGCAGGGGAAATGGTTTATCAGAACTAATACTTTTACTGGTGAGAATTGATAGAAATAGTTTGTAAATAGCTCATTATCAAATAAAAGCCTAGTGACTGAGTCGTCACTAGGCTTTTTTATTGGAGTTATGACTAATCATTTTAATTAACGTTGGCAGTTGGCGCAGTACACACTATTACGTGCTGCTAACTTAACCGAGGTTAATGGGGTTTCGCAGCTTGGACATAGTTCACCTGTTTTTCCATAAACATGTAAGGTTTGTTGGAAGTAACCGGGTTTACCGTCGCCACCTACAAAGTCTTTAAGGGTTGTTCCGCCTTGTTTAATCGCTTCGGTTAGTATTTCTTTAATTGCTTCAACTAAAATCTGATAACGTTTTAAGCTGATATTGTTGGCTGCTCTTACAGGGCTGATACCCGCTTTAAATAAAGCTTCCGTTGCATAAATGTTGCCTACTCCCGTCACTACCTTTTGTTCCATAATGAACTGCTTAACGGGTAGTTTTCTATTTTTGCCTAACTCATAGAGTAATGCAGCGGTGAATTCATCAGAAAGAGGCTCAGGTCCTAATATACTTAATAAAGGGCTTTCTTCAGGCTCTTTTCCTAACCACAAAATAGCCCCAAAGCGTCTAGGGTCTGTGTAACGTAACAGGCAATTTTCAAATTCAAAATCAACATGATCATGCTTTTGCGGGGCTGTTCCTAATTCGCAAATGCGTAAATTTCCCGACATACCTAAATGAATTAATAGAGTACCTATTTCAAAGCGTAATAATAGATATTTAGCGCGGCGATCAATGGTTAATAGTGTTTGCTTTTCCAATAACGACGGTAGCTCTTTTGGTATTGGCCAACGTAATTGATGGTGGCGTAGTATTATTTTTTTGATCGTTTGCTTGACGATATGTGGGCTAATACCACGACGACTGGTTTCTACCTCTGGTAACTCTGGCATGTTTCTCTCATCATTTATTTAATAAGTAATCATGACAACAATAGCTTACTAGACTTAATTAGTTAACCGTGTTTTTTAGCAAAGGTTGGCTGGTGGAATGATTATCTGCCAATAAGTGAAGTTAGTTTCTCAATGGGTAAAGTTAAAAAAGTATCTTCATTAACTTGTAAAATATATTGGCCATCCTGCAGTTGATGTAGTTGCACAATAATAGGTTGCTGTTGTTCGATTACAAAAAACTTTAAGATAAAGTCGGAAGAGGGCAAAGATTGGATATCTAAGACCGCTAACGGAAGTGTTTGCCAGTTATTGACAATAGTTTGCAGGTTTTCATTAGAAAGGTTAATACTAGGCTCTCTTTTCCATTCACGGCCTGTTCGAGTCATTATGAAATCTGGTGTTTGTATTTCAACAATCGTTAGGTCTGGTGAGATAACCGGATGCTGTGGTGTGGAATTTGAAAAGTGTAGTTGTTGACGAAAGTTAAAGATGAAGATAATAAGTAATACGCCAAAGATAAGTATATTGTTCCAACCTTTTTTGGATAAGCGCATAAATATTCCTTTTTCTTCAGGTATAAAAAAACCCAGTATAAACTGGGTTTTTTCAAGGTTAAATCAAAATTACTTGATTTTGCCTTCTTTGTAGATAACGTGTTTACGTACTACAGGATCAAACTTTTTGATCTCAAACTTTTCAGGCATGTTCTTTTTATTCTTATCAGTAGTATAAAAATGACCAGTACCAGCGCTTGAATTTAAACGAATTTTATCACGCATTTTTAAGCTCCTTAAACTTTAACGCCATTAGCACGGATATCAGTTAAAACTGAATCAATACCTTTTTTGTCGATGATGCGCATACCTTTAGTAGATAGGCGTAATTTAACAAAACGGTTCTCACTCTCAACCCAAAAACGGTGTGTTTGTAGGTTAGGTAAGAAACGACGTCGTGTACGGTTCTTTGCGTGTGATACATTGTTACCAACAGCTGGACGCTTGCCTGTAACTTGACATACTCTAGACATGTCGAAATTCTCCAAAAATATTAGTTTTACTCGAGCAAAATAGTCGAACACCTTTTTTAGCCGTCGCCAAAGGCGTCGAGGGCGCATTTTATACATCATTAAGATTAAAAGATCAACAAATGTGAAAATAAATGCCCTAAATCCACCCTTTTTCGGCAAATGAGGTGTATTTTCCATCACCAATGATGAAATGGTCTAATATTTTAACATCAATTAATTGCAGTGTATTCACAAGTTTTTCAGTAATATTTTTATCGGATTGACTCGCCGTTGGATCACCAGAAGGATGATTATGGACAAGAATTATCGCCGCTGCATTTTCCTGTAATACTTTTTGTACTATTACTCTTGGGTGAACACTTGCACTATTAATTGTGCCGAAGAAAAATTCATGGAAGCGAATAACGCGGTGTTGGCTATCTAATAATAAACCTGCAAATACTTCATAAGGATAGTCTCGCATTTTTGCACTTAAGAACTGTTGTGTTTGTGCAGCACTGGTTAATGGGTCTCCTTTCATTAAAGGTTCTTGTAAATAGCGCCGTGACATTTCTAAAACTGCTTGTAGTTGCACATATTTGGCTTGTCCTAAGCCTCTGTGAGTACAAAACTCACTTTCGCAGGCAGAAAAAAGCGATCGCAAGGAGCCGAAATCGGTCAATAGCTGTCGAGATAATGTGACCACATCCACACCTTGACATCCAGTGCGTAAGAAAATGGCTAATAATTCACTATCAGTTAGGCTACCTGCGCCTTGTTGGATTAGTTTTTCTCTTGGCCTTTCCTGTTTTGGCCATTGCTTTATTGATGCCAAAGCCGACCTCCTTAATCAAAATATAGAGTATTAAATCTAGTTTATCTTGTGCATATTGCGTAACCTTTTTATGGTATTGTTAGTTTCTTTGTTTTATTTACATTTCCGAGAGCCTTATGTCATCAATATTACCCCTTACTGGGAAAAAGATATTATTGGGTGTTTGCGGCGGTATTGCTGCATACAAAAGCGCAGAGTTAACACGTCGTTTAATGGATCAAGGTGCTGAAGTACGTATTGTGATGACGGCTTCAGCAAAGCAGTTTATTACGCCTTTAACTATGCAAGCCGTTTCTGGGCATGTTATTTATGATGATCTTTTAGACCCTCAAGCAGAAGCTGGAATGGGGCATATTGAATTAGCTAAGTGGGCTGATTTAATTTTAATTGCTCCAGCAACGGCTAATGTTATTGCGCGCTTACGAGCTGGAATGGCGGATGAGTTATTAACTACATTATGTTTAGCAACTCCTTCTCCAATTGCGATTGCACCTGCGATGAATCAACAAATGTATTTAGCACCCGCAACACAAGATAATTTAAGTGTTTTAGCTGAACGTGGTGTATTCATTTGGGGACCTGGTCAGGGCATTCAAGCATGTGGTGATATTGGTCCTGGTCGATTATTAGATGTGCCTGATTTAGTAACGTACTGTTGTGATTTTTTTGCGCCTAAAGATCAAACGTTAGCAGATGTCAATGTGGTGATTACTGCTGGTCCTACACAAGAAGCTATTGATCCTGTACGTTATATTAGTAATCATAGCTCAGGCAAAATGGGCTTCTCGTTGGCCAATGCTGCTCTTAATATGGGGGCAACAGTGACTGTTATTGCTGGGCCGGTTAATTTAACATTGCCGCCAGAAATTAACCGTATTGACGTTAAAAGTGCAAGGGATATGCATCAAGTGGCATTAGCTTCATTAGCAACCACAGATATCTTTATTGCTTGTGCTGCTGTGGCTGATTACCGTACTGAGAATGTTCATACTGAAAAGATGAAGAAACAAACAGATACGGACTCAATTACATTAACTTTAGTAAAAAACCCAGATATTATTGCTGATGTGGCAAGTGCTTCTGATCGACCTTTTTGTGTCGGGTTTGCAGCTGAAACCAATGATGTTGAGGCCTATGCAAAAGGTAAGCTTGAACGTAAAAACCTTGATCTAATAGCTGCAAATGATGTGTCTGTTGGTACTCAGGGGTTTAATAGCGATAATAATGCATTAACTGTTTTTGCTAAAAACAAACGTTTTGATATCGGTTTAACGAGTAAAAAAGAAGTCGCAAAACAACTGCTCACAATTATTGCAAAAGAGTATCAACAACACTCTTAAGATCATACACATGACATAAATTAAAGGTAATATCTGGTTGCTAGTTAGTGACTGATAATACCTATTTAGTTTTTATAGCTATTTATTTTAAATTAATATCTTTTGTATAGATAAGTGAAGTGCACACTACGCTTTTCAATGCGAGAGGTATAACAACTGGAGACCAGCTTTGCGGACTCAGGAATACAAAAACGATAACAAAGGAAGTTATTAAGATGGTTGCAAAAAATAATAATAAAAAAGCCAATAGAAAGGATGATATCTTAAGTGCTTTAGCGATTATGTTAGAAGGAAAACCCGGGCAACGTATTACGACAGCTAAATTGGCTGCTGAAGTGGGTGTATCAGAAGCCGCTTTATACAGACACTTTCCAAGTAAAGCTCGTATGTTTGAAGGGTTAATCGATTTTACAGAAACCACTGTTTTTACACAGATCAACCTAATCAAAGAACAACAAAAAGATACCTTTGTTCGTGTTGAACATATTATCCATTTCCTATTAGGCTTTTCTGAAAGAAATCCTGGTATTACACGTATTTTAAGTGGCGATGCTTTGGTGGGGGAAAATGAGCGATTACAATTGCGTATAGAGCATGTTTTTTCTAAATTAGAAACACAATTAAAGCAAACTCTACGTGAGAGGCCGACTTCTGATGGGCAAAAATTCAATACAGATGAAGGAGTGTTAGCTAATTTGTTATTGTCTTATGTAGAAGGGAGAATGAGTCAGTTTGTACGATCTCAATTCAAACAAAAACCAACACAACATTTTAAAAGCCAATGGCAGTTTTTTTATAAACAGCTAACACAAAGCTAATATAAGGAGTGAGAGAATGTCAGAAGAAAATGGAGCGGTAAATTCTGTTGCCGAAGCTATCGAGAAAAATATGGATATACTCAGTAACAGTGTCACATGGTTCGCTGATAATCAGGACCTGATTATTGGTTATGCGCTAAATATTATTTTTGCTATCTGTACCTTGGTTATAGGGATGATGGTGGCGCGTTTTGTTGCGGGCACATTACATAAAATTTTAGGTAAACGCGGTTTTGATAGCACCATAGTCGACTTTGTTACACGTATGGTGCGTTACGTGATTGTCGCCTTTGTTATCATCGCCTCGCTGAGTAAATTAGGTGTTGAGACCACATCGTTTGTTGCAATCATTGGTGCGGCTGGTTTAGCGGTAGGTTTAGCGTTACAAGGTTCACTTTCTAACTTTGCTTCAGGGATTTTAATTATCGCATTACGTCCATTTAAAGCGGGTGAATATATTGAAGCTGCAGGAACTGCCGGTGTAGTTGAGTCTGTGCAAATTTTCTCTACGACACTAACTAGTCCTGATAATAAGTTCGTTGTTGTACCTAACTCTGCGATTTTAGGTGGCAACATCATTAACTACTCTCGTAAACCAACTCGTCGTATCGATTTAATTATTGGGGTAAGTTACAACGCTGACTTAGCTCAGACTAAAGCAGTTCTAGAGTCAGTGTTGAATAATACTAAAGGCATTCTACCAAAACCTGAGCCTACTATCGCTGTTGCAGAACTAGCGGATTCAAGTGTTAACTTAGTGGTTCGTCCATGGGTAAATGGTCCAGATTATTGGCCTATTCGTTTTGAATTAATGGAGTCGATTAAAAATGCTCTTGATGAAGCTGGCATAGAAATCCCTTATCCGCAAATGGATGTTCATATGGATAAATAGCTATCATACAGCTACCTTTAAAAACCAGCCTTCGAGCTGGTTTTTTTGTTTTTATATGATCTCTATCTTATTAAAACCGGTTTTGAATTCAAAAAAGCTTTGTTAGCTCTCTATAAAAAAATATTTTATAATTTAAAATCAGTTAGATAAGTGATTGTGAATTGAGCTGTTAGTTGTTTGTATCTAAGGCCTTTTAATTATCATATAATAACGATTGATTTATATACTTGAAGAGACATTATGCATAACCCATTCATACAAATTTCTGGTTCCAAGCGTAGTTTACATGTCCAAGTGGCACGTGAAATTGCAAGAAAAATATTATCTGGTGACGTTGCTCAGAATGAAATTATTCCTAGTGAAATGGTATTATGCGAACAGTTTAGTGTTAGCCGTACTGCCTTACGTGAAGCAATTAAACTGTTAACCTCGAAAGGGCTGTTAGAGTCTAAGCCGAAAGTCGGAACTCGCGTTAAAAGCCGTGATAACTGGAATTTCTTAGACGCTCAATTACTAGATTGGGTCATCGACCTCGGTGATAATGCATTCGTATATCAAGAATTCCTTGCATTGCGTAAAGCGATTGAGCCTGAAGCTGCCGCTTTAGCTGCTCAGAATGCAACAGCACAGCAACGCATATTGTTATCCGCTACTTTCCAGCAAATGGATTATGTGTCTAAAAACTTTGATGCCGAGAAATGGATGGAAGTCGATATGGAATTCCATCGGTTAGTTTTTCTATCAACGGGCAATAGCTTTTATCTGCCTTTTGCTAATGTGTTATGTACTATGTTTAAAAGCTTTATTAGTCACTCATCAGAGAAGGGTGGGACATGTATCGGTGAACATAGAGCAATCTATTCTGCGATAATGGCTGGTGATGCAGAAAAAGCGCGTGAAGCAAATAAACGTTTGTTAAGTACAACCAATCACCGTTTACCAACGAGTAATTAATTTTTCTTAACAAATAAACGAAAAAGCCGCGCTAAGTTAATGCTTAACGCGGCTTTTTGTTAGCTTCTTTATTAAAGAATAGCTACTGGGCCAGTCCAAGTGATTTGATCACCATTAATAGCCACGTTAGATTTTGTTTCAGCAGTCACACCAACCTGATTATTTACACATACTGTTAGTTGTTTCTCATTACTTAAATGAATCATTACTACTGATACATTATCATCGCTGTGAAGTACTTCTACAGACTCTACCAATCCACGTGCATTTAGGCTTGCTTCAACGGCTTCGTTAAAATAACCGTGTGTTTCATAAACATTAGCAAATAAATGATTAGCAGCTTTCTGACGAAGGATAAACATTGGTTCATTGCGTAAGTTGAAATCAGGGTCATTAGCTCCAGTACGAGCGAAGATAAACTCACTGTTTTCGTTGGCACTACTAATTAATGAATAATAAGTATTACCCATCAACCAAGTTGTTAAAGAAGATTTCTCTATTTTACCTTGGCCAAGGTTCCATAAGTGTTGATAACCAAATGCATCACCTAGTGTATTGAGGCTTTTGTTTGCTTCATAATCAAAATCAGTACGAATTATCTGACCGTTGTAATGAACTGGATAATCGTAGCTGTGCTCTTCGTCACTGATCATGCGGAATAAATCAATAATCAGAGGTTTTTCAAAGCCTTCAAGCTCAGCCATAATAACAGTACGTTGCTGGTCAACTCCCGGGTAATAGTCACGAGCATAAGCACTCATAGCCTGCAATGAGTCATTATCCATTAAGGTAAAGTGTTGTTCACCAAAATGTTGTTGGGCAATTGCCGTACTACCTTGATTTTGGCTCGTTTGGTCAATCACTACCGTGTTATGCGCAATTGTTTGTTTACAGTAGCTTTTATTCTCAGGAATATAACGACCGCCAAATTTAGGCTCTATGTTTACCCAACGGCCATAACCATAATCATTAATAAATTCTTGGTTATTGTTGAATAGGCTTAGGTGTAACCCATCAAAATGGCCATGATCTAATGCAGAGTGAAGTTTTGCATCACTGCCGTGTTGGCCATACCAGAGTAGCGCCATACTATCATCAGCTTGTGCATCTCGGTGGCGCAAAATAGTAACACCGCCACACTCTCCTTCAGCACCATCACTTAGACTTAGGCTACCCCAATTAAAGTTAGGAACTTCAGTATTATCTTGTAATGCATTAGATAATGTTGCGCCAGTATTATGGACCCATACATGACCTTGATGCTTTGCCATCGCTAATAATGTTTCATTCTTTTCGTAACGATCGAAACAGATATTTGTTGCTAGTAAAATACCAAGATCTTTGATGTCCATGGTACGCGATGAATCATTTAATGCAGGTAAGGTACCATTTGGGAAAGCCGTTGACATAACCGCATAAGCAGTGGTTTTGATAACTTCATCTTTTAATTGGTAAATACCAATCTCTGGCTGGCGACGTTCAATAGTTTCAGCAAATAAGAAAATAGGGCGCAGTGAAAAGCGGTGGTAATAAGGGCCTTCCATGTAGTAGCCATCTGGCGAGAAGAGTTGTGTTAATTGGGCAATAAAGCCACCAGAAACACTATCTCCTTTTAATCCATAAATAGCTTTATCAACGGTTGCTTGGTCGTTAATTGCATATGCACAAATACCAGCACTTGCTACTGACCATAAACCGTGATTATGGATAATGTCAAAATTCTCAGCATAAGTTTCAACAAACATCTCAAGCATGACTTTGAACAAATCATTTTCAATCAACTGTTGTTGCTGTTCAGTTAATTGGTGGCGAATACAGGAGTAAGCGCATGAGGAATATAACATCCACATATTTTCATTCAGCGTTTGATGGAATAAACGACCCGGTTTGTTTGAATCTCGGCTAATGTTTAATTCGCGATGTTTATAAACCTTTGCATACTCAACCAGCATAGTGGTTGCATAATCTAAATAACGCTTATCTTCAGTAATAAGATATAGGCGTCCAGCTAGATCTAAATGGATGTAATTTTGCTTATGACGGTTATGCTCGTAACCGCCAGCTTCACCGTGCCCTGGAATCTCAATACCAATTGGCATGTACGCTTCCAGTGCATCGATTTCTTCTTTAATAGACAGGCCGATTAAGGAGTTTGTATTAACATATTGGCGTAATTGAGCTGCTTGCTCATAACTCATTAATAGTGGTTGGTAACTCATGATTAAACCCTCTTACTTTCTACAACTAAGAAACCTGTCCAGCTGTACGATTGATTATTAAATTCGATAGTGGTTTTACTTGTTGCTGTCGCATCTTTAGCATTGTTGATCATCACAGTTAACGCGATGCCTTCACCTAACACTTCAATCACAGTGGCTTGTTCATTGAAACCAATAATATTAATAGTATGTATCTTGCCACGTGCATCTAAACTTGCTTCTACTGCTTCATTAAAGTAACCATGTGTTTCGATGACATTAGCGAATAAGCTATTTTTCGCGTTACGACGTAAGATAAAGCTAGTTTCACTGCGCAGGTTAAAATCAGGATCGTTAGCACCGGTACGCGTGAAGAATAGAGTATCATCAGCAGCACTTGCGCTTAACCAAGTGTAATAGCTACTGCCTTGTAACCAACTTATTAAATTAGTGTCCTGACCTTTACCTTCACTTACATTCCAAAGGTGTTGATAACCTGCATCATCACCCATCGGATTGAGTATGGCATGTTGTTTATGCTCAACATTCGTGCGGATGATTTGGCCTTGGTATTGCAGTGAATAATCATATTGGTGTGCTGTCTGACTGCTTAAACGGAATAAATCGATCAATAGTGGCTGTGTTAATTGTTCATGTTCGACTAAAACTAGAGAGCGCTGTTGTTCAACACCCGGGTAAAAATCTTCAGCAAAGGCGCTCATTGCTTGCATTTTACCTTCACCAATAAAGAAGTGGGGAGTACCGTGTTTACTATCTGCAAGTTCAACATCAAAGTCGTTCTGACAAGCGCCATCAACGGTCACTAGGTTATGTGCGATTGTTTGGCGGGCGTATGATTTGTTTTCATCTAGGTAGCGACCTCCGAACTTAGGCTCGATATTAACCCAACGACCAAATCCATAATCACGCAATACTTCTTGATCATTATTAAAGTAGGTCATGCCTAAAGTATCAAAATGCCCATGACCCATGCCGTGTTGACCATAATTCATGACTAATTGGCTGATATCACCCTGTGAATTTTGCATACGGACAAAGCCTTGTGCGCCTTTATCACCTTCAGGCCCTTCATTCAGCTCGACGCTTGGTAAACAGGGAACTTCTACAGAAGTTTGTGCTTGATAAGCTTGCGATAATGCAACGCCACAACCACTGATCCATATTTGTTCCTGAATTTTAGCAATACCGTATAGATTAGTATCTTCAGGGTAGTGTTTTGCATATAAGCTGACGGCAATTACTACGCCTTCATCTTTAATATCCATGCTTTTCGATGCATCGTTTAATGATGGGAAAACACCATTAGGGTAGGCCGTTGATAATAAAGATTGGATCGTTTTACCGATCACTTGACCTTTAAAATTAAAAATATCTAACTCAGGGCGGAAACGTTGCGTTAATTCAGCTAATAGGCACAAAGGACGAATAGCGTAACGATGGTAATAAGGCCCTTCAATGTAATAGCCTGAAGGAGCAAATAAATTGCTCAACTGTGCCAAGAATCCACCTTGAATATCATCGCCAGCTAAACCGTGCAATGCTAAGTCGATATACTTTTCTTGTCCTATTGCAGCACCACAAGCCGCAGTTGCGGCTACAGCCCAAACGCCATGGTTATGAATGCGGTCAAAATCAAAGTTATATTTAACTGTTGCCACTTCCAACATAGGCTCAAATAGTTGCTCTACAATATGTTGACGTTGTTTTTCTGTTAACCAGTGTTTAATACAGCTATAGCCTAAACTCGAATACAATAACCAAACGTGCTCATTAAGCATTTGATGGAATAAACGGCCTGGTGGGTTGGTATTACGCTGCTCTTGAAAGCCTAACACTAAATACTTATCTGCATATTGAGTTAATAACACTGCGGCAAATTGAGCGTATTTTTCGTCGCCAGTAATTAAAAATAAGCGACCAGCCTGTTCAATGTACTTATAGTTTTGCTGATGTTTGTTATGAGCATAGCCGCCTGCAGGACTATGCCCGGGAACATCTATCGGTAGCGCTAGGTAATTATCGGTATCTTCAATTAAAGCGTCTAGACTACGCCCCATTAAACTTGTTTTTCCTAGCTCTTGTTGAATCGCTTCAATTTCTTGTTGATTCATCAAAACGGCGTTAACAGTGGAGAGCATTGTGACCTCGCTACATATAAAAGTGGATAAAAATTAGTTAATAAAGTAATACAAATAAACCTTAAAATCACTTTAATTTTTTAATTTTTAAGGATGAGCTCTCTATTTTTATATTTTAAATAGCTCTGATAAACCTAAAGTCTTTTATAATTTAATCTCTTCAGTAACCGATTTAGTTTACTTTTTATTCTTTACTTATCATAAGTACTCAAGCGGGTTAGCAGAATATCGTTCGCTTTAATTTAATGTTTATATCAGATAATTATTTTGATTGTGATATAGGTGGATGATCTAGATCACACATAGTGTCTTTTTGTATTACAAATTGGGTCGTGTGATGTACAATTTTTAACTTATAAATTGTATCAATAAGATGTAATTGCATCGTCGACATTTTAGTAAGTTGATGCTGCCGTTAGTTTTAATACCGCGCTTTATATCGAGTGCATCAAGCGTACGCTATTCGCTGTAACAGATTGAGATAGTTAAGTACAAAGACAATGAATCCATTTTTTATAATAGAGGTAGCAAATGGCTAATTTCAATATCGCTTTGATCGGCGAATGTATGATTGAATTACAGGAAGTAAATGGCGTTTTACGTAGAAGCTTTGGCGGAGATACCTTAAATACAGCCATATATTTGTCACGTCTAACATCAGGTAAAGATGTTAACGTAAGTTACGTCACTGCTTTAGGTGAAGATAACATAAGCCAAGAAATGATTGATGCTTGGAATAAAGAAGGCATTGATGCGCAATTTGTACAGCGTTCTGAAACCAGACAGCCTGGTTTGTACATGGTTGAGACGGATGATACTGGTGAGCGTAGTTTTTTATATTGGCGTGATGCCGCAGCCGCTAAATATTGGCTAGAGACGGCAAGTGATGAATACCTTGAATCATTATTGAAACAAGATGTTATCTATCTATCAGGCATTAGCTTAGCCATATTGCCGCCAGCTAGTCGCGAGAAGCTTTATGATTTATTAGCTCGTTATAAAGATGCTGGTGGTAAAGTTTACTTTGATAATAACTACCGCCCTAAATTGTGGGATTCTACTGAAGAGGCAGCTGAAGGATTTAAACGTATTCTTGCTGTGACTCATACTGGTTTACTCACATTTGACGATGAACAAGCTTTATTTGGTGATACAAAAGTTGAGCAATGTATTGAGCGAACTCGTGCATTAGGTGTTCAAGAAATTGTGATTAAGCAAGGTGGTGGCGAATGTTTGATCATTACTGCCGATGACTCAATTAGTGTTGCCGCACAAAAAGTAGCACCTGAGAATGTTATTGATACCACTGCTGCGGGTGATTCATTTGCTGCAGGTTATTTGTCAAAACGAACTATAGGTGGAACAACGGTTGTTGCTGCTGAAAAAGCACACCAAGTAGCAAGTACTGTGATACAGCATAAAGGTGCAATTATTGATATGAAATATATTGCCCCATTTGTAGATTAATCATTCATATTTAGGATAGTAAAATGACAACATTAAATGAAAAATTACAATCACTTAAAGTGATCCCTGTTATTGCCATTAAAGATGCTAATGATGCTGTACCACTAGGTAAAGTATTAGTTGAAAATGGTATGCCTTGTGCGGAAATTACATTCCGTACTCCAGCGGCGGCACAATCAATTAAAAATTTACGTGAAGCGTTTCCTGAAATGTTAATTGGTGCTGGTACAGTACTAAACAGTGAAACGGTTGATTTAGCGATTGATGCTGGCGTTGATTTTATCGTTAGCCCTGGTTTTAACCCAACAACGGTTAAATATTGTCAACAACGTAATATGCCAATTATCCCGGGTGTGAATAACCCATCACTAGTTGAGCAAGCAATGGAAATGGGATTAACAACGTTGAAGTTCTTCCCTGCTGGCCCATCAGGTGGTGTGGCAATGTTAAAATCATTAACTGCCGTTTACCCAGTTAGCTTCATGCCAACGGGCGGAGTATCACCAGCGAATATTAACGACTACTTAGATATTAATGCGGTATTAGCATGTGGTGGCACGTGGATGGTGCCTGCTGATTTGATTGATAACCGTGAATGGGCAAAAATTGGCGAATTAGTGAAAGAAGCGGTAGCAGCATTAAAATAACTGCTATCGTTAAATTAGCTTAGCTAAAACCTCAATGAGTTTAACTTATTGAGGTTTTTTTATATTGATGGGGTTATTTTGCAGACTTGCTTAAGGTTTCTGAAATATTGATATTTTGACTTTTATCTAGCTCTTCATCTTCAGGTAAAGGCTGACCCGTATAAGCATGCAAAAAAGCTTCGCATAACAGCTCACTATTGGTTGCGTGGCGTAAGTTATTTACCTGACGACGAGTACGTTCATCTGTCAATATCTTCAATACCTTAGTTGGTATAGACACAGTCACTTTTTTTACCTGCTCACTTTTTTTTCCGTGTTCGGCATAAGGACTTATATATTCACCGTTCCATTGTGTTGACATAGCAATAACCTTTTAAAAAATATGCTTTATTTTACCTCGATAAATTAAACATGGCAATCTATACGTAAAGAGGGCTAGAAGTCTATAAATTTAAATAAGATGGGGGAGTAGAAAAGTCGTTAAGTAGAGTATCTTTATTGTTCGTTAGCAGGAGTCAGTGCAGAGATTAAATCCTGTGCAGAAGCAACTAAGGTACTGCTTTTAAAAGGATTGAGGGATAAGGTTTTATCTTCATTTAAAGTAATATCATAAAATTGCGGCAAGTTGAAATTAACCTGTTCTACATCTGTATTCGATAAATGATTATTTGAAGTATAAAAACGATTAACGTTTTGTACAAATTCATTTTTTGAACCTGCAAAATTTAAAAATGTTTCTACATCATTTTCTGCATTAGCAATATAAACGTTAAAGCCGTTATGATAGTTCTCAAAAAAGAATTGTATCAAGCCTTCACTAATGTGTGATTCAATCACATCGGCTGTTTGATCATAATGCGTTGTTTTTAAATTCAATGAGCTCGCAGATAATTTCTTGTTAGAAATATGGCTATAAATATCTACGGCACTTTCTAAGTGTTGCAGAGAAACGCCTTTACGCTCAAAGTAAAATCCAAATTTTCTACCACCTGTCCATAGTGTTTGTACAGATCGAGTGTGTACAGTATGCAGGCGCAATTGAATAAACTCGTTGAGTTTGCTGCCAAAAGATTGGCAAATTTGCTCGCTAAAATGGCGGCTATAACAAAAAAGGTCAATTTGCTGAGGTGGAGAAGCATCTTGATGCATTTTCGACAAGATAGTATTTAAAGCTTCAACCACTGAAAACTGGCTATTAAAGTGTAAAGTACGTACTTCATTCCATGAGTTACGGTAGATAAAGTCGATACTGCCAATTAAGCTTTCTTTATGTTCGCCATAGGCCATTACATTATCGATTTGGTTTAATTCACTTTCTTCTGTATCTTGCCAGTGTCGTGTTGGATCTTTTTCTACGTTTAAGAAAATAGATAAGTGCTTAATGGCACAAGGCTCACTGAGTGCTTTGTCACTTGCTTTAGGGACATAAATCGGAAATACAGCATATAGATCTTTAGCAAATTGATTTAGGTTTTTATCAACCAGATCAGAGCCCTGATTATATAAATGTAATGTCGTATCTTCATCGTATAATCCATTCACATAACTCCAAGCGACTAGCTTAGATAAATAAGGTGAATAACCAAGGCTTGGTGTAGATGCTAATTCAAATGGATCAAGCGTACTATTGAATAAGTACCAACCAGCTTTATTTTTACGATGTTCTGGAATTTGAATCAGACTGAGATCATGTTCAATCAGGTTAGGTGAAATATTAGGGTTAATAATATCTACTTTACCTGGTAGTGTTTCATGTGCTGCATAAAGTTTTCGAGATAGAATTCCAATATCTTCAGCGCTAATCGACTCACTAATGTCATTCACTCGAGCAAACTTAATCAAATTGCTATAACTAAGCATCAGTGCATCAAGTAATAGGTGATTAGCTTGTTTAACTTCGCGTATTTTCCAATTATTACGATTGTCTAGATCGACAATTTGGCTTGCCGTCCAACCCCATTGCTTGACGAGTTTATTTAAAATAGTACGGCGCCAGGCATTATTCTCATTATTACATTGCTTAGAGAGCATCTCTTCTGTTTTAAAGTAGAAACAAACACGCACTAGCTCTAAACGCTGTAGATCATTAATGCTAATTAAATAATTACTAACTTTATCAAGCATTAAACAATATGGGTCAAGATGCTCATCGTAGAAGTCTTGTTCTTGAAAACTTTTTTTATAAGAGGTGGATATTAACTCTGTATTAGGATACTCCCATGAATAAGCTTCCATTAAGATAGTTTTTAAGGTTGCTTTATAAGGGTTATCAATGCCTTTATATAACTGCCATAAAGTTGCACCAAACAATTCTTCTGCTGGTACGCAATGTAAACCACCAAGGTCTAACCAGTCATCAGGATTGATTTGGCCCGTTTCATATAGGTTTTTTACATAGTTATCATAATCATGTTCGTGCTCATGTGGAATTTGTCGCCATAGAATACGACGGCCTGCAACACGTAATGACGTTCGATAAAACTCATCTAACAACAGCATATGTTGTGATGTACCGCAGGACTCATTACTCATTGAAGCTTTATTGGTTACTCTGAACTTATTATCTGGGATCAGGAAGAAATTTAATTCTACTCCTAAGCTCTCAGCCCAATAGGTGATTTCCCATGATTTCTTATTAAGTAATGCTACCCGATCTGGATCTAAGGTATGTTCGTAACAGATCCAAATATCAAAATCACTTTCAGAGCATTGTCCAATAGACGAAGTGCTGCCCATGGCATATAAGCCAATGATGTCCGATTGCTCTACAGCATGATCTGGGACATTAGAAAACAGCTGCTGTGCAAGAGTTTGATGTTCTTTTGTGGGATTAAACTGGCTAATGCCAGCTGGGACATCACCTTTTATATAACCTGGTAAGCTAGGTGCGTTGTAATGGAGTAATAATGGAAAGATTTGAAACACATTTGCTTCATCTTTTTTCATCAATGCGAGAGCAGATCTAACGCGTAGACGAGAAAACTCATCGGATTTATCGCGTAATTGAATGATTTCTTGGCTCAAGCTGTGTTCCATCAGTACAGGTATTAGTGTTAATTCAACCTTATAAAAAGTGTGAGCATCATAGCATTAATTCTGGTTATTGGTAAATATAGTGTAAATTGGCATGATTTTGGAGTGGGTAAGCCCTTAATAAAATAAGGGCAAATTAATCTAGTCTTCCGCTATTTGGTAGGGTAGTGGCGCATAATAAAGTGTAGAGCCTTCTAACTCTTTAATTTGGAATATATCTTCCGGATTGGTGTCTTTTGGTAATACCGCGAGCACTTCAATATGGCCATCACCATATTGACTTGCGGAAACAACAGCACCGACTCTTTTCCAATTATTGTTTAATAATACTTCCACCGTTTGGCCTGCAGTAGGGCACTCACTTGAGCGGCCAGTTAAGATAAACATGGCGCGCTTATTGGCTCCACGATATTTAGCTCGCGCCACCGTTTCTTGACCAATGTAGCAACCTTTAGTAAAGCTAATACCATTTAATGCTTGTAAATTTAGCATTTGAGGAATGAATTGTGCTGATGTTTCCGCTGTTAAAAAGCCTACACCTGCAGCAATGTTCATTGCATTCCATAAACTATCGTCAAATATTTCTGCTTTGCCTTCTAAATCTTGTACTAGTTCATCCGCAACATCATTTTTCATTACTGCAAGATAACGTAATGAAGGGTATGGTTGCTTGATTAATACCGTACCTGTTTCTAATAAACGGCTAGTATCATGAGTTGCTGCAGTATCAACCTCTTCTGCAATATACTCTGCTGATTTACGACCTGCTAAACCTAATATTTTATATTCAGTTTCTTGCTCAATGGTGACCTTAGAAAACGCAGCATATTTCTTAAGCTCTGGTAATTGAATTGCTGATACAGAGCTCGGTTGAGTTAATAGAATACGGTCTGCCAATATAATAACCCGAGCGATAGTCCATGCTTTACCTTGAGGGTTACAATGCGCTGCTAATGTTTGCTCACCAGGTGATAACTGTGTTAAATCACAAGTGAGTTGCCCTTGCAAAAAGGTCACACGGTCTTCACCTGTTATACTGATCAAATCCCAGCTATTAAGTGGACAGAGAACTAGATCGGGTAATTGACTGATATTCTCAAGTTGGCTAAGTGTTAGCATGTTTGGCCTCATTTATGGACGAATGTGTTTTTATACAATGTTATCGCCAATCATCTATTTTACAACTGCTAAATTATGGTATTGATGTCATAGACTGGATATTTATCAGAATAAATAACTGACTAATATAGGTGCTTATAATAAGCTACTAGCCTGTTTCAAACTTTATACGGATAAGTTGCTCGACAGCTTAACGTTTTTATTCAAAAAGGAAGGTTTAGTCATGCCAAAAGAGGTTTCTCTTTCTCGTATATTATGGGCTTGTCGTCGTGGTATGTTAGAGCTCGATGTTTTATTTATGCCTTTTGCCAAAGAAGCATACAGTGATTTAAGCGAACAGCATAAACTGTATTTTCAACGTCTTTTAACTTGTGAAGACCCTGAGCTATTTGCTTGGTTTATGGGACATGAGAAATGTCCTGATCCGCAACTTGCTGAAATTGTCGATGTCATCCTTAAGCGCGTTAAAATATAAGTTAACTACAAGATCATCTGTTATCGCTAAAATATTGGCGGTAGGCCTATTATTGATGAGTGCCATTATTTTCTTATTGTTATGGGGTATTGGTTGGTTAAGTGGATTGCTATTAATACTCTATATCGCTACTTCGGTTTATTTTGTTTATTCATCGGTACAACAGCCTTTTATCTGTTTACTATCTGATGGTGGTAATATTGAAATAAGTGAACCTAAGCACTTAGTAGGCACGATTAATAGGCGTTCTTTTTATAATGAATGGGTGCTTTTCTTGTGTGTAGAGCAGGTGGATAGCTTATTAATAGAAGTGAAACACGATAACCCTAAAAAGTGGTTTATCGTGTTTCATGATAGTGTGGCTGAGCGTGAGTATCGACTGCTTGCTCGTTTAATTAATACAGCGCATGCTGGTTAGTTATTATTAGGGTTTAAAATCGTAGGCTTAGGATTATCAGCTAGCTCGGGGTGATCCAGGTTATAATGTAAACCACGACTCTCTTTTCTTTGAATTGCACTTTTTATAATCAGCTCTGCCACTTGCACTAAATTTCGTAACTCTAGTAAATTATTACCTACTTTAAAGTTACTGTAATACTCAGTGATCTCATGCTGTAACAGCTCAACACGGCTCAATGCTCTTTGTAAACGTTTATCTGTACGAACAATCCCAACATAATCCCACATAAATAAACGCAGTTCGTGCCAGTTATGTTGGATAACAACCTGCTCATCTGAGTTTTCTACTTGGCTATCATCCCAATCAGGAATGCTGGCAAATTTTCTTTGTTTATAGAAAGGAATGCGGTTAATGATATCTTTTGCACATGCATGGGCGTAAACAATGCATTCTAATAATGAGTTTGATGCTAATCGATTAGCACCATGTAACCCAGTATAAGTGACTTCACCGATTGCGTATAAGCCATCAATATCAGTTTGACCGTGGTGATCGATCATCACTCCGCCGCAAGTATAATGTGCAGCCGGTACAATTGGCATGGGTTGCTTAGCGATATCTAAGCCTAATGATAAACAGCGTTGATATATAGTAGGAAAATGCTTAATGATAAAATCTTTTGGTTTATGGCTGATATCGAGATACATACAATCCACCCCTAAGCGCTTCATCTCATAATCGATTGCTCGCGCCACAATATCACGTGGCGCTAATTCACCTCGTTCATCAAAGTCGGGCATAAACCTTGTACCATCAGGGCGAAGTAATAAAGCCCCTTCGCCGCGCAATGCTTCAGTCAATAAGAAATTTTTTGCATCTGCATGGTATAAGCATGTCGGATGAAATTGATTGAATTCCATATTGGCTACACGGCAACCGCTTCGCCAAGCCAGTGCTACACCATCGCCACTAGATACATCAGGATTACTGGTGTACTGATACACTTTACTTGCACCACCTGTTGCAAGCGTCACGAAATGTGCGTTAACGGTTTCTACTTGCTCTGCTTTTCTATTCCATACATAAGCACCTAAAACACGATTAGCAGGTAGATTTAACTTACGAGTAGTGATTAAATCGATGGCGTTATAGCCTTCCATTAGGGTGATGTTAGGGTGTTTTTTAACTGCACTTAATAGAGATTCTTCAATTTCTCTACCCGTGGCGTCGGCGGCATGCAGTATGCGACGATGTGAATGCCCACCTTCTCGTGTTAAGTGGTATTGTACTTCTTCTTGCTCATTTGTTTCAGTATCAAAATCAACACCAGTATCAATTAACCATTGCATGCTCTCTTTGGCATTAGTTACGGTAAAGTTAACTGCATCTTCATCACATAAACCGGCCCCGGCTATTAATGTATCTTTAAAATGAGAGTCGGTGCTATCGTCATCGGAGAATACTGCAGCAACACCACCTTGTGCATAATAGGTTGATCCTTCAGACAAGTTACCTTTACTTAATACTCTTACATTACTATGATCTGCAATCTTTAAGGCTAACGATAAACCTGCTGCACCTGCCCCAATGATTAGTACGTCACAAGTGTATTGATGTTCAGGTGTTGTTTTATTCTCTGCCATGGCATTATATGCTCTGTTTTGGGTTAAATAGTGTAACTAACATTTCGAGTAACTAGAGAGTTTATCCAAAAACATCATTGTTTTGAATTAATTTGGAACTTTCTTTTTTTATAAAAGTCATATCTGTGAGAATTAATAGCTCACTATAAATATAGGTAGAAAAGCTCAATGAATGAGCGTGAATTAGATTTACAGTTAATACAACGTATACAAAATGGTGAGCAGCAAGCATTTGCATTATTAGTACGTAAGTACCAGACGCGTGTAGCCAATATATTAACACGTTATGTGCGCAGCTCAGGTGATATTCCTGATGTGTCGCAAGAGGTGTTTATAAAAGTATATAAGTCATTGCCCAATTTTAGAGGTGATAGTGCTTTTTATACTTGGTTATTTCGCATTACGGTTAATACTGCAAAAAATTACTTAACCAGTCAAAGTCGACGACCGCCCGCATCGGATATTGATGCTGAAGAAGCTGATAGCTATGACGGTAGTGGTGCTTTAAAAGATGAAGATAATCCTGAGTCGATTTTACATTCTCAGGAAGTAAAACAAGTCATCTTAAAAGTGATTGGTAGTTTACCAGATGAGTTGAAGTCTGCGATTACTTTGCGCGAACTTGAAGGAATGAGCTATGACGAAATTGCACAAATTGAAAATTGTCCAATTGGTACCGTACGCTCTCGTATCTTTAGGGCTCGTGAAGCAATTGACAAGCAACTCAAACCTTTATTAGAAAATTAATTGGAATTGATGATGAAAGAATACTCACAAGATCTATCATCGCTCATTGATAATGAGTTTGATGACCAAGAGATCATCGACGCAGTACTTGAAGACGTTGAGTTACAACAACAGTTCTCAAGATACCAGCTAATTGGTGATGTTCTACGTGAAGAAAGCGATGGCTTAGATTTACGCGTGGATGTAACTGATAGCGTAATGGCCGCTATAGCAGGTGAAATGCAAGATGATAATGTTGTTCCATTAGCAACGCCTGAGAAACAAGATACTAATGTTGTTCCATTTATGAAACGATTTGGACAATATGCAATTGCAGCATCTGTGGCAGGTGTAGTGGTAGTTAGTAGCTTAATTGTTAATCAAGACGATGCTACGGATGCAAGCTCAACACCAGTGCTAAATACAGTACCATTTGGTGGGGCAGCTGCACCAGTAAGTTTACAGGCAACACCCGCACAAACAGAAAATGACATTAAAGAACGTAATGAACGTTTAGAAGCGTTAATGAAGGACCATCAGTTACAGTTGCAAACAAAACCTTAAGGTTAGCGATGAAACATCGATTATTTTTAGTTGCGTTAGTTTCACTAGTATCATTAATAGTGTCACCGCAACTAATGGCGAGCTCTGAACAAACACAATCTCAAATCGTAGAAACAGAGCAAACAGATTCACCATCCGCTTTAACTTATTTAAATAATATGAAGCAAGCTTATAATAATTTAAATTATACGCTGCTTTATTTAAATACAGCACAAAACCAAATACAGCCCAAACAACTTATCCATGGTGTTATTGATGGTAAACGTATTACCTACTTTACATACTTAAATGGCGCAATGCGTGAATCTTTACAGTTTGATGGAAAAATTAGTTTCTACCAACAGGGAAGCCAACCATACAGCTTATTAAGTCATCAAGATCAAAGTGTATTTGCTGATATAACTAACTTCGATTTTAAAAGTGGTAATAGAAACTATGAATACATTATTTTGGGTAAAGATAGAATTGCAGGAAAAAAAGCGATAGCAATTCGTATGATCAGTAAAGATAACTATCGGTATAGCTATATAGTATGGTTAGATTTAGATAGTTATTTACCATTGCGTCTAGATGTCATTGATAAGTCCAACGTCATACTTGAACAAACAATGGTTGTTTCTATGAAAATTAGTAACACAGTCAGTCCATGGATAAAGCAATTAAGTATTAAAGCTACACCTGATATATTAAACTTATCGCAGAATAGTGCAGCAGAAATGGCCGATTGGAATGTTGATTGGTTACCAACAGGGTTTAAAGTGATCAAAGATGATCAACATAAATTGATGATGCATGATACTGATCCTGTTTCTTATCTTATGCTTAATGATGGAATAGTTAGTGTGTCAGTATATATATCAAACAAAAAAGCCTTGTTAGCTGATCAGAAAAATATCATCCAACGTGGTGCGACACTTATTTACACAAAACAAATTAATAGCGTAGAAGTCAATATCATTGGTGAAATCCCATTAGTTACCGCAGAGAAAATAGCGGCTTCAGTAAAACTGGTACATTAATGCTAAAAGAAACTGGCCGTATTATTGAGATTACAGAAGTAAATGGCGAAAAGAGCGTCATCGTAGAGTGTATCTCTAAATCCGCATGTAAATCTTGTAGCAGTAATGATAATTGTGGTGTTGGCATTGTAGCAAAAGGCGCCAGTGATAAATCACATAAAATTTCTATGCCATATAAAGAAGGGATGGAAGTTAATAACCAAATTGAATTATTAGTCGATAACAAAGATATCGTACAAAGTTCTTTAGTTGTTTACATCATTCCGCTAATTTTATTTGTTGCAACTTGTATAACAACTAACCTATTAACAGATAATGAACCTCTTATTATCATATCTTCCTTGTTTGCATTACTTCTTGGTAGTGTGATTGCTAAGTTACTTTCAACGATCCTTTATCCAGCCAATAGTTTAAATAAGATGATAAGTACAAAATAACGGCACAAAAGACCGTTATTTTGAACGCTTTGTTTGTTAATTAGGCGGTCAGAAAAATAATCAAAAAAAACAGTAATAAACACTTGCTTACCTTTCGAAGATCCCTATAATGCGCATCCACAGACACGGGACGGAACGCAAGTTACCCAGCGAGTTTGAGAGCAAAACTAACGCAGTAAACGATTTGAAGTTCGCTTCAAAATAAAGTTGAAATAAGACGTTGACATTGTTCGAAAGGCGCGTAATATACGCCGCCTAGCCGAAAGGCACGCTCTTTAAC